>NZ_PVZS01000044.1 GCF_003004785.1 Alsobacter soli
CCGGCGTGGTGGCCTCCATCATCGCGTAAGGTTCGGCGAAAGCTGAAAGGGGAGGGGCGTCGGGCGACCGGCGCCCCTTTCTTTTTGTGACTTCGAAGGCGGTTTCTTTGTCGCCGCCCCGGCACGCGAAGACACTGTGAAAATGACGCCCACCCTCTTGCATCCTGAGCGGGGATGGGGCATCTACGCGCCGTGGACGCCTCGCGTGTCCGCATAGGGGCTTAGCTCAGCTGGTTAGAGCGGCGGTCTCCAAAACCGCAGGTCGAGAGTTCGAGTCCCTCAGCCCCTGCCATCTTCGAAGCCCCTGGATGCGCAAGCGTCCGGGGGCTTTCACTTTGGGCGCCCGCGGGGCGCGCCGCCCTTGACCGTGGCGACGCTTTGGCCTATGCGCTGGGTTCTTCCCACATCGTATCGGTCGAATCCGGGCCCCGCGGCCCCCGAGCGCTTGGTCGGAAGGACGGGGCGGCGCCGCCGCCCGACGCTTGCAGTGGTGGTGCATGGCCAAGACGAGCCCCTTCGAGTTCATCCAGCAGGTCCGCTCCGAGGCGGCGAAGGTCACGTGGCCGACCCGCAAGGAGACGCTGGTGACCACCGGCATGGTCTTCCTGATGGTCGTGGTCGCGAGCGTGTTCTTCCTGTTCTCCGACCTGATCATTCGCTGGATCGTCGGGCTCGTGCTCGGCGTGGGACGTTAAGAACGACGCGTTTCCGGCGAGCGGCCCTGAGGCCGCCCGGACGCCCTTTGGAGAGACGCGCGCCATGTCTATGCGCTGGTACATCGTCCACGCCTACTCGAACTTCGAGAACAAGGTGGCCCAGTCCATCAAGGACCAGGCCGCCCAGCGCCACCTCGAGGAGAAGTTCGAAGAGGTGATGGTGCCGACCGAGAAGGTTGTCGAGGTCCGCCGCGGGCGGAAGATCGACACCGAGCGCAAGTTCTTCCCCGGCTACGTGCTGGTGAAGTGCGACATGACCGACGAGGTCTACCACCTCATCAAGAACACCCCGAAGGTCACGGGCTTCCTGGGCACGGACAAGAAGCCGATGCCGATCCCGGATCGGGAGGCCGAGCGCATCAAGGGCCAGGTGGCTGACGGCGTCGAGCGGCCGAAGCCCTCCGTGGCGTTCGAGGTTGGCGAGCAGGTGCGCGTGTCGGACGGGCCCTTCGCCTCGTTCAACGGTATCGTCGAGGAGGTCGACGAGACCCGCGCCCGCCTCAAGGTGGCGGTGTCCATCTTCGGCCGCGCCACGCCGGTCGAGCTCGAATACGGGCAAGTGGAGAAGGTCTGAGGCCTTTCGCCTGCTCTTGATGAATTCCCCGGCTTCGGCTAGGGAGACGCGGCCCCGCCCAACCGGCGGGGCTTTCCACTGCGGGAGGCATGCCCGGGCGCCAGCCGGGAGCTCATGCCGGACCGCGACCTGCAAACCCGGCGCGGAAGGGAAGTGACCCGGCCGCGCCAGCCGGCGTTTCCCGAGAGGCGCGCCGGTTTTCCGAGGAGCAGCCATCATGGCGAAGAAGATCACGGGCTACGTGAAGCTTCAGGTGCCGGCCGGCGCGGCGAACCCGTCGCCCCCGATCGGCCCGGCGCTGGGTCAGCGCGGCCTGAACATCATGGAATTCTGCAAGGCCTTCAATGCGCGCACTGCGCAGATGGAGAAGGGCATGCCGATTCCGGTGATCATCACGGCCTACCAGGACCGGTCCTTCACCTTCGAGATGAAGCAGCCGCCGGTCACCTACTTCCTGAAGAAGGCCGCCAACCTGAAGCTCGGCAAGAAGCCCGCCTCGGGCCACCGCACCCCGGGCCGCGGCTTCATCGGCAAGGTCACCAAGGACCAGATCCGCGAGATCGCCGAGAAGAAGATGCCGGACCTCAACTGCGACACGGTCGAGTCGGCCATGGCGATGATCGAGGGTTCCGCCCGTTCCATGGGCCTCGAGGTGGTGGGGTAAGTCATGCCGAAGATCGCCAAGCGCGTCCGCGCCACCCGTGAGGGCGTCGACCGGACCAAGCTCTATCCGATCGCCGACGCCGTGAAGCTGCTCAAGGAGCGCGCCACGGCCAAGTTCGACGAGACCATCGAGGTCGCCATGAACCTCGGCGTCGACCCGCGTCACGCCGACCAGATGGTCCGCGGCGTCTGCAACCTGCCGAACGGCTCGGGCCGTGACGTGCGCGTCGCCGTGTTCGCGCGCGCCGGCAAGGCCGAGGAGGCCAAGGCCGCCGGGGCCGACATCGTCGGCGCCGAGGACCTGGTCGAGATCATCAACTCGGGCAAGATCGACTTCGATCGCTGCATCGCCACCCCGGACATGATGCCGCTCGTCGGCCGCCTGGGTAAGGTGCTCGGCCCGCGCGGCCTGATGCCGAACCCGAAGGTCGGCACCGTGACCCCGGACGTCGCCGGCGCGGTGAAGGCCGCCAAGGGCGGCGCTGTCGAGTTCCGCGTCGAGAAGGCGGGCATCGTGCACGCCGGCGTCGGCAAGGCCTCGTTCGACGCCGACAAGCTCGTCGAGAACATCAAGGCTTTCGCGGACGCCGTCTCGCGCGCCAAGCCGGCGGGCGCTAAGGGCACCTATGTCCAGCGCATCGCGATCTCCTCGACCATGGGTCCTGGCGTGAAGATCGACCCGTCGAGCGTGCTCGGCGGCGCCCAGCCGAACGCCTGAGCGTCCGGCGGCAGCGAAACGGAAAGGCCTCGCCTCGGCGGGGCCTTTCCTTTTTGGGCGCCCTCCCACATTCCTCCCCGAAAGCCCCCTCACGGATAGGACCTCGCCATGGCGAAGAAGAGCAAGAAGAGCAACGACTCCGAGTATGTGCTGTTCAACGTCGTGTACGAGGACGGCTCGCTCAGCTCGAATCGGCGGATCCCGCGCACAATGGTCGAGGGCCTGGACGCGGACCGCGACATCCGCGCCGCCATCGAGGCGCAGGACCGGGAGATCGCGGAGAAGTCCGGCCGGCCGCGCGGACCGGTGAAGCGGATCGAGCGGGCTTGAAACGGGGCGGGCGCGTCCACATATCCGGCTGCCCATGCGGCGGCCTGACGCGGGCCACCTGTGGAACGCGCCACTTTTTCGCCTTTCGGGCTTGGCAAGAGAGCCTGAAGCGTCTATGGACACCCCATGAGTTCCAGACATCACGTGCGGACCGTGCCGTTCGGCATGATCCGTTCGTTTGTGTTTCCAGCCGGGTAACCGGTTGGAATGGCCGGCAGGTCGAGGGGCGACCCTCGCGCCTCTGCCGGCCATGTCCTGTCCGAGACTGCAGGCGCATCGCCTCCGGGCGAGCTTAATTCGAGCCCCGAGCCTGCACAGACGGGGAAGACCAGTTTAAGGGCCGTAAGGCCCGGAGTTGGTTCGAACCTTCACACCGGGTAAGGGCGGCCGCGAGGCGGCCCCGATCCGGGGACAGGCACGTCGGAAGCGCCGTGAAGCGGGTTCGCCCGCATCGCGGCATCCAGCAACCGGCGGGACATCTGTCCCCGCCAACCGGAGAGAGCCCCGTGGATAAAGCGGCTAAGCGTGAGCTCGTCGGCACGCTCAACTCGGTCTTCAACGAGACCAGCGTCGTCGTCGTCGCTCACTACGCCGGCCTCACGGTCGCTGACATGCAGAAGCTGCGTTCGCAGATGAAGCAGGCCGGCGCCACCGTGAAGGTCGCGAAGAACCGCCTCGCCAAGATCGCTCTCGAAGGCACGGACGTCGCTTCGATCGGGAACCTGCTGAAGGGCCCGACGCTGCTGGCTTACAGCAGCGATCCCGTTGCGGCGGCCAAGGTCGCCGTCGATTTCGCCAAGACCAACGACAAGCTCGTGATCCTTGGCGGAGCGATGGGCACGACCGCTCTGAACCCGGACGGCGTCAAGGCCCTGGCCACGATGCCCTCCCTGGACGAACTGCGCGCCAAGCTCGTCGGCCTCATCCAGGCCCCGGCGACCAAGATCGCTCAGCTCTCCACTGCGCCGGCGGCCAAGCTCGCCCGCGTGTTCGGAGCCTATGCCAAGAGAGACGCGGCGTAAGGCCGTTCCGTCCCATCTCGCACCAGCACCTGGTTCGAAAACCAACTTCAAGGAAAGACTACAATGGCTGATCTGACCAAGCTCGTCGACGAGCTGTCGTCCCTGACCGTTCTCGAGGCCGCCGAGCTCGCGAAGCTCCTCGAGGAGAAGTGGGGCGTGTCCGCCGCCGCCGCCGTGGCGGTTGCGGCCCCGGCCGCCGGCGGCGGCGCCGCCGCTCCGGCCGCCGAGGAGCAGACCGAGTTCACGGTCGTCCTGGCTTCGGCTGGCGACAAGAAGATCGAGGTCATCAAGGAGGTCCGCGCGATCACCGGCCTCGGCCTCAAGGAAGCCAAGGACCTGGTCGAAGGCGCTCCGAAGCCCGTCAAGGAAGGCGTGGCCAAGGAAGAGGCCGGCAAGATCAAGGAGCAGCTCGAGAAGGCTGGCGCCAAGGTCGAGCTCAAGTAATTCCCGGCCGCTTCTGCGGCCTGGACGTCACCTCGCAGCCTAGGCTGCGATCTGGTCCCGGGGCCTGTCGCCCCGGGGCCTTCTTGCCGTCAAAGGCGACCACGGCTCCCCAGCCGGCGCGGGCGCGGACGGAACGAGGCAGGGCCGGAAGGCCGATTTTTGCGGACGCCGACACCGGTCGGCATGGGCCCCCGGGCCATGCCGGAAGAAGACGGGCGGCGGATCCGAAGGAGTGAGGAACGAGATGGCTCAGACGTTCACCGGCCGGAAGCGTGTGCGCAAGTTCTTCGGACATATCCGCGAAGTCGCGGACATGCCGAACCTCATCGAGGTTCAGAAGGCGTCGTACGACCAGTTCCTCCAGGTGGAGGAGCCCGCTGGCGGGCGTCCGGACGAGGGGCTGCAGTCCGTCTTCAAGTCCGTGTTCCCGATCTCCGATTTCTCGGGCGCGTCGCTGCTCGAGTTCGTGAAGTTCACGTTCGAACCCCCGAAATATGACGTCGACGAGTGCCGCCAGCGCGGCATGACTTTCGCCGCGCCCCTCAAGGTGACGCTGCGGCTGATCGTGTTCGACGTCGATCCGGACACCGGCGCCAAGTCCGTGAAGGACATCAAGGAGCAGGACGTCTACATGGGCGACATGCCGCTCATGACGATGAACGGCACCTTCATCGTGAACGGCACCGAGCGCGTGATCGTTTCGCAGATGCACCGCTCGCCGGGCGTCTTCTTCGACCACGACAAGGGCAAGACCCATTCGTCCGGCAAGCTGCTGTTCGCCGCGCGCATCATCCCGTACCGCGGCTCGTGGCTCGACATCGAGTTCGACGCCAAGGACATCGTCTACGCGCGCATCGACCGCCGCCGCAAGATCCCGGTGACCTCGCTGCTGTTCGCGCTGGGCATGGACGGCGAGGAGATCCTGTCGACCTTCTACAACCACGTGACCTACACGCGGGAGAAGGACGGCTGGCGCGTGCCCTACGACGCCGAGCGCATGAAGGGCATGAAGGTCGTCAACGACCTCATCGACGCCGACAGCGGCGAGCTCGTGCTCGAGGCCGGCAAGAAGTTGACGGCCCGCTCGGCCCGCCTGATCGCCGAGAAGGGCGTGAAGGCCCTGCGGGCGACGGACGAGGACCTCTACGGCCAGTACATCGCCGAGGACCTGGTCAACCCGGCCACGGGCGAGATCTTCGCCGAGGCTGGCGAGGAGATCAGCGAGAAGTCGCTGAAGGCTCTGATCGACGCCGGTTTCCACGACATCCCGGTGCTCGACATCGACCACGTCAATGTCGGCCCGTACATCCGCAACACCCTGACGGTGGACAAGAACTCCAGCCGCGAAGAGGCGCTGTTCGACATCTACCGCGTGATGCGTCCCGGCGAGCCGCCGACGGTGGACACCGCGGAGGCGATGTTCCACTCGCTGTTCTTCGATCCGGAGCGCTACGACCTCTCGGCCGTCGGCCGCGTGAAGATGAATATGCGCCTGGACCTCGACGCCGAGGACACGGTGCGCATCCTGCGCAAGGCTGACATCGTCGCGGTGGTCCGCGCCCTCGTCGAGCTGCGCGACGGCAAGGGCGAAGTGGACGACATCGACCACCTCGGCAACCGCCGCGTGCGCTCGGTCGGCGAGCTCATGGAGAACCAGTACCGCGTCGGCCTGCTGCGCATGGAGCGCGCGATCAAGGAGCGCATGTCCTCCGTCGATATCGACACGGTCATGCCGCAGGACCTGATCAACGCGAAGCCGGCCGCGGCCGCGGTGCGCGAGTTCTTTGGCTCGTCGCAGCTGTCGCAGTTCATGGACCAGACGAACCCGCTGTCGGAGATCACCCACAAGCGCCGCCTGTCGGCGCTTGGCCCGGGCGGCCTGACCCGCGAGCGCGCCGGCTTCGAGGTGCGAGACGTGCACCCGACGCACTACGGCCGCATCTGCCCGATCGAAACGCCGGAAGGCCCGAACATCGGCCTGATCAACTCGCTGGCGACCTTCGCGCGGGTCAACAAGTACGGCTTCATCGAGAGCCCGTACCGCAAGGTGCGCGATGGCGAGCTGACCAACGAAGTGGTCTACATGTCGGCCATGGAGGAGGGGAAGCACTACGTCGCGCAGGCGAACGTGGCGGTCGACTCCGAGGGCAAGCTGACCGAGGACCTCGTCGTGGTGCGTCACGCCGGCGACGTGATCGTCGTGCCGGTGGACCGCGTCGACTACATGGACGTGTCTCCCAAGCAGCTCGTGTCTGTGGCCGCGGCGCTCATCCCGTTCCTGGAGAACGACGACGCGAACCGCGCGCTCATGGGCTCGAACATGCAGCGCCAGGCCGTGCCGCTGGTCCGCGCCGACGCCCCGTTCGTGGGCACCGGCATGGAGGCGGTGGTCGCCCGTGACTCCGGCGCCGCGATCGCGGCCCGCCGGGCGGGCGTGGTCGACCAGGTGGACGCGACACGTATCGTCATCCGGGCGACCGAGGACCTCGATCCGTCGAAGTCGGGCGTCGACATCTACCGGCTGATGAAGTTCCAGCGCTCCAACCAGAACACCTGCATCAACCAGAAGCCGCTGGTGTCGGTGGGCGACGTGGTGCGCAAGGGCGACATCATCGCCGACGGTCCCTCGACCGAGATGGGCGAACTGGCGCTGGGCCGCAACGTGCTCGTCGCGTTCATGCCCTGGAACGGCTACAACTTCGAGGACTCGATCCTGCTCTCCGAGCGGATCGCCAAGGAGGACGTGTTCACCTCGATCCACATCGAAGAGTTCGAGGTGATGGCCCGCGACACCAAGCTCGGGCCCGAGGAAATCACGCGCGACATTCCGAACGTGTCGGAAGAGGCGCTGAAGAACCTCGACGAGGCCGGCATCGTCTACATCGGCGCCGAGGTGAACGCGGGCGACATCCTCGTCGGAAAGATCACCCCGAAGGGCGAAAGCCCGATGACGCCGGAAGAGAAGCTGCTGCGCGCCATCTTCGGCGAGAAGGCTTCGGACGTTCGCGACACGTCGCTCCGCGTGCCCCCGGGCGTGCAGGGCACCATCGTGGAGGTGCGCGTCTTCAACCGGCACGGCGTCGACAAGGACGAGCGCGCCCAGGCGATCGAGCGCGAGGAGATCGAGCGGCTCGCCAAGGACCGCGACGACGAACTCGCGATCCTGGACCGCAACGTCTACGCGCGCCTCGCCGACCAGCTGGTCGGCCAGGTCGGCATCGCGGGTCCGAAGGGCTTCAAGAAGGAGTCCGAGATCACCCGCGAGACGCTCGACCAGTCGCCGCGCTCGCAGTGGTGGACGTACGCCGTGGCGGACGACGCGGTGAACGCCGCGCTTGAGGCCATGCGCAAGCAGTACGACGAGGCGAAGAAGGGTCTCGAGCAGCGGTTCCTCGACAAGGTCGAGAAGCTGCAGCGCGGGGACGAACTGCCGCCCGGCGTGATGAAGATGGTCAAGGTCTTCGTCGCGGTGAAGCGCAAGATCCAGCCGGGCGACAAGATGGCCGGCCGTCACGGCAACAAGGGCGTCGTGTCGCGCATCGTACCGATCGAGGACATGCCATTCCTGGAGGACGGCACGCACGTTGACATCGTGCTGAACCCGCTGGGCGTGCCGTCGCGCATGAACGTCGGGCAGATCCTCGAGACGCACATGGGCTGGGCCTGCGCGGGCCTGGGCCGGAAGATCGGCGAGGCGGTGGACGCCTACAAGCGGGCGGCCAGCGCCGGCCAGCTGAAGGACACGCTCGTGGACATCTACGGTGACCACGACGATATCCGGTCGCTGGACGACGACGGGCTCGCGACGCTCGGCGAGAACCTGCGCCGCGGCGTTCCGATCGCCACGCCGGTGTTCGACGGCGCCAAGGAGCACGACATCGAGGCGATGCTGGAGAAGGCCGGTCTTGACCGGTCGGGCCAGGTCACCCTGTATGACGGCCGCTCGGGCGAGCCCTTCGACCGCAAGGTCACGGTGGGCTACATCTACATGCTGAAGCTGCATCACCTCGTGGACGACAAGATCCACGCCCGGTCGATCGGCCCGTACTCACTCGTCACCCAGCAGCCGCTGGGCGGAAAGGCGCAGTTCGGCGGCCAGCGCTTCGGCGAAATGGAGGTGTGGGCGCTCGAGGCCTATGGCGCGGCGTACACCCTGCAGGAGATGCTCACCGTCAAGTCGGACGACGTGGCGGGGCGCACCAAGGTGTACGAGGCGATCGTGCGCGGCGACGACACCTTCGAGGCGGGCATTCCGGAGAGCTTCAACGTTCTCGTCAAGGAGATGCGGTCGCTCGGCCTCAACGTGGAGCTCACCAGCTCCAAGAAGGCGGCGAACGAACTGCCGCCCTCCGAGGCTGCCGAATAAACGACCTCACTGGCGCGCCCGAGCCGGCGCGCCGTTTCCGCCGGGCGGATAAGCCGCCCGGCGCACCCCGATTGTTCCGGCAGGTTCCCGCGGAGGCCGCAGGGGATCGCCGCAGAGCCAGGAGACGGCGATGAATCAAGAGGTCATGAATCTCTTCAACCCCGTGGCTCAGCCTCAGACCTTCGATCAGATCAAGATCTCGATTGCGAGCCCCGAGAAGATCCTGTCGTGGTCCTTCGGCGAGATCAAGAAGCCCGAAACCATCAACTACCGTACGTTCAAGCCCGAGCGTGACGGCTTGTTCTGCGCGCGCATCTTCGGTCCGATCAAGGACTACGAGTGCCTGTGCGGCAAGTACAAGCGCATGAAGTACAAGGGCGTGATCTGTGAGAAGTGCGGCGTCGAGGTGACGTTGTCGCGCGTGCGCCGCGAGCGCATGGGCCACATCGAGCTCGCCGCCCCGGTCGCGCACATCTGGTTCCTGAAGTCGCTGCCGTCGCGCATCGGCCTGCTGCTCGACATGCCGCTGAAGGACCTCGAGCGCATCCTGTACTTCGAGAACTACACCGTCATCGAGCCCGGCCTCACCCCGCTCAAGGAGTACCAGCTCCTGAACGAGGAGGAGTACCTGCGCGCCCAAGACGAGTACGGCGAGGACAGCTTCACCGCCATGATCGGCGCCGAGGCGATCCGCGAGATCCTGCGCAACCTCGACCTGGAGAAGACTGCGGCCGACCTGCGCGTCGAGATCGCGGCCTCCAAGACCGAGCTGAAGCCTAAGAAGCTCGCCAAGCGCCTGAAGATCATCGAGGCCTTCATCGAATCGGGCAACAAGCCCGAGTGGATGATCCTGACGGTCGTGCCGGTGATCCCGCCGGATCTGCGCCCGCTCGTCCCGCTGGACGGCGGCCGCTTCGCGACGTCGGACCTCAACGACCTCTACCGTCGCGTCATCAACCGCAACAACCGCCTGAAGCGGCTGATCGAGCTGCGCGCTCCGGACATCATCATCCGGAACGAGAAGCGCATGCTGCAGGAGGCGGTTGACGCGCTGTTCGACAACGGCCGCCGCGGCCGCGTCATCACGGGAGCCAACAAGCGTCCGCTGAAGTCCCTCGCCGACATGCTGAAGGGCAAGCAGGGCCGCTTCCGCCAGAACCTGCTCGGCAAGCGCGTCGACTACTCCGGCCGTTCGGTGATCGTGGTCGGTCCCGAGCTCAAGCTGCACCAGTGCGGCCTGCCGAAGAAGATGGCGCTCGAGCTGTTCAAGCCGTTCATCTATTCGCGCCTCGACGCGAAGGGCCTGTCGGCCACGGTGAAGCAGGCGAAGAAGCTCGTCGAGAAGGAGAAGCCGGAGGTCTGGGACATCCTGGACGAGGTCATCCGCGAGCACCCGGTCATGCTGAACCGGGCGCCCACGCTGCACCGCCTAGGCATCCAGGCGTTCGAGCCGACCCTCATCGAGGGCAAGGCGATCCAGCTGCACCCGCTGGTCTGCGCCGCGTTCAACGCCGACTTTGACGGCGACCAGATGGCCGTGCACGTCCCGCTGTCGCTCGAGGCGCAGCTGGAAGCGCGCGTCCTCATGATGTCGACGAACAACATCCTGCACCCCGCGAACGGCGCGCCGATCATCGTGCCGTCGCAGGACATCGTGCTCGGCCTCTATTACCTGTCCATCGTGGCGGACGGCGAGCCGGGCGAGGGCATGATGTTCGCCGACATGGGCGAGATCGAGCACGCGCTGGCGGCCAAGGCCATCACGGTGCACAGCAAGATCAAGTACCGCTACTCGTCCGTAGACGAGAGCGGCCAGTCCTACAGCAAGATCTACGACACCACGCCCGGCCGCGCGATGCTCGGCCAGCTGCTGCCCAAGCACGGCAAGGTGACCTTCGACGTCGTGAACAAGCTCATGACGAAGAAGGAAATCTCGAACATGATCGACACCGTCTACCGCAACTGCGGTCAGAAGGAGACGGTCATCTTCTGCGATCGCACCATGCAGCTGGGCTTCACCAACGCGTTCCGCGCCGGCATCTCGTTCGGCAAGGACGACATGGTGGTGCCGGAGAACAAGTGGTCCATCGTCGAGGAGACGCGCACGCTCGCCAAGGACTACGAGCAGCAGTTCAACGACGGCCTGATCACGCAGGGCGAGAAGTACAACAAGGTGGTGGACGCCTGGGCGAAGTGCTCGGACCGTCTGGCGCAGGAGATGATGGGCCGCATCTCGGCCGTGCAGAAGGATGACGCCGGACGCACCAAGCCGATCAACTCAATCTACATGATGTCGCACTCGGGCGCCCGTGGTTCGCCCGCCCAGATGAAGCAGCTCGCGGCGATGCGCGGCCTTATGGCCAAGCCGTCGGGCGAGATCATCGAGACGCCGATCATCTCGAACTTCAAGGAAGGCCTGGACGTGCTCGAGTACTTCAACTCGACGCACGGCGCCCGCAAGGGCCTCGCCGACACGGCCTTGAAGACCGCGAACTCGGGTTACCTGACCCGCCGCCTCGTCGACGTGGCGCAGGACTCGATCATCACCGAGCGGGACTGCGGCTCCGACAACGGCATCCGCATGCGCGCCATCATCGACGCGGGCCAGGTGGTCGCGTCGCTGGCGAGCCGCATCCTGGGCCGGACCGCGGCCGAGGACCTGGTGGACCAGGCCGGCGAGATCATCGTGCCGAAGGGCACCATGATCGAGGAGTGGCACATCGACCGCATCAACGCGGCCGGCATCCAGGAGGTGAAGATCCGTTCGGTCCTCACCTGCGAGACGGCCAACGGCGTGTGCGGCACCTGCTACGGCCGCGACCTGGCTCGCGGCACGCCCGTGAACATGGGCGAGGCGGTCGGCGTGATCGCGGCGCAGTCGATCGGCGAGCCGGGCACCCAGCTCACCATGCGCACGTTCCACATCGGCGGCGCGGCGCAGATCGCTGACCAGTCGTTCATCGAGTCGAACTTCGAGGGCACGGTCCGCGTCCGCAACCGGGCGGCGGCGCGCAACTCCGAAGGCGAGCTCATCGCGATCGCCCGCAACATGGCGGTCGTGATCGTGGGCGCCGACGGGACGGAGCGCGCGGTGCACCGCATCCAGTACGGCGCGCGCCTGAAGGTCGACGAAGGCGACCAGATCAAGCGCGGCCAGCGCATCGCCGAGTGGGACCCCTATACCCGTCCGATCGTCACCGAGGTGGACGGCGTGGTGGCCTACGAGGACCTGGTAGAGGGCGCCTCCATGGCGGAGACGGCCGACGAGTCGACGGGCATCACCAAGCGCGTCGTCACCGACTGGCGCACCAACACGCGTTCGGCGGACCTGCGTCCGGCGATCACGCTGCAGGACGGCAAGGGCAAGGTGCTCAAGCTCGCCCGCGGCGGCGACGCCCGGTACCTGCTGCCGGTGGACGCGATCATCGCGGTGGACCCGGGCTCGACCATCAGGGCGGGCGACATCGTCGCGCGTATCCCGATGGAGAGCGCCAAGACCCGCGACATCACGGGCGGTCTGCCGCGCGTGGCGGAGCTGTTCGAGGCGCGTCGTCCGAAGGAGGCCGCGATCATCGCCGAGAAGTCGGGCACGATCCAGTTCGGGCGCGACTACAAGAACAAGCGGCGGATCACGCTCACCCCGGCGGACGGATCGGAGGCCGTGGAGTACCTGGTTCCCAAGGGCAAGCACATCTACTTGCAGGACGGGGACGTGGTCGAGAAGGGCGACTACATCGTCGACGGCAACCCGGCGCCGCACGACATCCTGGCGATCAAGGGCGTCGAGGAACTCGCCGCCTACCTGGTCAACGAGATCCAGGAGGTCTACCGGCTGCAGGGCGTGAACATCAACGACAAGCACATCGAGGTGATCGTTCGCCAGATGCTGCAGAAGGTTGAGATCGACGATCCGGGCGAGTCCGAGTACCTGGCCAACGAGCAGGTCGACAAGGTCGAGATGGACGAGGTCAACGCCAAGCTGGTCGCCGAGGGCAAGAAGCCCGCGTCGGGCCATCCGGTGCTCCTCGGCATCACCAAGGCGAGCCTGCAGACCCGGTCCTTCATCTCGGCCGCGTCGTTCCAGGAGACCACGCGCGTGCTCACGGAGGCGGCGGTCAACGGCAAGGCCGACGACCTGGCCGGCCTCAAGGAGAACGTCATCGTGGGCCGCCTGATCCCGGCCGGCACGGGCGCCATGATGAGCCGCCTGCGTGAGGTTGCGACTCGTCGCGACGACCTGATCCTGCAGCAGCAGGCGACCGAGTCGCAGACGCCGTCGCCCGCGAACGCGCCGGCGCTGGAAGGGCCTCAGGCGGCGGAGTGATCCGCCGCGCAACAAAGATGCGAAAAGGCCGCCTCCGGGCGGCCTTTTTGTTCCGGGCAGGGGAGGGGCGTCCTTCGTCGCGGGTCCGTGCTCCGAAAATCCGAGGCGGCGTCTCAAATTGAGTCACCGCGGGGTTGACGCGGGCCGACTCTGCGAGTAGAACCCGCGGACTTTCCGGCAGACGGTCAGTTCCGTTGTTCCAGCGCGTCGCGCGCGGAACCCAAGGGACCGATACCCTGCCCGACCATCATCGACTGAAAAGTCGCACGATCGGGTCATGATCGCGGTGCAAGCCGTGGTCCTCTGATAAGCAACGCGCCCCCGGCGATCCGCCGAAGGCGCGGATTCGTTTTGCGCGGACGTCTGTTCACACGGGCATCCTGCAGGGCGAGGGAATTCAACCGAGCGCAAGCTCAAATGGCCTGGACTGGCCTAGCCTGGACTGGAACGAGCAAACGATGCCGACCATTAGCCAGCTCATCCGCAAGCCGCGGAGCCCCGTGAAGGCCCGGAACACGGTTCCGGCCCTCGAGGCGAGCCCGCAGAAGCGTGGTGTGTGCACGCGCGTCTATACGACGACGCCGAAGAAGCCGAACTCCGCGCTCCGCAAGGTCGCGAAGGTGCGTCTGACGAATGGCTTCGAAGTCATCGGCTACATCCCCGGCGAAGGCCACAACCTGCAGGAGCACTCCGTCGTCGCCATCCGTGGCGGCCGCGTGAAGGACCTTCCGGGCGTGCGCTACCACATCATCCGCGGCGTGCTGGATACCCAGGGCGTCAAGAACCGCAAGCAGCGCCGTTCGAAGTACGGCGCCAAGCGGCCGAAGTAATCCGACGGAGACCCGGACATGTCGCGTCGTCACCGCGCTGAAAAGCGTGAGATCATCCCGGATCCCAAGTTCGGCGATCTCGTCGTCACCAAGTTCATGAATTCGATCATGTACGACGGCAAGAAGTCGGTCGCCGAACAGATCGTCTATGGCGCGCTCGACATCGTCGAGACGAAGCTGAAGACCGATCCGCTGGCCGTCTTCAAGCAGGCCCTCGAGAACGTCGCTCCGGCGATCGAGGTCCGCTCCCGCCGCGTCGGCGGCGCCACCTACCAGGTGCCGGTCGAGGTGCGCACGGAGCGCCGCCAGGCTCTCGCCATTCGCTGGCTGATCCAGGCCGCTCGCGCCCGCAATGACAAGACCATGGTCGACCGGCTCTCGTCCGAGCTGATCGACGCCTCGAACAATCGCGGCAACGCGGTGAAGAAACGCGAAGACACGCACCGCATGGCGGAAGCGAACCGCGCCTTCTCGCACTACCGCTGGTAACGCGCCTCATCGGCCGAATTCAGGATCGCTTCCATGCCCCGCAGTCACGCCATCGGCGACTATCGTAATTTCGGCATCATGGCCCACATCGATGCCGGCAAGACGACGACGACCGAGCGTATCCTCTACTACTCCGGCAAGTCCCATAAGATCGGCGAGGTGCACGAAGGCGCCGCGACGATGGACTGGATGGAGCAGGAGCAGGAGCGCGGCATCACCATCACGTCGGCGGCCACGACGACGTTCTGGAACGGCAAGCGCCTGAACATCATCGACACCCCCGGGCACGTCGACTTCACCATCGAGGTGGAGCGTTCGCTTCGCGTCCTCGACGGCGCGGTCTGCGTGCTCGACGGCAACCAGGGCGTCGAGCCCCAGACGGAGACCGTCTGGCGCCAGGCGGACAAGTACAACGTGCCGCGCATCGTGTTCGTCAACAAGATGGACAAGATCGGCGCGGACTTCTTCAACTGCGTCGAGGAGATCGTGGACCGCGTCGCCGGCAAGCCGGTGTGCATCCAGCTTCCGATCGGCTCCGAGAACAACTTCAAGGGCATCATCGACCTGGTCCGCATGAAGGCGGTCGTTTGGGAAGACGAGGGCCTTGGGGCGAAGTTCAACGACGCGGAGATCCCCGCGGAGCTCGCCGAGCAGGCTGCGGAGTACCGCACCAAGCTGGTCGAGGCCGCCGTTGAGCTCGACGACGAGGCGATGGCCGCCTACTTCGAGGGCCAGGAGCCTAGCGAGGAGACGCTGAAGCGCCTGATCCGCAAGGCCGTGATCGGCCGCGTGTTCAACCCGGTGCTGTGCGGCTCGGCGTTCAAGAACAAGGGCGTGCAGCCTCTGCTCGACGCGGTGGTGGACTACCTTCCGTCCCCGGTCGACCGCGAGGCGATCAAGGGCATCGACGTGCGCACGGAGGAGGAGGTCGTCCGCCTTCCGTCCGACGACGAGCCCTTCTCCATGCTCGCGTTCAAGATCATGGACGACCCCTTCGTGGGCACCATCACCTTCTGCCGCGTCTACTCGGGCAAGGTCGAGGCCGGCACCACGGTGGTGAACTCCACCAAGGACAAGAAGGAGCGCATCGGCCGCATGCTCCTGATGCACGCGAACAACCGCGAGGACATCAAGGAAGCCTACGCCGGCGACATCGTCGCGCTTGCTGGCCTCAAGGACACCCGCACGGGCGATACGCTCTGCGACGCCCTGAAGCCCGTCATCCTGGAGCGCATGGAGTTCCCCGATCCGGTCATCGAGATCGCGATCGAGCCGAAGTCCAAGGCCGACCAGGAGAAGCTCGGCATCGCGCTGTCGAAGCTCGCCGCCGAGGATCCGTCCTTCCGCGTCTCGACGGACACCGAGTCCGGCCAGACCATCCTGAAGGGCATGGGCGAGCTTCACCTCGACATCAAGGTCGACATCCTGCGCCGCACCTACAAGGTCGACGCGAATGTCGGCGCTCCGCAGGTCGCGTATCGTGAGACGCTGACCCGCAAGACCGAGGTGGACTACACCCACAAGAAGCAGACCGGCGGCACGGGCCAGTTCGCCCGCGTGAAGTTCGTGGTTCAGCCGAACGAAGTCGGCAAGGGCTACGAGTTCGAGTCCAAGATCGTCGGCGGCGCGGTGCCGAAGGAGTACATCCCCGGCGTCGAGAAGGGCCTCAACAGCGTCATGAACTCGGGTCCGCTCGCGGGCTTCCCGGTCGTGGACGTGAAGGTCGAGCTCGTCGACGGCGCCTACCACGACGTGGACTCATCCGCCCTGGCGTTCGAAATCGCGTCCCGCGCGGCGTTCCGCGAGGCCCTGCAGAAGGGCGGAGCGGTGCTGCTCGAGCCGATCATGAAGGTCGAGGTCGTGACCCCGGAGGACTACACCGGGTCCGTCATCGGCGACCTGACCGGCCGTCGCGGCCAGGTGCAGGGCCAGGACATGCGCGGTAACGCCATCGTCATCAACGCCATGGTGCCGCTGGCCAACATGTTCGGCTACGTGAACAACCTGCGCTCCATGTCCCAGGGTCGCGCGACGTTCACCATGCAGTTCGACCACTACGAGCAGGTGCCTCAGGCGATCGCCGCAGAGGTCCAGGCCAAGTACGCCTGATCGCTCTCACAGCAACAATTCTTCGGATCCACGGAGCACGGCCATGGCCAAGGAAAAATTCTCGC
>NZ_PVZS01000045.1 GCF_003004785.1 Alsobacter soli
GCCACCGTGGGCGAGCAGCCGCTTCCGGAGACCTACGCGTTCTGGACATTCGGAGCCCTCGGGCTGTTCGTCGGCTTCGTGTTCACCCTCCCGATGAACTGGTGGCTGGTCGCGATCGGCTGGAAGCACGGCCAGGGCCATGAGCACATGCTCAAGCAGATGGCCCAGCGCGACGGAGGCCGAAACCCGCCGGAGCGGCGACACGAAGCCCATTCAGGCGTGCGCGCCAGCGGGGTACGCCGATGAAGCGGGCAGGGATGGCGGTGATGGCCTGCGCCGCTGCGGTGTCCCTCGCCGGGCCTCTGCGGGCGAATGAGGGTCCCAAGGGCCTCGTGACCAGCGCGTCGGCATCGAGCCTTGAGCCCTTCCGGAGCGGCCTCGCGGCCAACATGCGGAACTGCGCGGCGGGTCTCACGGAGGGCCGGCGCGCGGCGGCCATGGCGGCCCTGAACAGGGCGCGGCATCTCGCGCTTGCGGCCACGACGGTCGACAGCCTCGGTCTCCAGACTGCCGACGCCTTTCGGCAGGCCTACGACGCGATCAAGAAAGCGCGCGCCCTCGTGCAGGACGGCCGCCCTGAGCGGGCCGCCGAAGTGCTTGCGCAAGCTGCGGCAGGACTGGACAAGGCGCCCATGGGACAGCCCGCGTCGTTCAGGGCGGCGGACGCGCTGTCGGGCGCGCTCGGACAGACAGCCGTCAACGCGAGCGGGGAGACCTTAGGCACGCTAAAGGGGCTGCACGCGGACAAGGACCACCTCGTGGCCGACCTGCGCGTGGGTGGCGTGCTCGGGCTGGGAGCCAAGACGATCAGCTTGGACGCCGACCAGGTGCTGCTCGGCCGCCCGTATGTTGCGCTCGCCACCAAGGCAGGCCCGACCGATCTGAAAAACAACTCCAGCAAGTGAGGCAGTCCGTGACACCCAAGCCCGACGACTTTCATCTGGAACGCGACGGCGACGCCGTGGTAGCGACCTTCGCGCCCACCGGCGCCCGCTACCGCGCAGCTGGCGGCGAGCCCGCGTCGCAGGTCGAGGCGCCCCGCGATGGGCGGGACGACTACGCCGAGGACGAGGTCAGGACTATGGCCGGCAAGCTGATCGCGCTTGCCGCCACCTCGCCGTCCTCGAGTTGAGGCGGAGACATGCGAGCCTACGATCTCGGGCCAACCGGCGACCGGCGCGGCGAAAAGGCCCTGGAGGATGCGCTGCGGGCGTCGCTGCCCGGGGACGTCCCGGTCGGCATAGACCTTCAGCACGGCGAGGTTAGGGTCGGATCCGACGCCGACCCGCAGGTCTTAGTGTTCGCCATCGAGAGCGCAGGGTATCCCGTGACATCGGTGGAGGAGATCCGGTCGTGAGCGCCCGCGTGCCGGACGATCAGGGGCCCGACACCCCGATCAACATGGCCGCGACAACCGCTGACGAGGAGTTGCCCTTCGCGGGTTCGACGCCGGACGCCCCATCCATCGCGGAGCCCGGCGCGCCTCAGGATTTCGACGCTCTCACGGAGCAAATGGCCCTGCCGGCCTGGACGCCCGCACGCCGGGCAGGTCCTTGACGGCCACCTCCGCCTCAGCCGCACGGGGACGGTTGACGACGACCTCGCCCGGAATTTTTCGCCCTATTGGTGGTCCTGAGCGCCCAAGGCGTTCGCCAGGGCCACGCCGGTATACGCGCCCTCGCCGCGCGGCTGCGGCGCGAGCTGCCCGGCATGGAGTTTACGATGGTGTCAGGCCACGTGGCCTTGCTTGGGTGGTCAGCCAGGCCCGCAATGGAGCGCGCGTGGATGACGGCGCCGCCAGCTACTGGATCGAGGGGGGCAGGATCGTGGCGCAGACGGTCCACTATACTCTTCTACCAGCCGAGCGCCCTTGAGTGGTGAAGCTCTGTGCGCGCGTCTCGGGGCGGGCACTGGTGGGCAACCGATCTCGCGCTCCGCGTCGCCACAGCTTCCAAAGTTGACCTGGCTGGGCGTGCCCTTTTTCCAATCCCGGTTGAGAAGCCGAGAGAGGTGCGGATCAGCACAATTGTGCTCAAAACAAGTTTTGGAAAGAGGGCCCACTGCAACGTAACGATGATCCGGGCCGAGCAGAATGGGAGTCTCAAATTGGCCCTTGGCGGCATAAGCGGTCGGGGCCATCCAGTGACCAGGCCGCTTTGAATGAAACTTGAACCTACGATTGCACCCACGACCATGATGCCCACCCCCGCCGCCGCAACGCGGCCGGACACGGTGTGCATCCGAGGTCGCTTTCAGGCTGCTCTCTGCTCAGGTTTCCACTCCAAGCGCCATCAGGAGCCGATTTGGGAGCCTCCGCTTGTCAGATCATCGATCATCCCAGCTCCGAAGCCGGGCAGTTTCTCGACGTCACTTCAGTTCTTGAACGGCCGAGCTTGGCAGAGTGTTCTCGCGCGATCTGGGCCGACCATCGGCAGATCTGCGATTTCCTCCTCGGGCGCAGTATTAAGATCCACGATGCGGTCTTCATGGTGGGTCTCGCCATGAGCCCGGGGTTCCTGCTGGCCTGGGTGCTTGTGCTCGAAAGACATTGTTCGACACCTCCCGTCTCCGAGCAACGAGCGCAGTCACATGCGGTTCCTGAGTATTCCAGACTGGCTCGCCGCAAAAGAAGGCCGCCACGAGGCGGCCAATAGTTGGGGTGTGCCTTGACGGGCTGTCATCAAGGAGCACGACATAGTTTCACGGTTTCGGCCGCGGACGAGTCAGGAAAAACCGCGAACGGGCGTACGATCGATAGCGTACGATGCGGAAAGCACCCGTGGTTGACGAGCGGGCGGCGCGAGTTCCTCCTGACCAAACAAGAGCTCCTGGAGATCTTTCTCGAAAGTAGGTCAGCGACCGAACTGTCCAGGCGTCTCCAGGCCGGGGCGACAGGAACGGCCGGTTCCTCAGAAGGTTTTCGCCGCAGCCCGAGGGAGAGCATTCATGCATGCGCGATTGAAGCTCCTTGCCCCACTTGCCGCGCTTGCGCTGGTCTCCCCGCCATCGCTCTCCTTCGGGCAAGACCTCCAGACGCTCTCCAAGGACGCCAAGCAGTGGGTCATGCCGGGTCGCGACTACGCCGGCACGCGGTTCAGCCCACTCGACCAGATCAAGCCCGAAAACGTCGGCCAGCTCCAGGTCGCCTGGACCTTCTCCGTGGGAAAGAACCGCGGCCAGGAATCGGCGACCCTCGTGGTCGACAACACGCTGTATGTCGTCGCCCCGTACCCCAACAAGGTGTTCGCGCTGGACGCCACCACCGGGGACCTAAAGTGGACCTATGTCCCGGACACCGAACGCGCGGCGCAGGGCGTCGCCTGCTGCGACGTGGTGAACCGCGGGCCGGCCTACGACAACGGGCGCCTCTTCGTCGCCACGCTCGACAACCACGTGGTCGCGCTGGACGCGAAGACGGGCAAGGAAATCTGGAACGCGAAGGTCGGCGACATCAACCGCGGCGAGACCATCACGATGGCTCCGCTCGCCGTGAAGGGGAAGGTCATCGTCGGCGACAGCGGCGGGGAGCTCGGCGTCCGCGGCAAGCTGGTCGCGGTTGACCAGGGGACCGGCAAGGTGGTGTGGACCGCCTTTTCCACCGGGCCCGACAAGGACGTGCTGATCGGCCCCGACTTCAAACCGCACTACGACTGGCTCAAGGGCAAGGACCTGGGCGTCTCCACCTGGCCGCCGGACAAGTGGTCCATCGGCGGCGGCACGATCTGGGGCTGGATCACCTATGACCCGGAGCTGAACCAGATCTACTACGGCACCGGCAACCCCGGGCCCTGGAACTCCAACCAGCGACCCGGCGACAATCTATGGACTTCGACCATCTTCGCCCGGGACGCGGACACCGGCCAGGCCAAGTGGGCCTACCAGGCCAATCCGCACGACCTTTGGGACCACGACGAGATCAACGAGAACGTCCTGGTCGACCTGCCGATCAACGGACAGACCCGCAAGGTGCTCATCCACCCCGGCCGCAACGGCTACATGTACGTGATCGACCGGCAGACGGGGGAAGTCATCTCGGCCGACGCCTATGACACCGTGAACGCCTATCTGGGCGTGGACCTGAAGACGGGCCGCCCCAAGCCGAACGAGCAGATGCAGCCCGCGCTGGGCAAGACCATCGAGAACGTCTGCCCCGCATCGCCCGGCGTCAAGGACTGGCAGCCGACGGCCTGGTCGCCGCGCACCAACCTCCTCTACGTGCCGCACCAGCATCTGTGCATGAACTTCAAGACCGCCGAGGTCGGGTACATCGCAGGGACGCCCTATGTGGGCGCGACCGTGGACATGTACGCCGGCCCGGGGGGCTACCGGGGCGAGTTCATGGCCTGGGACCCGGTGAAGAAGACCAAGGTCTGGAGCATCAAGGAGAATTTTCCGGTCTGGTCCGGGGCGCTGGTGACGGCGGGCGACGTGGCTTTCTACGGGACCATGGACCGGATGTTCAAGGCGGTTGACGCCAAGAGCGGCCAGCAGCTCTGGCAGTTCCGCACCTCGTCCGGGATCATTGGCCAGCCGATGAGCTTCCAGGGCGCGGATGGGCGCCAGTACGTAGCCATCCTGTCGGGGGTCGGCGGCTGGCCAGGCGTTGTGGCCAACGCCGAGGTCGATCCGCGCGTCCGCAACGCCGCGCTCGGATTCGCAGGGGCGACCCAGGACCTTGGGACCTACACCGAGGGCGGCAGCACGCTCTTCGTATTCGCCCTGCCGCAAGCTCAAGCCCAAGGCGGCAAGCCCGCGTCTCCGGCCCCGCAGTGAGGTGACGCCATGTCCCGCGCATCGCTTCTCCTCGTCGCGGCTGCGGCGCTGGGCCTGGCGCCCCTCTCGCCGGCTTTCGCGCAAAGCCCCCCGCTGGGCGCGCCGGAGCAGCCGCAGCCCCACGCCGGCCTCTCGGCGCCATCCCTGCCCGGGGCGCAGGGCGCCCTGACGGGCCAGCCGGTGCTGGCCGGGTCCAGCGCCCAGATGCTGCAGGTTCCGGTGAGCTCGCTGTTTCCCGGGGCGGTGCCGAGCCGTCCCGACATCCGTAATCCCACGGGCGACGAGGCGTCCCTCCAGCGCGGGATGAAGTTCTTCTCCAGCTTCAACTGCATCGGCTGCCACGCCGACAACGGAGGCGGCGGCATGGGCCCGTCCCTCAGCGACTGGAAGTACATCTACGGCGAGCAGCCCGCGAACATCTTCCTGACCATCAAGCAGGGCCGGCCCAACGGCATGCCCGCCTGGGGCGCGGCCCTGCCGGACGAGGCGATCTGGGACCTCGTCACCTATGTCCGCAGCCTGCGCGAGCCGGCGCCGAAGACCTTCGGCAAAACCTACTCGCGTACGCCGCCCTCACCCGACATCGAGCAGACCCCGGCGGAGTACGTCAGCACGCCCAAGCCTTGGAGCAGCACGGAAACCTTCAGCGCCGGGCAGAAACCCAACGCGCGCTGAGGCGCGCCAGCGGAGAAGCGGCATGCGCAACGCGCGTCGGGCCATTGTGGCGGGGAGCGGAATGGCGGCGGCGCTGCTTGCTGCGCCCCGACCGGCCTGTGCGCTGGGCTGGGCCGATTTCCCGATGAACTATCTCACCACGGCGGGCGTGAAGGAGCGCCCCGTCGTCGCGCTGACATGGGGACTGATGGGGATCTCGATCGCCGTGATCGTGCTCATCAGTCTCTTCGTGCTGGTCGGGGTCCTGCGTCGGCGCAACACGGATGTCTCGCTGCCCGAAGCGACCAGGATCCCGGTGGTCCGGCCCCGGTCGGGCCTGGCGTGGATCAGCATCGGGGTGGGCGTCTCCACCGTGGTCCTGCTCGGCATGATGGGCTGGACCGCCGTGACGATGGCCAAGATCGCGCGGCCGCCCGTCGATCCCGCCGTGACCATCGAGATTCGCGCCCGCCAGTGGTGGTGGGACGCCCGGTACGAGAGCGGCGACCCGACCCGCATCGTGGACGTCGCCAACGAGATCCACATCCCGGTCGGCAAGGCGGTGGAATTCAAGCTGCAGAGCGATGACGTGATCCACTCGTTCTGGATCCCAGCGCTCGGCGGCAAGACGGACGTCATCCCCGGCCAGACCAACATGACCTGGCTGCAGGCCGAGCGTCCCGGCGTATATCGCGGCCAGTGCGCCGAATATTGCGGCAAGCAGCACGGCCACATGGGGATCGTGGTGGTCGCCGACGTGCCGGAGGACTTCCAGGCCTGGCTCGACGGCCAGATCTCTCCGGCCAGGGAGGCGGCGAGCCAGCAGGTCGCGGAGGGGCGCGACCGGTTCATCCAGCGTTGCGGGGCTTGCCACACCGTCCGCGGCACGCGCGCCGGCGGCGCGCTCGGCCCGGACCTGACCCACCTCATGAGCCGCGGGTCCCTGGCGGCGGCGACGCTGCCCAACAAGATCGCCTACCTGTCGGGCTGGATCGCCAACCCGCAGACGATCAAGCCGGGGGCGCAGATGCCCAACCTGGAGATCTCCGGGCCGGAGCTCGCCAGTATCCGCTCTTACCTCGAGACCCTTAAATAGGAGACGGGACGTGTCGGCGACCGAATACGAACGCACGCCCGCCATCGCGGAGAAGGGTTACGAGACGCCGCTGGCGCACGACCTCGAGGCGATCTGGGAGTCCAAGCCGGGGATCCGGGGCTTCCTCTCCACCGTCGACCACAAGGAGATCGGGATCCGCTACCTGGTCACCTCCTTCGTGTTCCTCGTTCTGGGCGGGATCGAAGCCCTCGTCATGCGCCTGCAGCTCGCCGGGCCCAACAAGTCCCTGCTGACACCGGAGCAGTACAACGAGCTGTTCTCGATGCATGGGCTGACGATGATCTTTCTCTACGCGCTGCCCGTGCTGTCCGGCTTCAGCAACTACCTGTTCCCGCTGGTGCTCGGCTCGCGCGACATGGCGTTCCCGCGGCTGAATGCCTTCTCCTACTGGGTCTACGTGGCCTCCGGCATCTTCATGTACGCGAGCCTCGTGCTCGGCTTCGCCCCGAACGACGGCTGGTTCAGCTACGTCCCCTATGCGCTCAAGCCCTACAACCCGGGCCCCAACATGGATTTCTACGCGCTCGGGATGATCTTCTACGGCGTCTCGACCACGGTCGGCTCGGCCAATTTCGTCGTCACCTTCCTGCGCATGCGCGCGCCGGGGATGTCCATAAACCGGGTGCCCATCCTGACCTGGGGCACGGTGACGGTTTCCTTCGGGAACCTGTTCGCGGTGCCGGCCGTGAGCCTCGCCTTCCTGATGATGTGGGCCGACCGGCAGTTCAACACCCACTTCTTCACGCCCGAGACAGGAGGACAGCCGCTGCTGTGGCAACACCTGTTCTGGATGTTCGCGCATCCCTGGGTCTACGTCGTGGTGCTCCCCGCGATGGGCCTCGTGTCCGACGCGCTGCCGATCTTCTGCCGCCGGCCTATCGTGGGCTATACGGTGGTGGTGCTCGGCACCATCACCACGATGGTGCTCGGCTTCGGCGTGTGGCTGCATCACATGTTCGCCACGGGCCTGCCCTTCCTGGCGCTCAGCTTCTTCAGCGCCGCGTCGTTCGTCATCACCATCCCGAGCGCCGTGGCGGTGTTCGCCTGGATCGCCACGATCTGGACCGGCCGGCCGGTGATCACCACGGCCTTCCTGTTCTTTGCCGGCTTCATCGCCATGTTCGTGATCGGCGGCGTTTCCGGCGTGATGACGGCCGCCGTACCGGCCGACCGGCAACTCACCGACACCTACTTCGTCGTGGCGCACCTCCACTACGTGCTGATCGGGATCAACCTCTTCGCCGTCATGGGCGCGCTCTATGTCTGGTTCCCCAAGATCACCGGCCGCCTCATGAGCGAGCGGCTGGGGCGCTGGAACTTCTGGCTCGTTTTCGTCGGCTTCAACCTCGGCTTCTTTCCCATGCACGTCACTGGCCTCATGGGGATGCCGCGGCGGATCTACACCTATCCGGACGGCCTCGGCTGGGACACGCTCAACCTCATCACCACGATGGGCGCCTTCGTGCTGGCGATCGGGATCCTGCTGCTTCTGATCAACCTGGCGATCAGCCGCCGCGGCGGCGCGCCGGCCGGCCCCAACCCGTGGGACGGGCCAACGCTGGAATGGGCGACGCCCTCTCCGCCTCCGCCCTACAATTTCCCCGTGATCCCGCTCGTCGCCAGCCGCCACCCGCTGTGGGAGGAAAGGCTGGGCGAGACCGAGGCCGGCCATTCCGAAATCCACCGAGGCCCCGTGCTGGCTGACGGCAAGGAGGCGCTCGCCACGACCGCCCTCGACGCCCAGCCGGACGTCATCCTCAAGATGCCGGAGGACAGCTACGCGCCGTTCGTCGTCACGCTCGCCATGGCGGTCGCTTTCACGGGCCTGCTGCTCGCCAATTGGTGGGTCGCCGGGATCGGCGGACTCGCGATCCTGATCGGCAGCCTCGTCTGGCTGTGGCCCGAGGCCGCGCTGGCGCAGAAGGCCAGGAGGCCGGCATGAGCGAGCCCCTGATCATCCGCCGCAGACTGCCGGTGGGCAGCATGGGCAAGAAGGCGAACGGCTGGTGGGGCATGCTGGCCCTCATCGCCACGGAAGCCGCGCTCTTCGCATACCTGCTGTTCAGCTACTTCTTCTTCGACGTCCAGTACGGCCGCGGCTGGCTGCCGGAGAAGCTACCCGCTTTCCGCCTGTCGGGCCCCAACACGGTGATCCTTCTCCTCAGCAGCGTCGCCGTCTGGTGGGCCGAGCGGGAGGCGCGCAAGGGCAACCGCGCCCGGCAGTGCCTGGGGCTGGCCGTCGGCCTCCTGCTCGGGATCGCGTTCGTCGTGATCCAGGGCTTCGAATGGGCGGACAAGACCTTCACGCCCTTCTCCAGCAGCTACGGCTCGCTGTTCTTCACCATCACGGGCTTCCACATGGCGCACGTGATCGCGGGCCTTATCGTGCTTGCCTCCCTGCTGCTGTGGTCCGCGCTCGGCTACTTCGATGACCGTCGGAACGCCCCGGTCACGATCGGGGCCATCTACTGGCACTTCGTGGACGCCGTCTGGCTGGCCGTCTTCTTCAGCCTCTACGTCACGCCCCACCTGCGGTGAGCGCCATGCCCGCAACCGAACCCGCCACTGGCGTCAAGCATCCCGCTCCGCACCGCTCGGAGGTGAGCGGCAAGGTCCTCGTGTTCGCCATCGCGGCGGCGCCCGTAGTCTGGGGCATTCAGGTTCTTCTGGGTTACGCCCTGGCCAGTCACGCGTGCTTCCCGCGCGAATACCCGCGCCCTGTCCTGCCCCAAGGCTGGGGCGGGCTGCCCCATGCGCTCCTGGCGGTCACGGCGGTCGCCTTCGTCATCGCCGCGGTCGCGAGCTTTCTCGGCTACCGGAGCTGGCGGAAAACCGCCGGCGAGGCCGGAGGAGGGCACAAGCATCTGATCGAGGTCGGCGAGGGCCGCACGCGCTTCATGGCCGCCTGGGGCCTCTGGATCGGGGCGCTGTTCGCTGTGGCCCTCATCTTCGATGCGCTCGGATTGTACCTGGTGTCGTCATGCGGAGGTTAGCCGGATCTTCCCTTATCATGGCCCCACTGCTCGCGCCGGGCGCCGCCTGGGCTCACGCTGGAAGCGAAAGCGCAAGCGGAAGCGGATCCGGGCCGAGCTGGCTGTGGCTCGCGCTGAGCCTGCTCGTTCTCGGCGCGCTCTATGCCCGGGGCTGGACGCGGCTGCGGGGCCGTTCCGCCGCCCAGGCGATCGGCCCTTGGCAGGCGGGCGCCTTCGCCGCCGGATCGTTGACGCTGGCCGCCGCTCTCGCGCCGCAGGCCGACCGCGTCGCCGACCAGCTTTTCTCCGCGCATATGGTGCAACACCTGGCGCTGATCCTCTTGGCCGCGCCGCTTTACAGCCTGGGACGGACCGGGGTTGCGTTACTGGCGGGCTTGCCGCGGTCCTGGCGCACCGGGCTCGGCAAGGCCTTGGTGACCACCGGCCTCGTACGCCTGTCCGGATCGGCCGCCGGCGCCGTCCTCTCGTGGATTCTGTTCTGCGGCGTCTTCGCCTTCTGGCACTTGCCAGGCCCTTATGGCTGGTCCCTTGGTCACGCCTGGGGCCATGTCTTCGAGCATGCGACCTTTTTCGCCAGCGCGATCGCGTTCTGGAGCGTGGTCCTCGCGCCGAGCGCAAGGGCAGTCGGCTTCGGCGGTCGGCTCCTGTCCGTGACCACCGCGGCGGTCGTCAGCGGACTCCCGGGGGCGCTCATGATCCTGGCCAATCGACCCTTTTATCCTGTCCACGCGGCCACTGCCCGGGCCTGGGGCGTCACGCCCGTGGAGGACCAGCAATTGGCCGGCCTGATCATGTGGATCCCCGCGGGGTTCGTGTATCTCGGCGTGATCTGCTGGCTGACCGTCGCCTGGCTGCGCGAGGCCAAACGGCGCGCCGTTCTCGCCGCTCGGCCGACCGCCGCGCTCATGGTCGCGATCGGCGTGCTGCTGGCGCTGCCCGGCTGCGAGCCCCGCGAGGCCCAGGCCAATCTTGGCCTTGGGGACGCAAAGAAGGGGGCGGCCCTGATCGCCGACATCGGCTGCGGCTCGTGCCACACGATTCCGGGCGTGGGGGGCGCCGACGGCCTCGTCGGCCCGCCGCTCGCCCAGATGGGCCAGCGCGTCTACATCGCCGGAATGCTCCGCAACACGCCCGAGAACATGGTGCTCTGGCTGCGCAACCCGCAGGCGGTCGTCCCGGGGAACGTCATGCCCAACATGCGGCTGAGCGAGACCGACGCGCGCGACATCGCCGCCTATCTCGCCACGCTGCGCTGAAGGCGACCACGTACCTTCAATGGAGAGCGACAATGATCCCAGTTCGCCGCACGCTCCTGGCTGTGCCGCCCATGCTCATTGCGACGACCGCGGCGTGGGCGGAAAGCTGCCCGGCCAATCACGACCAGTTGCAACAAGCCCTCCGCGCGAGCGTGAAGCCGAGCGGCGGCCCAACGAACGGCGGCTTCGACAACAATGAGTGGGCGGCCATCACGGACCGCAATGGCGTCCTGTGCGCGATCGCTTTCAGCGGCGCAAAGCCCGCTGATCAGTGGCTTGGCAGCAGAGCCATCGCGGCGGAAAAGGCGAACACCGCGAATGCGCTCAGCCTGGACAACTACGCGATGTCCACCGCCAACCTGTATTCCGGCGCGCAGCCGAATGGCTTCCTGTTCGGACTGCAAATGACGAACCCGCCAACCGGTCCTGCTCTTCTGGCCGGCGATCCGAGCACTTTCGGCTCCGGATCAGATCCGCTCTTGGGCAAGCCGGTCGGGGGAGTCGTGGTGTTCGGAGGAGGATTGGCGCTGTACAGCCAAGGGCACGTCGTCGGCGGCTTGGGCGCCAGCGGAGACACATCCTGCGCCGACCACAACATCGCCTGGCGCATCCGGGCGGCATTGAAGCTCGACCAAGTCCCTGCCGGCCCCACGCCGCAAAAAGACGGCATCATCTACGATATCCAGCCTGACAAGACGAGCGCGTCCGGGTTCGGGCATCCCTCTTGCGTCGGGAAAGAGCCCGAGATCGCCGAACAGCTTAAGGCAGGGTCCACCCCGGGTTGGGCGAAGCCAAGACAATAGGCCCGCCAATTCGCTCCTCTCGGTCGTACACTTACGGTAGACATTCACGATCGCCCAGGTCCGAACACTCACGATGCCGCAACTGGAGTGTTCGGGCCGAGGCCCGTTTTGGGGCGCAATTAGGCAGCGGATCCGTGGACTAGCGGTAGTCCTCAGCTACATGGGTCCGCTTGAGTTCAGATTTTCCTATATTTGAAGTCGCGCGCGCGCCGGTCAGTACATTTTATTGCCATGAGCGTGGGCGTACTGACCGGAACAGCGACCCGGGTGATGGCGGCAGTAGATCCGGCGGTCGGTGTAGTGCTCACGGTACCAGCCATGTCTATGCCCCCGCCAATTGCGGCTGTAGCGGTATCCATGCGATCTATAGCTATGCCGTCTCAGTGTGGGGTTCGTGCGGTGGATGGGTTGCGTCCGCATACTCCCCCGGGAGCTTAAAGTCGGCCCACCTGGAGCGGTGACCTGACCGCGTGCCTGCTGGGCTGAGCTCATCTCGGCCATGGATATGGTCCCCGCAAAAGCCAAAGCTCCGCACAGAACCGCTTTAATCAGAAAACGCATTTTGCTTCCTTCCTCGATTTTCGGCTTTGCTCGCTCACAACCCGGCGGCAGAACCAAAAGTTTCGGCTCTGTCAGCCGGAGTACTGAGCAATTTCAGGGTGAGCTGGAGAGCAGAAGACATTTCGAGCTGCTCCCAATTATACCCACCCTCTCACAGACAAAGCCGCCATATGAGTGTCACCTGGGTTACACTCGCGAAACCTTGTCCTGCCCTCCGTATTCATCCTGTGAATAGCTTGTAGACAGAGCATACCGAATGACCAGTGACGAGAGCTTCTGGTGTCGGCCCTGGTCCTACCGGGGCCGGCCGTCAGCCGGCGCCGGATTCGCCCAGCAGACCCGAAACCAGGTCACAGTTCCAAGTGGGCCCATTTCTAGTTGGAGGGGCAGCATGCGAACTCAGCCGCTGGCACCAATCCGACCATGCATCGACACGGTCGGCACTAACGCTACTCCCGAACGCCCCATTACGCCTACCGCAGCTGGCACCGACGCCACCATTTGCACCGTCACCGCAGTCACCACTAAAATTCAGGGGAGATCCCATGACAAAGCATCTCATATTCGCCTTGCTTGGAAGCTCGCTGCTCGCCGGGGGAGCATTGGCCCAGACTAATGCCCCCAACATGAAGGGACCTGCTGCCGCTAACCAAGCCACGGCCGCGCCTGTCTCGAACGCGGCCAAATCGACCATCGAGTCGGACAGCAAAGGGGCGCTCTTTCGCATCCATCAGGGCCAGTGGCGGTCCACGAAGCTGATCGGCGTTAAGGTCTACAACAGCAGCAACGACGATATCGGAGATATCAACGACCTCATCGTGGGTCAGGACGGCCGCGTGGAGGCGGTCGTGATCGGCGTGGGCGGTTTCCTTGGAATGGGGGAGCACGACGTGGCGGTTCCCTTCGGTCAGGTACGCTTTGTCGAACAGTCGGACGTGGATCGCACGGCCGCGGCCGGCAGGCCTGCAGCGAACGGCAGTGGAAGCGTCGCGAGCGCGCCCAAAGCGCCGGCTCGAGTGAGCGCGAGCGCGGAGAAGGCTGGGGCTGCAGCGAGCAATTCAGCCCAGTCCAGCGCCGTGGCAAGGTCAGCGCCGGAAACCACCAGCGCCGTCACCCGCAAGAACGCCGATACCGGGACGGGCCAGAGCGAGACAGTTTACCGCGGATACCCCGACCGGGCCGTGGTGAACATGAACAAGGATCAACTCAAGGCTCTGCCTGAGGTCCGCTACGCTCGATGAATGGCGATTGCAACCGGGGGCGCCGTGCCCCCGGTTTCTCCAGCGTTGAGTGCTCGCGAAGGACAAAGCTGGATTAATGGTGGGGCTGAGGAATGACTGCGCTCTCCAAGCGCATCATTTCCAACATCTGCCAGAACGTGGGCATCGCACTCAGGCTCGATACCGTGATCCTGATCACCTTTGGCCGGTCACCCTCGGCGATATCCGCGGCGATCGCGCTGGTCACCGCTAATTCCATGCGCCTGCTGCGAACGCCTGCTGGCTGACGAGGTCCGATGATCTGGCTCTACATCCTTATTCCGTTCGCGGCCGCCGTGGCCGGCGCCTTACTGGCCGTGCGCCGCCCGCCCGGCCCGACACTCACCAGCGCCATGCAGCACTTCACAGCCGGCGTAGTCTTCGCCGCTGCAGCCGGCGAGATCCTGCCCGACCTCAAGCACCACGGCTTCTGGCCCGTGGTGCTTGGCGCCGTAGCGGGTGTGGCCGCCATGCTCGGAATCAAGGGCCTGGAGAGTTCGGCCAGGTCTTCCCTCGGACTGCTCGCCGCGGTCGGCGTGGATGTCTTCATCGACGGCCTGGTGCTCGGGCTCGGCTTCGCGACGGGGCAGCGCGAGGGCCTGCTGCTCACGGCGGCCCTGACCCTGGAGATCCTTTTCCTCGGGCTCACCGTCACCACGGAGCTGAGCGGGCAAGCTCGCTCGAAGGCGGCCGTCGTGGCCATGACCGCGGCCCTTGCCGTCCTGTTGCCGTTAGGGGCCGTGGCGGCGGTCCCTGTCGCGGATTTGCCGCAACCCGTGGTCACCGGCTTCTTCGCTTTCGGCCTGATCGCTCTGCTCTATCTCGTGACGGAGGAGCTCCTGGTGGAGGCGCATGAGCACGCGGACACGCCGTGGATCACGGCGATGTTCTTCGCCGGCTTCCTGCTGCTGTTCATGCTGGAGCAGGCCATGGGCTGAGGTCTGTTCTCAGCACGCAGGTACGGTCGCCCGAGACATTTTTTAGCCCCGGACGGACCCCGCCCAAACACCGGACCCCGGCATTTTCGGCCTGAACGACCTCTGGACCGGCAGCCTCTTGCTCTGCCGACGCGGGCCGAGAGCGTCCATGTGGCGGCCATAGCGGTGCTATTCGCGGTAAGGCGTCCAGCCCGGCGTCCTACCCTGGCGCAGGTCAGACCGCGCCCTGCGCCCCGGGGAACATTGCTGTTTGACCAGCCGGGTCGGCAGCCCGGCCCACCATGTTTCAACGGATTAACCTGGCGCCGCGCTGGTAGGTCAGATAGCGCCATAGCCATTGTACAGACACTAGGAGCCTCTTTTCGAAGCCGACCAGCAGGTACACGTGCACCAGGGCCCACAGGAGCCAAGCGACACGCCCGCGTAGACGGTGCTTGCCGAAGTCGAACACCGCCGCGTTACGACCCACGACCGCCGTATTGCCTCGGTTGCGGAACCGGAATGGCTCACGGTGCTCGCCCCCATGCTCTCCAAGCACGCGGCCCAAGTACTCGCCCTGCTGTTTCGCGACCTGCGCGAGGGCCGGCAATGGCTGGCCGTCCTGCAGCAACGCCGCGCAGTCCCCGATGGCGTAGGCGTCTTCCCGCCCCACGATGGCCAGGTTCGGCCCAACGCTGACCCGGCCGGCCCGGTCGACCGGCGCCCCGAGGGCCCGGGTGATGCTCGTGGCCCGGATGCCGGCGCCCCAGACCACGGCGCCGCAGGGCGTCTCGCGCCCGGCGATCACGACCGCATCGGGGAGCACGTCGTCGACGCTCGCGCCCGTGATCACCGCCACGCCCAGGCCGCGCAGGCGGTCGCCGGCGTAGGCCGCAAGCTCTTCCGGAAAGGCTGCGAGGAGGCGCGGTCCCGCCTCGACGAGCAGAGTACGCGCCGAGGCAGGGTCGATGTGCCGAAAGTCCCGCGCCAGCGTCCACCGGGACAGTTCCGCGATGGCGCCCGCCATTTCCACCCCGGTCGGACCCCCGCCCACCACCACNGGCGCCCGCCATTTCCACCCCGGTCGGACCCCCGCCCACCACCACGGTCGTCATGAGCGCAGCGCGGACCTCCGGGTCATCCGAGGTCTCGGCCAGTTCGAAGTTGCGCAGCAGCGTGCTGCGAATGTGACGGGCATCATCGATGCTCTTGAGCCCAGGCGCGAGCATCCTCCAGTCCTCGTGGCCGAAGTAGTTGTATTCCGAGCCCGTGGCCAGCACGAGGCGCCGGTAGGCGTAGGCGGATCCGTCGGCGAGGGCGACGGTGCGGGCGTCGAGGTCGATCACGGTGACCTCCCCCATGGCGACGTCAATATTCGGATAGGGCGCCAGGATTCGTCGGATGGGCTGGGCGATATCGGCCGGCGACAGGGCCGCTGTTGCGACCTGGTAAAGCAGCGGCTGGAAAAGGTGGTGGTTGCGCCGGTCGATCACCGTGACCGAGAGCGGCTTGCCGCCGAGCGCGCGGGCGCAGGCTAGCCCGCCGAAGCCGCCGCCGATGATAAGGACGTCGCGCTCGCGTCGTTGTCGAAGGGCACCCTCGGCACCGCGGTTGTCTGGCATCGGCGCTCCAAAGGCTGCTTGCGCGCACAACCGCTCCGGGAGCGAGGCGTTGCGCCTCGCCGTGCGACCGAGGCTGCGAGTACGGATGCGAGCGTCAGCCGCATTACCGCCGCGCCATCCGCGGTTGCGGCCCAACCCTCCCGACGAGAGGGGGGCGCCAGCCGAAGAGAAGCGAGGGTCTCCGCGTTGCGCGGAGACCCCGGCCTGCGGTTGCCTCATCCAGTCGCGGGTGATCAGGCCGGCTGGAAAAGCGGGTTTTTTCCCGCTTTGACTTCCAAGGTTTTCTTTTCGGGCGAAGGAAAGCAAATCAGGATTTTCCTGACTGCACGGCGAGACCTGAATACCCCAACACGGGTGCGGCTGCGGACCGCGTGATTCTGGCTGGCCGGGCATAAACCGAGCTCAGAGCGCCCTCGGCTGATCGGAGCAGTCGTCCACGTTCGTCAGCTGGGCGACGTTCGCATGACGTAACTGCAAGTTTTCGCTGACTCGAAAAATTGAAATCATTGCATGAAGTCACAGACAACATTGTTTCTGATTGCTGTGTCGATGATCACGGTATTGGGGAATTCACACGCTCATG
>NZ_PVZS01000046.1 GCF_003004785.1 Alsobacter soli
TAGAAGGCGTGCTCGCGGGCCTGCTCCAGCTTGTTGAGGCCGCCGGTCTCGCCGAGCTGCTTGGCGAGCTCGGACGCGGTGGCCGCCGTCCCTAGGGCCTGCTGCATGAAGGCCACGCGCTGGTTGGCGGCGACGGTGCGGTAGTATTGGCGGCGCGTTTCCGCGGCGAGGCGCAGCACCGATTCCGCCGTGCGGAGCTGGGCCGCCCGGAAGCGCTGCTCCGCCACGGCGGCGCGCGCCGGCAGGGTGATGAGGTCGAAGAGGCCGACCAGCACCTGGCGCTCGACCTCCAGCTCCAGCCCGCCCCCGATCCGCGACAGGGAGATGCGGGGGCTCGGCGGCAGGGTGGCCTGCACATAGGCCGCCTCGGAGACGCCGAGCTCGTTGAAGGCCGCCTGCAGGCCGCGGTTCTTGAGGAGCGCCACCTGGACGGCGCTGTCGGAGGTGAGCGGCCGACGCAGCAACTCCTCGGCGCGGCGCTGGGCCTCGCCGGCGGAGGCGTCGTCGGCGACCTTGACCACATCCTTGCCGAGCTCCGCCCGGGTCAGGCCGGCAACCGGCGAGAGACCGCCGTCAGGGGAGAGGCCGACGCAGCCAGACAGCAGGCCGGAGAGGACCGCGACGGATGCGACTTGGAGACCGCGCGCCATGTCAGCGCCCCCGCCGCGCGTCGTCGTTGGTGTCGCCGCGTTCGGGCGCACCCGGGGCGACGCCCCGGTTCATCTCGCGCCAGTCCTTCGGCTCGACGACGTCGTAGCCGCGGACGCCGGCGGTGACCGGCGCGTAGCGGGGCTGGCGCAGGCCCAGCGACGGGTCGGCCGCAGCCGTGATGGAGGGCGCCGCGGGGACGCAGGCGGCCAGGGGCGCCAACAGGCCCAGGGCTGCGGGGGTGAAGGGCTTCATCGGGACTTCCATCCCGGTCGCCACCAACGTCGCGGGCTAAGGGCCTTCGAGGCTGGAGGTGACCGGCTGATCAGGGACAGGCGGCCGCGAAGCGCGGGCACGCCGTTTCGGCGGGCGACAGGGCGCCCGCTGACTGGATCAGACGGTTCGCGGAGGGCGGTCGAGGCCGCCGGCGCCCGAGGGCCTGACTTGCTCGTCGGAAGGAATCAGCTTGGCGGCTCTCACGGCCGTGGGGGACCCGAGCAGGGCCCCAGCGTTCGCCTGGAACACATGACACAGGCCCATGCCGCAGCAGGCTTGGCCTTCGTCGCTATGGCCGCCCGCCCCGCCACAGACGTTCGGGTTCATGTCGCAGGATGCGGCGGGGGCGCCCGCCTTGGTTCGCTCGGCCTGGTCGCCAAGGGCCGTGACGGGGATCGCGTCGCGGTCCGCAAGGGCGATGCTCGCCGGCGCCGACTGGTGCCCCTCGTGCGCCATCGCCCGCGGCGCGGCGAAGGCCGCCAGCGCCAGCGTGATCGCGAAGAGTACGACAAGGATCGGGCCCTTGAGGCGCAACAGCATGCTCCTGGTGAGGGCGGATGTTTCCCACGAACAGCCGTATCGCGCAACCCGGGGCCCCGCCGCACCCTTCAGGAGAAGTCGGGAAAGCGAGGCGGCAGACCACGTCGTAGTAGTGGCCGTAATTGCGGCCCTCGATCTTCTTCAGGTCGGTGTATCGACGATCTCGCGCTCGATCCTCATGCGTCGTCCTCCTCGTCGTCCTCCGGGTTTTCGTAGTTCGGGTCGAAATGCTCAGGCCAACGCATCTTGGCCTCTTCGACCTCCCCGGCCGTCAGCGACATGTGTTCAAGCAGAAGCTCCGGATCATCGGCCAACTCGAGCCATTCCTCAAAGATGTCGAGCTTGCGGCTGTACGGCATCACGAAATCCTGGCAGTTCAGCCAGGGCTCGGGATTGGCGGTGAAGGGCGCGATCTGGGCGGCGAGCGCGAGGGCCTCATCCAAGTCGGAGCAGGTCGCGACGCGCAAGGTGGGCTGGCCGAAATAGCTGGCATACAGGTTGTGCTTTTCAGCATCGAGCAGGTAACTGACGACGGTGATGTCGCCGTATTCGAAAGTGGGCCTGACCTCGATGTGATTGACCTGCTTCGCGGCGAGCTTCGCCAGGAAGACGGTGCAAACGTGGGGCGCCAGGGCGCGGATCTGGTCTTCGGTGATCATGGTGGGTTCCAATGGATTGGGTGAGTGAAAAGGTAGTTAGCTGAAGCGGAGCTTGAACCAGAAGGCTTGGGATCGATCTTTGAACTCCAAAAAGAGCGGCTGCTTGCGCCTGAATTCATGACGCCAGTAGGGTTCCTGGAAGTCACGGTTTTCGATCCACGTCAGAGCCAAGGCGAGGAACAGGCCGTCCCCTTCGAACTTCAAGACGACCGGCTTCATGCGTCCAGCTTGAACGATTGGAGGCAGGCGATGCGCTTCCTGAGGTGCGGGATCAGGAAGGCCGTGTCCTTGCCCTCGTAGCGGGCGCACGAGCGTTCCAGGCCCGCGAATGACCTCGGCCGCATAGGCGTTGGGCTCCACCAGGGACGGCACTGCGAGCTTGGCGGCGAAGGCGTCGGACTCGGACTGGAAGCGGATCAAAAAGCCCTCGTCTTGATCGCTGCAGCCGACGGTGATGCGGTCGCACTCGGCACCGCCGATCACGCCGGATTCAAGAAACAGGTCGAGCGGATCGATGAGCTCGTCATCGTCATCCCAGTCCACGTCGATGGGGAAAAACAGGTAGGTCATGGGTGAAATCCGTGGTTCGAAATGCGGAAGCGGCCGGCTCGCGGCGCGCATCCTCTTTCTTTCATTACCTGGCCAGCAGCGGACTCGCTTCCAACTGGTCTTTCCGCGCCGATGGCGGAGGTCGCTGGCGACCGGAGCCGCACCGTAGTTGCGGCGCGGCCGTTTAGTCCTGGGCGCCAGCCCCTAGTTCATCCGCTGGCTCGCCAGCAATAATAGTGGCGTGGCCTTTAGTCCTGGGCGGCTTGCCGCCTAGTTCCTGGCTCCACCAAACTGATAGTACTATAGTCTTTCCTAGTCTAAGTAGTTACTATAGTACTATCAGATTGAGGCAACTACTGCGTGGCCCAGTCCACGGAGTAGGAGCAGAGATCGAGGCGGGCCTGCCGCTGGGCGTGTCCCTTGAGCAACTCACCATTCGACATTCGGTCGCTCCAGGCGGAAATGGAGATGACCTCGCCGGCCAAATGCAGGTTCATCACGGCAGGCAGGCGATCCTGCATAGCCAAAGTGAGGAACTGGCGGTCATGGTAGAACGTGCCCTGGCCAGGGATCTTCTGGACCAGCAGGCCGAAGCAGACCTTGATCGGGCTGTTCAGGTCGGGCTGCTTCAGCATGATCCAAGTCGCCATCAGTTCGTCATAGTACCCGTCAGTGATCGAGCCGCGCCGCTTCAGGGTGAGGAAGTCGTTGTCGGCGCGAACGTGTTCGACGAGACGCGCCGACTGCTTCCAGGCCCACTTGGACAGGCGGATCTTGTCCGCCGGATCGGTCCAGACCTCCAGGGTGCTCATGAACTCCGGCATGTACTTGTCGCGCTTCCCCTTCTCGCCATTGTCGAAGAAGGTCGCCTGGACCATCGTGATGTCCTTGGCGGCCGGGCAGGGCGTCACGGTCTTGGTGGCGGGCTTGGTGGGCTGGGTGCCCTGGAACGCGGCGATGAGGGCGGCGGCCTTTTCCGGATCGGCCTTGAGCTGCTCCAGCAGGGCGGTGAAATTGTCAGTCATATGGTCCTCTTGAAATTGGGAGACCGGGCGCCTTGAAAGGGGCGACGCCCGGCCATGTACTTACTTCTAGGGGCTGACCCTCCTGGCCCGGTAGCGCGGCATGCGGAAGCTCACCGCGTCGGCGAGGCGGTACAAGTCCGTTTCCAAGGCGCTGTTGCTGTGGTTGCTGGACGGCGAGTACAGGCTGTCTCGCTCGTTAACCCAGTCATGGTTCGCGAAGGCGTTGAGCCCCTTATTCTTCCACTCACGGTGCGGGATGACGAGGACGTACGGGTCCTCCGTCTCTTCAATATTATGACTCATCTGAAACTCTCGTTGAAAACGACTTGGTGATCCCGAGCGCGTAACCGCGTCCGTGGCCGGCAACCTGACCGAAAGTCGCCGACCGTTCTAGTACGTAGGTCACCGGATGGCCTCACAGCGGCGACTGCCTCCTCGAAGGTGGCGAGCAGCAAGCGGATGCTGTCAGCGATGGGCGCAACCGGGATCTGCATGGCGTCCAGGTCCTGCAGGGTGGCGGAGGAGCCCGTGTGTTCAATGGACGACCCAGAACGAGCGCCGGCCGGTGACTGCACCCACAGGTATCGGTCGGGACAAGCGGCGAGACTGCTGCTCGAACGGCGGAGATGATCGAAGTCGGTGATCGCCCACCCCTGGCGGCACGGCGTCAGGCCCGTTGAATGAGGCGCGGGCGAAACCCTTGAAGCGGTCGATCATCGTCGCGAGCTTGTCCGCCGATCACCAGCCAATCCGGTTAATCCAAGGTACAAGCTTGCTGACAGGCGGACCCTTGCCATAGCCGTCTCCGGCGGTGATTTTGTCGTGGCCCAAGATCCATTCCTGGATCTCCTCGGGACAGCCTACGGCGCGCAGGCGGTCCTTCGCTCTATGGCGGAGGGAATGCACGACGATGGCCTCGTCCGCGATCTTCAGCCGGTTGCGGATGAAGCTCATCAGCCGTTTCGACATCATCGACGGGTTCAAATGCGCGGCGAATAGCGGGCCGGTGATCTTTTTGGGAAGATAGAGCTCCAGGGCTTTTGGGATCGGAACGCGGCGTTTGCTGGTGATCGTTTTTTCTCCGATCATCCAATAGCGGTGGCCAAGCTCGTCATGCTCATGGTCGAGCCCCATGGCCTCGCTGAGCCTCATCCCGGTGGTGGCGAGGATGCGCCACACGAGGGCGTCCTCTGGGCGCAGCGAGGGCAACAGCTGCCGCGCCAGCGCCATCTGCTCCTCCACGAACGGCTCCCGCTCCGTGGCGTCATCTCGTTGCGGGACCACGTCGCTGAACGGGTTGCGGTCGAGCTTGCCGTCCTTGACGGCGATGTTGACCATGACCCGCAAATGACTGAGCTTTTTCTGGACGGTCGCGCTTTTGTTGCCTGCTTTGTAGAAATGCTGGGCCAGCGCGGTGCCGTCCTCACGAGTCAGGTCGCGCAGCTTCTTGCCGGGCGCGATGATTCTAAGCGCCTCCCAGCCGAGACGCGCCTCGCGCTCGATGTACTTGTTGACGTTTTTCAACTCCACCCAGCGGGTGAAGATTTTCTCGTCATCCACGTCCGGCGGGGTAGGCTTGGTCACGTTGATCATGGCGGGATCGAACCGGAACGTGGGGATGATCCGCACGTCGTTGGGCTCCTCCTTCACGACGCGGCCGTCCTTAAGGAACAGGACGGTCTTTTCGTTGGCGATCACCCGCGTGCCGTCCTCCAGGACGCGGTCGCCCAGTGGATGGAGATGGGTGAACCCCGCCACCTTCACCCGGCGCTCGCGCCGGTTCTTGGCCTCCAGCAGGCGCATGCGGTGTTCCTGGATCAGGGGAGCCGCGAGCGCCTCCGCTTCCGCCTTGGAGGTGGTCCGGAGCGAGCGCTCGACCCCGCGGCCATATGTCTCCCGCAACCACGGGTCGGAGTACTGGAGCCGGACGTAGTAGATTCCGTTTTTCCGAAACAGCAGGTCGCGGGAAGTTCGCGCGCCCATCGTGGAAGACCTTTAGCGGCAGGACTTAGCCGTTTGGTCTTAGCGGCACTTTAGAGGTAGGGCAAGCGTCTGAAATGGAACAGGATTTCCGCGAACGAATCGGCGCGGCGACGGGTCCTGCCGGGGTCGCCATACCGAGAGAAATCGTTCGCAAAATCAGAACTTTGATCGCACGCTAGTCACTGATTCTCCATTCGGCTAGTCAAACTCGGGGGCGCTGGCACGGTGAGGCCGCGACCCTATTTGTTGTCGTGCTTGAGATGCGACGACGCGGCCCGCCACCCTTCGCGCAGACGGCGCCAATTTGCGCTAGCCTGACGATCCGGCGCTTCAGTTGAGGGTTTGCAGGGTTTGGGGAGGGTTTGGTGAAACCCTCTCGGGCAACAAATCTAAGCTGTGCAGTACCTTAGCAGCGGTGGGTGAGGGTTGAGCCCCCGGAATGCCGACACCCAAGAGGCGACACTAAGCTCGCCTCGCTCGAGAGGCCGCTCACGACCCGTTGTGGACATCCAGTTGGGTCGGAACGGATGCTCGCCTCCTGTTCATAAGAAGAAATCTGACTAGCCCGGCTCTGCCGGCATTGCCGTCCATCGAAGCCTTGCTGGCCTTGTGCTTACGATGAGCTTTCTGAAGCAAGCCCCATTGGCGTCTGCAAACCAGAACAGGCCGTCCCGGACGAGACTGATTTCGAGGCGCATCGGCAGACTGCGCATGGGAACCCGGACCGGCAGAGCGAGCGAGGCGGTCTCGCCGGGTCCGATCGGCTGCTCGAGGGCTGTGCGACCGTCGAGCACATGGTCGTGACGATTGCCGTCGAGCACGCGCCAGCGGGCGGCGAGAATGACGCCGTTTTCTGACGTCGCGGGCCAAGCCGTGGTGCTCCTGTTCGTCAGTGCGACCGGCAATGAGAGCTCCTGCCCCTGCCTCAGCAGCGTCGGAACGCGTGCGCGAATCCGCAGGTCGCGATGGCGATCAGCGGTTTCCTTTGTGACAGCATCGGTCTCGCCGTGCGTCGGAGAAGCCGCTTCCACCTCGGAGAAGAGCTCCTCCAGCTGGCGTCCGAATGCGGCGACGTAAGGCGGCTTGTGGTGGTCGTCGTGGTCGCCGTCCGAAAAGAATTCCCGGATCGGCCCGGAGTAAAACCGCCGCCAGGCTCTGTCCGGTTGATCGTGGAGGTCGTAGGCGCAGAACCAGCCGCGCTTGCCGTGAAACAGCGCGACCGGGCCATCATAGGGTTCAGGGATGAAGCGGTCCTGCATGCACAGGATAGCCACGTCCTGGGCGCGGCGACGGAGTTCCTGGGCGATCTTGAACGCGACCACCGCGCCCTGGCAGAAGCCGCCAACAAGATAGGGTCCCTCCGGCTGCAGGCGCTGGACTTCGTCCGCATAGTGGAGAGCGAGGGCCTGGGTGTTGGCGTCACTCTTCACGGGCGTCGTCGAGAGCGAGCGCAGGACGTGGAAGGGGCGCTCGGGGTCGAGCTCGTCCGCGAGCAGCTCGAACTGCCAGTTGCTCTGGCACACCCAGAAGAACGGCCGCTTGGACCCATGGCGATTCCGGGAAAGGACAAGACCATCTCGGGCGGCGGGCCAGCTGACGGTCGCCCTGAGCACCGCCTCGGCGACCGCCGGATCGAGCGCGCCGGCTCTCCGCGGCGCTGCGACGAACCGGGAGAGCCTCGCCGCCATGCCGCCGAGCGTTGGGTCGTCGAACAGGCTCTCGAAGGGCAGGTCGGAGCCAAGGCGGCGCTCCAGGCTCAGCGCCAGGGTGGTCGCGCTGAGCGAATCGCCGCCGAGATCGAAGAAGTTGTCCTCCACGGCGACGTCGGGCGCCTTCAGCAGGTTCCGCCAGAAGCTGGCCAGCAGCAGCTCCATGGGCGAGCCGGGCGGCGTCCGCGCCGACGGGGCGGCGACCCCGCAGAGGGCGGGCAGGGCGCGGCGGTCGAGCTTGCCGCTCGGCACGCGCGGGAGCGCGTCCACAAGCACAACCACTCGCGGCAGCTTGTAGTCGGCGATCCTGCCGCGGAGCGCGGCGACGACGTCGGCCGGCGCGAGGCGGGTGTTTGAAGCCGGGACCACCGCCGCCGCGACTTCCTCGCCCAGCGTCTCGTGGGGCAGGGCGAACGCGGCGCCCGCGGCCACGCCGGGGCAGGACGCCAGGAGCTCGTCGATCTCGGACGGCGAGATCTTCTCGCCGCCCCGGTTGATCACCTCCTTGAGCCGGCCCGTGAGAAACAGATAGCCGTCGCGGTCGAAATAGCCCTCGTCGCCCGTGCGCAGCCAGCCGTCTCGGAAGGGCTGCTCCGCCGCCGGCAGATCCTCGTAGCCGGACATTACCGTCGGGCCGGACACCTCGACTTCGCCCCGCGCCCCGGCCGGAAGCGGCGCGCCGTCGGCCGCCCGGACGCGCACCCGCGGTCCGAAAGGCACGCCTACGGAACCCGGCTTGCGCGGGCGCCCGTCGACCGGCGTGCTGGTGATCAGCCCCGCCGTTTCCGTCATGCCGAACATGGGCGCGAGCGGGACGCCGAACGACGCCTCGAACCGCTCCTGCAGGGCGGCCGGAAGCGACTGCGACACGGCCCGAACGAAGCGGAGGCCTGCCCAGTGGGACCTCTCCCGCGCCGCACGGGGATCGTCCAGCAGATCGCGCAGAACCGTGGGCACGGCCTGGAACCAGGTGGGCCGGAAGACGCGCACGGCGCGGAAGCACGCGTCCGTCCCGATCGCGTCGGCGAAGGCCACCGCGCCGCCGGCAGCCAGCGGCGCCAGCAGCAGGTCCACCAGAGCGCCGATGTGGAACATCGGCATCATGCTGAGGCAGACGTCCTCGGTCCCGAGCCCGAGGGAGCGGCCGATTTTCCGCACCGACTGGCTGAGCGCGGCCGCCGTCAGCGGAACCCGCTTCGGCGAGCCGGTCGAGCCTGACGTGTGCAGCACGAGCGCCACGCGCGACGGGTTGGTCAGATCGGCAGGGGCGCCGCCCTGGGCGGGCGGCCCGGTCAGGGTAAAGCCGGCGGTGGTTCCCCCAACGTCGCGGTCGAGGCGGATCACTGCGGCGCCGGCCCTCTTGGCGGCTGAATACGCGCGTTCGTCGCCGGCGGCCACGATCACGTGGCTCACATGGGCGTCCGACAGGAAACGCACGGCCTCGTCCGGAGGATAGGCCGAATTGATGGGGACTGCCGCTGCAAGCGTCGCGACGGCCAGGATCGCGGCCGCCGTTTCCGGCTGCGTGGGCAGGATCAGGGCGACTCGTGAGGCAGGTCCCACTCCCATCCTTTGCAAGGCGGCATGGGAGCGTTCCACCAGCGCCAGCACGTCAGAAAACGTGGCGTCGCGTCGCCCGCTCGAGCGCAGGGCGACGCGCAGGGGCTCTTTCCGAGCGACCGCTCGCAGGGGCTCCAGCAACTCGGAGTCGAGCAGATCGGCGCCGTCGTCACGCATGGCTCGATCCGATCCAGGGACCTGCATGACGCAGGAAGGCGACGCGCCGGGTGCAGGCGACGCCTCCCGCCCCCTCGACCACGGCTCTGGCGAGCCGACAGCCGCCCTGCAGAGCGAACGCGAGCGGTTGCGCCGTCCAGCCGGACCCCGGCGCAGCCAGGCGCGTGGGCTGGCCAACAGCATCGACGGTGATCTCCACCGTTTGTTCAACTCCGAGCCATGACACGGTGACGCGCGTCATTTCGGGGTCCGCATCTTCCCATCTGATCCAAGGCCCTGGCAGCAAGGCTCCTGGCGTCCACAAGAGGGCGTAGCCGATCAGCCGCGCCGCCAGTTCAGGCAGGAGAGGCGCAGGCGGGCGCCTGGGCACGAGCCAGGCCGTCCATGCGGACCGCGACGCCGCGCCGTCGAGCAGGCTGACCGCAGTGAGCGAGCCCCAACCCTTGTAGCCGCGGATTGCGAAGCCATACGGCGCCGCCAGCACCATGATGTCCCGGGTCGATGCGGGGCCGTCTTCCGGTCCCGCCAGCAATCCGAGTTCCGCCACTGTTCGCAGGGGCGCTTCCTCGGGGATGAGGAAGCGAAGCAGCCGGTCCGCGACGGGCTGCCCGGTGGCGAGATCGCCGGACTCCACGGTCCGCTCATGCCAGACGGTCTTTGACCGAAGCGTCGCCCAGGTCGTGTCCCGCCAATAGGCGTCACGGACGCGCAGCGCCCCCAGGCCGACGGCCACCAGGGCCACGGCCCCTATTGCGCCGGCGACCATCATGGGCCCGCGCCCGCAGCCCGGGCCCGGGCGCCTTCGGCCCATGAATCGACCGAAAGCGCATCCAGGCGCGCGAGCACGGCGCGCGCGGTGTCGGCCCAGGTTGGCGCGACATAGCGGGCTCGGATGGCCTCCTCGCGGCGGCCAAGAAGCCCCGGGCTGAACAGCAGCGCCTCGATGAGGTCATAAGCCCCATCCTCGTCGGCAGGATCGTGATAGTCGACGTAATCGCCGCCGACTTCCGGAATGGAGGTGGCGTTGGAGGCGACGCAGGCGCGGCCATGCGCCAGGCTCTCGCCGACCGGCAGGCCCCAACCTTCGCAGTGACTCGGGAACACTGTGAACAGCGCGTCGTCGTAGAGCGCAGACAAAGCGCGGTCCGAGAGATCTGACAGCACCTTGACCTTGCCGCCCAGGAACTCGGAATCCCGGAGGTCGCGCCGGAGGTCCTGGACCTCCCAGCCCCACTTGCCGGCGAAAACCAGGTCGGGGATCGAGCCTGGCCCGTGGACGCGCAGCAGCCGTTCCCAGACCCGAACAAGCAGCCGATGATTCTTTCGGATCTCGATCGTGGACACGTAGAGAACGTGCCGTCGTTCCGAGGGCGGCTTGCGCCTCGCCGGAGGGCTTCCGGACCAGCCGGCGCCGAAGGGCACGGTCCGCACGAGCGGGACCGGAAGGCGCCGGCTCCGCAAGTAGGACGACAGGCTTTCGGCGGAGCTGCGCGAGGGCGTCAGCGCCAGGTCGCACACGCCTGCCATGCCGTCCATCCATCGGGTGAACGTGGGCACATGGTCCGGCGCGCAGAAGCGGGGGTGTGTCGCGGGTAGCACGTCGTGCACCAGGAGGGCGAATCGAAGACCGCGCTCCTGCTTGAGCCGACGAACCGTGCTGGCGAAGTTCCGATGCGTCCACGATGCGCCCAGGTTAACCAGGATGTCGCCGACGCTCGCCTCTCGATAAAAGGCCTCGGTCGCCGCCCGCGCGCCGACGGCGTTCAGGGCCTTCCGGCTGCGCAGGCGCAGGTAACGCGCCAGCTTGAGCGGCTCTCGCCCCCAGGCGGGCGCCCCGAGGATTCGCTCGTCGACGGAGGCGAGCGCCTGGACATCGTCCAAGCGGAGCGGCTGGATGAGCGCGGCGTCCTCGCCAATCCGGCAGAATCGGATCCGCTCCGGCGCCAGCATGGCCAAGTGGGGAAGGATCTCAGCCTGCACACGGCCGATACCCGTGGGCGTGACCGAGCCCTCGCAGTAAGTGAGGTAGTCATCGACCTCGACCCAGATCCTGCTTGCTGTGCGCTGCGCCATGCTGCCCGGACGTCGAGGACTTGATACCACTCACGAGCGCGAATCTGGCGTGATACACGCTGGTGGTGCGCCGCTTCTGCTCTACAGAGCGAGGCGTCGGGGAGCCACGGGTTTTTTCGGGGAAGGCGTCTGTGACGGTTGAAATCCGGCGAGGGCATGTGCTGGCGGATGCGGGTCCGCGGATTCCCTCGCTGTTTGTCCCGGCGACGGCCCTGTGGCGCCACTGGTCGCTTTTCCGCCGGCTGTTGGCGCGCGATGTTCTCTCGGCCTTTCGGGGCAGCGTGCTCGGTCTGGCCTGGGTCGTCCTGATCCCGCTGAGCTTCGTGGCGATCTATTCGTTCGTCTTCGGAGTGATCGTCAAAACCACGTGGGCGAATGAAGCCCGCGCGCCATTCGAGACGCCCCTGATTTACTTCATGAGCCTAATGATGTTCGGGTTCTTCATGGAGGCGATCACGCGCTCGGCGAACCTGATCCGCGACCATGCGACCTACGTGAACAAGATCGTTTTCCCGCTCGATCTTCTCGGGTGGGTCCTGGCCGGCACCGCGCTCATGAAATTGGGGATCAATGCGGCGCTTCTGGCGGGCGCCCTCGCAATCGTGACGGCCGCAATTCCCTGGAAGCTTCTGGTCCTCCCCCTGCTTCTGGCTCCCTTCGTGGTCCTGACGCTCGGGGTGATCTGGATCTTTTCAGCCGTGGGCGCCTATCTGCGAGATCTCGCCCTGGGGTTGCAGGCGGCAGCGCCGGTCCTGACCTTCCTCACCCCGATCTTCTATTCCGTCGACCAGGTTCCTCCTGCTGCGCGGGGCATGTTCTACCTGAATCCGCTGACCTTTCCGATCGAGAGCGCGAGAGGCGCGGTCTTCATGGAGCGTCCCGTCTCATGGGAGGGTTACGGCCTGTATTGGCTCAGCGCCCTCGCCGTCTTCACGCTCGGGGGGTGGTGCTTCCAGCGGCTTCGACCCGGGTTCGCGGATGTCGTCTGAGCCCCTTGTGCGCGCCCGCGGGCTAGGCAAGGCGTTCATGCTGTGTGACAGCCCATGGCGCCGCCTGGCCTGGAGCGCATTCGGCCGCGGCGGAGGCGAGCCCTTCTGGGCGCTCCGCGACATCGATCTCGACCTGGGCCCGGGCGACTGCGTCGGAATTATTGGACGGAACGGGGCCGGCAAATCGACTCTTCTGGAACTTCTTTCCGGGGTGCTGCGGCCGACTGAAGGCGTGGTGGAGACCCGAGGACGGGTCGCGGCGCTGCTGCAGCTTGGCGTCGGCTTCCATCCTGACTTCTCCGGCCGGGAAAACGTGTTTCTCGCGGGCGCGCTGCTCGGTCTCGGCGATGGGGAGATCCGTGACCGGCTCCAGGCCATCGCGGCCTTCGCGGACCTGGGCGACTTCATTGAAAAGCCGGTGCGCGAGTATTCGAGCGGCATGTTCGCGCGCCTGGCGTTCTCCGTTTGCGCTCATGCGGAGCCGGACATCCTCGTCGTGGACGAGATCCTTGGCGTCGGCGACTTCCGGTTCCAGCAGAAGGCCATGCGCTTCCTTCGCAACTTCAGGCGTCGCGGGATCCTGCTCTTCGTATCCCACAACGAGCATTCCGTGGCGGCGCTGTGCGATCGTGTGATCTGGATCGACCGCGGCCGGATCGCCGCCCAGGGCTCGGCTCGCAGCGTCCTTGCGGCTTACCGGACCGAGATGGCGCGTCTCATGCGACCTGGGGCCGCGTTCGAGGCGCGGCTTGGACAATCGGAGCTGGTCGAAACGGCCCTTCCAAGCGTGCGGCGGCCTTTCGAACCGGATGATCCGCCGCCGCCGGAAGGCGGCGGAAGGCTCCTCGCCATCACCCTGACCGCGGGAGGCCGGCCGCTGGTCGAAGCCCGCGGCGGGGAGCGCCTCCGCCTGGCGGTTCGATTCGCCGTCGAGCGCGCCGGCGAGCAGGCCAGTGTGGCCTTCGTGCTGCGCAATCCGCGCGGCCAGGCTGTTTTCGGCGGACGGACGGGTCCCGCAGGGTCGGGCGCAGTCGCGGGCGAATGGAGATGCGCCTTCAGTGTCCTGCTGCCGCATCTTCCAACGGGCGACTACGGGATCGATGTCTTCCTGCTCGCGGAAGGGCAGGAGCATCCACGCTGTCTCGACTTGCGGGAAGCGGCCGCGCTCGTGGCCGTCGTGTCCACCCATGTCTCCGGCGGCTTGGCCAACACGGCCATGAGGCGGGCCGAGATCTTGCAGCTTGTCGAACCGATCGCCCATGTCTGAGCATTGGCTGATCCGGGCCGAGGGCCTGACAAAGTCCTACCCGCGGCGGTCCGGCACGGCCGCAGCCCTGCTGGGCGCCATTCTGGGGCGACGCACCGGCGAGGGATACCGGGCCCTTTCGGACGTCGACCTCGAACTGCGGCCCGGCGAGGCGCTGGGCGTGATCGGCCGCAACGGCGCGGGCAAGTCCACGCTTCTTCAGATCCTGGCCGGATCGCTCCAGCCAACGGCAGGCAGCATCGAGCGCCGCGGCCGCGTGGCCGCCATGCTGGCCTTGGGCGCCGGCTTTCACCCGGATTTCACCGGCCGCGAGAACGTGCTGCTCAGCGCCGCCGCCTACGGGTTGAACGAAGCCGAGATCGCCGCCAAGCTGCCGCTCGTCGAAGCCTTCGCCGACATCGGGCATTTCCTGGACCACCCCGTCCGCGATTACTCGAGCGGCATGTACGCCCGGCTGGCTTTCGCCGTTTGCGCCCACGTGGATGCCGACGTGCTGATCGTGGACGAGATCCTCACGGTGGGCGACGCCGCTTTCCAGGCGCGTTGCCGAGCCTGGATGGAGACCTTCCTCGAGCGCGGCGCCCTGGTGTTCGTTTCTCACGACGAACTGGCGGTTCTGTCCGTCTGCACGCGCGCATTGTGGCTTGAAAACGGCCGTCAGGCTGCCGAGGGTCGTCCTGACGAGGTGGTGCAGGCCTATCGCAGGGCGATGGCCCGGCTTGATCCGGTGCAGCCCGCGCCGACCCGGCTCGAGCGCGATGCCGGGATCGATTTCGCGGCGGATGCGAGGCGGGGGCGCAATCCCATCCAGGTGACGCCATTCTCCGCTGGCGCGCCGAGCCATGGGCATGGGGGAGCGTCCATCACGGACGTGGCTTTCGTGGACGCGGCGGGGCGGCGGTGTCCGACGATCCAGGGCGGCGGGGAAGTGGAACTGCGCATCCGCGGTCGGACGGAGGCGGCCGTGGGCCGGCCGATCGTCGGCTTCATCCTGCGCGACGCCATGGGGCAGAACCTGATGGGCGACAACACCTATCTCGCCCACCGCGAAGAGCCGCGGGCGCTGGCGGCGGGCGAATGTTTCGACGCCGTTTTCGCCTTCAGGATGCCATACCTGCCCGATGGCCTCTACACGCTGGCGCCGTCCATCATCGAAGGGACGCAGCGCAGCCACGTCCACCTGTGCTGGCTCGAGGACGCCGTGGTCCTCACGGTCTCCGGCTCGCCGGTCGAGCTGGGCGCCGTAGGCGTTCCCATGGTGATCGAGGAGCCCGAGCCGTTAGAAGAGGACTTGGCGCGGCCCAGGGTCACCGCTCTTCCGTAAGCAGCCGCCCGAGATTGCGGGCGCTCTGGGCCCAGGTGAGAATTCCGGATCGTCGCGGGCGCGGAGCCTCGCCGCGCCGGTCGAGCCGACGCCACCGGTCGACCGCTTGCGCGAGCGCGTCTCCTCCGCCCTCGAAGTAGCAGGCCCGCTCGCCGGCGACCTCGCGGAACACGGGGATGTCGCGGGCGATCACGGAGCAGCCGCGGGCGGCCGCCTCGACAAGGGGCAGGCCGAAACCTTCGGCGTGGCTCGCCATGATCAGGCAGCCGCAGGTCACGTAGAGCTGGTCGACCAGGTCGTCGGTGGCGGTCTCGACATAGAACAGGCGCCTGTTCCGTTCCGGATGCCCGCGCAGCCGGGCGACGAGGCTCTCGACCATCCAGCCTGGACGGCCTGCGATGACCAGGATCTCGGACCCTCCCGCGGCCCAGAGCCGTTCGAAGGCGTCGACCGCGTCCGCGTGTCCCTTTCGCGGCTCGACCGTGCCGACCATCAGGAACGCGCGCGCCCCCGACAGGCGCGCCAGCAGACGCAGGCTCTCCCGGTCCAGCCCCCTCGCCGCAGGAGCTGCCCGCAGGTCGGCTCCGTGGTGCGACGCCACGATGTGCAGCGATTCGGCGCGCTCGGGGCCGTGGGCCCGTACCCAGGCCTTGAGGTCTTCCGCCACGGCCTGGGTCGGACAGGCCGCGATATCAGCTTCCGCCACCACCGCGAGCCACTCCGCGTGGCTTCGCGCGGCGTGGGGCGGGAAGAATTCGGGCCGGGTGACCGGCAGCAGGTCGTGCACCATGAAGGCCACCCGGACTCCGTCCCGGCGCATGGCCCTGTACAAATCCCGCTTCGCCACCACGCCGGCATGGTCGAGGTCGGGCATGAAGTAGGTGTCGCCCGCGCGGGGGAGGGCGGGCGCGTCGGGCGCGGGCGTGCGGGGGAGCCCGAGCTGGCGCGCGGTCCAGGCGCGCGCCAGCGCGAAGCCGTCCGCATCCGCGCGTACGGGCTCGACCCGCAGGCCCGCGGGCGCGTCCGCGATCCACGCGCGCACGAGCGC
>NZ_PVZS01000047.1 GCF_003004785.1 Alsobacter soli
CTGCGCCGCTCCGGCCGGGGATGACGGCGGGAGCGTGGGCGCTTCCACCCTCTCCTCGGGGCGAGGGTCGACGGCCGGAGGCCGGCGGGGCGGCGTCCGCTTGGCGCGTTTCGGCCGACCTTCCTCCGGTGCTGCTTGACGCCCAGCCGTCACCCCATCCCGGCCCTTCCCCTCAAGGGGAGGGTAAAGCGCCGCCCTACCCTGCGTGGGCGAACTCCCAGTAGAGCTCGCGGACCTTGCGGTAGAGCGGGCCGGGCTGGAGGTCGCGGTCGTCGATGCGGGTGATGGGTTGGACCTTGCCGAAGTTGCCCACGGAGAAGATCTCGTCAGCCGCCTGGAAGTCGGCGTAGCGCAGCGTGCCCTCGACGGTCGGAATGCCGGCCTTGCGGGCGAGCTGGAGCACCCGGGAGCGGGTGACGCCCGCCAGGAAGCAGCCGTTGGCCATGGGGGTCATAATGACCCCGTCCTTGGCCATGAACACGTTGGCGGTGGCGAGCTCCGCGACGTTGCCCAGCATGTCGTTGAGCAGGCAGTTGTCGAAGCCCCGCTTGCGGGCCTCCAGCAGGGCGCGGGCGTTGTTGGGATAGAGGCAGCCCGCCTTGGCGTTGACCGGCATGGTCTCCAGCGTGGGCCGGCGGAAGGGCGAGGCCGTGATGGCGGAGCCCCCACCCTGGGGCATGGGCGCTTCGTGGATGCACAGCGCGAAGCGGGTCGACTCGGCGTCGGGGGCGACCATGCTGCCGCTGCCGAACTCGGGCCAGTACATGGGGCGGATGTAGAGCTCGGGCTTCGGCCCGAACTTGGCGACGCCCTCCTGGGTGAGCTCCAGCATCTGGCCGACGGACATGGTGGCCTTCAGGTTCAGGGCCTCCGCCGAGCGGTTCACGCGGGCGAGGTGAAGGTCGAGGTCGGGCGTCACGCCCTCGAAGGCGCGGGCCCCGTCGAACACGGAGGAGCCCAGCCAGAAGGCGTGCGAGCGCGGGCCGAGGATGGGCGGGTTGCCCTCGTGCCAGCTCCCGTCGAACCAGGTCCAGGTTTTCGACCATTCGGCCATGGAGGTCTCCAAGCGTGCGATTCAGGCCCGCATCGAACGCCCCGGGCCCGCGCGCGTCAACGAAGGGCGACCATGATTTTCGGTGATCGATCCAGTCAGCGATCCTGATGGCGCAAAACGCACATGCCTCAAACTTCCGGTTGCATTTTCGTTTCCCGGGTAGCGACGGAAGGCTTCTGTTTACGGAAACATGACAGGGTTTTCCGGCGCGCGGCCTCGCCAGGCCGCCCGCAAAGCGCGCCAGGAGAGAGTGGATGTCGGAACTGAGGACGAAGAAGGTTCTGGTCGTGGACGACCAGAAGAGCATGCGGGGGCTGTTGCGCTTCGCCCTCCTGCAGATGGGCTTCGAGACGATCGACGGCGCCGAGAGCGGCGAGGAGGCGATCAAGAAGCTGACCACCGTCCGGTACGACCTGATCATCACCGACATGCACATGGGCGGCGTCTCGGGCCTGGGCCTGCTGAAGGCGGTGCGCTCCCACCCCGTGCTGCGCGGGACGCCCGTGATCATGGCCACGAGCGAGACGTCCTCCGACACCGTGCGCCAGGCCAAGCAGCTGGGCGTCGACGCCTTCATCCTGAAGCCGGTGGAGCCGGCGGCCCTGCAGTCCCGCGTGAAGACGGTGCTGAAGGCGGCTTAGGGCGTTACGGCCGCACAACATGGAAACGCCGGCTTCGAGGCCGGCGTTTTGCTTTTGAGCGATGATCCCGGCCGTCTTTGCGAGCGGAGCGAAGCAATCCAGAGGATCGGCGCGTCGCTGGATTGCTTCGTCGCTGCGCTCCTCGCAATGACGGAGGCGGTGTTCAGGCGGCCTGGCCCAGGGCGCGGGGCTCGCTCTCGGTCTTGACGTTCAGGCCGTCCAGCTTGAGGGCCAGCCAGCTGTCCTTCTTCATATCGATCACCGGCTGCCCGCCGTTGTCGCGGGTGAAGCAGGAGTACAGCTCCAGGGCGGCGCTGCGCAGGGGGCTCCTGGAGCCGTGCTCGGCGCCCATCACCACGGTCTTGGGGCCGATGCGGCGCAGGTGGTCGATGCTGACCTCCACGCGGTCGCCCGTGGTGATGACGATGTCGAGCGGATGCGCGCCGTTCACCACCAGGCAGTCGGCCTTCATCTCCTCGGCGAGGGTCTTCTCGATGGCGAGCCAGTCCAGGCCGCCGGTGGAGCCCAGGGCCAGCAGGGCGTTGGTCCCCTCCTCCGTCTCGTGGGCGACGTGGAGCGCGAGCGGGCGCCAGATCCCGCCGGCCATCGGCCGCCCGGCCGGGGCGCCGAAGACGCGGACGCTGGTCGCGCCGAAGCCCAGCACGTCGTCGGGCTCGAGGACCTCCACGGGGCGGGAGCCCCGGAAGGCGAGGTAGCTGGCGGGGTACTCGATGTCCTGGCCCACCAGCTCCACGAAGTTCTTCACCGGGAAGAACTCGTCGATGGCGGCGTAGTCGAGCTTGCCTTCGACATCGACCCCGCTGTGGATGAAGTAGTCGATGGCGCCGTCCTCCAGCACCTCGAAGATGCGCTGGACGATCTCCTGCTGCCCCGCCGCCTGCACGTTGGAGCCGAACAGCACCCGCGAGCCGTCCTCGCATTGCACGAGGATGAGACCGCCGCCGCAGGGGTCGATGATGTGGACCTGGGTCGAAGCCATACGCCTACTCGTCACACCCAGCCTCGAACGCAGGCCGGTCCCGGGCACCTTACGGCGGCGGCGTTTTCGGAAGCGTTAAGGCGACCTGCGCGCGGGGGTTGCGGAGGCGTGCGGACTGGCCCCTCGGGCATGGCGGCGTCGCGTGCATCCCCGGGACGAGCCCGGGGATGACGGCGCGAGGGTCGGCGGGCTACTCCGCCAGCCTGGCCAGGATGCGCGCCCAGGAGCGCGCGCCCTTGTGGAAGCTCTTGAGGTCGTACTTCTCGTTGGGCGAGTGGACGCGGTCGTCGTCCAGGCCGAAACCGACCAGGAGGCTGTCGACGCCGAGCGTGCGCTTGAAGTCGCCCACGATCGGGATGGAGCCGCCCGAGCCCAGCGTCACAGGCGCCTTGCCCCACTCCTCCTGCAGGGCCGTGCGGGCGGCGGTGAGCTCGGGCATGTCGTAGGGCAGCTGGATGGCGCGCGAGCCCTTGTGCTTGACGAACTCGACGGAGCAGTCGGCCGGGATGCGCGCCTCGCAGTGGCGCTTGAAGGCGGCGCTGATCTTCTCCGGGTCCTGGTCGCCGACCAGCCGGAACGAGACCTTGGCGGAGGCCTCGGCGGCGATCACCGTCTTGGCGCCCTCGCCGGTGTAGCCGCCGATGACGCCATTGGCGTCGCAGGTGGGGCGGGACTGGACCTGCTCGATCAGCATGCGGCCCTTCTCGCCCGCCGGGATGGAGAGGCCGATGGGGCCGAGGAAGCTTTCCTCCGTGAGGCCGAGGCCCTTCCACTGCTCCAGCACCTGGGTGGGCGTCTCCGGCACGCCGTCGTAGAAGCCATCCAGCGTGACGCGGCCGTCGGCGTCATGCAGGTCGGCGATGATGCGCGCCAAGATGCGGATGGGGTTGGCCGCGCCGCCGCCGAACAGGCCCGAATGGAGATCGCGGTTGGCGCAGCGGACGATGACCTCCTCGTAGACCATCCCGCGCAGCGCGGTGGTGATCATGGGCGTGTCCCCATCCCACATGCCGGTGTCGCAGACGAGCACCACGTCGGACTTCAGTTCATCCTTGTTGGCCTCCACGAACTCGGGCAGGAACTTGGACCCGTCCTCCTCCGCGCCCTCCACCAGCAGGGTGATCCCGACCGGCAGCGAGCCCGTGACCTCCTTCCAGGCGCGGCAGGCCTCCAGGAAGGTCATCACCTGGCCCTTGTCGTCGCAGGCGCCGCGGGCGGTGATCACCTTGCGACCGTCCGGCAGCGTCGTGATGCGCGGCTCGAAGGGCGGCGTCTCCCACAGGTTCAGCGGATCCACCGGCTGCACGTCGTAGTGGCCGTAGAACATGACGTGGCGCTTGCCGGGCTTGGGCGCATGGCCGAGCACCACCGGGTGGCCGCCCGTAGACCGCAGGCCGGCGTCTTCGAAGCCGAGCGCCTTCACGTCATTGGCCAGCCACTCCGCCGCGCGCCGGCAGTCGTCCTTGTAGGCCGAGTCGGTCGAAATCGACGGAATGCGCAGGAATTCGAACAGCCGCTCCAGGGACGCGTCGAGATTGGCGTCAATCTTGGCGAGAACGGCTTCAAGCTGGGACATGGGGATCACACTCGTAGTGGCGGAGAGGCGGCGAGCCTATCAGGGCCGGAGGCGGAGGCAAGGAAGGCCGTACCGCTCCGGGGTTGTGGACAAAAAGGCCATATTTTGGGCGGTGGCGCTGCACGGCGCCGGCGCACTCGTGCGCGTGCCGCAGCCGGCGCGCTACGCCGTGCACAAGCTGCTGATCGCCCAGAAACGCGCCATGGACAGCGCGAAGGCGCAGAAGGACCTGGACCAGGCCCGCGCGCTTTTCGAATGCCTGGCGAGCCAGGACCCGGACCCGCTGCAGGACGCGCTCGATGACGCCAGATCGCGCGGCGCGAAAGGCTGGGCCGAGCCGATCAACAGCTCGCTGAAGGCGATCGGGGCCGAGGATTGGATCGGTTGAGTTAGGGACAAATCAGTGGGTTTTGTCGACAACATGCAGGCGCGCTGGACTTCCACAGGGGCCCGGCACGGCGCGCGCGGCCCTGGATCCCCTTCCCCTCCGCGCCTTCGGCGCTCCGGCCGGGGATGACGGGGAGCAGACTTGACCGCCAATGCCCAATGGCCGGGATGACGCCAGAACAGGTCCGCCGTCATCCCCGGCGGCGCGAAGCGCCGGGAAGGGGAACCAGGGGACTGGGTTAGGGGCTTGGGCCGGCAAGACAGCCCGCAACCCGGCGAGCGCCGCGCGAGGCCCAGGTGCCTCCGGGCAAGGAGCGCGCCGCCCCTGGATCCCCTTCCCCTCCGCGGCTCCGGCGCTCCGGCCGGGGATGACGGCTGGGCTGGCTCCACCGTCATTGCGAGCGGAGCGAAGCAATCCAGGGCGCCGGGCGCGGATGTCGTCTGGATTGCTTCGTCGCTGCGCTCCTCGCAAGGACGGATGAGCGGGCCTCGAGAGGGCGGAGGCAGCGCGCACCTACTTCATCAGGCTTCCCAGCACGCCGCGCAGGATGGCGCGGCCGACCTGGGTGCCGACGGTGCGGGCGGCCGAGGAGGCCATGTTGGTGATGACGCGCTCGGTGATGGTCATGCGGGCGCGGCCGCCGCCAGAGGAGCCGCCGCCGGCGATGCCGCCCAGGATGCCGCCGAGCACGCCGCCGAGCCCCCCCGTGGTCGAGGCCTGCTGGGGCGCCTGGCCGGGCTGGACCTGGCCGGGGGCGCCCTGCCCGGGCGCGGGCTGGGGAGTCTGCAGGCCGCGGCGCCTGGAGAGGATCTCGTAGGCGGACTCGCTGTCCACCGCCGTGTCGTATTTCCCCCGCATGGCGCTTGCCGCGATGACGCCGGCGCGCTCCTCCGGGGTGACCGGGCCGACGCGGCCGGACGGCGGACGGATGAGGGTGCGGGACACCATCTCGGGGATGCCCTTGCCTTCCAGCATCGACACCAGCGCCTCGCCGACGCCGAGCTGGGTGATCGCCTCTTCCGTATTGATCTTCGGGTTCTGGCGGAAGGTGGTGGCCGCCGCCTTCACGGCGCGCTGGTCGCGGGGCGTGAAGGCGCGCAGCGCATGCTGCACGCGGTTGCCGAGCTGGGCCAGCACGGTGTCCGGCACGTCGAGCGGGTTCTGGGTGACGAAGTAGATGCCGACGCCCTTGGAACGGATCAGGCGGACCACCTGCTCCACCGCCTCCAGCAGCGCCTTGGGGGCGTTGTTGAACAGCAGGTGCGCCTCGTCGAAGAAGAAGACGAGCTTGGGCTTGTCGGGATCGCCGACCTCGGGCAGCTGCTCGAACAGTTCCGACAGCATCCACAGCAGGAAGGTGGCGTAGAGCCGCGGGTTGGCCATCAGCTTGTCGGCGGCCAGGATGTTGATCATGCCCCGGCCGGTGCGGTCCGTGCGCATGAAGTCGGTGATCTGCAGGGCCGGCTCGCCGAAGAACTTGTCCGCCCCCTGGTTCTCCAGCACCAGCAGCTGGCGCAGGATGGACCCGACGGTGGCGTCGGCCACGTTGCCGTATTGGGTGGCGACGGGCTTGAGGCCGTCGGCCTTGGTCATCTCGTTGAGAAGGAGCCGCAGGTCCTTCATGTCGATGAGAGGGAGCTGCTGCTCGTCGGCGATGCGGAAGGCGATGTTGAGCACGCCCTCCTGCGTGTCGTTGAGCTCCAGCAGGCGCGCCATCAGCAGCGGGCCCATCTCCAGCACGGTGGCGCGGATGGGGTGGCCCTGCTGGCCGAACAGGTCCCAGAACGTCACCGGGAAATCGTCGGGCTGGTACTGGTAGCCCATCTCCTTCGCGCGCTTCACGAAGGCGTCCTTGGCGTCACCCATCATGGCCACGCCGGAGAGGTCGCCCTTGATGTCGGCGGCGAAGACCGGAACGCCGGCGTTGGACAGGCCCTCCGCGAGCACCTGGAGGGTGACGGTCTTGCCCGTGCCGGTGGCGCCGGTGACGAGGCCGTGGCGATTCGCGAGCCGCAGCAGCAGCTGCTCGGGCTTGTCGCTCTGTCCAATGATGATGCTGTCGTCCGCCATGTGCGCGATCGTCCCCGAGGCGCGGGCCCCTCCCCGCGCGTTGAACTGCTTCGAACTTATACAAGCGCCCGCGATGGCCCGCCACACACGGGTGGCGCGCAATGGTTTACATGTATACTCTTGTATTTCGACAAGTCCGACTCGATGATGCCGGCCAGCGGGGCCGGCCAAAGGGAGCACCCATGGAAGAGCTCATCCAACGCATCAGCGCAGCGACCGGCATGGACGCGGCCACCACGACCAAGGCCGTCGGCATCATCCTGGCCTTCCTGCAGAAGGAGGCGCCGGCGGAGGATGTCTCCCGCATGTTCGAGGCCATGCCGGGCTCGCAGGAGCTCGCGGCGGCGCACGCGGATGACGAGGGCGGCGGCGGGCTCATGGGGGCCATCGGCGGCCTCATGGGCGGCGGCGGGCTTATGGCGCTCGCCGGCAAGCTCTCCGGCGCCGGGCTTTCCATGGACCAGATGCAGACGCTCGGGAAGGAGCTCTTCGCCTATGGCCGCGAGAAGGCCGGCGAGGACGCCATGGGCTCCATCGTGGGCGCGGTGCCGGGCCTCGGCCAGTTCGTTTGAGTTTTCCGCCCGGGCGGTCCCCCCGACGCCCGGGCGCCCTTTCCATCACCAGCGTTTTCTGGGGCGCGGGGCTCGTCAGGCGATCGGCTTCACGCCCTTCATCGAAGAGGGGGAAGCAAGCATGTCGTCCTATCCGATCGACGCCATCGAGGGCATCGGGCCGAAATACGCCGAGAAGCTGAAGGGCGCCGGGGTCGGCGCCACGGGCGTTCTGCTGGAGCGCGCCAAGGATCCCAAGGGCCGCAAGGAGCTTGCGGCGGCCGCCGGCCTCGACGAGGCGCAGATCCTGAAATGGGCCAACATGGCCGACCTCATGCGCATCAAGGGCGTGGGGGAGGAATATTCCGAGCTGCTCGAGGCGGCGGGCGTGGACACCGTGAAGGAACTCAAGCATCGCAACGCCGCCAACCTCGCCAAGGCGATGGCGGACGCGAACCTCAAGAAGAAGCTGGTGCGGCAGCTGCCGGGCGAGGCCACGGTGGAGAAGTGGATCGAAGAGGCGAAGACGCTGCCGGGCGTGCTGACGTACTGAGTCTATCTCCGCCGTTATCCCCGGCGCGCCGCAGGCGCGGGAAGGGGATCCAGGGGGCTGGGCGCAAGCGATCGCCCTGCGCGATGCTGACGCCGCCGGATAAGTCTGGCGCGCGCGGCCCTGGATCCCCTTCCCCTCCGCCGCTGCGCGGCTCCGGCCGGGGATGACGCGCTCTTGACCGAGAGAGAGCGGTGAAGCGGGCTTTTGCTCGACCACGCCCCCGGGCGTGTCGCTTCCGTCAAAGGGAGGGTGGCGCCGGCGGGCTTCGCCGTGGCATGGTCCCGCCGAATTCGGCCTAGCCTCGAGAGCCTCGGATGACGCAACCCTTCGTCTCGTCCTTCCCGATTCCGACCCGCGACCAGTGGCGGACGCTGGTGGAGGGCGTGCTCAAGGGCAAGGACTTCGAGCGCACGCTCGTGAACCGCACCTATGACGGGCTGCGGATCGATCCGCTCTACGCGAAGGCCGAGGGCGCGCAGGCGATCGCGGGTCGGGCCGCCGGCGCCACCTGGAGCGTGCTGCAGCGGGTCGACAACCCGGACGTGAAGGCCGCGCGCGAGCAGGCGCTGGCGGACCTGGAGAACGGCGCGACCGGCCTGCAGCTGGTGTTCGCCGGCTCCCAGGGGGCGCACGGCTTCGGGCTGCCGGACGGCTCAGCCGGGACGCTGGCGGCGGTGCTCGACGGCGTCGTGCTGGACGCCGGGATCCGGATCGAGGTCGACCTCTCGTTCGGCTGCAAGGATGCCGCCGAATCCCTTGCGGCGCTTGTGGAAAAGCGCGGCCATGCGCCGGCGGACGTGGACATCGCGTTCGGCTACGACCCCATGGGGCAGATGCTCACGCTCGGGGGCTCGCCCATGCCGTGGAGCGAGCTGGCGCCGCTGTTCGCCGGGCTCGCGGGCTCGCTGGCGCGGCGCGGATTCAGGGGACCGATCGCATCGGCGGACGCGCGGATCATCCACGCCGCAGGCGGGAGCGAGGCGCAGGAGCTGGCCTATGCGGTCGCGAGCGCGCTGGCCTACCTGCGGGCGCTGGAGGCCGGCGGCCTCGACCTCGACGCCGCCCGGAGCCTGGTCGGCTTCCGGCTGGCGGCGGACGCCGACCAGTTCCTCACCATCGCCAAGTTCCGCGCGCTTCGGCAGCTCTGGGCGCGGGTGGAGCAGGCGAGCGGCCTCCAGCCGAAGCCGATCCGCATCCACGCCGAGACGGCATGGCGCATGATGACGAAGCGCGATCCGTGGGTGAACCTGCTGCGCCAGACGGTGGCGGTGTTCGCGGCGGGCGTGGGCGGGGCGGACAGCGTCAGCGTGCTGCCGTTCACCCAGGCCATCGGACTGCCGGACGCGTTCGCGCGGCGCATCGCCCGCAACACGCAGCTGGTGCTGCTGGAAGAATCCAACCTCGCCAAGGTGGCGGACCCCGCGGCCGGCTCGGGCGGGCTCGAATCGCTGACGGCGGAGCTCTGCGCGGCGGCCTGGGCGCTATTTCAGAACATCGAGAAGCAGGGCGGCGTCGCCCGGGCGATCGAGGCCGGGACGCTGCAGGAGAAGGTGGCCGGCGTGCGGGCCGAGCGCGAGAAGGCGGCGGCGCGCCGCAAGGACCCGCTGACCGGCACGAGCGAGTTCCCGGACATCCACGAGAAGCCCGTGGCGGTGCTGGCGCCGGCGCCGGCGGCTTCGGGCGCCCTGCCCTTCTCGGGCGTGCCGGCGCTCGCGCCCTGGCGGCCGGCCGAGCCGTTCGAGGCGCTGCGCGATGCGGCCGACGCGATGCGGGCCAAGGGCGGCAGGCCGTCCGTGTTCCTCGCCAATCTGGGGCCGATCTCCGCCTTCACGGCGCGGGCGACCTTCGCCAAGAACCTGTTCGAGGCCGGCGGAATCGCGGCGGTGGCGAACGACGGCTTCGCGGGGCCGGACGGCGCGACGGACATCGCGGCGCTCACGGCGGCCTACCGGGCGAGCGGGGCGATGCTGGCGTGCCTGTGCTCCTCCGACGAGGTCTATGGCCGGGAAGCCGCGGAGGCGGCGAAGGCGCTCGCGGCCGCGGGCGCCAGGCGCGTCACCCTGGCCGGCAAGCCGGGCGAGCTCGAGGCGGCGTTGAAGGAGGCGGGCGTGTCCGGCTTCGTGTTCGCCGGCATGGACGTGCTCGCGGCGCTGCGCGAGGCCCAGGCGGCGCTGGGCTGAGGTCGCTCCGGCCGCGCGGCGGCGGGAACCCAACCTCGGCCATGACCGTCTTCTCCCTCTCATGGAGGCGACGATGATCCGGCAAGCGGCGGTGGTTTTGGCGGCGGTGGGGAGCGTGATGGCGGCGGGGATGGCGCAGGCGGCGTCGTTCGACGGCAACTGGTCCGTGCTGCTGACCACGAGCAAGGGCAATTGCGACAAGGCGTACCGTTTCCCGGTCCTCGTTTCGGGCGGCCGGATCAGCTACGCGGGACAGTCCGGCGCGACGGCGCAGGGCGGCGTCAACCCGAGCGGACAGGTCTCGGCGCGGTTCGCCCGCGGGGGCGACACGCTGGCGGCGAGCGGGCGCGTGAAGGGCGATTTCGGCATGGGCACGTGGCAATCGCCCACGCGCGAGTGCGCCGGCTCGTGGACGGCGGAGAAGCGGTAGGCGCCTCTCCGACTTATTGCCGTCCCCCTCGCGTTCGACGCGCCGGGCCGGGGCATGCTAATTTGCGGCGCGCCCGGTTGGGGCGCCGATGCCGTCTGTCCGCCTGGCGAGCGCGAGGACTCTGTTTCCATGACCCGCATTCCGGATTTCTCCACCCTCCCGTTTGAGCCCGTGTCGCCCGCGCCGTCCGGCGGCGGCGACGCCTGGGTGACGCCGGAGGGGATCCCGGTGAAGCCGGTCTACACGGAGGCGGAGCGGGCCGGGCTCGCGGCGGCGGACACGCTGCCGGGCCTGCCGCCCTATCTGCGCGGGCCCTACCCTACCATGTACGTCAACCAGCCCTGGACGGTGCGGCAGTACGCCGGCTTCTCCACGGCGGAGGACTCCAACGCCTTCTACCGCCGCAACCTGGCGGCCGGGCAGAAGGGCCTTTCGGTCGCCTTCGACCTCGCCACCCACCGCGGCTACGACTCGGACCATCCGCGGGTGGCCGGCGACGTCGGCATGGCGGGCGTGGCGATCGATTCCATCTACGACATGCGCACGCTCTTCTCCGGGATTCCGCTCGACCAGATGAGCGTGTCCATGACCATGAACGGCGCGGTGCTGCCGGTGCTGGCGCTCTACATCGTCGCGGCGGAAGAGCAGGGCGTCAGCCCGGAGAAGCTCAGCGGGACCATCCAGAACGACATCCTCAAGGAGTTCATGGTCCGCAACACGTATATCTACCCGCCCGCGCCCTCGATGCGGATCATCTCGGACATCTTCGCCTTCACGTCGCAGAAGATGCCGAAGTTCAACTCCATCTCGATCTCCGGCTACCACATGCAAGAGGCCGGGGCGACGCAGGACCTGGAACTCGCCTACACGCTGGCGGACGGCGTGGAATACATCCGCGCCGGCGTGGCCGCCGGGCTCACGGTGGACCAGTTCGCGCCGCGCCTGTCGTTCTTCTGGGCGATCGGCATGAACTTCTTCATGGAGGTGGCCAAGCTGCGCGCCGCGCGCCTGCTGTGGGCGGACCTCGTGAAGCAGTTCAACCCCCGGAGCGACAAGTCCCTGCCGCTGCGCACCCACTCGCAGACTTCGGGCTGGTCGCTCACCGCGCAGGACGTGTTCAACAACGTCATCCGCACCCAGATCGAGGCCATGGCGGCGACCCAGGGCCACACCCAGTCGCTGCACACCAACGCGCTGGACGAGGCGCTGGCGCTGCCCACCGACTTCTCGGCGCGCATCGCGCGCAACACGCAGCTTTTCCTCCAGCAGGAGAGCGGCACGACGCGCATCATCGACCCGTGGGGCGGATCGTTCTACGTCGAGCGGCTCACGGCCGAGCTGGCGCAGAAGGCCTGGGAGCACATCCAGGAGGTCGAGCAGCTGGGCGGCATGGCCAAGGCCATCGAGGCCGGCATCCCGAAGCTGCGCATCGAGGAGGCCGCCGCCAAGACGCAGGCGCGCATCGACAGCGGCCACCAGTCGGTGATCGGCGTGAACAAGCATCGGCCCACGGACGAGAAGCCCATCGACGTGCTAAAGGTCGAGAACGCGGCCGTGCGGGCGCAGCAGCTCGACAAGCTGGCGCGGCTCAGGGCCGAGCGCGACCCCAAGGCCGTGGAGGCGGCGCTCACCGCGCTGACCAACGGCGCCCAGGGCGGCGGCAACTTGCTGGCGCTCGCCGTGGACGCCGCCCGGGCCAAGGCGACCGTCGGCGAGATTTCGCTGGCGCTCGAGAAGGTGTTCGGGCGCCACCGGGCGGAAATCCGGTCGATCTCGGGCGTTTACAAGCGGGAGGTCGGCGCGATGTCGGATGCGGTGTCCCGGGTTCAGGCGATGGTCGAGGCCTTCGAGGAGGCGGACGGCCGGCGACCGCGCATCCTCGTCGCCAAGATGGGCCAGGACGGGCACGACCGCGGGCAGAAGGTGATCGCATCCGCCTTCGCGGACCTGGGCTTCGACGTGGACATCGGCCCGCTCTTCGCCACGCCGGCGGAAGCCGCCCGGCAGGCCGTGGAGAACGACGTCCATATCGTGGGCGTCTCGTCCCTGGCGGCGGGCCACCTCACCCTGGTCCCGGAACTCAAGGCGGCCTTGGCCGAGCAGGGGCGACCGGACATCATGATCGTGGTGGGCGGCGTGATCCCGCCACAGGACTTCGACGCCCTGCTGAAGGCGGGCGCCTCGGCGATCTTCCCGCCCGGCACCGTGATCGCCGACGCAGCGGTGAGCCTCCTGCACGAGTTGAACCGGCGCCTGGGCTACGAGCCGCGCCAGGCGGCCGAGTAACGCCAAACCGAAAGGGCCGGTTTCTCCGGCCCTTTTTCTTAGGTTGCATCGCTTTTTTCTGCCATCTCTGGTTGTGCAACCGAGTAATCGCCGATGTCACGACGCGTTAATCTATATCCTTCATCATCAAGTCCATGAGTGCGATCACGATTACGGGTCTTTCCAGGGATATTCTTGTCGCTCTGGCCCGCGGCGCCGCGGAGCATGGCGACACGATCGAAGACGAGGCGCGCCGGGTGCTGCAGCGCCTGTTCGGCGATACACGCGGCCAAGCCCAGCAAAGCTGGGCGCGCCGACAGATGGACCTGCATCGCTGGAGCAAGATGCCGTCCGTGCGAACGTCGCCTATCGAGCTCCTGAGGGTCCAGCGGCTCGATCGGGACGCCATGATCAGCGAGCGGGCCACCCTGGTCCTTGCTTCATGAAACCGACCAGCCTCATCGACGCCAGCGTGGCGCTCACCTGGTTCACCGCGTCCGAGGATACGGCCGCCGGGCTGGCGCTGCTAGAGGCCCACCGGGTGCGGGCGCCGGATATCCTGCCATCCGAAATCCGCGGCGTCCTGAGAACCCTCGCCGCGCAGGGCGAACTCTCGGCGCAGCAGCTCGCCGACATGGAGCGGCGTCTGAGCCGCCTCGCCATCGAGATGCTTCCAACGGACGCGCACCTGCGGGAGGCTTTCAAGCTGGCCCAGGTCCTGAGCGAACCCGTCTACGCCTGTATCTATCTGGCGCTCGCCATAGCGCTCGACGTGCCGTTGGTCACCGCGGACCGGCGCTTCTGCATGGCCGCCCGACGCTGCCCCGCGACAGCGCGCCACGTCAGGCACATCGGCCAGGCCGCCTGATCCGTCTTGGTTCCGCCATTGTGGAACACCACGTGTTCCGCTCATGCCCGGGATCAAGCGCGTGCTTCTTACGTTCTGCGTTCTGTTTCTTCTTCCCCTCGGACTCCATGCCGCCTGGTGGGCCACCCAGGATCGGCCGCGCGACTGGTCGACCGCCAGTTGGTCGAGCGCCGGCCTGCTGCTCCCGGCCAAGCAGACGCCGGACGCCATGCTGCGGGTCTACGCCGCGCGTGTCGGATGGTGGCGCGGCATCTTCGCCCACCACACCTGGATCGTGGTCAAGGACCGCGACGCGCCCCGCTATACCCGCTACGACGTCGTGGGCTGGGGCGCCCCCGTGCGGACAGACAACTGGGCGCCGGACGGCCGCTGGTTCGGCCAGGTTCCGCAGCAGATCGCCAGCATCGAGGGGCCCGCAGCCGAGGCGCTGATCCCGAAGGTGCGCGAGGCCGTGCGGCAGTACCCCTTCGCCAAGGCGGGCGGCTATCGGGCCTGGCCGGGGCCGAACTCCAACACCTTCGTGAACTTCGTCCTGGCCGCCATCCCGGAAGCCGGCATCGCGCTCCCGCCGACGGCGCTGGGCAAGGACTACCGGGCGGACGGCTCGGTGTTCGGCCTGACGCCCAGCCGGACGGGCGTGCAGTTCGGGCTCGGCGGGCTCATCGGGGTGACGGCGGGCTGGATCGAGGGCGTCGAGGTGAACGTGCTCGGCCTTGTGGCCGGCGTGGACCTGCGCCGCCCGGCGTTGAAGCTGCCCGGCTTCGGGCGCGTGGGATGGCGCTTTCAGCCGGTGATCGGGACCGCGGAGGCGGCGCCGGGCAAGGGGTGAGGCCCCAGGCTGCCCGGAAGGCGACCCGCTTTCCGTCAATGCGAGGAGCAACGACGAAGCAATCCAGGAGGCGGCCGATCTCGCCTCTTTTCGACTCATGGTCAGGCCCAGAGCGTCTTCCTCGCCGTCATCCCCGGGCTTGTCCCGGGGATCCACGCCCTGCCCGACCCCGTGGATGGCCGGGTCGAGCCCGGTCATGACGGGTTTCTATCCAGTGTTTGTGCGGAGCGCAGCGACGAAGCAATTCAGGGCCTGGGCCGGTGTCTGGATTGCTTCGCTGCGCTCGCAATGACGGGGAGAGGCTCAGCGGATCGCGGTGGAGGGCGCCGGGACTCCTCCCGGCGCGGCCAGGTGCGGAGATGCGGTCGCAGGGACATCCGCCGGCAGGGCGCCCAGCCCCACTCGTACGCTGGCCGCCTCATAGGCCCAGAGCGTCTTCCTCGCCGTCATCCCCGGGCTTGTCCCGGGGATCCACGCCCTGCCCGACCCCGTGGATGGCCGGGTCGAGCCCGGTCATGACGGGTTTCTATCCAGTGTTTGTGCGGAGCGCAGCGACGAAGCAATTCAGGGCCTGGGCCGGTGTCTGGATTGCTTCG
>NZ_PVZS01000048.1 GCF_003004785.1 Alsobacter soli
CCGGCGTGGTGGCCTCCATCATCGCGTAACGAAGGGGCGCGTCCGCCAAGCGGACGCGCCATCCATCCGGACGGGATCAGCCCGAGGGCTTACGACAATGAACGGCCAGAACATCCGAATCCGCCTCAAGGCGTTCGACCATCGCGTGCTCGACACGTCGACGCGCGAGATCGTCTCGACCGCGAAGCGGACCGGAGCGCAGGTGCGGGGACCGATCCCCCTTCCGACGCGTATCGAAAAATTCACTGTGAACCGCTCCCCGCACGTCGACAAGAAGTCGCGGGAGCAGTTCGAGATCCGCACCCACAAGCGCGTTCTCGACATCCTCGACCCGACCCCCCAGACCGTCGACGCTTTGATGAAGCTCGACCTGGCGGCCGGCGTCGACGTCGAGATCAAGCTCTAAGGCCAGCGCGGGACACGGGGACCACACCATGCGGTCAGGCGTCATCGCCAAGAAAATGGGCATGACCCGCATCTTCACGGATGCTGGGGAGCATGTGCCCGTCACCGTCCTTCAACTCGACAACTGCCAGGTTGTCGGTCACCGGACGGAAGACAAGAACGGCTACACCGCGCTGCAGGTCGGCGCGGGTCTGGCCAAGGTCAAGAACGTCTCCAAGGCCGAGCGCGGGAACTTCGCGATCGCCAAGGTGGAGCCGAAGCGCAAGGTCGCGGAGTTCCGCGTGTCGAACGACACGATGATCCCCGTCGGCGCCGAGATCACGGCCGACCACTTCGTCGCTGGGCAGTTCGTCGACGTGACGGGCATCACGACGGGTAAGGGCTTCGCCGGCGGCATGAAGCGCTGGAACTTCGGCGGTCTGCGCGCTTCGCACGGCGTGTCGATCTCGCATCGCTCGCTCGGTTCGACCGGCGGCCGCCAGGATCCCGGCAAGACGTTCAAGAACAAGAAGATGGGCGGTCATCTCGGCGTCGAGCGCGTGACCACGCAGAACCTGCGTGTCGTGCAGACGGACGTCGAGCGCGGTCTGATCCTCGTCGAGGGCGCGGTCCCCGGCGTGAAGGGCGGCTGGATCTTCGTGCGGGACGCGGTGAAGCGCGCTCTCCCGGCGGAGGCTCCGAAGCCCGGCGCGTTCCGGCTGCCGAACGGCTCCGAGACGGCGGCTCCCGCGGCCGAAGGTCAGGAGAACGCGTGATGAAGCTCGACATCAAGAATTTCGACGGCGGCGCCGCCGGCTCGGTCGAGCTCTCGGATGAGATCTTCGGTCTCGAGCCGCGCGAGGACCTGATCCAGCGCTATGTGCTGTGGCAGCTGGCCAAGCGCCAGGCGGGCACGCACAAGACCAAGGGCCGCGCCGAGATCTGGCGCACCGGCAAGAAGCTCTACAAGCAGAAGGGCTCCGGCAACGCCCGTCACGGCTCGGCCCGCGTGCCGCAGTTCCGCGGCGGCGGTCGCGCCTTCGGTCCGGTCGTCCGCTCGCACGAGCACGACCTGCCGAAGAAGGTGCGCGCGCTGGCCCTGAAGCATGCGCTCTCGGCCAAGGCCAAGGATGGCGCGATCGTGGTGGTCGACCAGGCGTCCGCGACCGAGCCGAAGACCAAGGCGCTGCGCGAGCGCTTCACGGCTCTCGGCCTCGGCAACGCGCTGATCATCGACGGCGCCGAGCTGAACCAGAACTTCGCGCTCGCCGCGCGGAACATCCCGAACATCGATGTCCTGCCGATCCAGGGCATCAACGTGTACGACATCCTCCGTCGCGATACGCTCGTTCTGACGAAGGCTGCTGTCGACGCGCTGGAGGCGCGCTTCAAATGAGCACCGATCCGCGTCATTACGACATCATCCTCGGCCCGGTGATCACCGAAAAGGCGACCAACCAGTCCGAGCAGAACAAGGTGGTCTTCAAGGTTCGCAAGGACGCCTCCAAGCCGCAGATCAAGGCTGCGGTGGAGAAGCTCTTCGACGTGAAGGTCGAGGCGGTGAACACCCTGATCCGCAAGGGCAAGGTGAAGCGCTTCAAGGGCACGGTCGGCAAGCAGTCGGACGTGAAGAAGGCCGTGGTGACCCTGGCCGAAGGCCAGTCGATCGACGTCACCACCGGGCTTTGAGCGAGGGATAGGGAACAATGGCGCTCAAGACCTTCAAGCCGATCACGCCGAGCCTTCGCCAGCTCGTGATCGTCGACCGCAGCGAGCTCTACAAGGGCAAGCCGGTCAAGACGCTCACGGAAGGCAAGTCCTCGAACGGCGGCCGCAACAACACCGGCCGGGTGACCGTGCGTTTCCGCGGCGGCGGCCACAAGCAGACCTACCGCATCGTCGACTTCAAGCGTCGCGAGCGCCTGGGCGAGACGGCCACGGTGGACCGGATCGAGTACGATCCGAACCGCACGGCCTTCATCGCGCTCATCCGCTACGCCGACGGCGCGCTCTCCTACATCCTGGCGCCGCAGCGCCTGGCGGTGGGCGCCGAGGTGACGGCGGCGGAGCAGGCCGACATCAAGCCGGGCAACGCCATGGCGATCGGGAACATCCCGGTGGGCACGATCGTGCACAACGTGGAGACCAAGATCGGCAAGGGTGGCGCGCTCGCCCGTTCGGCCGGCACCTACGCCCAGATCGTGGGCCGGGACCAGGGTTACGTCATCGTTCGCCTGAACTCGGGCGAGCAGCGCCTCATCCATGGCGGCTGCTTCGCCACGGTGGGCGCGGTGTCCAACCCGGACCACATGAACACCTCGATCGGCAAGGCCGGTCGGCAGCGCTGGCTCGGCCGTCGTCCGCATAACCGCGGCGTGACCATGAACCCGATCGACCACCCGCACGGCGGCGGCGAAGGCCGCACCTCGGGCGGCCGTCATCCGGTCACCCCGTGGGGCAAGCCGACCAAGGGCAAGAAGACTCGCTCGAACAAGCGGACGGACAACATGATCGTGTCGTCCCGTCACGCCCGTAAGAAGAAGTAAGGGGGTCCACGATGACTCGTTCCGTTTGGAAGGGCCCGTTCGTCGACGGTTACCTCCTGAAGAAGGCGGACGCCGCGCGGGCTTCGACCCGTTCCGAGGTGATCAAGATCTGGAGCCGCCGCTCCACGATCCTGCCGCAGTTCGTCGGCCTCACCTTCGGCGTCTACAACGGCCAGAAGCATATCCCGGTCGCCGTGTCCGAGGAGATGGTCGGCCACAAGTTCGGCGAGTTCGCCCCGACCCGTACGTTCTACGGGCATGCGGCGGACAAGAAAGCCAAGAGGCGGTAAGCCATGGGCAAGCCTGCAACTCCCCGCGCGCTTCCGGACAATGAAGCGAAGGCCGTCGCCCGCATGCTCCGGGTGTCGCCGCAGAAACTGAACCTGGTCGCCGGTCTGATCCGGGGCAAGAAGGTCGCCACGGCGCTCGCCGATCTCGAGTTCTCGAGGAAGCGCATCGCCAAGGACGTCCGGAAGTGCCTGGAGAGCGCCATCGCGAACGCCGAGAACAACCACGACCTGGACGTCGACGATCTCGTCGTCTCCCAGGCGTTCGTGGGCAAGGCGCTCGTCATGAAGCGCTTCCACGCCCGCGCCCGCGGCCGCGCCGGTCGGGTCGAGAAGCCCTTCTCGAACCTGACGATCATCGTGCGCGAAGTCGAAGCCCAGGCCTGAGGAGAGAACGATGGGTCAGAAGGTCAATCCGATCGGCCTGCGCCTCGGCGTCAACCGCACCTGGGACAGCCGCTGGGTCGCCAACAAGGGCGAGTACGGCAAGCTGCTCCATGAGGACATCGCGATCCGCAAGGCGCTGATGAAGTCGCTGAAGCAGGCCGCCATCTCGAAGATCGTCATCGAGCGCCCGCACAAGAAGTGCCGCGTCACGATCTACTCGGCTCGTCCGGGCGTCGTGATCGGCAAGAAGGGCGCCGACATCGAGAAGATGCGCAAGTCCGTGGCGAAGATGACGAACTCCGAGGTCGTCATCAACATCGTCGAGGTGCGCAAGCCCGAGATCGACGCCACCCTGGTGGCGGACTCGATCGCCCAGCAGCTCGAGCGCCGCGTGGCGTTCCGCCGCGCCATGAAGCGCGCCGTTCAGTCGGCGATGCGCCTGGGCGCGGAGGGCATCCGCATCAACTGCTCGGGTCGCCTTGGCGGCGCCGAAATCGCGCGCCAGGAGTGGTACCGCGAGGGGCGCGTTCCGCTCCACACGCTGCGAGCGGACGTTGACTACGGGGTGGCGACGGCGTTCACCACCTATGGCACCTGCGGCATCAAGGTGTGGATCTTCAAGGGCGAGATCCTGGAGCACGACCCGATGGCTCAGGACAAGCGCATGGCCGACGAGGGCGGTCAGCGGTCCGGCGGCCGTCGCGAGCACGCGGCCTGACGGACTGGTTGAGGAAACACAACAATGCTTCAGCCCAAGAAGACGAAGTTCCGCAAGCAGTTCAAGGGCCGCATCAGCGGCGCTGCGAAGGGCGGGACCAACCTGGACTTCGGCCAGTTCGGCCTGAAGGCCATGGAGCCCGAGCGCGTGACGGCTCGCCAGATCGAGGCGGCCCGTCGTGCTCTCACCCGCCACATGAAGCGCGCGGGCCGTGTGTGGATCCGCGTGTTCCCGGACGTGCCGGTGTCGTCGAAGCCGACCGAAGTGCGTATGGGTAAGGGCAAGGGCGCGCCCGAGTACTGGGCGTGCCGCGTCAAGCCCGGCCGCATCATGTTCGAGATCGACGGCGTGCCCGTCGACCTGGCTCGCGAGGCGCTGACCCTGGCCGCCGCCAAGCTGCCGATCAAGACGCGCTTCATCCAGCGCATCGCCGAATAAGGAGGGCGACATGAAACAGAAGCAGAGGCTCTCCGACCTGAACGCGATGTCGAAGGACCAGCTCCAGGACGAACTCCTGAAGCTGAAGAAGGAGCAGTTCAACCTGCGTTTCCAGAAGGCCACCGGCCAGCTGGAGAACACGGGTCGCATCAAGGAGGTCCGTCGCGACATCGCGCGGATCAAGACCACGGCGGCCGCCAAGCTCGCCGAAGCTGGCAAGGCCTGAGGAGAGACCGATGCCGAAGCGCATTCTGCAGGGCGTCGTCGTCAGCGACAAGCAGGACAAGACCGTCGTCGTGAAGGTGGAGCGTCGCTTCACGCACCCGCTTCTCAAGAAGACGGTGCGTCGGACGAAGAACTACCACGCTCACGACGAGGCCAATAAGTACAAGGTCGGCGACGAGGTTCGGATCGAGGAATCGAAGCCGATGTCGAAGCTGAAGACCTGGGTCGTGGTCGACACCGCGTCGGCCTCGTAAAAAATATTTTCAAATTTCCCGGCATTTCGCCGCGCTGGTGGGTTCCCATCGGCGCGGAAAAATGCTTCTGGAAGCACGCACAAAACGGGGGACGCAGATCCCCGTCAGGCGAAGTCCGGCGAGCCTGAGATCGCCGGAAACCGGTCTGAGACACAGAAAGGATCAAGACCATGATCCAGATGCAGACGAATCTCGATGTCGCCGACAACTCCGGCGCGCGTCGCGTGATGTGCATCAAGGTCCTCGGCGGCTCCAAGCGCAAGTACGCTGGGGTTGGTGACGTCATCGTCGTCTCCGTGAAAGAGGCGATTCCGCGCGGCCGCGTGAAGAAGGGCGACGTCATGAAGGCGATCGTCGTGCGCACGGCCAAGGACATCCGCCGTCCCGACGGCTCGGTGATCCGCTTCGACCGCAACGCTGCGGTTCTGATCAACAATCAGAAGGAGCCGATCGGCACCCGCATCTTCGGACCGGTGCCCCGCGAGCTGCGCGCCAAGAACCACATGAAGATCATTTCGCTCGCGCCCGAGGTGTTGTGATGGCCGCGAAGATCAAGAAGGGCGACAAGGTCGTCGTCATCACCGGCCGTGACGCGGGCAAGACCGGCGAGGTCGTGCAGGTCATGCCGAAGGAGACCCGGGCCATCGTGCGCGGCGTCAACCTGGTCAAGAAGCACCAGCGCCAGACCGCCAACCAGGAAGGCGGGATCATCTCGAAAGAGGCTGCGATCCACCTGTCCAACCTGGCGATCGCGGACCCGAAGGACGGCAAGCCGACCCGGGTTGGTTTCAAGGTGCTGGAGGACGGACGCAAGGTGCGTTTCGCCAAGCGTTCGGGGGATCTGATCGATGGCTAACGTGACTGTTGCGGGCGACGAGCCCCGTCTGCGCAAGATCTACAACGAGGTGGTGCGGCCGAAGCTCATCGAAGAGTTCGGCTACAAGAACGCCATGGAAGTGCCGACCATCGAGAAGGTCGTGCTGAACATGGGCGTGGGCGAGGCCACCCAGGACACCAAGAAAGCCCAGTCTGCCGCGGCCGACCTGGCGCTCATCGCCGGCCAGAAGCCGGTGATCACCCGCGCCCGCAAGGCGATCGCGACCTTCAAGGTGCGCGAGAACATGCCGATCGGCGCCAAGGTGACGCTCCGCAAGGTGCGGATGTACGAGTTCCTTGACCGCCTGGTGAACATCGCGCTCCCGCGCGTCCGCGACTTCCGGGGCCTGAACCCCAAGTCGTTCGACGGCCGGGGCAACTACGCGATGGGCATCAAGGAGCACATCATCTTCCCGGAGATCAACTACGACAAGGCCGAGGCCGTGTGGGGCATGGACATCATCGTCTGCACCACCGCCAAGACCGACGACGAGGCTCGCGCCCTGCTGCGCGCCTTCAACTTCCCGTTCCGGCAGTAAGAGCTCGCTCTTAAACGCGGAAACCAGGAGACACACATGGCCAAGAAGAGCTCTGTCGAGAAGAACAAGCGCCGCATGAAGCTGGTCCAGCAGTACGCGGGCAAGCGCGAGCGTCTTCTCGAGGTCGCCAACGACGAGTCGAAGTCCATGGAGGAGCGCTTCACCGCGCGCCTCAAGCTCGCCGAGCTGCCCCGCAACGCCAACCCGACGCGCATTCGCAACCGCTGCGAAGTGACGGGCCGGCCGCGCGCCTACTACCGCAAGTTGAAGATGTCCCGTGTGGCGCTCCGCGAGCTCGGCTCGCAGGGCCTCATCCCGGGCCTGACGAAGTCGAGCTGGTGAGGAGGATCGACAATGGCGATCAATGATCCCGTCGGTGATATGCTCACCCGCATCCGCAACGCCCAGCTGCGTCGCAAGAACAGCGTGACGACTCCCGGCTCCAAGCTGCGCGCCCGCGTTCTGGACGTGCTGCAGTCCGAGGGCTACATCCGCGGCTATTCGACGACCGAGTACGGCAACGGCCGCACGGAGTTCGAGATCGAGCTGAAGTACTTCGAGGGCGCCCCGGTGATCCGCGAAATCGCTCGCGTGTCGAAGCCCGGCCGCCGCGTGTACTCCGCCGTCGACTCGATGCCGCGCGTGGCCAACGGCCTCGGCATCACGATCATCTCCACGCCCCAGGGCGTCATGGCCGACCATGAGGCCAGGGAGAAGAACGTCGGCGGCGAAGTGCTCTGCACGGTCTTCTGATCGGCAACAGGCGCAACGCAGTCACGGGGAGACCACAATGTCTCGTATTGGAAAGAAGCCCGTTGCGGTGCCGGCCGGCGTTACGGCCACGCTGGACGGCAACCTGGTGAAGGTCAAGGGCTCGAAGGGCGAACTGTCCTTCCAGGCGCCCGACGACGTCGCCGTCACCCTCGACAACGGCGCGATCTCGGTCGCTCCGCGCACCGAGACGAAGCGCGCCCGGGCGATGTGGGGCATGTCCCGCTCGCAGGTCGCCAACCTCATCGAGGGCGTCACGAAGGGCTACGAGCGCAAGCTCGAGATCACCGGCGTCGGCTACAAGGCCGCGGTCGCCGGCAAGGTCCTGAAGCTGTCGCTCGGCTACAGCCACGACATCGACTATGAGATCCCGGCCGGCATCGCGATCGCGACGCCCAAGCCGACGGAGATCGTCGTCAGCGGCATCGACAAGCAGCGCGTCGGCCAGACGGCTGCCGAGATCCGTGAGTTCCGCGGTCCGGAGCCCTACCAGGGCAAGGGCGTCCGGTACTCGGGCGAGTTCATCTTCCGCAAGGAAGGCAAGAAGAAGTAAGGATCGGCCATGGCTAAGAACATCGAGGCCGCCGAGCGCCGTCTGGCGCGGGTGCGCCGCTCCCTCAAGAAGGTGGCCAACGGGCGTCCGCGCCTGTCGGTCTTCCGCTCTTCCAAGCAGATCTACGCCCAGGTCATCGACGATGCGAAGGGCGTGACCGTGGCGGCGGCTTCGTCGCTCGAGAAGGATCTGAAGGCGAGCCTGAAGACGGGCGCCGACAAGGCGGCCGCCGAGGCTGTCGGCAAGCTCGTCGCCGAGCGCGCCAAGGCTGCGGGCGTCGACAAGGTCGTGTTCGACCGCGGCGCCTACATGTACCACGGCCGCGTCAAGGCGCTGGCCGACGCGGCCCGCGAGGGCGGCCTGGACTTCTAAGCCGCGCGCGGGACATTCCCCCGCCGGCGGACTATGTCCGAAAAGATGCGAGGGCCACCCCAAGAGGGTGGCCTTCCGCCGTCAGGCCCTGTAAAGGGTCCGACCATTCATCGAGCGAGCGGCGCTCCCGGAGGGAGCGTCCGCGCAAGTGAGAGAGAGACAATGGCTAGAGAGCCCCGTGAACGTAAGGACCGGGATCGCGAGGAGCGCGATTCCGAGTTCGTGGACCGCCTGGTCCACATCAACCGCGTCGCCAAGGTGGTGAAGGGCGGCCGTCGCTTCGGCTTCGCCGCGCTCGTCGTCGTCGGGGACCAGAAGGGCCGCGTCGGCTTCGGCCACGGCAAGGCCCGCGAGGTGCCTGAGGCGATCCGCAAGGCCACCGAGGCCGCCAAGCGCGCGCTGATCCGCGTGCCGCTGCGCGAGGGCCGCACCCTCCATCACGACGTCGCCGGCCGTCATGGCGCCGGCAAGGTGATCCTGCGCGCAGCTCCGGCCGGTACGGGCATCATCGCGGGCGGCCCGATGCGCGCCGTCTTCGAGGCCCTCGGCATGCACGACGTCGTGTCGAAGTCGCTCGGCTCGTCCAACCCGTACAACCTCGTCCGCGCGACCTTCGACGCTCTCAAGAGCGAAGATTCGCCGCGTTCGGTCGCGGCTCGCCGCGGCCTCAAGGTCAGCGTCCTCCAGGCTCGCCGCGGCGACTCTGACGGCGCCGGCGCCGACGCGTAAGGGAGGCATCGATGGCTGAGAAGACCGTGACGGTCGAACAGATCGGCTCCCCGATCCGTCGTGAGGGCAAGCAGCGCGCGACGCTGATTGGCCTCGGGCTGAACAAGATCCGCCGCCGCTCGACCCTGACCGACACCCCCTCGGTGCGCGGCATGATCGAGAAGGTCAAGCACCTCGTGCGCGTCGTCGAGTGAGGAGCGCGGGACCATGAAGCTCAATACGATCTCCGATAACAAGGGCGCCAAGAAGAGCCGCATGCGCGTCGGGCGCGGCATCGGCTCGGGCAAGGGCAAGACCGGCGGGCGCGGCGTGAAGGGTCAGAAGGCCCGCACCGGCGTCGCCGTGAAGGGCTTCGAGGGCGGCCAGATGCCGCTCTACCGTCGCCTGCCGAAGCGCGGCTTCTGGAACCCCTTCTCCAAGGACCTGAACGAGGTGAACCTCGGCCGGATCCAGGAGGCGGTGGACGCCAAGAAGCTGGACGCGGCGCAGCCGGTCACCGTCGAGGCGCTGGTCGCCGCTGGCGTGGTCTCCAAGCCGCGCGACGGCGTGAAGATCCTCGGTGTGGGCGAGCTCACCGCGAAGCTGGCCTTCGAGGTCTACGGCGCGTCGAAGTCGGCCCAGGCCGCCATCGAGAAGGCTGGCGGATCGGTGAAGATCCTCGCCGCCGCCGTGGCGGAATCGGCGGCCTGATCCTATCTAGGATCAGCTCGTGATTGAAAACGCCGGGCGGCGGACCATGTCCGCATCGCCCGGCGTTGCGTTTTCGGGGACCCCGCGTCCCCCACACCTTTCCGATATCGGAGCGCAGTATGGCATCCGCGGCTGAACAGCTTGCAGCGAACCTGAATTTCGGAGCCCTGGCCAAGGCCGACGAGCTCAAGAAACGCATCTGGTTCACGCTCGGCGCGCTGCTCGTCTACCGGCTGGGGACCTACATCCCGCTGCCGGGCATCAACATCGATGCGCTGAACGACATCTTCAAGCAGCAGCAGCAGGGCGTGCTGGGGCTGTTCAACATGTTCTCGGGCGGCGCCGTGGGCCGCCTCGCGATCTTCGCGCTGAACATCATGCCGTACATCTCGGCGTCGATCATCATCCAGCTGCTGACCTCGATCGTGCCGAGCCTCGAGGCCCTGAAGAAGGAAGGCGAGGGCGGTCGCAAGGTCATCAACCAGTACACCCGCTACCTCACGGTCGTGCTGGCCACTTTCCAGGCCTTCGGCATCGCCAAGGGCCTGCAGGGGTCGGGCAATGTGGTGACCAACCCGGGCCTGTTCTTCGAGGTGTCGACCACCATCACGCTGGTGGGCGGCACCATGTTCCTGATGTGGCTCGGCGAGCAGATCACCGCGCGTGGCATCGGCAACGGCTCGTCGCTGATCATCTTCGCCGGCATCGTGGCCGAGCTGCCTTCGGCCATCGCGGGCACCCTCGAGCTCGGCCGACAGGGCGCTGTGTCCACGCTGCTGATTCTCGGCGTGCTCGTGATGGCTGCGGCCGTGATCGCGTTCATCGTATTCATGGAGCGGGCTCAGCGCCGGCTTCTGATCAACTATCCCAAGCGCCAGGTCGGCAACCGGGTCTACGAGGGGCAGACCTCGTTCCTGCCGCTCAAGCTGAACACATCCGGCGTGATCCCGCCGATCTTCGCCTCGTCGCTGCTGCTGCTGCCCACCACCATCGCGGGCTTTTCGGCGCAGCAGGGCGGCACGGGCTTCCTGGCCATGGTGTCGGCCTATCTGGGCCACGGCAGGCCGCTGTTCATGCTCGCCTATGCGGGCCTGATCGTGTTCTTCGCGTTCTTCTACACGGCCATCGTGTTCAACCCGACGGAGACGGCGGACAACCTCAAGAAGCATGGCGGCTTCATCCCGGGCATCCGGCCGGGTGAGCGCACGGCGGAGTTCATCGACAAGGTTCTCACCCGCATCACGGTGCTGGGCGCGGGCTACCTGGTGATCATCTGCATGTTGCCCGAACTGCTGATTTCGCAATTCGCGCTGCCGTTCTATTTCGGGGGCACGTCGCTGCTCATCGTGGTGAGCGTGACGATGGACACCGTGGCCCAGGTCCACGGCCATCTGCTGGCCCATCAGTATGAGGGCCTGGTGAAGAAAGCGAAGCTCCGGGGGAGGCGTCGTTGAGACTGATTCTGTTGGGACCGCCCGGCGCGGGCAAGGGCACGCAGGCGGTGCGTCTGGTGGAGCGGCTGGGCATCCCGCAGCTCTCCACCGGCGACATGCTCCGCGCGGCGGTCGCGGCGGAGACGCCGATCGGCCTCAAGGCCAAGGCGGTGATGGAATCGGGCGGGCTGGTGTCGGACGACATCGTGATCGGCATCGTGGCCGACCGCATCGAGGAGGCGGACGCCAGGAAGGGCTTCATCCTGGACGGCTTCCCGCGCACGGTCGCGCAGGCCGAGGCCCTGGACCGGATGCTCCAGCAGAAGGGCCTGAAGCTCGACGCCGTCGTCGAGCTCGTGGTCGACCAGGACGCGCTGGTGCACCGCATCGTCAAGCGCGCCGAGGACGCCAAGGCCGCCGGCCAGCCGGTGCGCAAGGACGACGACCCTGAGGTCTTCAAGACCCGTCTGGCCGCCTACAACCGCGACACCGCCGTGGTCTCTCCCTATTACGAAAAGACGGACCGCCTGAAGCGCATCGACGGCATGCAGCCCATCGACGCCGTCACGGAGGCCATGAAGGCGGCGATCGGGGGCTGAACTGGTCTCTTTCGCCATGCGACGTCTGAGGCCCGCCGGCTGCGCCGCGGGCCTTTTCCTTGTGTCGCTTGACACTACGGGCCGGATGCCCTAACGACCCGGCATCCGGTTTCACGGTTGGGACTCCCGAAGCCTCGCAGGCGGGGCGGCGGGGGTCTCGTTCGTCGTGAAGCCAACCGCGCAGGGGCCGGCCTCCACCGGACGCGCGGGACTTGCAACCGCCGGGACAGCCCGGCTCGGGCGACAAGCCCGATCACATGGAGACGGCCAGCATGGCTCGTATCGCAGGCGTCAACATCCCGACCAACAAGCGCGTCGTGATCGCCCTCCAGTACATCCACGGCATCGGCTCGAAGAAGGCGGAAGAGATCACCACCGCCCTCAACATCCCGGCCGAGCGCCGCGTGGCGCAGCTCACCGACCAGGAAGTGCTTCAGATCCGCGAGATGATCGACCGCGACTACACGGTCGAGGGCGACCTCCGTCGTGAAGTCGCGATGAACATCAAGCGCCTGATGGACCTGGGCAGCTACCGCGGCCTGCGTCACCGCCGCAACCTGCCGGTCCGCGGCCAGCGCACGCACACCAACGCCCGCACCCGCAAGGGCAAGGCCAAGCCGATCGCCGGCAAGAAGAAGTGATCTGACGCGCGCAGCGCGACAGGTCTTCCCCGGCGGCCCGAGGGCCATCAGGGGATCCAGCGCCCGCCGGTCCGCCGGCGGGCTTTCCCGGTTATCCGGGGTTTCGCAGGGGAGGGCGCTTGCGTCCTCCCGACCACCTCCATCCCGAGCGCCTGGTAGGACGGGCGTGACAGAAGGATTATGACATGGCCAAGGAAGCCGCTCGCGTTCGCCGCCGCGAACGCAAGAACATCGTGTCGGGCGTCGCCCACGTGAACGCCTCGTTCAACAACACGATGATCACGATCACCGACGCGCAGGGCAACACCATCGCCTGGTCTTCGGCCGGCATGATGGGCTTCAAGGGCTCGCGCAAGTCGACCCCGTACGCCGCCCAGGTCGCGGCCGAGGACGCTGGCCGCAAGGCCGCCGAGCACGGCATGCGCACCCTCGAGGTCGAGGTGACGGGCCCCGGCTCCGGCCGCGAGTCCGCGCTGCGCGCCCTGCAGGCCGCCGGCTTCACGGTGACCTCCATCCGCGACGTGACGCCGATACCGCACAACGGTTGCCGCCCGCGCAAGCGTCGTCGCGTGTGACGCTTCTTACGTTCTGCGCGTCTGCGGCCGACGGGCCGGGGGCGCGTTTTTCGAAGCCATCGTGAACGCGGGGCCAGGGTCGACGGACCGATATGCCCCGCGCTCTTTCATGAGGGACCCATGATCCAGAAGAACTGGCAAGACCTGATCAAGCCGACGAAGCTCGACGTGACGCCGGGCGACGACGGCAAGCGGGTCGCGACGCTCGTGGCCGAGCCGCTCGAGCGCGGCTTCGGCGTTACGCTCGGCAACGCGCTGCGCCGCGTGCTCCTCAGCTCGCTGCAGGGCGCGGCCATCACCTCCGTCCACATCGACGGCGTGCTGCACGAGTTCTCGTCCATCCCGGGCGTGCGCGAGGACGTCACCGACATCGTCCTGAACATCAAGGCGATCTCGATCAAGATGCAGGCCGAGGGCGTGAAGCGCCTGACGCTGCGCAAGCAGGGCCCCGGCCAGGTCAAGGCCGGCGACATTCAGACGCCCGGCGACTGCCAGATCCTGAACCCCGACCTGGTGATCTGCACCCTGGACGAGGGCGCCGAGATCCGCATGGAGTTCACGGTGAAGATGGGCAAGGGCTACGTCCCGGCCGATCGCAACCGTCCGGAGGACGCCCCCATCGGACTGATTCCGGTGGACAGCCTCTATTCGCCCGTCAAGAAGGTCAGCTATCGCGTCGAGAACACCCGCGAGGGGCAGATCCTCGATTATGACAAGCTGATCATGACGGTCGAGACCAATGGCGGCGTGTCGCCTGAGGACGCGGTGGCCTACGCCGCCCGCATCCTGCAGGACCAGCTCGAGGTCTTCGTCAACTTCGAAGAGCCGCGGCGCGAGGAAGAGAAGACGGCGATGCCGGAACTCGCCTTCAACCCGGCGCTGCTCAAGAAGGTGGACGAGCTGGAGCTGTCGGTCCGCTCGGCGAACTGCCTGAAGAACGACAACATCGTCTATATCGGCGACCTCATTCAGAAGACGGAGGCGGAGATGCTCCGCACCCCGAACTTCGGCCGCAAGTCGCTCAACGAGATCAAGGAAGTGCTCGCGGGCATGGGCTTGCATCTCGGCATGGAAATCGCCGGCTGGCCGCCGGAGAACATCGAAGAGCTGGCCAAGCGCTTCGAGGAGCACTACTGAGCCACTGCACCGGGCGGGCGGCGGCCTGACCGCCGCCTGACCCACAATGAAGACGGCCGACCCGTGGCACGGCGGCCGAACCATCGAGGAGAGATCCCATGCGCCATGGATTCCGGGGCCGCCGGTTCAACCGCTCGGCCGAGCACCGCAAGGCGATGTTCGCCAACATGTGCCAGAACCTGATCAAGCACGAGCAGATCGTCACCACGCTGCCGAAGGCCAAGGACCTGCGTCCGGTTATCGAGAAGCTGGTCACGCTCGGGAAGCGCGGCGACCTGCACGCCCGCCGCCAGGCGATCGCGCAGATCAAGGACGTGCAGCTCGTCAAGAAGCTCTTCGACGTGCTGGGCCCACGCTACAAGGAGCGTCCGGGCGGCTACACCCGCATCATGAAGGCGGGCTTCCGCTTCGGCGACAACGCCCCGATGGCGGTGATCGAGTTCGTGGACCGCGACGTCGACGCGCGCGGCCAGGACTCCGGCCCGACCATGAAGTCCGAGGTCGTGGACGTCGAGGCGGCTGCGTAAGCAGCTGCCCAGCGCCAGGCATTTCGAGCGGGCGGCCTCAGGGCCGCCCGTTTTCGTTTTGGCTCGCCCCCGGGCGCGCGCCCCTGGATCCCCTTCCCGCGCCTGCGGCGCGCCGGGGATGACGGCGCAGACGCTTCAGTGGAACTTGACAATATTCCTATTTTGTGCACCGTGGTCCTCACTCTCGACCCGGGAGGGGAGCGCATCCGGAGCGGTCCGTTGCGGGGTCGAGGCGCGGCGCCTGCGGGGATCGTGCACCGGAACGATCCTCCCGGGAGGCCTTCCCGAAGCGGCGACGTCGGGGACCAGGGGCGT
>NZ_PVZS01000049.1 GCF_003004785.1 Alsobacter soli
ACCCTGACCGAGGGCAAGCCCGCGGTCACAGCCGTCGTGCCGGCGGAAGGCTTCCCCGAGGCGGAGATCCTGCGCCTCGGGGCGACGGTGGAGCGCGCGAGCGAGCACCCGCTGGCTGTCGCCATCGTGGCGGCGGCCGAGGCGAAGGGCATCGCCCCCGGCCAGCTCGCCGACTTCGACTCCCCGACCGGCAAGGGGGCGCTCGGCTCCGTGGACGGCCGCGCCGTGGCGCTCGGCAACGCCCGCTTCCTGGCCGAGAGGGGCGTCGACGTCGGCCCGCTCGCGGCTCGGGCGGAGGAGCTCCGCCAGGACGGCGCGACCGCCATCTTCGTGGGCGTTGACGGGAAGGCGGCCGGCATCCTGGCCATAGCCGACCCGGTGAAGGCGACCACCGCCGGCGCCCTCAAGGCGCTGCGCGACGAGGGCGTGCGCGTGGTCATGCTCACGGGCGACAATCGCACGACGGCGCAAGCCGTGGCGCGCCGGCTGGGCATCCCGGACATCGAGGCCGAGGTCCTCCCCGAGCAGAAGAGCGCCGTGGTCGAGAAGCTCAAGCGCGAGGGCCGGGTCGTCGCGATGGCGGGGGACGGCGTCAATGACGCCCCGGCGCTGGCCGCGGCTGAGGTCGGCATCGCCATGGGAACGGGCACGGACGTGGCCATCGAGAGCGCAGGGGTGACCCTGCTCAAGGGGGACCTGACCGGCATCGTGCGGGCGCGGCGGCTCTCCGAGGCGGTGATGAGCAACATCCGCCAGAACCTGTTCTTCGCCTTCGTGTACAACGCGCTCGGCGTCCCGGTCGCTGCCGGCGTGCTCTACCCCGTCTTCGGGCTGCTGCTGTCGCCGATCATCGCGGCCGCGGCCATGGCGCTCTCGTCGGTGAGCGTGATCGGCAACGCCGTCCGGCTCAGGGCCGTGCGGCTCTGAGCTCTTGGTGAGCTATCCTGATGAGGGTGCGCTCTGTCCAGAGCGCGCCCGGAACACGCGGGCTGAACAAACCGTAATCTACGCGCCACGCTGCGGCCTCATGTGGCCCTTAGCGCGTGCTCCCGGCCGCGAGCTGTTGGCCAGGGTGCGGGGGAGCATGGCGCGTGATCCGAGATTGTTCGGCTTGGTTTTTGGTCGCCGTGATGATGCTCCTGGCGGGCACGGGACCAGCATCAGCCCATCCCCACGTCTGGGTGACCGTGAAGTGCGAGGTGGTCTGGACCTCTGACGGCCGAATCGGCGCGATCAAGCATCACTGGACCTTCGACGACGCCTACACGAGCTACGCCGTGCAGGGGCTCGACACCAACGGGGACGGCGTCTACTCGCGCGACGAGCTGGCAGGCCTGGCGAAGGTGAACACCGAATCCCTGGCGGAGACGGGCTTCTTCACCGTGGGAAGCAGGATTTCGGAGCGCCCCAGGACTACTGGCTTGAGCACGCGCACAATCAGCTGACGCTCAATTTCACCATTCCGCTCAAGGAGCCTGCCTTCGCGAAGCGCACGCTCATCCTTGACGTCTACGATCCGACCTTCTTCGTCGATTTCAGCTACGCAGACGGCGACGACGCCGTGAAGCTGACGGGATCGCCTGCGAACTGCGCCGTGCAGCTTTCCCGCCCCAAGAAGCCGGATCCGAAGGCGCAGACCCTCTCCGAGGATTACTTCGCCAACGCCAACATGGGCTTTCAGTTTGCCTCCAAGGTGATCATCGCATGTCCGTGAGAGAAACGGTGAGCGTGGCCGCGGCGCCGCCCTGGGCCGAGTTCAAGTCCTGCGACCGCAGGCGCCTGCTGTTGAGCATCGCAATCGCGCTTGGCGCGGTCGGCCTCGTTGGCCTCGTCGGGCTTCTGCTCACTTGGGCCGTGGGCGGCATGGCCAGCGCGGCGCCGGCGCCCAAGAATCCATTCGGTGTCGGGGTGCGCGAAGCCGGGGCGCCCGGCAATGCGTTGGCTGCATGGATCCTCGGGACGCAGGCCGCCTTCTACCACCAACTGACCGCGGCCATCCGCGATCTCAAGGCGAACGGGTCGGCCGGCTGGTCCCTGGCGGCGATCAGCTTCGCGTACGGCGTTTTCCACGCGGCCGGACCGGGCCACGGCAAGGCGGTCATTTCCGCGTGGATCGTCGGCAACGAACGAGCCCTGCGACGCGGTCTCGCGATGGCCTTTGCTGCCGCGGGCGTTCAGGCGCTGGTGGCCATCGCGCTTGTCACCGTTCTATCCGGGCTGTTGCGCCTCACCGCGCTCCGGATGACCAGCGTCACGGGCGCCGTAGAGATGACGAGCTTCGCCGCGGTCGCCCTTATCGGCGCAGCCCTGACTTGGCGCAAGGCGCGTGCCCTGGCGTCACGCGTTCTGCCCAACGGGTCGTCGCCTGCCCATGCTCCTCATGAGGGCTGCTCGCCGGGCTGCGAAGTGTCGAACTTGGTCGTTTCCGGTTCGCGGTCTCAAGGCCCCGAAGGGACCGTGAGGTCGGTCGTGGCTTGCGAGGCTTGCGGGCCGGACTGCGGACATGTCCACCTCCCGGGTCCCGAGCGCGCGTCGGCAGGATGGCGTGAGGCCGCCGGGGCCGTCTTGGCCGCCGGGATCCGCCCCTGCTCGGGCGCGATCATTGTGCTGGTGTTCGCGATGGCGCAGGGCCTCTACCTTGCCGGCATCGGCGCGACCCTCGCCATGGGGTTCGGCACGGCTGTGACCACTGGCGCACTCGCCGCGCTGGCCGTGTTCGCGAAGGGCGCGGCCTTGCGACTGGCCTCCGGGCGCGGCGGCGCCGAGTGGCTGGTGGCGACAATGGAAGTGCTGGCCGGCGCCTTCGTGTTCGCCCTGGGCCTCGCGCTCGCTATGGGTGTCACGACGGCGGGGTCGGTATAGGGCACAAAGTGATCATGTGACTCTGACTCCTGAGTCAGTCGCCGCTCTTCGCCGCCGTGCGGTCCGGCCAGCCCCAGTTCCGGATCTCGGGCATGTCCTCGCCGTGGCGGGCGATGTAGTCCCTGTGCTCGACCAGCTTATCCCGGACCGATTGCACGATGTGGGCGGCGTCTCGCGCGAGCTTCGGCACATGGCGCGCGGCCGCCTCGACGAGGTGGAAACGGTCGAGCCCGTTCAGGACCACCATGTCGAACGGTGTCGTCGTGGTGCCCTCCTCATGGAATCCGTGAACATGGAAGTTGCTGTGATTGCTCCGCTTGTAGGTGAGGCGGTGGACCAAGTGGGGGTAGCCGTGAAACGCGAAGATCACCGGCTTGTCCTTGGTGAACAGGAGGTCGAAGTCGCTGTCACCCAACCCGTGTGGATGCTCGTCCCGCGACTGCAGCGTCATGAGGTCGACGACGTTGACCACCCGCACTTTGAGATCAGGCGCCCGCTCGCGAAGCATCGCGGCCGCAGCAAGGGTTTCGAGCGTCGGGACGTCGCCGGCGCAAGCCAAGATGACGTCGGGTTCGTCGCCGTGGTCCGTGCTCGCCCACTCCCAGATCCCGATGCCGGCGCTGCAGTGGGCGACCGCCTGGTCCATCGTGAGCCATTGAGGGGCGGGCTGCTTGCCCGCGATGATGACGTTGACGCGGTCATAGGTCCGCAGGCAGTGGTCCGCCACATAGAGCAGGCAGTTCGCATCCGGCGGCAGGTAGACGCGCACGGTGTCGGCCTTCTTGTTGACGACCACGTCCATGAAGCCGGGATCCTGGTGGCTGAAGCCATTGTGATCCTGGCGCCAGACGTGGGATGTCAGCAGGTAGTTGAGCGACGGGACGGGCCGACGCCACGGCAGCTCGCGGGCAACCTTGAGCCACTTGGCGTGCTGGTTGAACATGGCGTCGATGATATGGATGAACGCCTCGTAGCACGAGAAGAGGCCGTGGCGGCCGGTCAGCAGGTAGCCTTCGAGCCACCCCTGGCACAGGTGCTCGCTGAGGACCTCCAGCACCCGGCCCTCGCGCCCGAGGTGAACATCCTCGGGCAGGATCGCCTCCATCCAGGCCCGGTCGGTCTTGTCGAACACGGCGTCGAGGCGGTTCGAGGCGGTCTCGTCGGGCCCGAAGATCCGAAAGTTGCGAGCCGCCGCATTCAGATCGAACACGTCCCGGAGGTAGGCTCCGAGAACACGGGTCGCCTCACCGGTCGCCTTCACGGGCACGGCATAATCGCGGAAGTCCGGGAGCCGAAGCGGACGGGTCAAGAGGCCGCCATTGGCGTGCGGATTGGCGCCCATGCGGCGCTCGCCTGCGGGAGCCAGGGCAGCGATCTCGGGGCGCAGCTTCCCGGCGTCGTCGAACAGCTCGTCTGGCCTGTAGCTGCGCAGCCAGTCTTCAAGCTGCTTCCTGTGAGCGGGGTTGCCGCGGGTGTCGGCGAGCGGCACCTGGTGAGACCGCCAGAACCCTTCGGTCTTGAGCCCGTCGACCTCCTTGGGTCCTGTCCACCCCTTGGGGGTCCTGAGCACGATCATCGGCCAGCGCGGGCGCTCCCCGGTCCGGCCTGAACGAGCCGCAGTTTGGATGGCGGCGATCTTGTCCATGACTGTGTCCATCGTGGCCGCGAGGGCCTGATGGACTGACTCGGGTTCGCTCCCCTCGATGAAGTGCGGCTCGTGACCGTACCCGATCAGCAGCTTTTCAAGTTCGTCCTGGTCGATCCGGGCGAGGATCGTGGGATTGGCGATCTTGTAGCCGTTGAGATGCAGGATCGGGAGGACGGCGCCATCGCGGGCGGGGTTCAGGAACTTGTTCGAGTGCCAGGAGGCCGCGAGCGGCCCGGTCTCTGCCTCGCCGTCCCCGATGACGCAGGCCACGATCAGGTCCGGGTTGTCGAAGGCGGCCCCGTAGGCGTGGAGCAACGCATAGCCCAGCTCCCCGCCTTCGTGGATCGAGCCGGGCGTCTCCGGGGCGGCATGGCTCGGTATGCCGCCAGGGAACGAGAATTGCCGAAACAATCTCCGCAGGCCAGCGGCGTCCTGGGAGATGTTCGGGTAGATCTCGCTATAGGCGCCCTCCAGGTACGTGCTGGCGACCATGCCGGGACCACCGTGGCCCGGGCCGCACACGTAGAGCACGGCAAGGTCTCTCGCCCGGATCACCCGGTTGAGATGGACGTAGATCAGGTTCAGCCCGGGCGTCGTGCCCCAATGGCCGAGCAGGCGTGGCTTGACGTGCTCTTCCTTCAGCTCGTCTCGCAGCAACGGATTGTCGAGAAGATAGATCTGGCCCACGGACAGGTAGTTCGTGGCGCGCCAGTAGGCGTCGAGCCGGTCCGACTCGTCGGGGCTCAGCGGCTTTTCCGGTGACCTCATGACCGCCCTTTCTCGCCTCAGGGGCGGACATAGGCTTCCGTCGTGTAGCGGCGCATCATGCGCTGGCTGTTGAAGTAGGACGCAATCTTGGAGATGCCCTGCTTCATCATCCTGATCCAGCCGGCGCGGTCGTGGTAGTAGAGGGGCAGGACCTCCCCTTCGAGCTTGTCGTAGAGATCACGCCCGTGCTGCTCGGCTCCTTCGGGGCCGTCCCGGCCGATGGACCAGCCTGTGACGCCTTCGACGCAGGCCTCGATCCACCAGCCGTCCAGCACGCTGAGGTTCAGGACCCCGTTCAGGGCTGCCTTCATGCCGCTCGTCCCCGACGCTTCGAGCGGCGGCAGGGGCGTGTTGAGCCAAACGTCCGTCCCGGCCACGAGCGTGCGCGCCAGCGCCATGTCGTAGTTCGGCAGGAAGGCCATGCGAATTTCCGGCGAAAGCTGGCGCATCCGGGCATGGACGTCCCGGATGATCTGCTGCCCCTGCGTGTCACGCGGATGCGCCTTGCCAGCGACCACGACCTGGAAGGGGAACTTGGCGGCGAGAGAGCGCAGCCGCTGCATGTCCGAGAACAGGAGGTCCGGGCGCTTGTACCCCGTCATGCGCCGAGCGAAGCCGATCAGCGGCGCGTTCTGATCCATGCTGATTCCTGTTCTGCGTCGGACCTCGTCCAGCAACTCGTGCTTGGCGGCCTGGTGGGCGGCCCAGACCTCCTCGTCAGGAAGCTGGTCAGCGCGCACGAGCAGCTCGGGCTCGTGCCCCCAGTTTGGCAGTATCCCCTGATACAGCTCGGCGAACCCCGCATGGGTCCAGGTCGGGGCATGCACGCCGTTGGTGATCGCGGCGATCCTGTAACCGGGGAACATCCGCTGGGTCGTCTCGGCATGCCGGCGCGCGACGCCGTTGACGTAGCCGCTCAGGTTGAGCGCGAGCCTGGTCATGTTCAGCCGGTCTTCGCCGGCCAGAGGTCTGATCTCGTCGGGAGCGATGAAGTCGTCTCCTAAGACACGCCGGACGTGCTCGTAGGAGAACCGGTCGTGTCCGGCTTCGACCGGCGTGTGCGTGGTGAACACGCAGACGTCGCGAACGTGATCGACTTCGTGCTCCAAGCCGTTGGGTCCGGATCGGCGCCTGCGGCGCAGGAGTTCGAGCGTCAGCAGGGCCGCGTGCCCCTCGTTCAGGTGATAGGTTCGGATGCTGAAGCCGAGCGCCTGGAGCGTGCGGACGCCCCCGACACCCAGAACAACCTCCTGTTTCAGGCGATAGACATCGTCGCCGCCGTACAGGTGGTCCGTGATCGAGCGGTCCTCGGGGGCGTTCTGGTCGAGGTCGGTGTCCAGCAGAAGGACCGGGACGAGGTGCCCCAGGGGGCAGGCCACGACATAGAGCCAGGGCCTGATCCAAACGGATCGGCCCTCGACCGACACAGCGATCATCGCGTCCAGGGGGGTCGCCCACTCTGACGGCTCCCACGGGTCGTCATATCCGACCTGGGACCCGTCCGGCGCGATCTCCTGCCGAAGATACCCGGCCCGGCTCGCCAGGCTCACGAACACGACCGGCAGTTCGAGGTCGGCGCAGGATCGGGCCGTGTCGCCGGCCAGAATGCCGAGCCCGCCACTGTAACTGTGGATCTCCGGCCGCAAGGCGATTTCCATGGAGAAATACGCGATGCTCGTGCGCTGGGTATACGGGAGGATGCCTGTCACCGGGGGGGTCCAGTCCTTGGTGCCCCCGGATCATAGGCTCGGAAGAGGCCTCGATTGTGGCGTATTTTGCCTGATGCTGATCGGCACGACAGGCCGGGACGCAAGCCACGCCTGACGGACCCCGACAGCCGCCCGGCTTTCGCCGGCCGCCGCCGGCGGCGCAGAAGGCCGCCCGATGCACGAGAAGATCAGGAACCCGCCGTCCGTCTCGGTTCGTGTCGAGCGTGGGGAGCCGCTTCCCCTCGGGCTTCATGACTGCCGTGGGGGCATGAACCTTTCCGTGTTCAGTCGCCATGCGACCAGAATTGCGCTGCTCCTGTTCGATAGCATCGGCGCAAGATCGCCGCTCATGACGCTTGAGCTCGGACCGCCTCACCACCGGACGGGCGACCTCTGGCACGTCCGTCTTTCTGGCGATCTGGACGGGATGCTTTACGTGCTGCAGGCCGAGGGTCCCGAGAGCCCCGGGCTTCGGTTCGAGCCAGACCGGTGCTTGCTGGATCCATACGCCGCCGCGGTGGCGGGCGAAGCCTGGAGCCCGTTGTCCCCGCCGCTACCCGGTGCACGGAACCGAGCTCGCCGGGGCGTCATAGCCGACCACTCCTTCGACTGGCAGGACGATCTCCGTCCAGGTCATCCATGGAGCAGGACGATCATCTACGAGACCCACGTGCGGGGCCTCACCATCCATGTTTCGGCGGCAGCCGCCCACCCGGGCCAGTTTCTCGGAGTGGTCGAGAAGATCCCCTACCTGAAACGCCTGGGCGTCACAGCCGTCGAACTCATGCCGGTGCAGGCCTTCGACCCCTACACCAGACGGAAACATGATCCAGTCACGGGATCGCCCATGCCGGATTACTGGGGCTACGACCCGGTCGCCCTGTTCGCACCGATGCCGGGCTATTCCTCCGGGCTCTCGGCCCACGCGGCGCTGACCGAATTCAAGACAATGGTCCGCGAGCTCCACAGGGCTGGCGTCGAGGTCATCCTCGACGTCGTCTTCAACCACACGGCGGAAGGGGGCGACACTGGCGAAACCTACAGCTTTCGCGGGCTGGACAACCCGATCTACTACATCCTCTCCCCCGACCGGAGCCGGTACGTGGACTTCACCGGTTGCGGCAACACGCTGAACTGCAACCACCCGGTCGTACGCGGCATGATCGTCGACTGTCTCCGGCACTGGGTGGTGGAGATGCATGTCGACGGGTTCCGCTTTGACCTCGCATCCATCCTGGGTCGGGACGCCGAGGGAAAGGTGCTCTCGAACCCGCCCCTGCTTGAGCAGATCGCAGAGGATCCCCTGCTGCGGGACGTCAAGCTCATCGCCGAGGCCTGGGACAGCGCCGGCGCATTCCAGGTGGGCCGGTTCCCGGGCACGCGATGGGCTGAATGGAACTGTCACTACCGCGATGAGGTCCGCCGGTTCTGGCGCGGTGATCCCGGCATGACGGGGCGCTTTGCCACCCGCCTGTGCGGCAGCGCGGACCTGTACCAGCAAGGCGGCAGCGGCTCCCCCGTGAAGAGCATCAACTTCGTCACGTGCCATGACGGCTTCACCCTGAATGATCTCGTCTCCTACGCCACCAAGCACAACGAGCCCAACGGCGAGGGCAATCTCGACGGCGTGAACCACAACCACAGCGACAACAACGGCTGGGAGGGGCCGGCCGAGGACGCCGGGACAGAGGCGATGCGTCTTCGCCAGATCAAGAATATCTTAACGAGCCTGTTCGTCTCGCGTGGGGTCCCCATGCTGCTCGGTGGCGACGAGTTCCGCCGCACGCAGGGCGGCAACAACAACGCATACTGCCAAGACAACGAGACGTCCTGGTACGACTGGCGGCTGGCCGATCAGCACCAGGAACTGGTTGCGTTCGTCTCCGACCTGATCGCCCTGCGCAAGGCGCATCCGGTTCTCAGCGCGGATCGTTTTTACGAGCCCGAGGAGATCGAGTGGTTCGGTCCGAACGGCGGTCCCGCGGACTGGGACGGGCCCAACAACCAGCTCGGGTGCGTGATAAATGCCCATGGGACTGGAGCCCTTTGCCTTCTCTTCAACGCATCTGCCGCCCCGTGCCGATTTGTGGTCCCGATAAGGGCAGAGAGCTGGCGAGTGGCTGTCGACACGGCTGCATCTGCGCCGAGGTCGGCCGTTGTGCCAGGCGGCGAGATGGTGCTGGTGCCTCGCTGCACCCGCATCCTCGTTGCCATGCTCGACGCAGAGGCGAAGCCCGCCTGACATGGCGGCGCCTGGCTCGCAGCCCTGACGAACTGCGGGCCGTGCGGCTCTGAGAGCCCGGTGTTTGCTGCGCAACAAAGTGCGGCGACGCAGGTGGATCTAACCTGCGGAAGCAAATCCGGAGGCGCACCATGCTTGCCCGCCTGCTCTCGTCGACGTTGATCCTCGTGGCCGTCGCAGCCGCACCGGCCATGGCCGGTCCAGTCTTCGTGGCGGACGAAGGCGGCCAGACGATCACGACCCTCGACCCGGTCTCGGGCAAGGCGCAGCAGCTGGCCCTGTCGTTCGCCCCGCACAACGTCGACGCAGCTCCCGGCGGCCTGGTGCTGGCCGTTGGGGTCCCCGCCCACGAGGGCGGGCACGCGGGGATGCCGGCCGGCCGGATGGTGACCGCGAGCGAGCGGGACGGCGCGCTCGCCGTGAAGGACGAGTTCGAGATCGGCGGGCATCCGGCCCACGTCGTCCCGGACCACGAGGGCCGGTTGGCCTACGTCACCGACGCGGCGGCCGACGCCGTCGCGGTGATCGACCTCGGGTCGAAACGCGTCGTCGCCCGGATCCCGGTGGGCCGCTACCCGCACGGCTTGCGGCTCTCGCCGGACGAAAGCACGCTCGCGGTCGCCAACATGAAATCAGGGACGGTGTCCCTGGTTGACGTGGCCTCCCGCAAGCAGGTGGCCGCCATCCCCGTCGGAACCGCTCCCGTCCAGGTCGCCTTCGCCCCGGACGGGACGAAGCTGTATGTTTCGCTCAACGGCGAGAACAAGGTCGCGGCCGTGGACTTGGCGCTACGGAAGACGGCGTGGACCGCCCCCGTGGGGCGCGGGCCGGTGCAGCTCGCCGCGGCAGGCCAGCGCGTGGTCGTGGCCAACCAGGGCAACGCCAAGTCGCCCGACAACACCGTGAGCGTGCTGGATGCGGCCTCTGGTTCGGCGGTAGCAACGGTCATTGTCGGCAAAGGCGCCCACGGCGTCGCCTTGGCGCCGGACGGTGGCCGCGCGTTCGTGACGGACACCTACGAGGACACCGTCTCCGTCGTCGACCTGGACTCGCTTAAGGAGGTCGCCCGTCACCGGGTCGGCAAGGGCCCGAACGGCATTGTCGCGCCCTAGTCGTGAGCGGGGCTCGCGCAACCGGGCCGGCCGCGCAGGACGGCTCGACCCCGCATCTGCGTGGCCGCTTGGGACAACACCTGATCCAGCTCAAGGCGGCAGGAGACGATCCGATCCAAGCTTGTGATAGCGTGCCCCCGCGTACCGCCTGCGGGCATAAGGGGAGCGACCATGGTGAGGATGATCTCTCGCCGCGACGCGCTGATCCTGGCCGGCGGGCTGTGCGGGTCTTTCGTACCCGCTCACCCGCGCGCCGACGTGCTGGAACCGTACCGGAAAGCTGGAGAGCTGGGCGTATACCTCGGCGTCATCCCGGCCCAGATCGCGAGGCGGCACCCCGGAGATCATCCGGAGGCGACCATGCACGGTGGCTCGACTTCAGGGCGCGACATGCACCTGGTGGTCGCAATCTTCGATGCCTCAGGCAACCGCGTCGAGGATGCCGAGGTGTCCGCTGCCATAGCAGAGGTGGGCCAGGTCGGGCGGCACTGGGCCAGACTTGAGCCCATGAAGATCGCCGACACGGTCACATTCGGCGGGTTTGTGTCCCTTTCCAAGAGCGGCCGCCAGAGTATCGACATTGAGATCCGGCGCCCCGGATCAACAGCTGCGCAGGTTGCGAGCTTCACCTACGATCCCGGCTCCTGAGTCGGACCGCGCGTCTCTCGGCTAATTATTCGGACTAAACGTCGCGCCGGTGCTGCGCTTTTTGTCAGGTTTGATCGAGCGCAATGCAAAGGGCCGCTTCCTGGGCCAGTCTGAATACATGAGCACCCGGCTTCCCCCCACCGGTCAGCTGGCCCGCTTCGTTGCGGTGCTGGGCCTGCTTCTGCTCGCGCTGACCCACGCCGAGCCTGTGGCCGCCCACGGCGCCCTTCATGCGGGTCCCGAGATGCGGGTCCACCACGCCCAGGCCCTCGCGGGCGCGGCTCTGGCGCCCTCCCTGGCCGTCGCGCCTTGTCCCTGCTGCGTGGCAGGGCCATGCTGCTGCGCGCTCGTCGGCTTGGCGGCTTCGGGGCCGGCCTTCTCCGTGCCCGCTCTCTCGCGTCCAATGACAAGGCCCGTCCCTCTGAGCGGCCTCCTGTCTTCGCCCGGAGAGCGGCCGCCGAGATCCCGTCACGGTTGAGCCTGTTCCGCCCGCGCCCGCGCGCAGCGGCCCCTTCACGTTGACGAGGACTTTCACCATGCGCATCGCAGCCATCCTGCTCACCATCGGGGCGCTTTCCGCGCCCGCCTACGCCCAGACGGGCGACGTCCAGGACCATTCCGCCCACCACCCAGCCGCCGAGGCGGCCCCTTCATCCTCATCCGACGCGGCCGGCTCCCAGCAGGCCGCGCCGGCCCTGTCCGCCCCCGCCCAGGGCGGCAGTCAGGGCGCATCGGCGGCCATGGGCTGCCCGATGATGCCTGAGATGATGCAGTCCATGATGAAGGGCATGATGCAGGGCATGGCCGGCGGCTCGGCCCAGGCCGGCTCGGGCATGCCCTCAGGCATGGGTATGGCCTCAGGCATGGGCATGGGCTCCGGGATGGGAATGGGGCCGGGCGGAGCCCGGGCCGCCGCATCCGACCAGAGTCTCGCGGGCATCACCTACCGCGCAATCGCCCAGCGGGCGGTGGCCGCCCTTCAGACGAATCCGGGCAGAGGCGACGCCGAGTTCGCCCGTTTGGCCACGGCTCTGGAGGAGGCGCTGGCCGACGCAGCCAAGACGGCCGCGGCCTTCTCAGACGACTCGGAGACCCGCCGCCGGGCCCAGCAATTCGCGGCCTCCCACCAGGACGACCTGCAGACCCTGCGGGCGTGGTCGGCGCAGGCCAAGTAGGAGGCGCTCATGACCCCCCACGACCTCTCCGAGCCGCGGCACGAAGGCACCAACTCGTTCTGGCGCTCGGCCGCTGGGCTCGGGCTCGCGGTGCTGCTGGCCGTCGCAGCGTTCTACCTCCTGGCCGAGCACCAGGCACACCTCTTCGGGGTGCTGCCCTACCTGTTCCTGCTCGCCTGTCCGCTGATGCACATGTTCATGCACGGCGGCCACCACCACCATCACGGCTCGCCCGGGGGGGCCGGCGCCCGCCCGGACGAGCCCGGCCGCTGAGGAGGGCGCCATGCACGACACGCCCGCCTACGGCCTCTGGGCCCTCGTGGTCATCAACTCGGTGTTCTTCATAGCCTTCGCGGCGAGTTTCAGCGGCCTGCGCTGGGACAAGGACTGGCGTTCGCTGGGGCCCTACTCGGCCTTCATCGTCGCCCTGTTCACCGAGATGTACGGCTTTCCGCTCACGGTCTACCTGCTGTCGGGTTGGCTGGGGCGGCGCCTCCCTGGCGTCGACCTGTGGTCGCACGACGCGGGCCACCTCTGGTCCACGCTGCTCGGCTGGAAGGGCGACCCGCACTGGAGCCTGCTGCACCTGGGCAGCGCCGCTGTGATCGGGGCCGGCTTCTGGCTGCTCGCGGCCTCGTGGAAGCGGCTCTTCGACGCCCAGCGACGCGGGGCGGTGGCGACGGAGGGGCCCTACGCCCGCATCCGCCACCCGCAATACGCCGCCTTCGTCCTGGTCATGTTCGGCTTCCTGCTGCAGTGGCCGACGATCCCGACCTTGATGATGTTCCCGCTGCTGGTCGCCGTCTACGCGAGGCTCGCTTGGCGCGAGGAGCAGGACAGCCTGCGGCGGTTCGGTGACGACTACGCCCGCTACATGGCCAGCGTCCCAGCCTTCATCCCGCGGCTGCGGCCGCCGGCGTCGAAGTCGGGCGAGGCCACGGCATGAATTCTTGGGCGGGAGCCGTCCAAGGGCCCCCGCGACCCATCGACTAGGCGGCTGGCCACATGAGCGCCGGCCCTCAACGAGGTCCCTACCATGACGATCCACCGTCGCGACTTCCTACGCGCGGCTGCAACTGGCACCCTGGCGCTCGGCGCCCCCGCCGCGCTGGTCCGTGCAGCCGGCGCCCAAGGCGCCCCGGAGGGCGCGCCCAAGCTGCTTCGCGCCCTGACGCGCACCATCGAGGTCAACCGCAAGCCCGCGACGGTCTGCGGGCTGCAGCAGGCGGACGGCTCGGCCGGCCTGACGTTCGCCGAGGGCGACACCTTCGCTGTCGAGCTGCGCAACGAGCTCGCCGAGCCGACCACGATCCACTGGCATGGCCTCACGCCGCCCTGGGCGGCCGACGGTGTCGCGGGCGCGCCCGAGCCGCTGCTGGAACCGGGCGCCTCGCGCCGCTACGCCTTCCCGGTCGGTGCCGCCGGAACCCATTGGATGCACGCGCACACCCTGCAGGAGCAGAACCTCCTGGCCGCGCCGCTGATCGTGCGCGACAAGGACCACGCCAGCCGGGACGAGCAGGAGGTGGTTATCCTGCTGCACGACTTCTCGTTCACACCGGCGGCCGAGCTCCTGGCTAGGCTCAAGGCCGGAGGCGC
>NZ_PVZS01000005.1 GCF_003004785.1 Alsobacter soli
ATGGTGCACAAAATAGGAATATTGTCAAGCATGATGGAGCGCCTCCGCCGTCATCCCCGGCGCGCCGGAGGCGCGGGAAGGGGATCCAGGGGCCACGGCCCCCCTCTCCCACTCGCGTGGGAGAGGCGTGGGGCGCACGACCGTTGCGGGCTTCTGGACGTCGTTCCGGGCGGTGAGATGGGCAAGGCGCCGCCTCCCTTCTCCACTCGCGCGGGAGAGGGGTGTGCGCGTGCGAAATGATTCCGGGACCACGACGCTGTGATTCCCCGATCACTCCAAGCCCGATCATCTGCAGATCGAATCGGAATTGATTCAGTGACCGTTCCGGGGGCGAATCCGCTTTGCCTGCCTGACTGGCCACATGTCACAAGCGATTCTGGCGACTCACGATTTCGCCCCCGCGCAAGGCGCGGGAGAGTGATTCAGCGATCACTCCAAGCCCCAGTTGCGCCACCCTGTTCCGAATTGATTCCCTGACCCCAACCGTCACGACGCCCGGGCGGCGCGGCGGGCGGCGAGGCGCTCCAGGGCGCTGCCGGGTTGGCGGGCAGGGCGGTCCCGCTCGGGCGCGGGCGGCTCCGCACCGCGGGCGGATGGGCGGGGATGCAGCGCGCGCATCATGTGCCGGGCGCCGGCCAGGAAGGTCTCGACGTAAAGCCCGATCACCGCGTCGCGGTCGGGGACCGGGGCGCGGTAGATGTGCTCGCGCACCCCCTGGAAGACCACCGCGCCGTGCAGGAGCATGAGCATGTCGCGCTCCGGCGGGCTCATGGGGCGCGCGTCCGTGGTCGGCAGGCCGGCCTCGTGGCGCAGTTGGTCCAGCAGGGGCGCGAAGATCTGGTCGGTGAGCGCCCCGCCACGGCGGCTGGGCAAGGGCAGGCCGTCGAGGGCTGCGCGCATCAGCAGGCGGATGGCGGGCCCGTCGTCCTGGCTGGCGTAGGCGCGGTAGACGTCGGCGAGGCGGTCCGCCAGCGGACGGGAGCGGTCCCCCAGGATCGCTGGCAGGTCGTGGGTCCAGCGGTTTCCCGCGACGCGGCCGAACACCGCCTCGACCAGCGCGTCCTTGGATTCATAATAGCGGTAGAGCAGCGCCTGGCGCACGCCGATGGCGGCGGCGAGCACGTGGGTGGAGCCCGAAAAGCCGTGCTCGGCGAAGAAGTCAATGGCGGCGAGCAGGATCTCCTCGCGGCGCTCCAGGGCCGACTTGCGCGGCGCGCGGGCGCGGCGCCCGGCCGCGTTGACGGCGTGTCCCGGCCGAGTCAAAGCCTCTCCAGCCCTCGAAGAACGGGCCCTCGCCATGCGTTCGAATCGCCCCACGTCCGCCAAACGTCGCGTATCGTACTGCATTGCGAAAGGGGGGGACACGCGTTACTGAAACCACGCCCCGTTTTCGCCACGAAAGAGAAGGCCATGGCCGACTCCCAGGTCCGGACCCAGCGTCCGCTGTCCCCCCATATCCAGATCTTCCGGCCCTACCTCACGATGATGATGTCGATCACGCACCGCATCACAGGCGGCGCGCTGTATGTCGGCACGCTCCTGCTGGTGGTCTGGCTGCTGGCGGCGGCCACCGGCCGCTCGGGCTACGAGCATGTCCAGTGGTTCATGGGCAGCATCATCGGCCGCCTCATCCTGCTCGGCTACACCTGGGCGCTGATCCACCACCTGATCGGCGGCGTACGCCACCTCGTCTGGGACGTGGGCCTCGGCTTCGGGCCGGAAGCCCGCGAGAACATGGCCCGCCTGAACATCATCGGCTCCGTGGTGCTGACGATCCTGATCTGGATCGTGGCCTACGCCGTGCGCTGAGGAGATCCGCATGTCGGCCTTCGGAAAATTCTCCATCCAGACGGCGTACAAGCGCGTCCATGGCCTCGGCAGCGCCGGCGCGGGCACGGAGCACTTCTGGCGCCAGCGCGTCACCGCCGTGGCGCTGATCCCGCTGACGCTCGTGTTCGTGGTGGTGGTGATCCTGGCCACCGGCAAGGACTACGACGCGGCGCGACGGCTGCTTGGCAACCCGTTCGTGGCGCTCAGCATGCTGCTCTTCGTGGGCGCGGGCATCTCCCACATGCGCATCGGCATGCAGGTGATCATCGAGGACTACGTCCACGAGGACGTGCCGAAAATCGCGCTGCTGCTGCTCAACACCTTCTTCTCGATCGCGTGCGGGCTCGCCTGCGCGTATGCGATCCTCAAGCTGAGCTTCGGAGGCTAACATGGCCGGACCCCAGAACGGCGCCGCCGCTCCCTCGCTGAACGGCAAGGCCTACCCGATCACGGACCACACCTTCGACGTCGTTGTTGTCGGCGCTGGCGGCGCGGGCCTGCGCGCCACGGTGGGCTGCTCCCAGGCGGGGCTGCGCACGGCCTGCATCACAAAGGTGTTCCCGACCCGCTCGCACACGGTGGCGGCCCAGGGCGGCATCTCGGCTTCGCTCGGCAACATGGGCCCGGACGACTGGCGCTGGCACATGTACGACACCGTGAAGGGGTCGGACTGGCTGGGCGACCAGGACGCCATCGAGTACCTGTGCCGGAACGCGCCGGCGGCCGTTTACGAACTCGAGCACTGGGGCGTGCCGTTCTCCCGCACGGAAGAGGGCAAGATCTACCAGCGGCCGTTCGGCGGCATGACCACCGAATACGGCAAGGGCACCGCCCAGCGCACCTGCGCGGCGGCCGACCGCACGGGCCACGCCATCCTGCACACGCTGTATGGCCAGGCGCTGCGCAACTCGACCGAGTTCTTCATCGAGTACTTCGCCATCGACCTGATCATGAACGACGAGGGCCGCTGCGTCGGCGTCGTGGCGATCAAGATGGACGACGGCACCATCCACCGCTTCCGCTCGCACCTCGTCATCCTGGCGACGGGCGGCTACGGCCGCGCCTACTTCTCGGCCACCTCGGCCCACACCTGCACGGGCGACGGCAACGCCATGGCGCTGCGCGCCGGCCTGCCGCTGCAGGACATGGAGTTCGTGCAGTTCCACCCGACCGGCATCTACGGCGCGGGCTGCCTCATCACCGAGGGCGCGCGCGGCGAGGGCGGCTACCTCACCAACTCCGAGGGCGAGCGCTTCATGGAGCGCTATGCGCCGTCCGCGAAGGACCTCGCGTCCCGCGACGTGGTGAGCCGCGCCATGACGATGGAGATCCGGGCCGGCCGCGGCGTCGGCAAGAGCAAGGATCACATCTACCTGCACCTCGACCACCTGGATCCGAAGATCCTCCACGAGCGCCTGCCCGGCATCTCGGAGAGCGCGAAGATCTTCGCCGGCGTGGACGTGACCCGGGAGCCGATTCCGGTGCTGCCGACCGTGCACTACAACATGGGCGGCATTCCGACGAACTACCACGGCGAGGTGCTGACCCTGAAGGACGGCAATCCGGACCACGTCGTCCCCGGCCTGATGGCGCTGGGCGAGGCGGCCTGCGTGTCCGTCCACGGCGCGAACCGCCTGGGCTCGAACTCGCTGATCGACCTCGTGGTGTTCGGCCGCGCGGCCGGCCTGCGGGCCGCCGAACTGGTGACGCCCGGCGAGAAGCACGCCGAGCTGCCTAAGAACTCGGCCGACTTCTCCCTGTCGCGGCTGGACAAGGCCCGCTACGCCAACGGCTCCACCTCGACGGCGGAGCTTCGCGACCGGATGCAGCGCACCATGCAGAACAACTGCGCGGTGTACCGCACCGGCGAGGTCCTGGCCGAGGGCAAGAAGCTCATCGGCGAGGTCTGGCGCGGGGCCGCGGACATCCGAGTGACCGACCGCTCGCTGATCTGGAACTCGGACCTGATCGAGACGCTCGAGTTCGAGAACCTCATCACCCAGGCCGTCGTCACCATGGAAGGCGCGCTGAACCGCCAGGAATCGCGCGGCGCCCAGGCCCGTGAGGACTTCCCGGATCGCGATGACAAGAACTGGATGAAGCACACCCTGGCCTGGGTTGACGAGATGAACCACACGGTCACGCTCGATTACCGGCCCGTGCACACCTACACGATGACAAACGACGTCCAGTACATCGAGCCCAAGGCTCGCGTGTACTAAGGAGGCAGCGCGTCACATGGTACAGCTCGCCCTTCCCAAGAACTCCCGGCCGGTCGACGGCAAGGCCTGGCCGAAGCCGGCCGGAGCCAACCGGCTCACCGAGTTCCGCATCTATCGCTACGACCCGGACGGCGAGAGCAATCCGCGCATCGACACCTACTGGGTCGACCGCGACGACTGCGGGCCGATGGTTCTCGACGCCATCCTGTGGATCAAGAACAAGGTCGATCCGACGCTGACCTTCCGCCGCTCCTGCCGCGAGGGCATCTGCGGCTCGTGCGCGATGAACATCGACGGCACGAACACGCTGGCCTGCACCAAGGCGACGGACGACATCAAGGGCGTGGTGCGCATCTACCCGCTGCCGCACATGCCGGTGGTGAAGGACCTGGTGCCGGACCTGTCGGGCTTCTACGCCCAGCACGCCTCCATCCAGCCCTGGCTGCAGACGACGAGCCCGGAGCCCGAGAAGGAGTGGCGCCAGTCGCCGGACGACCGGCACAAGCTGGACGGCCTCTACGAGTGCATCCTGTGCGCCTGCTGCTCGACCTCGTGCCCGAGCTACTGGTGGAACGGCGATCGCTACCTGGGCCCGGCCGCGCTGCTGCAGGCCTATCGCTGGCTCATCGACTCGCGCGACGAGGCGACGGGCGAGCGCCTCGACAACCTCGAGGATCCGTTCCGGCTTTATCGCTGCCATACCATCATGAACTGCGCGAAGGTCTGCCCGAAGGGGCTGAACCCGGCCAAGGCCATCGCGGAGATCAAGAAGATGATGGTGACGCGCCAGTTCTGACCGGCGTGTCTGTACGAACGAAAAATCCCCGCTTCGGCGGGGATTTTTGTTTGGGCGCAGCCTGAGCAGCCCGGCCGGCGCCTACTCGCCCATGGCGATCAGGGAGGCGTTGCCGCCGGCGGCGGCGGTGTTGACCGTGACGGTCTGCTCCACGGCGAAGCGCTTCAGGTAGTTCGGGCCGCCTGCCTTGGGGCCCGTGCCGGAGAGGCCGGAGCCGCCGAAGGGCTGGGTGCCGACCACGGCGCCGATCATGTTGCGGTTCACGTAGCAGTTGCCCACGTCGAGCCGCGAGATCACCTGCGCGATGGTGGCGTCGATGCGCGAATGGACGCCCAGCGTGAGGCCGTAGCCCGTGGCCTCGATGCCGTCGAGCAGGGCCGGCAGTTCGCCGGCCTTCCAGCGCACCACGTGCAGCACCGGGCCAAAGATTTCCTCGGTGAGGTCGGCCTGCCTCTTCAGCTCGAACACGTGCGGGCCGACGAAGTAGCCCTGCGCGGGCGCTTCTTCGGCCAGGTGGACGCGGGCGGAGCCCTTCAGGCGGGCGATATGCGCGTCCAGCCGCTGCTTGGCCTCGGCGTCGATGACGGGGCCGACCTGGACGCTGAGGTCCTGCGGGTCGCCCAGCTTCAGTTCGCGGGCGGCGCCGACGATCATCCCGATCATCTTGTCCGCCACGTCCTCCTGGACACAGAGCAGGCGCAGGGCCGAGCAGCGCTGGCCGGCGGAGCGGAAGGCGGAGGTCACGACGTCGTCGGACACCTGCTCGGGCAGCGCGGTGGCGTCCACGATCATGGCGTTGATGCCACCGGTCTCGGCGATCAGCGGCACGATGGGGCCGTCCTTGGCGGCCAGGGTCTGGTTGATGCGCCGGGCCGTCTCCGTGGAGCCCGTGAAGGCCACGCCCGCGATGTGGCGGTGCGCGACCAGCCGCGCGCCCACGCGACCGTCGCCGGTGACGAACTGCAGGGCGGAAGCAGGGACGCCGGCCTCGTGGAGGGCGCGCACGGCCTCGACGGCGACGAGCGGGGTCTGCTCGGCAGGCTTCGCCACCACGGCGTTTCCGGCCGCGAGGGCGGCGGAGACCTGGCCGAGGAAGATCGCCAGCGGGAAATTCCAGGGGCTGATGCACAGGAACACGCCGCGGCCGCGGTGGACGAGGCGGTTGTCTTCGCCGGTCGGGCCAGGCATGGGCTCGCCCTCTCCGAAGAGGCTCCGGGCCTGGGCGGCGTAGTAGCGCAGGAAGTCGACGGCCTCGCGCAGCTCGGCGAGAGCGTCGTCCAGGGTCTTGCCGGCCTCCGCCTGGAGGAGGCCGAGGAGGCGGCCGCGGCGGGCTTCCAGCAGGTCCGAGGCCTTCTCCAACGCCGCCGCGCGGGCGGCGGCGGGGGTGCGCTCCCAGGCGCGGAAGCCGCGCCGGGCCGCCTCGACGGCGCGGTCGGCCGTGGCCTCGTCCGCTTCGCGCACGCGGCCGACAATGGTCGCCGCGTCGGCGGGGGCGAGCAAGGGGCGCTCGACGCCCGGCTGGGCGACGCCGTCGACCAGCGGCGCCGCGACGCGGTCGGCGGCGCGCCCGGCGCGGATCTCCTCCAGGAGCCCGTGCAGGCTCGCCTCGTGGCCGAGTTCAACGCCGGCCGAGTTGCGCCGACCGGCGCCATAGAGGTCGGCCGGGAGCGGCAGCCGCGGGTTGCGGGCCGCCTCGGGGCGGCCGATGACGCTGGCGGGTCGCTTCAGGAGCTCTTCCACGGGCACGTTCGGGTCGGCGGCGACGGACACGAATGAGGAGTTGGCGCCGTTCTCCAGCAGGCGGCGGACCAGGTAGGCCAGCAGGTCGCGATGGCCGCCGACCGGGGCATAGGTGCGGCAGGCGAGGCCCGGCGCCCCTTCCAGCAGCTTCTGGTAGAGCGCGTCGCCCATGCCGTGCAGGCGCTGGAACTCGAAGCCTTCCGTGTTTCCGGCCCGCTCCAGGATGGTGGCGACGGTCAGCGCGTTGTGGGTGGCGAACTGCGGGTAGATGACAGGGCGGGCCGCGAGCAGCCGCTCGGCGCAGGCCACGTAGTTCAGGTCGGTCATGGCCTTGCGGGTGAAGACCGGGTAGTCGGGCAGCCCACGCTCCTGGGCGCGCTTCACTTCCGTGTCCCAGTAGGCGCCCTTCACCAGGCGCACCATGAGGCGGCGGCCGAGCTTGTCGGCGAGCGCCGCGATCCAGTCGATCACCTCGGGGGCGCGCTTCTGGTAGGCCTGGATGGCGAGGCCGAAGCCGTCCCAGCCGGCGAGGCTTTCGTCGGCGAGAACCGCCTCGATCACGTCCAGCGACAGCTCGAGCCGGTCGGCCTCCTCGGCGTCCACGGTGAAGTTCAGGTCATAAGCCTTGGCCTTCCGGGCGAGGCCGATCACCACCGGGACCAGCTCCGCCATGACGCGGTCGCGGGAGAGCGCCTCGTATCGGGGATGCAGGGCGGAAAGCTTCACCGAGATGCCCGGGCGGTTGGGCAGGGGCTCGTTGCCGGCCGCGCGGCCGATCGCCTCGATGGCGTCGGCATAGGACGCCGCGTAGCGGCTGGCGTCGTCCTGGGTCCGGGCGCCCTCGCCGAGCATGTCGAACGAGTAGCGGAACAGCCGTCCCGTCCCGGAGCGGGCGCGCTCCAGGGCCTCGTTGATGGACTGGCCCAGCACGAAGTGATTGCCCAGCACGCGCATGGCCTGGCGGGTAGCGGTGCGCACGGCGGGCAGGCCGATGCGCTTGGTGAGCGAGCCCAGGATGCTTTCGGGCGTCTCGCCCGGCTGGATGATGCGCGCCGTGATCCCGAGGGCCCAGGAGGAGGCGGACACCAGCAGGGCGTTGGAGCGCGTCTCATGGTGGGCGAAGTCGCCCTGCCCGAGCTTGTCCTCGATGAGCTTGTCGGCGGTGCGGGAATCCGGCACCCGCAGCAGCGCCTCGGCCAGCACCATCAGGGCGAGGCCCTCGCGGCTCGACAGGGAATACTCCCGCAGCAGTTCCTCGACCCCGCCGAGTCCGCCGCCCTTGGAACGGATCGCCTCGATCAGCTTGCGCGCGGTGGCGTCGATGCGGTCCTCCCGCTCGGGCGACAGCGCGGCGCCGGCCAGCAGGCCGCGCGCGATCAGCACATCGTCAGGGGCGTAGGGCGCGCGGAAAGGAGGGAGGGCGGGCATGGAGGCTCATCCGCTTCGAGGGTCGAGAGATTCACATCATAGGGGACGATCCGTAGGGGTTGAATGACAAAGCGGGGACGTTGGCAGTAAGAAGCACCAGCACAAGGCCGTCAGATAGAGAATTCCACGCATGGATGGACTCGACAAGATCGATCGCAAGATCCTGAAGCTGCTGCAGGAGGACGGCCGCATCACGACGGTGGACCTGTCCGACAAGATCGGCCTGTCCCCGACCGCGACGAGCGAGCGGGTGAAGCGCCTGTTCCGGGAACGCTATGTGACGGGGTTCCGGGCCACCCTGGATCCCCAGAAGCTCGGGCGCGGCCTCCTGGTCTTCGTGGAGGTCAGCCTCGACAAGACCACGCCCGACGTGTTCGAGCGCTTCGCCGAAGCCATCCGGCGCTCGCCGGAGGTGCTCGAGTGCCACATGGTGGCGGGCGGCTTCGATTATCTGGTCAAGACCCGGGTGGCCGACATGGCGGCCTACCGGCACTTCCTCGGTGACGTCCTCCTGTCGCTCCCGGGCGTCAAGGAGAGCCGCACCTATGCGGTGATGGAGGAGGTGAAGACGGACGGGCTGCTGCCCGTGTAGGGCTCAGATCGGCCAGTCAGGCTGCTCGCCCCGCATCTCCTCCCACGCACGCGCCACCGCGAGGACGCCGCGGTCGTCGAAGCGGCGCCCGACGATCTGCAGGCCGATCGGCAGGCCGCCTTTCGTGAAGCCCGCGTTGACGGAGACGGCGGGATTTCCCGCCATGTTCCAGACAACCGTGTAGCCGATGTGCTCGAAGGGCCGCTCGGGATCGTTCAGCGGCGAGGCCCAGTCGGCCGGGAAGGCGGGCGCGGGCGCTGTCGGGGACAGCACGAAGTCGACCTCCCGGAAGAGCGCCGCCGCCCCCTGGCGCATGGCGACGGTCTGGTTGTAGCCGCGCATCACCGCCAGGCCGGATCGGTCGGCGCCTGCCTCCGCCCAGGCGCGAATATAGGGCAACACCCGCTCGCGCCGCCCGGGAGGAAGGCGGGACAGGTCGTCCCAGGCGCGTACGCGCCAGAAATCATCGAGGCCGTCGAGCATGGCGCGTGTGAGCACGGGCCCGACCGGCTCGACATCTGCGCCGGCTTGGGCGAAGCGCCTCGCAGCGCGCTCCACCGCGTCCCTTATTTCCGGATCGAGGGGCATGCCAGCGCCGCTGTCGAGCATCAGGCCGATGCGCAAGCCCCTCAGGTCAACCGAGAGGTCGTCCCAGGCGATCGGGTGGTGCGGCAGGCTCGTGCCGTCGCGCGCGTCAGGCTGGCTAAGCACGGACATCAGGAGGGCTGCGTCCTCCACGCTGCGTGTCATGGGCCCTGCGACGCGGCCCAGATAGGGCGGGTCGATGGGGACGCGCCCCGCGCTGGGCTTCAAGCCGACAAGTCCGCACCAGCCGGCGGGCAGGCGCACGGAGCCGCCGATGTCCGTGCCCACATGGAGGGGCGCGTAGCCGGCCGCCGCGGCGGCGCCGGCGCCAGCGCTGGAGCCGCCCGGGGTGAGGCGCGGATCCCAGGGGTTGCGGGCCGGCTTGTGGAAGCTCGAAAGGCCGGAGGAGAGCATGCCGTAGTCGGGCATGGTGGTCTTGGCCAGCAGGATGGCTCCGGCCTCGCGGAGGCGGGCGGCGGGAGGGGCATCGTGCAAGGTGGGCGCGAGTTCGGTCGCGGCCGTTCCGAGCGGGACAGGCGCGCCCTGCGTGGCGATGTTCTCCTTGATGGTCACGGGCACGCCGTCCAGCGGGCCCATGGGGTCTCCGCGGCGCCAGCGGTCGGCTGACTGCTCGGCCGCCCTGCGAGCGCCTTCTGGGTCGAAGGCGTAGAGCGCGCAAAGCTCCGGCTCGCGGCGCTGGATGTGAGCGACAAGGGCGTCGACCGCGTCGACGGGGCTCAAGGTGCGGGCTCGATAGAGGGCGAGTAGTTCCGAGGCCGACAGGCGGGGTATTTCAGTCACGTAGCGGCTCCTGGCGGGGCGCGCCCGAGCTTAGGCCCGTGCGAAGGGCCGTGGGAAGCCCCCGGAACCGGCCTTTCGCGCAGGCGTTGGAGACCGAACGAAAGCAGAACGAGAGATCGCCATGGCCGAGAAGCCGTCCCCCACCGCGACCCACAGCGAAAACCCGCAGCAGAAGCCTTTCTCGGGCGAGAACCCGAAGAAGCCGAGCGACGCCGCTCCCAACTCCAACCAGATCAAGGATCCGGACGACTGGGTCTCCGGGACGGAGCCCATGACAGGGGCGCAGGCGTCCTACCTCAAGACCTTGTCCGAGGAAGCGCACGACCCGGAGGCTTTCGACCCGACCTTGGACAAGGCCGAGGCGTCCAAGCGGATCGACGCGCTGAAGCAGAAAATGGGGATGTAGGGCGTCAGCGCGCTCGATCGCCGTTGCGAGCGCGGCGGAGCAGGGGCTGCTTGGCGGAGATGGCGTGACGCCGCCCGTGAAGTCGAGCCGTTGTCCTCTGCCGGTCATCCCCGGGCTTGTCCCGGGGATCCACGCCCTGCGCGACCCCGTGGATGGCCGGGACAAGCCCGGCCATGACGGACTTTTTGAGCTGTCATGGCGAGCGCGGCGAAGCAGTCCGGCGCCGGCTCGGCGCAATGGCGCGCGGCGGCCCTGGATTGCTTCGTCGCTGCGCTCCTCGCAAGGACGGTGAAGCGTTCGAAGCCTTACGCCGCGCGGGCGCGGGTGCGCCAGGCGCCGTAGGCGGCCAGGGCGGACAGGCCGAGGGAGATGACGGCGTTCCAGGCGGCCAAGGACAGGCCGAAGATCCGCATGGCGACCTCGTCGCAGCGGATCACCTTGGTGGTCTGGAGCTGCTGGAGGAAATCGCCCATGGCGGCGGGCTTGGCGATGGGCCCTGTGCAGCCTTGCGGGCCGGCCCAGAGCTTCCACTCGACGCCCGCGTGATAGGCGCCCATGCCGAACCCGACCAGGAACAGGAGGGCGAGGGACGCCAGCAGGGCGGTGGTGAACAGGTTGCGGGGCCGGCGCGCAGCGATCACGGCCGCGAGCAGCGCGAAGGGCGCCCCGACGTAATAGGGGATGCGCTCGACGAGGCAGAGCTCGCAGGGCTTCACGCCGAAGAAGTGCTCGAGGACGAGCGCTCCACCGACAGTGGCGGCCGCCGCGACGGCCACCACGGCGGCGGTCTGGGCGGGCGTGACAGCGCCGGCCGTGCTGGGCGGGCTTGCGAGGTCGCTCACGCTCATCAGACCAGCCTCGCCGCGATCCAGAAGCCGAAGACGATGAAGAACAGGATGATCCCCATGAACACGGCGAAATGCCGGTCCAGCAGCTCGCGGATGGGATCGCCGAAACGGTTCAGCAGGCCGGCGAGCAGGAAGAAGCGCGCGCCCCGGGTGATCAGGGAGAGCAGCACGAAGAGCGGGAAATTGTAGGCCAGCAGCCCGCTCACGATGGTGACGAGCTTGAAGGGGATCGGCGTGAGGCCCTTCACCAGGATCAGCAGCGCGCCCCACTTCGCGTAGGCCTCGCGCACGGCGTCCATCTTGGGGCCGTAGCCATAGAGGTTGATCAGCCACATGCCGACCGTGTCGTAGAGCAGGGCCCCGATGGCGTAGCCCAGCACGCCGCCGAGCACGGAGGCGACGCTGCAGATGGCCGCGTAGCGCCAGGCCTTGGACGGCTTGGCCACCGACATGGGCGCCAGGATGACGTCCGGCGGAATGGGGAAGAACGAGCTCTCGGCGAACGCGATCGCAGCCAGCGCCCATTCGGCGCGCCTGCTCTCGGCCAGCGACATCGTCCAGCGATAGAGGCCCTTGAACATGCGGGGGTGCTTAGCCGAACCGGGGGCCGCTGTCACCTTTCGGCGGCGTGGGGCGAGCCATCGGGTGAGACTTGGGGCGGCTCCGAACGCAAGCAGCCCCGGCCGGGGCCGGGGCTGCTGGTTTCACCCGGACGGGTTCGCGATTACTCGCCGGCAGGCGCGTCCGCCGGGGCGGCTTCGGCCTTCTTGGTCGTGCGACGGCGACGCGGGCGCACCGCGAGGCTGTCCTCGGCCGGCGCGGTCGGCGCGGCGGCCTCGACCGGCGCGGGCTCCGGCTCGGCCGGAGCGACGGCCCTCACAGGCGCGGTGATGAAGGCCGGCAGGGCGGCGGGCTCGGCGCCCTCGGGGGCGGCGCGGTCCTGGCGGTCCTGACGCTCCTGGCGGTCGCGGCCGCGGCGCGGGAAGCGGCCCTCGCGGGGCTGGAATTCACGCGTCTCGCGCGGCTGCTCGCCGCCGGCGGCTTCCGGCTGCGCCTCGCGGGGCTGGAACTCGCGGTGTTCGCGAGGCTCGCGCTCGCGCCGGGGCTGGAAATCCCGCTCGCGACGTTCGCGCGGCTGGAAATCGCCCTGATCGCCGGCCTCACGCGGCTGGAACTCCCGCCGCTCGCGCGGCTGGAAGTCGCGGCCCTCGCGGTCGCGGCGGGGCTGGAAGTCCCGGCCGTCACGGCCTTCGCCGCGCTCGCGCGGCTGGAACTGGCGCGGCTGCTGCTGCCCGTAGTCCTGGCCTTCGCCGTCCAGCGCCGCCTGCGGGAAGCGCACGTCCGGCTGGGGACCGCCGGCGTAGGGCGTCGTGTCCTCGTCGCCCTCGTCGTCGCCGTCCGTGGCGATCTCGAACGGGCGGTAGTGCGGGTTCTGCTGGCGGAACTGCTCCTGGGCGGCGGCGATCAGGCGCAGGTAGTGCTCGGCGTGCTGAAAGTAGCTCTCGGCCAGCACGGGGTCGCCGGAGGCGCTCGCGTCGCGACCGAGCTGCAGGTACTTCTCGGCGATGTGCTGAGCCGTACCGCGGATCTTCACGTCCGGGCCGTTCGACTCGTAGCTCCGCGACAGGGGATTCGGTCCCTTGCCGCCGCCCCGGTTCCGCCCGCGCATGCGCTTGTTATTGTTCTGATGATTGGGTCTCATCGAACGCCCTTCAAATGTGTCACTTGTCCATGCCGGACCGCCGTTGCGAGACCGTGCCCGTGCGGGTCGTCGCCCTTCGCCAGAGGTCTGGGTTCTGCTGAGGCCTTCAAGCCTTCCGTCCGCTGTTGCGCGCCCATTGCGCGCTCCTCGGTCGCCTCACTCCCCGCCGCTCAAGAGCGCGCGGGAGGACGCTTCCGGTTCCGGAAAAAGCCATCGATTCGTTTCGCGGCTCTCAGGAACCGCATCCGAAAACCCGGAGATCTATCCCGCAGCTGAACCTGTCGGCCAATCCTCAAAGGGAGAGATCTCGACGGGGCGCCAGCCTGCGCTACGCGCGGCTCTGCCCGACGACGTCATTGGTCGTCACCCTAGTCGCTTCGGCGCTCCGGGCCAAGCGATTTCAGACCCTCACATCGGGCCTTTTCGCGAAAATTCAAGGGCTGTGACATCATTGCACGTCAACAAATCCCGCCGCCCCTTCACGGGGCCCGGCGCACCACGATGGCGCGGGGCCGCGAGCCGAAGTCAGCGAAGGGCCCTTCCACCGCGAAGCCCGCCTTGAGGAAGATGGCCGGCACGGATTCGGCCTGGTCGGAGCCGATCTCGAGCGCCACGACGCCGCCCTCGGCCAGAAGCGCGGGTATGGCCTGCGCGATCGCGCGGTAGGCCTCGAGGCCGTCGCGGCCGCCCGCCAGCGCCAGGCGCGGGTCGTGGGCGCGCACTTCCGGCTCCAGGCCGTCGATCACCGCGTCGGCGATGTAGGGCGGGTTCGACACGATGAGGTCGAAGCGGCCCTGGATCGCCTCGCCCCAGTTGGAGACGAAGAAGTCGGCGCGGTCGCCGACGCCGTTGCGGGCCGCGTTGAAGCGCGCCGTCTCCACCGCCTGCGGAGCGAGGTCCACGCCCACCCCGGTCGCGCCGGGCAGCTCCGTGAGAAGGGCCACCAGAAGGCAGCCGGAGCCCGTGCCGAGGTCCAGGATGCGCAGGCCCTCGCTGGCGTGGCGGCGCTCCTTCAGCGCCAACAACGCTGCGGCCACCACGGTCTCGCTGTCGGGCCTTGGCACAAGCACTTCCGGCGCGAGCGTGAAGGGGAGGCTCCAGAATTCCCACTCGCCCAGAATGCGGGCCACGGGCTCGCGGGTGAGCCGGCGGCGCACATGCTCGCGCAGCTTGCCTGCGGCGGCCTCGCCCAAAGCCTCGCGGGGCGCCCGGATGAGGTCGGCGTGCTTGAGGCCGGCGGCGTCGAGGGTGAGCAGCCGCGCGTCGCGCTGGGCCGTCTCGATGCCGGCGGCGCGGAACGCCTCGCCGAGATGCTTCAGGGCGGCCAGGCGCGTCATGGCGGGGGTGATGGCGGGATCGGTCATGCGGCGCTCCCAGTCATGAGGCGCTTTCCTGGGCGGCCAGCAGGGCCGCCTGGTGCTCGGTGGTGAGCGCGTCCACCAGTTCGTCGAGGGCCGTCCCGTCCATCACCTGGGGCAGCTTGTAGAGCGTCAGGTTGATGCGGTGGTCCGTCACCCGGCCCTGCGGGAAGTTGTAGGTGCGGATGCGCTCGGAGCGGTCGCCGGAACCGACCTGGGCCTTGCGGTCGGCGGAGCGCTCGCTCTCGCGCTTCTGGCGCTCCAGATCGAAGATGCGGGTGCGCAGCAGCTCCATGGCCTTGGCGCGGTTGCGGTGCTGGGAGCGCTCCTCCTGCATCATGACGACGATGCCGGTCGGAAGGTGGGTGATGCGGATCGCGCTCTCGGTCTTGTTGACGTGCTGGCCGCCGGCGCCCTGGGCCCGCATGGTGTCGATCTGCAGGTCCTTGTCGTCGATTGCGACGTCAACCTCCTCGGCGATGGGCAGCACGGCGACGGTCGCGGCCGACGTGTGAATGCGCCCGCTCGCCTCCGTATCCGGCACGCGCTGCACGCGGTGGACGCCGCTCTCGAACTTCAGCCGGGCGAAGACGCCCTGGCCGTGGATCTCGGCCACGATCTCCTTGTAGCCGCCCATGGTCCCCTCGCTGGCCGAGAGGATCTCGACCTTCCACCGGTGAAGGTCGGCGTAACGCCCGTACATCCGGAAAAGGTCCCCGGCGAACAGGGCGGCCTCGTCGCCGCCAGTTCCGGCGCGGACTTCGAGGATTGCCCCGCGCTCGTCGGCTGCGTCCCTGGGCAGCAGCATCAGCTGGACATGCCGCTCAAGAGCCTGCAGCCGCTCCGCCACCTCGTCCCGTTCGGCCTCCGCGAGCTCCCGCATCTCGCGGTCCGTGGCCGGGTCGGCCAGCATGGCGTCGATCCCGGCGAGCTCCTGCTGCGCCCCCCGATAGGCGCGCACGGCCTCGACCACCGGGTCGAGCTCAGCCAGCTCGCGCGACAGCGACACGAAGGTGTCGCCGTCCGGGCCGGACGCCAACCGGTCCGTGATGATGGCGTGGCGCGCCTCGATGGCGTCGAGTTTCTGCAGCGGAAGGGACATGGGCGCTCGGAGATGGCGGGGAGCTCGGGGCGGAGATAAGGGCCGAGGGGCCCGGCTACAACGCCACGCCGTGCTTCTTCGCGTAGGCCGTGTAATGGGGCCTCAGGCTCTCGCCCGCGGTCCGCTCGGCCAGCCAGCCCTCGGCCGCCTCCATCAGGCTTTCCAGGTCGAGCGACAGCAGCATGGCCTTCACGGGGCCGATGGAGGCGGGCGACATGGACAGGGAACGGTAGCCGAGGGACAGCAGCGCCATGGCTTCCAGCGGCCGGCCGCCGAGTTCGCCGCACAGGGTCACCGGAATGCCCGCGCGCGCGCCGGCGTCGGCGATCGTCTTGAGGGCGCGCATGCAGGCCGGGTGCAGCGGGTCGAAGCGATCGGCCATCTGCGGGTTCTCGCGGTCGGCCGCGAACAGGAACTGCATCAGGTCGTTGGAGCCGACTGACAGGAAATCCGCCTCGCGCGCCATCTCGTCGATCTGGAACAGCAGCGAGGGCACCTCGATCATGACGCCGAGCTTCACCTCGGAGGGCAGCTGGTGATTATGCCGCTCCAGGTGGCCCAGCTCGCGCTGCACGATCGCCTTGGCGCGGGCGAACTCGTCCACGGTGGCCACCATGGGGAACATGATGCGCATCTCGCGCCCGCCGGCCGCCTTCAGGAGCGCGCGCACCTGGGCGCGCAGCAGGCCCGGCCGGTCGAGCCCGATGCGGATGGCGCGCCAGCCGAGGGCCGGGTTCTCCTCCTCCATGGCGCGCATGTAGGGGAGGACCTTGTCGCCGCCGATGTCGAGCGTGCGGAAGGTCACGCTCTTGCCGGGCAAGGCGTCCAGCACCGTGCGGTAGAGCGACAGCTGTTCGGCCGTGGAAGGCAGGCGCTCGGCGACCATGAACTGCAGCTCGGTGCGGAACAGGCCGATGCCGTCGGCGCCCGTCTCCTCGACGTGCGGCAGGTCGATGACCAGGCCGGCGTTGAGGTTGAGGGCGACGCGCACCCCGTCGCGGGTGATGGCGGGGCGGTCGCGCAGGGCGCGGTACTGCTCCTGCCTGCGGGCGCGCAGGCGGGCCTTCTCGCGGAACGCGGCCTCCACGTCCGGCTGGGGCCGCAGGTGGATCTGGCCGACCCCGCCGTCGACGATGAGGGCGTCGCCCGTTTCGGCGAGGCCGGCGATGTTCTCCACATTGCCGACCGCCGGAATGCCGAGCGCGCGCGCCACGATGGCGATGTGGCTGGTGGGGCCGCCTTCTTCCAGCACGAGGCCGCGCAGGTGCTTGCGGTCGTAGTCCAGCAGGGCGGCGGGGCCCATGGAGCGCGCCACTAGGATGGCGTTCTCCGGCAGGACCGTCTGGCCGCCGACGATGTCGCGGCCCACGAGCCGGTGGAGAAGGCGGTTGGCGAGCTCGTCCAGATCGTGCAGGCGCTCGCGCAGATAGGGGTCCGTCTGCCGCATCATGCGGGCGCGGTTGTCGGACTGCACGCGCTCCACCGCCGCCTCCGCGGTGAGGCCAGACGCCACCGCCTCGCGCAAGCGGCGGATCCAGCCCTGATCGTGGGCGAACATGCGGAACGTCTCGAGGACTTCCCGGTGCTCGCCGCCATGGGCGACGTCGCCGCGGTCGATCAGGTTGTCGATGGAGGAGCGCAGGTCAGCGACCGCCTCGTCGAGGCGGCGCGTCTCGCGCGTCGGATCGTCGGCGATGAGGTTCGAGACGACGACCCGCGGCTCGTGGAGCACCACATGGCCGAGACCCACGCCGTCGGAGAGCGGCTGGCCCATGAGGCTGAAGGGTCGCCGCAGCGCGATGTCGGCGCCCGGCCGGGCAAGCGACTGGAACTCGGTGGAGGCGATGATCTCGGCCAGGACCATCGCGGTGGTCTGGAGCGCCTCGACCTCCTCCTCGGAGTAGAGGCGATGCGCCCGGTTCTGCACCACCAAGACGCCCAGCGTATTGCCGGCGCGCAGCACGGGCACGCCGAGGAACGACTGGTAGATCTCCTCGCCCGTCTCCGGCTTGTAGGAGAAGGCCGGGTGGGACTGGGCGTTGGGCAGGTTGAGGGGCTGCGCCTTCTGGGCGATCAGGCCCACAAGGCCCTCGCCGGCCCGCATGGTGGTGAGGTGGACGGCTTCGCGCTTCAGGCCCTCGGTGGCGTAGAGTTCGAGGGTGCCGTCCGCCCGCAGCACATAAAACGAGCAGACCTCAGCCACCATGTTGCTGGCGATGAGGACGACGATCTTGTCGAGGCGAGCCTGCGCGCTGACAGGCTCCGCCATCACTTCGCGGAGGCGTCGCAGCAACAGGCGCGGACCGCCGAGAGCGCCTCGCATTGCATCCTCACCGTTGGGCCGTTCGCTGGTCGAGGGAACCGCGAATCGGGCTTGGAACGGCCACGCCGTTCCTCACTGCATTACTCTAGCACTGGCTCCCAATGCAAAGTCCAGGCCGCCAGGTCCGCCAGGCCTAGGTCCGGTCCAGCCCGTAAAGCGAATGCAGCGTGCGCACGGCGAGTTCCGTGTAAGCCGCATCAATGAGGACCGAGAACTTGATTTCCGACGTGGTGATCGCCCGTATGTTGATGCCTTTTTCGGCCAGCGCCTTGAACGCCTTGGCGGCGACGCCGGCGTGGCTGCGCATGCCGATGCCGATCGCCGACACTTTGACCACGTCCGTGGCGCCTTGCAACGACTGGTAGGCGATCTTGTCGCGCGAGCTTTCCAGGATGGCGCGTGCGCGCTCGAAGTCGGCGGTCGGGACCGTAAAGGTGATGTCGGTGGTGGTGGTGTCGTCCGACACGACCTGGATGATCATGTCCACGTTGATGTTGGCGTCCGCCAGCGGGACGAAGATCGCGGCGGCGACGCCGGGCTTGTCGGCCACGCGCCGGAGGGTGATCTGGGCCTCGTCCTTGGAATAGGCGATGCCGGTCACGATCTGCTGTTCCACGATCTCCTCCTCGTCGCAGATGAGGGTGCCCGCCTGCGGGTTGGCAGGGTCGTCAAAGGATGAGCGCACGTAGGTGCGCACGTTGTGAACCATGGCGAGCTCGACCGAGCGCACCTGGAGAACCTTGGCCCCGAGCGAGGCCATTTCGAGCATCTCCTCGAAGGCCACCTTGTCGAGGCGCCTCGCCTTGGGAACGATGCGGGGGTCGGTGGTGTAGACGCCGTCCACGTCCGTGTAGATGTCGCAGCGCTCGGCCTTGATGGCCGCCGCGATCGCGACCGCGCTGGTGTCCGAGCCGCCGCGGCCGAGCGTGGTGATGCGGCCGGTCGCCTCATGGACGCCCTGGAAGCCCGAGATCACCGCCACCTCGCCGTGGGCGAAACCCTCGTCGAGGTTCTTGCCGTCGATGCCGGCGATGCGCGCCGAGCCGTGGGCGTCCGAGGTGAGGATGGGGATCTGCCAGCCCTGCCAGGAGCGGGCCTTGTAGCCGATGTCCTGCAGGGCGATCGCCAGGAGGCCCGAGGTCACCTGCTCGCCGGAGGCCACGACCGTGTCGTATTCGCGATTGTCGTAGAGCCTGGACGCGTCCTTGCACCAGCCGACCAGCTCATTGGTCTTGCCGGACATGGCGGACACGACCACCGCGACCTGATGGCCGGCGTCGACCTCGCGTTTCACGTGCTGCGCAACGTTCTTGATGCGCTCGATGTTGGCGACGGAGGTTCCGCCGAACTTCATGACGAGGCGGGCCATGCGGGGTCCGGGTGTTCGCTTTGGGCTTTGGCCGAAGAGCGGCTTGCGCCGCGGCCCCGGCCGTCGGAAAAGGGCGCACACTCAATGACGGCGACGCTTGGGGCTGTCAACGCCCGCGGCCGGGCCGAATTCGTCCGCAGGGGTGGAGAAAAGGATGAAGTCCATGGCGGCTGCAACCCCCGGTGGAACGATCGACGAAGCCGAGGTCGCCCGCTTCGAGCGGATCGCCCGCACGTGGTGGGACCCGAACGGCGCCATGAAGACGCTGCACCGGTTCAACCCGGTGCGCATCCAGTACATCCGTGACCATGTGGCCGAGCATTTCGGCCGCGACGCGCGCGACGGGCGGCCCCTCGAGGGCCTCTCCGTGCTGGACGTGGGCTGCGGCGGCGGCCTGCTCTGCGAGCCGCTGGCCCGCCTGGGCGCGACCGTGACGGGCATCGACCCGGCGCCCACCAACGTGGAGGTGGCGCGCCTGCATGCGGACGCTTCGGGCGCCCCCGTCACCTACCGCCGCGCGACCGTGGAGGCGCTCGTGGCCGAGGGCGCGCGCTTCGATGTGGTGCTGGCCATGGAGGTCGTGGAGCACGTGGCCGACGTGCGGATGTTCGCGGAGGCCTGCTGCGCCGCCGTGAAGCCGGAAGGCATGCTGTTCATGGCGACCCTGAACCGCACCTTGCGGGCCTTCGCGCTGGCCATCGTGGGCGCCGAATACGTCTTGGGCTGGCTGCCCAAGGGGACGCACCAGTGGGAGAAGTTCGTGACGCCGGATGAACTCGCGGACGCGCTGGCGGGCGGCGGTTTCCGGATCAGCGACGAGACGGGTGTGGTGTACAACCCGCTCACGGGAAGCTGGCGCGCGGCGTCCGACATGAGCGTGAACTACATGGTGGCGGCGACCCGGGCTCAGAGGCCCTCCGCGAGGGCGTAGGCTGTCCGCACCGCGCCCCAGTGGCGGCCCTGCACGAAGACGGGGGCCGCCACCTCCTTCACCAACCCGCCGAACGCGGCTTCGTAGGAATGTATGAGGCTGGGCCGCAGGTTGCGGGCGGCGGCCAGGCCTGGCGAGTCGTTCAGCATGCGTCGCGCGAGCGAGCGGGCTTCCGGCGCGGCGCCGCGGGCCTCCACGCAGAAGCCGTTGCGATCCACGACCATCGCCGCCAGGGGGCGGGGCGCTTCGCCGCAATGCTGGTCGATGAGGTCGCCCAGACCTTCCGCCAGGACGGGCAGGCCCGACAGGCTGAAGCGCGCCGGCGAGACGCCCTGGGCCGGGACGTAGCCTGCGTCAAACACGTCGGCGGCTGAGAGCCAGCCTTCGAGGATCAGGACTTCGAAGCGGTTCGCGACGGCTTCGGCCAGGGTGGCGCTCCGAGCCAACAAGGGGGCGTAACTCGCCTGCAACTGCGACAGCAGCGCCCGGAGGGCTGCGCGCGAGTCCGGATCGGCTCGCACGATCCGCAGGCCCACCCCATTCCGGCGGGCCGAGGCGACGCGCGTCTCGAAGATGCCCAGGGACTCGACGTCCAGGACGCCTTCGGCCCCGATCGCGTCCAGGAGCGCCTCGCGGCTGTGCACCAGCGCGCCGTCGAGAGACAGGTTGCCCGTCTCGACCGGGACGACGCGTTCGCCGACGCGCAGGCGCGCGGGCAGGGCGACCGGGAGCCGGTCCGCGACCGTCTCCTGCGTATCCGCCTGGCGGACGAGGACCGCCGCATTGTCGCTCAGCTGGGCGATGGCCTGGTCGGTCTTCTCGGAGGCGCGGTCCGCGGCCCCGGCATGCTGGACGGCTTCTTCGCCGAGGGCGTCGATGCGCAGCGCCTCCGCGTTCACCTCTTCGGCGAACTGGGCCGCCTCGGCGGCGCTGCGTCCGATCTCCGTGGTGGTCGTCACCTGCACGGACACGGCGTCCACGACGGTGGCGAAGGAATCCCGCAGCGCGCTGATGGACTGGCCCAGCACGGACACGTCCTCGATGGAGGTCAGGGCGCTGGCCCGCACCTTGTCGATGGTGGCCGCGATGCGGGTGGTGGCTTCCTGGGTGGCCACCGAGAGCGCCTTCACTTCGGAGGCGACCACCGCGAAGCCGCGTCCCGCTTCCCCGGCCCGGGCCGCCTCGATGGTGGCGTTCAGGGCCAGGAGGTTCGTCTGGCGGGCGATGGAGGCGATCAGGCTCACCACCTGGCCGATCTCGGCGACCGAATCGCGAAGCTGGCCGACGCCCTCGCTGGCGCGCCGCGCACGGGCCTCGGCGGCGTCCACCGTCTGGCTCGATTCCCCGATGCGGGCGCCAATCGTGTGGCTCGCCGCGGCCAGGCCATGGAGGGAGGTCGAGATCGCCTCCGAACTGTTGCGCGCCGCTTCCGCCATGCCGGCGAAGGCCTGGGCGCGCCCGCGAAGGCGCTCCAGGAGGCCGAAGGCGTCGCGCAGCTTGCGGCGCAGCTCCGTGTTGGCCTCGCCGACCTCGCGGACATTGCGGAACACGTCCGCCTGCATGAGCCGGATGGTTTCGCTGCCATCCCGCTCTGAGGCGCTGTTCGGAGTCGGCGGCTCCGTCCCAGGCTGCGCGGCTTCCCTCCCCGGAGAGGGCGAAGCAACGGCCCGGCGGCGAAAGAATTTCGCGGTGGCGAAGAGGCGAAAATCCAGAGACATTGCGGAGCAGCGTGCTCCATAAAGGTTAAATTTGCGGATATTCACCGCAGCGGACCGAACTATACTTTTCCGCGAAAATATTTCAAGCGCACGCGCCGGTTTTGCGCGTCAGTTCCGCTCGTCGGCGAACCAGGGCATGGCGTGCGCCTCGATGCCCTCTTCAGCCAGGGCCTGCGCCTCCTCGGGCGTCGCCTCGCCATAGATCGACCGAAACTCGCTGACGCCTTCGTGCATGCGCCGCGCCTCCTCGGCGAAGCGGCGGCCGACGTGCTCGGAGTTCGCCTTCACGTGCTCGCGCATGGCCACGAGCAGGGCCCGGAAGGCGCGGTCGCGATCGGACAGCAGCGCGACCGGGGCAGGCGCCTCCGCGGCCGGAGCGGCCGCCTCCGGCGTCGACGCGTGCTCCGGTTCGGGCGCGGGGGGCCGGTCCGTCCGGGCCACGCTGGGAGCCATGATCTGCTTGGCGACCTTCGCGGAGCCGCATTGCGGGCACGTCACGAAGCCCTGCGCCGCCTGCGCGTCGAAGGACGCGCTGTCGCGGAACCAGCTCTCGAAGGCGTGCCCGGCGTCGCAGGCGAGGGCGTAACGGATCATGGCTCAGGCGTTCACGCGATCTTGGCCGCGGGCTCGGGGCCGAGGACCTCGACCCCGAAGGACCGGGTGTGCTGGAGGGTGGGGATGCGGCCGCGCGCGTCGGCCACCAGGGCGGGGTCGATCTCGGCCATCACCACGCCGGGCTGGTCGCCCGCCTCGGCGAGCACGCGGCCCCACGGGTCGACGATGATCGAATGACCGAAGGTCTCGCGGCCGTCCTCGTGCAGCCCGGCCTGGGCGGCGGAGATCATGAAGGAGCCGGTCTCGATCGCGCGGGCGCGATGCAGCACGACCCAGTGCGCCTCCCCGGTCTGGCGGGTGAAGCAGGCCGGCGCGGAAAGGAAGTCCGCTCCGGCTTCCGCCATGGCGCGGTACAGATAGGGGAAGCGCACGTCGTAGCAGATCGACATCCCGAGCCGCCCGCCCGGCAGGTCCGCCAGCACCGCCGTCTCGCCGCCCGTGTAGGTGCGGCTTTCGCGCCAGCTCTCGCCGTTCGGGAGGTCGACATCGAAGAGGTGGATCTTGTCGTAGCGCGCCTGGATGGCGCCTTCGGGCGTGATCAGGAAGGCGCGGTTCGCGATCTTGCCGTCCTGGCGGAGGATCGCGAGCGAACCCGCATGAATGGTGACGCCCAGCTCCCGCGCCAGCGACCGGAAGGCGGCCAGCATGGGGTCGCGCTCCTCATGGCTGATGGCGGCGAACAGCCCCTCGCGGCTGCGGTTCACCGCGTTCGACATCTCGGGCGTCTGGACGTAGGACGCTCCGGCGGCGGCCGCTTCACGGATGAAGCCGGCGGCCTGGTCGATATTGGCGGCCGGATCGACGCCGGAGCGCATCTGGATGCACGCGGCGATGAAAGGGGAGCGGCTCATGGGGCGTCTCGCGATTTCGAGGGGTCAGGCCGCCAGCAGCGGGTCGAGCTTGCCGGCGCGGTCCAGGGCGTAGAGGTCGTCACAGCCCCCGACGTGATGCTCGCCGATGAAGACCTGCGGGACCGTCGACCGGCCATGGGCGCGCTTGGACATCGCGACCTGGCCGTCACGGTCGTTCGTGACGTCGATCTCCTCGAAGGCGACGCCCTTCTGGCGCAGCAGGTCCTTCGCAGAATGGCAGTAGGGGCAATAGGATTTCGTATAGATGGTCACGGCGGGCATGGGGCGCTCCGAACAGTGTCACGTCGCGCATATATAGGCGTTCGGGCCAGACGGGTCCAAGCGCAAGCGGTGTGAATCGCCGCCGAAAGGGCCCGCCTTTTCAGGAGGCCGTGCAGACGCGGGCGAAGGTCAGCACGTCGACGGCCTCCGCGCCCGCGCGCAGCAGCACGCGTGAGGCCGCGTTCGCGGTCGAGCCCGTCGTCAGCACGTCGTCGACCAGGAGCACGCGGCGGCCCTTCAGGCGCGCCTTGCCGGCCTCCGGGACCACGAACGCGCCCTGGAGATTGTCGGCGCGCTCATTGCGGGTCAGGCCGACCTGGGACCGGGTGCGCCGACGGCGGCCGAGCACGTCGAGCGCGACCTCCGGACCGGAGCCGCGCGACACGGCCGCCGCCAAGGCGGCGGCCTGGTTCATGCGCCGGCGCCACAGGCGCGTCCAGTGCAGCGGCACGGGCGCGATCAGGTCGGCCTCGGCCAGCAGTTCCCGCCCGGCGCGGGCCATCCAGCGGCCCATCATGGGCGCAAGGTCGAGGCGGTCGCCGTATTTCAGCCTGTGCACGAGCTCCCGGCCGACCCCGTCGTAGCGCATGGCCGCCCGGGCGCGCTCGAAGACGGGCGGGGCGCTGATGGCGGCCGGCGAAACGACGCCGGGCCCCATGTCCACGCCGAACGGCGTCCCGAGGCGCTCGCAATAGGGCCGCTCGATCCAGGGCGCGGCGCCCCAGCAGGCGGCGCAGAGCGCGTGAGGCTCCTCGGTCGCGGCCCCGCAGGACGCGCAGCTCGGCGGGTACACGAGATTGACGACGCGGCGCAGACCGGCCGCGACCCAGCGGCGTGCGCCAGCGACATGCCGGACCTCCGCGGCTTCCTCCGAGACGCGATTTGTCAGGACCTCATCCGTGCTCATTGCGGCAGGCTAGCGCTGCGGCCGCACGCAATCCCACACACGTTTGACGCTAGGCGCCGGCCGCCCCATAACGCGCCTGCCCACGCCAGGCCTTCAGCAGGAGTTCCCATGAGCGGCGCGCCCATGCTTTTCGACCGCGGCCTCGGCCGCGAGCGGCTGGCCCGCGCGCTCAGGCGCGCCGGCGACCACGGAGCAGCCTTCCTGCTGCGCCGGGCGGCGGACGAGCTCGACGACAGGCTGGGAGCCATCCTGCGCCGCTTCGAGACGGCCGTGGACCTGGGCGGAGCGCTGCCCTATGCGGCGGCCTTCCTGGCCGGCAGCCCCCAGGCTGATCGGGTGATCCGGATCGCGCCGGCGCCCGAGGCCGAGGATCCGCGCTGGGCGACCATCGTGGGCGACGAGGAGAACCTGCCGCTCGAGCCGGAAAACGTCGATCTCGTGGTGTCGCTGCTGTCCCTGCAGGGCGTGAACGACCTTCCGGGGGCGCTGGTGCAGATCCGGCGCGCGCTGCGGCCCGACGGGCTGCTGCTCGCATGCCTGGTCGGGGGCGCGACACTGACGGAATTGCGGCAGGCCTTCACGCAGGCCGAAAGCGAAATGGAGGGCGGGGCCAGCCCGCGCGTGTTCCCGTTCGCGGATGTGCGCGACCTGGGGGCATTGCTGCAGCGGGCGGGCTTCGCGCTGCCGGTCACGGACACGGACGCGTTCACGGTGCGCTATTCGGATCCGCTGGCGCTGATGCGCGACCTGCGCGCCATGGGGGCCACGAACACGCTCATGGCCCGCCGGCGTACGCCGTTGCGGCGCGCCACGCTGATCCGGGCGCTGGAGATCTACGCGGAGCGCTTCTCCGATCCGGACGGGCGCATCCGGGCGACCTTCGAGTTCATCTGGCTGTCCGGCTGGGCGCCGCACGAGAGCCAGCAGAAGCCGCTGCGCCCGGGCTCCGCCAAGGCGCGCCTCGCGGACGCGCTGGGCGTCCGCGAGCAGCCCACGGGTGAAAAACCGGGAGAGGGGTGAGGCTCTGGCCTCAGGCTTCCCGGCAGGCCTTGATGAAGGCGTTGGAGCCGGCGCGCAGCTGCATCACGTCCGTGCCGAGAGCGACGAAGTCGTAGCCCATGCGAATGACGTCCGCGCCCTTCGCGCCGGTGGTGACGAAGGTGCAGGCGGCCTTGCCGTGGGCCTTGCAGCGCTGGGCCACATGGGCGAGGGCGGCGTCCACCTCGGCGGCCATCGGGTCGACCGAGGCCCCGTTGGACAGCGCGATGGAGAGATCGCCCGGGCCGACCAGGATGCCGTCGATGCCGTCCACGGCCAGGATCTCGTCCACGGCCGCGAGGGCCTCGCGGGTCTCCACCATGGCGATGGTGGCCGTGAGCGCGTTGGCCTGGGCGAGGTATTCGGGAGCCGTGAGGCCGCACACGTTGAGGGCGATCGCCGGGCCCCAGCTGCGGGCGCCGACCGGCGGGTATTTCGTGTATGTGACCAGCGCCCGGGCGTCTGCGGCCGAGTTCACCATGGGGGCGATCACGCCCGCCGCGCCGGCGTCGAGGATGCGCGAGGCCGTCGCGAAATGACCGACCGGGATACGGACCACGGCCGGCTTGCCGGCCAGCGCCACCTGGGCGATGCCCTGAACCACCGAGTGCAGGTCGACGAACCCGTGCTGCATGTCGAGCACGACGGCGTCGAAGGGCTCCGTCGCGACCACGCCGGCGACGAGCGGATCCGGCAGCCCGACCCAGCCGGTGAGCAGGCCAGAGCCCGTGCCCTTGCCGAGCCGGCGGGTGAGCGACGCGAAGGATGGATTGAGCGGCATGGATGTTTCCCCCAAGGCCGGACTGCGCCGGCGTTCTGGCGCAGGCCTGGGGGACACGGTCCGCCCGCCGCCCGCGGATGGGGGAGACTAGGCGGCCCGGCCGCCACGGGGCAACCCGGCGCGGCGGCATGGCTGCCGCGCAACGAGGCTGAACTCAGCGGCACCGAGCGGCCGGGTCATTCCCGACCGGCGCGGCGCGGGCCGCCGGGGATGACGGCCCGAAACCATGGCGTCCGCAGCGCTTCAGGCGCCGTCCTTCACCTGCTGGACGGCCTTGGCGAAGAGCTCGTTCATGGCTGTGCGGATCTCCGTCTCGCTGACCTTCGCGCCGAGGTCGGCGCTGACCTTGCGGAACACGTCCTCGTCGCCGACTTCCTCGAAGTCGGCCTTCATGACCTCGCGCGCGTAGGCTTCGGCGTCCGGGCCGGACTTGCCGAGCTTCTCGGCGGCCCAGAGGCCCAGCAGCTTGTTGCGGCGCGCCATGGCCTTGAAGCGGATTTCCTCGTCGTGAACGAACTTCTGCTCGAAGCCCTGCTCGCGCTTGTCGAACGTCGTCATCGGTTCCCTCTCCTGATGGCGCGCCCCGGCGCCCGGAATCTCCCGCCCCGATATAGCTACGCGGGCGCCGCGGCGCCAGTCGGCACGCACCCTCGACTTGCGTTGGAGCCCCGAGAGGGCCATATACGCCATGAACCGCGGACAGCCTCGCCGCGATCGCCCCGCAAAACGATTAGGCGATCGTCCAAAGGATGCCGAAAGGCCCCATGATTGTGCTGGCGCCCCCGATAAGCTAGTTTGCGGGCGCGAGCACGAGGCGGGTCCGCCCATCCGTACCTGCCCGCCCGCACTCACGTCGCGGACGGCCTCCCCGGGGAGCCCGGCCGTACCCATGGATTTTCTCAAGACACGGTATACGCCGATGAACCGCCGCCGTCGGATCTACGAAGGCAAGGCCAAGGTCCTCTACGAGGGGCCCGAGCCGGGTACTCTGATCCAGCACTTCAAGGATGACGCGACCGCCTTCAACGCGAAGAAGCACGAGGTGATCGACGGCAAGGGTGTGCTCAACAACCGGATCTCGGAGTACATCTTTCAGCACCTCAACGACATCGGAGTGCCCACCCACTTCATCCGCCGGCTGAACATGCGCGAGCAGCTCATCCGCGAGGTGGAGATCATTCCGCTCGAGGTCGTGGTTCGCAACGTGGCGGCCGGCTCGCTCGCCACGCGCCTCGGCATCGAGGAAGGCACGCAGCTGCCGCGCTCCATCATCGAGTTCTATTACAAGAACGACGGCCTCAACGACCCGATGGTCTCCGAAGAGCACATCACGGCTTTCGGCTGGGCGACGCCCCAGGAGATCGACGACATCATGGCGCTGGCCATCCGGGTCAACGACTTCCTGTCCGGGCTCTTCCTGGGCGTGGGCATCCGCTTGGTCGACTTCAAGATGGAATGCGGCCGCCTCTGGGAAGGCGACCTCATGCGCATCGTGGTCGCGGACGAGATCTCGCCCGACAGCTGCCGGTTGTGGGACATCAAGTCCAACGACAAGCTCGACAAGGACCGCTTCCGCCGCGACCTCGGCGGCCTCGTGGAGGCCTACACCGAGGTGGCCCGCCGGCTCGGGATCGTGAACGAGAACGAGCGTGTCAACGGCTCTGGCCCCAAGCTGGTGCAGTAAAGGCGCTGCACAACTTTTCATAGAAAGCCGCCTCCGGGCGGCTTTTCTTTAACCAGAAATTCAGAGATGCGCACGCCGTCGAATTTTTGATTTTTGATTTGTTTGCGGTTGATGTTAGGTCATCTCCAGCTGTAACACTGCTGGAGGTATACCGATCATGGCTTCAACGCCGCGCTCTTCTCAAGCCGGGAATACTCTGCTGAGCGTCGCCCACGCGGGCGGGCAGGGCAAGACGACCGTCGCCCAACTGCTCTATCTCTCTTCAAAGAAACTTGGGCATACGTATGGGCTCTACGCGGCCGATTTCCAGGATGACTCGGCAAAGTCCAAGCTTGGCAAGATGTATCCAGATCGAGTCACCGAGTTCGGCGTCGGCGCCGCGCTAACGGCCGCGCGGATCGAAAACAACGCCAACGCGGCGCTTCGTTATTGGGATCGGATCGGAAACCTGTTCCTGTCCGGCAACGCCATCGTGGATCTTGGCGCGAACGTCATTCAAAGCGTCGTCGATTGGGGTGTGGACCGCCATGTCGCCGAACTCATGGAGAAGCGGCAGGCCCCGAAGGTGGATCTTTTCTGCGTCTGCAAGGCGCAGAAGCATGCATTCGACGACATCTCCAGCCTCATCGAGGACGTTGCCTCGAAGAAGCCGTTCCGGTTCAACCGGATCTTCGTGGTGCAAAATGAAGTCGGCGGCTCATTCGAGGGCTCGCAGTTCGATACGCGCCTGAAGGACCAGTTTCGCGAACTCGACCTCGTCTTTCTCACCTTGCCTGCGTGTCAGGCCGAGATCTGGCCGGCGATCGAACGCAAGGGCGCATCTCTCGAAGCCGTGTTGGGTGCAGATGAGGAAGAACTGATGGCGATGCTGGACGTGGACCTCTGGACCGCGTCGTCGGGGCTCGCCGAGGTTAAATCCTGGTTTGAATTCACGTTGAAGAGCTTCAAGGACCTCGACGTGTTCGGCCGTCGCGATGTCCGCTCATCGGCGGCGGCGAAGGCGTCTTGATCCTGTCCCGATTCGGGGAACGCGACTTTCCGAAGGATCGGCTGCAATCCGCGACCGCAAACGAAAAAAGGGCCGCTTGCGCGGCCCTTTTTGGTTGATCGCTGCCTCAGTGGGCGGCGGGATGCATCAGCGTCTCGCGCAACGTCACCAGCTGGGCCAGGCGGTCGGCGGCGGCGCGGCGGCTCTCCTCCGTGCCGGCCTTCTCGAAATCAGCCTCGGCGGCCTTGATCTCGGCGGCGATCACGTCGTCGGTGACTTCCTCCACCGGGATCGCCTGCTCGGCCAGGATTGTCAGGCCGCGCGGGGAGACCTCGGCGAAGCCGCCGCGGACGAAGAGGCGCTGGGTGTTGTTCTGCGGGCCGGTGACCACGACCACGCCGGGGCGCAGCGTCGACATCAGCGGGGCATGGTCCTTCAGCACGCCGAAGTCGCCCTCGGTCCCGGGAACGACGACCTGCTCGACCTCAGCCGAGATCAGCAGCCGCTCGGGCGAGACGAGTTCGAACGGGAACGTGGCCATGGAAATCTCCGACCGGTCCGGGCCTTAGGCCCGCGGGAAGGGGTCTTCTGGTCCGCGCGAGCGCGGAAAACGAGACCCGGCGGCCGGAGCCGCCGGGGTGCTTGAACCTTACGCGGCCTCGGCGGCCAGGCGCTGGGCCTTCTCGACGGCTTCGTCGATCGAGCCGACCATGTAGAAGGCCGCCTCGGGGAGGTGGTCGTACTTGCCTTCCACCAGGCCCTTGAAGCTCTTGATCGTGTCGGCGAGCGACACGAGCTTGCCAGGCGAGCCGGTGAAGACCTCGGCCACGTGGAACGGCTGCGACAGGAAGCGCTCGATCTTGCGGGCGCGGGCCACGGCGAGCTTGTCCTCTTCCGAGAGCTCATCCATGCCCAGGATCGCGATGATGTCCTGGAGCGCCTTGTAGCGCTGCAGGGTCGCCTGCACGGCGCGGGCCACCGCGTAGTGCTCCTCGCCGACGATGCGCGGGTCGAGCATGCGCGAGGTCGAGTCGAGCGGGTCCACGGCCGGGTAGATGCCCTTTTCGGCGATCGAACGCGACAGCACGGTCGTGGCGTCGAGGTGGGCGAAGGAGGTGGCCGGGGCCGGGTCGGTCAGGTCGTCGGCGGGCACGTAGATGGCCTGCACCGAGGTGATCGAGCCCTTGGTGGTCGTGGTGATGCGCTCCTGCAGGGCGCCCATGTCCGTGGCGAGCGTGGGCTGGTAGCCCACCGCCGACGGGATGCGGCCCAGGAGCGCCGACACCTCGGAGCCCGCCTGCGTGAAGCGGAAGATGTTGTCCACGAAGAAGAGCACGTCCTGGCCCTGGTCGCGGAAGTGCTCGGCGACCGTGAGGCCCGTCAGAGCGACGCGGGCGCGGGCGCCCGGGGGCTCGTTCATCTGGCCGTACACCAGGGCGCACTTGGAGCCCTCGCCGCCGCCCTTCTTGTTCACGCCGGACTCGATCATCTCATGGTAGAGATCGTTGCCCTCGCGGGTGCGCTCGCCGACGCCGGCGAACACCGAATAGCCGCCGTGCGCCTTCGCGACGTTGTTGATCAGTTCCATGATCAGCACGGTCTTGCCCACGCCCGCGCCGCCGAACAGGCCGATCTTGCCGCCCTTGGCGTAGGGAGCCAGCAGGTCCACGACCTTGATGCCCGTCTCGAGGATCTGGGCCTCGGTGGACTGCTCGGCGTAGCTCGGGGCCGGCTGGTGGATGGCGCGCTTGGCCTCGGCCGGGACCGGGCCCGCCTCGTCCACCGGCTCGCCGATGACGTTGATGATGCGGCCAAGCGTGCCGGCGCCGACCGGCACGGCGATCGGGGCGCCGGTGTCGGCCACGGGCTGGCCGCGCACGAGGCCCTCGGTGGTGTCCATCGAGATGCAGCGCACCGACGACTCGCCGAGATGCTGGGCAACCTCGAGCACGAGGCGGGCGCCGTTGTTGGTGGTCTCGAGAGCGTTGAGGATCTCGGGGAGGTGGCCGTCGAACTGAACGTCGACGACGGCGCCGATCACCTGGGTGACGCGTCCGGTGGGATTAGCCATGGTCCTGTCCTCGGTCTGGCCTCAGAGCGCCTCGGCGCCCGAGATGATTTCGATGAGTTCCTTGGTGATCATCGCCTGACGCGTCCTGTTGTAGGTCAGCGTCTGCTTCTTGATCATCTCGCCCGCGTTGCGGGTGGCGCTGTCCATGGCGCTCATCTGCGCGCCGTAGAACGAAGCCTGGTTCTCGAGCAGGGCGCGAAGCACCTGCACGGAGATGTTCTGCGGCAGGAGGGTCGCCAGGATCTGGCTCTCGTCCGGCTCGTATTCGTAGGAGGCGAGCGAACCGCCCTCCGCCTGGGCCGGGATCTCCGCAGGGATGATCTGCTGCGCCGTCGGGATCTGGGCGATCACCGACTGGAAGCGCGAGAAGAAGATCGTGGCGACGTCGAACTCGCCGGCCTCGAACAGCTGGATGATCTTCTTGCCGATCATGTCGGCCGTGTCGAAGCCCAGCACCCGGACCGAGCGCAGCTCGATGAAGTCGATGATCAGGCTGGCGAACTGGCGGCGAAGGACGTCGTAGCCCTTCTTGCCCACGCACAGGATCTTGACCGTCTTGCCCTGGGCCTGGAGGGCCAGGATGCGTTCGCGCGCCAGGCGCGCGATCGACGAATTGAACGCGCCGGCGAGGCCGCGCTCGCCGGTGAAGACGACGAGCAGGTGCATGTCGTCCCTGCCGTTGCCGGCCAGCAGCGCCGGAGCGCCGCTGCCCGAGACGCCGCCGGCCACGTTGGCCAGCACCGCGGACATGCGCTCCGCGAAGGGGCGCGCGGCCTCGGCCGCCGTCTGGGCGCGGCGGAGCTTCGCCGCCGCGACCATCTGCATGGCCTTGGTGATCTTCTGCGTCGCCTTCACGGAGGCGATGCGATTGCGCAGATCCTTCAGCGAAGCCATTGCCCGCCCTTCCTCGTGTTCAGATCAGCGAAGCGCTTACGCGAAGGACTTGGCGAAGGTGTCGACCACGTCCTTGAGCTTCTTGGCCGTGTCGTCCGACAGGTCCTTTGAAGCGCGGATCGCGTCGAGCACGTCCTTGTGGCTGGTGTGCAGCGTGCCGAGCAGGCCGTCCTGGAAGGCGCGCACCCGGTTCACGGGCAGGCGGTCCAGGTAGCCGTTGACGCCGGCATAGATCACCGCGACCTGCTCCTCCATCTGCAGCGGCGAGAACTGCGGCTGCTTCAGGAGCTCGGTCAGGCGGGCGCCGCGGTTCAGCAGGCGCTGCGTGGTGGCGTCGAGGTCGCCGCCGAACTGGGCGAACGCCGCCATCTCGCGGTACTGGGCGAGCTCGCCCTTGATCTTGCCCGCGACCTTCTTCATCGCCTTGGTCTGGGCCGAGGAGCCCACGCGCGACACCGAGAGGCCGACGTTCACCGCCGGGCGGATGCCCTGGTAGAACAGGTCCGTCTCCAGGAAGATCTGGCCGTCCGTGATCGAGATCACGTTGGTCGGGATGTAGGCCGACACGTCGTTGGCCTGCGTCTCGATGACCGGCAGCGCGGTGAGCGAACCCGAACCGTTGTCCTTGTTCAGCTTCGCGGCGCGCTCCAGGAGGCGGGAGTGCAGGTAGAACACGTCGCCGGGGTACGCCTCGCGGCCCGGGGGACGGCGGAGCAGCAGCGACATCTGGCGGTAGGCGACGGCCTGCTTGGACAGGTCGTCATAGATGATCACGGCGTGCATGCCGTTGTCGCGGAAGTACTCGCCCATGGTGCAGCCGGTGAACGGCGCCAGGAACTGCATGGGGGCCGGGTCCGACGCGGTGGCGGCCACCACGATGGAGTACTCCAGCGCGCCCTGCTCCTCGAGCACCTTCACGAACTGCGCGACCGTGGAACGCTTCTGGCCCACCGCCACGTAGACGCAGTAGAGCTTCTGGCTCTCGTCGCCCGACTGGTTGATGGCCTTCTGGTTCAGGATCGTGTCGAGCGCGATCGCGGTCTTGCCGGTCTGGCGGTCGCCGATGATCAGCTCGCGCTGGCCACGGCCGACCGGGATCAGGGCGTCCACGGCCTTGAGGCCGGTGGCCATCGGCTCGTGCACGGACTGCCGCGGAATGATGCCGGGCGCCTTCACGTCCACGCGCATGCGCTTGTCGGCGACGATCGGGCCCTTGCCGTCGATCGGGTTGCCGAGCGCGTCCACGACGCGGCCGAGCAGGCCCTTGCCGACGGGGGCGTCCACGATCGCGCCGGTGCGCTTGACCGTCTGGCCTTCCTTGATGTCGCGGTCGGAGCCGAAGATCACGATGCCGACGTTGTCGGTCTCGAGGTTCAGCGCCATGCCGCGAACGCCGTTCTCGAACTCGACCATCTCGCCCGCCTGGACGTTGTCGAGCCCGTAGGCGCGGGCGATGCCGTCACCGACGGACAGCACCTGGCCGACCTCGGTAACCTCTGCCTCGGAGCCGAAGTTCCTGATCTGCTCCTTGAGGATCGCGGAGATTTCTGCGGCGCGGATGTCCATCAGCCGACCTCTTTCATCGCGGTACGAATGCCGTTGAGTTTGGTGCGCAGGGAAGCGTCGACCATCTTGGAGCCGAGCTTCACGACGATGCCGCCGATGATCGCCGGGTCGACCTTGACGTCGAACTCGACCTTCTCACCCGCGACCTCCTTCAGGGCCTGCTTGATGTCGCCCATGACCTTCTCGGAAGGCCGCTCGGCGACGGTGACTTGCGCGCGGACGACGCCCTTCGACTTGTCCGCCAGGGCGCGATAGGCGCGCACCATGTCGTGGACCGCGAAGAGGCGGCGCTTGGCCGCGACCAGCTTCAGGAAGTTGGCCGACAGGCCCGTGATGCCGACCTTGTCCAGGATCGGGCCCATGGCCTTCTCCTGCTCCTCGGCGGAGAACACCGGGCTGCGCACGAAGCGCTCCATGTCGGGGTTGTCTTTGATCAGGGCGTCGAAACGGTCGAGGTCGCCACCGACGGCGTCGACGGCGTTCGCCTCCTGGGCGAGTTCGAACAGCGCGGCCGCATAACGGCCGGCCACACCGGAAACGATCGTGTTCTCTTGAGCCACCGGCCGTCTCTCATCTGTCCGGACGCTTCGCGCCACGGACCTGCGCGCGGGGATCGGCGAAGGGTGTCGTGGGCGCCACGTCTGGGGTGGAACGGACCTGCACACTCGGCAAGCCGCGCATACGCGCAGGCGTGCTCCGACGCCGGTCCGAAAGGCGCGCGTGAACTAGCATGATGTTCCGGGGGGCGCAACCCGACCGGCAGCCCTGCCGTGCGAGACTTTCGGGGAGGACGCGAGGGTGTTGATAAGGCCCGCCGCTAGAGGAAGCTCATCGGGTCCACGTCCACCTGGACGCGGGTGTTTCCGGTCGCCTTGGGGCCTTCGCGCAACCAGTGGCGGAGCCAATCCTGCATGGGGAATTCGCGGGGCGTCTTCACCAGCATCCGGAAGCGGTGGCGGCCGCGCACAACCGCGATGGGCGCCTCGGCGGGACCGAGCACCATGACTTCCGGATGGTGCGGGGCGGAGCGGGCCAGGGCCCTGGCGTGGGCCTCGGCGGGCCCGCGCTCGTCGGCGGAGACGATCACCGCCGCGAGCCGGCCGAAGGGCGGCAGGCCTGCGGCCCGGCGCATGGCGATCTCCTCGGCGTAGAAGCGCTCCACGTCGCCAGACAGCAGCGCCTTCAGCACGGGGTGGTCGGGCTGGAACGTCTGCAGAAGCGCGCGGCCGGCGGTGTGGCCGCGGCCGGCGCGGCCGGTCACCTGCTGGAGCACCTGGAAGGTGCGCTCTCCGGCGCGCGGGTCGCCGGAGGCGAGGCCGAGATCGGCGTCCACCACGCCGACGAGCGAGAGGCTGGGGAAATTGTGGCCCTTGGCCACCAGCTGGGTGCCGATGACGATGGGAAACTCGCCGGCGGCGACCGCCTCCAGTTCGCGTCGCAGCCGCTCGGTCCCCCCCGGGAAGTCGGAGGAGAGCACCAGCGACGGGACGCCCGGGAAAGCTTCCGCGACCTCCTCGGCCAGGCGCTCCACCCCGGGCCCGCAGGCGGCGAGGCAGTCGAGCGCGCCGCAGGACGGGCACGCGTCGGGGCGTCTCTCCACATGGCCGCAATGGTGGCAGACAAGCGCTCGGCGGAAGCGGTGCTCCACAAGCCAGGCCGTGCAGTTCGGGCACTGGAAGCGGTGCCCGCAGGCGTTGCACAGCGTGAGGGGGGCGTAGCCGCGACGGTTGAGGTAGAGCAGGGTCTGCTCGCCGCGATCGAGGGTCTCGCGGACCGCGTTGACCAGCTTCTCGGAGAGCCACTTGCCCCGGGGCGGGCCGTCCCGGCGCATGTCGATCGCCGCGAGGTCCGGAAGGGCTCGGCCGCCGAAGCGGCCCGGAAGGCGCAGGTGGCGGTAGCGCCCCTGCTCGGCGTTGACCCGGCTTTCGATGGAAGGCGTGGCGGAGGCCAGAATGACGGGCGCGCCCTCGATGCGTCCGCGCACCACGGCCATGTCGCGCGCGTGGTAATGGACGCCGTCCTCCTGCTTGTAGGCGTGCTCGTGCTCCTCGTCGACGACGACGAGGCCGAGATCCCGGAAGGGCAGGAACAGGGCCGAGCGGGCGCCGGCCACCACCAGGGCCTCGCCCGAAGCCACGGCGGCGTGGGTGCGCTCGCGGCGGCGCCCGGCCATGCCGGAGTGCCACTCGGCCGGGCGCACGCCGAAGCGGCCTTCGAAGCGGTCGAGGAACTGCGCCGTGAGGGCGATCTCGGGCAGCATGATGAGCGTCTGTCGACCGCCGCGGATCGCGTCGGCGACGGCCTCGAAATACACCTCGGTCTTGCCCGAGCCGGTGACGCCCTCCAGGAGGGTCACCGAGAAGGCGCGGGCCCGCACGGCGTCCCGCAGGACGGCCGCAGCCTCGGCCTGAGAGTCCTCCAGCGCCGTATGGGCGTGGTCGGGATCCGGCCGGGGGGCTATGGGGGACGGGAGGATGCCGACCGTCTCGAGCGTGCCCTCGTCGACGAGGCCGTCGATCACCGCGAGGCTGACGCCGGCGGCGTCGGCGAGCTCCCGCTTCGGCTTGGGCGCTCCGTCGCCGGCTGCGGCGAGAACCTTGGCGCGGGCCGGCGTCAGACGCCTGGGCGGCTGACCGACGAGGCGGACGCCGGTGATCATACGCTCGGGCTGGTCGGATTCCGGGGCGCGCAGCGCCATGCGCAGCACCATGCCGCGGGGGGCGAGCGTGTAGCGGGCTACCCAGTCGACCAGCTTGCGGAGCTTTTCCGACAAAGGCGGGCATGGCGCCTTGGCGGTCACCTTCTTCAGATTGGACCCGGACGCGCCACGGCGAAGCTCCCAGACGACGCCGACGGTCTCGCGCGGGCCAAAGGGGATCTGGACGACACTGCCCTCCTCCAGCGCGAGGCCGTCCGGCGCCGCATAGGAATAGGTCTGGTCGAGGGCCACCGGCGTCAGCACCTCGGCGATCAGCGCGCCGGACGTCTGGTCATCGAGGAGGGGAGCGTCAGCCGTCGCCATGGGGGAGGCTTAGCAGAGATTCGGGCCGCATTGGCGTCCCGCTTGCCCGGAGGCCGTCATTGCGCGCCGAAGGCGAAGCGATCCAGGAGGCCCGTGCGAGTCATTGCCCCCTGGATTGCTTCGTCGCCCTTCGGGGTCCTTGCAACGACGGGCATGTCTCACCGCGCCGGCTGCGGGGCCACCTTTTCCATGGGCAGGATCACCGACATCAGGGCGCCGTAGGGCAGCAGGGCCAGCAGGGCGATGACGACCTTCACGGCGAAGTCGCTGAGGGCGAGACTCTGCCACAGCGGCAGCGGGTGGTGACCCAGGAAGGGGATCTCGACCGACATCTCCGGGATTCCGGCGAAGGCGATGGAGAAGAACAACGCCGTGTCCAGCGCCGAGCCGACCAGGCTGCCGACCAGCGGGGCGCGCCACCACGTCTGGCGCCGCAGGCGGTTGAAGACCGTCACGTCCAGCAGCTGGCCCACCAGGTACGCCGTGCCGGATGCGAGCGCGATGCGCGGCGTGGCGAGCGCGAACGACAGCCCGATGGCGATCACGAAGCCCACGCCCACGAGCTTGCGGGCGATTCCGACTCCGTAGCGGCGGTTGGTCAGGTCCGTGACGAGGAACGACACCGGATACGTGAAGGCTCCCCAGGTCAGGTAGTCCTGTAGGCCCCAATAGGGAAAGGGATGCTGCACCAGGATGTTGGACGCCACCACCACCAGCGTCATGGCGGCGACGGGCAGCGCGAGGGAGCGAACGTCGGCGTCGAAGGAGGTGGTGAGAGACATGGGGGCCTCCGGGTCCGGGGTGGTCGTCAACGCGAAAAGCCTCGCCGCGGGGCGAGGCTTCAGGCGTGAAGCGAAAAAAGGCTGAGTGGCGCTTACTGCGCCACCGCCGCCTTCTTGGCGATCTCGCGCTTCAGCTCGCGGGCGCCCTGGGACAGCTCCTCCTCGGAGGCCTTGGCCAGGAACGCGTCGAGGCCGCCGCGGTGCTCGACCGAGCGGAGCGCATGCGCCGACACCCGCAGGCGCACGGCGCGCTGCAGCGAGTCCGACTGCAAAGTCACATGGAACAGGTTGGGCAGGAACCGCCGCTTGGTCTTGCGGTTCGAGTGGCTCACCAGGTGGCCACTCTGCACACCCTTGCCCGTCAACTCACACCGACGCGCCATGGTCGATCGTCCTTCGTGTTCTGAGCGTCCGTGGGCCACACGGCGAGCGTCTCGCCGAAAAGCAGAAGGCGGCCGAAGCCGCCGCCGGAACCCACGCAGCAATCAATGGTGGGCTGCTCTATAGTGGCGGGCGCCGCCAGCGTCAACCGTCATCGGCGCGCGTGGGGCGCGGTCGCCCACGGCCACACGAATCAGGCATGCTATGCGCCACGAATCCGACGCTTTCCCGCGCGAGACAAGCCCGATGGTCCGGATCGGCGCGAGCCGGCTCCCTTTTCGCAAGAACGCCATGACTAACCGTCTCACCCTGAGGAAGACCGGCGCCCTGGCCGGGGCTGCGCTGCTCTTTTCCGTCGCGGCTGAGCCGGCGCGCGCCGAATCCCTGGCGATCACCTACGGGCTGTCCCTGGCCGGCTTGCCGATCGGCACGGCCCAGATGACGGGCTCGGTCACGCGCGAAAGCTACAAGCTGGACGTGCAGGCCAAGATGACGGGGCTTGCCGGGCTTCTCACCAGCGGGCGCGGCGCGGGCGTCGCGTCCGGCGTCAACGCGGGCGGCAAGCTGCTGCCGTCCGCCTATGCGCTGTCGTCCGGGGGCGGAAGTCAGGTCTACACCGTGCGCATGGCGCTCAAGAGCGGCGACGTGGCGGCCGTCGACATCCAGCCGCCGCTCGACGCCAAGGTCGACCGCGTGCCCGTTCTCGAGAGCCACAAAAAGGGCGTCGTCGACCCGGTGAGCGCCCTGTTGTTTCCCGTGGCGGGGCGGGGCCCCCTGATGGAGCCGGCCGCCTGCGACCGCACCATTCCGGTGTTCGACGGAGCGGGGCGCTTCGACGTGACCCTGAGCTACGCGGCCAGGAAGGACGTGGATGTGCCAGGCTACAAGGGGCCGGTGCTTGTCTGTTCGGCGCGCTACACGCCGATTTCGGGGCACCGCGTGAGCCGGAAGTCGACGCAGTTCATGGCCGACAACCGGGACATGGAGGCATGGCTCGCTCCCGTCGAGGGCGCGCATGCGTTGGTGCCGCTGAAGATCGCGGTGCGCACCATGGTGGGCACGACCGTGATCGAGGCCACGAAGGTGAACCTCACCAAGACGGCGGACGCCGGCGCGCCCGCGTCGCCGGGCGGGGGCGCGCGGCACGCGTTCGCGGAGCCGGCCCGTCCCTGACCGGAACGTGCGGGAGAGCCTTGGCGCTCCGGCGCCGGCTGGGGAAGGCGCCGGCTTATAGCGACGGCTTTGCGAGGCTGGCCTTCACGCGGGAAAGTTGTTTGAGCCCCGCGTAAAGATCTTGTTCACCGTGGCGGAGTCGATCTGCCGGGCCGATCCGCTGGCGCTGAGTCCCGGACGCAACGGCTCGACTCCTGTGCGGGCTGCGCAGGAGACGCGGCGACTCGCAAGACTTGCGCCGCGGCCGCATAATTACTGGCGAGAACAAAACTAGACTCATCGCGAGTCGCCGATTCGGGCTCGATTCGTTCGGGACTCGTTCCCTCGAAATATGTCGCCCGCCTCTGGTTGAGATGCTAAAGGGGCCCGGACGGCTTCTCCTTCCGCGCTCACGGCCGCGTCCATGCTCGCCGGCCGCCCGACCTTTCCCCATATCCAGGTCCGATGCTGCCACGCTCCCTTCCGCCATCCATTCGCGCGCGCGGCGTCACGGCCGTGCTCGGGCCGACAAACACAGGCAAGACGCACCTGGCGATCGAACGCATGGTCGCCCACGGGGGCGGGCTGATCGGCCTGCCCCTGCGCCTGCTCGCGCGCGAGGTGTACCAGCGCCTGGTCGAGCGCACGTCCGCGGACGCGGTCGCCCTCGTGACGGGCGAGGAGAAGATCAAGCCGGCGGGCGCGCGGTTCTGGGTGGCGACCGTCGAGGCAATGCCGCGGGATCTCGAGACGCCCTTCGTGGCGATCGACGAGATCCAGCTCGCGGCGGACCGGGACCGGGGCCACGTCTTCACGGACCGGCTCCTGAACATGCGGGGGCGGGCCGAGACGTTGCTGATCGGCGCCGCCACCATGAAGCCGCTGATCGAGCGGCTCCTGCCCGGCGCCAACATCGTGTCGCGGCCGCGGCTTTCGAAGCTCACCTTCGCGGGCGAGAAGAAAATCACAAGACTGCCCCGGCGCAGCGCCATCGTGGCCTTCTCGGCCGAGGAGGTCTACGCCATCGCCGAACTCATCCGGCGCCAGCGCGGCGGCGCGGCCGTGGTGATGGGCGCGCTCTCCCCGCGCACCCGGAACGCCCAGGTGGAGATGTACCAGTCGGGCGACGTGGACTATCTGATCGCGACGGACGCGATCGGCATGGGGCTCAACCTCGACGTGGACCACGTCGCCTTCGCGGCGGACCGGAAGTTCGACGGCGCCATGCATCGGCGGCTCAATCCGGCGGAGTTCGGCCAGATCGCCGGGCGCGCCGGCCGTCACCTTCGCGACGGCACGTTCGGGACCACGGGGCGCTGCGAGCCGTTCGACACCGAGCTGGTCCGCGCGCTCGAGGATCACGCGTTCGACGCCGTGAAGGTGCTGCAGTGGCGCAATCCGGAGCTCGATTTCGGCACGGTCCCGCGCCTCATCGCTTCGCTGGAGCGGAATCCGGCCGAACAGGGCCTCACGCGCGCCATCGCGGCCGACGACGTGATCGCGCTCGAGACGGTTTCGCACGACGCCGAGATCCGGCGGTACGCGGCGAGCCCGGCCGACGTCGCGCGGTTGTGGGACGTGTGCCAGGTGCCGGACTACCGCAAGGTCGCGCCCGCCGCGCATGCGGATCTCGTCGCGACCATCTACCGCCAGCTGATGCGTGACGGACGGCTCAGCGAGGACTGGTTCGCCAGCCGCGTGAAGGAGGTGGACCGCACCGACGGCGACCTCGACACCCTGTCCAACCGCATCGCCCAGGGTCGCACGTGGACCTTCGTGGCCAACCGGCCCGACTGGCTCCGCGATCCTGAGCATTGGCAGCGGGTCACCCGTCAGGTAGAGGACAGGCTGTCCGACGCTCTGCACGAGCGTCTGGCGCAACGATTTGTGGATCGCCGCACGAGCGTGCTGATGCGGCGCCTGAGAGAGAATGCGATGCTCGAGGCGGAAATCACGGCGGCGGGCGACGTGCTCGTCGAGGGCCACCCGGTCGGCCGGCTGCACGGATTCCAGTTCGCGCCGGACCCGCAGGCCGGCGGCTCCGAAGCGAAGGCGCTGCGAAACGCGGCCCTGAAGGCGCTGTCGACGGAAATCGACAACCGCGCGGCTCGGCTGGCCGGATCCGGCGACGACGCCTTCGTGCTGGCCAATGACGGCTCGGTGCGCTGGCAGGGCGAGGTGATCGCCAAGCTGACGGCCGGGGACAAGCTGCTGGAGCCGCGCTTGCGTCTCCTCGCCGACGAGCAGCTCACAGGCGCGGCCCGCGACCAGGTCCAGGCGCGCCTGGACCTCTGGATCAAGGCCCATGTCGAGAAGCTGCTCGGCCCGCTGCTGAAGCTGGAGAACGCCGAGACGCTGACGGGCATCGCCCGCGGCCTCGCGTTCCAGATCGCCGAGGCGCTCGGCGTTCTGGAGCGGTCGAAGGTGGCCGACGACATGAAGCACCTGGACCAGGACGGCCGCGCGGCGCTCCGCAACTACGGCGTCCGCTTCGGCGCCTACCACCTCACCGTCCCGGCCCTCCTGAAGCCGGCTCCGCGCAGCCTGGCCGCGCAGCTGTGGGCGCTGAAGCATGGCGGCCCCGAGCCCAAGGGCCTCGACGACATCCTGCATCTGGCGGCCTCGGGCCGCACCTCGATCCCGGTGGACAAGGAGGTCGCCAAGGGCCTCTACCGCGCCGCCGGTTTCCGGGTCTGCGGCGAGAGGGCCGTTCGCGTCGACATCCTGGAGCGCCTGGCGGACCTGATCCGGCCGGCCATCCACTACCGCCCGGGCGTCACGCCCGGCGAGCCGCCGCCGGGGTCTGCCGACGGCGAGGGCTTCGTGGTCACCACGGCCATGACGTCGTTGTGCGGCTGCGCCGGTGAGGACTTCGCGTCCATCCTGCGCTCGCTGGGCTACCTCATGGACAGGCGCGCCGGACCGGCGATCACGGTTCCACTGGTCCCCGCCGCCGCGACGGCGCCGGCCGCGGAAGCTGCTGCCTCGGCCGAGCCGCCCCAGCCCGCCGAGGCCTCGCCGGCCGAGTCGGTCGGGGAAGAGATGGAAGTCACGCCGATGGAGGCCATCGTGGCCGACTTCGCCGCGGGCGGCGTCGCTCCCGAGGCTGCTCCGGCCGCGCTGGAGCTGGATCAGCAGGAGAATGCCGCTGCTGCGGTCGCCGAGGCCAGCGCGGAGCCTGCCACGGCCGAGGCTTCAGAGTCGGCTCTCTCCGCCCAGCCGGCGGTAGACGCCGCGGGCGCGGACGCCCCGGTCGACGCTCCCGCCGAGACAACGCCGGCCGAGCCGGCGCTCATCGAGGTGTGGCGCCAGCACCGGCACCATGGCGGGCAGCGGCCCGCCCGCGACCGCAACGCGCGCGGCGGGCGTCCCGGCGAGCGCGGCGCCCATCTGGGCCGTGGACGCCATAGCGAGCAGCCGCAGGGAGAGCGCGGCCCCCGGCACGAGCGCGGACCGCGCCCGATGCGGGCCAATGACGGACGCCCGGCGGCCGAGGGCCGCTCCGAGGGACGGCCGGACGGCGAACGCGCCGAACACCGCGGGCCGCGCCGGGACGAGCGCTTCGGCAACGGCAAGGGGCCCCACCGTGGGTCGGGCAAGGGCGGCGGCAAGCCCGCCGGCGGCTGGACCGAGCGGCCGCCGCGCGAGAAGGCTCCGGATCCGAACTCGCCCTTCGCCAAGCTGCTTGCGCTGAAGGCCGAGCTCGAGTCCAAGCAGAAGGGCTGACGGCCGCATGGCTCGCCGCCACGGCTCCGGGTCCTCCTCCGACGACCGCGAACCCGATGGCGGCGCCGAGCGCCAGCGCCTCGACAAGTGGCTGGTCTATGCGCGCTTCGCCAAGACGCGGACGGTGTCGTCCGAGCTGGTGGAGAACGGCCGGGTGCGGATCAACGGCGCACGGGTGACCAATCCGGCCCGGGCGCTCGTGGTCGGGGACGTCCTGACCCTGGCGCTGCCGCACGCCACGCGCGTCGTGCGCGTCCTGGCGGTAGCGGAACGCCGGGGTTCGTTTCCGGACGCACAGACCCTCTACACGGAGGTCTCCTGATCAAGGAGGCATGCGCCGGCCGCGACAGCGTCGCTCCAGCTCCGCAGTCCGCCCATATTGCCAGACCTTGGCGTCTCGGCTAGGCATCCGGCGGTAAGGACCCGTGCTGACGCCCCTTTTCGCCGGCATCGGGCGCCCCAGATGACCAGGAGCGGCCCTGCGGGCTTCGACCGCCGCGGGCCCGTCCTATCGCCGGCGGCAGCCGGCCCGGGAGTTCGCAATGACGTATGTCGTCGTCGAAAACTGCATCAAGTGCAAGTACATGGACTGCGTGGAGGTGTGTCCGGTGGACTGCTTCTACGAAGGCGAGAACATGCTCGTCATCCACCCCGACGAATGCATCGACTGCGGCGTTTGCGAACCGGAGTGCCCGGCCGAGGCGATCAAGCCGGACACGGAGTCGGGCCTCGACCAGTGGCTCAAGCTGAACGCGGAATACGCCAAGAGCTGGCCCAACATCACGGTGAAGCGCGACCCGCCGGCGGACGCCAAGGAGCATGACGGCGAGGCCGGGAAGCTCGATAAATATTTCTCTCCCAACCCCGGCCAAGGCGATTGACATCGGGCGGATGTCGCCCATCTGACACAACGAGTCGCAGGCGCAACAGGCGGGCTGCGGCTCGAAACCTTTGATTTACCCACCCTATTGTGATAGGGTGTGAAAAGTCGATCACATCCGGCGCGCCTCGCCTCATTCTGAATTCATGACAATGGAACGAAACCCGCTACGGGCTGAGCGGGAACTGCTAGGCGTTTTTGTAATCGGCTGAAATCATCAGACGGCGTGAGTGTCCCATTCGCGCCGCGGGGGTGTGTCCAGTCGGCCTTGGCCGACCTTCGCGTGTATCCAGCCAGGCTGCCTCGGCCAGGCCTCAGGGAGATGTCCTGAATATGACGACCGCTAAGAAGAATACCATTCGCCAGGGTTACAAGACGGGTGAGTTCGTCGTGTATCCGGCGCATGGGGTCGGGCAGATCATGGCGATCGAGGAGCAGGAGGTCGCCGGGTTCAAGCTCGAGCTCTTCGTCATCTCCTTCGAGAAGGACAAGATGACGCTGCGCGTCCCGACAGCCAAGGCGGCTTCGGTGGGCATGCGCAAGCTGGCCGAGAACGCGCTGGTCGCGAAGGCGCTCGAGACGATCACGGGTCGCGCCCGCATCAAGCGCACCATGTGGTCGCGCCGCGCCCAGGAGTACGAGGCGAAGATCAATTCGGGCGACCTGATCGCGATCGCCGAGGTCGTGCGCGACCTGCATCGCTCCGACGCCCAGCCCGAGCAGTCCTATTCCGAGCGCCAGCTCTACGAGGCGGCCCTGGACCGCATGGCCCGCGAGGTCGCGGCTGTGAACCGTCTCCATGAGACGGAGGCCCTGAAGCTGATCGAGACGCAGCTGGCGAAGTCGCCCAAGCGCGCCAAGCCCAACGATGTCGAGGCCGCCAACGAGGCGGACGAGGAGCAGGAAGAGGCCGCCTGATCGGCGCAGAAAGCCCGCCCCAGAGTTCAAGAGCCCGGCCTCCGCCGGGCTCTTTCTCGTTCAACCGCACGGAGATGCGGGCTCAACCGCCCAGGTATCTGTTCAGGAAGGCGACGGTCCGGTCATAGGCGAGCGCGGCGGCGGCCTTGTCGTAGCGCTCGGCGCTGGTGTCGTTGTGGAAGGCGTGGTTCACGCCTTCGTACACGTAGATCTCGTGAGGCGTCCCGGCTGCCCTCAAGGCCGCATCGTAGGCCGAAATGCCGGCGTTCACGCGCGTGTCCAGGCCGGCGTAGTGGAGCAGCATGGGGGCCTTGATGCGGGGGACGGCGTCCACTGGCGGCGCCACGCCGTAGAATGCGACGCCCGTCCCCAGGCGGGGCTCCCTCACGGCGAAGATGTTGACCATCCCTCCGCCCCAACAGAAGCCCACCGCGCCCACCTTGCCGTTACTGTGTTCGTTCCCCTGCAGGAAGGTGAGCATGGCGGAGGCCTGGCGGACGACGGTCTCACCAGGCAGCTTGGCGACGAGTTCGCGCGCCGCGTCGCTGTCGCGGGGCGTTCCCCCGAGCGGCAGCAGAAAGTCTCCGGCCAAGGCAAGAAAGCCGGATGCGGCCAGCCGCCGCGCGACATCCTCGATGTGCGGGTTCAGGCCACGGTTCTCGTGAAATACGATCACGGCCGGCCACCGGCCGCCATCCTTCGGATAGGCCAGGTATCCGGCGATTTCGACGCTGTCGACGGCCTTTTGGACCCGTTCGGTCACGATCCTCGGGTCGTTCTCGGGAACCAGAGCCGCCCGGGCGTAGTTCGGCTCCAACGCGGCGAGGGCGGCGGCCACTGCGACCGGTGAGCCAGCGAGAACCGACAGGCGCTCCAGGAACGTTCTGCGAGCGAGGGGCTTGTGGGTGTACTCGTCGTAGAGATCGATAATCCGTTGATCGAGCGCCATCGGCGACCTCCGGTTGACTTGGACCCCTTGGACCCCAGCGAAACCGCGCGTCATCGTGATGACGCGGCCATCGGATCTCAAGTGGGGTGGCGAGCGGCGGGTGATCCGGCCCGATCACGACTGCGTATTCGTTTCAGGATTCCGACACGGAGGCCGGCATGGGTGAGATCTCAGGTGTGCGACGCACCTTTGTGAGGGCGGCCATGGACGCTCCCTTCCTTTCGAGGGAGGAGGAGCACGGTCTCGCCCTGCGCTGGAAAGACGAGAAGGACCAGGTCGCCCTTCACAAGCTGGCGGCCGCGCACATGCGCCTGGTGATAGCCATCGCGGCCCGCTTCCGGCACTATGGGCTGCCCATGGCGGACCTGATCCAGGAAGGGCACGTGGGCCTGCTCGAGGCGGGCGCGCGCTTCGAGCCCGAACGGGAAGTGCGGTTCTCCACCTACGCGACGTGGTGGATCCGGGCCTCCATCCAGGATTACATCCTGCGCAACTGGTCCATCGTTCGCGGCGGCACGAGCTCGGCCCAGAAGGCCCTGTTCTTCAACCTGCGCCGGCTGCGGGCGAAGTTGTCGCAGAGCGCCGCCGCGGACCAGACGATCGACGTGCACCAGGAGATCGCGACGGCCGTGGGGGTGTCGCGCAGCGACGTCGCCCTGATGGAGGCGCGGCTGTCCGGGTCCGACATGTCGCTCAACGCTCCCCTGACCGAAAGCGAGTCGGGCGCCGCCGAGCGGGTCGACTTCCTGGTCGACGACGCCCCATTGCCCGACGAGGCGGTGGGCGAGGCGATCGACTCCGAAAGGCGGGTGAAGTGGCTGCGTTCGGCCCTGACCGTGCTGTCCGAGCGTGAGCTCAACATCCTGCGGGAGCGCCGGCTGTCGGAGGAATCGGCCACGCTGGAATCCCTCGGCGACCGCCTGGGAATCTCGAAGGAGCGCGTCCGCCAGATCGAGAGTCGGGCCATGGAGAAACTTCGGCGGGCGCTCCTGGAGCGCCACCCGGAGCCGAACACGGTTTTGATCTGAGCCGGGCGGCGGCGCGGAGGCCTACTCCACGATCACCTTGTACGTCGAGCCCGGCCGCACGGGCCCGTTGCGTTCGATTCCATTGAGCAGCTGGAAACGCTCGACCGGGCGATCCGTCGCCATGCGCTCCGCCAGGGTCTCGACGGTGTCTCCCGCCTGGGCCGTCACGAGCCCGATCCTGAGCGGCTTCACGGCCGCGGACTCCCCAGAGCTCATCAGGTGGAAGCTCTCGACAGCGTCCCGGAACTGCCGGTCCATATCCGGCGTGTAGTTCTTGGCCGCCAGAATGAAGCGATAGGTGGATTGGCCCGACTGCACGGCGGCGAGGCGGAAGGTCCATTCATCGCCCTTGGCGACGGCCGTCACGGCCGGCAGGCCGTTGACGGTGATGCTCTCCACTGGGCCGACCTCGACGCCCTCGATCCAGCCCGACACGATGTAGGACTGCAGCGTCATGCCGTCCGGCATCTTCACGCTGTCGAAGCGCAAGGCCTGGGCCCCTCCGGGCGCCAGGCCCAGGACCGCGGAGGAGGAATTCTCGAGCACGAAGCTTGCCGGCGCGCTGAAGGCGAATCCGAGCTGCGGATGGAGGAAGCGGTTGCCGCGCACGACGCCTTCGGACGGGTCGTCGCCGAAGGTCATCCCGGCGATCGCCTGCAGATAGTGGTCGCGGTCCGTCTCGCCGATTCCCGGCGCCCGGATCTGGCGCGCCGCCGCCAGAGCCTGGGCGACGCGTTCGGGGGTGGACGGGTGCGTGGACAGGAAGTTGGGGCCTTGGTTGGGCTTCTCGCCGAGCATTGTGGCGCGCATCGACGACTGCCGGCCCAGGGAGGCCAGGAAACGCGCGGCGCCGAACGGGTCAAAGCCGGCCTTGGCGATGGTGCGCACCCCGATCTGGTCGGCCTCCAGCTCCTGGGCGCGGGAGAAGCTCGCCAGGGTGAGCTTGCCGCGGGCCTGCACCACCTGCTGGGCGTCGGAGTCGTTCAGGACTTCGGCCACCACGCGGCTGACGATTTCGGAGCGCCGCTCCAGCTCGGCCCGCTGCATGGCGTGGTTGAGGGTGACGTGGGCCACCTCGTGCGCCATGACGGCCGCCACCTCGGAGGTGTCGTTGGCGAGGGCGAGCAGGCCGCGGGTCACGTAGAGGTTGCCGCTCGGCAGCGCGAAGGCGTTGACCACGGGCGAGTTCAGGATGGTGACCTGGTACTGCTGGTCGGGCCTGTCGGTCGCCCCCGCCACGCGCTTCATCACGTCGTTGAGGAGGCGCTCCGCCACCGGCGAGCGATACTCGCCGCCGAAGTTGCTCACCAGTTTCTTGTGTTCGCGGGCGCTGAGCGGCTCGACGCCGGTGACCTTCGGGGCCGACGCCGGCAGGGTCGGGGACGTGCCAGCCCCGAAGCCGATGCGGTCGGAGGCGCAGCCCGCGACAACCGCGCCCAGCGCGAGGGCGCAGGCGAACGCGGCCAAACGCCGAAGCGGGCCTAGACGGTGGGCCTGCGCGCCCTGACTTGCTTCCACAGCCGACATACCCGCGATTGGCCGCAACCCCGGCGCATTCGGCGCCGCAATCGCCCTTTCGAGCCGCCGCTCCCGAAATTCCGGATCGACCCTTCCATCAGTCGATCCGCTCGATGTCCTCGGGGGCGTTCAGTTCGATCAATGGCCCGCCGCTTTCGGCGACCACGCCGCGGACCCTGATGCGCCGCCCCCGCAGGGATGACCACCTCATGCCCGAAGCTTCGATCCTGTTCAAGGTTCGTTTCGAAACAGTGACGGTGAAGTCCTCGCTCCACACAGGCCCGAAATTCAGATAGGCGCGCGTTTTGCGCTCGGACGTCCCGAGCACCAGGCCCTCGACGAGGGCGTAGCGGCCAGCCTGCGCGAGGATGGCCTGGGGCTCGGCGGCGTCAAGCTTCGCGCCAGGATCCGACCAGGCGCCGCGACCGGCGCGCCTCGCTTCCTCCTCCAGGGCGAGCAGCCTGCGGACGCATCCGGCGGGCACCTCCCCGGGACGCGCGGCGGCGAGTCCCTCGCCGACGAGCATGGCCGAGAGTTCTCCGTCGGCGCCCGTGATCCAGGCCGGCATGCGACCCCAGCGGTCCGGGCGGCCAGCCAGGGGAGCAGCCCGAAAGGGGCCCCGCCGGCTGAAGTCCGACAGCCGCGCCCGGCGGCTCGGCTCCGAAGCCGCCGCGCTCCAGGCGATTCCGGCGGGCGTCCAGATCCGGCCGTCTGGCGCGGCCAGGTCGCCCTCCGCTGTCACGGCGAGTTCCGCCACGGGTTCCCCGGCGCCCGGCCGGCATTCGGCGGGCTGAGCCGTCGCGCTAGGCGGGGCAAGCACAACGCAGGCCCCCAGCGCCGCCGCCGCAGCCGCGATGGGAAAAGGCCGGGGCCTGAAAGCTTCCGAGTTTTGCGCCTGATGCAATGCTGACCCGTCCCGGGAGGACATGTCAGCTCAGACCTGCCCGAGCCGGTGGTCAATACACGTTTTGCGCGAAGTTCCGGCTGGATGTCTTCCTCACCGATCGCGCTTTTTTTGAGGCCAGAGCAAGAACATTGAGCACGCTCGTGAATTAAACTCCCAAGCGAGGTGCCATCTGACATGGATTTCAAGGACGACGACGGCTGGGCCGGGCCACCCCGGCGCGGCCTCCATCAAGTTGTGCCGGCGCGCGGAGACTCGCCCATGGAGCGGGTTGCCCGCGGTTTGCGCGGCGAACTGGGGCGCACTCTCCTGGAGCCTCTGCCGCCAGGCTGGGAGCATCTGCTGCGGCAATTGGGAGAAGCCGAGCGGCGCAGCGAGAGCTGGCGGGGACGTGGCCCGCGAGCCTGAAAGGCTCGGGAACTCTCGGCCCTGGCTTGGGTTGTGACGCCACCGGAGTTCGAATTCTTGGAGGCGCCGATGGCCGCGAAACAGAAGACCTTGGACGACCTTTTTCTCGAGACCCTGAAGGACATCTACTACGCCGAGAAGCAGATTCTCCGGAACCTGCCCAAGATGGCCAAGGCTGCGAAGACTAACGAGCTGAAGCAGGCCTTCGAGCAGCACCGCGAAGAGACCGAGGGCCAGGTGGAACGCCTCGAGCAGATCTTCGAGCAGCTCGGCAAGCCGGCTCGCGGCAAGACCTGCCAAGCCATCGTGGGCATCGTCGAGGAGAGCCAGGAAGTGATCGAGGACTTCAAGGAGTCCGACGCCCTGGACGCCGGGCTGCTGGCGGCCGCGCAGGCCGTGGAGCACTACGAGATCTCCCGCTACGGCACCCTGCGCACCTGGGCCCAGCAGCTCGGCATGCAGGACGCGGTCAAGCTCCTGGAGCAGACCCTGCAGGAAGAGAAGAAGACCGATGACCTGCTCACCAAGATCGCCGAGCAGCAGGTGAACAAGAAAGCCGCCTGAGTTCATTTCGGCGAAAAGCCCCGGACGCTTCGTCCGGGGCTTTTTTGTGCGTGGGCCTGCCCTGCGGCCCCCGGGGTTGAACGCGGGCGCCCGGGCTGCAGATTACCCTGATCGCCCTGGAGCGCCCGCCATGCTTCCCCTGTCCATTCTCGATCTCTCGTTCGCCACCACCGGAGCGTCCTGCGCGCAGTCGTTGCGCAACACCATCGACCTCGCGGTCATGGCTGACGCCATCGGGTTCACACGTTTTTGGGTCGCCGAGCACCACAACCTGCCCTCCGTGGCGAGCCCGGCCCCCGAGATCATGATCAGCCAGATCGGAAGCGTCACCGGGCGCATCCGGGTCGGGTCCGGCGGGGTGATGCTCCCCAACCACGCGCCCCTCATGGTAGCCGAGCGGTTCAAGATGCTGGAGGCGCTGTTTCCCGGCCGGGTGGACCTGGGCATCGGCCGGGCGCCCGGCACCGATCCGGTCGCGTCGTATGCGCTCCGGCGGCTCCAGGGCGACGTGCAGGCGGACGATTTTCCCCAGCGACTGGAAGAGCTGATGGCGTTCGGGGCAGGGGCGTTTCCTCCGAACCACCCGTTCAGCCGCATCACCGTGATGCCTTCGGATGTCCCGCTGCCGCCGCTCTGGATGCTGGGGTCCAGCGACTATGGCGGCAAACTGGCCGCGCAGATCGGCGTCGGCTTCGCGTTCGCGCACCATTTCGCCAGTCATGACGCAGCGGACGCGCTGCTCACTTACCGCAACCGATTCGCGCCCGGCGCTCTGGCCAAGCCGCACGCGATCCTGGCCACGGCCGCCATCTGCGCCGAGACGGACGAGGAAGCGCAGCGGCTGGCCTCCAGCGCGGACCTGAGCGCCCTGCGCCGAAGCCGGGGCGTGTACGGCCCGCTGCCGAGCCCCGAGGAAGCGGCCGCGCAGGAGTATGGCCCGCAGGACCTCGCCTTTATTCGGCGCAACCGGGCGCGGCTGTTCGTGGGCACGCCCGATTCGGTGCGCGACCAGCTGCTCGAACTGGCTGGCAGCGTGCAGGCCGACGAGATCATGCTCACCGCGGCGGTGCATGACCATCAGGCGCGCAAGCACTCGTTCAGGTTGCTGGCTGAAGCGTTCGGCCTGCCCGCCGGGGCCTGAAACGGCCCAGATCTTTACCTTTCGGCAACAGGTGCGTCGGGATTAGGGCCGATTCTGCCCGGAATGCCGCATTTGGACGAGAAATTGGCGCGCCGTTGGAAACGGTCCTGCAACATTGCATGCCTATACTTCCAACATCGCGCTTCTGATCTTCTGCAGATGGGCGCAAAGGAACAGCGTCTCCTCGAACCTACGAGCCCGCCGTGAGCCCCCCGCCCGTCATCGCTGACGCCGTCGAGCCCCGCACCCTGACGATCGCGCCGCGCGCCCTCGCGCGCGCCTCCCAGGCGACGGCTGCGGCGAAAGACAATCCCGCGATCGGGATCGCCTATATCGTGGGGTCGACCCTGTTCTTCGCCACGGGCGACGTCGCGGCCAAGATGCTGACCTCGACGATCCCGGCGGTCGAGATCGCCTGGATGCGCTACGTGGTGTTCTGCGCCATGGTGCTGCCGCCCCTGTTCTGGCTGGGCGGCGCCAGGGGCCTGGCGACTCGCAGGCTGCCCCAGCAGGCGCTGCGCGGGCTCGGCATGGTGAGCTCGTCCGTGGTGTTCATCGTGGCGCTGGCGCATATGCCGGCGGCCGAGGCGACCGCCATCAACTTCGTTTCGCCGATCTTCATCACGGCCCTGTCCATCCCGATGCTGGGCGAGAAGGTGGGTATGCGCCGCTGGATCGCCGCCGCGGTCGGACTCGCGGGCGTGGTGATCGTGGTCCAGCCGGGCGGTTCTTCCTTCCAGATCGCGGCGCTCCTGCCGGCCGCCTCGGCGGCGATCTGGGCGGTGACGGCCATCCTGACCCGCATGATGAGCAGCGAGAAGCCCGAGGTGACCCTTGGGTGGTCGGGCGTCGTCGGACTCGCGGTCCTGACGGTGGCCGTGCCCTATGGCTGGGTGACGCCCACGGGGACCGAGATGCTGTGGGGACTGCTGATGGGCGTCGGCTCGACCATCGGCCATTCCATGCTGGTGCTGGGCTACCGTAAGGCCGCCGCTTCCGTGCTCGCGCCTTTCAGCTACACGCAGCTCGTGTTCGCGAGCGCATTCGGCTTCCTGGTGTTCGGCTCCGTTCCGGGCGCCGCGACGGTGTTGGGGGGCCTCATCATCGCGGCGAGCGGCCTCTATACGGCGCATCGCGAGCGCGTACGGGCGAAGCTTTCGAAGGCTGAAGGTTAGGCCGAACCCGGCTGGCGGAAGTTGGTGCCCCTGGCCGGAATCGAACCAGCACTCCTTGCGGAAACCGATTTTGAGTCGGTCGCGTCTACCAGTTCCGCCACAGGGGCCCACCCTCGCGGGAGGCGGCGCGGACTATAGCGAGCGGGCGTCGAAGGTCAATCGCCTGCAACGGGCTGGCCGATGTCGCCCGGCGCGGCGCCGGACGTCCGGGCGCCTTTCTCGCCCGGCACGGGCGTGGATTCCCCAAGCGTTTCGCGGACATAGAGCTTCTTGATCGCCACGAAGGCGACCACCGCCAGCGGGGCCGCCAGTAGAACGCCGAGCACGCCGAACAGGGCGCCGAAGGCGATCACGGCGAACAGCAGCAGCGCCGGCGGGATGGCGACGGAGCGCCGGGTGACCAGCGGCTGAATCATGTTCGATTCGACCTGCTGGATCGCCAGGAAGGCGACGGCGGTCCAGACCACGGTGGTCCACCCCAGCGACGAAGCGACGAGGAGCGCCGGCGCGGCGCCCGCGAAGGGGCCGACGAGGGGGATGAACTCGAGCAGGCCGGCGATCAGGCCCAACGCCGCGGCGCTCGGCAGCCCAATCAGCATCAGGGCGAGCCAGGTGAGCGTCCCGGTCACCACCATGGCCAGGAGCTGGCCGAGGAGCCAGAGCCGGAGCGCCCGGCCGGCGACACCCAGCGTGTCCTCCACGTGGGGCCGCGCCTGAGCCGGGAACAGCATCACCACGCCGCGGCGATACACGGCGGGATCCAGGGCGAAATACACGCCCCCGAAGATCACCAGGACCAGATTGGTGATGGCCCCGAGGGCGGTCACCCCGTAGGTGGTGACCTTGCCCAGCATGGCCTGCCCGGACAGCACGTCCTTCGCCATCTGGTCGACGTCGATGCCCAGGCCGGGCGCGCCCAGGCGCTGGCTCAAGGCGTTCAGGGCTTCGGTCACGGCCTTTCCGGTGGTCGACAATTGCCCCGCCACCTGGGACTGAAACAGCCAGAGGGCGCCGACTGCGGCGCCGAACACCAGCAGGCCGGCGGCGAGCAGGGCCAGGCCAGGTGTGAGCGGGGTGTGACGGTTCAGCGGGTCGGCGATGGCGCGCAGAATCACGGCGATGAGCGCGGCGGCGAAACCAAGCAGGAGCACGTCCAGCAGGGCGTACAGCACGGCGAGCAGCACCGCGATGGCCGCGACAATGAGGGCCGCAATGGTCACGCGGCGCGCGAAGCCGGCCTCGTCCATGCGGGGGAGGGAGGGGTCGGTGCCTTGAAGCGAGGACGCCATGCTGAGCCTTTCGCACCCGGCAACGCGCCGCCCCTGGGATCGTTCGAACCGGAGTTCAGGAACAAGCGCGGGCGGGGCCGCGTTGACGCCTCATCAAAGGAGGACAACCCATGCAGAAACTTGTTCTTGGAGCAGCCGCCCTGGCCGCGGCCTTCCTGGCCCAGCCCGCCTTCGCCGACGACAGCGGCGCGGCGGCCGGCGCCACCACGGGTGCGATCGCCGGCGGCGTGGTCGGCGGCCCCGTCGGCGCAGCGGTCGGCGCGGGCGCCGGAGCCGTTGTCGGCGGCGCGGCGACCGGGCCGAACCGCGACAAGGTCATCGTCGAGCAGCGTGGCGTCGAGACCGGCACGATCTCGAATTGCTCCACCAAGACGGTGCAGAAGCAAAACGAGTTCGGCGACACGAAGACCACCACGAAGCAGTCCTGCGACTGACGGCCCGCGCCCAAGTGGGTTCTGGAGCCCGCCCGGCGTCGCCGGGACGGGCTCCTTTTTTGGCGTCGCCGTTGTTCATGCGTTAAGCACTTAAGGGCGATGCTGGGGAATGCATTTTCCTCGCCTGGCGCCCGTTCTGGCCTGTCTGCCTCTGCTCGCCGCCTCGCCCGCTTGGGCCGACGGCATGGCGCCGCGCGCGCCAGCCACGCCGGCCTGTCCCGACTACGGCTCCTTCGCGGTGGTGGACCCGCCCGGGGGCGGACGCGGTCGGATCACCGCCGAATCGCTGCCGGGATGCCCGGACCTGCCGGGGCAACGGCCCGCGGCCTCCGTGAACGTCGACGTCATGGTCGGGATCGGCTCCGGCCAGAATGCCGGGACGTCCTCGAACGCGCAGGGCGGAGGCGGGGGCGGGCTTCTGGTCCCCACGGCGCCGCTGCCCGTGCTGAACCTCCGCCCGCGGACCCGCTGACGCGAACGGGCTGTTTCGGCCGCCAGCTTTCAGGCGCCGTAGGGCCGGAACGCGTCCACCACGCGCTCGTAGACCGGGCGCTTGAAGGGAATGATCAGCTCCGGCAGGCGCTCCATGCGCTCCCAGCGCCACGCGTCGAACTCCGCCTTGTGGCCCCCGGCGGGCGCGTGGATGTCGATCTCCGACTCGTCGCCCTCGAAGCGCAACGCGAACCAGCGCTGCGTCTGGCCGCGGTATTTCCCTTTCCAGGCCTGGCCCACCACGGCGTTCGGCAGGTCGTAGGAGAACCAGTCCGGCGCCTCGGCCAGGAGCGACACGGAGGTGACGTTGGTCTCTTCCTGCAGCTCCCGAAGGGCAGCCCGGTAGGGATCCTCGCCCTTGTCGATGCCGCCCTGAGGCATCTGCCACGCGTAGACCCCCTCGACGTGCTCCGGGCCGGCGTCCTTCTTGCGGCGGCCGATGAAGACCAGCCCTTCCCGGTTCAGCAACATGACGCCGACGCAGGGGCGGTAGGGCAACTTGGCAAGGTTCATGTCGCGGCGCTCTGGCTTTGTTGGCATCCGAGCTTGTCAGACCCGGCCGGGTTTGGCGACCACGGCGCTGAGGGGCGCCAGGACCAGGCCTCTGGCCTCCAGGGTCTTCGCCCATTGGGCGATGCGCTCGATGCTGACGGGCAACGCGCTGGCCACGCCGATCGCCACGCCACGTTCACGCGCGATCGATTCGAGGCGGGCCAATTGGTCGTCTATGGAAGAGGCCTTGGGAGACGCATCCACCACGGCGTCTGCGCGCGCGGCCGGAAGCTTCAGGCTTCCCGCCACGGCCGGCACAAGCGACCGGGCGGATGACCCGTCGTCGAGTACGATCAAGCCGCGGGCCGCGAGTTCCTTCAGGACCGGCGTGAGCGCCTGCTCGCTGGAGGTGAACTTGGCGCCCATGTGGTTCATGACGCCGACATAGCCGCTGAAGCGGCTCATGACCCAGAACAGCTTGTCCAGGTTTTCGGATGCCTGCGCCCCGGAGGTCAGCGTGTGCGGCCCGGGGTCGTTGTCCGGGTAATCGAAGGGCTCCATGGGCGCCTGAAGCAGCACCTCGTGCCCGTCCTCGCGGGCGCGCGCCACCTGACGCTCCAGTTCGGCCCCATAGGGAGCAAAGGCGAGGGTCACGTCCGGCGGAAGGCGGACGATCGAATCGGAGGTGGAAGCCTGGCTGAGACCCATGCCCGAGATCACGATCGCCACGCGTCCCAGCGTCTTCGGCGGCAGGACGGGCGCGGGCCGGGCGTAGACGTCCGCGGGGCGGGAGCCGTCGGCGCCGACCTTGGGCAGGACGCCGTGGCGGGACCGCTCCACCAGTCGCTTGTCCGGGGCGACCGCCAGGCGCACAGGCGCCTGCGGAACCTGGATCACCACGCCGCCGGCCTTTTCGCCCGTGCCGCGCACCACCCGCACGCCCGTGGCTTTCTCGATGTCGGCGACGGACTGTGCGTTGGGCGGGAGTTCCGGAGGCGCGCCTTCCACGACGCGCGGTTCGACATCCTTAATCTGACTGCCGCCGGACGGCGCCGCAGGCTCGACCGGGCTGCGCGTGACCGTGGCGATGGCGTAAGGCTCGCCGCCATAGGGATCCTTCACGATCACGAGGTATCCGGCGAGCAACAGGAAGAGCGTCGCCACGGTCGCGACGAACAGGTGCCCCCAGACGGCGGCCATGCGGCGCTGCGGCCGTTGGGCGGTCTCGAGGCCCAAGGGTCGAGTCAGTTCGTCGTGGCCCAATGTCACGCGGGATCTCAGGAATTCGCGGGAAACTCGTCCGGAAACGGCTGGGCCGAACGCACCGGAACACCAGACGAATCATAGCGCAACTTGGCGCGAGCGTCGTCCGCTTCCTCACGAAAGAAGAAAGGCGGCGAGCCCGTGTGGCATCGCCGCCTCTTTTTTCTCCATCCCGAAGGGGTATGGCCGTCAGTTCGGGGCCTTCTGGGCCGCGTCGCCGGCGCCGGGCTCCTTGGCCTTGTTGCCTGCGTCGTTGACCTTCACGCCGCGCAGCAGGTCGAAGGCGTAGTTCAGCTGCTTGTCGTTCTTGGGATCCGGCGGGACGTAAGCCGAGCTGCCGCCCTGCTCGTCGTCGCCGTTCTTCAGGTGGCCCTTGAGGCTCGCCTCGCCCTTGGTCTCGTCCTTGCCCTTCAGCTCGGCCGGGACCTCGTTCATGACCTGGACGTCAGGATCGATTCCCTTGGCCTGGATGGAGCGGCCGGAGGGGGTGTAGTAGCGGGCGGTGGTCAGGCGGATCGCACCGTTCGAGCCCAGCGGGATGATGGTCTGGACCGAGCCCTTGCCGAACGAGCGCGTGCCGATAATGGTGGCGCGCTTGTGGTCCTGCAGGGCGCCGGCGACGATTTCCGAAGCCGAGGCCGAGCCGCCGTTGATCAGCACGATCACGGGCTTGCCCTTGGTCAGGTCGCCCGGCCGGGCGTTGTAGCGCTGTGTCTCGTCGGCGTTGCGGCCGCGGGTGGAGACGATCTCACCCCGCTCCAGGAACGCGTCGGACACCGCGATGGCCTGGTCCAGCAACCCGCCGGGGTTGTTGCGCAGGTCGATCACATAGCCCTTCACCTTGTCGGCGCCGAGGTCCTTGTTGATCTGCTCGATCGAGTTCTTCAGGCCGTCGAAGGTCTGCTCGTTGAACTGGGTGATGCGGATGTAGCCGAGGTCCGTCTCGCTGCGCGAGCGCACCGACTTGATGCGGATGACGTCGCGGGTGAGCTTGAGCTCGAGCGGGTCGGAAGAGCCCTTCCGGGTGATCTTCAGGCGCACCTGCGAGTTCACGGCGCCGCGCATCTTGTCGACGGCCTGGTTGAGGCTGAGGCCCTGCACTGGGTCGTCGTCGATGGCCGTGATCACGTCGCCGGCCTGGACGCCGGCGCGGGAGGCCGGCGTGTCGTCGATGGGGGACACGACCTTGATCAGCCCGTCCTCCATGGTGACCTCGATGCCGAGGCCGCCAAACTCGCCGCGGGTCTGCACCTGCATGTCCCGGAAGCTCTTGGCGTCCAGGTAGCTGGAGTGCGGGTCGAGGCCGGAGAGCATGCCGTTGATGGCGCTCTCGATCAGCTTCGACTCATCCGGCTTCTCGACGTAGTCGGATCGGATCTTTTCGAAGACGTCGCCGAACAGGTTGAGCTGGCGGTAGGTGTCGGACGCCGCGGCGTTCGCGCTGGTCGTCGACAGCAGGCGGGTGTTCGTCGCCAGCGTCGCCGCGCCGGCTCCGAGAACCACACCAAGCATGAGCATGGGGAATTTGCGCATTATCCGCGAACTTTCTCATTCGTCGACGCCGCCCACCAAGGCGAGGGATCGATCGACACTCCGTCTTTCCGGAACTCAACATAGAGCACCGGCTGCGATGTTTCGCCACCCACCGATGCCGCCGTCGCCTGAGATCCTTCGCCCATGGCGGCGACAGGTTCCCCCGCCAGGACGAATTGGCCCAGGCTGACATTGATCCGATCCATGCCAGCCAGAAGCAGATAGTACCCGCCCCCGGCGTTGATGATCAAGAGTTGCCCGTAGGTGCGAAAGGGTCCCGCGTAGGCGATCCAGCCGTCGCAGGGGGCCGACACCACGGCGCCGGCCCGGGTGGCGTAAGCCATTCCCTTGAGCGAGCCGCCGACCGCGTCAGGCGCGTTGAATTTCTTGAGCAAACTGCCGCTCACAGGAAGCGGCAGCAGACCCTTGGCGTCCGCGAACGCGAGCTTCGGCGCGAGCCGGGCCGGATCCTTGAAGGCGAGGGCGGCGATTTTGTCGCGGGTCTCCTTCGCTTCGGTCTCCTGCCGCAGGCGGGCCTGCTCTGCCGCGGCTTCGGCCGCCTTACGGGCCTCCTCGGCGGCGCGGGCGGAGGCGTTGATCTCTGTCTCGAGCTTGCCGATCAAATCCTTGAGAGACTGCGCCTTGGCGGCCAGTCCGGCCGCCTTCTCGGATTCCTGCGCGAGGTTGCGTTCCGCGCCGGCGATCTCACGCTGGCGGGCGTCCACCAGGGCCGCCAACCGCTGGCGGTCTTCCACGAGGCTCCCGACCTCCTTGGCCAGGCTCTCGCGCTCGGCGGCCGTGGCGGTGCGCAACCGCACCATTTCGGCCAGATCGGAGGCGAGCGCCTCCGTTTCCTGCCGCAGCTCCGGCAGCACGGCGCCGAGCAGCATGGAGGTGCGGACCGCCTGGAGCATGTCCTCCGGGCGCACCAGGACGGCCGGCGGGGGGCTGCGGCCCAGGCGCTGGAGCGCGGCCAGCACTTCCACGATCACGCCCTTGCGGCCGTCCAGGGATCGGCGGATCGCGTCCTCTGTCTGGATCAGGGTATTCAGGCGCTCCTCGCTGGCGCCGACGTTGTTTTCCGTCGCGCGCAGCCGGTTCGTGGTGTCGATCAGCGCAGCGTTCAACCGCGCGCGGTCCGACCGCAGGGCCGCGGCCTCGCCCTCCAGGCGCTTGCGGTCTTCGCTGGCCGAGTCAAGGAAGCGCTGGGTCGCCTCGAGCTCCAGCTGCCGCGTGGCCTTTTCGGCTGCGCGGGGATCTGGCGCCTGAGGTTGAGACTGGGGCGAAGCAGCCGGGGCGGCCTGGGTCGACGCGGCCGGGTCAAGGGCCAGCGCCGGGCGCGCGCCGACGGCCGCCAGCAAGGCGGCTCCGGCGATCATGACTTGGCGGAAGGTGGTCAGGCGCATTCGGCCCCTGGGCGCCCCGATCTCGATTCGCGGGCCGAATATCGCATGTTCGCGCCCGCAATGGGGCAGGATCTCGGCCGGAAGCGGAATTCCGGCGCTGGGGCCGTATCCTTCCTAGGCGCGGTGGTAAGGGTGACCCGAGAGGATGGTCATCGCCCGGTATAGTTGCTCGGCGGCGAGCACACGCACCAACTGGTGCGGCAGGGTCATGCGGCCGAAGGCGATCCGCTCCTCGGCCTGGCCGGCCAGAGCCGGGTCGAGCCCGTCCGCCCCGCCGATGAGGAGGGCCAGGGCGCGGCGGCCGCCATCCCGGCGGGAGGCGAGCGCCTGGGCGAAGCTTTCGCTGGTCGGCGAAGCCCCGCGCTCGTCGAGGGCGATCAGAACAGGATCGGGCAGGCCGGCGAGTTTCGCCCGGATGGCCGAGGCCTCCTCGGCCTTGCGGTCCGCAGGCCGCGCGGCGCGGCTTTCCGCGAGCTCGATCGCCTCGAACCCGGAGAATCCCAGGCTGCGCCCGGCCGCCCGGGCGCGATCCTCATAGCGCGCGACGAGGTCCCGTTCCGGCCCGTCCTTCAGGCGGCCGACCGCAATGACGACGATGCGCACCGTTCAACCGAAGTGCGCGATCAGGAGACCGCGCGTTCCGCGGGACGGTCGCCGCCCCACATCTTCTCGAGATTGTAGAAGTGGCGCACCTCGGGCCGGAAGACGTGGACGATCACGTCGCCGGCGTCGATGAGCACCCAGTCGCAATGGGGCAGGCCTTCGACCCGCACATCCTTGCGGCCGCGCTCCTTCAGGCCCTCGATGACGCGATCGGCGATCGCGCCAACATGCCTGTTGGAGCGGCCCGAAGTCACGATCATGGAGTCGGCGAGTGAGGTTTTTCCCGTCAGGTCGATGGAGACCGTGTCCTCGGCTTTGGCGTCGTCCAGGAGCCCGAGGACCAGCGGGAGCGTCGCGCCATCTTGCGGCTCGACCGAGCCGGTCGCGGCGAGGTGCGAAGTCGAGAGGACTTCGCGGGGGGCTGTCATTGTCAGCGTTCGACCCTTTCGTCGATCGTGCGCCACGCCGGCGCACCACAAGAATATAGTCGAGGCCGGCCGAAGTTCCAATGTGGGCCCCAAAAAGAGTCGCTCAGGCCTCCTGCCCGCGTCTGGCGGCGGCCGCCGCGCGCAGGGCCGTGGAGGACAACGACGATCTTGGACCGTGAATGAAGGCCCAGGCTGGCGGAAGGGCATCCGCCAGATGTGGGGCCTCCACCTCCCGGAGGCGGCGTCGCCCGAGCGCCGTGGCGGCGACCGAGCGTGTGGCCCTGAGGGTCGCGCCCGGGCGGTCGATCACGGCGAGCGGCATCAGTTCCGCGATGCGGCGCCAGTGGCGCCAGTGGTGGAACCCAGCGAGGTTGTCGGCGCCCATCAGCCAGACGAAGCGCACCCCCGGGCAGCGGGCGCGCAGGTAGGCGAGCGTGTCGACCGTGTAGCGCTTGCCGATGGCGGCCTCGACCCCGGTCACGTCGATGCGGGGATGGCGCGCGAGGCTGCGGGCCAGGGCGAGCCGGTCGGGTAGGGACGGCAGCCCGGCGTTGTTCTTGAGGGGATTGCCGGGGGTCACCAGCCACCACACGCGGTCCAGCCCGAGGCGGCGCAGGGCCGTCAGCGTCAGCAGCAGGTGCCCCGCGTGGGGCGGGTTGAAGGTCCCGCCGAGCAGGCCGATGCGCATGCCCGGCGCGTGCAGCGGGAGCAGCGGAAGGGGGCGGGAGGCGGGCAGAAGCTTGGCGGCGGGCATGCCGGCCGACCATGGCGTCCGCGCCCCCAACAGGCAAGGCTTCCGCGCTCCGGAGCGGCATGGACCCTGCTTGTCGCGTGGCGAACCGCCCGCCATAGTCTTTGAAACGCGAGACAGGCCCATGCCCACCCGCATCATGACCGGCGCCCGGACCTGGGCGTTCCGGGACCTAAAGGAACTCCTCGCCAAGGCCACGCCGCCTCGCTCGGGCGACCGCCTCGCGGGCATTGCTGCCGAGTCGGCGGAAGAGAGCGTCGCAGCCCGGATGGCGCTGGCGGACACTCCCCTGAAGCAGATCCTGGCCGAGCCGCTCATTCCCTACGAGGAGGACGAGGTCACCCGGCTCATCCTGGACACCCATGACGACGCCGCCTTCGCGCCGGTGTCGTCGCTGACCGTAGGCGGCTTCCGCGACTGGCTCCTGTCGGACGAGGCAACCCCCGAGGCGCTGGCTCGACTGGCCAAGGGCATCACGCCGGAGATCGCCGCCGCCGTCAGCAAGCTGATGCGGAACCAGGACCTCATCTTGGTCGCCAAGAAATGTCGCGTGGTCACGGCCCTGCGCAACACGATCGGCCTGCCCGGGACGATGGCGGTGCGGCTGCAGCCGAACCACCCCACGGACGATCCCAAGGGAGTCGCGGCCTCCGTGCTGGACGGACTCCTGCTCGGCGCGGGGGACGCCTGCATCGGGATCAATCCCGCGAGCGACAACGTGGCGGTGATCGGGGACCTGCTCAAGCTGCTCGACGAGCTGATCGGCCGCTTCGGGATCCCCACCCAGTCCTGCGTGCTCACCCATGTGACCACCACGACCGAGTTGATCCGCCGGGGCGCGCCGGTGGACCTCGTCTTCCAGTCGGTCGCGGGCACGGAAGCGGCGAACGCGTCCTTCGGGGTGAACCTCGCGATGCTGGCCGAGGCCAGGGAGGCGGCGCTGTCGCTGAACCGCGGCACGGTCGGGCGGAACGTGATGTATTTCGAGACCGGGCAGGGATCGGCCCTGTCGGCGGACGCGCACCACGGCGTTGACCAGCAGACCTGCGAGGCGAGGGCCTATGCGGTGGCGCGCGCCTTCGATCCGCTGCTGGTGAACACGGTCGTCGGCTTCATCGGGCCGGAGTACCTCTACGACGGCAAGGAGATCATCCGGGCCGGACTCGAGGACCATTTCTGCGGCAAGCTCATGGGCCTGCCGCTCGGGGTGGACGTCTGCTACACGAACCACGCCGAGGCGGACCAGGACGACATGGACACGCTGCTCACGCTGCTCGCGGCGGCGGGAGTGACCTATGTGATGGGCGTCCCGGGCGGGGACGACGTGATGCTGAACTACCAGTCCACGTCTTTCCATGACGCGCTCTACGTGCGCGAGGTGTTCGGGCTGAAGCGGGCGCCGGAGTTCGAGGCCTGGCTGCGGCGGATGGGCATCGCCGGGGAGGACGGGCGGATCCTGGAGGGCTCGGCTACGCCGCTGCTCGCGGGCGCGCGCGAGCTCGCCGCATGAGCGAGCCCTCCGACATCCAGCCGGGCGACCTCGTGGCGGCGCTGCGGCGGCTGACGCCGGCGCGCATCGGCCTCGGTCGAAGCGGGGCTGGGCTTGCGACCGCAGAGGTGCTGCGGTTCTCGCTGGCGCACGCCCAGGCGAGGGACGCCGTCCACGCGTGTTTCGACGCGGAGGCGATCGCCCGAGGGCTTCGGGAGCTGGGGCTTGACCCCTTGATCGCGGACAGCGCTGCGCCGAGCCGGGACGTTTACCTGCGCCGGCCGGACCTCGGCCGGCGGCTGGCGGCGGAGTCGCGGGAGGCGCTGTCCCGGCTGGCGGCGCCCGCCTCGGATCTCGTGCTCGTCTTGGCCGACGGCCTATCGGCCAGGGCCGTGCACGACCACGCACTTCCGTTCGCTGAGGCGCTGCTGTCCAAGCTGGCCGAGGCCGGCGTCGCGCTTGGCCGGGCCGTCGTAGCCCGGGAAGCGCGGGTCGCGCTGGGCGACGAGGTCGGCGCGCTGCTCAAGGCGCGGTCCGTGGCCGTTCTGATTGGAGAGCGGCCCGGCCTGTCGTCGCCGGACAGCCTGGGGCTCTACCTCACCTTCGATCCGCGGCCGGGACGCACCGACGCCGAGCGCAACTGCATCTCCAACATCCGGACCGAGGGGTTGCCCTACCGGGCGGCGGCGCACAAGGCGGCCTGGCTGATCCGCGAGGCGCTGCGGCGCGGCCTGACCGGCGTGGAGCTGAAGGACGAGAGCGGGCCCGCTTTGGGCGGGGCTCCCGCACAGGCGGCCCTTGGGGCTGGCGAGCCGGGCTGATCCCAGCCCGGCCGCCATCAGGGGCGGGTCTGGCCCGTCCCGTGGACGCGGTACTTGAAGCTCGTCAGCTGCTCGACCCCGACCGGTCCGCGGGCATGCATGCGGCCCGTGGCGATGCCGATCTCCGCGCCGAAGCCGAACTCGCCGCCGTCGGCGAACTGGGTGGAGGCGTTGTGCAGCACGATGGCCGAGTCCACCTCGGCGAGGAAGCGCGCCGCGGCGGCCTCGTCCGCCGTCACGATCGAATCCGTGTGGTGCGAGCCGTAGGTCTCGATGTGGGCCACGGCCTCGTCCAGGCCATCAACGACACGAACGGCGATGATCGCGTCGAGGTACTCGGTCCGCCAATCCTCCTCGGTCGCGGCGGTCACGCGGCCATCGACGGCTTGGGTCGTCGCGTCGCCGCGGACGGCGCAGCCGGCGTCGAGCAGCATGGCGACGAGCGGGGCGAGGTGGGTCGCCGCGCAGGCGCGATCTACGAGCAGGGTCTCGGCCGAGCCGCAGACGCCGGTGCGGCGCAGCTTCGCGTTCTTCACGATGGCCTTCGCCATCTGCAGGTCCGCCGCCGCGTGGACGTAGACGTGGCAGATGCCCTCCAGGTGGGCGAAAACCGGCACGCGGGCTTCGTTCTGGACGCGGGCCACCAGGCTCTTGCCGCCGCGCGGCACGATCACGTCCACGTTGCCGTCCAGGCCCGCCAGCATCAAGCCAACAGCCGCACGGTCGGCCGTCGGGACGAGCTGGATCGCGTCTTGCGGAAGGCCGGCCTCAGCGAGTCCCTGCCTTAGCGCCGCCGCGATGGCGCCGGACGTGCGCAGGCTTTCGGAGCCGCAGCGCAGGATGGCCGCGTTGCCGGCCTTCAGGCACAGCGCGCCGGCGTCGGCCGTCACGTTAGGGCGGCTCTCGAAGATCACTCCGATAACGCCGAGGGGCGTCGCGACCCGCTCGAACTTCAGGCCGTTCGGGCGCTCCCAGGCGGCCAGCACACGGCCAACCGGGTCCGGCAGGGCGGCGATGTCCTCGACGGCCTTGGCGATTCCCTCCAGGCGCTCGGGGTTGAGCACCAGCCGGTCGATGAAGGCGCCCTTCGTGCCGCGCGCCTCCGCTTCGGCCACGTCCTCGCGATTGGCGGCCAAAATGGTTCCAGCATCCGCCCGCAGGGCCGCGGCGCCGGCGAGCAGGGCCTTGTTCTTCGCATCCGGCGGGCAGGTCGCAAGCCGGCGCGCGGCGGCGCGGGCGCGCCGGCCCAGATCCGCCATCGTGTGGGCGACATCCTCGCCCTCGGCCTTGCGAACGCCCTGCAGCATGGGTCCTTCTCCGAAGCGTGCGGCTCTACTCGACCGCCAGCGCCATGTCGTCCCGGTGCACCATCTCGGCGCGGCCGGCATAGCCCAGGATGGCCTCAATGTCGCGCGAGGACCGGCCCGCGATGGAGCCGGCGTGATTGGAATCGTAGGCGGCCAGGCCGCGGCCGATCTCGCCGCCGTCGGGGCCGCGCATCACCACGGCGTCGCCCCGGGAAAATTCACCCTCGACGCGGGTCACGCCGGCGGGCAGCAGGCTCCTGCCCTGGCGGATGGCCCGGGCTGCGCCCTCGTCCAGATGCAGCACGCCGCGCGGCTCCAGCGATCCGGCGATCCACTTCTTGCGGGCCGCAACCGGATTCGACGCGGTGAGGAACCACGTGCAACGGCCCCCGGACGCGACCACGCCCAGCGGGTTCTTCACCTTGCCGTTGGCGATCACCATGGCGGCGCCCCCGGCGGTGGCGATCTTGGCTGCCTCCACCTTGGTTCGCATGCCGCCGCGGGAGAACTCCGAGGCCGCGCCACCGGCCATCCCCTCGATCTCGGCCGTGATGCGCGGCACCACGGGGATGAGCTCGGCGGCGGGGTCGTGCTGCGGCGGGGCCGTGTAGAGCCCGTCGATGTCGGACAGCAGCACGAGAAGATCCGCGCCCGCCATGGTGGCGACGCGCGCGGCGAGCCGGTCGTTGTCGCCGTAGCGGATCTCTGAGGTGGCGACGGTGTCGTTCTCGTTCACCACGGGAACGGCGCGCAGCTCCATCAACCGGCCCAGGGTGGCGCGGGCGTTCAGGTAGCGGCGCCGCTCCTCCGTATCGCCCAGGGTCACCAGGATCTGGGCGGTGGTGATGCCCTGGTGGCCGAGCGCCTCGGCCCAGCTGCGCGCCAGCGCGATCTGGCCGACGGCTGCGGCCGCCTGGCTCTCCTCCAGCTTCAGCGGCCCGCGCGCCAACTTCAGCACCCCGCGGCCGAGCGCGATGGCGCCGGAGGACACCACGATCACGTCCGTGCCCTTGGCGTGCAGATGGCCGATGTCCTCCGCCAGCGCTGCCAGCCAGGCGTGTCGCAACCGGCCGCGCTCCTGGTCCACCAGCAGGGAAGAGCCCACCTTCACGACCACGCGGCGGAACTGGTCCAGCCGGGGCAGCGCGGCGGCCTGGGCCAGGGCCTCGCTCATGGACGCCACTCCGTCGGGCCGGCGACGGGCTTTTCGCGTTCGACCTCGTCGGCCTTGGCGCTGTCGATCACCTTCAAGAGGGCATCCAGGACCTCCTGCACGCCCTGTCGGGTGGCGGAGGACAGCAGCATGGGCTCGCGCTTGGCGGCCCGCTTCAGGCGGGCTTTCTGCTCCTTGAGTTGCTCGGGCGTGAGCGCGTCCACCTTGGTCAGCGCCACGATCTCAGGCTTCTCGTCCAGGCCGCCGCCATAGGCGGCGAGCTCGCCCCGTATCACCTTGTAGGTCTGGCCGGCGTGCTCGGACGTGCCATCGACGAGATGCAGCAGCACCCGGCAGCGCTCGACGTGGCCGAGGAAGCGGTCGCCGAGCCCCAATCCCTCGTGGGCGCCCTCGATCAGGCCGGGGATGTCGGCCAGCACGAATTCACGGCCGTGGACGCCCACAACGCCGAGGTCGGGGTGGAGCGTGGTGAAGGGGTAGTCGGCGATCTTGGGCTTGGCCGAAGTCACCGTGGCCAGGAAGGTCGACTTGCCGGCGTTGGGCAGGCCCACGAGCCCGGCGTCCGCGATCAGCTTCAGGCGCAGCCAGACCGTGCGCTCCTCGCCCTCCTGGCCCGGGTTGGCCCGGCGCGGCGCGCGGTTGGTGGAGGTCGTGAAATAGGCGTTGCCGAAGCCGCCGTTGCCGCCTTTCGCCAGCAGCACCCGCTGGCCCACCTCGGTCAGGTCGGCGATCAGGGTCTCGCCGTCCTCCTCGAGGATCTGCGTCCCGACCGGCACCTTCAGGATGGCGTCTGATCCCTTGCCGCCGGCGCGGTTCTTGCCCATGCCGTGCATGCCGGACTTGGCCTTGAAATGTTGCTGGTAGCGGTAGTCGATGAGCGTGTTCAAGCCCTCGACGCACTCGGCCCAGACGTCTCCGCCCTTGCCGCCGTCGCCGCCGTCCGGCCCGCCGAACTCAATGAACTTCTCGCGCCGGAAGGAGACGCAGCCCGCGCCTCCATTGCCGGAGCGAATATAGACCTTGGCCTGATCGAGAAATTTCATGGCGCTTCGATACCGGAGCGCCGGGCGGCGGGCAATCGGAGAACGGCCGTCCGCCTTTGGGTTCGTTCAGGCCGCTGCGGCGCCGTGGTCCTTGTCGCCGCGGGCGACGCGCTTGCGAACAGGCTTGCGGCCCCTGGACTTTGCCTCGGAATGTCCTTTCCCGGCCTTCTCGACCGCCTCGACGGACTTCTCCAACCGGGAGCGCAGGTCCTGCTTGAGGCGCCGCTGGAGGAGGACCAGCAGGGCGGCCTCTTCCGGCTTCATTTTCTCCAGATTCTCGCTCAGTTCGGCGTCGACCTCCTCCTCGATGCTTTCGACGAGGCCGCCATCCAGGTAGGCGTTGAATACCTCTGGGTGGACGTAGCATTTGCGGCAGATGGTGGGGGTGTTGCCGAGCCGGGTCGCAACGCGGTCGATAGCCGCCTTGATGGTCTTCTTGGTGCGGGCCTGGTTGTCCACCAGCTCGAACTCGCGCAACGTCATGGCGGCCAGCACGGTGCCGGCCCAGGTGCGGAAGTCCTTGGCGGTGATGTCGCGGCCGGTCGCCTCCTTGAGATAGGCGTTCACGTCGGCGGAAGTGACCGGCTGCCGCTCACCGTCCTCGTCGTAGTACTGGAATAGGTGCTGGCCGGGGATATCCTGGCAAGCCTTGACCAGCTTGGCGATACGGCGGTCCTTCACCTTGAGCTTCCAGGTCTTGCCGCTCTTGCCCTTGAAGGCGAAGCGCAGCTCGCCGCCGTCGATCTTTACGTGGCGGTCCTGCAGGGTGGTGAGGCCGTAGCTCTTGTTCTGCTTCACGTAGTCGGCGTTGCCGACCCGGATGAGCGTGCTCTCCAACAGGTGCACCACAGTGGCGAGCACCTTCTCGCGCGGCAGGCCGCGCTTGCCCATGTCGGCCTGGATGCGCTCGCGCAGGGCCGGCAGGCCTTTGGCGAACTCGAGCATGTGCTCGAACTTGTCGCCGTCGCGGACCTCGCGCCAGCGCGGGTGATAGCGGTACTGCTTGCGGCCCTTGTCGTCCCTGCCGGTCGCCTGGATGTGGCCGTTCGGGTCCGGGCAGATCCACACATCCGTGTAGGCGGGCGGCACCGCGAGCTTGCGGATGCGCTCCAGCACGGCCGGGTCGCGGACGGCCCTGCCGTCCAGGGCGATATAGCTGAACCCCTTGCCGGACTTGCGTCGCCGGATCCCGGGCTCCTCGTCCGAGACATAGACCAGGCCGGCCTGCTCTGCCGCCTCGCGCTGGGCCTCACTGGCGTTGCGGGCCAATTCCGCGTCATTCTGCGCGGAGCGGCGCGGGTCGTCTTGGTTTTGAGAATCCATGGTGGGCGTCCAGGTGCGGGCTGGTGCAACCCGCGGCGCTGAGCCCGGGTTCCCGGAGCAAGAGTCGCAGACCCGCCGCGCGCGTTGGAGGACCACGCCTTGATGCTCGACGACATCCGCTCCCGGTTCAAGCTGGAGCTCGGCTCGGTTCTGGCGCTCGCCGTGATCGCGGCGGGCCTGTTCGTGTTCGTGCGGATCGCCGACGAGGTGGTGGAAGGCGACACGCACGGCTTTGACCAGAAGATCCTGCTCGCGCTGCGCACCCCGGGCGACCTGGCGAACCCGATCGGGCCGCCTTGGCTGGAAGGCGTGATGAAGGACCTCACCAGCCTCGGCAGCTTCACGGTGCTCACGATCCTGACGCTCTCGGCGATCCTGTACCTGGTGCTGGACGGCAAGCGAGGCGCGGCCGCCCTCACCGCGGCCTCCATCGGGGGCGGGACCCTGCTCTCCGGGCTGCTGAAGATGAGCTTCGACCGACCGCGGCCGGACCTCGTGGCCCATCTGGTGGACGTGCACACGCTCAGCTTCCCGAGCGGCCACGCGATGATGTCAGCCGTCACCTACATCACGCTCGGCGCGCTGCTGGCGCGGGTGAGCGCCAAGCGGCGGATCAAGGTGTTCATCGTGGGGCTCGGCATCCTGCTGGCCGTCGTGGTGGGCGCCAGCCGAATTTATCTCGGCGTGCACTGGCCGACCGACGTGCTCGCCGGATGGGCGGTCGGGGCGGCCTGGGCCATGCTGTGCTGGGAGGTCGCCCGCATGCTCCAGCGGCGGGGCGCGGTGGAGCGGGAGCCGGAGGAGGGCGTCCCAGAGTCTGCAACCTGAGATGGAGCGAACAGCCCCGTTGGTAAGGAACGGGTAAAGAATCGTGGTTACCGAATGGTGGAGGTCCCATCCCGAGACGCCGCCATGAGCACCGCACCCGAGACGTCCGCCGCGGTCGAAGCCGCATCTTCCGAGAAGCCGGCCCAGGCTCCGGGCCGGGGCCGCGCGGCAAGATCCGCGCCCGCCGTCCAGGCCAAGGCGGAGCCCTTGCCGCTGCTGGACGGCATGGCGGCGCCGGAGGTTCGCCCGGAAGCGAAGTCGGACGCAAAGCCTGCCGCCCAGGACGTGCCCCAGACGGTGTTGGCCGCCCAAGCGGCGCTGATGCGGGCGCGGGCCCGGGCCACAGCCGCGGCGGTGACCGCGCCGGGCGGCATGCGCCGCCACTGGCCGGTGGCGGCCGCCGTCCTGGTGGCCGTCGGGCTCGGCGCCCTGGGAGGCGCGCTCGTCACCGCAAGGCTGGAGCGCCGGGCTGTGGCGGCGGCGCATCGCGAGGCGGAGCAGGCCCGCTCCGTCATGGCCATGATGCAGTGGAAGGGAACGGGCGCGTCCGCAGCCTCGGCACGCGACCAGCAGAAGCTCTCCGCCGACCTGCGCGCCCTGCGGGCTTCCGTGGACGTGGTCCGAGCCTCGGTGGAGCGCACGGCCGGAAGCGACGAGGTGCGCGCCTTGGAGAAGAAGGTCGCCGGGTTGCGTGACACGCTCGACAAGGCTCGCGCCGAGACGGCCGCCCAGGTCGAGAAGGCGAAGGCCGACTCGGCCGCCGCCATGGGGCAACTGGGCGCCCAGATCGCCCGCCTCGAGCAGGCCGAGCGGGAGCCGGCGGCGCGGATCGCCGCAATGGCGGAGAAGCTCGACCGGCTCGAGCGTCAGACAGGCCCCGTCACCACCGCGTCCTTCACGCCCGCTCCGGCCCCGGCGCCGACGCCGGCCGTTGCGGCGGTCGTCCCGCCCCCGCCCCCGCCGAGCCAGGTTGCGGCCGTGGCGACGGTCGCTCCCTCGCAGCCGGCTGAAGCCAAGGCCGGCGCGCGGCCAGAGGGCGTCAAGGGCTGGGCCATCCGGGGTGTGTTCAACGGGGTCGCGCTGCTCGAAGGCCCGAACGGCACCTACGAAGTCGCGCGCGGCGACGTGCTGCCGGGGATCGGGCGGATCGATTCGATCGAGCGGCAGGGCAAGAGCTGGGTCGTGGTCACCAGCCGCGGCGTGGTGGGCGGCTGAGGGTCCGGAAACGACATCAGCCCGCGTCCGGTATCCGAACGCGGGCTGATGGCCCCGGCGCCCCCGCCAAACGGGAACGAAACGGCGAAATCGTTAATTGTCGGCCTGCCGCTTGGCCTTGGCCAGCGCGACGTGGTGCAGGTGCTCGTGCGCCGCTTCCGGCAGGCGGAAGCCGAAGCCGCCGGCCATTTCGCGGGTCTGGCCGATGCGCGGGTTGACGAAGCCCTCGCGCGGCCAGCGCACATGGGTCGACACGCCGAACTTGCGCTTGCCGATGGGGCGGCCCGAGGGGTGCTTGCTGCTCACGAGTACTCTCCGAAGAACACGCCGCAGATTTAGCGACATCTGGCTGCGACGCTATTAGTACAAAGCCGTACCGGACTGAATTTCAGCCAGTATAAAAGCTCAGCTTCAGCTTAGTTGGAGGGCAGGACCTTGCCCGGGTTCAGAAGATTGGCAGGATCCAACGCGGCCTTGATGGTTTTCATCAGGTCGACTGCAGCATCGCCGTGTTCCGCCCGCAAGTATTTCGATTTGCCGGAGCCGACGCCGTGCTCGCCCGTGCAGGTGCCGCCGAGAGCCAGGGTGCGCTCCAACAGGATGGCGTTGAGGCGCTCGGTCTCGGCGAATTCCACCGGGTCGTTCGGGTCGATCACGAAGCCCATGTGGAAATTGCCGTCGCCGACATGGCCGAGGCTCGTCACATAGAAGGGCACGTCCTTCGTGTGCTCGCGCATGGTGACGATGAGCTCGGCCAGCCGCGAAATGGGCACGCACGCATCCGTGCTCCAGGCCTTCGCGCCGGGGCGCATGGCCAGGGTGGCGTAGTGGAGGTCGTGACGGGCCTGCCAAAGACGGCTGCGCTCCTCCGGCGTCGTCGCCCACTGGAACTGCGCGCCGCCGTTGGCGAGCGCGATCTCCTTCACGCGTTCGGCCTGCTCGGCGACCCCGGCCTCGGTCCCCACGAACTCGAAGAACAGGGTGGGCTGCTCCGGGTAGCTCAGCCTGGAGTAGCGGTTCACGGCGATCATGCCCTGGTCGTCGAGGAACTCGACGCGAGAGATCGGAATGCCGGACTGGATGGTCTCGATGGCTGTCTGCACGGCGGAGCCCACATCCGGGAAGGCGCAGACGGCAGCCGACGTGGCTTCCGGGATGCCGTAGAGCTTCACGGTCACCTCGGTAATGATGCCGAGGGTGCCCTCGGAGCCGACGAACAGGCGCGTGAGGTCGTAGCCGGCCGAGGACTTGCGGGCGCGGCTCGCGGTCTTCACCACGCGGCCGTCGGCCAGCACGACGGTGAGGGACAGCACGTTCTCCCGCATGGTGCCGTAGCGGACGGCGTTGGTTCCCGAGGCCCGCGTGGCCGCCATGCCGCCGAGGGTGGCGTCGGCGCCAGGGTCGACGGGGAAGAACAGGCCCGTGTCGCGCAGGTAGGCGTTCAACTGCTTGCGCGTCACGCCGGCCTGGACGGTGGCGTCGAGGTCCTCTGCATTGACCTCCAGGACCGCGTTCATGCGCTTGAGGTCGATCGTGATCCCGCCCTCGAGCGCGCAGACGTGGCCTTCCAGCGAGGTGCCGGCCCCGAAGGCCACGATGGGCGCGCCTGCTTCGGCGCAGAGCTTCACGATCGCGCTCACCTCCTCGGTCGAGGTCGGGTAGCAGACGGCGTCCGGCGGCGCGTCCGCGTGGTAGGACTCGCCATGGGCGTGGTGCTCGCGCTCGGAAGCGGAGGTGGTGCAGCGGTCGCCAAGAAGCGCCTTCAGGCGGTCGACAAGCGCGGCCGTGCGCTCTTCCGACAGTCTGCGGCGCTGAACCTGCTGGGCCATGGGCGTATCCCTCGTCGTGTCTTGGCCGGTTGCGGCCCTTTCCGCGTAAGCGGGAGGCCTGGACTTGGCAAGGCCGGCCGGCGCGACGCCGCTTCACGGCGGCGTCATGGCGCGCTCGGAGCGTCCCTTTGACCCTGGCGGGGGGCTCGGGCTACACACCCGGCCCCGGTTTGGCGGACGGGCGATTCCCGGAAGGAGACACCGATGCTGTCGATCAACCAGCGCATCGCGCAGGACATCCAGTGCCAGGAGCGGCAGGTGGAGGCGGCGGTGGCCCTGCTGGACGGGGGCGCGACGGTGCCGTTCATCGCCCGCTATCGCAAGGAGGTCACGGGTGGGCTCGATGACGCCCAGTTGCGCACGCTCGAGGAGCGGCTGCGCTACCTGCGGGAGCTGGAAGACCGGCGCAAGGCGATCCTCGACTCGATCCGCGAGCAGGGAAAGCTCGACGCCGCCCTGCAGAAGCAGATCGAGGAGGCGGACAGCAAGGCGCGGCTGGAGGACATCTACCTCCCCTACAAGCCCAAGCGTCGCACCAAGGCGCAGATCGCCCGCGAAGCAGGGCTGCAGCCGCTCGCGGACAACCTCCTGGCCGACCCGCAGCGTGATCCGCGCCGGGAGGCGGAGACCTACGTCAGCGCCGACAAGGGCGTCAGCACAGTGGAGGAGGCGCTCGAGGGCGCCCGCGCCATCCTGGTGGAGCGGTTCTCGGAGAACGCCGAGCTGATCGGGCGCCTGCGCGAGGACTTCTGGCGCGAGGGGCGGGCCGTCTCCACCGTGCGCGACGGCAAGCAGGCCGAGGGCGCCAAGTTCTCGGACTATTTCGAGTACAAGGAGAAGCTCTCCAAGCTCCCCTCGCACCGCATCCTGGCGCTGTTTCGGGGCGAGAAGGAGGAGGTTCTCGACCTCAAGCTCGAGGCCGAGGAGGAGCAGACCGTCCCGATGTCTCAGCGCCAGCCCGGCGCGTTCGAACTCGCCATCGCGCGCCAGTTCGGCGTCGCCGACCGCGGCCGCCCGGCCGACAAATGGTTGATGGACTGCGTACGCTGGGCCTGGCGCACCAAGATCCAGGTCCATGTCGGGCTCGACCTGCGCATGCGGCTCTGGCAGGCCGCCGAGGACGAGGCGGTGAAGATCTTCGCCGGAAACCTGCGGGACCTGCTGCTCGCCGCCCCGGCCGGCGCGCGCCCCACCATGGGGCTGGACCCGGGCTTCCGCACGGGCGTGAAGGTCGCGGTGGTGGACCGCACCGGCAAGGTGGTGGACACGGGCGTGATCTACCCCCACGAGCCGCAGCGGCGCTGGGACGAGGCCATCGCCACGCTCGCCGCGCTGGCGGCGCGCCACAAGGTCGAGTTGATCGCGATCGGCAACGGCACGGCGTCGCGTGAGACGGACAAGCTGGCGGGCGAACTCATCGCCAAATTTCCGGAGATGAAGCTCACCAAGATCGTTGTGTCGGAGGCCGGCGCCTCCGTGTACTCGGCGTCGGCCTATGCGTCCCAGGAATTGCCTGAGCTGGACGTTTCCCTGCGCGGCGCGGTGTCCATCGCGCGGCGCCTGCAGGATCCCCTGGCCGAGCTCGTCAAGATCGACCCGAAGTCGATCGGCGTGGGCCAGTACCAGCACGACCTCGCCGAGCACAAGCTGTCCCGCTCGCTCGACGCCGTCGTGGAGGACTGCGTGAACGCCGTGGGCGTCGACGTGAACACGGCCTCCGCGCCGCTGCTGGCGCGGGTGTCCGGAGTGGGCGAGACCCTGGCGCAGAACATCGTGGCGCACCGCGACGCGACCGGGCCCTTCCGCACGCGGTCGCAGCTGAAGCAGGTGCCGCGGCTCGGGCCGAAGGCCTTCGAGCAGTGCGCGGGCTTCCTGCGCATCCCGGACGGGGACGACCCGCTCGACCGCTCGGGCGTCCACCCGGAAGCCTATCCGGTGGTGCGGCGGATCATCGAGGCTGCCAAGAGCGACATCAAGGTGCTGATCGGCAACGCCGCCGTCCTGCGCGGGCTGCAGCCCAAGCAGTTCACGGACGAGACCTTCGGGGTGCCGACCGTGACGGACATCCTGCGGGAGCTGGAGAAGCCGGGCCGCGACCCGCGCCCGGCGTTCAAGACGGCGACCTTCCAGGAGGGCGTGGAGACGCTCAACGACCTCAAGCCCGGCATGATCCTGGAAGGGGTGGTGACCAACGTGGCCGCCTTCGGGGCCTTCGTGGACGTGGGCGTGCATCAGGACGGGCTGGTGCACATCTCCGCCCTCGCCAAGACCTTCGTGAAGGATCCACGCGACGTGGTGAAGCCAGGGCAGATCGTGAAGGTGAAGGTGCTGGAGGTCGACAAGGCCCGCAAGCGCATCTCGCTGACCATGCGGCTGGACGACGCCGCCGAGGCGCGGCCCGCGCGGGACCGCGGGGCCGAGCCGGCCCGGGGCGGGCGTGCTGCAGCAGGGCCGAACCGCCACGACAGGGGCGGGGCTGCGGCGGGCTCCAACCCGTTCGCGGACGCCTTCCGCAAGGCTGGGCTGGACCGCGGGCCGACGGGCCGGCGCTAGCTTCGCTTGACCGGACCCTCCGCGGGCGCCCATCATCGGCCGGCGGAGGGGGACCATGGCCGACAGCGCGCTCTTCGACAGCCGGATCCCCGAAGCCGGCGCCGGCGACACCAGCGCGCTGCGAGAGCCGGACCTGGCGCTGCTGCGCACCATCCTGGACAGCATCCCCGGACGCGTCGCCTTTGTGGATTTCGCCAATCGCTACGTCTACGTGAACCGGGAATTCCTGGCCTTCCACGGCCGCACAGCCGACCAGGTGATCGGCCGGCACGTCCGGGACGTCCTCGGGGAAGCCGCCTACCGGCAGGTCAGCGTCTACAACGAGCGGATCCGGGCCGGCGAGGTGGTGCGCTGGGAAGGGTGGATCACCTATGCGAGCGCGGGGCGGCGCTATGTCCAGCAGACCTATACGCCCTACTCGCCGGGCGGCGGCGCGCCGCAAGGAAACATCGCGTTCGGGCGCGACCTCACGGACCTGAAGCTGGCGGAAGCCGAGATCGAACGGCAGCGCTCGCGCATCGCCGACATCGAGCGACTGTCCGCCATGGGGGCCCTGCTGGCGGGCGTGGCCCACGAGCTCAACAACCCGCTCGCCATCGTGCTCGCCCAGTCGACGCTGCTCGTGGAACGGGCCACGACGGAGGACGTGCGGGCGCGGGCCGAGCGCATCCAGGCGGCCGCGGAGCGCTCCGGGCGCATCGTGCGCAGCTTCCTGGGGATGGCCCGCGAGGCGGCCCCCACGCGCCGCCCGGCGCAGCTCAACGAGATCGTCCGCGCCGCCCTCGACATGATGGGATACGGCCTGCGGGGCGCAGGCGTCACGGTAAAGACGCACCTCGATCCTGATCTTCCGTCCATCGAGGCGGATGCCGACCTGCTCGGGCAGGTCGTGTCCAACCTGGTGCTCAACGCCCAGCAGGCGCTCTCTTCGCTGGACGGGGCGCGGCTTCTCAGCCTGCGCACGCGGCGCGATGGCGGGTCCGTGGTCCTGGAGATCGAGGACAACGGCCCGGGAGTTCCGCCCGCGATCGCGCAGCGCATCTTCGAGCCGTATTTCACCACCAAGGGGCCGGGCGCCGGGACCGGCATCGGACTCGCCCTCTGCCGTAATATCGTGGCCGCCCATGGGGGAACGATCGCCGCGGAACCAGCCAGAGGCGGAGCCGGGGCCCTGTTCCGCGTGACCCTGCCGGCCAGCCCGGCGGGGCGGCAGGGCGCGACGGCGGCGGGGGGTTAACCCTTCATTGACCGTATCATTACAAGTTTAATCATCCTGCCGAACGGCGGGAGGGGGCCCGAGTTGACCTTGCGACGATCCGATCGTCGCTAGCTATCGCCGCGCAGGAGGGCTCCATGATCGCCATTCATCGCAGCGCCGAGGGCTTGAGAGCCGCCCCGCGCCCCTTTGTTGAAACGCCACGCGTGCTCCTGGTGGAGGACAGCGGCCTGCTGCGCTGGCACGCCGCCGACATGCTGGCGGACGCCGGCTACGCCGTGACGGAGGCCGAGGACGCGGCGAGCGCGTTCCGGCTGCTGGTGCGGCACCGTTTCGACCTGCTGGTGACGGACATCGACCTGGGCCCCGGACCGGACGGCTTCGAGCTGTCGCGCTATGCCGTCCTCGCCTATCCCGGGCTGCCGGTGATCTACGCGTCGGGCCGCGCCAGCCTGGATCCGGCCGAGCGCGCGCCCGGATCCGCGTTCGTTCCCAAGCCCTATGCGCCGCAAGAGTTGATCGCTGCGGCGAGGAAGGCTCTTGACAAGAGCAGAGAAACGGTTTCGCGCCGATTCATTTAATGGAACAACCTTCGCAAAGTCGCGTTGGTGGGCCGACAGACTTTGCAGGAGGAGAGCCCCCGTGAAACGCAGCGACTTTTTCTCCGGCGCGGCCCTGGCCGCCCTCGTGACCGCCGCCGCGGTCGTGCTGGCGCCCGGAATGGGCGCGCAGGCGCAGACGGGCTCCTCCGCCGGCGGCGCCTCGTCCGCGGCGAGCCCCTCGGGCGCGGGCGGCAAGGCCGGCGGCGCCTCGGAGCCGCGCCGTCATGACCAACAGATGGGCCAGGGCGCCGGGCGCTCCGGCTCCGACATGAGCCAGAACAGCGGCCGCAAGGGCGAATCCGAGGGCGCCGGCCGCAGCGCCCAGTCCGGCGGCCACGACCAGACGGGCCAGCGCGGGGCCGGCGAGGCCGATCAGCAGCGCACCGGCCAGGCGCAGGATCTGCGCAAGGGCCAGGACGAGACGGGCCGCAGCGCGCAGTCCACCACCGACCAGGGCGGCCGCCAGGGTTCCTCGCAGGGTTACTCGCAGGGCTCCTCGGCCTCGGCTTCGGGCGACATGAGCGCCCAGGCGAACGTGAAGGTCTCAGCCGACGAGCTGCGCGACCGCGTCCGCAGCGACGGCGAATTCACCCACGTGGACAAGCTCGGCGAGGTGTGGAAGCCGCGCGGCGTCGACAAGGACTGGAAGCCCTATTCCAATGGCCGCTGGATCTTCAACGACAAGGTCGGCTGGTATTTCGAGTCGAGCGAGCCGTGGGCCGAGGTGACGTACCACTACGGTCGCTGGTACGAGGATCCGGACCAGGGCTGGGTCTGGGTGGCCGACACCGAGTGGGCGCCGGCCTGGGTCGAGTGGCGGCGCAGCAAGCAGTATGTGGGCTGGCGCCCGCTGCCGCCGGAGAACGCCCCGAAGGCGACCAAGACCACGACCAAGACCACCACCACCAAGCGCAGCGGCGGCTCCAGCGCCTCCGTGGAGGAGGAGTGGACCTTCGTGGAAACGCGCAACATCACGTCCGAGCGCATCTCGGAAGTGGAGGTGCGGCCTGAGAAGGTGACCGAGATCTACACCGAGACCCGCCCGATCGGCCGGGTGGAGCGGCGCGGCTCCTTCGCGGTGAACTTCGCGATCCAGCCGACCGTGATCGAGCGCGAGACCAATATCCGCATCGAATCCCGCAACCTGCCGCGGGCGGATGCCGTGCCGGTGCCGGCCCAGGTGCGGTCGATCGCGACCGAGACGCGGTCCACCACGTCGGGCTCGTCGTCGACGTCGACCTCGGCCACCACGGACCAGCAGCGCACGACCGGCGCGCCGGCCACGGGCTCGGCCCAGGGCGAGCGCAACCAGACGCAGCCCAACGTGGCCCCGAGCGGCTCGGCGGCGGCCCCGACCGACAAGACCTCGCCGACCGAGAAGCCGGCGTCGAGCGCCTCGACAGGCAAGCCCTCCGAGGACAAGTCGGGCACGACCGCTGCGGCGCCTGCGCCGAACAATCGCGCCAACGCGGCTTCGACCGGCAAGGGCGAGGACAAGACCGGCGCCACGGCCAACAAGAGCGGCGCGGAGGACCAGAAGTCCAACGCCGCCTCTACGGCCAACCCGAACGAGCCGAAGAAGCAGGGCCAGGCCGACCGCGGCGGCCAGGACCACAAGAAGACGCAGGCCGAGCGGGCCGGCGAGAAGACCGACAAGGGCGGCGCCACGGCCGAGCGCGGCCGCAACGCCAACGAGCCCGCGTCCAAGTCGTCCGCCGCGGAGGACAAGGCCAAGTCCGGGCCGTCCTCGGCCGAACGCTCCGGGGCCAAGCACCCGTCCACGGCGGAGAGCCAGGACAAGGCCGGCAAGGCGAGCGAGAGCCAGCGGTCCGGCGCCAACGAGACCAAGGGCGAGGAGCGCAAGAGCTCCGCGGCCGAGCACAGCGGCGCCGGCAAGGAGAACAAGGAGAGCGCTTCGTCCGGCGAGCACGGCGGCAAGGCCAACGCCTCCTCGGCAGAACGCGAGGGCAGCTCCTCGTCGCAAAAGGCCCAGGGCCGCTCGGGCGGCTCCTCGGCCGGTTCGGACGAGACGACCGGGACGACGCGCGGCAAGGCGCAGCACGGCGAGGGCGCCGGCGGTCATGCCGGCGGCGGGGCTGGCGGCGCCTCCTCCATGGGCGGCGCCTCGGGCGCGGGCGGCGCGGCCAAGAAGCCGGGCTCCGGCTCGGGCGACTGAGCCCTTCACGAGTAGTCAGGGCGGAGGCTGGGCCGCCGCCTGTAGCAACCCCGGAGCTTCGCGCTCCGGGGTTTTTTCATGCGCCGAAGAACCTATGCTGCCCCGATGGGGCCCGGTCCCCTTGGTCCTCTCTCCGGCCGGCTGCCGGGGCTGACGGCGGGCCAGTCCGGGCATGTGGCGAAAACGGGACCAAGCGCATGGCGGAACAGGCGGCAGTCACCTACCGGGAGCACCGGCCCGGCGACATGGGATGGATCATCCATCGGCAGGCCGTGCTGTACCATGAGGAATACGGCTGGAACGAAGAGTTCGAGGCGCTGGTCGCCGAGATCGCGGCGCAGTTCATCCGGGAGTTCAAGCCGGGGCGCGAGCGGTGCTGGTTGGCCGAGCGCGACGGCGCCGTGCTGGGATCCGTATTCCTGGTCGAGCAGTCGCCGGCCGTCGCCAAGCTGCGCCTGCTTTACGTCGAGCCAGCCGCCCGGGGGCTGGGCGTGGGTCGGGCCCTTGTGGCTCAGTGCATCGCCTTCGCCAAGGTAGCCGGCTACCAGACCCTGACGCTGTGGACCAACGACATCCTCCATGCGGCCAGGCGCATTTACCAGGAGGCGGGATTCCTGCTCGTGGCCGAGGAGCGGCACCACAGCTTCGGGGCCGACCTGGTCGGCCAAAATTGGGAGCTCGACTTGCGCTCAAACGGCCCGGGCAATGCCTGAATCATGACAAGGTTGCGCCTTTCGGGCGTCCGAAAGGATGGTCACCTTTCCGTTAACGGCTGATCGCGAATCGTGCGCTGGCGCACAACGGTCGAGCCCCGGACGCACGAGAATAAGGCCATCGTGACAGTCACGATGGCCCTGGAGGCGAGCATGACGGTCCTGAGCGCCACTGCGTTGGAGAATGATCCCGAAGGGATGACGCTTCTGCGCGCCGTCTTGGCGTCCTCCGCCGGCTATGAGTCCCGCCGCAGCGCCGCCGCGAGGCGGAGCTTCGTGGTGACCGAGCCCGGTCCCGCGCGCGTCGGCGCCGCGTCCCTGCGCCGCCGCTCTCTGCCCATGCCTGCGCTTCGGCACGCGTGACGCTTTCTCCCGACTTGATCAATTCCGGCCGATGAGGCCATCTGATCGGGCATGCCGGGCCCGGTCGACCTTTCTCCTCATTTCCAGGCGCACCTCGATGCGCTCCATGACGCGCTGGCGCACGAAGACCGCGACCTCGGCGTGCATGGGGCGCGACGCGCCATCAAGGCGCTGCGGGCGCTTCTGCGGCTGACGTGGCCGGCGGATCCGGCCGAACAGCTTCACGCGGCCTGCGCCTCGCTCGACCAGGAACTCAAGACGCTCGCGGACGCCCTCGCCCCGGCACGGGACGTGCGGGTCGCGGCGGCCTGCGCGCTGTCGCTGATCGAGGAAACCGAAGAGGAGCCCGAGCGCGCGGCCCTGACACGGCTCGCGGCGGAGTGGCTGGGCGACGCCGCCCGGCGCGAAAGCGCCTCCGACCACCTCGGGCCGGAGCAAGCGCGGCGCAGCGAGGCGCTGATCGCGACTCATCTCCAGGCCATTCCCACCGATCCTGCGCGAAGCGACGTCGCGATGGCGATGGGACGCTCCTACAGCAAGGCGCGGCGGCGCATGCGGGCGGGGCTTCGCGGCGCCGATGCGGACCTGCTGCACGCGGCCCGGCGGGAACTGGTTCGCCTGCAGATCCAGATCCAGGCGCTCGGGCCCGAACTCGGCGGCAAGTTGCGCCGGCTCGGCCGCAAGGCCGGACGACTCCGGCAAACCCTGGGCGACCACCACGACATGGCCGAGCTGGACAAGCGGATCGGCTTCTCCGACCTTCCCGGGCGCATCAAGAGCCGGCTGCTCCAGGCTGTGGAGCAGCGCGCCGACGGGCTGTCGCAGTTGGCGGCCGCGCAGGCTGACTCCGCGCTGCGGCGGAAGCCCAAGGCGCTCCGCAAGCGACTGGCGCGCAAGCTGGGCGGGTGACAAAGCTTGCTCATTTTAGCCGTCCTTGCGAGCCGAAGTCGAAGCCATCCAGAGCCCTCCGGGCGCAGCCCTCAAGGGCAGAGGCCTGCAGCCCTGGATTGCTTCGTCGCGGCGCTCCTCGCAAGGACGGACTGAAAATCCGTCATGGCCGGGCTTGTCCCCGCCATCCACGGCGCCGTGCAGGGCGTGGATCCTCGGGACAGGCCCGGGGATGACGGCCAGGGAGGCGGGCCACCCTTGACCCGGAGAGCGCCGGATTCCTGGAATGCTCCGACTTTCGCGATGATCGAGTCGGCTGGGCTCAGCGCCGGCTCACCTTCACGCACTGCACCCATGGGTCTGCGGCGGCGAGGTGGCCGGCGAGGCGTAAGGCAAGGCGCTGGAGGCCGCGGCTGGGCTTGGCGGGGTTGCGCTTGATCGGGTTCGGCAGGGCCTTGGTGAGCAGGGTCGCCTCGCGCACGGTCAGCTCCGACGCGGGCTTGTTGAAGTATTTGCGGGCGGCCGCCTCGGCCCCGAAGAGGCCGGGGCCCCATTCGGCGATGTTGAGGTAGACCTCCATGACCCGCCGCTTCGACCAGGCGAGATCCAGCCACATGGCCATCGGGATCTCGAGTCCCTTGCGGACGTAGGAACGGGACGGCCAAAGGAAGAGGTTCTTGGCGGTCTGCATGGTGATGGTGGACGCGCCCCGCGAGGGACCGTCCTCCTCCGCGTCGTCCAGCACCGAACGCAGAGCGCCCCAATCGACGCCGTCGTGCGAGCAGAAGCGGGCATCCTCCGACAGGATCACCGCACGCACTAGGTTGGGCGAGATGCCTTCCAGCGGGGTCCAGCGGCGGTCGACAGGCTGCAGGGTCGCCCAGCGACCCAGCATCAGGGTGGAGACCGGCGGGGCGACGGCGTACAGCGCAGTCAGGCCAACCAGCAAGACGACGAGGCCGACGGCCAGCCAGAAGCCCCAGCGCAGGGGCGTGGCCAGCCAGCCCAGGGAGGAAGTTCGACGTCCGATCGGGGGAGCCTCGGTTGTGGTCACGGCGGCGCTCACCCGGCGGGACAGGAGACCGAATGCTCGCGTGGGAGCGGCAGGGCGGCGCTCCGCCGGGGGCGCCAGCCTTGACCGGCCCGTCCCGATGGGGCAAGCGGCCCGGACCTGGCGTTGAACCCGCGAAGGTCACGCTGCGTTCCCATTGGGGCTATGATGCCCCGGCTCGCGCGTCGGCGCGACCCAAAAACCGGAGGCCGCCATGCAAGCGGATTTCGAAGCCCGCCTGGGCGCCTGCGCGGAGGCCATCGAACGCACCCTGGATTCGCTGCTCGGCCCCGAGCCGCTCGCGGGCGAGATCGCGCGACCGGAACGCCTGCTGGAGGCGATGCGCTATGCGGCGCTGGGCGGCGGGAAGCGCCTGCGCCCCTTCCTGCTGATGGAGAGCGCCCGGGTCTGCGGGCACGAAGGCGAGGGGGCCCTGCGGGCCGCGGCGGCGCTCGAAATGGTGCACTGCTATTCGCTGGCGCATGACGACCTGCCCGCGATGGATGACGACGACCTGCGACGTGGGCGCCCCACGCTCCACCGGCACCTGGACGAGGCGGCGGCCGTCCTGGCCGGCGACGCCCTGCTGACCTACGCCTTCGACGTGATGGCGGATGAGGCGACGCACCCGGATCCCGCCATCCGCATGGCGCTGGTGGTCGGGCTGGCGCGCGCGTCCGGGCTCGGCGGCATGGCGGGAGGCCAGATGCTCGACCTGCAGGCGGAAGGACGCTACGGCGCGTCCGAACCCCTGGGGCAGGCGGACGTGCGGCGGCTCCAAGCCATGAAGACGGGCGCGCTGCTGGCCTTCGCTGTGGAGGCGGGAGCGATCCTGGGCGGCGCGGATCACGATGACCGCGCATCCATGACGGCCTATGGGCGGGCGCTGGGAGCCGCCTTCCAGGTGGCGGACGACGTGCTCGACGTGGAGTCGAGCCCCGAGGCCCTGGGCAAGGCCACCGGCAAGGATGCGGCCAAGGGCAAGGCGACGCTTGTCGGGGCGCTGGGCCTCGCGGAGGCGAAGGCCGAACGAGACCGGCTGGCGCTCGCGGCCGAATTGGCGCTCTCCGGCTTCGGGTCCGAGGCCGATGTGCTGCGGGCGGCGGCCCGCTTCGTCGTCGAGCGGCGCTCGTGAGCGGGGCCGCCAAGACCAGGCCCCTCGGCGAGCGCGCCCTTCGGTCGTTGCGCAACCTGGCCCGGGGACGCGCGCGGCTGCTCATCAGCATCGCGCTCGGCCTCGTGGCGGGGCTGCTGATGCCGGGAAGCCTGCGCGTGAGCACGCGGCTGCTGCTCGCCTGGGACGCCGGAGTCCTGCTCTATATCGGGCTCGTCACCGTCATGATGCAGCGCTCGGAGGTCGAGGACATCCGCAGCCGCGCGCTGGCGTATGACGAGAACCGCTTCACCATCCTGATCCTGATCGTGCTGGCCACCGTGTCGAGCTTCGGGGCGATCGTGGCGGAGCTGGTGAATGGGCATGTGGGCGGCCATCTGCAGGCCTGGCCGATGCTGCTGGCTGGCGTGACGGTGCTGCTGTCCTGGACCTTCGCGCATGTAGTGTTCGCCCAGCACTACGCGCACGAGTATTACCTCTGCGAGCCCGGCTCCGGGCGGTGCGGGCTGAAGTTCCCGGACGAGGAATGGCCGGACTACGGGGATTTCCTCTATTTTTCCTTTGTGATCGGCTGCGCGGCGCAGACGGCCGACGTGGAGGTCTCCAGCGGGGCGATGCGACGCATCGTGCTGGTCCACGGCGTGGTGGCCTTCCTGTTCAACACGGCGGTGCTGGCGCTGACGATCAACATCGCAGCGGGGCTCATCGGCACGGGGCCGGGGGGCTAGGGGGTCGGCGCGACCTCTAGGGCGGATTCGTGGCTGCCCGTGGATCCCCTTCCCCTCCGCCGCTTCGCGGCTCCGGCCGGGGATGACGGGGAGCGTCACCCGAGCGGTGAGAGGGCCTACTCGGCGGCCGTCTTGGTCCCGACGGCGTAACGCTTCTCGATGTAGTCGGCGACGAGGGCCTTGAATTCGGCCGCGATGGTCGGCCCGCGCAGGGTGGCGGCCTTGCGGCCGTCGATGAAGACGGGCGCGGTCGGCGTCTCGCCGGTGCCGGGCAGCGAGATGCCGATGTCGGCGTGCTTGGACTCGCCAGGGCCATTTACGATGCAGCCCATGACGGCGACGTTGAGGTTTTCCACGCCCGGATAGGTCGCCTTCCAGTCCGGCATGGAGGTCGAGATCCAGTCCTGGATGTCCCGGGCGAGCTCCTGGAACACGGTCGAGGTGGTGCGGCCGCAGCCGGGGCAGGCGGCCACGAGCGGCACGAAGGTGCGGAAGCCCATGGTCTGCAGCAGCTCCTGGGCGACCTTGACCTCGAGGGTGCGGTCGCCGCCGGGTTCGGGCGTGAGGGACACCCGGATGGTGTCGCCGACGCCTTCCTGCAGGAGGATGCCCATGGCGGCCGAGGAGGCCACGATGCCCTTCGAGCCCATTCCGGCTTCCGTGAGGCCGAGGTGGATGGCGTAGTCGCTGCGCTGCGCCAGCATGCGATAGACGGCGATCAGCTCCTGCACGGCCGAGACCTTGGCGGAGAGGATCATGCGGTCCTTGCCGAGCCCCATCTCTTCGGCCCGGGCGGCGGAGAGGAGGGCCGACTGCACCATCGCTTCGCGAGTGACGGCGCGGGCGTCCAGCGGGGCCGGGCTGGCGGCGTTCAGGTCCATAAGGTGGGTGAGGAGGTCCTGGTCGAGCGAGCCCCAGTTGGCGCCGATGCGCACCGCCTTGCCGTGCTTCATGGCGAGCTCGACGATGGCCCCGAACTGGCGGTCCTTCTTCTCCTTGAAGCCTACGTTGCCGGGATTGATGCGGTACTTGTCCAGGGCCTCCGCGCAAGCGGGGTGCTCGGCCAGCAGCTTGTGGCCGATGTAGTGGAAGTCGCCCACCAGCGGGACGTCGATCCCGCGGGCCAGCAGCTTCTCCTTGATGTGCGGGACCGCGGCCGCGGCCTCGTCGCGGTCCACGGTGATGCGCACCAGCTCCGAGCCGGCGCGGGCCAGGGCGGCGACCTGCCCCACGGTGGAGTCGATGTCGGCCGTGTCCGTGTTGGTCATGGACTGGACCACCACGGGGGCGCCGCCGCCGACCAGGACCTTGCCGACCCGCACGCCGACGGAGCGATGCCGCGGCAGGGGGCCGGAGGCGACCGGGGCCGGCAGGCAAGGCTGGGCGAGGTCAGCAGCGGTCATGGCAGGTTCCGTTTCTGTGGGGTCGGCGGGAGAGGCGCCACGGCTCGGCAGGCGAGTCAAGCGTGCTCATGCGCCGGGGCGGCGCAGTGGGCGCAGCGGCCGGCGAGCTCGATGACGTTGGCGCGCGGGTTGAAGCCCTGCGCGGCCGCGAGGTGGGCGAGGGCGCCGCGGAGTTCGTCCGAGCAGGCCTCGTCCACGCCGCCGCAGGCCTCGCAGATCATGAAAACCACCAGGTCGTCGGGCGCGTGGCGAAAAGGGCAGGCGATAAAGGCGTTGCGGCTCTCGAGCTTGTGGACGAACCCGTTCTCCTGAAGGAAATCGAGCGCGCGATACACCTGCGTGGGCGCAAGCCGCTTCGCCTCGGCCGCGGGCGCCAGGTTGTCGATGAGGTCGTAGGCGCTCATGGGGCGGTGGGTGGCGTAGAGGGCGTCCAGCACCTGGCGGCGAATGGGCGTGAGGCGCAGGCCCTTCTCGGAACAGGCCGTCTCGGCCTCGGCCAGGGCCTGGGGCCGGCGCGCCGCGTGGTCATGCGCATGGGCGCAGCCGCCCGAAGGCGCGCCGTCGGCGTGCTCGTGGGGGTGCGGGTGATGGTGAAGGCGCTCAGCCATGCGATCCTCAGGCCATATGTAGCACGCCGGCGCGGTTCAGCCACCCGGCCGCGGCGGCTTGACGCCGTGTTGCGGCGCCGCACAATCCCGGCTGCCGAAATGGGAGCCCCGCATGTCCGGCCAGGCGCAGATCCCTCCCGTCGCCCGCAAGCGGGTGAACCTCGCCCTGCAGGGAGGCGGCGCGCACGGCGCCTTCACATGGGGCGTGCTCGACGCCCTGCTCGAGGACGGGCGGCTCGAGATCGAGGGGCTGAGCGGCACCAGCGCCGGCGCGATGAACGCCGCCATCATCGCCTGCGGGATCGCTGAAGGAGGACCAGAGGCGGCCCGGCGCAAGCTCGCCCGGTTCTGGAAGGCGGTCGCCATCGACGGCGACCTGCGCGGGCCGCAGCGCGCGTTGTTCGATGCGCTGCTCGGGGCCTGGAAGCTGGGCTCCACCGGCGCGGCGGACTGGCTCCCACAGTTTGGCGCCCTGTCGCCCTACGCCTTGAACCCGCTGGACATCAACCCACTGCGGGACGTGGTGGAGCGCCATGTCGATTTCGAGCGGCTGCGGGCCTACGAGGCCCTGAAGCTGTTCATCGCGGCCACGAACGTCCACACCGGGAAGGTCCGCGTGTTCCATCGGCAGGAGCTGACGGCGGACATGCTGATGGCCTCGGCGGCGCTGCCTTCGCTGTTCAAGGCCGTCGAGGTGGAGGGCGTGCCCTACTGGGACGGCGGCTACATGGGCAACCCCGTGCTGTTTCCGTTCTTCACGGAGACGGGCACGGCGGACATCATCCTGGTGCAGATCAACCCGATCATGCGGGAGGAGACGCCCAACACGTCGAGCGAGATCCTGGAGCGGGTGAACGAGATCACGTTCAACGCCTCGCTCCTCCACGAACTGCGCGCCATCGACTTCGTCCGCCGCCTCATCGATGCGGGCCGGCTGGCCGGAACGCACTACAAGCGCATCCGCATGCACAGAATCAGCGCGCAGGACGAACTGCGCCAGTTCGGCTCCGCCTCCAAGCTGAGCGCCGACTGGGCCTTGTTCCAGCAGTTGCACAGGATCGGCCGCAAGGCGGGCCAGGATTTCCTGCGCGCCCATTTCGACATGATCGGCGTGGAGGGAACGCTGGACCTGCGAGCCGAGTTGGCCTGATCCATCCAGGAGAAACCACCATGGCCATGCACATCGCCTATTGCCGGGCCTGAGGCTACGACAAGGAGGCCCTCCGGGTGAGGGTCAGGCTCCAGCAGCAGGGGGTCGGAGACGTCACGATGGCCCCGGGAACGTCCGGGCAGTTCGACGTGACCGCCGATGGCGCGCTGCTCTATTCCAAGCACCTCATGGGGCGCTTCCCCATGGATCGCGAGATCGACCATTGGGCCCGCACGGGCGAGCCCGAGGCGGCTTTCGCGAAGGTGATCGGCGCGGGGCGGCGGCCGTGAGTCGCGCCGCGCCGGCCGGACATGACGGCCGGGAAATCCCTCCCGCCGCAAACCTCAGTTCTTCGCCCCGAGGCCGGCGAAGCGCCACACGGTGGTGCGCTTCACTTCGTTGTCCTCCAGCTCGCGGGTGGTGGGTACCTGATAGGTCGCGACCGCCTGCAGGCGCTCGCGCGGCAGGTAGCTGCGGCCGGGATCTCCAACGAGCACAAGGGCGCCCCGGCGGGCCAGGGCCTCGAGCCAGTCGGTGACCGCGCGGGCCATGTCGCGCTCGTAGCAGACATCCCCGGCGAGCACGACCTCCCAGCCGCGATCCTGCCCGACGAGGTCCTCGCGGGTCGCCGTGAGGGCGACGCCGTTGGCCTGCGCGTTCAGCCGGATCGCCGCAAGGGCGAAGGGGTCGATGTCGACGGTCTCCACGGGCGCTGCGCCCGCAAGCGCGGCGGCGATGCCGGCGAGTCCGGAGCCGGACGCGAAATCGAGCACGCGACGGCCGCGCACGGCCTCCGGGTTGTCGAGCAGCCAGCGGGCGAGCGCCTGGCCCCCGGCCCACGCGAAGGCCCAGAAGGGGGGCGGAAGCCCGATCTCGCCCAGCTCTTCCTCCGTCTTGCGCCAGAGCTCGGTGGACTCGGTCGCCACATGGAGGCGCACCTCGGGCGCGTGCGGGGTAGGCGTGAGCTCCGTGTTGGCGCGGATGAACGCCTCCGGATCCGTGATGGTCAGCCTGCCTGTCACAACGGGCGCTCCAGAAGGCGGCGGTAGACGGCGAGCACCGTCGAGGCGACGTGATGCTCCGTGTAGCCCGCGAGGATGTCGGCCCGCGCCGCCTCGCCCAGGCGCGCCAGCAGGGCGGGATCCCGTGCGAGGCGGGCGAAGCGATCCGCCAGCGCGGCCGCGTCGCCGAGCGGCGTGAGAAAGCCGTTGTGGCCGTCGCGGACGAGGCTGCGACAGCCGGACACGTCGGTGGCCAGGAGGGGCCGGCCGCAGCAGGCAGCCTCGATCAGTGAACGGGGCATGCCCTCGCCGTGGGAGGGCAGCACGGCCGCATGGTGGTCGCGCCAGACGCCCGCCACGTCGCGGGTGGGGCCCTGCCAGCGCACGCCGGGGCGCGCCGACCATTCGCGCAGAGTCGCCTCGTCGATCGTCGTCGCGTTGGACGGGTCGGGTGCGCCGTAGAGGGAGAGCTCGACGTCGACCCCGCCGGCGCGGGCGAGCCGCACGGCCTCCACGGCCGTGTCGACACCCTTCGTCCACAGCATGCGCGCCACCGTGGCGACGCGCAGGGGCGGGCAGGGCGGCATGGGGGCCGCCGGAAAAGCGGCAGGATCGATGCCCGCGCCATTGACGACGGCCACCTCGTCCGGGTCCGCGGGGTCGAGCCCGAGGGCGGGAGGATCGTCCCTGTTCTCGAACAGGAAGATCGACCCTCTTCCGCCGATCGGGCCGGCGAACAGGGCGCGGATGGCGGCGCGGACCGCGCGCCATTTGGGCGAAGGCGAGCCGCCCACGGGACCCAGACCCGTCACGGCGCAGACCCGGCGGGGGACGCCCGCCAAGCGGGCCGCGATCCCGCCCAGGATCACGGGCTGCATGGCGAGGAGATGGACGATGTCGGGGCGCTCCCGGCGCAGCAGCCCGGCCAGCATCCGCACATAACGCCAAACGTCCGCTGGGCCGCGGTCCCGCCGCTCCGCATCCACGGCGACCGGCCGGAAGCCCTCGCGCTCGATGGCTTCGCCGTGGTCCCGGACGCGGCAGGCGACCACGACCTCGAAGCCTGCGTCCCGGGCGGCGCGGGCCATCGGCAGGAAGTGGGAGCAGAAGAACCAGTCTTCCGTGGCCACGTAGAGAAGCTTGGGCTTGGGGCGGGTCATGGCTTCGGGTTGGACAACAGCGCGGGCCTCGCATAGCACGGCGCGGGGCGGGAGCCAGCCTTTCGCGCCTGCGAAGATTCCGACTCGGCCGGACTAGTCATCGGCGAGGGTTTCCTGTATTAGCCCGGCTTCGAATTTGCGGCTGGCGGCCGATGGCCGGTTCATGCCCGATCGCCCAAGCCTATCCATCGGAGAGTTCCATGGCCGTTCCGAAGCGAAAGACGTCCCCCATGAAGCGCGGCTTCCGCCGTTCGGCGGACGCCCTGAAGCAGCCGACCTATGTCGAGGACAAGGACTCCGGCGAGCTGCGCCGCCCGCACCACATCGACCTGAAGACCGGCATGTACCGTGGTCGCCAGGTGCTGAAGGTGAAGTCGGCCGAGTAAGGCTGGCTTCGCCGTGGCCTAGGCCACGACGTCGAGATCCGGCCGCTGGGGCGGCCGTTTCAACATCCGAGACGTCTCGTAAGCAGCGGCGCCGGCCTCCGGCGCCGCTCTTCTTTTGCCGCGCTGCGACGGAAGACCGGCGCGCATGGCGAGCAACTGGGCCAGGAAGGGCGCCTCTGAACGCGAAGCGCCCGGTCCGCGATTCGCCCCTTCGCGCGCGCCGTCGGCCGTCGGCACAACGGCTAAAACACGCGTCGGTTGAACATCTTGTGCCATTCGGGGCTTCCTGGGCGCCAAAACGAAACGCGGTCGCGTCAACGCGGGTTTCGTTGCACGGCCCGCGCCATTCTTAACGTTCCCTTAACCACGCCGAAAGCACCCTCGTCGGGCAATCGCCACCCGGCATGTCCCTCGTGGACAGCCGCGCATGCGGGGATCCCGACTTCATGGCCGACCGGACCAGCGAGGCGCCAGCAGCACCGGAGCCGCGGACAGAAGACCTCGTGGCCGCGACGCTGGCCGACCTGCGCGCCATCCTGAACTCGATCGGCGAGACGCTCTACACCTGGGACATCGCGTCGGACGCGCTGACATGGGGCGGCAACGCCGCATCGGTGCTGCGGGTGGAGGATCTTGCGGCGCTGCGGACCGGCCGCGGCTACGCCAGGCTGATTCTGCCCGATTCCGGCCAGAGCCGTTATGACGCCGTTGCGCAGTCCGGCCAGCGGGACGCCGGTCACGGCACGCCGTTCCAGACCGTCTACGCCATCCGGCAGCTCGGGGCGGAACCCCTCTGGATCCAGGACACCGGCCGCTGGTTCGGGGGACAGGACGGCCGGGCGGTGCGCGTGCACGGCGTGGTGAGGGTCGTCTCCAAGCCTCCGGAGGCCGAGCAGGCCTCAACTGCCTCCGATGGCCTCACAGGAGCCCTGACGCGCACGCAGCTCACGGAACTCCTCGACGCCGAAATAGCGCTGGCGCGTCGCCAGCAGCGGACGCTGGCGGTCGCGCTCGTGGGCGTGGAAGGCCTGGCCGAGATCAACGAGGCCTATGGGCTGGACGCCGCGGACGAACTGATCGCCGGCGTGGCGCGGCGCCTCCGATCAGTGATGCGGCGCGGCGACTGCATGGCCCGCTACACGGGCAACAAGCTCGCGCTGGTGCTCATGGGCTGCGCCGAAGAGCAGCTGCCCATCGCGGCCAACCGCTTCATCGCAAGCGTGCGCGACCTGCCGATCGGCACCGGCGCGGGCCCGTTGAAAGGGGCCGTGCGGATCGGGGGCGTCATGCTGCCCCGTTTCGGGCAGACCGCCGCACAGGCGCTGCAGCACGCGGAAGAAGCGCTGCTGGACGCCAAGCAGTCGCCCACGCGCGCCTTCGTGGCCTTCGCGCCGGACCGGCGCAAGGACGTTCGGCGCCAGAGCAACCGCCGCTTCACCGACGAGATCGTGACCGCGCTGAACGAGCGCCGGGTCACGATGGCGCTGCAGCCCATCGTGGAGGCAGGCAGCCGGCGGCTGGCCTACCATGAGGCGCTGGTGCGCATCATCGGACGCGACGGCGCCCTGCTGCCGGCCTCGGAGGTCGTGCCCGCGGCCGAAAAGCTGGGGCTCGCGCCTCTGATCGACCACCGCATGCTGGAAATGGCGGTCGCCGAACTGCAGGCCTCGCCCCACGCGAAGATCTCCATAAACCTGTCGAGCGCCACCATCCGCCAGCCGGAATGGATCGAGGCGCTCACGGGAGCGCTGCTCGGCGACTCCGGACTGGCCAGCCGCCTCGTCGTGGAGCTGACCGAAACCTTGGCGATCGAGGACCTCGAGGCGGCGAAGCGCGCCATCGAGAGCATGCGCGCCCTCGGGGTCCGCATCGCGATCGACGACTTCGGGTCGGGGCACACGTCTTTCAGGCACCTGCGCGACCTGCAGGCCGACCTGATCAAGATCGACGGCGCCTTCGTGCAGAACCTGGGCCGATCCACGGACGACCGTTTCTTCGTCCGCACGCTGGTCGATCTCGCCCAGCACCTCGGCGTTCCCACGGTCGCCGAGTGGGTGCAGGACGAGGAGACCGCCCGCATCCTGGAGAGCTGGGGCGTCAGCTATCTGCAGGGAGAATTGTTCGGAGACGAGATCTGGCCCGCGACCCTGCATGAGCCGCGGAGGACGTCCGCTTCATTGCTATGAACCCGCGCCGGCGCGGGTTCCCGCTCACCCGGACAGCTTGTCCAGGCGCTTCTGCACTTCCGAGAGCTGGCGCTTCAGCTCGTCGAGCTCTGCCGCCTCGCCTTCCTTTGCGCCGGGCTGTCCGGCGGCCTTCGCCTCGCCCTCGGTCGGCAAGCCAAAGGGATTGAACATCTTCAGCGCGTCCCGGAAGACGGTCATGTTCTTCTGGACCTGGTCCTCCATGGCGGTGAAGGCCGCGGATCCGAAAGCGTTGGAGCCGAAGGCCTGGCTCATCTGCTCGCGAAACTTCTGCTGATTCTCGGTCAGCATCTGGATCGAGTGCTCCAGGTAGCTGGGAACGAGCGCCTGCATGCTATCGCCGTAATAACGGATGAGCTGGCGCAGGAAGGTGATCGGCAGGAGATTTTGCCCGCTCTTGCCTTCCTGCTCGAAGATGATCTGGGTCAGGACAGACCTGGTGATGTCTTCGCCTGTCTTTGCGTCGAAGACGACGAAATCTTCGCCCTTCTTCACCATGCTGGCGAGATCATCGAGCGTGACGTAGGTGCTCGTCCCGGTGTGATAGAGGCGCCTGTTCGCGTATTTCTTGATGACGGTCGGTTGCTTTTCGTTCGCCATGGTCTTCGAAAACTGGGCGCCTCGAGCGGAGGCCGGCGCATTGACGGAACGATAAGCGGTTCTGCGGAGGGCACAACCCGATTCATGAGACTTTGGTCAATAAGCAGGCGGAATCGCAACCAAAGGCTGAGGCTCCGGAGGCGCCGGCGGCTTGACGCTCCTCCGACCCGGGCGAAAGATGCCTTCGACATCCAGCCCGCGGCGCCCCGGCGGCGGCCGGCTGGCCGACTTCGTTTTTGAGGAGGAAAACCATGGCGGCAAACGACATCGTCATCGTCGGCGCGGCGCGCACGGCGGTCGGCTCGTTCAACGGGGTCTTCGGCACGCTCCCGGCCCACGAGCTCGGGGCCGTGGCCGTGAAGGCGGCCATGGAGCGCGCCGGCGTGGCGGGCGAGGAGGTCGACGAGGTGATCCTCGGGCAGATCCTGGCCGCCGGCCAGGGCCAGAATCCCGCGCGCCAGGCGGCCATGAAGGCGGGGGTTCCGCAGGAGAAGACCGCCTGGGGGCTCAACCAGCTCTGCGGCTCGGGCCTGCGCGCGGTGGCGCTCGGGATGCAGCAGATCGCGAACGGCGACGCGAAGATCATCGTGGCCGGCGGGCAGGAATCCATGTCCCAGTCGCAGCACGCCGCCTACCTCCGCTCCGGCCAGAAGATGGGCGAACTCAAACTCATCGACACCATGCTGAAGGACGGACTGCTGGACGCCTTCCACGGCTACCACATGGGCAACACGGCGGAGAACGTGGCCTCCAAATGGCAACTCACCCGCGAGGAGCAGGACCGCTTCGCGGTGGCGTCGCAGAACAAGGCCGAAGCGGCCCAGAAGGAGGGGCGCTTCAAGGACGAGATCACGCCCGTCACGGTGCCGAGCCGCAAGGGCGACATCGTGGTCGACCAGGACGAGTACATCCGCCCTGGCACGACCTATGACGCCGTCGCCAAGCTCCGTCCGGCGTTCTCCAAGGACGGCACCGTCACGGCCGGCAATGCCTCGGGCATCAACGACGGCGCCGCCGCGGTGGTGCTGATGACGGAGGCCGAGGCGCAGCGGCGCGGGCTCACGCCGCTCGGCCGCATCGCCGCCTGGGCGACCGCGGGCGTTGATCCCGCCATCATGGGCACGGGCCCGATCCCGTCTTCCCGCAAGGCGCTCGAGAAGGCGGGCTGGAAGGTCGGGGACCTCGACCTGATCGAGGCCAACGAGGCCTTCGCGGCCCAGGCCATCGCGGTCAACAAGGACATGGGCTGGGACACCGACAAGGTGAACGTCAACGGCGGCGCGATCGCCATCGGGCATCCCATCGGGGCGTCCGGCGCGCGCGTGCTCGTGACCCTGCTGCACGAGATGAAGCGGCGCGACGCCAGGAAGGGCCTGGCCACGCTGTGCATCGGCGGCGGCATGGGCATCGCGCTCTGCATCGAGCGCTGATCCCCGGAAACAATGCAGCGGGCGCCGTCTGGGCGCCCGTTTTTTCTCGGTGAGCGCAGGTCCTCGGGAGCCTGCGCGCAAAGATCCATGGAAGGGGAGACGACATGGCGAGGGTTGCACTGGTCACGGGGGGGACGCGCGGCATCGGCGGCGCGATCAGCAATGCCCTGAAGGCGGCCGGCTATCAGGTGGCGGCGAACTACGCCGGCAACGACGAGGCCGCGCAGGCCTTCAAGGCCGAGACCGGCATTCCGGTGTTCAAGTGGGACGTGGGCGACTACGACGCGAGCGCGGCCGGCGTCGCCAAGGTCGAGGCCGATGTCGGGCCCATCGACGTCCTGGTCAACAATGCGGGCATCACCCGCGACGGCTTCTTCCACAAAATGACGAAGGACCAATGGCAGGCGGTGATCCGCACCAACCTGGATTCACTGTTCAACGTCACCCGGCCTGTCTGGGAAGGCATGCGCAACCGCAGCTTCGGGCGCGTGGTCGTCATCTCGTCCATCAACGGCCAGAAGGGGCAGATGGGCCAGGTGAACTACTCCGCCTCCAAGGCGGGCGACCTCGGCTTCGTCAAGGCGCTGGCCCAGGAGGGCGCCGCCAAGAACATCACGGTGAACGCAATCTGCCCCGGTTACATCGGCACGGAGATGGTGAAGGCTATCGACGAGAACGTGCTCAAGACCCGGATCCTGCCGCAGATTCCTGTCGGCCGCCTGGGCGAGCCGGAGGAGATCGCCCGCATCGTCGTCTTCCTCGCGTCGGACGAAGCGGGCTTCATCACCGGATCAACCATCGCGGCCAATGGCGGCCAGGCGATGATCTGACCTAGCGCGTCTTCGCCTTTTCGGGACGCGAACGGACCGGCGCCGCAGGCTCTGCATCCTGCGGCGCTTCTTCTTTCAGACGCCACATCGGCCGCCCGTCGACGAAGCCGTTCTCGAACCGTTCGTCCTGCGACAAGTTCGAGGAGAGAGCAGCCCGCGGGTTGCGTGAGTTTAGGACGACGCCCTTCTCGGTAAGCCTGTGCAGGATCTCGCCGATTGGCAGAGGCTGGTCCGATTCGGACAGGATTTCATAAACGGAGGTCCGCAGCGACTTCGAAGGCGCAGCATGCGTGGCGATCTTCGCCTGCAGGGCGGAGGGAATCTGAACTGTTTGACGCTCCCCTGACTTCGGTTTTTCCGTGCGAAGCTCGGCCATCGTTTTCTCGAGGGCCACGAGAAGCCTATATTCCTCAGACGAATTCATCAGATTCGATCGGAGGCCGTCGATGAGATCCGACAGTGCTTTCACGACGTCCTTCATGGGGTTTCACTTAATCTAAATTGCAATGAATATCAGAATATATCATTTCTTGCCCGACGCAAATTGATGTTCCTTAACGTCGCGCAATTTCTACTCTTATCAAAGTCAAACCCGTCAAACTTCAGCATCAGCGTTTCAACCCAGCTCCTTTTCGCGCGAGGTGCATCTAAATTCCTGCCGAGTCCATATCCGCGGTGGACTTCGGATCGTGATTCGGCCTTCACGGTCCCTCGTCGCTCCACAACGCAATGGGCGAGTTTACGCTCCACGCCGGCTCATCTACATGTCGGGCATTCGCCGGCCCGCCGGCGCTGTCCCTAATTTCGGAGCGCCTCATTGATTGCGACGATCTGCGGCTTTGGAGCGATCCTCCTCTGGTCGGCGCTGGCGCTCATGACCGCGGCGTCCGGCGCGATCCCGCCGTTCCAGCTGGCGGCCATGACATTCGCGGTCGGCGGCGCGCTGGGCGCGCTGAGTTGGATCGTGCGGCCCGGCGCAGCCCGCAGCCTGGTCCAACCCTGGCCGGTGTGGCTCCTGGGCGTCGGGGGACTGTTCGGTTATCACGCGATCTATTTCGCGGCGCTGCGTCTCGCGCCACCGGCCGAGGCCGGGCTTATCGCCTATCTGTGGCCGCTGCTCATCGTGCTCTTCTCCGCACTTCTTCCGGGTGAGCGGCTGAGGGCCGTCCACGTCATTGGGGCCCTTCTCGGTCTTGCAGGGGTGCTGGTGCTGGTGACCGGGCGGACCGGGGGGCTGTCGCTCGACGCGCGCTACACGCCCGGCTACGCGCTCGCCTTCGCGTGCGCCTTCGTGTGGTCGGGCTACTCGGTGCTCTCGCGCCGATTCGGGGCGGTGCCGACGGACGCCGTCGCGGGCTTCTGCATCGTGACCTCGGTTCTGGCCGCGATCTGCCACGCGCTGTTCGAGACGACGGTCTGGCCTGTGGGCGCCAGCCAGTGGCTCGCCGTGGTGGGGCTCGGCCTCGGGCCGGTCGGCGCGGCGTTCTACCTGTGGGACCACGGCGTCAAGCGCGGCGACATCAAGCTTCTGGGCGTGGCGTCCTATGCGGCGCCTGTGCTTTCCACCATGATCCTGGTCGCCGCGGGCTATGCGGAGGCAACGAAGTCGCTGGGCGTCGCGACGCTCCTGATCGTCGCAGGCGCCCTCCTGGCCTCCTCGGAGGCCCTAATACGCCGCAGGGTGGCGGCTCAGGCCGTCAAGTAAGCGTAGCGATAAGCCTCGCGAAAGCCGCAGGCCCGATAAAGCGCGATCGCCGGATGGTTCTCGGCGACGACCTGCAGATAAACCGTTTCGGCGCCCCGCTCGCGCGCCCAGGCCAACAAGCCTGCCATAAGGCGCCGCGCCAGGCCCCGGCGACGCGCCTCGGGCGCGGTGGCGACGTGGAACACGCCCGCGATCCCGTCTTCGACGGCGATCCGCCCGAAGGCGAGGGCCCTGCCGTCGTCCAGCGCGACCCCGAAACCCTGCTGGATCGGGACGGCGGCGAGCAGCCTGGCGATCAGCGCGCGCTCGGCTGCGTCCGCCCCCGAAGCCGCCATGCCGGCAAGCCATCCGGGCGTCAATTGGGCCGAGACTTCGCCTCCGGGCGAAGGATGAACGTCAGCGATGGGCGCGTGCAAGACAAGGGTCTCCCCCGCGGCCTCGCGGCCCTCGCCTGCGAGGCGCCGGAGCGCCTCGGGCGGCGTCAGCGGCGTGAGGCGCACCACGCACGGCGCCCCGCGTTCGGCGCAGATGCGGCGGGCGGCATCGAGCACCGCGTCGAAGCGGCCGGGCTCGGGCCGGATCGCGTTGAGACTGTTGACGCGGCGTGAGCGCGAGCCGGGCGTCAGCCTCAACTCCCAGCCATGCAGGTCAATGACGTCCGGCGCCGGCCAGGCGCGGGCGCTGTGACGTTCAAAGGCGGAGACGAGATCAGCGGGCGCTTCGGCGGGCTGCGCCAGGTCCTCAGGGTTCATCAACTGCCTTTCTGCCCCGCTCAGCGCGGGGTCGGGCGCCAGTTCGCGGGCGCCATTTCGAAGCCGGAGAATTGAAAACCGGGCGCCACCGTGCAGCCGACCAGCGTCCAGGCGCCCAGGCTCACGGCGGTTTGCCACCAGCCCGCCGGCACGACGAGTTGCGGTCGCTGGCCGGAGCGGAGGTGAGGGCCGAGATGGCGCGCTTCGGCGTCATGGCAGTTCGGCGACATGGTGATCACGAGAGGCGCTCCGGCGTACCAGTGCCAGACCTCGGCGGCGTCGACGCGATGCCACTCGGAAACATCGCCTGCGCCGAGCAGGAAGTAGATGGCGGTGGACACGGACCGGCCATTCGCGTCCGCTCGCTCGTCCCTGTAGGTCTCGCGGTAGTAGCCGCCTTCCGGATGGGGTGCGAGATCGAGCAGGCGCACGACCTCGGCGGCGCTCAGGTCCGGCGAGAGAGCCTCGGGCATGACGGCTCCTCAGGCCCTGTTCTTGCGCTCGCGCAGCTCGGTGAACACGTCGAGCGCCGGGCGGCCCGCCATGCCGACCGCCGCCGCGACCGCCGGATCGCCGGCGCGCAGGAAGGGGTTGGTGGCCTTCTCGCGTCCAATCGTGGTGGGCAGGGTGTAGGAGCCGGCGGCGCGAAGCTGCTCCACCTCGGCCGCGCGGGCCTGCAACGCCGCATTGTCGGGGTCCACCGTCAGCGCGAAGCGGGCGTTCGACTGGGTGTACTCGTGGCCGCAATAGACGCGCGTGTCGTCCGGCAGGGCGGCGAGCTTCTGCAACGAGCTCCACATCTGGGCAGGCGTGCCCTCGAAGAGCCGGCCACATCCCAGTGAGAAGAGCGTGTCGCCGGCGAACAGGATCTTCTCGCCGCCGAAGTGAAAGGCGATGTGATTGGCGGTGTGCCCGGGCGTGTCGATCACGGTCGCGGCCATGTTGCCCACTATCACGGTGTCGCCTTCGTTGAGGCCGCGGTCCATGCCGGGGATCCGGCCCTCGTCGCGCGCCGGTCCGATGACGCGCGCGCCGGTGCGCTTCTTCAGGCCCGGGATGCCGGCGACGTGGTCGCCATGGTGGTGAGTCACCAGGATGTGGGTGAGCTTCCAGCCAGTCTCGTCCAGCACCTTGAGGATCGGGGCGTCCTCGCAAGCGTCGATGGAGGCCGTGGCGCCCGTCTCCGGATCGTGCAGGAGCACGGCGAAGTTGTCAGAGGAGACGATGAACTGGCGGACTTCGGCTGGCATGGCGTGAACCTTCGCAAGGACCGGCGCGAGGCCGGCCGGATGAAACGGCGTTGACCCTATTCTCGGGTGGCGCCTTGCGCTGGGCAATGGCGTTCTGCTTCATGGCGGCTCCCGCCGCAACGCGCATCAAGCCCACCGCATGAGCCTCGACGTCGTCGACCTGCGCACGTTTTACTCCGGACCGCTCGGCGCGGTGGCCCGGCGCCTGCTCGGGCGCGCCATCCGGGCGCGGTGGAGCAACGTCACGAGCCTGGCGGTGCTGGGGGTGGGATACGCCACCCCTTATCTCGACCTGTTCTCGGGCGAGGCGGAGCGCGCCATCGCCGTGATGCCTGCGGCTCAGGGCGTGGTGAACTGGCCCTCCGGGGGGCTCTCCGCCACGGCGCTGGGCGACCTCGACATGATGCCCCTCCCGGACGCCAGCATGGATCGCGTTCTGGTGGTCCACGCGCTGGAGACCGGGGAGAGCCCGCGAGAGCTCCTCTCAGAGATGTGGCGCATCCTGACTCCCGGCGGGCGGCTCATCATCGTCGCCCCGAATAGAAGAGGCCTCTGGGCCCGCATGGACACCACGCCGTTCGGCCACGGGCAGCCGTTTTCACGCGGGCAGCTCACATCCGTGCTGCGGGAGGCGTTGTTCTCGCCGGTCCATTGGGCCGAGGCCCTCTATGTGCCGCCGATCCCGCGCCGGACGTTCCTGCGATCCGCGGTGGCGTGGGAGCGGGTGGGCACGACGCTGTCGCTGCCCTTCGCGGGGGTGCACATCATCGAGGCCACCAAGACGCTTTACCGTCCTGTCGCCATCCGGCCGGCCCGGCGCGTGGCCACCCAGCTGAGGCCCGTGCTCGTGCCCGCGCGGCGTGCGCCGCATGGGGCGGCAGGCTGCGGATTCATGGCTTCGCTTGACTAAGCCGGCGCAAGAGGCCACTTATCCGGCCGCCCTGCGGCTCCTAGCGCGGGCCCATTTCAGCCGGCGGCTTTGCGCCGCCTCCAGCGAAGGCGCCCGCCATCCAAGCCATGCGTAGCTATCTCGACTTCGAAAAGCCCGTGGCGGAACTCGAGGCCAAGGCCGACGAGCTGCGTGGGGTCGCGGAGAGCAGCGGCTCTCCGGCGTTGGCCAAGGAGATCGAACAGCTCGAGGCCAAGGCCGCCGCGCAGCTGAAGGAGCTCTACGGGGCCCTTACGCCGTGGCAGAAGACCATGGTGGCGCGGCACCCGCTGCGGCCGCACTTCGTGGATTACCTGGCCGCCCTGATCGAGGATTTCACGCCGCTGGCCGGCGACCGCGCCTTCGGCGAGGACGAGGCCATCATCGGCGGGTTCGGGCGTTTCCGGGGACATTCGGTCTGCGTGCTCGGGCAGGAGAAGGGCTCGGACACCGAGACCCGCCTGAAGCACAATTTCGGCATGGCCATGCCGGAGGGCTACCGCAAGGCGGCGCGCCTGATGGAGCTGGCGGACCGCTTCGAGATCCCGGTGCTCAGCTTCGTGGACACGGCCGGGGCCTATCCGGGCATCGGCGCCGAGGAGCGCGGACAGGCCGAGGCCATCGCGCGCTCGACCGACGCCTGCCTGTCGCTGGGATCGCCCAACGTCGCCCTCGTCATCGGCGAGGGCGGTTCGGGCGGCGCCGTCGCCATCGCGAGCTGCAACACGGTGCTCATGATGGAGCACGCCATCTACACGGTGGCTTCGCCGGAGGCGTCCGCCTCCATCCTGTGGCGCGACTCCGCCCGGGCGCAGGACGCCGCCACCAACATGAAGATCACCGCCCAGGACCTGCTCAAGTTCGGCATCATCGACGGGATCGTGCCCGAGCCGAGCGGCGGCGCCCATCGCGCTCCCGAGCAGGCCGTGGAAGCCGCGGGCTCCGCGATCGAGGCGGCTTTGGCGCAGTGGGCGGGCTTTTCGCGCGACGAGATTCGTGCGAAACGTGCAGAGAAGTTTCTCGCCATCGGGCGGAAGCTTTAGCCGAGGCGCGCAGACGCCAGGCTGTAAAGACTCGGTTCACCATGCAGGCGGGGAGCGGCGCCCGCCCGTAAGGATCCGTAAAGGTTGACGGTTTTAATCGAGCACAGGGGTCGCAACGACGATCTCGAGGGTTGCCTGATGTCGATGATGCTGTCCCGTATTCCGCTCGCCCGATTGGCATACGCCTCCGTCGTCATCGCAGCCCTGACGGGCTGCAACGAGGCATCGAAATATCCGGCCCGCGCCTTCGCGCCGATCCCATCCGACACCTTGGCCCTGATGACGGCCAAGGGCGCCACGCGCAGTTCGCCGGTCCTGATCCGCGCCTACAAGAAGGAATCCGAGATCGAGGTCTGGAAGCAGACCGCCTCGGGCAAGTACGAGCACATCAAGACCTATCCAGTCTGCCGCTGGTCGGGGCAGCTCGGTCCGAAGAAACGCGAGGGCGACCGGCAGGTTCCGGAAGGCTTCTACACCGTCACGACGGCGCAGATGAACCCGAACTCGGCCTATTGGCTGTCGTTCAACGTCGGGTACCCGAACCCGATGGAGCGGGCCATGGGCCGCAACGGCGGCGACATCATGGTGCACGGCACGTGCTCGTCGCGCGGCTGCTTCGCCATGACGAACGATCAGATCGAAGAGATCTACGCCGTGATGCGCGAAGCCTTCAACGGCGGCCAGAAGGCGGTTCAGTTCCAGTCCTACCCGTTCCGGATGACGGCCGAGAACCTCGCCAAGTTCCGGCACGACCCGAACATGTCCTTCTGGAAGAACCTGAAGGAAGGCTCCGACCACTTCGAGGTCACGAAGCTCGAACCGAAGGTCGGGTATTGCGGCGGCAAGTACGTGTTCGACGCGGACGGGACCAGCCGCGTCGACCCCACGGCGCCGTGCCCGGCGCTGAAGGCGGATCCCGAGATCGCCCAGGCCGTGGCCGCCAAGGAGCGGCAGGACGAGGAAAAGGTCGCGGAGCTCGTCCAGAAGGGCACGCCGGCCGTGCGGGTGCAGTACGCGGACGGCGGGCAGCACATGAGCTTCCGTCGTGGGCAATACGCCATGGCGACGGGCGGTGACGATCGCTACGCGGGTGCGACCATGACTCCGGCCAAGATGGCCTTCCTCGGAGACATCAGCCGGCCCGAGGCGCTGGACGCGGTCGAGGAATACGCCGTGGACGAGCGCGGCAACCGCAAGGTCGCTCCGGTCGCGGTCGCCAAGGCGGAACCGGCGAAGCAGGAGCCGGCGGTCGTTGCGGCCGTCCAGGCCAAGGGCAAGCCGGGCAAGGCCGCGCCGGTGGTCGCCGCAGCACAACCCGTGCCGGCCAACGTGACGGCGCTGGCGCCGGCCCCGGAGCCGACCGGCGCGTTCAGCGCGCTGGGGTCGCTGTTCGGCAAGTCCCGGGAGAGCAAGCAGGACGCGCCGGTGGAGGCCGCCTCGGCCTCGTCCGAGGCGAAACCCTTCTACAAGCGCTGGCTCGGCGGCTCGGATGAGCCCGCGGCCGCGCCGGTCGCCGACGAGCCGGCTGCTCCGCAGCCCGCCAAGGTTCCGCTGCCGCCCCGCCGCCAGGCGAAGGCGAGCGAGCCTGCCCAGAAGCCGCAGCACCAGGCGGCGCTGGCGCCCGCAGTGGTGGCGAGCGCCGCCACCGCGCAGTAGCCGAACCGCGGGATCTAGGACAAGAAAGGCCGGCTCTTCAGCCGGCCTTTTCATTTTGACAGCGCCTACGAGTCGACAGATCGCTCGTCATCCCCGGCCCGTTGCGCGGGCGCCGGGGACGACGCAGCATCCAAACGCAGCCGAGCGTGGAATGCGCTCGGAACCTGTTCAGGCGCCGGCGCCCTGCTTCACCGGGATGCCGTTGGCGGCGAGGTGCGACTGGAGCTCGCCGGACTGGAACATCTCGCGGACGATGTCGCAGCCGCCGATGAACTCGCCCTTCACGTAGAGCTGCGGAATCGTCGGCCAGTTGGCGTAGTCCTTGATGCCCTGGCGGATGGCCTCGTCCTCCAGGACGTTGACGCCCTTATACGGCACGCCGATGTAGTCGAGAATCTGCACGACCTGGCCCGAGAACCCGCACATGGGGAACTGGGGCGTGCCCTTCATGAAGAGGACGACGTCGTTGGAGGTGACCTCGTTCTTGATGGTGTCCTGGATGCTCATGGTCCGGTCCTTCCTCGTGCGCGGTCAAGGCGCGCCGTTGCGGATTTGTGATCGTCCTTTGCGAGGAGCGGAGCGACGAAGCAATCCAGAGGCGCAGCGCGGAGGGTCCGGATTGCTTCGCTTCGCTCGCAATGACGGTCGTAGGTCCTTACTCTTGCGGCGCTGACGTGGTCAGCGCAAGCGCGTGCAGCACGCCGCCCATGTTGCCCTTGAGGGCCCCGTAGACCAGCTGGTGCTGCTGCACCCGCGTCTTCCCCTTGAAGGCGGAAGACACCACCGTGGCGGCGTAGTGGTCGCCGTCGCCGGCGAGGTCGCGGATCTCGACCTTGGCGTCCGGCAGGGCTTCCTTGATGAGGCGCTCAATCTCGCGCGCGTCCATGGCCATGGGGGATGTCTCCGTCAGGCCGCTTCGGCCGTGGTGGGGTGGCCCGCCATGTAGTTCGGCAGCCACGACTCGTGCGCCGACCGCAAGGCCTGGACCGATATGGGCTTCTCGCCCGGCAGAATCAACGCGTCGCCGCCCGTCACGCCGATGCGCTGGACGGGGACGCCAGCCGCCTTCGCCTGGGCCAGCACCGCGTCGGCCTGGTCGGGCTTCACGGCCAGCAGGTAGCGCGCCTGATCCTCACCGAAGAGGACGGCGTGGGCCGGTCCGGCCGGAAGGGCGTCGACAGTGGCGCCCACGCCCTTGGCCATCGCCATCTCGGCCAAGGCCACGGCGAGGCCACCGTCGGAGAGGTCGTGAACGGTGCGGACGCCCCAGTTGCGGATCAGGCCGCGGACGAAATCGCCGTTGCGTTTCTCGGCGGCGAGGTCCACCGGGGGAGGCGCGCCTTCCTCGCGGCCGGCCACATCGCGCAGCCACACGGACTGGCCAATCCAGCCGGCGGTCTCGCCCACCAGCAGGATGGCCTCGCCGGCGGCCTTGAAGCCGACTGAGGCGTTGACGGTGACGTCGTCCAGCAGGCCGACGCCGCCGATCGTGGGGGTCGGCAGGATGCCACGGCCGTTGGTCTCGTTGTAGAGCGACACGTTGCCGGACACGACCGGGAAGTCGAGCGCCTTGCAGGCCTCGCCGATGCCGCGGATGCAGCCGACGAACTGGCCCATGGCGTCCGGCCGCTCGGGATTGCCGAAGTTCAGGTTGTCCGTGATGGCGAGCGGCTGGCCGCCCACGGCCGTGATGTTGCGCCAGGCTTCCGCGACGGCCTGCTTTCCGCCTTCGACCGGATCGGCCTCGCAATAGCGCGGCGTGACGTCCGAGGTGAGGGCCAGGCCCTTGGGTCCGTCCAGCACGCGCACAACCGCGGCGTCGCCGCCAGGCTGCTGCACGGTGTTGCCGCCGATCAGGTGGTCGTACTGCTCCCAGACCCAGCGCTTGGAGCAGAGGTCCGGCGATCCGACCAGCTTCAGAAGCGCGTCCGCGTTCGACATGGGGGCCGAGACGCTCTCGGCCGCGACCGTCGGCTGGTAGGTGTTGGCGATGTGGGGCCGGTCGTAGACCGGGGCCTCGTCGCCCAACTCCTTGATGGGGAGATCGGCCATCACCTCGCCGCCGTGCTTCACGACGAAGCGGAGCGTGTCGGTGGTCTTGCCGATCACCGCGAAGTCCAGCCCCCACTTCACGAAGATGGCCTTGGCCTGCTCCTCCTTGGCGGGGTCGAGCACCATGAGCATGCGCTCCTGGCTCTCGGAGAGCATCATCTCGTAGGCCGACATGCCGGGTTCGCGGCAGGGCACCTCGTCCAGGTCCAGCTCGACGCCCAGGTCGCCCTTGGCGCCCATCTCGACGGCCGAGCAGGTGAGGCCGGCCGCGCCCATGTCCTGGATGGCGATGACCGAGCCCGTCTGCATGAGCTCCAGGCAGGCCTCCAGCAGCAGCTTCTCGGCGAAGGGGTCGCCGACCTGCACGGTGGGGCGCTTCTCCTCCGACTTGTCGTCGAATTCGGCCGAGGCCATCGTCGCGCCATGGATGCCGTCGCGGCCGGTCTTGGAGCCGAGATAGACGATCGGATTCCCCACCCCGGTGGCGGCGGCGTAGAAGATCTCGTCCGCCTTGGCGATGCCGACCGCCATGGCGTTGACCAGGATGTTGCCGTCGTAGCGGGTGTGGAAGCCCATCTGGCCGCCCACCGTGGGCACGCCGAAGGAGTTGCCGTAGCCGGCGATGCCAGCCACCACGCCCGCCACCAGGTGGCGGGTCTTGGGATGCGACGGGTCGCCGAAGCGCAGCGCGTTAAGGCAGGCAATGGGCCGGGCGCCCATGGTGAAGACGTCGCGCAGGATGCCGCCCACGCCGGTGGTCGCGCCCTGGTAGGGCTCGATGTAGCTTGGGTGGTTGTGGCTCTCCATCTTGAACACGCAGGCCAACCCATCGCCGATGTCGATGACCCCGGCGTTCTCTCCCGGTCCCTGGATCACCCACGGGGCCTTGGTGGGCAGCGTCTTCAGATGGAGGCGCGACGACTTGTAGGAGCAGTGCTCGTTCCACATGGCCGAGAAGATGCCGAGCTCCGTGATGGTCGGCTCGCGGCCGATCAGCTTCAGGATGCGCTCGTACTCGTCGGGCTTCAGGCCATGCTCGGCCACGAGTTCGGGGGTGATCTTGACGCTGTTGGGGATCACGGTCGCCCTCTCTCGGTCAGGGGTCGGCGGCAAGCGGCGCCGGGCCCGGGCAGGCCCGTCCGCGTTTCGCCCTTCGCATAAAGGCCCCCACGCGCCAAGGCAATCCGCAACCGTACCCACCTCGGTGCAGGCGTCCTGTTTCGGGACAAGGGGAAGGCTCCTGCTGAAAGCCTGACCACGCGGGATGCTGCAAGCTAGGGTTGTGATCCAGGTTGACGCACTTCTCGGACACGCAACCTGTGGCCTCGAATTTGAAATCTGGAGTTGCAGCATCCCCGTGAGGCCGCTGCGATGTCCATTCTGAAACGCTTCGCTTCCGAAACCCGTGGCGCCGTCGCCCCCATCTTCGCCGTCGCCACCCTGCCGATGCTGCTCGCCGTGGGGTCGGCGGTCGACTACGACCGCGCCACGGCCATGCGGGCCCGCATTCAGGCCGCCGCGGACGCCACGGCGCTCGCCATGGCGCGCCAGGCGGGCGACCTCAGCGACGCGGACCTGCAGACCAAGGGCGCCAGCTACTTCGAGGGCGCGCTCGCGGCTGCGTGGACGGACGCCGGCGCGAACCGCGTCTCGCAGGGCTTCGTGCGCACGGCGCTCGCGATCACCAAGACGGCCGACAAAAAGGTCGTCGTGGACGTGCGCGGCGCCTACCCGACCACCTTCATGCGCATGGCCGGCAAGGCCCAGATGGACATCGCCGCCTCCGGCCAGGCCGCCTGGGGCGTGCGCAAGATCGAGGTCGCCCTGGTGCTCGACAACACGGGCTCAATGGCGAGTTCCAACAAGATCACCGAGTTGAAGAAGGCGGCCAAGAACCTGGTCACGACGCTCGAGGGCGTCGCGAAGGAGCCGGATCAGGTCAAGATCGCGCTGGTGCCATTCAACACGCAGGTGCACGTCGATACCGCGTGGAAGAACGAGACCTGGCTCGATTTCTCCACCTTCGGGGTGAACAAGTCGGCCTGGGACGGCTGCATCGCCGACCGCAACAGCGGCTATGACACCAACGACAACCCGCTCGCCAAGTACCCCGCCGTGAAGTCCTGCCAGTGGGGCACCGCGCTCGCCCTGGTGAAGCCGCTCTCGACGGATTTCGCAGCCATGCGCACTGCGATCGACTCCATGAACGCGGTGGGCAACACCAACATCACCATCGGGCTCGCCTGGGGGCTGGCGGCCCTGTCGCCCGGGGCGCCGCTCACCGGCGGGGCGGCGTTTGGCAGCGCGGACGTGGAGAAGTTCATGATCCTGCTGACGGACGGCGACAACACGCAGAACCGCTTCGGCGACACCGTCTACCAGATGGACCAGCGCACCAAGACGGCGTGCGACGAGGTGAAGAAGTCCAGCAACGGGATCACCCTCTACACGGTGCGTGTGATCAATGGCAACGCCACGCTGCTGAAGAGCTGCGCGAGCGACTCCTCTAAGTATTTCGATGTCACGTCGGCAAGCCAGCTCGACGGCGTCTTCAAGAAGATCGCCAGCGACATCACGTCCATCCGCCTCACCATGTAACTGCGTATCGGTGGGGAGGATCGCGGCCCCGGCCTGCATGCCGGGGCCGCAGTCGTTCTCGTAGCTCTCAGCGCGCGCGACGTATGCGCAATTCGGCCTTGCCCACGGGGAAGAACAGCCAGGACAGGTCGGCCGTATTGATCACCGCGCGTGGTCCCGTCTTGCGGAGCAGGTCTGCAAAGCGGATGTCGTAGCTCGAGCCGGCGGCCGTCCTCACCCGCGCCGTATAGGAGAGTTTCACGGCGTCGCCGTCCTGGCGGACATCAGCCGTTCCGATCACATCCTCGCGGGTCCCGACATAAACGCCGTCTCCCGTCTTGGTGAACCGCCACGTCTTGCGGTCGCGCTCCCCGTCGGAATAGACAAAGTCTTCGCGCAGCGTCAGCGTCCGCCCATCCCAGCGGCCGCGCATGGCTACTTCGATGCCTCGCCGCGAACCGTCGCGCGTGTTGAAGAAGACGCCTTCCGCCCGCAGCGGGCCGCGAAAAAAATCCTCCAGCACCAGCTTCGATGGGTACGGGCGGACCTGCACGGCCGCAGCAGAAGACCCCTGGACGGAAACGGCCAGCGCCAAGCCAGCTAGACAGAAACGGGCAACCATGAAGCCTCCGGGCAGTCACTCCCCCGGGAAGCCTACGGCTCAGTCCGCGTCCCGGACCACGATCCGTCGCCCTAGTCGCTGCGGCGAAGCGCCCCCGGCGAGCCGGGGGCATCGGTCATGGCTCAGACGCAGCCAGCGGGCTCGAGTCCGAAGCTCGGCTCAGGTTCGCCCCGCTGGAAACGCGGCTCGCCCCAGCCCTTCAGGCTGCGCCAAACCTTCCGATCGAGCCGGAACCGGTCCACCGGGAACAGGCCGCCGCGGGCCTTCATCTCCACCAGCCCGGAGCTCTCGTAGGAGAAGCCGGCCTTGCGCAGCACGCGCTGGGAGCCCGGGTTGATCACGCGGACCTGGGCGGTGACGGCCTCTGTCTTCGTCAGGCTGAAGACGGTGTCCACCACCGGCTGGACCGCCTCCGTGGCGTAGCCCTTGCTCCAGTGCTCCACCGCGAAGGCGTAGCCGAGCACGACCGTGTCGTCGGGCTCCCACTTCACCGAGACGAAGCCGACCGGCTCACGGTAGCCACGGTTCAGCGTGGCGAGCAGCGTGAGCTGCGACCCGGCCGCGTTGCGCGTGCGCGCGTCCAGGATCCAGGCGTCGGCAGCGCCGGCGGGGTAGGGATGCGGGATATTGGCCGTCATGTCCGCCACCTCTTTGCGGGCGGCGATTCGGGCTACGGCTTGCGCATCGTTCGCCCGTGGCCAGCGCAGCCACAGGCGGCGCGTTTCGAGCCTGAAAACGTCGTCGCGGGTGATCTCTGGGAACATGACCGAGCCTCCGGTCCGAGGGAGAGTCACGGTGAATCGTGACCCGGATACGACGAAGGGGAAGCGGTTTCCCACTTCCCCGGTCGATTCCCAGGATTTCTCCTGGCTCTCTCGGACTTGGCTCGCTTATCGCGACTTGGGGTCCGCCGGGTCTCGTGGGAGCCGGCGGAGGTCCTTCGTCCTGACCTGCGCCGTTATTCAGCAGCCTCTTGGGCTCGTACGACCACAAAGGTTCGGTCGTTGGCTTTGGCGTGGAACTCGACCACGCCGGCGGCCGTCGCAAAAAGCGTATGGTCTTTGCCGATGCCGACATTGGCGCCGGGATGCATCTTCGTCCCGCGCTGACGCACGATGATGTTGCCGGGAATCACGCGCTCCCCGCCGAACTTCTTCACGCCAAGGCGGCGGCCAGCCGAATCGCGCCCGTTGCGCGAGGAACCGCCTGCTTTCTTGTGAGCCATGATGGTGCTCCGTAACCGTTGCGGGCCTTATACCCGAAAAATTCCGCTGCGTCAGGCCCTGCGGGCCCGACCGTCTCATCCGTTGCGCGCGAGCCCTCCGGGGAGGGCGTTCGCATCAGGCCTGGGCCGCCTCGGCGGCGTCGCCCTCGGCCTTCTTGGCCCGGGGAGCGCGCTTTGGCTTGGCCTCGCCCTCGGCGGCCTTCGCGGACGGCTTCGCGCCGCCGGTGAGGATCTCAGTGATCCGCACGACCGTCAGTTCCTGACGGTGCCCGCGCTTGCGCTTCGAGTTCTGGCGGCGGCGCTTCTTGAACGAGATCGTCTTCGGGCCGCGGGTCTGCTCGACCACCTCGCCCGCCACAGAGGCGCCCGCCACGACGGGGGCGCCGACCTCGTCGCCGACCATCAGAACCTGGTCGAATGCGACGATCTCGCCCGCCTGCGTGGGGAGCTTCTCGATGGTGATGACGTCGTTGGCGGCAACCTTGTACTGCTTGCCGCCGGTCTTGATGACTGCGAACATCTGTTTGTCCTCGTGTTCGTCCGGCTCTGCCCGCCCCAGGGGCGAACGGCCGTCTTTTTGGCAGTTGCGATCCGGCGTGGATCCCGCGCAGGCTTCCGGGTAGGCGCCAGCACGAAGCCGCGCGCCGACCCTTCGGCCCGCGCGCGAAGCGGCTTCCATAAAAGGGGGGCGGGGGCAAGTCAAGGGAAACGGCGCACGCGAAGCCGCCATCGCACGCTCGCGCGTGTCGTGACCGACTGCTTTCCCCGTCCCTGGCGCTTGTGGATCCACGAAGCCCATGCTATTGGCCCCGCCAACCACCGGGGCGCCCGCCCCGCGGCGCAGCCCCCCGCGGCCGCGCCTCAGTCTGCGGAGAGGTGGCAGAGTGGTTGAATGCACCGCACTCGAAATGCGGCATAGGGGCAACCCTATCGGGAGTTCGAATCTCCCCCTCTCCGCCAATTTCTATTAGTTTTCAATTTGTTAGTCGCCCGGGATGAGGCGGGCCCCACTTCCGGCCCCACTTCCGCCGGGACGGCCCGAACTCCATCGCGGTCAAGGTGGCTCCGCGCCGATCCCGACCCCTGAGGCCCGCTAGCGCGGGAGGAGTTCCGCGAGGAACCCGCATCGGATGGATTTCGAGCAGTTGCTCTCACCGACAGGCTTCGGGCCGCCCATGGCCGAGCGACCGCGCCGATCCCGTTTAGACCGGGGGCTGGGCGGGTCCTAGGGCTTGCTCGCTTGCCTGTGGGCGCCGGGGAAAGGCGGCAGGGCCCCCAGCCTTCGAAGCGGCGGCGGAACTCCGCCTCTGAGATTGTCTCGATGGCTTCCATTAGCCCGAGCGACAAGCGGCTCCAGGGAAGGCCTGGCTGGGGGGATCACGTACACAGACCCAGGCAGCACTTATACCGGGGCGATCGAGCCAAACAAAAAAAAAGTCCGTGCAAGCTCCGCTCGTGGGGAGCTTCACGCGCCCGGCTCGGTTCAAGGTCTCATTTGACGCGTTGCGGTGCTAGCGAGGGCCGCTACCAACAGTTCGTTTGCGTACTTGGCAGTCATCGGAAGGTGTCCACCCAGCCGTCGCACATCCATTGACCCCACGGCCGAATGCCGCCCGGGTTCGGAGGCTCGCCGCAGCGCCTGCAGACGAGCCGCTCTGCCACCTCGTGGAAGGTCTCCTCCGGCGCGGCGTCCAGCATGCGCCAAGGCACCACGACGCGCACGCCGCAGCACTCGTATTCGGCGTGGGAAAGGCCGTCTCGCTCCAGGCCGGCGATGGTCATATCGGGGAACATCGAGAGAACATACGGAGACCTCGGGCATGCGCCAGATCAGTTTCCGCGCATCCCCGTTCTCCACAGCCACTAGGGCATAAGCTCTATTCCGGCGGCTCGATAGATTGCCTCGGGATCCGGCCGGTTGCTCGGAACGAGCTTCCGATCCTCATGCTTCAGGATCCAGGCGATCTGGGCGGTTTTCAAGATTTCGGCGATCTGGGCAACAGTGGGCGCCTCCAGGGCCAGAAGCGCTTTGACGATATCCGCTGCCGGGACGACGTGCTCCCAGTGGTAGATCGCGCGCTCGGGATCCTTCATGGCCCCGGTCTGGTCAAGCCAGTGGTAATGGCGCAGGGCCCCGATGCCGTCTTCATCGGCTTGAGCCTGGGCGGCCCGGGAGACGCGCGGAACGACGAAACGCTCCAGGTCTCGGGCGGCGTGCTTCAGCACGAAATAGAAGTGCTCCTGCACGGGGGCTGGAGAGGAACGATAGGCGCCCACCATTGCCGCGATCGCTGGAGCGATCAAAGGGGCCGCCTCGTCGGAGGACAGTTAGCCAGCAATCCTGAATACCCGATTGATGGAGCCGATCCGGCACGCTCGGCGTGAGGGCTGAATGCCGTTCCGCCCGCGTCCCCTGGCCCGTGATCGCAGGACCCCCGAGGGGTTCATCCCGCCCATGCTGGCCACGCCGTCTCAGGTGATCCCGACGGGGCGCGGCTGGCTCTACCAAGTGAAGCACGACGGCTACCGCATGCAGGCCCACTGGCGCGAAGGCAACGTGCACCTGTGGAGCCGCAACGGCCTGTCCTGGTATGAGCGCCTGCCACGTATCGCAGAGGGGCTGCAAGGGCTTCGCTGCGCCTCCTGCATTTTGGACGGCGAAGCGGTGATCCAACGTCCGGATGGGCGGGATGACTTCCACGCGCAGCGGTCGAAGCAGGCGGGCCTCCACGCCGTCCTGATGGCCTTCGACCTGCTTGAGTTGGATGGGCGCGACCTGGGGCTCCTACCGCTCGTCGAGCGCCGCCACGAACTGGCCAGGCTGCTGGCGGCGCGCACCGACGGTGTCGCGCTCGTGGACGCCCTGGACGAACAAGGGCCGGACCTGTTCCGCCACGCGTGCGAACTCGGCCTGGAGGGGCTGGTCTGCAAACGCAAGGACAGCCTTTATCGCTCCGGATCGTCGCTCGCCTGGCTCAAGGCGAAGTGTCCGAATTACCTTCGCTAGCTCGACCTGCTGCTTGTAGATCGCGCGCGACTTCCCACCTCTAGCTCAGCATCAGGAAGACGGCCCCGCCGTCGCCAGCCGATCCCGCCCGGACACGGTGGTTCTGCGTAAGCAGGATGCGGCCCCCAGGGCAAACACTCGGGCCGCGTCCTCCACTGGAGGAGCAGCATGCCGTTCACCCGCCGCAGATTTCTCGCCCAGCTTGCGCTGGCTGCATTCGGAGTGCCGTCGGTTCGCGACCTTGCCCGCAAGATCGAGGACGCGGGGCGGCCCCTGCTGCTGGAGCCTCCTGCCGCGAGCCAAGACTTGCACATTTATGACGGGGGGTACGTTACGCTCGGGCCCGAGTACCAAGCCAGCCTGAACTACCGCCCGACCTGGCGCGAGATCCTCAAGCTAGAAGGCGTGAACGTGGACGACCCTGTCGAACTGACAACTGCGATGAACCGTCGTGCCATGGAAGTAGAGGAACTGGAAGCCCCCGTTTCCGACGTCTGCTGGCCCATGGTGGAAGGCTCGTTGTGGTGCCCGGCGGCCAGGGCGGCGAATTTGCTCTCCCGCCTCGACTTAGGGTCGAAGCTCAGTGGACTTGGCGCGGCTGGGCGGATCGAGTTCCACGAGGGCGACAACCATCCGGGAAGCACTGACACGTGGGCCGTGGTGCCAGACGACCTCTCGGCGTCGCTCCTACAAGCTCGGCTGATCGAGCTGCGGCAGCCGCTGCGGGTAGTGATCGAGGCCGACCAAGGGACCATTATCGCGCTGGACTGATGCTCACACTTGCGGATCAGCATCTGGTTGTATGAATGTGCTCAGGTTACTACCGAGTGCCGCAAATGCACAAAGCGTTCGTCCCGTTCGTCTTCACAGAGATCGCGATCACGCGGCGTCAACTCGACGCAATACCAAAACACCACCGGGAGATGTTCCTCGCCTCCTGTCTAGCCGCGAATGACATCGGCGCGACCTGGCGAATGCTGCTTCAGGCGCGCTCGGAGGCAACATCTTCGTTGATAAAGCTGATTACATCACAGGTATATATCAGCTTGGCCAGGAACTTGTCTTCGCAGTGTGTCGAGTTCCTCAAGTCCCTCGTCAGCTACGGGGATAAGTTGAACCGGGCAGAGGACCAACTGATTAAGGCGCGGGTCGCGCAAATTCTTGAAAAGTACCGGCGCGGCGACCTGCATGACCTGGCGGTGCGGCTGCGGCATGAGATGACCAATCACTATTCGCGAGCGGGCGTCGGCCGTCACGTCGAACGCTTCCCGCCCGAGCACGTTTTCAGGATTGTTCTCCACGACCTGGTTGGAAATTCAAATTACATGATCGGGGAGGAAGTCGGCGTGTTCGGGCTGATCAGGGAAAAGGGGGAGCGCGACTTCGATGCGCTCGTGCAGTGGGCTCACGAATGCTCAGGCGAGCTGATGGACTTCCAACAGGCTCTCGCGATCGACCTTTTCGAGCGTTTCGTCCCGGATCTCGAAGCATGCAAGCGCGAAGTACCGGTCGAGAGCGACTTGGTCTTCGGGGCCGACCGCCGCCTTCCCCTCTTCTTCAGAGTCGATCGTGCAAAACATTCTTCAAGCGATGGCCGCTTTCGGGGCAGCACGCGTCAGCGCCGGAGCAAGTGACCTTGTCGTGGCTTTGTCCTCGACTTGTCGCTGATTAGGATCCGAAAAGGAGGGGATGGCCTTGCGCGCGAGCAGCAACCGTCGTGCCTCGGGATGTCTTCCGGCCCCTGGCTATTGGGCGGGAAATTCGAGGCTGCACGTAAACCCATTAGGTGCAACGGTGCGGTTGATGCGCCCACCTAGCTCCGACTGCACAACGCGGTCGATGAAGCCACCCACTTGGCCGGACGGATCGGGCGCTACGGACCCGCCGCCGGTCGTCTCTCGCCACTCCAGTACGATGTGATCACCATCGACCTCCCACTCTAGCTGAAGCCGACCCTCTGGTGTAGACAGGGCGCCGCGCTGCAGGGATTCGGCCGCGAGTTCATTGAGAATGATGCCGACTGCCGCCGCCTGCCGTGGCGGCACTAGGATGGGGTGCCCTGAAAGCGCGACTCGGCCGGACGAGCCGGGCTCGTAGGCTCCGAGTTCGGCCTCGGCCAAGGCCCCAATGTTCACGTTCCCGGCTGATGTCTGTTGGAGCTCCTGAGCGCGCGCGATCGCGGCGATGCGGGCGTTGAGCTGGTGGGCGTGCTCGGCAGGAAGCTCGCTGGTGGCCAGCGCCCCGAGGGCGGCCATGGCGTTCCTGAGCCGTTGGCGCAATTCGTCGCGAGCCAGCGCCGCTTCAGTGAGCGCACGGGAGAGTTCGTTCAGAAGGCGTTGCTTGTCGATCGCCAACCCTGCCGCCCGGGCGAGGGTCTCCAGTGCGCCGATCTCACGGGCGCTCGGCTTGCGCGGCCGGGCCCAGTAGGCGCCGAGTGCTCCAATGGGGTCGTCCGGACGGACGGGCGCTATGGCCAGGCTTCGCACGAACCGCCCGCGGTAGAACTCCTGAGGGACCCTTTCGTCGACGGCGACGTCCGGGATGACCACCGTGCGCCGGTTGAGCATGGCCCAGCCGCTCACACACGCCTCCATGAGGAAGCTTTGTCCCTTCCAGAGCGGGCCGACGGCGTCCTCCTCGAGATAGACGCATCGATCCTCGTCTCGCATGACGACGGCGATCCCGTCGGCGCCCACGACTTGGCGGCACGTCGACCTCAGGATCTCGGTAACGGCGTCGAGGTCGGGCGCGAGCGCCAGCCGCTCCAGAGCGCCAACCAGGGCCTTCGAGCCTGACATGCGCGTCTTTCCGACCCGTGATTGTTCCTCAGCCATGCGAACCCCATGCCAGAAGCGGGCCCGGTGGCCTACCGGCGTCCGCGAAGTCTACCCTAGCTGTCCGCCCGCCTCCGTCCATGGCGCGGCTTCTTTCTGCACCCTGCGCGGGTAGGACGAACGAAACGACGACGCGGGATAACGCTCGGTTCGCACTCGGGTTGTGTAGGGTTTCGGACAGTCGCTCGCCAGTCCACGGGATAAGGGTGCAGCCCTCGAGCCGATTGGGCCGGGTGCGGAGGTGACGGTGACCGATTCGGTCGAACGGCCACGGCGGGTACTTCGGCTCTACGTTGCCGGCCATAACGCCGCAGCGCAGCGGGCGCGCGAGAACCGTCTGCGGCTGCTGGCCGCCTCGCACGCCATCGCCGAGATCGAGGTCGTCGATGTCCTCGAACAGCCGGGACTCGCCGAAGCCGCGGGCATACTGGCGACGCCAACCCTTTCCGACGAGACCCGTCACCCGCCCAGGCGAATCGTGGGTGACCTCAGTGACCATGCCAGGGTGCTGAGCTTCCTCGCCATCCGGTCAGAAGAGGAGAAGCGATGAGCGGCCCGGGACCATTGATCACGCCGACGCTCGAACGCGTTCAGACCGGCGTCGAGGCGTTCGACGAGTTGGTCATGGGAGGGCTGCCCCGCGGAAGGACCACCGTGGTTGGCGGCACCCCGGGCAGCGGCAAGACCGTGTTCGCCACGCAGTTCCTGGCCCACGGCATCGCCCACGACGACGAAGCCGGCGTCTTCGTCACGTTCGAGGAGTCGCCCGCCGATATCGAGGCCAACCTGTCAGGCTTCGGCTGGGATCTTGCTGGCTGGCGGGAGGCCGGGCGGCTCGCGTTCGTCGACGCGAGCCCGAACGACAGCGACGAGATGGTGGTCGGCGACTTCGATCTTTCGGCGTTGTTGGCGCGCGTCCTGCACGCGGTGGACGCGGTCGGCGCCAAGCGGGTCGTCCTGGACTCGCTCGCCCAGCTGTTCGATCACTTCATCGCCGACCAGACCCTTGTGCGACGTGAGCTGTTTCGCATCAGCTCCGCTCTCAAGCAGGCCGGCCTCACGGTCCTCATGACAGCGGAGCGCAACAGCGAATACGGCGAGATCACGCGTCATCGCTTCGAGGAGTTCGTCGCCGACAGCGTGGTGATCCTCAGGAACGTGCTGGGGCGCGAGCGGCGGCGCCGCACGATCGAAGTGCTGAAGATGCGCGGCAGTCGCCACGTGGAGGGCGAGGCGCCATTCACCATGCTGGCGGGGCGCGGAATCGTGGCCGTGCCGCTGTCTTCGCTGAGGCTCGAGCAGCATTCCAGCAGCAAGCGGGTGACCAGCGGCAACGCGGAGCTCGACGCCATGTGCGGCGGCGGCTTCTTTCGCGACAGCGTCACCCTGGTGAGCGGGGCCACGGGCACCGGCAAGACACTGCTCGTGACCAACTATCTCGCGGGCGGCGTCAAGGCGGGCGAGCGCGCGCTGCTGATGGGCTTCGAGGAGAGCCGTGGCCAGCTGTTCCGCAACGCCGGCAGTTGGGGCGTGGATCTGGAGGCCATGGAGGCGCAGGGCTCCCTGAAGGTGGTTTGCCTCTATCCGGAAGCACAGAGCCTGCCGGACCACCTGCTGACGATCCAGGGCCTGATCGAAGAGTTCGGGCCTGACCGCATCGCGGTGGACAGCCTCTCGGCGCTGGAGCGCATCGCGCCCGAATCCGGCTTCCGCGAGTTCCTCATCAGCCTGACGTCCTACATCAAGAAGCACGAGATAGCCGCCCTGTGCACCGCCACGAGCAAGTCGCTCGTCGGGGGGCAGAGCGCGAGCGAGCAGCACATCTCCACCCTCACGGACTCCATCATCCTGCTGCGCTACGTCCAGCAGCAGCACGCCATGAACAGGGGCCTGATGATCCTGAAGATGCGTGGCAGCGAGCACTCCAAGGATATCAGGGAGTTCGCGATCGACGGCCAGGGCATGCACCTCGGAGTCGCGGTGAGCAGCGCTCCAAACGTGTTCGGGGATCCCGCACAGGACGATCCCGGTCCCGCCTCGTCCTGAGCGCGCGCTTTCATGTCGAACCGCTTCAACAGGATCGATTCCGCCGAGTTTCGGCTTCTGGTCGAGCGCAACGCGGACGGCTTGCTCGTTGTCGGAGGCGAGGGCGCGGTTCTTCTCGCCAATCCCTCGGCCTGCCAGCTCTTCGGACGCTCGGCTGAAGAGATGGTGGGATCCCACCTGGGATTGCCGCTGGTGGTCGGCGAGACCACCGATATCTCCCTGCTCCGGCCGGACGGCGACCGCGTCGACGTGGAGATGCGGGCCGTTGTCACCGATTGGGAGGGCGAGCCGGCGCTGCTGGCGAGCCTGCGCGACGTCTCCGCCCGCCGCGAGCTGGAAGAGCAGATGCGGCAAGTCCAGAAGATGGAGGCCGTTGGGCGCCTCACGGCCGGGGTGGCGCATGACTTCAACAACCTGCTCACAGTGGTGATCGGCAACCTGGAGGTCCTGCAACGCCAACTCGGCCGCGACCCGTCCGGCCCGAGGGTTCGCCGCGCGGCCGAGAACGCCATGGAAGGCGCGAGGCGCGCCGCGGGCCTTACCCAGCAGCTCCTGGCGTTCTCGCGGCGCCAGCCCCTGACCCCCAAGGCGGTGGACGTCAACGCGCTGCTGCTCGGGATGAGCGACCTTTTGCGTCGCACGCTCGGAGAGGGAGTGCGGGTGGAGACGCGCCTGGCCCCGGAACTCTGGAGAACGATCGCCGACGTCAATCAGCTCGAGTCAGCCGTGCTGAACCTTGCGGTGAACGCGCGCGACGCCATGGAGGGCGCCGGCCGGCTGGTGATCGAGACCTCGAATGTGGCGTCGAACGGCGCAGATGGTGAGGCTCGGGATGCGGTTGCAATCACGGTCCGCGACACCGGCGCGGGTATGAGCAGCGAGGTTCTCGCCCAGGCTTTCGAACCGTTCTTCACGACCAAAGGCGTCGGGAAGGGAACCGGACTGGGCTTGAGCCAAGTCTACGGCTTTGTCACCCAGTCCGGCGGCCGGGTCGAGATCGACAGCGCGGTTGGGGCGGGCGCCTCCGTGACGCTCTACTTGCCGCGCTGGACTGGTCCTGATGAGCTCCCCGTCGAGCGCAGGCCCGAGAGCTCAAATCCGATGCCGAATGTGACCCGCGTGCTCTTGGTCGAGGACGACGCCGGCGTGCGGGAGTTCAGCCACGAAGCGCTTGTGGAACTCGGGTACGAGGTGACCGATGCCCCCGACGGGGACGACGCGCTGCGGCGCATGCAGAGCCAGGAGTTCGACGTGTTGTTCAGCGACCTGGCGCTGCCCGGGAGCATGAACGGACGCAAGCTGGCAGAGGTGGCGTCCCGCTTGCAGCCCGGTCTCAGGACACTGCTGACCTCCGCATATGCGGGAGGCGCGTTGGTGAAGGATGGCCGGCTCGAGGAAGGCTACAACCTGCTCCCGAAGCCGTTCACGCCCGCCGAGCTCGACACCAAGCTGAAGGCGCTGCTCGAGGACGGGCCGCAGGGCCGCGCGCGCATCCTGGTGGTGGAGGACGACCCCCTGGTGAGGACAACGGTGGTTCTGAGTCTCGCCGATAGCTTTCACGTGGAGGAAGCCTCGACGGCGGGGGAGGCGTTGGCGAAGCTGAAGCGCCTGCCCAATCTGGACGCGGTGATCATCGACGTGGGACTGCCGGACATGAAGGGCGACGAACTGGCTGCGGAAATCCGCGCTCTCCGGCCCGGCATGCCGCTCGTCCTCACCAGCGGCTACGTCGACCGCCTCGCCCACTCGGAGCAGGAAGGCGTGAACGTGCTGGAGAAGCCGTTCGACGGCGAGGCGCTCCGTGGGGCTTTGATGCGCCTGAACGTGCTCGACCCTAACCGGGCCAAGAACCTGGGATAGCCGCCGACCGTCACCGGCCAGCCCTTGGCGGCGCCGCCCCGGCGACCGGTCCTTCCCGCCAGATTCCCGGGCGCTCCCGAACGGGAGCCTGGCTCAGCCCTCGCACACCTGTGCATGCGACCTGAAGATCTCCGTCTCGGCGAACGCGATGGTCTCCCGGCAGGAGCAGCAGGTCTCCTGGATACGCCGGCGGTCGAGCAACTCCATGCGGCCCCGTCCGGTGAGGATCATCCCTCGCCGTTGCAGCGCGGAAGCGGTCACCGCGATCGTGGTCCGCTGAACCCCGAGGATGTTGGCCAGGGACGCCTGGGTCAGCGAAAGCTCGTCGCCGCCGTGGCTGCGGGCGGAGGCGTCCAGCAAGACCCGGCACATCCGGCTCTCGACGGGATGGATGGCCGAGCACGCCACGAGTTGCCGCGCCTCGACCATCAAGGCTTCCATGTGCTTGTGAACCGCGGCCCGCAGGCCGGCGGATTGCTCGAAGATCTCGCGGTAGTGCTGCGACCGGATCCTCCACGCCTGACCCGAGATCTGCACGACGGCGCGGGTGAAGCTCTGACGACTTCCGCAGGCCTCGAAAGCCCCGTAAGCGCCGTTCCAGCCGATCATCCCTCCGCTGACGCTTTCACCGCCGACGGTCTCGGACGCCACGCAGATCAAGGCGTCGTCGGGGAACCAGACCCACTCGACGAGATTCCCGGGCTCCTGGAGCACCGTTCGGGCGTGCAGGGCGACCCTTTCTAGCCGTCCTCTGGCGCGCAACGCCGTTGCAGGCTCGATCTGGGCCAGGATCTTATTCCGAGGATTGAACTCCATCCCTGCCCCCATCCGAATATCGCCGGGCGATAACCAGCGTGAGCTTATCTTGGTTTCATCAGCGGATCTAAGTAGGGCGGTCGGTCGTTCGGCCATGGGAACCATAACGTTCCGACCGCGCTAACCGAGGAAATTAGGGAACCTCGCCGATGACGGGTATGGAAACCAGCGACCTAGACACGGACCGGACGCCGTTGAACGTGGAGATCTACAACGGAGAGGTTGTGGTGACCGGCCCTCGCGTGGCCGTTGCGCTTACCGCCGATGCTGCAGCGGAGACGGCCCGCCGGTTGGCCGCAGCCGCCAGCGAGGCGGGTGCGCATCTACGCCGGCCGGAAGATGCTTAACGATAGATTGAGGCTCAGAGGTCCTTACGGCGCGCGTGACAAGCTCACCTCGCCGCCTAGCCAACTTGCAGCGCAAGTTCCTGATTGCGCGTGCATAGGATTACCCCGCGAGCAGCCGGCGCTGCTCGCGCGTGATGATGCGGTGGCAATCGCACGTCGCCTCCTCGAGCCGCTGCGCATTCGTGACGGTCACCATGCCGCGGGTGTTGCGAATGGAGCCCATCTCCTCCAGCACGCCGAGGCAGCTGGTGACGCTTGGCCTGCGCACGCCGAGGAGCCGCGCCAGGACGCTGTGCGTGAGCGGCAGAGAGTTGTCCTTGAGGCCGTCGCGGGCCAGCAGCAGCCAGCGGCAGAGGCGCTCCTTGAGGGTGTGGTGCGAGTTGCAGGCGCCCGACTGCGAGGTCTGCAGCAGCACCACCTGGACATAGAGCGACAGCATTCGGCGTAGCGAGGCGCTCTCGGCCATGGCCTGCCGCAACACCCCGCTCGGTAGGCGCAAGGCCGTGCCGCCCACCTGCACGATGCGGCGCAGCGGCGGCTCGGCGTCGTCGCCCAGCACGATCGGAATGCCGGTCATGCCCTCCGACCCGATGAGCCACACCTCGACCCAGCGGTCGCGGCTCACCCGCGCCGCCACCGACACCAGCCCGGATTCGATGAAGTAGACGTGCTGCATCGGCAGCTTGGCGTGGTGCAGGATCTGCCGGCTCTTGAGGAGGCAGGGCTCCAGATGGGGCCGCAGGAGGTCTCTGTCATGCGGGGCGAGCCGGCGCAGCAGCAGGTTGCGGCTCGTCTCGATGGACAGCGTTCCGGCCCGTTGGTCCACGCGTTCGCCTCCGCTTCGGCGCGCAGCTTCAGGCGCGCCCGAGGCTGAAACGATGTCGGGCCGCGAAATGATCCCGCGAGTGTGGGAGCTTCAGGGTGTAGCGTGTCCGTTGGGATGGCGTCGCTCGCCCTAAAAGGTCAGATCCCTAGGATTTCAGATCCTTCAGCTCAAAAGTCGACGATCTCTTCTACCGGGGCGTGCATTCAATCCTCTGTCAGGCTCGGCGCAAAACTCCACCTGGGCCGGGTCGGAAAGGCCCAAGCAGCGTCCGCATCACTCCGCCTTGGCGTGCAGCGTCCGTCGCAGCTTGCCGACATCGTCGGCGGACACGCTCTCAGCCACATTACCCCAAGCCGTGCGGACGTAGGTTGCTACGGCCGCGATCTGGGCGTCGCTCAGCTTCCAGTCGAAAGCCGGCATCGAGAATGGCGTCGGCCGCGCGTCGGTGGGCGTCGTCCGGGCACCTTGCAGGATGACGCGGATCACGGTCGTCGCGTCTGCTTGCTGCACATTCGCGTTGCCCTTGAGCGGCGGGAAGACGGTCGGTGTGCCCTCGCCGTTGCTTCTGTGACAGGTCGAGCACTGGTCGAGGAAGATCGCTTCTCCGGAACCGGATAGCCCGGAGGACGATGTCTGCTGGCCTGAGGCGCTGCTCGGCACCCGTCCGGCTTCGCCCGGGAGGTCCTTGAGATAGGCCGCGACGGCGTGCAAATCCTCGTCGTTCAATTGCGAGGTCGAATACTGGATCACCTCCGACATGGGCCCAGTCGCGCTGTCGTGGCTGTTGCGACCCGTTTTCAGGTAGTCGATGACATCCGCCTCGCTCCATCCGCCGAGGCCAGTCCGCAAATCGGCGCCCAGGTTCGGCGCGAACCAGTTTTCGATCGTGCCGCCGGCCAGAGCCTTGTCGTCCATGTCGGCCCCGAGCACGTTTTTCGGCGTGTGGCAGGCGCCACAGTGCCCAAGCCCTTCCACGAGATAGGCGCCGCGGTTCCAGGAGGCCGACTTGGACGGGTCGGGATGGAACGCGCCGTCGTCGAAGAACATCCAGTTCCAGGGGCGCATCACGGCGCGCTCGCTCAGTGGAAATGGCAGCTTGTTGCGCGGGGGAGCGTTCGCGATCGGCTCGAGGGTCTGCAAATAGGCGCGGATCGCCAGGACGTCACCGCGGGTCACGTGCGTGTAGTAGGGATAGGGGAAAGCGGGATAGAGCCGCTCGCCATTGGCAGAAACGCCCTCGTGCATGGCGCGGTAGAAATCGTCGTCCGACCAGGCCCCGATCCCTGTTTGCCGGTCCGGCGTGATGTTGGCCGAGTAGATCGCGCCGAACGGCGTCTGCAACGGCCGACCCCCGGCGAAGGGCTTGGAGGGGTCGGCTGTGTGACAGGCGTAGCAATCCCCCGCGGACACCAGATAGCGGCCGCGCTCGATCTGGGCATGGTCGCCATCGGCGAACACCAGTCCGGCGGATGTCGCCACGAGCAGCCCGGCGATCAGGAACGGGGTGGCGCTGCGCATGGTGGACGCCTCATGCTTGAACCAGCGGGCCCGGGCTCTTCAGGTACTGGTTGCGGATCGCGTCCGCGGCCCAATAGGTGAGGGCGCCGACCGTGCCGGTCGGGTTGTAGCCAGGGTTTTGGGGAAAGGCGCAGGCACCCATGACGAATACGTTGTGGGCCTGCCAGCTTTGCAGGTAGCGGTTCACCGCGCTCGTCTTCGGGTCGTCGCCCATGATCGCGCCCCCCGTGTTGTGCGTCGTCTGGTAGGGCACGATCGAGTAGGACCCCTTGCGCCTCGAGACCTTGATCTCGCGGGGCTGCATGGCCCTGGCGATTTCCGCGGCCCGGTCGGTGAGGTAGTCCGACATTCGGTGTTCATTGTCGGTGAAGTCGAAGGTCATCCGCACGAGCGGCCGACCGTGCACGTCCCGGTAGAAGGGGTCGAGATCGAGGTAGTTGCCCCGATGGCTCATCACGGCGCCGTGCGTGCTGATCGAGCATTGCTTGAGGTAGTTGTCGACCACGGCCTTCTTCCACTTCGACCCCCACTTGGGCGTGCCTTCCGGCACGGGATGGGTCTCGATCGGACGCCCGTTGGTGGTCCAAAGCGCAATGTATCCCCCGCCGATAAACCCGAGCCCGGTGTGGTCGAAGTTGTCGCCATTGTACTCGTCGATCCCCATCCCGAGGGAGCCGGCGCCGATGAACGTGTTCGTGAGCTTGTCGTCGAAGAAGACGTCGACGGCGCTGGTGATCTGGTACGCGTAGTTGCGCCCGACCACGCCGGTGTTCGTTTCGGGATCATAGGGCTGGCCGAGCCCCGAAAGCAGCATCAGGCGCACGTTGTGGAGCGCGAAGGCGCAGAGGATCACGAGATCCGCAGGTTGTTCCCACTCCTCGCCCTGGGCGTCGACATAGGTGATGCCGGTCGCCTTCTTGCCCGTGTTGTCGAGGTTCACCTTGAGGACCTCGCATTGTGTCCTGAGCTCGAAGTTTGGCTTGCGCATGAGCACAGGGAGGATCGTCGTCTGCGGGCTGGCCTTGGAGTAGTTGCCGCAGGCGTATTTCTCGCAGAAGCCGCAATAGGTGCAGGGGCCGAGCTGCACTCCGAGCGGGTTCGTGTAGGCGCGCGACATGTTGGCCGAGGGACACGGGAAGGGCGCATGGCCGGTCTCCTGCGCGGCCTTGGCGAAGAGCATCGGGGCGTAGGTCATGTCCATCGGCGGGTTCGGAAAATCCCGCTTGCGGGGCCCCTCGAACGGGTTTCCGCCGGGCTGCTTGGTCCCGTTGAGGTTGCCCGCCTTGCCGGAAATGCCGCAGAGGTACTCGAAGCGGTCGTAGTAGGGCTCGAGCTCGTCGTAAGTGACGCCCCAGTCCTGCACCGTCATGCCCTCGGCGAGCTTGCCGTAGCGCTGCTCGTTGTGGCTTTTCGCCACGAAGTCGGTCGGCAGAAACCGCCAGGTCTGGCCATTCCAGTGGATCCCGGCGCCCCCGACGCCGGTGGCCGGCAGGAAGGAGCCGAGATGGCGCATGGGCAGCGCGGTCTCACCCCCGTTGTTGCGGAAGGTCAGGGTTTCCCGCGAGGCTTCCTGGAAGAGCTCGTGACGGAAGTAGTAGCGCAGTTCGTCCTGGATGAAGGTCGGCGCGAAGTCTGTCGGTGTGTCGCGCCAGACTCCGCGCTCCAGCGCCAGCACGTTCAGACCGGCGTCCGTGAACTCCTGGGCGAGCATGGCCGCCGTCCAGCCGAATCCCACCAAGGCGACGTCGATGCTCGGGAGCTTGCGGGCCATGGATTCACCCCTTGCTCGACCAGGCGGGCCGTCCCTGGAGGCCCACCGGAGGCAGCGGAAATCGTTCGCCATGCTTGGCGACGAAGTCGCGATAGTCGTACCGCGCGCCCGGGAAGCCGATCATGCGCCAGGCTTCCATGTTGCGGTTGCCGCCGTAGATCGGGTCGGCGAAGAAACCCTCGATCGTGTTCTGCAGCAGCAGGTCAAAGAAGGCCTTCCCGCTCACGCCGCCGAGGTCGACCTTGCCCGCCTCGAGGTCGCTCAGCAGGGCGTCCTGGTCCTCGGTCGCGAGATTTGCGAAGCGCCGGCCGTCCTTGATCGAGGAGACGTGCGCATCGAGCTGTTTGATGGCGTAGCGGTAGAGCTGCGCCGGCGTGAGACGGGACTGATACCCCTGGTTGTCGCTTCCCTGGCGCCACGGACCGAGCATGTACCAGCGCTCGGCGCGGCCATACTCGCCAGCCAGCTGCCGATCCAGGAAGGTCGGGACGCCCAGTTCCTTGGCGCCCGGGCCGAGATCGTCCGCAGGGATAAGCCTCGCCACGGCGGCCTCAATCAGCGCCGCCTCCTGGGGCGTGAAAAAGATATACCCGCCGGGATCTATAGCGTGCGGCGCGTCGGCTTGGGACGGAGCCCAAGGGACCTCGCCCTTGATGCTGTGAGCCGAGGCCGGGCGCTCGGTGGCAACGACAGCGGCCGCAGCGCCGCCAGCCAGTATCTGCCGCCTGCTCAAAGCAATCTTTTCCATGCCGCTCCGCTCCCTCTAGCCGGGGCCACCTGACTTCGTGCTGGACTTGGGTTCCTTGGTGACCCCCGCGGGCACGCCCGACGAGGACGAGGGACTAAGCGCCGACGGGCCGGAACCCGCGCGGAACGCAGGCGCGGCCACGAGCGATGTGAGAGAGACCTTCAGGCGGACGCGCAACGGCTCTTCACCAGCTGCGCGTACGCCATGCTCGGCCGCTTCCCTCGTATCCCGCGCGATCGCTGCAACGCCCGGAAAGGCGACTGCGACATCCTTCTCGCCGACTCCGAGTGATCCAGAAAGGCCCACAACCAGGGCGGCCGCTCTTCCCTGGTCTATCAACAGATCCTGCACGACGCCGACAGGGACGCCGGCGCTGTCCTCCACGGGCGAACCCACCAATTGGGTCAGAAGATTCTGGTCCCCTTGTGCTAGCGCTCCGGCGGCGCAGAGCGTCAGTCCGGACGCAACGACGGCGGTTGTAAGCCAGCTTCTCGGCACGTCCGGCTCCGGATCTCATGACCGGAGGATAGACGCCGCGCCGGAGGAGCCGTTCCGTTCCCGTAAACTTAGCATGGTCCGCTTCAAGACCGAGCGCGCGGTTCCGCGGCATGGAGCAAAGCTGTCCACGCGCTTTGCCTCGGGCGCATCCTCGCGGGCGCGGAAATGGCCCACATTACGGCCCATGCCGCCCCTCGAAGTGCGCCGATGATGCACCCGGCGCAGCCCTTGGGAGCGATAGTGGCCCGCCTGGCGCTCAGGACATCGCGTGGCGGGCTTCTTTTGCCTTCGCAGCAAGCCTTCGCCGAAGGTTCAGCCGGTGAGAACGTCGAACGGCACCGTAGGCGCTAATGTCCCGATGCCCTGGCGATCATCTCCCTCATGAGCGCGACAAGCAGCCGATCGGGCACGGGTTTGGGCAGGAAAGGGCACCCGTCAGGAAGTTCGCGGGACGGCAGCTCCTCGCCCGAGATCAGGATCACCGGTACTTCGGGCCAGCGGCTTCGGATCTCGTGCGCCAGCTCGACGCCATCCATCTCGCCGGGCATGTCGATATCGGACACTACGATGGCGAAGCTGTCAGCCTCAAGCAGAGAGAGCGCCTCATCGGCATCTCCCGCGCCGATGACCACAAAGCCGGTGTTCTCCAGCATCTGCGCCATCATGAAGCGGAGTAGCAGCCCGTCCTCGACGAGCAGAACACGAGAGTGGTGGGGCATTCGCGCCTCCAACCGATGGGGAATGCCCGTTTCGCTTAAGCGGCCCCATTGAGCAAGTCTCATGGTAGCTTGGGAGCTATGCCGTGCTGTCTTAGAACAATTGAGAGGCTTCCGGCACGCGGGCGCTTGGGTTCAAGCTTCGACGCTGGGCGCCCTCGAATAATCTCGGACCGGGTGCGGCAGCAGACCTTCCAACGGCTTCCCGCCAAGTCGATCCGTCGCGCCTCTAGTTGACGAAGCGCGAAACCCGGACCACGGCCCGTGAGTGGCCACAGTCGCACTTCAAGGGCGCGCAGGCTGCGGTCGGCGGCGGCCCGACCGGCGTTGAGATGGCCGGTGCGATCGCGGAACTGTCCCGGTGGACGCTGGCGCGAGACTTTCGGCACATCGACCCCGCTTCGGCGCGCACGTTGCTCGTCGAGGAGGGACCGCGACTGCTTGCCGCCTTTGCTGAAGAGCTGGCGCGACGTACGCCGCCGAGCGCCTGCGTGGACTGGGCGTCAAGGTGCTCGCGGGCGCAAGCGTGGACGACGTTCGCCCGGGCTCGGTCGTGATCGCTGGGCGGGAGACGCCCTGCGGCGCCGTGGTCTGGGGCGGCCGGGATCCGGGCGACCAGCATCACCGGGCGCCCGGGGGGCCGCTCGACCGGGCCGGCCGGGTCAGCGTCGATCCGACCCTGGCCATCGCGGGGCGGGACGACGCCTATGCTATCGGCGACTGTGCTCTCTGCCTGCAGGACGGCCAGCCGTTGCCCGCCCTCGCCCAGGTTGCAAAACAGCAGGGCGAGTACCTCGGGCGCGTCCTTGGAAAACTAGGGGGGGTTCCGGACCAGCCGTTCCTCTTCCAGAACCAGGGGAACGCGGCGGTCGTGGGCCGCAATGCGGCGGTGTTCGACTTCGGCAAGCACCATCTGCGAGGGCGTGTGGCTTGGCTACTTTGGGCGCTCGTGCATGTCTACTTGCTCGTCGGATTTGACAAGCGGCTGTTCGTAACCATGCAATGGGTCTGGCGCTATCTGACCTACGAACGCGGCGCACAAATGATCATGCCGGACGGGCTGGTCTCTACGGTCGAGCCCTTCCTTCGCGAGCGCGCCCGAGGCTGAAGCGATATCGGGCCGCAAATTGATCCCGTGAGCGTTGGAGCTTCAGGGTGTAAATCGCGAGTCGGTTGGGGTGGCGTCGCTCGCCTAATGGTCCGCTCACTAGAACCCCAGGAAGCTCGCCAAGCTGCTCCCGAACCGCCCGCAGGTGAAGCTAGCCTGCGAAGGGAGGGGCCGTCGCTCTCACCTAGCCGGGGTCGTCGCCGGCCCTGTCGCCCTCGGGGCAAGACGGTTCGAAGGCCAGCCGAGCGTCTGGGCGGCCATCTCGTGCACCGCTCGTCGGAATGTGGCGAACGGCCGGTGTCAGCGGTCCTCGGGCGAGTGCGTGATCCTCGGGGCCGTCACGGAATCCTCATTCGGGATATCCGGCCCCGCGCCGATCAACTCGCCCCGCTCGCGCGTCCGCGCCAAGTCCAGCCACATCTCGGCCATGTGCAGCAGCATCGCCTTATCGGTCGAGTCGCTCACCAGGCGCGCCTGTTCGAGGCATCGCTGAGCACGTTCCCGCAAGTTGCTCGCCGTTCCAGAAGGTTCACTCATGGCAGCCGAAACCGAAGAGCATGGAACCAAGTTCCAGAACGAAGTTCGTCAATGTCCGACGCCGCGATGACGCTTGCACGGCGCTTAGGGATGAGCTGGCTTCCCCGTCCTGTCGGGAGAAGCCCAAGCCGTATGCCTGCCTGAGCCCCTCCGCCAGTGAAGGCGACTACGCGGGCTGGGCCACCTTCTTCGAACGCCCCCGCTTACCCGGCGCCTTGGCGGGCTCAGGCGGTTGAACCGGCTCGGGCTGCTTCCTGCGGTCCAGTCCAAGGCCCATGCCCTTGGCCAAGGCTGAGCGCGCCGCGGCGTAGCTCGGGGCGACCATGGGATAGTCCTTCGGTAGGCCCCACTTGGTCCGGTACTCGGCCGGGGTCATGCCGTACTTGGTCATGAGATGGCGCCTCAGCGACTTGAACGCCTTGCCGTCCTCCAGGCAAATGATCGCGTCCGGCCTGATCGACTTCCTGACTGGAACCGCCGGCGTCTGGGGCTCGGGTGCCGGGTCGGGTTCCGGTCCGAGGCCAGCAAGAGCGCCATGCACGCTTTGGATCAGGGCAGGAAGCTCAGCAGCCTGCAGCTTGTTGTGGGAAAGATAGGCCGAGACGATATCGGCAACCAGGTCGATTGTTTCCGTTTGTTGTTCTGTGCTCGTGGGGGACATTTGCGTCACTCCGTTACAGGCAGCGCGCACGCTAGTCATCGGCGAGGCACAAGCAACTCTTTTTTCTGGGCGCCAGCGCGGTGCCTTAACTCGCCGAGATGCAAACGGCCCCGCCCGGTCATGGCGGGGCCAGTGCTTGCAAACTAGCCAGGCTCTTGGGCGGCCTGCCAGATAATTCTGCTCGCTTTTTCTTAAAGGTCGGTTCTCAACACGTTCACTGCCCATCAATGATTCATGGACAAGGTAAGCTCCATTGTGTGGGGGCGCGAATGCCTGAGTCGAGACGCATCGAAACTCTCGAGGACCTTGGCATCCTCTATACGGGTTCCACTGCCTTCGACCGTATCTGCTTCTTGGCGACCGAGGGGCTTGGGTTTCCAATTTCGACCGTGTCGTTCCTCTATCAGGACGAGCAATGGTTCAAGGCCGCGGTTGGCCTTCAGGTGCGCTCGGCCCCTCGCGCCCATTCCTTCTGCCAGGAGGTCATCAAAGCCGACGGGGTCCTCGTTGTGCCGGATGCAGCCAAGGACTTCCGCTTTAGGCCTAACCCGCTCGTCGATGGGCCACCCTACATTCGCACCTATGCCGGCGCTCCAATCATCTACGCGCCGGGCCTGCGTCTTGGGGCTGTGTGCATCATCGACACCGCTCCCCGTGAGATCACCGCACGACATACGGCCTTTTTGGAGACGCTTGCCTTGATCTGTGTGGACCAGCTCCGGCTCGTCAAGGCCAGCAGGCTTGCTCGGCACTCCCGGGCAGCCGCTTAGATGCCACACCGCCCGCCAAGGCCTAGGTCTTGCGCCCCTCAGGCGGTATGCGGCGATCGGCAAGCCACCAGCATGCCCGTCCGTCGTAGCGAACGCTCTGGAGTTCGGACGATTGCGACAGGTTCGACGAAAGCGAGCTTTTGGAAACCCCGTGACCCTGCTTGCGCATCTCGCCAACGATTTCGGCAGTGCTCAGGGGAACATTGGCCTTGGCCACAAGCTCCCGGGCCAAGACCCTTTGCCCGGTAACACGAGGTTTGCGCGCCGCTGCTCCTGGGGCCGACTGGCTTCCGGTGACTTCCTTTATGGCCTGGTCAAGGGCGATGTAGATGCGGAAATCGGGCTCGCTTCGCATGAGCTTATCCCGCAGCTCATTGCGCAGGGCCTTGAGGAGCCCGAGAGGCGTTGTCTGGTGCGCCAGTTGCAAGGGCGAAGCGTCTTTTTGGTTTACTATCATGGCGGGTCACAACCTGTGATCCGCCGCTCCCGCCGTCAATGAGCGAGCTTCGCGTGTCGGCGCGCCTCGCACGCTTCTGAGTAATAGCCCGTCTCCGGCCCAGCAATCGCCAGGTCGAGCTTCGTCCGGACAGACCCATCTCTGCTCTTCTCTCGTTGGCGATGGCGCGCGTGCTGGCCGCGTTTCGGCTGGCCAGCTCGTTACCCAAGCCCTGGCTGGCCAACGGCTCCACCGCAGACGGTTGTGGCGAGACGGTCTTCAACTGGGGGCATTAGGAGCGGGACGAGGCTTACCTCTGGAACATTCGCTCCGCCCAAAGCCGGATTTAACCAAGGTCAGCTGTCCGGCACCATCGTCAGGAACGAACCTGCGGCATGCCGGTTTGCTTGGCCGCAATGGTCCTCGTGTTGCGTGATCCCGGCTCCGTGCGCCTCGCCTCGCTGCTTCCCTCGTTGCTCGGGCGTGCGGGGAGGCGGGCCTGCGCGCCGGGCCTGACAGCCGAACCGATCATCCGCATTCGGCCTCCCCGCCAGCGCCTTAGGGGGCGGACGCTCGCCGGGGTGGCGCTGCTCTCCGCCGTGCTCGCGACCGGCTGCGTTGCTTGGCTCAAGCGCGGCACGCAGCCGGCGAGGCGCGAGGCTCCCATCTCGGCCGTCGATGTGAGCGTGCCGTTGCCTCCCCCTGTGGCGCCGCCGGTTGTGCCGCCAGCCCCGCCACAGGTTCCTGCTGCCCCGACCCTGTCTCCGCCGGGCTTCATCGCGCCCGCCGTTCCCGGGCTTGACGAGGGCCCGCCTGCCGCTCCCACCCCGGAGGCGCCCGCCTCGGTTGCGCCGCTGGACCCGTCTCCGGCTGCGCCCCGAGCCGCCCCGGCGCCTGAGTCCACAGCCCCTGTGTCTTCTGCGCCCGCAGACTCTAGCAAGCCCGCTCCCGACCAGCCCGGCGGGGCCGCGGGGCCTGCGCCCCACCCGGCGGCCCCACCTGCCTCCACGCTCCGACAGGCCGCGCATGCACATAGGCCGCAGCCGCGGCCTGCTGCCCACCCCGCCACGCCTGCCCCGCGGCTGGAAGAGCCTCCGGCGAGGTCGCGCCACCCCACCCATCGCTTGACGCAGCGGCGGCCGTCCCGGCCCGCCTCGGATCGTCCTATCGAGCTTCCCGAATCCCTGAGGCCCTCCAGCGAGCCAGTCCAATGAGGTTTCACCCATGAGAAGAGTTGCGCATTTGATTGTCTTCGCGTTGCTCGTTTCCGCCGCCCATGCGGAGGTCGCGGGCGGCGGGGGAGGTTCGTCCGGCGCCGGCGGAGGTGGAAGCAGTGGCGGCGGACGCGGCGGTGGATTGGGCGGCGCGGTCGGGGGCGCCGTCGGTTCGGTGGGAGGAGCCGTTAGTGGGGCGGTCGGCTCAGCTGGCGGGTCTGTTGGGGGCGCGGTGGGCGCCGCAGGCGGCAGCGTTGGAGGCGCGGTGGGCAACGCCGCCGGCTCGGTGGGCGGCGCCGTTGGCGGCGTGTCCGGGGCCGTGGGGGGTGCTGTCGGCAACGCTGCGGGCGCCGTTTCAGGAGTATCCGGATCGGTCGGGGGCGCCGTCTCCGGCGCAGTCGGCGGCGTCACAGGGGCCGTGGGTGGGGCGGTTTCCGGAGTGACCGGGTCCGTCTCGGGCGTGGCGAGCGGGGCCACGGGGTCTGTGTCTGCGACGGGCTCGGCCCCTGGTTCCAGCGGGTCAGTCGCCGCCGCGGCGGCCCGAGACGCGCAGGGCTTCGTCCCGGTCGGCGTCGACGACAGCCACGGCGGTGACATTGTCTTGCCAAGGCGCCTGCTTCCATCGGAGGCGACCAGGGGTGGCGGGCGCCGCATGGTTCTCGCCAGCGTCGGCAATCTCGGATGGGTGCGGGGGGACCCTGACGCAGTGTCCTCGCTCGGGCGCGCGATGAGCCCCTCCGGGAACGTCCCAACGGGCACAGTCTCGGCCTGCCGGGCCGCCGTGGCGCGCGCCGCTAAGCGCTACGGGGCGGTTGCTGTCGAGGCGGTCGGGTCCGGCGAGCGCGAGCGGGCGGGGCAGGGCTGGGTGGCGCCGCTCCGCATGAGGGTCCTATATGCGCGGGCCGGAGGCTACGAAGTCCGCCAGTCCGCCGTGCGGTGCAGGCTCGACGCCCGCGGCATTGTCACGGGGGCGAGCTGAGGATCGTCAGCCACAGGCGGCGGATACAGGCTGGTGCACGACCTATTTGCCAGCGACATTCCTGGCGATGATCATTGCCGTGGTCATGTAGCCGAATGCCGGGGGGCAGCCAGATGACGCTCACGTAAGCGGGGGAGCAACCCCGGAGGAGCTCGTTCGGCGGCCGACATCCTGGCCGTTACGGCGGCGGTCAACCGCGGGCTGCTCTGCGGGAGTGCGCCGAAGCGAGAGGCCGCTCCCAGGGAACCGGAGGCAGGTCTGCTTTCCACCCTCTCCGGACCTTCTACGGACGCCGGGTAAACGCCCACCCAAACCGAATTATTCAGTTCAATTGAGTATACCTGAACCGAACCATCGGCCCGGTCACGTTACCGGTTCGGTTTGAGCCCCTTTCAGAACTCTAATCGAACCCCCAGATTTCGAACTGAGCAAATCGAACTGGGAGCACGACAGTGTTCGTCCGAGCCTACCTGAGAGCCTCGACAGCCGATCAGGACGCGCAACGTGCTCGCGCTGATCTGGAGCGCTTCGCCGATGAGCATGGCCTGAAGGTCGCGAGCGTCTACGTCGAGAATGAAAGCGGCGCGTCGCTGCAGCGCCCTGAGTTGTTCCGCTTGCTCCGGGACTGCCGGAAGGGCGACATCCTTTTGGTCGAACAGGTCGACCGGCTTTCACGTCTCAACGCTGATGACTGGGAGCGCCTCAAAACCCTAATCATCGAGAAGGGCGTCCGCGTGGTGGCGTTGGACCTGCCCACTTCGTGGATTATGGCCGGCGCGGCCGACGAGATCCAGGCGCGTATGTTCGCCGCCATCAACGCCATGATGCTGGACATGTTGGCAGCGATTGCGCGGAAGGACTACGAGGACCGGCGACGCCGCCAAGCGCAGGGGATTGCCAAAGCGAAGACCGAGGGACGTTACAAGGGTCGCCCGGAAAACAAGAGCCGAAACGACGCGATCTTACGGATGCTTCGGGGCGGCCAGCCATGGTCGGCGATCATCGCGGCAACTGGCGCGTCAAGGTCGACCTTGGCTCGTCTAGCGAAACGCTGATCTGGCCTTCGATCGCGTCCGCCACCTCCTCTTTCCCCTACGTGACGCCCCCAAAGGCTACGCTCATCCGGTGGGGGCTTTGATGCACTGCGAGCGAAGGGCGTTACCATGCCTCCCAAGCGGCCACGCCGAGCCGAAGGCGTCACTCGGTATTTGATCGTCGAGCGCAGCGAATGCCGTCTCGGCACGAATTACGCAATCAAGTGGGGCAGCCCGCACTCGGCCTACATCCAGTTCTACGGGCGCCTCCATGAGCCGCTGAAGGGGATCAGCCAAGCCTCCTTGCAGGTATCCTTGGACGAGGAACTTGAGGCGCGTGACGACCAGAACGGGGTGGGAGGGATCATCGCCGTGAAGCCCTCTATCACTTGCGTCATCAACACGACGCTCGGACATTTCGATCGCCTGTGGCAGCTTGCGTTCTGCGGAGCTTGTCGATCCGTCTACCTCTCGTGCGACGTGCCGAAGCGCGGGAAAGCTCTCATCCACTCGTGGTCGGCATCGACCGGACTGCCCGAGGATGAGTAGCTGCAAGACCATGCAAGGGTCCGGCCTCAGTCAGCTTGAGGGTGGGGTCGGCATTCGACCCTAACCCGAGCTTCAGGTACTCGGAGCCGAGCACTGCCCACAAATCAGGTGTCGTGATCTGGCCTCCGTCGTACCCGCACGCAATCCGACCCAGCGCGGCCCGGAAAGCGTCCGTGTCGATTTCAGCCTGTGCTTTCGCCACCGTTTCGGGAGTGAACTCCCAGCCTCGCCCTCGCACCAGAATGCGGGCGAGCGCTTCCGGGGAGATGTGCGGAAGATCGGCCCACATGCCCTGAGCCAATGCTCTGGCGAGGGCGTGGTCCGGATGACCGGGGTTCTCGGGCGCACGACCGATTTCATACATGTGAGTCGCCGCACTCCAATCGGCGCGTTCGGCGGGCAGCCGCTCAAAGACGTCCGGGCGCTCCTCGGCGACGTAGAACCTGTTGAGCGTGTCGAACAGGCGGAACCGGTATCCTTGCGCCAGCAGCGCTGGCTCCCACTCGTCCCAGGCGCGCTCTCCCGCGCCCGGCGTCACTGCTTCCGCGACCACCACGACCGGGCGGAAGCGCGACCAGTTATTGCCGGCCAGCACGTCCGCCTCGGCGCCTTCCACGTCGATCTTCAGGATGTCGATGGCGGTGACGCCGTGCCGCTCGCAGAGGGTGGCCAGCGTCGCGCAGGGCAGCGTGTGCGTCTCGTAGGTCACCCCGAAGGCGCCCGCGCCGCGGGCGTGCTCCTCGACCGTGGTCGAGAATCCGTGCAGGCGGTCGACTTGGTGGAAACGAGCCTCGCCGTCGTGTCGGCCGACCAGGCCTTGGTGCACGACATCCCGGGGCCGCAACCTGGCGTAGAGCGCCGCCAAGGCCGGCTGCGGCTCCGCCACGATGCCCCGCCAACCCCGCTCATAAAAGAACTGCGTCACGTTGTCGGCGACGGGATGGCCTGCGCCGACATCGATATAGAAGCCCCCTGGTTGGCCAGCGAAGGCCAGGGCAAGGTGATAATCTTCCAGGTTCTGCGTGTACGACAGCAGCATGTGGCGCCTTGGTGGGCATTCGGGGGCCGCAATCAGTACGAGAGCAGCGGGCCGACTATCGTTACCAGACACGACGCTGGCTAGCAGTGTTCTTGAAGGGGCGCTGCCTAGTGGTGATGCCCCGGTGGCTCGACCATCCGGAACGGAAGCTGCTCCTCCCGGCCGTGGAACCGCAGCGCCAGCGTGGCGTCGAACTCATGCGGCTCCTCGGGGGCCGCCTCGCTCTCGAACACGTCCTCCGAGCCTTCGGCGCGCAAAGCGAGCCCCTCGACGCGTCCGCCCGGGCGCAGGATCTCAACCCTGGCATCCATCCCCGGCGCGGGATGATCCAGGCGCAGGCGCATCCTCTCGCCGGCGGGCGTGTCGACGATCTCCAGCCGGCCGGCTACAAGCGCGGTCGCGAACACAAAAGGCTCGGGCGCATGATGGTGCCCATGCCCCTTTGTATGCGCCGCCTCGGCCGCCTCTGAAGCGGGCCGAATGGCGATATGGGCCGCTTCGAGGGCCGGCAGGTGCGCGGCCAGCTCGCGCTCCAGATCGGTCCGGACGCGCTCCGCCTCGACAAGGCTCATTCCGGGGTCGACCAGGGCCGTGGCCTGGACGTGCAGGCGGTGGCCGAGCCAGCGGAGTTTGAGATCATGCAGGCCCTGCAGGCCGGGAACGTGCTCCGCGGCGTGGCGCGCCTCCGCCGCGAGCCCCGGCTCGACGCCGTCGATCATCCGGCGCACGACGGAGCTCGCGGACTGCCAAACAATGCCGAAGATCGCCAGCGTGATGAGCAGACCGATGATGGGGTCCGCCAGCGGGAATCCAAGCCAGACGCCTGCGGCGCCCAGCACCACCGCGAGGCTCGTCAGCCCGTCCACGCGGGCGTGGTAGCCGTCCGCGATGAGCGCGGCGCTGTTGATGCGCCGGCCGACCCGGATGCGGAACACGGCGACAGCCTCGTTGCCCAGGAAGCCGACCACGCCGGCCGCCGCCACCCAGCCGAGTTGCCGGATCGGTTCGGGGTGGAGCAGCTTGTTCACGGCCTCGTAGCCGGCGACCAGCGCGCTCGCGAAGATGATCAGCACGATGACAATGCCGGCGAGGTCCTCGACCTTGCCGTAGCCATAGGTGAACGTCGCCGTGGGCCGCCGGCGCACAAGGCGGAAGGCGACCCACAACGGGATGGCCGTGGTGGCGTCGGCGACGTTGTGGATGGTGTCCGCCAGCAGCGCGACCGAGCCGGACGCGATGACCACGAGAACCTGCAGGAAGGCCGTGACCGCCAGAATCACGAAGGACCACTTGATGGCCCAGATCCCCTGTGAGGTCGTGGCGATGGTCGGATCGATCACCCCGTGCGTGTGGCCGTGGTCGCCATGGCCGTGATGATGGCCGTGGCCGTGGTGGTGGCCATGCTGATGATGGTCGTCGTGGCCGAAACCCAGCCAGCTCCTCGCCTTGCCGAGCATCGGCGTCCTCACAGGTACTTGGTGATGGCGGTGACCTCGGCCAGCGCCTCCTTGGCCTTGCGGCCGCCCTGGCCAATGGCGTCCTCCAGGCAGTGGTTGATGTGATCCTGGATGAGTTCGCGCTTGGCGTTGGCGACGGCCTTCTCGACCGCGTGCAGTTGCTGCGCGAGGTCGAGACAGGGGCGGCCGGCCTCGACCATGCCGATCACGGAGGCGAGGTGGCCCTGGGCCCGCTTGAGCCGGGCGATGATGTCGGGGTGGCTGGGGTGCATCATGCGGCAGCACCTATCCCCCCGGAGGGGATCCGTCAAGCGGCAGCCCGGGCCCCGGCCACGAACCGCGCTAGGCCACGGTCTCCCCGCCTCCCGCCCCCAGGATTACAGGGTCGCTATCGCCAGCCGGGCGCCTGCCGCATGTCTTCGAGCGTGGCTTTTGAGTCCGGCGGGGCGCCGTTCCGAAATTTGAACATGGTCCCGGCGGGGAAGAGCCTGTCCGCGTCCGGGAAGAAGCGGCGGAAGATCTCTCGCACCCGCGCCCGCACCAGCTCCTCGTCGGCTCCGTAGTAGCCCTTGAGGATCACGAGGACGTAGTCGAAGAAGTGATGGCCGAGGAACTGGTCGTAGACGAGGCTGTAATGGCCTTGGACCTCCTCGTCCGTGTCGGCCGCCATGCCACGTCCGAGAAACGGCATGGCGAGACCCGCCCGCCGCCGCGCCCCGGGGTCGATCCACACGTCCAGATCGCGATGGACCACTCTCCGGGGGACCATGTCCCGGTCGACCTCGATCAGCGTGTTTTGCGCATGCGACTCCAGGAGGATGCCGCGTTCGCGGGCGACCGTCGCCCAGCACGCGACGATTGGGCCGAGCACGCGGTCGATGACGAATGGAACCGGGTCGACGCCCAGCCTGGCGATCATCTGCACCAGGAGAGGCGGCGACTCGGGGTGCTTCAGGTCGCCGGCGTACAAGGCGAAGCACGGGATCAAAAACCTTCCGGCAACAAAGGGCCGGGCCCGCGCCTCTCGCACCAGAAATCCCCAGGCCCGTCCGCCGGCGCCGAGGGCGACGCCCAGCGAGTCCGGCAGATAGGCGAAGCTGTCGAACAGGACGTGCGCGAGATCGGAGCACACGGCGACACTGTTGTGGATATTCTTGAGCCGAAGCTCCCGGTTGAAGCGCGAGATCCGGACCGGGTAGTGGAGCTTGATGTAGTGATCGGGAACACCTTGCAGTTGCTCCAAGGCGAGCACCGTCCTGGTCGAGGCGGTCGGGGCCACCTGAATGGGCGTGCTCGGCGGTAAGGCGCGGATGTCCTCAATACCTTCGGCGGCGTCGTTCCTCCACGTTGCAGGATGCACAGGAAACAGCACCCCTTCCGGCCTGACGAAGTGGCGAAGAAGCCCAGGAACCGGATCGGCCTGGAACAGCGAGACGCGATCCCGTGGGGCGCAGACTGTGACGAGACCGAAGGACGGCGCCTCGTTTTCCGGTTGGTAGCGCACCGCGGCCTCGGTCCGACTTGCGAGCGGGCTGTAGGTCTTGGCACCCTCGATGACGTAGCGCTCCATATAGAGGAAGGCGCGGGCGCCCTGGCCCACGGCTGCGAGTTCCATGTGACAACTCCCGCGAGGGGCCGGCTCGCCCGTATGGCTGCCAACCCGGCCCAGGGTTCGGCAGGGAGGCCCGGATCGCCGCCCGACTTTGCCATCGCGGCGCGATCTTTATTCAGCGCGAGGAGCGCCGGGCGCGGGGTTCAGGCCCGGTGCGGGCCGCAGTCAGCCGTCAGCCCCTCGCGGCGGAGGCTGCGGTCAGCCCGGCCAGGAGCCGGTCGGCGTTGCCCCAGCGGATCGTCTCCATGAAGGTGTCCACGTAGGTCACCGCCTTGGCGCCGTAGTCCATGTGGTAGGAGTGCTCGTACATATCGAGCGCCAGGATGGGGACGCCGCCGGCCAGGGTGTGGCAATGGTCGGCCGCCCACTGGTTGACGAGCCGGCCGTCGCGCGGCGACCAGCACAGGAGCACCCAGCCGGAGCCGCCGGCGAGCGCCTTCCCCGTCGCGACGAACTCGGCGCGCCAGCGCTCGTATGAGCCAAAGTCCCGGGTGAGCGCCTCTTTCAGGGCGGGCCCGGGCTCGCTGGCGTCACCCAGCCCGTCGAAGAACAGCTCGTGCAGGATCATCGAGTTCGTGGCGATCAGCTCCTCGCGCTTGAGCCCGTTCAGCAGGAAGCCGGGCGCCGCGGCGTAGTCGAGGTCGGCCAGCCGCTCCTGGATCAGGTTCAGGCGCTTCACCGCGCCGCCGTAGTTGTTCTTGTAGTGGCTGATGATCATGCGCTCCGACATGCCCTTGATGCGGGCGGGGTCGCAGCCCAGCGGCTTCATGGCGTAAGTCATGGGTTTCCTCCCGTCCTCGCTCGCCTCAGGGCGCCGGCCGAAAAACGAGCAGCTCCGCCTGTCCTCCCGATGCAGGGCTCGCGACGTAGAGCCGGTCCGTCTCGGGGACGAAAAGCGAGGTTCTCGCCCCCTTCGAGGTCGCGATCCTCGCGGGAGCCACGTTCGGGTCGTCCGGCTGCACGTCGACGAAGCCCTCCCCGCAGCTGACATAGAACCTGCGGCGGCGCGCGTCGTAGAAGACGTCGTCGGCGTCCCCGCACGTGGCTTTCCGCCACAAAAGCGAGCCGTCGAGCCCGTAGCGCAGCAGGGTGGCCGGCTTCCGGGCCACAATCGCCAGACCTGCGGGATCACCGCCGTAGGCCATCGGGAAGGTCGCCCGGAACTCGCCCGTCCGCCAGCTCGCGGCCCGCCGCCCGGACTGGATGTCCACGACGGCGACTTCGCCCCGGTCGGGAACGTTGACGAACGCCCGCTGGCCGGAGGCGTCCAGCTGGAACCCCTCCGGGTGGCCGCCCAACTCGATGACGGCCTTCTTCGCCCTGTCCCTCGGGTCGATGACGGCGAGGGCGCCCTCGCCATACCCGACCACGACGCGGTCGCCGCGGATGCGGACGTTGTCCGCATCCTGCTTGAGGTCGATCCGACCGGAAGGCGCCAGGGTCTTGCCGTCGAACAGGCGCACAGAGCCGTCCCGGGCGTTGGCCACGTAAAGCGTATCCGTCGAGGGCTCGTAGCCCACCCCCTGGGGCTCCGCCAGGCCGGCGATTCCGGCGGCGACCTTGGCCTGCTCGATGTCGACGACGCCGACGCTGTCGTTGCCGAGCTCGGCCACGAACAGGCGTTTCCCAGCCAGGTCAACCGCGAGGTGGTCGATGCGCCCCCCGACGGGACCGAGCGGAATCCGTGCCTCCAGAACGAGGCCTTCAGCCGCCTGCGCTCCAACGGCGTACAGCATGAGGCCGAGCGCGCAGACGCACGCGCACGTCGTCTGTGAAGGCGTCCTCGTTGCTGCCCATCCCATGGCGACCTCCTTGGGGACACACCGGACCAGGTGGGGCGTCTCGCGAGCACTCATAATTGCGGCGACAGGAAGAGGCACCGGGTGCCTGTGATCTCGTAGCCGTAGCCCCCCGGGTCTGCTCGGACATGCGGGCACACCCAGGCTCTGCCGTCAGGGCTGAGGCTGCCTATTACGCTGTCTCCCGTCACCTGGTAGCGCTGTTCGCCGATCTGCACCTCAAGACCGCCGCCCTCAGACCGGGTGACGGCGCTGGTGGCTATCGGACGACAGTCATTGTTGCCGCAGCACAGCGCCCCGCTCCCGTTCCGGATCCCCTCAAGCCAGTCGTTGGACGGATCCCCGTCCGTCTTGGTGTCATGCGCTCCCGCAGCGGAAGCCTGAAGGAGTACGGCCAGCGCTGCCGCGAATGCCCGCAAGCGTGTTGGCCCGCACCTGACGCTCAGCCTCTGCATAATCGTTCCTCCCTGGCCGGCTCGCGATGGGCGGCAGCGGCCATCCACCCCGCGGCGCCGCCCCTCTCCAGATTTCGCGAGAGGTCGTTCCAGCCGCCAGCTAGTCGTCGTCCTCGTCGTCCTCGGCGACGGCCTTCCCGGTCTGGGCATTGACGGTCATGTTCTCCGTCTTCCCGTTCTTCTGCCCCGAGATGAGGAGGTTCGCGCCCTGTCTTTGCACCTGGACGTTGGAGTAGCCCTCCGACTGCATCTTCTGAACGATCTGCTCTTGAGTCATCGGCTGGCCGCCGGCGGTGAAATCCGGCCTCTGGTCCGCCGCGAACGCGACCAGAGCGGCGGCTCCGAGCGCCAGAGCTCCTGCGGAGGCGATCAATATGGGTTTTGCGGGCATCGTGCTCTCCTGTGGTGCTGAGCCCCCCAGATTGGTTCTCGCTAGCGCGAGCCGGCGCCTTCTTCCACCGAGCAGCCGTTGCTTGCGCCGGATTGGGCGGCCGAAGTTCGATGCACCAGGACCGCCACGTGCGCTTGCCAAGCGACTGGACATTCGCCAGAAGGTCGGCTGACGCTAACGCCCCGAGCGGGCCGGGACCCGCAGCCCGCTAAGATGTGCCGGCCGGACGCATCCATCCGGACGCAGGCCCTGGTATGGCCGGACGCGAAGCTTACTCCTGCTGCTGTCCGCACTTGGCGACTTCGTCCGCGCTGTGCTGCTTCTGCGCCGCCACGACCTCCTTGCACTGCGGGTCCATGCCGGCCTTGGGCGCGCCGCCCGCCAGGCTGACCTTGTCGAGCGCGGCGCGAAGCCCGGTCGCGACCTTGCCAGCCTCGTCATTGGCCCAGAAGTGCATGAAGAACAGCCGCGGCTCGTCGGCCAGCATGTGGTTATGGATGGCGGTCACCTCGATGCCGTTGGCCCGCAACGCCTTCAGCACCGGGTTCACCTCGTCAGCTGTCAGAACAAAGTCCCCTGTCGTAGCGACCTTGCCGCCCCCGGTCGGCTGCATGTTGATGCCGATGGCGGATCCCATGGATTCCGGTACGTCCATGCCCTCGTCCTTGACCGGCTGCCCCCGCGCCGCCGAGAACTGCAGCACGCCGCCGTTGACCTTGCCCTTCTGGCCGAGGGTCTTCTCGATGGCCGCCTGGTCGAGGTCGAGCGCTGTCGCAGGCGCGGCCGCCGTGGTGAGCGCCATGGGTGTTGCGCTGAGCGCCAGCGCTTCGTGCAGCGCGGCCGCGAGCTTCACCGGGTCGCCGCGGCCGGCGACGTGCATGTAGAGCGTAAAGGGCTCCGCCCGCAGCAGGTGGTTGTGGACGGCAGTGATCGTGATCCCGCTCTCGGAAAGTTTGGCCATCACAGGGTTGATCTCCTGCTGCGTGAGCACGAGGTCGCCCATCACCATGGCCTCTGAGCCCATGGGCCGGAACGCGAGCCAGCCGCCCAGCGCGAGCGCCGGCTTGATCTCGACGCCGTCCACCCGGACCCTGAGGTCGGTGCGCGGCAAGCCGACCCGGTAGACGTCGCCCTGCATGGAGCCCTCACGCCCGAGGGCCTTTCCAACGGCGCCCCAGTCGGGCGCGGCCAGGACGGCGGAACCGGTCAGAATCGCGGCGGACGCTACAAAGACTGCGATGGCTCGGCGCATGGCGCTTCTCCTGTTCGCCCCCTGGGTTCGCCCCTCTAGGCATGGCGGCCAGGCTGCTCCTCCGGCGGCCGCACGTGGCGGAAGGTCCAGAGCAGCAGCAGGTCGTAGGCGATCTTGAGGGCCGTGAGGTACACGGGCAGCAGCGCCGCCACGAACCCGTCGCCGAAGTCGCGCAACGCCCGCCCCCAATAGAGCCGCGCGACCAAATATGCATCCGCGGCCACCAGCCGGAGGTCCAGTCCACGCCCTATCGTGGTGACGTGCTGCACGGCCCGCCTCAGCTTCTGCTCGAAGGGCGCTGCAAGATCCCTTCTTCGGGGATGGAGGGGCCGTCCTCCCGCAGCTGAACCCGTTCCCCCGCTCGCCAGACCTCGTAGCAGCGCTCGGCCTCATCCGACCGGGTCAGGCAGAGCCGATCCTTGTCTTGCCGCCACCGTCCGGCGCCGCGTCGGCCCATCGCCACCGCCCCCAAACGGCCGCCGCGCTGGAAAAAGTAGGCCCAGTGCACCGCGTCGGTGAACTCCATGCCGGGGACCGTCCGGCGGATCTCGGGGGCCCCGAGCTTCCGGAAGCCGTCCTCCGCCTGGGCGGGCCCGGAGCAGACGAGGAGGCCGGAGACGGCCAAGAGCAGCCAGTGCGTTCTCATGGCGCCATCCTCGCCGAGATGCGGTCAAAGCGCGCGATGGTGTCCGCCTCAGTCCACAGCGCCAGATGGCCGGCCACCCCGAACGCGGTGTCGCGGACGGTGAAGAGTTCGGCTCCCTCGAACGAGACGGTGAAGGCGTCGCCCGCGGCCCGCAGTCCAAGCTCGTGCCAGGTCGCGGTCGCGACGGGCTGCACCACACCTTGGATCTCCTCAAGCCGCCCTGCCACGACCCGGTTCAGCGTGATCCTGTTCGCGATGCAGTCGGCAACGGCGACGTAGTAGTTGTTCTCGTCGATGACGCGCACGGCCAGGCCGGCAGCCTGGTGGACGTGACCGGCCACCGACTTGAAGCGTACGGTCGCGCCCACGTCTTTGGCGCTGAAAAGCGAGTAGATGGCGAGAGGAAACCTGTTGCTCGTTTGGTCCGGCGTCCGTTGCTCAAAGGCGACCCCGCCCGCGGCTCCGCCGTCGCGAACCGTGGTCCACAGGCCGACAAGGCCGTCCCCCGTGAGCCCGATCTGGAACCCGGCCGGGACCTCGCCCATCCCCAACCGCTCGAAGGTCACCGTCTGGGCAGAGGCCGGTGCGGTTATAAGGAGAGCGGCGAGCGCCGCGAGTGCGCGCCGGGTCACGCGATCGCTCCCGCAAAGTAGAGCCCCACTCCGGCCGCCGAGCAGGCCGCCAGCGTCCGGATCATGCCGACCTTGTAGCGGAACATCGCGATGACCGCCGCGGTCGCCAACGCCAGCGCCCATGGGTCCACGCTCGTGAAGACGGGCCTGTCGAAGTCGAGCCCCCAGGCGTGCACCGGCTCCACCTGCCGGAACAGGGCGTGGATGGCGAACCAGATCGCCAGGTTCAGGATGACACCCACGACGGCCGCGGTGATGGCCGAGAGCGCGCCTGCGAGGGCCTTGTTGCCGCGTAGGATCTCGATGTAGGGCGCCCCTAGGAAGATCCAGAGGAAGCAGGGCGCGAAGGTGACCCAAGTCGCGAGCAGCCCGCCAAGGGTTCCCGCCAGCATGGGCGGCAGCGCGCCGGGGTCGCGAAAGGCCGCCATGAAGCCCACGAACTGGAGCACCATGATCAGCGGGCCGGGCGTCGTCTCAGCCATGCCGAGCCCGTCCAGCATCTCGCCGGGCTTCAGCCACCCGTAGGCGTCGACGGCTTGCTGGGCCACGTAGGCCAGCACGGCGTAGGCTCCGCCGAAGGTGACCATGGCCATCTTGGAGAAGAACAGGGCGATCTGGCTGAAGGTGGCGGAGGGCCCGAGCGCCAGCAGCAGCGCGCCGACCGGGACCAGCCAGAGCGCCGCCGCAACGGCGGCGGCCCGCATCGCGTTGGCCCGGCTCGGCGCCTCAGGGCCCGAGCCGTCGTCGGCCAGCAGGTAGGCGACGGGCGGCCCGGCCTTGCCCTTCGAGGGGCCGTGTCCGCCGCCGACGGCGAACTGCGGAAGGCCAGCGCGACCGCCCGCGAAGCCGATGAGACCCGCCGCCAACACGATCGCCGGGAACGGCGCGCCGAAGAAGAAGATGGCCACGAAGGCGGCGGCCGCGAGCGTGATCATGAGCCGGTTCTTCAGCGCCTTGGAGCCGACCCGCAGCACGGCTTCCAGCACCACCGCGAGCACGGCCGCCTTGAGGCCGAAGAACAGGGCGGTGACGAAGCCCACGGCGCCGAAAGCGGCGTAGATCCAGCTCAGCGCCATGATGGCGACGATGCCCGGCACGACGAACAGGCCGCCGGCGACCACCCCGCCCCGCCGCCCGTGCAGCAGCCAGCCGACATAGGTGGCGAGCTGCTGGGCCTCGGGGCCGGGCAGGAGCATGCAGTAGTTCAGCGCGTGCAGGAACCGGTTCTCCGAAATCCAGCGCTTCTCGTCGACCAGGATGCGGTGCATGACGGCGATCTGGCCGGCGGGACCACCGAACGACAGGGCGGCGACCCTGGCCCAGACGACAACGGCCTCGCGGAAGGAGGGGTGGGCCGGAGGCGCTGTCGCGGCGCCGGCGCGGTCGACCACGGCGTCCATGGTCACGCCCCCGGCCGGTTCGTGGGCCAGTTGTGCGTCTCGTCCGTGGCGTCTCGGCACCAGCGGTAGAAGGCGTCATAGAGCACCATTCCGGCGTCGAGCTGCTCAAGGTCGTCGACGAAGTTGCGGGACAGCCCGAGTGACGCCGCAAGGAGGCCGGCGGCCGGCGGTTCGAGATCGAGCCGGTCGGTGTCGGCGGCGCGCACGATGCGGGCGAGGTGCGACAGCCCCGGGCTCGAAAGCCCGAGTTCCTCAACCATGACGTCAAACGAGCAGAGCTCGCCCCGGTGGCTCCAGAATACGTCCTCGACGTCGAAGGGCGTGGCGTCGAAGCGGCTCGCGACGCCAGCCACCTCGGAGGCCTTCACGTAGAGGAAGACCGCAGCTGGGTCGACAAAGCGCTGGATCAGCCAGGGACAGGCGATCCGGTCGATCTTGGGTCGCTCGCGCGTGACCCAGACGGTGCGCCCGAGGCCGTCCCGCGGCGGTAGCTTGTCGGCGATTACGCGGGGCTGGTCGGCCCGTCCCCAGCCCTCGGTGCCGCCGTCCAGGCTTTCGGCTGTGGCCGCGCCGGCGTGCCGCAACCAAGCTGCGACACCGTGGCTGAGCTTGAGACCCTGCTGGCAGACGACCACGACCGAATGGCCCGCGTAGGCGTCCGCCCATGCCGCCACGTCCTTGTGCGAGCGGCGCACCGAGCCGGGCACCAGGAAGGGCTCGGCGTCGAAGTCCTCGTCCGTCCGCACGTCCACGATTGTGGGGCAGGCGGCGGTGCCGATAAGGCGGGCGAGCTTGTCGATGGATATGGAGTTTACAGAAGGCATGACGCGTCCCCGGCTTGAAAAAGCGAACCTGGACGCGATGCTTCGGCCGTAGCCTCTTGAGGGGACCGCAACCCCCAGGCCGGGGATCAGAGCGCGGGGCCGAGGTGCTGTCAAGCGACATCGCCTTGACGAGCCCGTCTGTACGACGGCGAAGGCGGCGATCTCTGGAGTACCGCTTACCACCCCAAGCGGACCTGACGGGCGGTTCTCGATGAACACCAGAACGGGATTACGACGCTGAGCGCCACGGCAGAGGCTAAGCTCGCCACCAGCTTGTCATAGCGGACCGCCACGCGGCGGTGTGCTCGTCCGACGACCATAGCAGGAAACGGGATGTCGGCTCTGGGAGCGGCGTCTAACTTCCCGCCGCTCGCCCAGGAGAGCCCCATGCAATCACCCCAAATCCGAGGCATGACCTCCACTGAATGGACCATGCTGGTCGCCCTCTCGATCCTGTGGGGCGGCTCGTTCTTCTTCACGGGGGTGGCCATCAAAGCGCTGCCGCCACTGACCCTCGTGCTGCTTCGGGTTGGGCTGGCGGCCATCGTCCTCCACGCGGTCATCCGCTTGGTGGGGGCGAGGATGCCCTACACAAGACCCGTATGGGCCGCCTTCTTCGGCATGGGGCTCCTTAACAACGCCGTCCCGTTCTGCCTGATCGTGTGGGGGCAAACCCACATTGCGTCGGGCTTGGCGGCGATCTTGAACGCCACTACGCCACTGTGGACTGTCGTGGTGGCCCACTTCCTCACAGCCGATGAGAAGATGACGGGCAATCGTCTTGTTGGCGTTCTAGTCGGCTTGGTCGGGGTCGTCGTCATGGTCGGCCCCGCCGTGCTCTCGGACGTGGCCGCATCGGGGTTTGCTCAGGTCGCCGTGCTTGGCGCTGCCCTGTCCTATGCCTTCGCGGGCGTCTTCGGGAGGCGGTTCGGGCGGATGGAAGTCCCGCCTCTCGCCACGGCCGCAGGACAGGTCACGGCGTCCTCCGTCATGCTCCTCCCGATCGCGTTGTTCTTCGACCGGCCGTTGACGCTGCCCGTTCCCGACCTCGCCGTGTGGGCGGGGGTGTTCGGCCTCGCGACCTTCTCGACCGCGCTCGCCTACGTTCTCTACTTCCGCATTCTGGCCACGGCCGGGGCGACCAACCTGCTGCTCGTGACCTTCCTGATCCCGATTTCCGCCATCCTGCTCGGCACGCTGGCGCTCGGCGAGCGGCTCGATCCGCGACACTTCGTTGGTATTGCCCTGATTGGGTGCGGCCTCGCCGCAATTGACGACCGCCTACTCAATCGGTTTCGCCATCCAGTGGTGACGACATAGGTGGCGGGCCAGCACCGCCAAAGTGGTGGCCTTGTGCCCAGGTAACATCAGCCTGAGTGACCGGTGGCGAACGGGACCGGTTTGCAGGACCGGCGAGCATCATCATGCAGCCTGATCCGACCTTCGATTAACTCGAAGCCGGCCGGCCACTTTGAGCAAATTGAGCCGAGCCCTCTTGAGCTCTGCGATGTCATGCTGTCTCGCAAAAAGCCGCTGTTTGCACTCACCCGCGCTTTCGAACCACGCGGCCTCTGGCGCATGAGGCGGGATCCAGATTACGCCGAGGAGGTGCCGGCTCAAATCCGTGATCGTGGCCCAGACGGCTTCTTCGCACTCTGTAATCCCATTCGGACGGCCGCCCAGATCATCCCACCACCCCTCATCTCGGGGCTCCAGCCTATAACGCTGCTTCAGTGTTCGCCGATTGAGGACGAGGATGCAGCCCAGAGGCTCGGCATCGTCTCTTCCTTCCATAAGGGCAAAGTGCGCGGCGACATCGACGGACCGCGTCAAGAATACGCCCGGGAAGCCCGAAGGTGAGCGATACATCGCATTATCGTCCAGCATAGACTGGCCGTATCGGCTCCCATGGAACAGCGCTTCCTCGCCCCGAGGGACCAGGCGCCGCCAGTGGCGCGACGTTGCCCATTCGTAAACGCACGGCAGAATTTCCCCATTGCGAGCGGGCGGGACCCGTTTCAACTCGGGCAGGCGCGGCAGCATGTGTTCCGGCAAGAGGTCACCGGCCTCTTCGAGCCGTTCTTTCAGCTTCGAGTTAAATGCGTGCCGCATCAGATCGAAGACGCGTTCCGGGTCAAGTTTCTCCGCCATAGTGAGTTCGCGAACACAGGCGCAGGCCAGATCACATAACGTATGGCTCGTGGGCTTGGGCATTTCTCCTTCTCGCATCTCGTCTTGGACGAGAGCCGCGTAGGCCCTTATCAGGCTTTCGGCGATGCTTTCCGGCGTGGGACGTTCTACGATGGCTTGCTCTGTCACGACGTGCTCCATTGGCGGCCCGTTCTGGCGGGCAGGTTTAGTCAGGATTTCGGGAAAGCCTTGAGGATGGCCCGCAGGGCGTCGTTCTCTGCCTCGCTCTCGACCGTGAAGCGGCCGTGCTTGTAGCTCCCGTTGCGCTCGCCCTTGGGCGCGCCGGCGCCCTTTCCGCAGCCATGGATCTGGCATCGGGGGCGACCACGAAGGGCTGGCTTCTGGCAGGTTCCGCCTGAGCGGGTCCGGGCGCCGCAACGGGGCGCGTTCCGAAGGCGGGCAGGCTGGTTGTCGATCGACATGGCTTATTCCCCCGCCTGCGAGCCGTCCGAAGGCCGCCAACTCTCGCGAAGGCCGCCAACATCGCCATGGCGGTCTTCGGCGTTCTTGACGGAGTTCGGCAGCGAGATGAGCCAGGGGCCCTTCATCGCTGCCTTCTCCGACCTGATGCCCAGGGCCGCTCGGGCGCGCTCCAGGTTGCGTCCCGAGATCCCCAATTGGCGGGCTTCCTCCTCGACCTCTGAGGTCGGGCGCGCACCATCAGCAAGGGCTTCCCGCAGGAAGTCGCATGCTTGGTCCACCTTCGACAGTCGGTCCGTGGGTTGGCTCTTCCCGACTGTGTCGGCCGTGTGAAGGACGGGCGTGTCGAGGAACTCCACGCAGGATGTCCGGATGCCTTCTCCGACCGTCTTGCCCACGATCTCGAACGCGAGCCCTGGCGTGCGTGCCAGGTTCGTCTTCTGAGGCAGCAGCAAGCGGCGATCCTCGTCATCAGGATCTTGCGCGACCAGGAGGGCGGATCGGGCAGCTGCGATCAGCTCGCCGGATCCTTTCACGGCAGAGATGGCGTTCCGCCCGCCGCGCTTGTTGAGGTGCGTGACGAGAACCACCGCGACCCGATGCTTGGCCGCCAGTTGTTGCAGCCGCCCCATGAGGGCGCGCACGGACGTGCCCTCATTCATGCCCTTGGGGCCGCCATAGGCGCTTATGGGATCGATGACGACGAGGCGCACGTCTCCAAGCTGTTCGAGCGCCTGGCCGAGCCTCTCGATGTCCTGGTGCAGATCCACCTGACGATGAGCGCTGCCGGTCGCCGCCGTGCCGGTGATTACGTGCACGCGCCTGATGTCCGCCCCAGCAGCAGCGATGCGGGGCTTGATGGTGTCCGTCACGCCGTCCTCGCAGTTCAGCAGGATGGCGCTCCCGACGGGCAGGTCCGACCCGCCAGGGAGTTCCACGCCAGCAGTCGCAGCGGCCGCAAGCATGGCTGTGAGCTGGCTCTTGCCGAGGCCCGGATCGCCCGAAATGACAGTCACGTGGCCAATCGGGATGCGTCCTTCCCAGAACCACTCAATGGCCTCTTCCTTCACTTCGGAGAGTGACACAAGGATCAGGTCGCCGGGCGTGTACGCCGGCCCAGCGAGGACAACGTGATCTCTCTCTTCGGCGACGGGCAGTACCGCGTCGAGATTTTGCTGGACGGGTAACTCGATGTCGGCGAGCGCCGGCTCCACATGTTGGGCAGGTGATCTGAGGGCAGCCAGAAGAGCGTCAGCTCGGTGCTTCTCAGGCCTAAGGAGCGGCCCGCATGCTCGGACCAATTCCCCAGGCTGCTTGTCGATAGCCCGCGCAATGTGGGGCAGTTTTATTCCAGCCCGGCGGGTCGCCCGCCGTAACTCTCGATACGTGGTCACTGCGCCCTCCTACAACGGCAAGTCGTCGTCAAGAGGAGAACTCCTGCTTTCGGCTTGCTCTCGTTCGTCGGTGCTCGCCGCCGCTCTGCGCGCGTCCAAGTAGTCCAAGTGCTGCTCAAGATCGTCCTTGCCGTATAGGACGTGTTCGACCTCCTCTCGGTAGGTCGTGAGCATCGCGACGGCCACCTCGTGGACGGCCTCCGCGTAGTCCTTCGCCGCGTCTCGTTCGAGACGCGTTAGGCTCTTGTCGCCCTCGATGGCGAACTTGAATGCCTTGCCATCTCCTGGGCAGAACGGCTCATACGTGTCGTCCTCAAGCGCGCGCTGCAGAACGATGGCCGCCTTGAACATCTTCCGGCAGGCGTGCTTGAGCGTCATCTTCTCGGTCACCTTAGATCTCCATTATTGGTTCGGTGGGGTTGGCCGCCGAAAAACAACCAGCCCCTCTCGCTCACGCCGCCTTGCTGGCCTGGGCCTGCTTCTCGGCCCTGCGGGCCAAGCGATCGGCGACCTGCCAGACCTCCAGCCGGCTGACATGGCTGAAGAGCTTTTCCTGCTCTTGGGTGAGCTGGTCCGCTTCGTGCGCTTCAAGGGCCTTAAACAGGCACTCGGCCTTCAGGCCCGGCTGCTCTTGAAATTCCAGCGAGCGGGGAAAGCCGAACGAGATCGCGAGGCAGTGGCAGTAGAAGGTCACGTCATCGGAAAACTGGCCGATCCGCCGAGGATTGGTGCTGGAGCTGGTTGTCGGGGTGGTTTTCATCCTGTTTCTCTGGTTGCTGGAGCGGGCGAGTGGAGGCCGCCCGGATGCCTCGTGGGGGTCACGTCAGCTCGCCACCCCCTTCCTCGTGGTGACCGTTCCCACGATGGCGTTCGCCCCTTCATTGATGTTCAGGCGCTCGACGCGGATGAGCTGGGCGGTGGGGCGGCGGAGGCGCACGAGGGCCTCGACTTGCCGCCCGAAGGCGCGGAAGAACTTGGCGGCGATGTTTCCCGCCGAGGCGAAGTCGGCATGAAGCGGGTCCGTGCTCATGAGCCGCCCGGCGAGGCGGAGGCTCACGGCATGAACGACCGCCATTTGCGTCGCGAGAGCCCCTTCGACCTCATTCTGCGGCTCGACCCCCGCCACGAGGGCGATCGCGCTGTTCATCTCCGCTTCCGTGGGTGGACGGCCCAGGCCGGTGGAGAGGGTCTTGAACAGGGCGTCCAGCTGCGCCTGCGCGAAGTCGTCAGAGTTGGTCCCAAAGAGGGCCCTCAACTGCGCGCGTGCAGGTTCAGGATCAGCGCCCTCGATGAGCCCGTATGTGAGGCGTCCTTTCTGGTCCTGCCCCACCCGAACCTGAGGAGGAGCAGGACGGTCCTTTGCGGGGGACAGGGGTGACGAGGGTTCGCCGCCAGTGAGGGGCGTGAGCCGCTGATCCAGGCTCAGAAGGTTGGCGCTCATCGAGCGTCCTCCGCACGGCCAAGCACGCCATTGCCGCGCAGGAGGGCCAGGCGAGAGAGGGCGTGAGAAGCTTCCTCGAAGGCCGCCAAGCTGCGGCCATCCCCATGCAGGGCCGCCACGAGGAGGGAGAAGGGAGATCCGCGATCGGATGGCGACCAGGAGCGAGCCAGATACGCGCCTAACCCTCGCGGGTCATGGACGATCCGCTCGTCCGTCGTAGCCTTCGAGACGGCGTAGCCCCGCCGTTCCAGCTGGCGCACATAGCGGGACGAGATCGCTTCAGCCGCAATGCGGGCCGACTTGAAGCTCTTCGCCGCCACGACGAGGTGGAGGTGAGCGTGCCAGCGTCCATTGGCGTGCGTAACGTGAAGGGCTCGCAGAAAGCCCGCCACCCCATGTTCGTGCCTCAGGCGCTTGTAAGGCGATCCGTCGCGAGCCCGCCCGAGGAGGTCGGTGGTGATCCGGATCTGGTCCGCCAAGCGGCCAAAGGGGAAGCCTTCAACCGTCAGCGTGAGGAGCCACAGGCCGTAGCCCTCGCGAGCGGCGCGCTGGAGCCTATCGACGGCCATGCGGCGGTAAGCGCGCATGCGGTCGGCGTGGCACACGGGGCAGAGGAGGTGCCGGCAGCGGCGCAGGCCCTTGCGGTAGGGGATGGGCCAGACGCCACGGAGCAGGTAGGCGGCGGCTTCGGCTTGGAGGAGGGCTTGGCAGGAGCTGGCCCAGCTTGGAGGAGAGGTCCACGGGAGAGGCAGAGCGGGGGTCGCGGAAGTCAGTCCCTTAAACCCAGACCGAATGGTCCAGCGGCCTCGATCTGAACCAGTGGCCGGCGGAACGTGACTGGAAGCGGTCATCGCACTCCCTCCTTGGTCGCGCCAAGGCGAGCCCGAACCCAGGCATCCAAGTCTTCCGGCCGATAGACTGCACACCGCCCGAAGCGGCTGTACGCGGGACCGCCTCCCGCTGCCGCCAGCTTGGCCAGTGTCGCGCGGGCGCACTGCAGCCCCCAGCGGGCGGCAATGTATTCCGCAGCTTGAACTCGCGTCATGTAGGTCTGAGTTCTGACTTCCAAGGCTGGTTGTCCTTGCTCCGGGTGGTCATGCAAATAATAGCTTCGGGATCGGACGCCATCAATGCCCAAGTACTCAGAGACCGGGTAATAGATGTTCAGCGAATAACAACGAACAACAGCGGCACCATGATGCCTTACCTGGAACCGGCAAAATGACGGTTTGGCGCAGACTTCGGATCGTCTTGGGGCCCAGCAGACACCCTGCGCTGGCAGGCCGCCGCTGCGAGGCGCGGATCGCTCGGTAATCCGACCGTTCGATGCCGCCTCCCGGTACCCCGGCGTGGTAGATATAGATGTGTCCCCGACGGCGGACCGTGCATGACGTCCAGAACGGCTGATCAGTCAGACGACAGGGACTGCAAGCAGGCCGGAGCCGCCGGGGTGAGGGAGTACAGTCAGGCCAGAGGGTCAGCGCGACCGTCAGATCGGACCGTGTTTCGGTTTGGAGCCCAGGCACGATAGGCGTTGCTGGGAGCCTGGTTGCTCAGATTGCAGGCCTCATCGGTCAGCCGATATTCGGCCGCACGCTTGGCCTTCCAGCCGAACGAACTGGGAGCGACGACCTCCAGGAAGCCGCGCTGAACCAGCTGGCGGAGCGCCTTGGCGGCAGTGTCCTTTGAGACGCCAAGCCGTTCGGCAAGGGCCCTGGCGGAAACCGCCAGGGCGCCATTGTTTCGCCCGTTGTAGACGCGCTTGACTTCCACAAGGGCGGATCGAGCAACCGGGGTCAGGCTGAGGTAGGCGGATGAGTTCAGGACCTCGTGCGTGAGCCTGACGTATCGGCCGCTACCCTTCGTCTTTCCCTGGTTGTTCGGCTTCGGGAACCGACGCCGGCTCACGCGGGCACCATCGGCTCCAAGTCATCATCAGGGCCCGTTGAGCGATTTTTGGCTACGAGCCTGTGAACGTCTTCTACCCAGACCAAGCGACGCCGCCCGATCTTGACGGAGGGCAGTTCGCCCGATTTGAGCAGCTCGTTCACCTTGGTGGGACCGAGCGACAACATTCGGCATACCTCTTTCACGCTGATTGCGTACTTCATGGGTTATTTCCCGGTTATCGGCACGTCGCCGACAAAGTATCCATCGCGATCGCTCGCGAGCCGCAACGGCCATGAGCCACACGTATGCATGGATTTACATGCGACAAGAGGGTAAAACAAAATAGATCCATCCGATTTTCTGTCACGCTTCCTGCCACGCCGCAGGTACTGAAAGTATCGGCGTCGCTTATGCCGTGACAGCTGTGACAGCCAAAGGAATTTCAATTACTTGACCGTATGGTCCCGCCGGGCCCCGTTGGGGTCGGCGACACAGAGTACGTGGCCGCCTGTCACGCGGGCCAAGCGTCTGTCACGGGGCAGTTCGGGTTTTGCCACAGCCTCTACGAGAGCGGCCCGGGTGGCGTGCGGTCAGGACGGCCGGGCTTCTGCGTGGTCGGGAGCGCACAGTAGGCCGCCCAAGCCTCCATGAGCTTCCGCCGCTTCTCCAGGGCATCCCCTCGCCGATAGGCCCGTTCGGTCCGATCTCCGACCACGTGCGCCAGCGCTGCTTCTATCACCTCACGGGCGAACTCGGTCTCTTCACCCGCCCAGTCCCGGAAGGACGAGCGGAAGCCGTGGACGGTGAGGCCGCGTTCCTTCAGGCCGAGCCGCCGGACCAGCATGTCGAGAGCCATGTTGGACAGCCCGCCGCCGCTCCGGCGTCCTGGAAAGATGTGCGATGCTGCATCGCCTCCAAGCTTCGCCATCTCACGGAGGATCTCGACTGCGCGGGGCGCGAGGGGAACGCGGTGCTCCTTGCCGGCTTTCATGCGGCCAGGGGTCACTATCCAAAGCTTGCGGTCGAAGTCGATCTCCGCCCAGGTCGCTCCCAAGACCTCGCCGGTGCGCGCAGCCGTGAGGACGAGGAACTCCAGCGCGAGACAGGAGATGCCGCCCCGTTCGTGCAGGCGCGTTACGAACTTGCGCAGTTCGGCATAGGGCATGGCTCCGTGATGGCCGCGAGAAAGCCGGTGCCGCGGCGGCAGTAGTGTGTCGAGGTGGTTGCGCCAGGCGGCTGGGTTTGGCCCGGAACGGTGGCCTTGCGCTGTGGCCGCCGCGAGGACGCGCTCCATTCGGCCCCTCAGGCGGGAGGCAGTTTCTGGCTTGGCCAGCCAGATGGGCTGGAGGACGGCCAAGACGTCGGCGGTCGTAATCTCGTTGACGGGTCGGGCGCGAAGCTCACCGCAGTAGTCCCGGAGCGTGTTGCGCCACTGCTGGCGATGCTTCGGGTTGCGCCACGATGCCTCGTTCCCGGCAATGAACGCATCTGCGACTTCGCCGAATGTGGGAACGCGGGGCGTATCTGTCGCGCTCTCGGCCTGTCGCTTCCGGCGCTCCTCGATCGGGTCCTTGCCCTCCTTGACGAGCATGCGGGCCTCGGCGGCCAGTTCGCGCGCGCGGTGGAGCGTGACCCCACCCTTCCCGGCTCGGCCAAGGCCCATCTCGCGCCTCTTCCCATTGGCCGTCCAGAAGAACAGCCAACGCGAACGGCCCTCGCCGTCGCGCTCCAGGTAGAGGCCGCCCCCGTCGGAATGCCGCCCAGCGCCGAGCGTTTCGACCTGTCTCGCGGTCAGCCTGTGCAACACCCGCGCCATCAGAAACCCCGCCATTGGGCCTGATCCGGCCCCACTTCCGGCCCCACTACATGGGGCGGCTCAGGCCGAGGTACAACGGTGGCACGCGAACGAAGTGCAATCAAATCTGTTGCGTTTTCCGCAATGTAGGCATCGGTTCGTGATTGTCAGCGGACGATGGCGAGCCTTAGTTTGGCGGACCCCCTCTCCGCCAATTTCCCCATCTCCTGAAACCGGCAAAGCCCTGCGAAACCAGGCCTTCTTGACGCGCCGCGGACGCCCATCCGGAGCGTTTTGCCGTGCCTGTACCAGGAAATGTACCAGCGGCCCGACCCGACGGCGGTCCCGCTGAAGAGATCGCGGCCGAGCCGCCGCGCGAGGCGGCGGCCGCTCGGCCGGGCCCGCCGCGGGCGCCGAGCTACCTGATCGGCGCCGCCTCCGGCTGGGGCTTCCAGATGCGGCTGCCCGGGTTGCTGCGGCCGGACTCGCCAGGAGCATCGGTCTAACCATATCGCTTGATCTTCGTCAGTATGGCCAACCAACGCTGGCGCAATACTGACCCAAGTCTCCGAGCGGCAAACGGCTTGGTGCGGGAGACATGCGGCCATCCTCCAAGCCGCATGATGGAAATCGCGCCGCCTGCGCTTTTGTGAGCGCGCGTGGCCCGGACCACAGCAGGCCTGTCTGCGGGTATGCACGACAGCCGACTGTGAGCCCAGCTTCTTGAGTTCAGAAACCGGGGACTCGCGACCGCGATGCCCTCATCTCGGGCCAAGGGAGTGGCGCATGACGCACCGCCTCAGTGTAGGGCTACGTGGTGTAACGCTGGCCGTGTTCGCCTTGTGGGGCGCCATCCTGCTGGCTCCGGGCGCAGCGTCGGCGCAAGAGCCGCCCCCGCCAGGGTCCCCCGACGCGACAAGAACCATTGATGGACGCCAGCTTCCGGCGCCCGACCCGGAGTTCGGGGGCGTCATCCGGAACGACGCGCTCCAGTCCAAGGCGTGGTGGGCGCCCCGAATCGTGCCGCCGGCGCAAGCTCCGAACGTCCTGCTGATCATCACGGACGACGCTGGGTTCGGCGTTCCGAGCACTTTTGGCGGGGTCATCCCGACGCCCACCCTGGACCGCATCGCCAACGAGGGCCTGCGCTACAACAACCTGCACTCGACGGCGCTGTGCTCGCCCACCCGCGCCGCCCTGATCACGGGGAGGAACCATCACTCGGTCGGTTTCGGGGTTATCTCGGAGCAGTCGACAGGGTTCCCCGGCTACAACAGCATCATCGGCAAGGACAAAGCGACGGTCGGGCGGATCCTGCTCGACAATGGCTACGCCACCTCCTGGTTCGGCAAGGACCACAACACGCCGGCATTTGAAGCGAGCCAGGCCGGGCCCTTCGACCAGTGGCCCACCGGCATGGGCTTTGAATACTTCTACGGGTTCGTGGGGGGCGACGCGAACCAGTGGCAGCCGAACCTGTTCCGCAACACCACGCAGATCTATCCCTTCGGGGGCAAGCCGGGCTGGAACCTGGTCACGGGCATGGCGGACGACGCCATCGAATACCTCAATCGCCTCAACCAGACCGCGCCGGACAAGCCGTTCTTCATGAAATACGCGCCGGGCGCCACGCACGCGCCGCACCACCCGACCAAGGAGTGGGTCGACCGGATCAGCGCCATGCACCTCTTCGATGCGGGCTGGAACAAGCTGCGCGATCAGATTTTTGAAAATCAGAAGCGGCTCGGAGTTATCCCGAAGGACACGCAGCTCGAGCCCTGGCCCTCCAAGGTCCTGAAGAACTGGGACGAATTGAGCGACCAGGAGAGAAAGCTCTTCGTCAGGCAGGCGGACGTGTTCGCCGCCTTCGTCGCCTACAGCGACCACGAGATCGGGCGCGTCGTCCAGGCCATCCAGGACATGGGCAAGCTCGACAATACCTTGATCATCTACATCAACGGCGACAACGGGACGAGCGCCGAGGGCGGCCCGCTCGGCACCCCCAACGAGGTGGCCTTCTTCAACGGCGTCAACATGATGCCGGTTGAGGACCAGATGAAGTGGTACGACGTCTGGGGCACAGAGCAGACCTACAACCACATGTCGGCTGGTTGGTCCTGGGCCTTCGACACGCCATTCACCTGGTTCAAGCAGAACGCCTCGAAACTCGGCGGCATCGGGCAGAACATGGCGATCTCCTGGCCAGCGCGGATCCTGGACAAGGGCGGGATTCGCGAGCAGTTCACCCACGTCATCGACGTCGTCCCCACCATCCTGGAGGTTGCCGGCATTCGCGCGCCCGACACCGTCGATGGGATACGGCAGGCGCCGATCGAGGGAACGAGCTTCGCCTACACCTTCGACAAGGAGAACGCCAAGGCGCCGACCCGGCACACGACACAGTACTTCGAGATGATGGGCCAATGGGCGCTGTACCACGAGGGCTGGCTGATCAGCACGCAGGTGAACCGCGCGCCCTGGGAAGCCTTCGGCGAAGCGAACCCCGACCCGCTCAACAACCAGGTGCTGGAGCTCTATGACCTGAACAAGGACTTCAGCCAGTCCAAGAACATTGCGGCCGAGAACCCCGACAAGGTCAAGGAGATGAAGGCGAGGTTCATCGAGGAAGCCCGCAAGCACGGCGTGTTCCCGATGGACGCGTCCGTGGCGGCCCGGATCGTGGCGCCGCGGCCGAACATCACGGCCGGACGCACGGAATTCGTCTACACCCATCCCATGGTGGGGCTGCCGCAAGGAGATTCCCCATCACTCCTCAACACCTCCTACACGATCACAGCTGAACTCGACGTGCCGCAAAGCGGCGCCGAAGGCATGATCGTGACCTCTGGGGGGCGCTTTGCGGGATACGGGTTCTATCTGCTCCAGGGCAAGCCCGTGTTCCTGTGGAACCTGGTCGACCTCAAGCGGGTGAAATGGGAAGGACCAGCGCCCCTGAGCCCCGGCCGGCACACGATCGAGTTCGATTTCCGCTACGATGGCCTGGGGGCGGGTACGCTTGCCTTCAACAACATGAGTGGCCTGGGCCGGTCCGGCGCCGGGGTGCTCAAGGTCGACGGCAAGGTCGTCGACACCCAGGCGCTGCCGCGCACCCTTCCTATGATCCTGCAGTGGGACGAGAGCTTCGACATCGGCTCTGACACGCTGACCGGCGTCAATGACGCCGACTACACGCCGCCGTTCAGGCTGACCGCCAAGCTGGTCAGGCTGACTCTGAAGGTGGATCGACCTCAGCTTTCTGAAGCCGACATCAAGAAGCTGGAGAACGCGGAGGCGGTCGCGGTGGACGGAAGGCCGATTCATCACCTGCAGCCCGCGCCGCAGTAGCCGTAGGCTCTCACGGGAGCGGGCGATGGCTCGCCCGCTCCGTTTCCCGAGGCGACCGGTGCAGCCCTCCCACAACCTGAGATGCCTTTGGGGCGTCCTCGCGGCTTTCGCCGCGACCTTGCTGGTCTTTGCCGTGCACGGCCAGACGTCGCCATTTCGGCTGCCGGGGGGCGTCGGCGCCCTGAGCGCGCAGGCTCCGGCCGGCTACGCAGGATCCAACGCCTGCGCGGGCTGCCACGCTCCGGAGGCGACGGCCTGGGCGCAGTCGCATCACGCCGAAGCCATGAAGCAGGCGACTGCCGCGACGGTTCTGGGCGACTTCTCAGACGTCACCATCCAACATAAGGGATCCCGCGCGCGCTTCTTCCGAGACGGCGAGCGCTTTCTCGTCGAGATCCAGGAGTCGGACGGCAAGAGCGCGGTCTTCGAGATCGGCCACACCTTCGGCGTCGCTCCGCTGCAGCAATATCTGGTCGGGTCGCCCGACGGGCGGTTGCAGGCGCTCCCCTATGCGTGGGACTCGAGACCCAAGGACCAGGGCGGGCAGCGCTGGTTTAATCTCTATCCGGACGAGGTGATTGTGGCGGGCAGCCTCCTGCACTGGAAGGGACCGCAGCAAAACTGGAACTACATGTGCGCCGATTGCCACTCGACTGCGGTGCGCAAAGGCTATGACGCCGCCGCGAACACCTTTCGAACGACCTTCTCGGAGATCAGCGTCGGCTGCGAGGCCTGCCACGGTCCGGGAGCGGGCCACGTCGGGTGGGCGACCGGGGGACGCGATAACAAGGTGACCGGCAAGGGCTTCGCCCATGCGACCGCGCGCCGGCCGCAGCCGGACTGGACTCCCGATCCGGTTACGGGCAGCCCAGCCCAGGGCGTCCCCCGTCCCGCTGCGGACGAGATGGAGACGTGCGGCACATGCCATTCGCGCCGGGGACAGTTCGCCGAAGGATGGACCCCGGGGCAGCCCCTCATGGACTTCTACCGGCCGGTGTTCCTGACGCCCGACCTGTTCGAGGACGATGGCGTGATGAAGGACGAGGTCTTCAACCTCGCCTCGTTCCAGCAAAGCAAGATGTTCGCCAAGGGCGTCATATGCAGCGACTGCCACGATCCCCATTCCGGGCGGCTCAAGGCTGGCGGGTCCTCCGTGTGCGCTCAATGTCACGCGCCCGCCCGGTTCGCGACCGCGGCGCACAGTGGCCACACGGACGCCGGGCAGCCTGACTGCATCGCGTGCCACATGCCGGCGCGCACCTACATGGTGGTGGATCGACGGCATGACCACGGGTTTCGCGTACCCCGGCCCGATCTGACCGCATCGCTCGGCGTTCCCAGCGCGTGCGCGGGATGCCACGCCGATAAACCCGCTCTTTGGGCGGCGGCGGCCGTCGAGCGCTGGCATGGGTCGGAGCGTAAGGGCTTTCAGACCTACGCGGCGGCGTTCCACGCGGCGCGCACGGGTTCAGAGCAGTCCCGATCGTTGCTGCTGGACGCCGCCGAGAAACCGGGCTCGCCCGCGGTCGCGCGCGCCACCGCCCTGGCGCTGCTGCAAGCCTGGCCGGCGGCCACGGTGGAAGCCGCCTGGGGGCGCGCGGCGAGGGACCCGGATCCCCTCGTTCGCTTGGCCACCGCCGAGGCTGCGGCCAGCTTGCCCCAGCAGCGGCGCTGGGGCGTATTGGGCCGCCTTCTTGCCGATCCCATCCGCGCGGTGCGCATCGAGGCCGCTTCGGCGCTCGCCGGCGCGCCGGCCGCCGACCAAGTGGGTCGCCAAGCCTTCGCGAATGCCGCCGCCGAGTACGACAGCGCCGAACGATTCAACGCCGACCGGGTGGAAAGCCGGGCCAACCTGGGCCGTTTCCTGGCTCAGATAGGGGAGCCGGACCGTGCGGAGAGCGAGTTCCGGGCCGCGATGCGGCTGGGGCCTGCCGTCGCGGCCCGCGTGGGGCTCGCGGACCTGTTTCGGGTCCTTGGGCGCGAAAACGACGCCGAACTGCTGCTGCGCCAGACCGTCAGCCTCGCCCCGGACGCTCCAGAGCCCCGCCATGCGCTTGGCTTGGCTCTTATTCGCCAGCACCGTCTCCCGGAGGCTCTGGAGCCTCTCCGGCGGGCATACGAGCTCGCTCCCGCCCAGCCCCGCTTCGGTTTCGTGTACGCCTTGGGGCTGCAGTCAGCCGGACGGCCTGACGACGCGCTGGCTGTCCTGCGGGCGGCCGCCGCGATCTCGCCGTGGGCCGTTGATCTGCAATCCGCCCTGCTCCAGGTCGCCCTGCAAAACCGAGATGTTCGTTCGGCGATACAGCACGCCCAGCGGCTGCGCACTCTGGAACCGGACGACGCAGCTCTGGAGCGGCTCGCAGAACAACTCCGGCGAGCTCAATCTTCCGCAGGAGCCCCACCATAAAAGCCAGCAGCGCGCGACTCTGAGGCGGCCGAAGCGCCTTGTCGTCAGCGAAAGGCGCCCGGGGACAGCGCTGGCGCCTCGTTGATCAGCGTGATCGTCACCCGTCCGTTTGACGCGAGGTAAGGATTGTCGGGGAAGACCGGCTCGGTTTCGGCGCGTCCCGCCACGAAGGTGAAGCGGTCGCCGGGGAACCCGGCGCCCGACAGGATCTCGCGCACGGCGATCGCGCGCCCGGCGGTGAGGCCCCAGGAATCGATGGCCCGCGAGCCCGGGCGCGCGGCGGCCGTGTGGCCGGTGACTGACAGGCGGTTGGGCATCCGGCGCAGGGTGGGCGCGAGCGTCTCCAGCACGCGACGGGTGCGCTCGTAGGGGTTCACCGAGCCCTCGGGGAACATGGAGCGGCCGTCCTGGTCCGTGAGGGACACGTTCAATCCTTCCTTGGTGGACTCGATCACGATGTTTCGCGACACCTCGGCGTAATCGGGCATTTTCTGAAGCGCCTGCCGGATGCTGGCCGCGGCGCTTTGGTTGGCCTGCTCGCTGGGGGCCGGGCGACTGACCTCGCGGTCGCTGGCGGCCGGGTCGCTGACCTCACGGTCGCTGGCGGTCGGGCGGCTGACCTCGCGGGCGCTGGCGCGATTCGGACTCCATGGCGTGTCGCGGGGATCCGACGCCTTGGCGCCTGCCTTGTCTATGGTGGTGCCCAACAGGACGCCGCCAGAGCCGCTGGTGGTGGGACTCACATTCGGCGGCGAGAAGTAGTTCGCCAGGCCGGTCTTCTGCTCCTTGGTCGTCATGCTGATCAGCCACATCAGCAGGAAGAACGCCATCATGGCGGTCACGAAGTCCGCATAGGCGATCTTCCAGGCCCCGCCATGGTGCGCATGAGCGGCCTTCTTGACCTTCTTGACCATAATGATCGGCTGGGTGGACTTAGCCATCGAGGATCCTGCTGGCGATGGGGTCAAACGGTGGCGGGGAGATCGGCCATGGCCGCTTCCACTTCGCTGTAGGTCGGCCGGACTTCGCTGAACAATGCCTTGCGGGCGAATTCGACCGACATCACCGGCGGCTGACCGCCGATATGGGCGAGAAGGCCTGCCTTGAGCGAAAGGTAGTACTTGGATTCCGCTTCGAAGGTGCTCTTAAGCGAAGCCGCCATAGGCGCGAAGAAGCCATAGGCGACGAAGACGCCGAAGAAGGTGCCGACCAGCGCGCCACCGATCAGATGTCCCAGCACCTCCGGGGGTTCGGAGATCGCCCCCATCGTCTTGATCACGCCGAGCACGGCGGCGACGATGCCGAGCGCCGGCGTCCCATCGGCGAGCGACTGCATGGCCGCCACGATGCGCTCTTGCTCCTGGTGGTGCGTCTCCAGTTCCTCGTCCATGAGAGCTTCGATCTCATAAGGACTGTCGGCGCCCATCGTCAGCATACGCATGTAATCGCAGACGAACTCGACCGCATGATGGTTGGATGCAAAAGTCGGGAAGGCGTTGAACAGGGTCGACTCGCTCGGATTTTCAATGTGCGGCTCGATCGCGGTCATGCCCTTCTGCTTCGCAAGCTTGTAGAGGGAAAACTGCATCGCCAGCAGTTCTACATAGCATTCTTGCTTGTGCTTGGGGCCCTTCACGAGCGTGCCGATCATGGCGGGCACGGCCTTGAGCACCGGCGCGGGATTGCCGATGATGAAGGCGCCGATCGCGGCGCCGAGGATGATCACAAACTCGAATGGCTGCCAAAGGACCTCGAGGTGGCCACCCATAACCGCGTAGCTGCCGAAGACGCAGACGAAGACGAGGATTGTGCCGACGATGAGCCGCATGGCTTGCCATCCTTGCGGGTGTCCCCGCTAAACTACAACTTGGCAGGGAAATGACTGATGCAGGTTAAGAACCAGTTTAGAACCCGGCAGGCTTGCAAGAGTCATCGTCCAGCCACCGCTTTGAGGCTTTGGGTGGCAGGGTAGGCCCAGGGGGAGGAAATCAGCGTGCGATGAGCCTCCGCAATCCCGGTAATCGGCGTTCTATGGAGGATGGCTTCCCGGGTGGCATCGACGCTGTGGCGCGGCGAGGCTGAGGATGGCGCCTGGGCCTTACAAGCGCGGCAGAATTGGCTCCCCCCGCAATCCTTCAGGATTGAGCCTGGACCCTGCCCCCGAGCCGGGAGATCACGCCATTGGGAGCGCCGCGGTCGGAACAGTCCGGGCCAGCCTGGATTGGGCGGGATGACTTCGCCTCGTTCCTTGATGACCCGCGCCGGCACGTGGTTGGCCCGGCCGGGCGCGTTCGCGCTCTTTGCGGCCTATGTGGCGGCTTGGCTGATCTTTTCGCGCGAGTCGCTGTTCGAGTGGCACGCGATCGCCACGGCCGCGACCTGGGCGATGACGCTGTTCATCCAGCGTTCGGAGCATCGCGACACTCAGGCCATCCACGCCAAACTCGACGAGATCCTTCGCGCCCGGGGCGAGATGAACTCGCAGCTCACCCACGTCGACGACCAAGAGCCCGAGGAGATCGAGCAGCTGCGCGAGAAGACGCGTTCTGCCGAGTGAGGCCGCCCACAACGGCCAGCGCCATTCCGACTGCGGCGATCACGCGGTAGTTCGGACTCGGCCCCGGCTGTTCGCGCCAGAAGACGTTCTGCTTCGGCTGACACAGCGTCCTGGGCATCTCGGCGTCTTACCCCAAGTGACCAGCGTGGCTGACGCACCCTGAAGAGGTCCTGCCTGCCAGGGGCCCGCATCAGGCGGCTCGCGTCCTGCCCCTCGCTCCTTGCAAACGAAGCGGAGCTGAATGGTCCGTCCCCTCCGCAATTCGCCGGGCCCGCGCAGCCAGGAGATCCTTTCTAGCCACGTCGACAGGGTGCGTTTGGCGTGATGCTCAGGCGCCGGTCGGCGTCCGTCCATTCTCCGCTCGTAAGATCCTGCACCGAGAAGACGATAAAGCTTGCGTCGCCCAATTCCTCGGGACCAAGTTCGACAACGTGCAAGCCGAGCATGGCCGAGCGGGAAACAGCGTCGGTAGCGGCCGACCAGTCGTTCTTGCTCCAATGCACCAGTGTGGGACCCTCGAAGATGAAACGGAGAGCCTGGCCCCGGCGCATCGTCGCCACCGGCATCCGGCGTGTCCAATGCGCACATTCCCAAACCGGGGTACGGCCACCGTAGCGAAGCCAGACGGCTTCAGGGCGATCGATCGGACGACCCAGCCTGAGCCCAAGCGCGAGCTTGGCGAATTCCGAGTGGGCCCACACCAGCGGCATGGCCGAGCCCGACGGCTTGCCGGCCTGCAGGTTGAAGCGCGGCAAAGGCGCCGCGTCCCAAACTTGCTCGGGGATCAGGCCACACCGGCCGGCCATGCCCAACATGGCCCGGAGAAGGCCCCGGGCTCCTTCCAAATTTCCTGAGCACAATTCGAAATGGCCCCGTTCGCCGGTCAGCAACGGCCAGGGCCGTCCGATGCCTGTGCCGTTGAAGGGCGAGCCGTCCTCGTGCTCCCCGTAGCCGTCCCCGTTGTAGCGCTTCCAAGACGGGCCGGATGGCGTCTCCACTTTGAGCAGCGCGTCGATCAACGTCAGCGTGTCCCGCACGACAGGATCGTCCGGCGCGCGCAGGCCGAAGCGAACGAGTTGCAGGGCGTCCGTCGAGATCAGCTGGGAAGCCGGCACCAGGTGTTCGCCCGCGTGATTGCGGACGGGAACCGGACTCGTGATGGCGTCATGGACCTGGATCACCGCCGCCGGAGCGCACCGCACATAGTAGCGCGAAACGCCGTGGCGAGCGCAGAGGTCAGGGTCCGAGGCGGCCAGCCAATCCTCGAGGCGGGCGTTCAAGTCATCGGCCAGCAGCAGCAGGTCCCGCCGATGCTTGAGGTTCGCCAGATCCGCGCCGCACACCATCGCGGCGATCACGACGGCAAGCGTGAACGCGTTGATACCCGGCGTCTCCTCCCAGCGGTCCTGGTCGCTGCAAGGGCCGTTGAGGACGACGAAGCGCAGCGCCCGGCGGACCATCTCCTCGACCACGATGCCGTCGAGCGCGTCGGCTTCCGAGAGAGCGTGCGCCAGCAGCACCGGAAAGGCGATTTCGTCGAGCTGGATCCCGGACCAATGAGGCCGGCCACCCAGCCACTGGTTTTGCGACCAGCTGCCATCAACGTGCTGCGTTGCGATGAGGTAGCGGAGGACGTCGCGAGCTTCGCGCTCGGCGCCAAGCCCGAGCAGCGCGCCAGCGCTTTCCACAAGATCGCGGGGCCAGACCAGGTGGTAGCCGCCAGTGTCGTCGGTGCTGCTGCCCCATGGGATGCTGAGGCTGGCCACCATGGCGCCCGGGTAGGTCTTGTCCTGGTGCGTGCGCAGGATCATGGCAGCCACCCGGATGGCCTCTCCGAACTCGTCGGGGCATCGCTCGGGATCGACGCTGTCGGCCTGCCATCGCTCCCATTCCCGCACGTGCCGACGCCACACGATGTCGAAAGGCCGGAGCAGCGCGGAGATGGCGAGCGTCGCGGCGGCCTCCTCTTCCCGGCCGAAGCCAAGGGCGAGAACCGCCGACCGGGTTTTCACCTCACCGAGAAGTGCGACGTTGCCCGGCCCGGCGCGCTCACAAGCCCAGGTCATGCGGCCGTTCTGGGCAAAATCCTGCCATCCGTCGCTGGCCCCCACATAGCCTGCGCTGGCGCGGCCCCAAGCGTCGCCTTGCGTCTGAGAATCGGCGCATGCAAGCGCCAGCGCAAACGGGCCCTGCTCGGCGCACAGGGCGGTGCGGCCGCGGTTCATGAAGACTCGGGCGGTGTTATCGAACCCGGTGCCCCCCAGATGCGGCGCGAGCAGGACGTAGAGCCCGAGCTCATCATCGCCAGTCAGGCGCGCTTCGATCAGCAGCACGTCCCTGTCCGGGTCGGGGCAGATGCGGAGCGCCAATTCGAAACGGGGATGGCGGTGAAGGATCTGGACCGCCGGCACGCCCGGGCCCGGGGTCGTCAGCATGTAGTCGGCGTTGCGCTTCAGCTCTATCCAGAAGCCTTCGCCGTCGCTGACGATGAAGCCGAGATCGCGGATCTGGGGGCTGTCGACCCGAGGGTAGTACACCTCGTTGACGATGCCGTAGCCGATCGTGAACCACAGCCGCGAGGGGCCGAGCGCTGTCCCGACCATGTCTTTCGCGCTGCTCGTCCAGGTCGGCGGGATTCCGGGTTGGCCGGGCGCGTCCATCAGCATCCTCCGCGAATGGCAGCACACCGACGCGGCCCGCCCGCAGGCAAGCTAGTGCCTCGGTCGCAAGTTGTCATGGGTGGCTCTTGGCCAACCGGCGCAAACGGCTCCTTCCATGGCGTGCGATTGGCGGAGCTTCGGGCACGGGGTGAACCGGACGCTCAACGCCGCGCTCACCTGCCCCAGGATGCTCGTGAAACTCAGTCAGGAAAGCGGCGCAGGCGGCCACTGCGGCGGCAAGTGGCCAAGATCGGCAGCACGCTCAGGACCGTGACCAAACGTCCCGGTAGGCGCGCCACGTGCCGTGCCCGAGCAGCGGAAAACCGATCACGAGACCCGCCATGCCGCTCGCGACGCAGAGGAGAAAGACTGCGAGGGCGATGACGCCCCAGGCCAGCATCACAGGAAGATTGTTCCAGACCAGAGCCACGCTCCGCCCCATGGCGGTGAACGCGTCGACCTGCTCGGCCAGCAGCATAGGAACTGCGATGACGCTCACGGCGAAGGCGAATGACGCGAAAAGGCTACCCACGACCGAGCCGACGACCAGCATGGTCCAACCTGTGGGCGTGGTGAACAGCATCGCGGTGACGTGGCCCAAGCCAGGGAAGGGGCGCAGCCCGAAGAACAGGGCATAGACGATGACCGCGGCCCGCATCCAGAGCAGGAACAGAACGCACAAGAGCACCCCGACGAACAAGATCTGTCCCCCCGACGCCGCGCGCACGCGAAGCAGATCGGCCAGCCGGACTGGCTCGCCCGCCTCGAGCCTCCGGCTTTTCTCATAGAGGCCCGTCGCGAGCAGCGGGCCCACGACCATGAAGCCAGCCAGAGCGGGGAACAGGATGTAGTCCCATCCGGAGAAAAGCATGCCGCCAACGAGCGACGCGGACGCGAAGAAGATCGCGAAGCCGTATGCAAGGCTCGGCCAAGGAGCGGCCCAGAGGTCGCTCCAACCGCCGGCGAGCCAAGCGCACGCTCGCGTCGGAGGCAAGTGGCGCTCGAAGGGGCGCAGGCGGGGGAGAGGCGGCTGCGTTGCCGGAAGGAGGGTCATGGGCTTTACTCGTTAGCGCGAGGGCGTACAGGCGGACTGCGCGGCGCCAAAGGCGCGCCCGGGCGCGGACTCGCCGCTCCGGACGTGGGGGACGCACCCAGGCTCCGACGTGAGGGCCACATAGACCAGGTGCGCGTTCGCCCCGGCCACGACCGCGAACCCGATCGCGACGGCGATCGCGACCGAAAGCCTGATCGGGCGACGCTCAGGCGGGGAGGCAGTACTCACGGCTGCTCCTTCCGACGAAGATCGACGATGTACAGCGCCAGCAGCTTGCGCTCGGCCTCCGTCAGCCTGGCCTCCCAGGTCGGCATGTGGCCCTGGCGTCCCTGCGTCAGGGTCCGGCGCAGCGACTCGACGTCGCCGCCGTAAAGCCAGAACGAGTCCGTCAGGTTGGGCGCGCCGGCGCCGATCCCCTTCGCGTCGTCACCGTGGCAAGCGGCGCAGTTCGCGGCGAAGAGATCGCGGCCGCTTTCGACCTGCGCCGCCGGCGCCGATCTCGGCTGCGAGGACAGGGAGCGCACATACGTGATGACGTCCTCGATCTGCCGGGGCTCAAGCATCTTGTCCCGGCCGAAGGCGGGCATCTGCGAGACGCGGCTGTCCTTGTGGGCGGAGTTGACGCCCACCCGGATGGTTTCCGCGATGGTCTCCGGGTCGCCGCCCCATAGCCACGATGAAGTGGTCAGGTCGGGGAAGCCGGGCCCGCCCCTCGCTTCCCGGCCATGGCAAGCGGCGCAATTGTCGGCGAACAGCGTGCGCCCGGTTTCCCGCACGCGCTGCATGAGACCGGCATCCGCCTGGATCGCCGGGAGCGCTTCCGTCTCGATGCGCTTCATCCAGGCGGATCGCTCAAGCGCAGCCTGCTTCAATTCGCTCGTCACGCTCGTGCGCTGGTCCATGCCGAGGAGCCCCTTGGTGTAGGTCCGCCCGACAGGCCATGCGGGCATGAGGACCCAGTACACGACGGCGAAGAGGGCGGTCAGGGCCAGGAAAAGGTAGACGGGGCGCGGCACCGGTGTGTTCAGTTCCTTGATGCCGTTCCACTCGTGACCGGTGGTCAGGTAACCCGAGTGAGGGTCGCGTTCCTCTACCGCCATGGCTTGTCCTCGTCGTCGACGACGGCGCGGGCCGCCTGCTGGAACCTGCTCTGGTTGGATGGCCAGTACGTGTAGACGAGCACCCCGGCCGCCATCGCCATCAGCCAGAACAGACCGAAGGACTTGGAGAACCAGACAAGGAAATCATGGGTCATCAGGACCTCCCTATTCGGCCGCCTGCGCCTGCTGCGCCTTGGCCACGTCCGTCAGGCGCCCGAGCACCTGGAGGTAGGCCACGAGGGCGTCCATCTCGGTGGGGTCGCCCTGTCGGCCCATAAAGGCCCGAACCTGGGTCGCCTCCCCGTATCGCTGGGCGACGCCGGCCGCGTAGGGACTGTCCGGAGCGGCCTGGCCGTAGGCGTCCGCGGGGGCGTTGGCGACCATCTCGCCCGTGTAGGGCACGCCCACCTTGCGCAGGGCTTTCAGATGCAGCCCCAGGTCGCTCGTCTTCAGCGGCGTGCGCCCAAGGAAGGCGTAGGACGGCATCTTGGACTCGGGCACGACAGCGCGGGGATCCTGGAGATGAGCGACCTGCCACTCGTCGGAATACTTACCCCCGATCCTGGCGAGGTCGGGGCCCGTGCGCTTGGAGCCCCACAGCATGGGGTGGTCGTACTTCGACTCGACCGCGAGCGAGTATGGGCCATAGCGCTCCACGTCGTCCCGCAGCGTACGGATCATCTGCGAGTGGCACGCGTAGCAGCCTTCGCGCATGTAGATGTTGCGCCCGGCGACCTCCAGCGGCGTGTAGAGGCGCATGTCAGGCGCGGCCTCGACCGTTTCGGAGATGGTGAACAGCGGCGCAATCTCGACGAAGCCGCCGATCCCGGCGACGAGGATGACAGCGATCACAAAACGGAGCGCATGACGCTCGAGCCGGTAGTGAAATCCGAACATGACGACTACTCCGCAGCGGCCAGCGTCGGGGCCGCGCGTGCGGGCGCCTCGGCGAAATCCCCGATTTCGGCGAGGGCCGGCGTGCGCATGGTCCGCCAGATGTTGTAGGCGCCGACCACCGTGCCGATCAGGAAAAGAAGCCCGCCGACTGCGCGCATCACGTAGTAGGGATGCATCGCCACGAGGGAGTCGACGAAGGAATAGGCGAGCGTTCCGCTATCGTTGTAGGTGCGCCACATCAGGCCCTGGACGATGCCCGAGTTCCACATCGAGATGACGTAGACAAGGGTTCCAGCGATCGCGAGCCAGTAGTGGACCTCGACGAGCCGCGGCGAATACATGGCTCGCTTGCCCCACAGGGACGGCACGATGCTGTAGAGCGAGCCGAAGGTGATCAGAGCCACCCAACCCAGCGCGCCGGCGTGCACGTGGCCGATGGTCCAGTCCGTGTAATGCGAGAGCGAGTTGACCGGCCGAATGGCCATGAACGACCCTTCGAAGGTCGTCAGGCCGTAGAACACCGCGGCCGTCATCATGAAGCGGAGGGTGGCGTCGTCACGGACCTTGTGCCAGGCCCCGTTGAGCGTCAGGAGCGCGTTGGTGGCTGACGCCCACGAGGGGACGAGGAGCATGAGCGAGAAAGTCATGCCCAAGGTCTGAACCCACTGGGGCAGGGCGGTGTAGTGCAGGTGGTGCGATCCCGCCCACATATACATGAACGTGATGCCCCAGAAGCTGATGATGGAGAGCCGGTAGGAGAAGATCGGGCGTCCGGCGCGCTTCGGCATGAAGTAATACATCATGCCCAGGAAGCCGGAGGTCAGGAAGAACGCCACCGCGTTGTGCCCGTACCACCACTCCGTCATCGCATCCTGGACGCCAGCGAAGGCCGAATAGCTCTTGGCGTGTCCCAGGGAGACCGGAACGGCCAGGTTGTTGACGATGTGAAGCACCGCAACCACCAGGATGAACGCCAGGTAGTACCAGTTGGAGACGTAGATGTGCGGCTCCTTGCGCCGCGCCAGGGTGCGCAGGTAGAGCCCGAAATACGCGACCCACACGATCACGAGCCAGATGTCGGCGTACCATTCGGGCTCGGCGTATTCCTTCGACTGGGTGATCCCCATCAGGTAGCCGGACGCCGCAAGAATGCAGAACAGGTTGAAGCCGAGCAGCACGAACCAAGGGCTCACCTGATCCGGCAGCCGGGCGCGGCTGGTCCGCTGGACCACGTAGAAGGATGTGGCGATCAGGGCATTGCCGCCGAACCCGAAGATGACGCCGGACGTGTGCACGGGCCGGAGGCGACCGAAGCTCGACCAAGCTGCGTCGAAAGTCAGGTCCGGCGAGACCAGCAGCCAAGCCACCCAGTCGCCGACCGCCATGGCGACGATCGCCCAGATCATCGCGAAGACGATCCCCGCGCGAGTGGGGTCGTCATAGTAGGACGAGAGGCGCTCCGGGCTGGGCGACGGTGCGTAGAACCCGCGCATCACCACAATGGCCACGACCACGCCGCATGCGATCACGAGCGCCCCATGCGTCCCGAGGAGATCGTCGCGGCCGAGGACCGCCATCGTCAGGCCGAGGCCGGCCACGAGACAGGCGAGTGCGAGCGCGGCCCGTCGTTCGGGCAACGTCAGTTGGGCTACGTACATGTTGAACCATCGCCGGTTGGGGGAGAGGCTCTTTCGGCCTGCTGGGTTCAATAACTCCGATGAAAATTGATGGACTATAGGGGTGAATGCGTATTCGTTTTGATTTTATTGGGAAAATGGCGTAAACATATCTATCGCTGACTTCGTAATCAGCTTGTCGGAACGAAATTGTTCAAGCCACAGGGCGTTACGTGTGGTGTCTGTGCTTCGGTGTCGTCTACGGACCTTTGGCAAAAGCGGGGGGCATGGCGTGCTCCTCAGGCGACGTTGATCTACCCGCGAAAATAGGTATTGTAAATACCCAATTTACCGACCCAGGGAGGCCTCCATGACAGAGGTGAAGCTCGAGGCGGCAGGCGGCGGCCCGGAAGCGGTCGAAATCAGCCTTGGCGAGGTCGCACGGACCCTCGGGATTTCGCCCGATCTTGCTTGGGCCGAACTCAAGGCTGGCCGTCTCACAAGCGTGCTTGAGCAGGGAGCGGGACAGGACGAGGGGCGTCTCCGCCTGAACTTTTTCTACGGGTGCAAACGCGGCAGGATCGTCCTGTCCGGCGGGGGCGAGGTGCTGCAACGCAGCTGCGTCGATTTCGGCGAACTCCGTCGCGCCAGCCGGAAGTGACCGCCCTCCTGGGACCTTCTGGTGTCCCTGGCCAGCGTGACTCATTCCAGTGCTCTGGGGTGGTCTCCGCCTTCACTGGGCTGGCGGGGCACGGTCGTCCGATCGGAGCGGTCGCGGAGGGTTAAATTGACTTATAGCAAATTCATGTAGTCTTTCCTCGCGAAGGGTAACTTTCTCCTTTTTTGACTCGTATCAACGAACTTCGACTGGCTGTCTGTTTCGATGGCGTCCAGCCACAGGAGGCTGGACATGGAGCGGGATGCGTCGCCCTCTCGGGCGCTCTGGACATCGACCATCGCCTTTACTGTCTGCTTTGCAGTCTGGACGATCTTCTCGATCATCGGAATCCAGATCAAACAGCAGCTGGGATTGACCGAAACCCAGTTCGGCTTGCTGGTTGGGACGCCCATTCTTACTGGATCCCTGATCCGCATCTTTCTCGGGGTCTGGACCGACCAATACGGCGGCCGTCGCATCTACTCGCTGGTGATGGCGGCAGGCGCGATCGCGACGTTTCTTCTCTCCTGGGCCCATACCTATCCGCAGATGCTGCTCGCAGCGCTCGGGGTCGGCATCGCCGGCGGCTCCTTCGCGGTGGGCGTCGCCTATGTGTCGAAGTGGTATCCGGCCGGCAAGCAGGGAACCGCGCTCGGGATCTTCGGCGCAGGCAATGTCGGCGCGGCGGTCACCAAGTTCTGCGCGCCCTTCGTGCTCGTCGCGTACGGCTGGCAGACCGTGGCCCAGGTCTGGGCCGCCGGGCTGCTGCTCATGGCGGCCGTATTCTGGCTCGTGACGAAAGAGGACCCGGTCACGCTGGAACGGCGCGCCGAAGGGCTGAAGCCCGAGCCGATGCTCAAGCAGTTCGCGCCCCTGATGAATGTCCAGGTCTGGCGGTTTTCGCTTTACTACTTCTTCGTGTTCGGGGCCTTCGTGGCCCTCTCGCTCTGGCTGCCCCAATACCTGATCAAGGTCTATGGCTTCGACATCAAGACGGCGGGCATGTTGGCCGCCTTCTTCTCGGTGCCGGCGAGCCTGCTGCGCGCCTATGGGGGCCACCTGTCGGACCGCTATGGGGCTCGCACGGTGATGTACTGGACCTTCCTGGTCTCAGTCGCCTGCACCTTCCTGCTCTCCTATCCGCCGACCGACTACGTGGTCCGGGGAGTGAACGGCCCAATCGCCTTCCACCTGGAAATCGGCCCCGGCCTTTTCGTGACGTTGGTCTTCGTACTCGGCTTCTTCATGGCGCTGGGCAAGGCGGCGGTGTTCAAGCACATCCCCGTCTATTACCCGAACCGCGTCGGGGCCGTCGGTGGCCTCGTCGGCATGATCGGGGGGCTCGGCGGCTTCGTCCTGCCTCTCGTCTTCGGCGTCCTCAACGACCTCACAGGATTGTGGACGAGCTGCTTCATGCTGCTCTTCCTGCTCGTCTCGGCTTCGCTGCTGTGGATGCACCTCGCCATCCGTCGCATGGAACTGGAAGCCGGCGGCCGTGCGCTGGAGATGCTCCCGCAATTGCCCGAGATGGAGGAGATCCACGGGCCCGAGCACGTCGGGGCGCTCGCCGGTGGCAAGGTGCTCGCCGACTGGCGGCCGGAAGACAAGACGTTCTGGGACACCCAGGGCCGGGCCATCGCGCGCCGCAACCTGTGGATCTCGATCCCGGCTCTGCTGCTCTCTTTCGCCATCTGGCAGGTCTGGTCGGTGGTGGTCGCCAAGCTGCCGCTCGTGGGCTTCAAGTTCACAACGGACGAGCTGTTCTGGCTCGCGGCGCTGCCAGGCATCTCCGGGGCCACGCTGCGGATCTTCTACTCGTTCATGGTGCCGATCTTCGGCGGGAGGCTGTGGACGACGCTCGCAACCTGGTCGCTGATCATCCCGGCCGTCGGCATCGGCTACGCCGTTCAGAACCCGGAGACGCCGTACTTCGTGCTGCTCGGGCTCGCCCTGCTGTGCGGCTTCGGGGGCGGCAACTTCGCCTCCTCCATGGCCAACATCTCGTTCTTCTTTCCGAAGGCCGAGAAGGGCAACGCCCTGGCCCTCAACGCGGGGCTCGGCAATCTCGGCGTCAGCGTCGTGCAATTCCTGGTGCCGCTCGTCATCACCGCGGGCGTGTTCGGCTGGCTGGGCGGCGACCCGGCCACCGTGAAGGAGGGGGCGAAGGAATACCCGCTCTGGCTGCAGAACGCCGGCTTCGTGTGGGTCCCCTTTATCGCGGCTTCGGCCTTCGCGGCCTGGTTCGGCATGAACGACATCGCCTCGGCCAGGGCCTCCTTCGCCGAGCAGTCGGTCATCTTCCAGCGCAGGCACAACTGGATCATGTGCTGGCTCTACACCGGCACCTTCGGATCCTTCATCGGCTATTCCGCGGGCTTCCCGCTGCTGACGAAGATCCTGTTTCCCGAAGTGAACGCGCTCCAGCTCGCCTTCATCGGTCCGCTGGTCGGCGCCCTGTCGCGCTCGCTTACGGGTTGGGTCGCCGACCGGTGGGGCGGGGGACGCGTCACCTTCTGGGTGTTCGCCCTGATGATGGCGGGGGTTCTCGGCGTCCTCTACTTCGTCGGCGCCAAGGACCAGCCCTACGCCTTCTATGGCTTCTTCGGGATGTTTCTTGTCCTGTTCTTCGCCACGGGCGTGGGCAACGCCTCCACCTTCCAGATGATCCCCGCGATCATGCGCAAGGAGATGGACCGCCTGATGCCCGGCGCCGAACCGGCCGCGCGCCTGCGCCAGGCCGAGAAGGAATCGGCCGCCATCACCGGCTTCACCTCGGCGATCGCCGCCTTCGGGGCCTTCTTCATTCCGAAGGCCTACGGCACCTCGCTCGCCCTCACCGGCGGGGTGGAGGCGGCGCTCTACGGCTTCTTCGCCTTCTACGTCACCTGCCTGGTCATCACCTGGGCCGTCTACACCCGCAAGGGCGGCGTCCTGCACGACATCGAGCGCCGCGGCGGCCCCACGGGCCCGAGCCGCGCCGCGCCACAGCCCGCCGAATGAGGAGCGCCTTATGAGCCACTTTCTCGACCGGCTGAGCTTCTTCTCGCGGCAGCAGGAAGAGTTCGCCGACGGCCACGGCATCGTGACGACCGAGAGCCGCGCCTGGGAGGACGGCTACCGCAAGCGCTGGCAGCACGACAAGATCGCGCGCTCCACGCATGGGGTGAACTGCACGGGCTCGTGCTCGTGGAAGGTCTACGTCAAGGGCGGCATCGTCACCTGGGAAACCCAGCAGACGGACTATCCTCGCACCCGGCCGGATCTGCCAAACCACGAGCCGCGGGGTTGCGCGCGAGGGGCGAGCTATTCCTGGTACCTCTACTCGGGAAACCGGGTGAAGTACCCGCTGGTGCGCTCGCGGCTACTCAAGCTGTGGCGCGAAGCCAGGCAGAGCCTGCCGCCGGTGGCGGCGTGGAAGTCGATCGTTGAGGATCCGCAGAAGCGCGCCTCCTACGTGACCAAGCGCGGGCAGGGCGGCTTCGTGCGCGGGACCTGGGACGAGGTCAACGAACTCGTGGCCGCGGCCAACGCCTACACGGCCAAGACGTGGGGTCCGGACCGGATCTTCGGCTTTTCGCCGATCCCGGCCATGTCGATGGTCAGCTACGCTGCAGGCTCGCGCTACCTGTCGCTGATGGGGGGCGTGTGCATGTCCTTCTACGACTGGTACTGCGACCTGCCCCCGGCGTCGCCCATGACCTGGGGCGAGCAGACCGACGTGCCGGAGAGCGCCGACTGGTACAATTCCGGGTTCCTGATCCTGTGGGGCTCGAACGTGCCGCAGACGCGCACGCCGGACGCCCATTTCTACACCGAGGTCCGCTACAAGGGCGCCAAGAGCGTCGTGATCTGCCCGGACTACTCCGAGGCCTCCAAGTTCGCGGACATGTGGATCTCCGTGAAGCAGGGCACGGACGCCGCCCTCGCCATGGCGATGGGCCACGTGATCCTCAAGGAGTTCTACGTCGACCGGCAGGTCCCGTACTTCGTCGACTACGCCCGGCGCTACACCGACATGCCGATGCTGGTGCGGCTGGCGAAGCAGGACGGGCGCTACGTGCCCGAGCGGCTGCTCCGGGCGTCGGACTTCGACACGAAGCTCGGCGAGGCCAATAACCCCGACTGGAAGACCGTCGCGTATGACGACGCCTCTGGCAGTCTCGTCGCGCCCAACGGCTCGGTCGGCTTCCGCTGGGGCGAACAGGGCAAGTGGAACCTCGAGGAGCGTGCCGCCGGCGGCGAGACGAAGCTGCGGCTGTCACTTGCCGAGCATCACGACGGCATGGCCGAGGTCGCGTTCCCCTATTTCGGAAACCGCGAGCACGACCACTTCAAGGGCACGGACCATCCGGACGTGCTGCTGCGCAACGTGCCGGTGAAGACGCTCGCGCTCGCCGACGGCGAGACGAAGGTCGCCACGGTGTACGACCTGTTCCTGGCCAACTACGGCGTGGACCGCGGCTTCGGCGGCGGCAACGTCGCCAAGGACTATGCAGAGAACGTGCCCTACACGCCCGGCTGGTGCGAGCGCATCTCCGGCGTGCCCCGGGCGCAGGTGGAGACGGTGGCCCGGGAATTCGCCCGGAACGCGGAGAAGACCAACGGCCGGTCCATGATCATCGTCGGCGCGGCGATGAACCACTGGTTCCACATGGACATGAACTACCGTGGCGTCATCAACATGCTGGTGATGTGCGGCTGCATCGGCCAGTCCGGCGGCGGGTGGTCGCACTATGTCGGCCAGGAGAAGCTGCGCCCGCAGTCGGGATGGCTGCCGCTGGCCTTCGGGCTGGACTGGGGACGCCCGCCGCGGCAGCAGAACTCGACTTCGTGCTGGTACGCCCATACCGACCAGTGGCGCTACGAGACGCTGGATGTGAAGGAGATCCTTTCCCCCACCGCGCCGGCGGGCCCGTGGGATGGGGCGCTGATCGACTACAATGTCCGGGCGGAGCGCATGGGCTGGCTGCCTTCCGCGCCGCAGCTGAAGCAGAACCCGCTCACGATCGCGCAAAAGGCGGCCGCCGCCGACATGGAGCCGAAGGACTACGTCGCTCAGGCGCTGAAGTCCGGCGAGCTCCAGATGTCATGCGAGGATCCGGACGCGCCGGAGAACTGGCCGCGCAACCTCTTCGTCTGGCGCTCGAACCTGCTCGGCTCGTCCGGCAAGGGCCACGAGTATTTCCTGAAACATCTGCTCGGGACCCAGAATGGCGTCCTCGGCAAGGACCTCGGGCACATCGGCGGGCAGAAGCCGCAGGATGTCGCCTGGCGTGAGGAGGCGCCCGAGGGCAAGCTCGACCTGCTCGTCACGCTCGACTTCCGCATGTCGACGACGTGCGTCTACTCCGACGTCGTGCTCCCGACGGCCACCTGGTACGAAAAGAACGACCTCAACACCTCGGACATGCACCCCTTCATCCACCCGCTCTCGGCGGCCGTGGACCCGGCGTGGGAGGCGCGCTCCGACTGGGAGATCTACAAGGGTCTAGCCAGGGCGTTCTCGACGGTGGCGCCGGAAGTGCTCGGCGTCGAGAAGGATGTCGTGCTCACGCCCATCCTGCACGACACGCCGGCCGAGATCGCCCAGGCGCTCGACGTGAAGGACTGGAAGCGGGGCGAATGCGAACCCGTCCCAGGCAGAACCATGCCGTCGGTCACGGTGGTCGAGCGCGACTATCCGAACCTCTACAAGCGCTTCACCTCGCTCGGCCCGCTGATGGACAAGATCGGCAACGGCGGCAAGGGCATGGCCTGGAACACGCAGCACGAGGTCGAAGTCCTGAAGGGCCTCAACGGCGTCGTGGGTGAGCCGGGGCCGACGGAGGGCCTGGCGCGCATCGAATCCGACATCGACGCCTGCGAGGTCATCCTGTCGCTCGCCCCGGAGACCAACGGCGAGGTCGCGGTGAAGGCCTGGGAGTCGCTCGGCAAGGCGACTGGGCGCGACCACACGCATCTCGCCATCCCCAAGGAGGACGAGAAAATCCGGTACCGCGACGTGGTCGCGCAGCCGCGCAAGATCATCTCCTCGCCGATCTGGTCGGGGCTGGAGAGCGAGAAGGTCTGCTACAACGCCGGCTATACCAACGTCCATGAGCTGATCCCCTGGCGCACGCTGACCGGTCGCCAGCAGCTGTACCAGGACCACCTCTGGATGCGCGCCTTCGGCGAGGGCTTCTGCGTCTACAGGCCGCCCATCGACACCCGGGCCGTGAAGCCGGTGATCGACAGCAAGCCGAACGGCGAGAAGCAGATCGTCCTCAATTTCATTACGCCGCACCAGAAGTGGGGCATCCACTCCACCTACACCGACAACCTGCTCATGCTGACGCTGTCGCGCGGCGGACCGATCGTGTGGATTAGCGAGGTCGACGCCAGGAGGGCGGGGATCGCCGACAACGACTGGATCGAAGCCTACAACGTGAACGGAGCCCTCGTGGCGCGCGCGGTCGTGTCCCAGCGCGTGAAGGAGGGCATGTGCATGATGTATCATGCGCAGGAGAAGATCGTGAACGTGCCGGGCTCGCAGATGACCGGCAAGCGCGGCGGCATCCACAACTCGGTCACGCGCGCGGTGCTGAAGCCGACCCACATGATCGGCGGCTACGCCCAGCAGTCCTATGGGTTCAACTACTACGGGACGGTGGGCTCAAACCGGGACGAGTTCGTCGTGATCCGAAGGCTCTCCGAGGTCGACTGGCTCGACCGGCCGGCCACCGACCAGCCCTCCGAGTTGAACTCCGCCCCCCGCATGGAGGCTGCAGAATGAAGATCCGCGCCCAGATCGCGATGGTGCTGAACCTCGACAAGTGCATCGGGTGTCACACCTGCAGCGTCACCTGCAAGAACGTGTGGACCAGCCGCGAAGGCATGGAATACGCGTGGTTCAACAACGTGGAGACCAAGCCGGGCGTCGGCTATCCCAAGGAGTGGGAGAACCAGAAGCGCTGGAAGGGCGGCTGGGTCCGCAAGCGCGACGGCTCCATCGAGCCGCGCATCGGCGGCAAGTGGCGGGTTCTCTCGAAAATCTTCGCCAATCCGGATCTGCCGGAGATCGACGACTACTACGAGCCCTTCACGTTCGACTACGAGCACCTGCAGAAGGCTCCCGAGATGGAGACCTTCCCGACGGCGCGCCCGCGCTCGCTGGTGTCGGGCGAGCGGATGGAGAAGGTTGAGTGGGGCCCGAACTGGGAGGAGATCCTGGGCGGCGAATTCGCGAAGCGCTCCAAGGACGCGAATTTCGAGGGCGTCCAGACCGAGATCTACGGCCAGTTCGAAAATACGTTCATGATGTACCTGCCGAGGCTGTGCGAGCACTGCCTCAACCCCGCCTGCGCCGCATCGTGCCCCTCTGGCGCGATCTACAAGCGCGAGGAGGACGGCATCGTCCTGATCGACCAGGACAAATGCCGGGGCTGGCGCATGTGCGTTTCGGGCTGCCCCTATAAGAAAATCTATTACAACTGGTCCTCGGGAAAGTCGGAGAAGTGCATCTTCTGCTATCCCCGCATTGAGGCGGGGCAGCCGACCGTCTGCTCGGAGACCTGCGTAGGCCGCATCCGTTACCTCGGGGTCGTGCTCTACGACGCCGACCGGATCCAGGCTGCGGCGTCCGCGCCGAGCGACCGCGATCTCTACCACGCGCAACTCGACGTCTTCCTCGACCCCCACGACCCGGTGATCGCCCGCAAGGCGGCCGAGCAGGGTATCCCGTCCGCCTGGATCGAGGCCGCCCAGCGCTCGCCCGTCTGGAAAATGGCGATGGAGTGGGGCGTGGCCTTTCCGCTCCACCCGGAGTACCGGACCCTGCCCATGGTCTGGTACGTGCCGCCGCTCTCTCCGATCCAGTCGGCGGCGGAAGCGGGCTCCATCGGCATGGACGGCGAGATGCCGGACGTGCGCTCTCTACGCATCCCCCTCCGCTACCTCGCCAACCTGCTTACCGCGGGAGACGAGGAGCCGGTAGCCAAGGCGCTGGAGCGCATGCTCGCCATGCGGGCCTATATGCGGGCCAAGACCATCGACGGCGTCATCGACGAGCCGGTCGCGCGCAAGGTGGGCCTCACCGGCGCGCAGATCGAGGAGATGTACCACGTCATGGCGATCGCCAATTACGAGGATCGCTTCGTCATCCCGACCGCGCACCGCGAGCTGGGCGCAGACGCCTACGACCTGCGCGGCTCCTGCGGCTTCTCTTTCGGGAACGGCTGCTCGGGCGGCGAGAGCGAGGTCAACCTCTTTGGCGGGGCGCGCAAGGCGAAGACTCCGATGGAGGTGGGGTGATGGGCGCGATCAGCTTCCGGGTCCTCTCTGCGCTGCTGGTCTACCCGTCGGCGGACCAGATCGCCGCGGTCCCCGAGTTCAGGACGGCGCTCGACGCGGAGGGTCTCGTCCCCGCGGCCGAGCGGTCAGCGCTGGAGCCGCTGCTCGCGAATCTGGCGACCGGTGACATCTACGAGCTGCAGGAGGTCTACGGCCTGCTGTTCGACCGCAGCCGCGCTCTATCGCTGCACCTTTTCGAGCACGTCCACGGCGAGAGCCGCGACCGCGGCCAGGCGATGGTCGACCTGCTCGGCATGTACGAGACGGCCGGGTTGCGGGCCACCACATCCGAGTTGCCCGACTTCCTGCCGCTTTTCCTCGAGTTCCTGTCGACGCAGCCGCTCGACGGCGCGGTCCGCCACCTCGGCCAGACCGCGCACATCCTCGAGGCGATGGCGGAACGGCTGAAGAAGCGGAACTCGGCCTACGAGGCCGTGTTCCGCGCGCTCTGTGCGGTGGCGGAGGCCAGGCCGGAGCAGGGGGATGTCGACACGCTCCTGCAGGGGCCAGACCCGGATCCCATGGACCTGGCGGCGCTCGACGCCGCCTGGGAGGAGGAAGAGGTGCGCTTCGGTCCTGGCGCCCAGTCCGCGGCCGGATCCTGCTCGGGCGACGGGCTGATCGCGCGCATGCGCCATGCCCGCCGCGCCGTCCCGAACGAAGCCGCCGGGGCCGGAGGAGGCCAGTGATGCAGACGCTCAACTCGATTCTGTTCGGCTGGTACCCGTATCTCTGCCTGACCGTGTTCCTGCTCGGCAGCCTCTTGCGCTACGAGCGCGAGCAGTACACGTGGCGCTCGGGCTCGAGCCAGCTCCTGCGCCGCAGGCAACTCGTGCTCGGCTCCAACCTCTTCCACATTGGCATCCTGACGATCTTCGCGGGCCACTTCGTCGGACTGCTGACGCCCATCCAGGTCTTCGACGCGCTCGGCATATCGCACGGCTTCAAGCAGGGCATGGCCATCGTCATCGGCGGGCTCGCCGGGCTGGTGTGCCTCGTGGGCATCACGCTGCTGACGCATCGCCGGCTCTATGATCCACGGATCAGGGCGACCTCTTCCTTCGCGGATACGGCGATCCTGCTGATGCTCTTCGCGCAGCTCGTGCTCGGGCTGCTCACCATCTTCGTTTCGCTCGGCCATCTCGACGGGCATGAGATGACGAAGTTCATGAGCTGGGCGCAGGGCATCCTCGTGCTGCAGCCGGGCGCCGCGGATTTCGTCGCCGACGTGAACCCGTTGTTCAAGCTGCATCTCTTGCTCGGCATGACGATCTTTCTCGTCTTCCCCTTCACGCGGCTTGTCCACGTCTGGAGCGCGCCCGTCTGGTATCTCGGCCGCAAGGGCTACCAGGTCGTGCGCACCACCCGGACCCTGCCGCAGTCCGGCACGCGCCCGGTGCAGCCGGCGGAGTGAGACGATGAGCTGCTCCGTCCAAACCGTGTCACCCTCCCGCAAGGTCGTCAGCGTGAACGGAAAGGTGATCCCGCGCGCGGCCATCGCCCGGGAGAGCCAGCACCATCCCTCGGCGAAGCCGGTCGAGGCCTGGCAGGCCGCGGCGCGGGCCCTGGTCGTACGCGAGCTCCTCCTCCAGGAGGCGGATCGTTTGGCGGTCGAGGCTGTCCCGCTCACGGACGAGGAGGGGCGGCGCGAGACCGACGAGGAGGCGCGGATGCGCGCCCTCGTGGAGCGCGAAGTCCGCACGCCCGAGCCGGACGAGGAGACCTGTCAGAGATTCTACGAGAGCAACCGCGCGCGCTTCCGCTCCGGCGACCTGTTCGAGGTGCGCCACATCCTGTTTGCGGCCCGTCCGGACGACCCTGCGGCGTCGGCGCAGGCGCTGGGCGGGGCCGAGAGCGCGCATCGCGCGTTGCTCGAAAGGCCGGCCTCTTTCGAGCAACTTGCCCGCGAAGTTTCCGATTGCCCGAGCGCCGGGGTCGGCGGAAGCCTCGGCCAGATCGGCCCCGGCCAGACCGCGCCCGAGTTCGATCGGGCCATCGCGGCACTGCGGCCTGGGGAGGTCTCTGCGCCCGTGCGCACTCGGTACGGGTACCACATCATCCGGGTCGACCGGCGCATCGAGGGCCAGGTGCTGCCTTTCGAGGCCGTCCGGAGCCGCATCGCCGCCTATCTCGCCGAGGCGGTCGCCCGGCGGGCCTTGTCGCAATTCGTCGGCATCCTCGCGGGCCGGGCCGAGATCGAAGGCTTCGATCTCGCGGTCGCGCGAGGGCCGCTCCTTCAGTGAGGATCGCGCGATGTTGCTGGGAGATGTCATCACCGCGCTCGACGACGAGGTGGTCGCGTCCGAGGTCCTGGTTCTCTGTGGCGATCTCGGCCTCATGGCTTCCGTTGCCCAGGCGGCGTCCAGCCGAGGCGAGACCAAGGGGCGTTACGCCCAAGCCGCCGTGCGGCGGTTCGCGGACGGCGCTGATGAAGAGGACTGGTTCGCCTTGCTGAACGCGGTTGGACGGGATCCCGAGCCGGCCTCGGCGGCCCTCGTGACCATGCTCCGGTGGGCGCTGAGCAACGAGCCGTCCGCAGCTGCCGACTTGACCTGCGGATGCGGCGGATCTTGCCGATGAGCACCGAGGTGTGATGCTCGGGCGCAGGCATCCAGCAACGGGGTCAGGGTCCGGCTGGGCCAAAACGGGTGATCCGTCCTGCTTCTCCTGTCCTCCCACGCGAGGCGGCGCCCCGCCCGGGGGCGCGGCGTCAATCCCGTTTCGGATCATGGCCGAGAAGGGCGGGCGCCTTTTGATGCACCAATGCCTGGACGCGGTCGGCGAAGGCTGCGAGGAGCCAGGGCAACAGCACTTCGATGCGGACATAGTCGTCCTTCACGTCGACAGTCCCGCGCACGGTCTGGCCAAGCGCGCGGAGGCCGAGGTCGAGACGGTCGTCGTTCCATTCGTCTTTGACCACGGCGACGCGATACTGGCTGAGCATCTGACGAGCGGTCCCGATGCGCTCCTTCAAGCGTGCAACGGCTTGCTCGCGGCCCAGCGAATGGGAGATCGTCACGACAAGAGGCTTCGGCATGGCGTGCTCGGTCAGTTGCGTGAAGCTGCCCGAACCCAAAGCGCAACCGCGCCGAAGGTTTCAACCTCGAGCCGTCGGCGCCCAGCTTGCGCTCATGATAGCTCACGCCCGCGTCGTCAGGGTCGACAACTGGTCCGTGTCGTAGCGGTCGCGCAACGCGGAAAGCGCGTCCGGATCGGGCGCCCCGCGGGCGGCGAGTTCGGCAAGTTCTTCGAAGTAACGCTCGTGCCCGGGCGGCGAGACCGTCATCAGCACGCGAGCCGGCTTGTCGCTCACATTGGTGATGTCATGAGGCACGCCCGGAGGGATGAAGAGGAATGTTCCCCGGGTAGCCCGGACAGTCTCCTCGCCGACATGCCACACGCACTCGCCTTCCAGGAGGAAGAAGGTCTCCTCCTGCACGCGGTGCACATGCCGCCCCGTGGCGAATCCCGCCGGGATCGTCCAGTCGAACATGCTCGTGTGCCTGGTGTGCTCGCCCGTGACGAGAAACGCCATCGGGTGGCCACGCAGCATGACGCCGGGGATCTCGCCGGCTGTGCGGATGAGGGCTTTGGCGCTCATGATTGGCTCCTCGGCCGCGCCGAATGCGCGGAGACCGGGGGAGGATGGCGCTCGCGCAGCCCCGAGTCGTGAAACAGCCGCCAAGAATATGCTAAAAGTTCCGGGTGGCAGCGGGCGATCTCACCTACCGGTTCGGCCCCTTCCGCCTCGACACGGAGGCGGCCGTTCTCCTGCGCGCCGATGCGCCCACCATGCTGGGGCGGCGCGCGGTCGCCCTGCTGCAATTGCTGCTCGACAGGGCAGGCCTTCCGGTCTCGAAGGATGCGCTGGTCCATGCCGCCTGGGGCGGATCGGCCATGGCCGACAATAACCTCACGGTCCAGATCGCCGCGCTGCGGAAGGTTCTGTCCAGCGAAGCGGCTGCCGATAACTGGATCGAGACGCTGCCGCGCCGCGGCTACCGCTATGTCGGGCCCGCGGTGACCCGCAGCGACCCCGGCGAGGCGCGCCTAGGCCCGCCATTGCTCCTGCCCAACAAGGCGTCGATCGCGGTTCTGCCGTTCTCCAATCTGAGCGGGAACCCCGAGCACCGGTATCTCGCGGATGGCATGGTCGACGACGTCATCAGCGGCCTGTCTCGCATCAAGTCGCTGTTTGTCGCGGCTCGCAACTCCAGCTTCACCTATCGTGGCGAGGCGGTGGACGTTCAGCGGGTCGGCCGCGAACTTGGCGTCCGCTACGTCCTCGAAGGGAGCGTGCGGAAAGAGGGCGGCCGTGTCCGCGTGACGGCGACCCTGATCGATTCACAGACCGGCGCGCAGATCTGGGCCGAACGCTATGACCGCTCTTCGGGCGACATCTTCGCGCTCCAGGACGAGATCGCGCAGTCGGTGGTCGGATCCATGGCCCCGAGCGTCCGTCGTGCGGAAATCGACCGCGTGAAACGCAAGCGTCCCGAGAGCCTGGACGCCTACGACCTCGTGCTTCGCGCACAGATGGACGTCGATTCCGGGATGCCCGAACAAGTGGCCCGAGCGCTAACGCTGCTGGAGCGCGCTATCGCGCTCGATCCTTCCTATGCCTTGGCGCATGGGAACGCCGCCATGTGTCACCACTGCCTCTTCCTGCGGGCCGGGTTGCAGGAAGCGAACCGCGCAGCCTCGATCGATCACGCCCGTTCCGCGATGCTCCATGGATCCGACGACGCCGCCGCCCTGACCCTGGCCGGGTTCTCGCTCGGGATGGACGGGCACGACAGAGGCGCGGCCTTCACGGCGCTTGAGGCGGCGCTGTCCATCAGTCCGTCCTCGGCGCTGGCCTATATTCTCGGGAGCGTCATTCTGGGCTGGGGCGGGGAGCCTGAGCGGGCCATTGAATGGAGTGAAAAGGGGCTGCGGCTCAGTCCCTTCGACCCGTGGGCGTTCGCAGCCTACGACGCGCAGGCGATGAGCCACGGCCTGCTCGGAAACCATGAAGAGGCTTGCCGCGCCGCCTACAGGTCGGTTCAGGCCAATCCGGCGCACAGCATCACCTATGTGCAACTGGCCGCCGCCCTGGTCAGGCTTGACAGATTGAGCGAGGCGCGAGCCGCAGCCGCTCGCGTCCTCGAACTTCATCCCAGCTTCCGCTTCGGTCGCCACTTCTCGGGCGTGAATTGCGCCCCGGCGCTCGCCGAAAGTCTCGGAAAGGCCTTACGGGAAGCCGGCTTGCCTGAATAGCCAAGGCGCGCCTCGGTGCGGCCGCCGCAATTCGCGCCTGGGGCGGCGCCGAGCAACCCTCGGAACTGCATGGGCCATAGAGCCTCAAAGATCGGATGCCGCCGTGTTCAGGCCGGGCTAGCTTTAGGCCGACTTGCCATCGAAACCGAGGATGCGAGGCCAGAATGCGCACTTTCTACCACCCTGATCAGGCGCTTCACGATCCGAAGCAGTTCATGCGTTTCGGCAAAGTCGTGGCGCCGAAGGATCTGCCGGAGCGGACGCAACGTCTCCTGGGCGCGCTGGCCAAGCACGGCATCGCTCCGGAGCGGCCGCCGGCCCATTGGCTCCAGCCGATCCTTGCCGTTCATGACGAGGGTTTCCTCACGTTCCTGCGCAGCGCATGGGAGCGCTGGCAGGAGCTGCCGGCGGAACGCGGTCCAGAGGCTTGGCCAAACACATTTCCGTACTGGAGCGGCAGGCCTGATGAGGACGTCCGGCCGCCATGCCGCCCGACGGGCTTCATCGGGCAACTGGGTTGGTACCTCGGGGATCTGTCCGTGCCAGTGGGCGAGCATTGTTGGATCTCGACCCTGCGCTCGGCCGAGACGGCTGTATCCGGCGCCGACGCCATCATCGCCGGGGAGCGTTTCGCCTATGCGCTTTGCCGTCCATCAGGACACCACGCCCGGTCCGACCGAGCCTCCGGCTTCTGTTATCTCAACAATTCCGCCATTGCGGCCCAGCGGCTGCGGAGCACCTTCTCCAAGATCGCCGTCCTCGATGTGGATGCTCATCACGGGGACGGCACCCAGCAGATCTTCTACCGCCGGCCCGACGTGCTCACCATTTCGATTCACGCCGACCCGTCGAACTACTATCCCTTCTTCACTGGCTACTCGGACGAAACCGGCAACGGTCCAGGCGAGGGCTTCAATCTCAACTTGCCCCTGCGCCACGGAGCGGGCGGCGCGGAGATGGCTGCGGCTCTCGACAAGGCCGGGGACGCGATCCGGGCCTTCGGCGCCGAAGCGCTCGTCGTCCCCCTGGGGTTTGACGCCCACAAGGACGACCCAATCGGGGTCTTGAAGCTGGAGTCGGCTGATTTCGCCGCCATAGGAACAAAGGTGAAAGCGCTGGCCCTGCCGACGCTGGTCGTGCAGGAAGGCGGGTATGCAATCGAGGCGATCGGCAATTGCCTCGATGCATTCCTCGGCTCCGTCATGGAATAGGTTTGGTCATTCCACGGCATCCCGGCTCGGCCTGCTTTCGAGGACTTCACGCCCCCGCCAGTTAGCCGCAGGACTTTCCGTGAGGGCCCGACGGTCGTCCGGATGACACACTGTCGCGTCGGAGGCGGAACCCTCCCCCCGACGCGATGTTGGGCGTGCGGTGGCGAGATGACGTTCCGGCGGCTCGCCCCCTTTCGTCAAGCCGCGATCGCCCAGCCTGCTCCCTGGAGGCGTCCAAGGTCGCATAGTTGGCCCGGCCGGGTGGAACAGGAACGCCATGGCGCTGATGTCCCCGAAGTCACGCAAGGTCGCCTTCGCGGCCGGCGCTGTGCTCGTGCTGCTCGGATTGCCCACCGCGGCCAGCGGCGCTTGGCTGATCGCGAAGGGCGGCTCCTGGTACTACCTGCTGGCCGGAGCCGGCTTCCTGCTCACGGGCGCACTCCTGATGGCGGGGCGGCCAGCGGCCTTGCTCGTCTACGCCGTCGTGGTGCTCGGCACGGTCGCCTGGGCCCTGTGGGAGACCGGTCTCGACTGGTGGCAGCTCGCCCCGCGCGGCGACGTCGTGTTCCTGATCGGGCTCGGCCTTTTGACGCCTTGGGTCGTGCGCGGGGTGTCGCCCGCCGACCGGGCGCCATGGCGCGGCCTGGCCCTGCCGTTGCTCGTCTCTCTCCTGATCGCCGCCGCGGTGGGCGTCGCGGCGATGACGCAGGACCAGCATGACCTGAACGGCGCTCTCCCGACCGCGACCGGCGCGCGCCCGGCGAATTACGCCGGCGTGCCGGACCCGGATTGGCGCGCCTATGGCCGCTCCAATTTCGGCGATCGCTACTCGCCGCTCGCCCAGATCACCCCCGACACCGTGGGCAAGCTCCAGGTCGCCTGGACCTACCACACGGGCGACATGAAGGGCCCGAACGACCCGAACGAGACCACCTATGAGCTCACGCCCATCAAGGTGGGCGACACGGTCTACATCTGCACTCCGCACGACTGGGCGATCGCGCTCGACGCCGAAACGGGCAAGGAACGATGGAAGTACGATCCCAAGATCGACGAGAAAACCAACCTGCAGCACCTGACCTGCCGCGGCGTCTCCTACCATGACGCGGCGGACCGCGCCGCGAGCCAGGGCGGCGAGTGCCCGCAGCGCATTTTCCTGCCCACCGCGGACGCCAGGCTGATCGCGCTCGACGCGAACACCGGAAAACCCTGTCCTGGCTTCGGCCAGAACGGCGCCGTGGACCTCTGGGCCGGCATGCCGGAGGCCCGTAGCGGCATGTATTATTCGACGTCGCCACCCGTGGTGACGCGCAACCTCGTCATCATCGCCGGCGAGGTCACTGACAACTACTCGACCAGCGAGCCCTCCGGCGTCATCCGCGCTTATGACGTCCGAACGGGTCGCCTCATGTGGAACTGGGACCCCGGCAACCCGGACGCGACGGAGCCGATCGCCCCCGGCCAGAGCTACACCAAGAACTCGCCCAACAGCTGGATCGTCTCCAGCGCGGACGAGGACCTCGGCCTGATCTATGTCCCGCTCGGCAACCAGACGCCCGACCAGTGGGGCCCGGACCGTTCGGCGAACACGGAAAAGTTCGCCAGCTCCATCGTCGCCCTCGAGATCGCGACCGGCAAGGTGCGTTGGGTGTTCCAGACCGTCCACCACGACCTCTGGGACATGGACGTGCCCTCACAGCCGAGCCTGCTCGATCTCGACACCCCGAACGGCAAGGTCCCGGCCCTGGTGCAATCCACCAAGCGCGGCGATGTCTACGTGCTCGACCGTCGCACCGGGAAGCCGATCATCCCCGTGGACGAACGTCCCGTGCCGCAGGGCGCGGTGAAGCCCGATTTCACCGCGCCGACGCAGCCCTTCTCGGCGCTGACGCTCGGGCCGGAGCGGAAGATCGAGGAGCGGGACATGTGGGGGGCCACGATGTTCGACCAGCTCGCCTGCCGCATCAAGTTCCGTTCCCTGCGCTACGACGGCATGTTCACGCCGCCTTCGCTCCAGGGCTCCATCGTGTTCCCGGGCAATTTCGGCGTGATCGACTGGGGTGGCGTGGCCGTCGACCCGGTGCGGCAGGTGGCTTTCGCCAATCCCGACTACATGGCGTTTCTCAGCCGCCTCGTGCCCCGGGACCAAGAGCGGGCGCAAGGCAAGCGCGAGAGCGTGCAGCGCCCTGCAGGCGGGTCTGACGTCGCGGGCAGCAAGGCGGACGAAAGCGGGGCCAACCCCATGCTTGGCACCCCCTACTCGGTGGAGCTCAACGCCTTCCTGTCCCCGATCGGCCTGCCCTGCCAGGCGCCGCCCTGGGGTTACGTGGCGGGCCTCGACCTGCGCTCGGGCAAGGTGGTCTACAAGCTCAAGAACGGCACCGTCCGCGACCTCGCGCCCGTCCCGCTGCCGTTCAAGATGGGAGTGCCGAGCCTGGGCGGGCCCATCGTCACGGCGGGCGGCGTGGCGTTCCTCACGTCGACCCTGGACTACTACGTCCGCGCGTATGACCTGACGACAGGCAAGGTCCTGTGGTCGGATCGGCTCCCGGCCGGCGGACAGGCCACGCCGATGTCCTACCAGTCCGGCTCCGGTCGGCAATTCGTGGTCGTCGTCGCGGGCGGGCACGGGTCGCTTGGCACAAAGACCGGCGACTCCGTGATCGCCTATGCGCTGCCGAAGCCCTGAAAGCGCTGCTGCCAGCCCGGAAGCTCATGGCGTCTCGGCGTAAAGCTTCTTTTCCAGTTCCAGGATCCGCCGGGTGGTAACGAGCACGCTGTCGGGATTCAGGCTGAGGGAGTCGATCCCGAGCCGAACCAGGTATTCGGCCATGTCCGGGTAGTCCGAAGGGGCCTGGCCGCAGATGCCGCAGGGACGGCCGTTTCTGTGCGCCCCCTCGATGGCCTGGCGGAGCATCATCTTCACGCCAGGGTCGCGCTCGTCGAAGTCGAAGGCCACAATCTCCGAGTCCCGGTCGACCCCCAGCACCAGCTGCGTGAGGTCGTTGGAGCCGATCGAGAAGCCATCGAAGCGCTGGGCGAAATCGTCGATGAGCACGACATTGTTCGGGATTTCGCACATGACATAGACCTCGAGGCCGCCGCGGCCCCGCTCAAGGCCGTTGCGGGCCATGGCGGCCAGCACGGCGTCCGCCTCTTCGATCCGGCGGCAGAACGGGATCATGACCCGCACGTTCGCGAGGCCCATGTCGTCGCGGACGCGCTTAATGGCCGCGCATTCCAGCGCGAAAGCGTCGGCATAAGCGGGATGGGCGTAACGCGAGGCGCCGCGGAACCCGATCATCGGGTTGGCTTCCGCAGGCTCGAAGGACCCGCCCCCGACCAGCTTCGCGTACTCGTTCGTCTTGAAGTCCGACAGCCGCACGATCACGGGCCTGGGGTGGAACGCGGCGGCGATGAGACCGACGCCTTCCGATAGCTTCTCGACGAAGAAGTCCGCCGGGCTGCCAGACCCTGCGGCCAGGGCGGCGATACGGTCGCGCTCGGCCGGATCGGCGACCCGATCGGGGTGGGCCAGCGCCATCGGGTGGGCCTTGATGAACTCCGTGATGATGAATTCCATCCGGGCGAGCCCGACCCCGTCATTGGGCAGAGCCGCGAGCCTGAAGGCCTGCTCCGGGTCGCCGACGTTCAGCATGATCTTCGTGCGGGGGCGCGGCAGGGCGGAGAGGTCCACCTGCTCGATGCGGAACGAAGCCGCACCCGGGTAGACACGGCCGATGTCGCCCTCGGCGCACGACACCGTCACGAGATCGCCCGTCCGGATCGCCTGGGAGCCGCGCTCCGTGCCCACGATCGCCGGAACGCCCGCTTCGCGGGCGACGATCGCGGCATGGCACGTACGCCCGCCTTTGTCGGTCACGATGCCCGCCGCCCGCTTCATCACGGTCCCCCAGTCGGGCGACGTGGTCTCGGCGACCAGGATCTCGCCGTTCTCGAAGGAGGCGAGATCTTCGGGCCGGCCTATCACGCGCGCCTTGCCTACTGCGACGCTGGCGCCGACGGCGTGGCCCGTCGCGATAGCGGGTGGCGCATGGTCCAGGACGTAGGTGGTCAGGATCTGCCGCTTTCGGCGCGAAGCGACGGTCTCGGGGCGGGCCTGGATGACATAGAGCTCACCGTCCACGCCGTCCTTCGCCCATTCAATGTCCATGGGCCGCCACGCACCCGCGCGCCTGCTGTAGTGGTCCTCGATCGCGAGCGCCTGGGCGGCGAGCGTCAGGATCTCCGGATCCGAGAGGCACAGGCGGGCCCGGTCGGGTTCGGGCGTGGGCTCCGTGCGCGTCGCCGCCTCCGGGCCCTGCCCATAAACCAGCCTGATCGCCTTTCCGCCTCGCACGTGCCGGAGCACGGCCCGGCGTCCGGCGCGGAAGGTCGGCTTGAAGACAAGGTACTCGTCCGGATCCACGGTCCCCTGAACCACCGTTTCGCCCAAGCCGTAGGCCGCCGTGACGAAGACCACGTCCGGGAAGCCGCTCTCGGTGTCCAGCGTGAAGATGACGCCGGAGCAGGCGAGGTCCGAACGGACCATCTTCATGACCCCGACGGAATTGAAGACCTTCAGGTGATCGAACCCGTGGTCGATGCGGTAGCGGATGGCGCGGTCCGTGAACAGGCTGGCGAAGCAGCGGCGGATGGCCGACAAGACGCCTTCCTCCCCGGCGACGTTCAGGTAGCTTTCGTGCTGGCCGGCGAAGCTCGCCGTGGGCAGGTCCTCGGCCGTCGCCGACGAGCGCACCGCGAAGGTGGCCTGAGGGCCGTACTGATCGGCGAGCGTGCGGAGCGCGGCCCGCGTGTCCTCGATGACTGGATCGGGAAGAGGGCATTCGGCCACCAGGCTCCGGGCCTCAGCAGCCCTTCGGGCGAGGTCGGCGACGTCAGCGGGATCGACCCCATCCATCAGGGCGCGCAATCGCGGCCACACCGCCCCGGCGTCCAGCGTGGCCCGATAGGCCTCCGCGGTCAGCGCGAAGCCGTTGGCGGTCCGGACGCCCATCGGCGTGAGTTCGCGATACATTTCCCCCAGAGAGGCGTTCTTGCCGCCGACCTGGGGGACATCGTCGAGCCCGATCTCGGAGAAGAAGCGGACATATCGCGCGCTCATGCGGGCCTCCCTGATAGGGTTCCTCGCATGATGGGACGCTTTCGGCCCACCGTCCTTGCGCTCGGACAGGCGTCCCGCTTACGCCCCAAGCGATGCGCCCCAATCCGGTGACGGCCACCTCAGAACGGACGCCTTCACGACGGCAGTGATCTGCCTCCTTCCCCAACATGGAAGGCGCGCGGGGCTCTAGCCCTGCTCGCGCGCGGCGCCGCGCAGGCGTTCGGCGTAGACGTTGATCACCAGGGCGGTCAGCAGGATCAGGCCGCGGATCAGGATCTTCAGGAAGCTGTCGATATTGACGTGGTCGAGGCCGTTGTTCAGGACGCCCAGCACCAGGAGGCCCAGGATCGTGTTGCCGATGCCGCCGCGCCCGCCGAACAGGCTGGTGCCGCCCACCACCACGGCGGCGATGGCGTCGAGCAGGTAGCCGTCGAATTCGTTCTGCTGCGCGCTGCCGAAATAGGCGACGCCCAGCATGCCGGCCACTCCGGCGCACAGGGCGGAGATGACCAGCGCGGCCCCCACGACCATGCGCGCGTTGACGCCGGCGTTCTCCGCCGCCTCGCGGTTGCCGCCGACCATGTACACGTAGCGTCCGAAGCGCGTGTAGGTCAGGACGACATGCGCCGCCAGAAGCGCAACCACCGCGACGACCACGATCCACGGTACGCCCATGATCGACCGCGAGCCCAGGGTGGTGACCAGGGCGGGGACCGAGTAGGCGATCTGGCCGCGCACGAGCAGGGCGCAAATTCCCGCGCCGATCTGCATCATGGCGAGCGTCATGATGAAGGACGGAATGCCGATGCGGGTGACCCCGAAAGCCGTAACAAGGCCGAGCAGGAGACATGACGCCAGCGCGAGCACGATCGCCAGCCAGCCGGGGAGGGGAACATTGGCGATGTTGACGCTCGCGTCCTGCAGGGTGAAGAACGCGACGACGATGCCGGTGGCGTTGGCCACGGCCGCGACGCTCAGGTCGATCTCGGCGGTGAGGATCACGAAGGTGAGGCCCACGGCGATGATGGCCGTCACCGAGACCTGCTGCAGGATGTTCCAGAGATTGCCGACGCTGGCGAAGGACGGGCTGGCGAGGGTGAAGAAGAGCACCAGGAACAGCAGCGTGAGCAAGGGAGCCACGTTGCGCATGCGGTGTGCGAGCCAGCGCGCCGCGCGGCTGGAGAAGGTGGAGCGGCTCGCGGCGGCGGTGGTGGCGTCCATGTCCGTCTCCCTCAGGCCGCGGCCAGCAACTGGTCCTTCGAGACGCTGCCCTCGGCGAATTCCTTGACGATCCGACCTCGCCGCATGACCACGATGCGGTCCGACATGGCGAGCACCGTTTCGGGCTCCGTGGACAGCACGATCACCCCGATGCCCTGCTCCTTGAGGGAGCGGACGATGCGGACCACGTCCTCCTTCGCGCCGACGTCCATTCCGCGGGTGGGCTCGCACAAGACGAGCACGCGCGGCAGGCAGGTGAGCCATCGCGCCAGCGCGACCTTCTGCTGGTTGCCGCCCGACAGGGAGCCCAGCCTCGCTTCGGGGCCGGGCGCGCGGATGCTGAGGGAGCGGATGTGCCCCGTGGCGAGCTCCCGTTCGCGGTCGGGCTTCACCCACAGGCGGGAAATGGTCTCCAGGATCGAGATCGAGATGTTCTTGTAGATCGGCTCCTCCGCGAACAGCATCGCCCGCCTGCTTTCCGGAACGAAGGCGACCCCAGCCCGCCTGGCCTGGGCCGTGTTGCCGAGCCGCACGGGACGGCTGTCGATGCGCAGTTCGCCCCCGCCTGGGCGAAGCTTGCCGAACAGGGCGCGCGACAGCTCGACCTGGCCGCAACCCATGTAGCCGTATACGCCCAGCGCCTCGCCCGCATGGACAGCGAAGCTCAGGTCGTGGAAGGCCGGGGCGTGGCTCAGGCCCGACGCCTCCAGCACCACGGGGCTGCGGCCCGGCCCGGCGAGGGGCACGGCGCCCGTCCAGCTCTCCTCCAGGTCCGCCGCCTGGGCCCCGATCATGCGCTCGATCAGCCAGCCCTTGTCCAGGGCCGGCGACACCCGCTCGGTGACCACCTTGCGGCTGTTGCGGAACACCGAGACCACGTCGGAGACGCGCAGGATGTCTTCGAGGAAATGGGAGATGAAGACGATGCTTCGTCCCTCGTCGCGCAGGCGGCTCAGGACCGTAAACAGCCGCTCGGTTTCGGGGGGCGACAGGGCGGACGTCGGCTCATCCAGGATGATCAGCTCCGCGCCCGAAAACAGGACGCGGCCCAATTCCACAAGTTGCTGCACTCCGATGGGCAGGGCGCCCACCGGGGTCTCGACGTCGACGTCGAGCCCAAGCCGGCCCAGCAGCTCCCGGGCGCCTCGGCGCATCGCGGTCCAATCCACGAGCCCTGCCCGGTTCGTCGGCTGCGACCCCAGGTAAACGTTTTCCGCGACGCTGAGGCTCGGCACGATGCTGAGCTCCTGGTGCACCATGCCGATGCCGGCCTCCAGCGCGTCGCGGGACGAGCGGAAGCGGGTCTCCCGCCCGCGCACGCGCATGACGCCGCCGAAGTCGGTGTGGACCCCGGCGATGATTTTCATGAGCGTGCTCTTGCCGGCCCCGTTCTCGCCGACGAGCCCATGGATTTCGCCTGGCGCGAGCGCCAGGTCCACGTTCCGCAGCGCATGGACGCCGCCGAACGACTTGGAGATGTCGACCAACTCCAGGATGGGCTCGCCGGGCATGGGGCCTCCCGTTAGATCAGGAACTGCTCTTCCATCCAGGCCATGCCCGGGGCGTTGGCCTTGGTGACGACGGGGCCGTCGGTCACGATGCTCTTGGGGATGTCGGTCCCGGTCTTGGCCCCGTTCATTACGGCCGCGACGCCGGCGATGATCGCTCCGCCGTGGATCCGGCAGGACGGGTTGCGGACAGTGGCGAACATGCGCCCGTCGCTCACCGCCGCGATGGCCGGCGGCATGGCGTCGACGCCGCCGATCTTGATGTCGGTGCGGCCCTTCGCCTTCATGACGTTGTAGGCGGCCAGCGCCATGTCGTCATTGTGGAAGAAGGCGGCGTCGATCTTCGGATATTTGGTGAGGTAGGACTCCCAGAGGCGGACCGTCTTGGTGACGTCCCAGTCGGCCGGCTGGGTTTCAAGCACCTCGATCTTCGGGAACTTCTTCACCACGGATTCGAAGCCGCGGGCGCGGCCCTGGGCGCCTGTGTGTCCGAGAGCGCCCTGGGTCATGATGACCTTGCCCTCGCCGCCGATAGCGTCGACCAGCGCCTGGGTGACGGACGCGCCCATAAACTCGTTATCAGGCGCCAGGAACGTGTGGACGTTGATCGAGTCCAGGGGCGCGATCAGCGTGTCCATGTCGATCACCGGAATGCCGGCGTCGATCATCTTGTTGACGGGGGCCGTCAGGGTGCCGATTCCGAAGGCCTGGATGGCGACGAAGTCCCACTTCTGGGAGGCCATGTTGTCGATGGCGGAGCGCTGCTTGACCGCGTCGAGCTGACCATCGAACCAGGTCACCTCCACGTTGAACAGCTTGCCCCAATATTCCGCGGCCTGCTTGCCCTGGGCGCACCAGGTGGCCTGAAGCCCTGCGTTGGAGAAGGCCGCCTTGAGGGGCTTGCTGGAGCGCCCGGCTTCCTTGGCCATGGCGGCAGCCATGAAGGGGTTCACGCCCATGCCGCCCAGGAGGGCGGCGCCAGCCGCGCCAAGCAACATTCCACGCCGGGAGGCCCCGGCGCCATCGTCTTGGGTCATGGTTTCCTCCGCTCAGATCCGGCCTCTTTGGGTCCGGTATCGGTCAAAGCTGACACGACTTCGCCCAGCCTGTCACGCCGGGACTTGGGCGCATGGATTGCAGGACATCCATGCCGGAAGCATTGGTTGACGATAATCGGGGGATCTCATCTACTTGCCGATGGTCCTCTGGCGCGACCTGTGAATGCTTCCATGGCCCGCGTGCATCCCGTGAGCGTTCTGGCTCCGCTGTTGGAGCGCCCGGCCGTTCGGGCCGCGGCGGCCAAGGCCCCTTGCTGCCGCGAAGGGACCCAGAGGCTCGGGCGCGCGTCTCGACGGCGGCGTCCTGCCGCCCGCGTGTTCTCGGCGTCTTCCGCGATCTTTGCACGGTCTCGCGCGCGGGCGTCCGGATCGTGCATGTCCACGCGTCAAACCCGTTCATGACGAGCCAGGAGGCCGCGCAGCAGACCTGAAGGAGTCCATAGAACCGGCGTCACAAGGCGTCGGCGAAACGAATCCAAAAGGGAGGACACATCATGGAGCGCAGGACATTCCTCAAGCTCACCGCCGGGGTCGCCGCCGCCGCAAGCGCAGGGCTTCCGATGGTCCCGGCCGCTGCGGCCAGCAAGGACATCGTTTACCTCACCCCGGGGCTCGATCTGCCCTTCTGGCGGTACCTCTCGAAAGGCGTCGAGTCCGCCGCGAAGGAGAAGGGGTACGGCTACCAGGCCCTGGATTCGCACAACAGCGCCCAGACACAGTTGCAGAACGCGCAGGACTCGATCGCGCGCGGCGTGGCCGGCATCGTGATCTCTCCGACGGACTCCTCCACGGCTCCGAGCGTGCTGGCGCTCGCCAAGAAGGCGAACATCCCCGTCGTGATCGCGGATATCGGCACCAACAGCGGCGACTACGCGTCCTTCATCATCTCGGACAACTACCGCGGCGCCCACGACGTGGGCGTGGCGTTGGCGCAGGCCCTGAAGAAGAAGGGTTGGGAGAGCGGCTCCGTCGGCATCGTGGCCATCTCCCAGGCCCGCAAGAATGGCCAGGCGCGCACGAAGGGATTCCTGGACGGCCTGAAGGAAGGCGGCTTCAAGGGCAAGGAGGCCGGGCTGCAGCAGATGCAGAGCTACACCGCCGACGAGACCTTCAAGTTCGTCCAGGACATGCTCACCGCCAACCCCGGCATGCGCGGGCTGTTCATCCAGACCGACCAGCCCGCCATCGGGGCGCTGCGCGCCATCAAGGCGGCCCGGCGCAACGGCGAGGTGCTCGTGGCGGCCTTCGACGGCATCCCGGAATTCGTGGACCTGCTCAAATCGGGCGAGATCGTTGCGTCCGGCATGCAGCAGCCGTACCTCATGGGCGTGCGCTCGGGCGAGGCCATGATGGAGGTGCTGGCCGGCAAGACTCCCGAAAAGGAGATCACCGTGCCGATCCTCGCCATCACCAGCGAGAACATCGACAAGGAACTGCCCACGGTGAAGAAGACTGTCTTCGCCAACGAGGTCTGACGCGGCCCATGCCGGGCGGCGCCCTGCCGCCCGGCTTCGCTTGCGCCGGCCTCCGTTGGCGGCGCCCGCCATCCGCACGGAGCCGGAAGGGTGCAGCTTCTCGAACAGGAAAAGCCCATTGCGACAGTGGCTCCGCTTCTGGTCGCGCGCGGGGTGACCAAGACCTTCGACCGCACGCGGGCCCTCGCGGGCGCGGATTTCGAGTTGCGCTCGGGCGAGGTGCACGGGCTGCTGGGCGCCAACGGCGCCGGCAAGTCGACCCTGTCCAAGGTGATCGCAGGCCACTACCCGCTGGACGCCGGCGAATTAACCTATCGCGGCCATGAGATCCGGCTGCGCAACACGCGCGACGCCCTGCGCAACGGCATCGCCATCGTGATGCAGGAGACCAGCCTCGTCCCGGACCTCTCCGTGCTGGAGAACATCTTTCTGCCCGAACTCGGGCGGAAGGGCTGGCTCGACTACCCCGCCATGCGCCGCCGTGGGCGGGAGATCCTGGCTTCCCTCGGACAGGACGGCGGGCTCCCGTTCGACATGGAGGTGCGCCGGCTGTCCTCCGCCCAGAAGCAACTGGTCGAGATCGCGAAGGCGCTGGGGGTGGACGCCAGCCTGCTGATCTTCGACGAGCCGACGGCGTCCCTGAGCCCGGGCGAGGTGGAGCGGCTGTTCGACGTCATGGCCCGCCTGCGCGCTTCCGGGCGCGGGCTCGTCTTCGTCTCGCATCGCCTGGAGGAGGTCTTCGCGATCACGGATCGGGTCACCGTGATGCGGGAAGGGCGCACGGTGATGAACGCGCGCCCGACGGCATCGCTGACCCAGGCCGAACTGATCCGCGCCATGGTGGGCGCCGAGTTGGGCGCCATCTACACCCGCGAACACGAGGCTGCGTCGTCGGCTGCCCCGGTCGCCCTGGAGGTGCGGGGGCTCGCATCCCCGCCCGTCGTGCGCGACTGCTCGTTCAGCGTGCGGCGAGGAGAGATTCTGGGCCTGGGCGGGCTTGTGGGGGCGGGCCGCTCGGAAGCCCTGGAGGCCATCTTCGGCCTGCGGGCGCGGCCGGCCGGCGACGTGCTGGTCGGCGGCAGGCCGTTGCCGGCCGAGAGCCCCAAAAAGGCGATCCGGGCCGGGATCGGCTTCGTGGCGGAGGACCGGCGCACCCAGAACATCGTTCCCGACCTGTCGGTGCGGGAGAACCTGCTGCTGGCCCATCTCGGGGCGCACAGGGGCTTCTTCTGCAATTACAAGCAGCGCGAGGCCAAGGCGCAAGCTTTGATGGCCAGCCTCGGCCTGCCGGCCGAGCGGCTGCTGGACGCGTCCATGCTGAACTTTTCCGGCGGGATGCAGCAGAAGATCATCATCGCCCGGTGGCTGATGCTCGACCCATCCGTGCTGATCCTGGACGAGCCGACCAAGGGCGTCGACATCGGCACCCGCGCCAGCATCTACGCGATGCTGCGCGAGATCGCCGCCCGGGGAGTCGCCATTGTGGTGGTGTCCTCGGACTTCGAGGAATTGCTCGGGCTCTGCGACCGCATCGTGGTGATCAGCGACGGACGCACCATCGCCGACCTGCCGAGCGGGATGCTGGACGAGGAGAAGCTGACGCTTCTGGCGGCGCCCCGGACCTCCATGGCCCGCAACACCGAACTCCTGCGCGTGCTGGCCGGCGAGCAGGACGGCGCCGGGTTCTGGGCCCTGATCGAGGAGGACAAGCTCATCTGCCTCAACGCCGTCGTCAGCAACCCGCGCGTGGACCCGGGCTTCGTGGCCGGCGAGGCGAAGAGCTTCGACCAGACGCGCATTCCGATCGCGCTACGCCAACGCGAAGCGACCTTCGTGGCCGAGCCCCAGGACGGCCGCGCGACGCTGGTCGTGCCCATGACGAGCCCGCGGGGGCACGACCTGGGCTGGGTGGGGCTCAGTGTTCCGCCCGGGCGGGCGTTGCCGCCCGCCGAGACGATCCGCGCCCGCATCGAGGCCATGGCGGCGACCTTATGAGCAAGGACAGCATGAGCATGGAAACCGCAATCCTGGCCACGCCTCCGAAGGCGTCATGGCTGAAGTCGCTGGCGCGGCGCCTGGAGGTGCGCATGCTGGCGCTCGCCTTGGTCATCGCGCTGGGGCTGTCGCTGCTGTCGCCCTACTTCCTGACCCATTCCAACATCTTCAACATGCTCGACCAGTCGGTCGTGATCGGGATCGTGGCGGTCGGCATGACGTTCGTGATCCTGACCGGCGGGATCGACCTTTCGGTCGGGTCCGTGGCGGGGCTAACCGGCATCATCCTGGGCCTGTCCTTGCAGTCGATGCCCATCGCCCCGGCGATCCTGGTCGCGGTGCTGGCCGGCGCGGGAATCGGGCTGGTTTCCGGGCTGCTCATCAACATCTTCGGGCTCGCGGCCTTCGTGGTCACGCTGGGCGTGATGGCGATTGGGCGCAGCCTCGCCTACATCCTCTCGGGCCAGTCTGCGATCTCGAACATCCCCGAGGGCATGCAGGCGGTCGTCTACACCAACATCCTGGGCGTGCCCTCCAACGTGCTGTTCCTCCTGGCCCTTTATGCGCTGGCCTGGGGCTATCTCACCTTCACCAAGGGCGGGCGCACGATCTACGCCGTGGGGTCCAACAAGGAGGCCGCCCGGGCGGCCGGCCTCGACACGCTGTTCTATTCGGTGCTGCCCTATGTCCTCTCGGGCGCGCTCTCGGCCGTCGCGATCACCTTCTCGGTGGCGCAGATCATGTCGGCCGATCCCCTGATGGGAAACCAGATGGAGCTCGACGCCATCGCGGCCGTCGTCATCGGCGGGGCGAGCCTCTACGGCGGCAGGGGCTCCATGATCGGCACGCTCATCGGCGTCTTCATCATGGTCATGATCAGGAACGGGCTCAATCTCATGGGCGTCTCACCCTTCTGGCAGGGATCGGCCATCGGCACGATCATCATCGTCGCGCTGCTCGTCGAGCGGCTTCTGAGCGCGAGGATCAGCCGATGAGCGCGCAGCCGAGCCTCGCCGTCCGCCTCTTTGGCACGGACGAACCCGTGACGCCGCCCCGCATCCTGAAGGCGGGTTCGCTCACGGCCGAGTTCGACGCCGGCAACCTGCGCCACATCCGCCATGGTGGCGTGGAGGTCATCCGCGCTGTCTCTTTCATCGTGCGGGACAGGAACTGGGGCACCTACAATCCCCGGATCGAGAACCTCGCGGTGGACGAGCGGCCCGATGGGTTCGTCGTCAGCTATGACGCCATCGCCAGCGACGCCGCCCAGAGCTTCCGTTACCGGGCGCGCATCGAGGGCTCGGCCGCCGGACGCCTCACCTTCGAGGCGAAGGGCCAGGCCGAGACCGATTTCCTGACCAACCGCACCGGCTTCGTGGTGCTTCACCCGTCGGCCGCCGCCGGCAAGCGGGTCGAGGTGGAGCACGCGGACGGGAGCCTCGAGCAGGCGACCTTCCCCGAGATCATCGATCCCGTGCAGCCCATGATGAACCTGCGCAGCCTCACGCACGAGGCTGCGCAGGGGCTCACGGTGACGTGCCGGATGGAAGGCGACGTCTACGAGATGGAGGACCAGCGCAACTGGACCGACGCCTCCTACAAGACCTATGTGCGCCCCCTGGCTTTGCCCTGGCCATACACCCTGGCGAGGGGAGAAACCCTGGACCAGGCCGTTCGCGTCACGGTGACGGGAGGCGCGGCGGCCGGAGCCAGGCCGGCCGGCGCCCAGATACGCATCGGCGGCCAGCAAGGCGTCGTCCCGCCGCTTGGGCTGGGCCTGGACCCATCGGAGATCCAGGACACGCTCGCCAAGGCTGACGTCCTGCGCCGGGTCGGAGCCAAGGCGCTCATCGGCTCCTACGATCCCAGCCGGGGCCATGGCGACGAGGCGCTGGCCGGGATCGTCAAGGCCGCCGAGGCGATCGGGGCCGAGCCCTGGCTGGAGGCGGTGATCGTTTCCGTGGAGGGCTTCGCCGAAGAGATCGCCGCACTCGGGCGCAAGGTCGAGGCGCTGGGATCGCCGTTTCCCACGGTTCTGGTTTCGCCGCTTCCCGACCTCAAATGCACCCTGCCGGGCAGCCCCTGGCCGCCCGCGCCGCCGCCGCGCGCCTTTTTCGAGGCGGCCCGTCGCGCCTTCCCCAAGGCGCGGCTCGGCGGCGGCATGTTCAGCCTGTTCACCGAGATGAACCGCAAGCGGCCGCCGGTGGACCTGATCGATCTCGTCAGTTTCACGACCACCGCGACCCTGCACGCCGGTGACGACGTCTCCATTACGGAAGGGCTGGAGTGCCTGCCCGCGATGGCGCTCAGCGCCGCCTCGATTGCGGGCGACAAGCCCTACGCGGTGGGGCCAAGCGCCATCGGGATGCGCATGAACCCCTATGGGGAAGCGCCCCTGGCGAACCCCGGCAACATCCGCCAGGCCATGAACTTCAACGATCCGCGCCATCGCGGGCTCCTGGGCGCCACGTGGGCGCTGGGCTTCTTCGCCCGTTTCGCAGCCGGCGGCGCCAGCGCGATCGCGCTCGGGGGCGCGACGGGCGCCTTCGGGCTCGTCCACGCGCCGCATCCCTGGCCGCAGCCCTGGTTCGACGATGCGCAGCCAGGGGGTGTCTTTCCGATGTTCCACGTGCTGAGGGGGCTGGCCGCGCTCGCCGGCAGGACCATGCGGGCCGTGGAGGCGTCCGACACGGTGGAAGCGCTCGCGGCGGAGGGGGAGCAAGGGCTCGAGCTCTGGCTCGCCAACCGCACGGGGGCGGAGCAGCGGGTCGCCTTGCCGGGGCCAGCCCGCGACCTGTTCCAGCTGGATGCGGACAGCTTCGTGGTCGCGGCACGGGATCCCGACGCCCTGGCCAGTCTCACCCGCACGCCCACCGGAACAGAGCTGACGCTGCCGGCCTACGCGGTGGCCCGGGTCCGGTTCGCCTGACCCGCTGGCGAGAGATACAGTTGGAGGAGGCGTTCCTAGCGTCGCCGCTGTCCGCTCGTCGCCGGCGTCAGGCCGCGATCCGGGTCTGACGCCCGTCGTTTCCGATCAGGAGCACCAGTTCAGCGGCGCCCGCCTGCGCGAGGGCGCGGATCTGGGGCTCCGTCATCACGCAGCAGGCGGTCGAGAGAGCGTCGGCGGCTGTGGCCGTTGGCGCGATGACGCTGGCGCTGGCCCAGGACTGGGCGCATTGCCCAGATGCAGGCGCGAACAGGTGGTTGAATCGGCCCTGGGAATCGAAGCGGAAGCCATAGGGGCCGGAGGTGGCCAGGGCGCGGTCGACCACGGGCAGCACGGCCGCTGCGCGGTTCGGTTCGTCCGGATCCGCGACCGCGGCCTCCCACGGGCGGCCTTCCGGATGGGCTCCCAAGGCGCGGGTCTCCCCCATGTCGACCAGGCTGTGGTCGACGCCTTCCGCCCGCAGGAGGTCCACGACCTTGTCGGTCACGTAGCCCTGGGCGATGCCGTTGAGGGTCACGGCTGATCCCCGTGACAGGCTGATCCGGTCGGGCCCGACGAGCAGTTTGTCGTGGCCTACGAGGTCGACCGCGGCGCGGACCCGCTCCGGGGAAGGACCGGTCGGATCGGCCCCTTCGCGGGCGAAGTGGTTCAGGTAGAGCGCCCAGAGGGGCTGCACCGTGACGTCGAAGGCTCCGGCCGTGAGGCGGCTGAATTCCTGGGCGCGCGTGAGCAACTCCACGAACTCCGGCGGCGGGGCGGCGGCGAAACCTGTTCGGTTCAGCCGGGACAGGTCGGAGGTCTCATCGTAGAGGCTGAACATCCGCTCCAGCCGGCGCACCTCCTGCACGACCTGGCGGATCAGCCGCTCGGCTTCGCCCCTGTCGGTGTGGTGAATCTGCATGGAACACACGGCGCCGAGCGCCTGGCCATGCCACGTGACGAGCTCGCCCGCCGGCCGGGATGAGCCTCGGGCGACGAGCGGCATGACGGCGAGGCCCGCAGCCGCGGCGCTGATCCCGATGAAACGTCTGCGCGTGGGCGATCCGGTCATGGCCGTCCTCAATGGGCTGTGTGGGCGGGGGCCGCCTCAGGCTCGTCGGCCGGCGGCGGCGCCTCCGCGCCGGCGGCGAGGATCTGGTCGCGGGGCACGTCGGCGAAGTCCACCACGGCGCCGCCCTTCTCGCGCGCGAAGCGCTCGGCCGCGGCGCGGTCCGAGAAGGGCACGGCCTCGGGGACGCCCATGCCGCCCTTGGCCGAACCGCCAATCACGAACCAAGCCTTACGGGCGTCAACCCAGTTTTCGGCTCCCGGCTTGTCCCAGGACGGCGCCTTGCCCATGTCCGAAACGTAGATCGCGAGGATGTCCTTCGGCTCTTCCGGCAGCATCGTGTAGGCCAGCGCGTCCCGCGCCGACGAGAACCACACCGGGTCGATGCGGCTCTGCAGGATGATCTGCCCCTTGGGACCGGGGTGCTCCAGGACGTTCATGCCGCAATAGTGGCCGATGGCCTGCTGGTCGAGCGCGAAGGGCTTCGGCGCCTCGGCCGGCTTCTGGGCGTTGCACCCGGCCAGCAGGAGGAGGGCGAGCGCGGCCGCAAGGGCGGTTCTCATAGCTCCCTCCGGGAAAATGACAGGGACGCCAGGCCGAGCGGCAGGACCGTCCATAGCGCGAGTGCGGCGACGAGGGTCGTCGGGCCGAGCGCGGCGCCGCCAGCAAGCCCCGCCATCCCGGAGAAGGCGCTCACATTGGCGAATCCGGCGAGGTTCACAAGCCTATAGACGTCCGTGGGATTGAGCAGCAGCAGGGTGTCCAGGGCCGCGCCGGAAATGACGCGGCCCTGGTCGACGACCAGCAGGCCGAGCAGCGCCATGTCGTAGATCAGCACCAGCGCCAGCCAGATCCCGATGCACACGCCCGCGGCCGTGCCGCGGTTGCCGGCCAGCGCGCTCACCAGGTAGCCCAGCGCGATGAATACGGCGCCGAGCGCGACCGACGATGCGATCATGGCCGCGAAGGCGATCCAGCTGGCCGCGTCGATGGCGGCTCCGGTCGCCAGGAGGGCGACGGCGGCCGCCCCGTAGCCCAGCAGGGTGGCGAAGGCCAGGATGGCGAGGTGCCCGAAGAACTTGCCGAGAACCACCTGCCAGCGGGCGACCGGGTAGCTGAGGAGCAGCAGCATGGTGCCGCGCTCCATCTCGCCCACGATGGCGTCGTGGGAGATGAGCAGCGCGATCAGGGGCAGAAGGAAGATGGTGAGGCTCGACAGGCTGACGATCACCACGTCGAGCGCTCGCACGCCCACGCTGCCTGTTGGGGCGCTTCCCAGGAAGGTGAGGGCCAGCGCCAGGCCCGCCATGAGCAGGGTGGTGGCCAAGACCCAGCGGTTGCGCAAGCCCTCCTGGATCTCCTTGCCGGCCATGATGGCGATTGTGGTCATGCCGCAGACTGCCTTTCGCGCAGGAAGTGGGCGTAGAGCTCGTCGAGCGACGGGGGGATGACGTCGAGATCCGCCGGGGGACAGCCGCCGCACAGGAGTGACCCGAGCGTCTCCATCTTGCGTTCGGGCTGGACCTCGTACTCGAAGGCGCCGTCGCCCGCCGGGCGCCCCGGGCCGAGACCGGCGGCGGCCGGCTGCCCGTCCGCGGTCCGCATCCGGAGGCGGACCGGGAGGCGCGCGATCCGCCGCAACTCGTCGAGCGAGCCATCCGCCACCATCCGGCCGCGGTCCATGATGATCACCCGCTCGGCTCTCTCCTCCAGTTCGCTGAGCGCATGGGAGGACAGTAGAACGGTCGCGCCACCGGCCGCGAGTTCGCGGACGATCTCGTAGAAGCTAAGGCGCAGCGCGGGGTCGAGGCCGGTGGTCGGCTCGTCCAGCAGCAGGACGGCGGGCTGCCCGATGAGCGCCTGGGCGAGCCCCAGCCGCTGCCGCATGCCCTTCGAATAGGTCCCCACGCGCCGGGACGCCGCCGCGCCCAGGCCCACCTTGTCGAGCAAATCCAGGCTCTGCCGGACGGGCTCGCCCTTGAGGCGGGCATAGAAGGCGAGCGTTTCGCGCCCGGTCAGGGCGGCGTTGAACGACACGTTCTCCGGCAAATAGCCCAGCCGTCGCCGGGCCTGGAACTGGCCGGCAGCCGGGTTCTCGCCGAGGACGCTCACCGTTCCTTGCGTCGGCCGGATGAGGCCGAGCATCATCTTCATCATGGTCGTCTTGCCGGCCCCGTTGTGGCCGACCAGGGCGACAGCGCCCGGAGACAGCGCGAAGCTTACGTCCCGGACGGCCTCGACCGCGCCGAAGCGCTTGGTCACCCCGCTGAGCGCGATGGCGTGCTTCACGGCCGTCCTCCGCCGGTTGCTGGTTTGGGTGGCGGCGTAATGAGGGGCCGGGTGTCCACGACCCCGCCGGGCAGGATGGCCGGGAACTGGGCCTGAGCCCACCGGATCACCTGGACCGCGGGGCTATTCACCAGCACCTTGGCGGCCGGCGCGGTCCACAGCACCTTGTCGACGAGGTCGTTGGGCCGGTAGGCCGTGTCGGCGATCCCGTCCCCGTTGAGATCGAAGCCCGGATTGTCGCTCCAGAAGTTGCCGCGCCCCGCCTTGGACCAGTCGAGGTAGCGCGTGCCGACATATTTCACCTGGTTGCGGTTGGCCACGAAGGCGTTGCCGACGACTTCGTTGCCCTCCGAACCGGCGGTGAAATGGATGCCGATCTCACATCCCTCGAACCAGTTGTCGCGGAACCGGTTCTGGTTGGCGTTGTAGATGAACACGCACTTCTCCGGGCCGAGGCGCGCGCCCGAGGAGGCCGCAGCCGGCGCCTCGTCGGCCTTGGGCATCCCGTGCTCGCCCGCCACCCGCAAGCCGCGCCGCATCCAGCGCTCGGCCGGTTGCAGTCCGCCTACCACCCGATTGCCCGTGATCTGCGAGCCATTGGCGTAGTTCAGCACGAGACCCTGGTCGCGGTCGTGGTCGGAGAGGTTGCCGCGCACCACGAGCCGGTTGGAGAACATCAGCGCGTAGCCGACGGCGTTGCCGACCGAGACGTTGTCGCTGATCTCGCTGTCGTTGGTGTACATGTAATGGACCGCGAAGCGCAGATCGTGAAAACGATTGCGGGCATAGACGTTGCGCTTGCTGCTGATGCTGAAGACGCCGTCCCGCCCGAAGCTGATGTCGTTGTCCGTCACCTGGGCGCCGGGCGCGTTCCAGACGGACACGCCGTTACCGGCCTCGTTGATGCGTCCTTCCTGCAGCCCGATGATTACGTTTTTCCGAACGCGCGCCTCTTCGGCGCCGTGCACGTAGATCCCGAACAGGTTTCCCTCGACCCGGTTGTCCTCGACAACCGCCCCCTTCGCCGTCTTTTCGAGGAAGACGCCCGAGTCCATGCCTTCCAGATCCTGGCCCGAGCCGCGCACGACAAGGCCACGAATAACGGCGGCGGGGGCCTCGACGCGGATGACGCTGCCCTTGCCCGGACCCTGCACCACGGCGCCGGGCCGGCCCTCGATCACGAGCCGCTTCCTGAGCACGAGCGGCCCCTGGTGCAGGCCTTCGGCCAGCACCAGGGTGTCGCCCTCGGAGGCCCGGTCGGCGCTGTCCTGGAGCGGAGCAGCGTCGGCCGGCACAAGGATCTCCGCGGCCAGCGCACAAGTCGCAGTGGCGCTGGCGAGCAAGGCCGCCAGTCCCATTCGCCTGAGGATGGCCGCGACAGACATGGCTCAGACGTTCTTCGGCTCGACGAACATCCGCCCCTTCATCTCCATGTGCATGGCATGGCAGAACCAGGAGCAATAGTACCAGTAGACGCCGGGCTTATCGGCCGTGAACGTCACCGAGGCCGTCGCCTGCGGGGCGACCTCCATCTGGATCCCGTAGTTCACGATGCTGAAGCCGTGGGTCAGGTCCTCGACCGCGTCGATGTTGGTGACGTGGACGGTGACGGTGTCGCCCTGCTTGACCGTGAAGCTCTCCAGCCCGAAGGCCGGCGCCGTCGAGGTCATGTAGACGCGCACCTTGTCCCCATCGCGGATGACCTTGTTGTCATCCTCCAGCTTCACGCCGTCGGCCTTCGCCTGCTTCACCGCGTCGGCGAAGAACGGGTCGGCGCGATCCCAGATCGAGATCGGGTTGATCTTCGAACGGTGGACAATGGTCGCGTCATGCGGCTCGGCGAAGCTCGGGCCATCGTGGACGATCACCATCTTGTCGCCGGAGATGTCGATCAACTGGTCGTTCTCGGGCTTCAGCGGGCCGACGTTCAGGAAGCGGTCCTTCGAGAACTTGTTGAGCGAAATTAGCCACTTGCCGTCGGCCTCCTTGGTCTGGCCCATGGAGGTGTGGTTGTGGCCGGGCTGGTAGTGGACGTCCAGCTTCTGGATGATGGGGTCGACCTTCGCGCCCTTGTAGGCCTGCCGGGCCTTCTCGATGTTCCACTTCACCACCTGGCTGTCGATGAACACGGTGGTGTAGGCGTTGCCGCGGCCGTCGAAGGCCGTGTGCAGCGGGCCGAGTCCCAGCTCCGGCTCCGCGACAACCACGTCGCGCGGCTTGATCTTGTCGTCGAACAGGTCATCGAACAGGCGCACGTCCATCACGGTCGCGGTCGGGGCCAGCTTGCCGTTGGCGACGATGTGAATGCCGTCCGGCGCGGTGTTCATGCCGTGCGGACTGTTGGAGACGGGCACATAGCGGGTGAAGGGCGAACCGTGGCGGCCGTCGACCATGGGCACGCCGCCCACCATCTTGGCCTGGCCGTTCTTCACGGCCTCCTCGATGCGCTTGATGTTGAAGATGACCACCCAGTCCTGCTCGTTGGCGGTCATTTCGGCGAGGGTGACGCCTTCTTCCGAGTTGTAGCAGGTCGCGAACGCGTATTTGCCCTGGTAGTCGGCGTCGACGTTGTCGAGGTTGCCGTCGACCATGACCTGCCAGGCCACCTTCATGGTGTCGCCATCCACCGCCGTAAAGATGGCGTGGTACTGCTTGTTGTCGTCGAGGATCTTGCCGTCGTTCGGGATCGGCACGCGGTCCTCGCCGTTGCAGAACACATAGCCCGTCTTCGGGTACTTCTGGACGCGCAGGCCATGCACGGTGTGCTGGTTCGGGAGCTGGATGATCTTGTCGCAGCGCATCACGTCGAGGCGGATGCGCGCCACGCGCGTGTTCGCCTTGTCGTTCACGAAGCAGTAGCGGCCGTCATAGGTGCCGTCCGTGAAGGACAGGTGCGGGTGATGGAGGTCGCCATTGTGGTAGACGCCGCCGCGGTTCTTCAGGAACTCCACTGTCTCGGGCAGAAGGCCTTCGGTGAGCACCTTGCGACTCTGGTCGGTGAGACCCCAGCCCGTGGCGCTGTCGCGGTTGAACACCGGCACCCGCATCAGCTCGCGCATGGAGGGGAGGCCCACGATGCGCAGTTCGCCGGTTTGGCCGCTGGAGAAGAACACGTAGTATTCGTCGAGTTCTCCCGGCTTGACCTCGGTCTTGTTCGGTCCGGCCGCCACAGCGGGGCGGGCCGGCGCGGTCTGCGCCTCGGCTGGGGTCACGCCCTTGCTGATGGCGATCCCTCCGGTCACCCCGGCCGCTCCCGCCGCGGCGACGGCGGCGGTCGTGCCCAGCATCTGCCTGCGGCTGAGTTTCTGGCTTTCGGTGTTGTCGGTCATGGCGAGCCTCCTGAGCTCGGCTAGGGTGAGGGGGAAGGGGAGTGCGGGGATTCGGCGACCGGCACGCCGTTGTGGGCGATGACCGGCTTGTGCCCGGAGCCACCCGCCCGCATGGACGGCGACGACAGCGCCTCGCGCTTCTCCCGCTTCAACCGCACCTGGATCATGTGCGGGCAGCGGTGGTCGTCGTGGTAGAGCTCCTGGCAGTGCATGCAGTAGATGCACTCGTTGACGTTGATGTGCCCTTCGGGGTGTATCGACTGAACCGGGCATTCCTTGGCGCAACGCTGGCAGGGCGAGCCGCATTCGGGCCATCGCCTCAGCCACTCGAAGGTCCGGATGCGGCCCGGAATGGCCAGGGCGGCGCCGAGCGGGCACAGGTAGCGGCAGAAGAAGCGCTCGACGAACAAGCCCGCGACGAGCAGGGCCACGGCGTAGAGCACGTAGGGCCAGTCGCGCATGAACTTCAGCACGATGGAGGTCTTGAAGGGCTCCACCTCGGCCAGCGTTTCAGCCAGCGCGACCGAATACAGGGACGCGCCGAACAGACCCAGGAAGATGATGTACTTGATGGGCCAGAGGCGCTCGTGCAGGCCCCAGGGGAGCTTCAGCTGCGGCACCTTGAGGGCCTGGGCCAGGTTGTTCGTGAGCTCCTGGAGCGCGCCGAAGGGGCACAGCCACCCGCAGAACGGACCGCGCCCCCAGAACAGCAATCCCGCCGCCACGGCCGCCCACAGGATGAAGATAAGCGGAGCGGCGAGGAAGAACTCCCAGTGGAAGCCGTTGATCAGCGCGTTTGTGAAGGTCAGCACGTTGACGACGGACAGCTGCGCGTTCGCGTACCAGCCCAGCCACACCAGCGTGAACAGAAGGAAGGCCCGCCGGACCCAGACGTAGGTCTTCGGGCGCTTCACCAGCGCGTCCTGGAAGAAGAAGATCCCGGTAAGGGCGAGCAGGGCCGCCGCGGTGATCCCGATGGCGACGGGCCTGCCACGCCAGATCTGCAGCCAAAGCGGCTCCGCTTCGTCGGGCGGCACGCCGGCCGTGGGGGTGGGGGCCTGGGCCGGGGCCTGAGCGGCGGGAGCAGGCTGGTCAGGGACCGTGACGGCCTTCTGCTCGCGCTTGACATAGGCGTCCGGCAACGCGTAGCCAACGTCGAAGGTCAGGAACGCCTTGTCGCGCGCGCCCGTGGCGCGCTGGACCAGGAGCTGGAGCTGCCAGGGCTCGGTCGGATCGAGCGTGAACTCCGGCGGCGTCGTGAACAGGGCGATCTCGGGCAGGTCCGGCGCGCCCTCGGCGGCCAGCGAGCCGATCCGGGTGTGGTTGCGATCGCGGAAGCGCGTGCTGGCCCCGTCCTGGAGCAACTCGATGCGATCGAAGATGCCGCCGCGGACATAGCCCGAGCCCTTGAAGGAATAGGCGCCCTGGCCGGCCACGATGATGGCCTGCTGCCCCGGCTTGAGCTGCGCCTTGAGCCGATTGTAGGCGTCGTCGCCCAGCAGGCTGCGCCCGATCGTGGGCGCCGAGGCGAGAGCGACGTACAGGTCGATGAAAGTGTCGTCGGGGTTCCCGGTTTCGGCGTTCGCCGCCGCGGCCGCGTTCCCCGCCTTGGAGAAGGCGTCGCTGACGTCCCCGACGCTGAGGTGGAGACGACGGACGGATCCATCCCCCAGCAGCGTCTGCCAGTCCTTGATTTCGCTCTTCCCGAGGTCAAGCGTCTTGGTCACGGTGGCCGCGGCCGTGGTCGCGCCCGCAGCCGCCTGGCCGCCCAGCCGCCCGCTCCTGATCAGCTTCGTGGCCGATCGCACGACGCTGTCGCCGATCACCAGCACCGTCACGGTCGCGCCGCTCACGATGTCGACCTGCGGCGGCTTCTCGGCCCCGCTGGCGACGGGCTTCATGTCCTTGCCGACCAGGGTGTTGATGGCGGCCAGGATGCGCTTCTCGGGGATGCCGATGAGGACGATCGGCTCCTTGTGCTCGACGAGCTTGAGGCCGGTGATCACGCCCTGCGGGTCGATGCCCACCAGCAGGTTGATGGGCTTCCCGGAGTAGCCGGTCGCGTTCGTGAAGTCGGTGTTGAGATAAACGAAGCCCTTGAGCACATCGCCCGCGAAGACGGGCGTCACCGGCGGGTCGCCCTGGGGCGGGCCGAACCGGTCGGCGCCCCCGAAGAACTCGGAGGGTTGCGCCTTGGCGAGGTATTCCTGGAGCTTGCCGGAGGAGGCGCCGGCAGCCGCCGCGCTTAAAGCGTAGAAAAGGACAGCGAGGAGACACGCCCGCAGGCTTGCGGAAAAGTCCGTCAGGCGCATCGCCCAGTTCCCTGTTCGAAGAGCTTTCCTTCGCACAGGAAGATGACAACTCCCGGACCGGAACAATGGTTCCGCCGGTCGACGCCGTCTTCTCCGATGGGCGATGTGGTGGGCACAGGGGCCAAAGAGCAGGGCGCGGGCGCCGCTTCTTTGCGCAGGGTCAAACTCACCGGTTATGTTGGGGAGTGTCAACTACCTACGCGGGAGCCGCGCGATGCCTTTCCTCAAGACGGAACCGCTCGGGGTCCTTGAAACCCTGGACGAATTGTTCGCTTTGGCTCACGCCATGGAGAGCGAGGCGGCCGCGAAATACGCGGAATTCGGAGCAGCCATGCGGGCGCAGGGACACGATGACCTCGCGGCCGTGTTCGAGGGCATCGCAGCCGAGGAGCGCGGCCACGTCGCGCACGTGGACGCCTGGTCGGAGCAGCGCCTGGGCCACGAGCCCAATCCCGCCGCCCTGCGCTGGCTGGCTCCGCCCACGTTCGAGGAGGAGGACGCCGCCGAGATGTCCGGCTCCAACCTGCTCACGCCCTACCGGGTGCTCACTGTCGCCACGCGCAACGAGGAGCGCGCCTTCGCCTTCTGGAGCTACGTCGCCGCCAACGCCGCGCGGCCGGAGGTGCGCCAGGCTGCGGAGACCATGGCCAAGGAGGAACTCGGTCACGTGGCGGCGTTCCGGAGGGAGCGGCGCAAGGCCTTTCACGCCATGCGAGGGGAAACAGCAACGCCCCAGGCGCGGCAGGCCGCGGCAGACCTCGAACTGCGCCTCGCCAAGGCCTTGGACGAGTCACCCGGCGGCCACTTCGTCGAACTCGCCGCGGAAGCACGAGCCATGGCCGTCGAGTCCCGGAAATTCGGCCTTCAGGCCGGCGGGCCCAAGGATGGCTCCGCCGCGGCGCTCGCCGAGGCTCTGGTCGACGCCTACCTCGAAGGGGTCGACTCCTCGGAGGACGAGGACGAGCTGCACGCCTTCCAGCAGCTTGCGGAGCGCGCGGTGAGACGGTTGGCCGCCCTCAGGTCGCGCCCTTCGACCTGAGCAACCGCCACAGGCGGTCGCGACGCTTCGGGCTTGAAATCGGTTTCTCGCGGAGGGCGCAGAGGCCGTCCCGATCCCTGACCTGGATCAGGCGAAGTGGCGCGCGCGGCGCTATCCTTTCGAGACGACGTTCACGTCAGCGGGAGGACCGGTCCCATGATCAAGCTCGGGTTCGCGCTGCTCGGGATCACCCTGGTCGGCCCGGCGGCCGACAGCGTCCCGCGCTTTGACATCCAGGCCGCGTGCCGCGCCCAAACCTCGTCGCTGAACGGCACCGGCGAGACCATGGGGAATTGCGTGAAGGAGGAGCAAGCCGCCCGGGACAAGCTGGCCGCGACCTGGAGCCATACCAAGCCCAGCAGCCGGGAGATCTGCGTCGGCGAGCAGCAGGGCATTCATAGCTACGTGGATCTCGCGGCCTGCCTGGACATGTACGCCAGCCAGTGATCCCCGCGCCGGCCTTTCGGCTGGGCTCTCCAGGGAGGATTGGTGTTCGTTGACGGACCGCGCCAACTCGTCCAACGTCCCTGCAAAGAGATGGCAAGTCGTCCCGCGTTCGTGAGCAGGACGCCAGGGAGGATCCGTGATCCGTCACCCCCAACCTCGGCGCGCCTCCAAGAGCGTGTCGCGGCGCCCCGGCGCGGCTTGGCGCGCAGCCGTTCCTTCTCGCTGGCGCTGACATGATCAGCGGCCGAACCACCCTCATCGCGCATCTCGGCTATCCGACCGAGTCTTTCCGCGCGCCTATGATCTACAATCCCTGGTTCGAGGAGTGCGGGATCGACGCGGTCGTCATGCCCATGGGCGTGAAGGCGGAGGACTACGCCGCTTTCCTGCGACCGCTGTTCCGGCTCAGCAATATTCGCGGCGCGCTGGTCACGATGCCGCACAAGGTGGCCACCATCGGCCTGGTGGACGAGGTGAGCACGGCCGCCGCCATCGCGGGTTCGGCCAACGCCATCCTGCTGCGGGAAGACGGCAGCCTGCTGGCCGACATGTTCGACGGCGAAGGCTTCGTGCGAGGGATGCGCCGGAAGGGGCGCGATCCCAGGGGCGCGCGGGCCCTGGTGGTAGGAGCGGGCGGCGTCGGCTCCGCCATCGCGGCTTCCCTCGCGGGCGCAGGCGTCGGAGCGCTCGGCCTTTTCGACATCGACGGGCACAGCGCGGCGGCGCTCGCCGACCGGCTCGCGCGGCACTACCCGGCGCTGGAAGTCGCGGTCGGCCAGCGCGACCCTGCAGGCTACGACGTGGTGGTCAACGCCACCCCGCTGGGCATGAAGCCGGGCGACCCGTTGCCTGTCGACGTGGCCAGGCTGGGCCCCGACTGCTTCGTCGGAGAGGTCGTGCTCACGCAGGAGATCACGCCCTTCCTGGCTGCGGCCCGCGAGCGCGGCTGCGCCGTGCAGGTGGGAACCGACATGCTGTTCGAGCAGATTCCAGCCTATCTCGAATTCTTCGGCTTCCCGAGCACGACCGCCGAGAAACTGCGGCAGGTGGCGCGTATTCGCTATTGACGCCGAGGGGCGGACAAGGACGTGAGGACGATGAAGACCTCGATCGCGACCGTTTCGATCTCCGGCGACTTCCGGGACAAGCTGGCCGCCATCGCGGCGGCTGGCTTCGACGGCCTCGAGATCTTCGAGCAGGATTTCGTGGCGTTCGAGGGCGGCCCGCGAGAGGCCGCCGCCATGGTCCGCGGCCATGGGCTCGAGATCCTGCTGTTCCAGCCGTTCCGCGACTTCGAGGGCCTGCCCGAGCCGCTGCGCACCCGCGCCTTCGCGCGGGCCGAGCGCAAATTCGACCTGATGCAGGAGCTCGGCGCAGACCTCCTGCTCGTCTGCTCCTCCGTCCATCCCGAGGCGATCGGCGGCATCGACCGGGCGGCGGCGGACCTTCACGAGCTCGGCGAGCGGGCCGCCGCGCGCGGGCTGCGCCTCGGCTTCGAGGCGCTGGCCTGGGGGCGCTACGTCAACGATCACCGCGACGCCTGGGAGGTGGTGCGGCGGGCCGACCATCCGAACGTGGGGCTCATCCTCGACAGCTTCCACTCGCTGGGACGCGGGATCCCGCCTGACACGATCCGGCGCATTCCCGGGGACAAGATCTTCTTCGTCCAACTGGCGGACGCGCCGGCCATCGACATGGACCTGCTCTACTGGTCGCGGCACTTCCGCAACATGCCGGGCGAGGGCGACCTCGACGTGGTCGGATTCATGCGCGCGGTGATGGCCACCGGGTACCGTGGCCCGCTGAGCCTGGAGATCTTCAACGACCAGTTCCGCAGCGCCCTGCCGGGGCTCGTCGCCTCCGACGGACATCGCTCGCTTTTGGCGCTCATGGATCGCGTGAAGCGGGCCGAGCCCGCCGTGGCGGAGGCGGTGACCCCGCTGCCGGCGCCGGCCTCCGTGGACGCCGTGGAGTTCATCGAGTTCGCGACCAGCGCCGCCGAGGCGCCAGGCCTCGAGACGCAGCTTTCGGCCATGGGCTTCACTCGAGCCGGGAGACACGTGTCCAAGTCCGTGACGCTGTGGCGGCAAGGTGGGATCAACATTCTCGTCAACACGGAGACCACCGGCTTCGCTCACTCGGCGTTCATCAGCCACGGGACGACCGTCAGCGACATTGCGCTGCGCGTTCCGGACGCCTCGGCCACGCTCGGGCGCGCCCTGGCGCTGGGCAGCAAGCGCTTCTCCCAGGCTACGGCTCCGGGTGAACTGCAAATTCCGGCTATTCGGGGCGTGGGCGGGAGCGTGCTGCGCTTCGTGGACGGGATCTCGGACCTGGGACGGCTCTGGGAGGTGGATTTCCGCCTGGAGAAGAACGCGCCTGGGCCCAGCGCCGGGCTCGCCCGGGTCGACCATATCGGGCAGACCATGGCGTATGGAGAGATGCTGAGCTGGTCGCTGTTCTACACGTCCATCTTCGAGGCGACCAAGGCGCCGATGGTGGACGTCGCCGACCCAGACGGGCTGGTGCGCAGCCAAGCCATCGAGACGGCCGGCGGGGCGCTCAGGGTCACGCTGAACGGCGCGGAATCCCGGCGCACGCAAGCCGGGCGCTTCGTTGCCGACAGCTTCGGATCGGCCGTGCAGCACATCGCGTTTGCGGCCGACGACATCTTCGCGGCCGCCGAGGCCCTGGCGGCCCGCGGGTTCCAGGCCCTGGCGATCGGAAAGAACTACTACGACGACCTCGACGCCCGCTTCGGCCTGGAGCCGGAACTCCTCGCCCGGCTGAAATCCCTCAACCTCATGTACGACCGCGACGCGGGCGGCGAGTTCTTCCAGCTCTACGGCCGCAGTTTCGGCGAGGGCATGTTCTTCGAGATCGTGGAGCGGAGGGGGGCATATGCGGGGTACGGCGCCGCGAACGCCCCGTTCCGCACGGCGGCCCAGCGCCGCGCTGCGCGCCCCGGCGACATGCCCCGGATCTGACGCTTCCTTCTTCAGCGCCGGACGCCCGGGCCGGCCATCGCGGGCTGGTCAGCACTCGACCCAGTTCACGGCGAGTCCGCCCTGGGATGTTTCCTTGTACTTGTCGTGCATGTCGGCGCCGGTCTGGCGCATGGTCGCGACCACCTGGTCGAGGCTGATCTTGTGGACGCCGTCCTCCTTGAGGGCGAGGGAAGCCGCATTGACGGCCTTCACGGCCCCAAAGGCGTTGCGCTCGATGCAGGGGATCTGGACGAGGCCGCCGACCGGGTCGCAGGTCATGCCGAGGTGATGCTCCATGGCGATTTCGGCCGCGTTCTCGACCTGGGCGTTCGTGCCGCCAAGGGCGGCGGTGAGGCCGGCGGCCGCCATCGAGGAGGCGACGCCCACCTCGCCCTGGCAGCCGACTTCCGCGCCTGAGATGGAGGCGTTCATCTTGAAAAGCGCGCCGATGGCCGCCGCGGCGAGCAGGAAGGCGCGCAGGCCGTCCTGGGACGCCCCCGAGCACCAATCCCGATAGTAGCGGAGCACCGACGGCATCACGCCCGCTGCGCCATTCGTGGGAGCCGTCACGACGCGGCCGCCCGCGGCGTTCTCCTCGTTCACCGCCATGGCGAAGACGCTGAGCAGGTCGAAGGCCTGGGGGAGCCGGACCTCGTTCATCCGCTCCGCCTCCCTGATGCGGGCGAAGATCGACGGCGCGCGCCGCCTCACCTTCAGGCCGCCGGGCAGCTCGCCTTCCGTCGCGAGGCCGCGGTCGATGCACGCCAGCATGGCCTCGGCGATCGCGTCCAATCCCGCCAGCACGTCGTCCCGCGGCCGCAAGGCCGCTTCATTGGCCAGCGCCATCGCGGCGATCCCAAGGCCTGCTTTGCAACCCATCGCCAGCAGGTCGGCCCCGCTCCGGTAGGGGAACGGCAGCTCGACAGCGGCTGCGGCAGGGGCCGCGCTTTCGCCTTCGCGCACGACGAACCCGCCGCCGATCGAGCACCAGCGCTGCTCCATGAGAAGCCGGCCGCCCGCGTCGTGGGCCGACAGAGAGAGGGTGTTGGGGTGGACTGGGGGGCGGTTCTCGAAGTCGAAGCGGAGGTCGGCCTCGAGGCTGAAGGGCAAGACGCGCCCGTCCCGCAGCGCCAGCCCCTGGCCGGAGCGAACCGCGCTCCAGAGGACTTCGGCACGGTCGAGGTCCACGGTTTCAGGCCGTTCGCCGGCGAGGCCCAGCACGACGGCGCGATCGGTCCCGTGCCCTTTTCCGGTCCAGGCGAGCGAGCCGTACAGAACGGCGGAGACGCGGGCGGTCGGGACGCCCAGGGCGGCGACCGCCTCCATGAACTGCGCCGCGGCCTTCATCGGGCCCACCGTGTGGGACGAGGAGGGGCCGATTCCGATCTTGAACAGTTCGAAGGCGCTGATCATGGAGGCCTCTCGGATTGGGGGCGACCTCACTCGGCGACATGCGGCTGCGCCGCCAAGAACATGAGCCGGCGCCCGGGCGGCGCCAGCGGACATTCAGGCCGCCGCTGCGTTCTCCTTCCGCACGACGTCCAGGATCTCCCAGACATAGGGCGCGAAAGAGCGCCAGACCTCGACGTGGAAGCGCTCCGGACCGGTGCGCCAGAGCACGATTTCGGCCTTTTCGAAGATGGTGCGCGCGCACATGCCGGCCGGAAAGGCCTCCGCCGAGAGGTCGAGGGGCACGGCGGCGTTCAGCGCCAGGGCGGCGCCGGGGCCCTCCACGGCGATCCCCATCTGGCGGTGGGAGACGTCCACGAGGCTGTGCGGGACGCCAGCCATGGCCTGCTCGAGGGCGGACTGGATCGCCGCGGTCTCATGGGCCGCGCCCAGGAGCAGCCACTCGTCGGGGCCGAGCCAGAGGGCGGCGCGGCCGCTGCCTTCGCCGGCCCGAAGGGACGTGGTCGGGATGGCGACCCCGAAAGGCCCGCTCGCCGCTGCGGCGGCTTCGGACCCGCGCAGCACGAAGCGCGAGGCCGGTCCGGCGTCGGCCAGGGTCACGCCTCCGATGGACGTCGTGTCGGCCGCGAAGTCCGCGAGCCCGGAGACGCGCCGGGCGCTGGTGGCGAGGTCAGCCATCGAGGCGGCTCCCGTCCTTGTCGTGGAAGATGGGTTCGGTGACCACGGCCTCGATCGGGCCGGCGGGCATGGGGATGTAGACGCGCGCGCCCATGCGGGCGCGCCCGCGCGCGAGGAGCGCCAGCGCGATCGAGCGCTCGCGCGTCGGGCTCAGGTAGGAGGAGGTCACGTGCCCGAGCGCGGGCTTGCCGCGGATCGGCGTCGCCGTCTCGGTGATCTGGGCGCCTTCCTCCAGCACCACGGCGGGATCCACCGTGAGCAGGCCGACGAGCTGCTTGCGGTCGGCCTTGAGCATGTCGGGGCGGGCGAGGGAGCGCTTGCCGACGAAGTCGGGCTTGGCCTTGCCGATGGCCCAGTCGAGGCCGAGATCGTTGGGCGTCACCGTGCCGTCGGTCTCCTGGCCGACGATGATGTAGCCCTTCTCGGCGCGCAGGACGTGCATGGTCTCCGTGCCGTAGGCGGCCATGCCGTGCTTCTGGCCCTCGGCCCAAATCGCCTCCCAGACCGCCAGGCCGTAGTCGGCCGGGACGTTCACCTCGAAGCCGAGCTCGCCGGTGAAGCTGACGCGGAACAGGCGAGTGGGCGCCCCGCAGATCCGGCCCTCGCGCACGCTCATGTGCGGCATGGCCTCGCGGGAAATGTCGATGCCCTCCACCAGGGGCTCCAGCACCTTGCGGGCGTTGGGGCCCTGGACGGCGATCACCGCCCACTGCTCGGTGGTGGAGGTGAGCCAGACCTTGAGATCGGTGAACTCGGTCTGCAGGTAGTCCTCCATGTGGGCCAGCACGCGCGGCGCGCCGCCGGTCGTGGTGGTGACATGGAAGCGGTCCGGCGCGAGGCGGCCGATGACGCCGTCGTCCATCACAAAACCCTGCTCGTTCAGCATCAGGCCGTAGCGGCACCGGCCCGGCTCCAGCTTGGCCCAGGGGTTCGTGTAGAGCCGGTTCATGAACTCGGCCGCGTCCGGGCCCACGACCTCGATCTTGCCGAGGGTGGAGGCGTCGAAGATCCCCACCGAGCCGCGCACCGTGCGGCATTCGCGCGCCACGGCGGCGTGCATGTCCTCCGCGCCGCGCGGGAAGTACCAGGCGCGCTTCCACAGGCCGACGTCCTCGAACACCGCGCCCTGGGCCTGGGCCCAGGCGTGCGTGGCCGTCTTTCGAACCGGGTCGAACAGGTGGTCGCGCGAGTGGCCGGCGAAGCTGCCGAAGGTCACGGGCGTATAGGGCGGCCGGAAGGTCGTCAGGCCGACCTGCGGCACGGGCTTCTCCAGCGCGCTCGCCGCGATGGCGAGCCCGTTCATGTTGGAGGTCTTGCCCTGGTCGGTCGCCATGCCCGTCGTGGTGTAGCGCTTCACGTGCTCGATGGAGCGGAAGCCCTCGCGCACTGCGAGCTTGATGTCCTTGGCGGTGACGTCGTTCTGGAAATCGACGAACGCCTTCACCTTCTGCGGGTCGCGGTGATGCGGGACGGCGCCGCGGAAGCCGCCTCCAACCGGGGGGATCTCGCCGGTGACAGCGGGCGTCGTGGCGGGAGCCGAGCGGCCGGCCGCGGCCGCGCCGGCGGCCGAGCCCTCCGCGATGGCGGCTGCGAGCCCAAAGGCGCCGTTGCAGGCGCCGGCGGAGGCTGCCGCCTGGATGGGGGAGGAGGCCCCCGGCACGTAGATGCCGCGGGTCTCGTCATAGCGCAGCTTGCCGCGCGACTGGGAGAACAGGTGCACGGCCGGGACCCAGCCTCCCGCCATCAGGACGCAATCGCAGGGCACGCGCTCGACCGGGCGGACCGAGCCGTCCGCGCCCACCTTGCCGATCTCAACGCCCGAGACCCGCAGGCGCCCGGACGTGCCCGTGATCACCGCGGAGGTGACGATGCGCAGCGCGGCTGCATTCGCCGCATGGGCGGCCGCCTCGCCGGGCTCCTCGCGCACGTCCACGATGGCGGCGATCGAGACGCCCGCCTTCGCGAGGTCGACCGCGGCGGCGTAGCCGGTGTCGTCCACCGTGAAGACCACGGCGCGCTCGCCGGGCTTCACGCCGTAGCGGTTGAGATAGGTCCGTGCGGCGCCGGCCAGCATGATCCCGGGCCGGTCGTTGTCCGGGAAGACGAGCGGCTGCTCGATGGCGCCGGTGGCGAGCACGACCTGCCTGGCGCGGACTTTCCACATGCGCTCGCGCGGCGCGTGCGCGGGGAGGATGGCGAGGTGCTCCGTGAGGCGCTGGGCCAGGCCCAGGAAGTTCTGGGCGTAGTAGCCGAAGGCCTGGGTGCGGGTGAGCAGGGTGACGTTCGGCCGCGAGGCGAGCGTCGCCACGGCTTCGGCCGCCCAGGCGACGGCGGGCTTGCCGTCCACCGTGGCGCCCGGCTCGTCCAGGAGGCCGCCGCCCATCTCGGGGTTCTCGTCGCACAGGATCACCCGCGCGCCGCCCTCGGAGGCGGCCAGCGCCGCCGCGAGGCCGGCCGCGCCGGCGCCGACCACCAGTACGTCGCAATGGGCGTAGCGGTGGGTGTAGTGGTCCGGGTCCGGCTCCTTGGGGATCACGCCGAGGCCTGCGGCCTTGCGGATCATGGGCTCGTAGACCGTCTTCCAGGCCGTGCCGGGGCCCATGAAGGTCTTGTAGTAGAAGCCGGCGCTGAGCAGGCCGGGCGGGGCCATGTTGTTCATCTCGCCGATGTCGAAGGCGAGGGAGGGCCAGCGGTTCTGGCTCTCGGCCACAAGGCCTTCGTAGATCTCGACCTGGGTGGCGCGGAGATTGGGCGTGTAGCGCCCGCGGCCGCGGGACACGCCCACCAGGGCGTTCGGCTCCTCGGCGCCGGCGCCGAGCACGCCGCGCGGGCGGTGGTACTTGAACGAGCGGCCCATGAGGTGGACGCCGTTGGCCAGCAGGGCGGAGGCGAGGGTGTCGCCCGCCTGGCCCTCGTAGGCCTTGCCGTCGAAGGTGAAACGGACCGCCTTGGCGCGATCCACGCGCCCGCCGGAGGCCGTGCGGTATGGCTGGCTCATCGGGCGGTCTCCTCGACGCGGCTGTCATCCCCGGCGGCGCGCAGCGCCGGGAAGGGGATCCAGGGGCCTTGGCGAAGCGCTGTGTGCGCCCGTTTTGGGGAGCCCAGTCGCCTGGATCCCCTTCCCCTGCGCGGCTCCGCCGCTCCGGCCGGGGATGACATGCGAGAAGGCGTCGCCATCAACGACCTCCCCCAAGCTCACCCGCCACGACGTCCGGCTTCGGCTCGCCGGCCTTGTAGGTGGCGAGGATCTGGTCCGTCACGGTGTGCCGGATGGCGTTGAAGAAGCGCCCGCAGCCGGACGTGTGGCGCCAGCGCTCGGCGTGGACGCCCTTCGGGTTGGTGCGGAAATACAGGTAGTCCGCCCACTGCTCGTCCGTCTGGGACGACGGATCGAGCGGGCGGGCGATGTGCGCCTCGCCGCCATAGCGGAACTCGAGTTCAGGGCGGTCCATGCCGCAATAGGGGCAGTGAATCAGGAGCATTGTCAGCGCCTCAATGGGCCACGGCGGCCGCGGCCGCCTCGTCGATGAGCCGGCCGGTGCGGAACCGGTCCAGCGTGAAGCCGGCGTTGATGGGGTGCGGCTCGCCGGTCGCCACCGTGTGGGCGAAGACATGGCCCGAGCCGGGGGTCGCCTTGAAGCCGCCGGTGCCCCAGCCGCAGTTCACGAACAGACCCGGGACGGGCGTCTTGCCGATGATGGGCGAGCGGTCGGGCGTGACGTCGACGATGCCGCCCCAGTTGCGCAGCATGCGCAGGCGCCGGACCTCCGGGAAGAGTTCGCAGATGGCGTCCAGCGTGTGAGAGGAGATGTGCAGGCCGCCCGTCTGCGAATAGGACGTGTAGGCGTCCGTGCCGGCGCCGATCACCATCTCGCCCTTGTCAGACTGGGATATATAGGCGTGGATGGTGTTCGACATCACCACGCAGGACATGGCCGGCTTCACGGGCTCGGAGACCAAGGCCTGCAGCGGGTAGCTTTCCAGCGGCATGCGGACGCCGGCCATCCCCATCACCACGCTGGTGTGGCCGGCGGCCACGACGCCGATCTTCCTGGTGCGGATCGGCCCCCTAGTGGTCTGGAGGCCGGACACGGCGCCCGAAGCGTCGCGGTCGATGCCGGTGACCTCGCAGTTCTGGATGATGTCCACGCCGAGCGCGCTGGCGCCGCGGGCGTAGCCCCAGGCGACCGCGTCGTGGCGGGCCGTGCCGCCGCGGCGCTGCAGGGCGGCGCCCACGATGGGGTAGCGGATGTCCTTCGAGATGTTCAGGAGCGGGCAGAACTCCTTGGCCTGCTCCGGCGTCAGCCACTCGTTGTCGATGCCCTGGAGGCGGTTGGCGTGGACGTGGCGCTTGAAGACCTGCACGTCGTGCGTGTTGTGAGCCAGCATCATGACCCCGCGGGCGGAGTACATCACGTTGTAGTTCAGCTCCTGGGAGAGGCCTTCCCACAGCCTCAGGGCGTGCTCGTAAAGGCCCTCGCTCTCTTCCCAGAGATAGTTGGAGCGGATGATGGTGGTGTTGCGCCCGGTGTTGCCGCCGCCGAGCCAGCCCCGCTCGACCACGGCGATGTTCCGCATCCCGTGTTCCTTGGCCATGTAGTAGGCCGTCGCCAGGCCATGGCCGCCGCCGCCGACGATCACGGCGTCATAGGCCGCCTTCGGTTCGGGCGAGCGCCATTGCTCCGGCCAGCCGGTGTTGCCCGACATCGCTTGGCGGAGGAGGGTCAGGGCCGAAAACTTCATGGGCGCACCTCGGTTGAGGTCGCCACCATGCGCGGAGCGGCGAGCGCAGGCGAGAAGATTTCAGACAGAACGACAGGACAATTCCGCCATCCGCCCGGCGGCCTCCCGGCGCGGTCACGCGCCAGGCCGCCGGCGTCCATCGTCAGGCCGCCACCACGTGCAGGTGGGCCAGCAGGGTGGTGTGGGCGTCGTCCGCGTAGATGTCGTAGTTCGTGGTGTTGCCCGACACCGACATCGTGTAGCGGCTGGCCGCGTCGGCGATCGCGATCGTGTCGCCGCCCCCGAGGCTGGTGTTGATGGTCAGGTCCTTGTTGGCGTCCGTCATGGCGGCGACCTGGGCGCCGCTGAGGCTCAGGTTCGCGTTCACGCCGGCCTGGCGGAAGTCGATCACCTCCATATTGGTCACCGCCGCGGCGAGATTGGCGGCCGTGAAACTCGAACCCGAGTTGGCCGCGATGGTGAGCGTGTCCGCCCCGGTTCCGCCGTCCACCTTGGCGGCGATGGTGAGCGAGCTGCCGTCCAGCGTAAAGGCGTCGTTGCCCGCGCCGCCCGAGAGCGTGTCCGCCCCGCCGCCGCCGATGAGGGTGTCGTTGCCGTTCCAGCCGGTGAGGGCGTTGGCGTTGGCGTCGCCCTTGATCCAGTTGGCGGCAGTGGTTGAGCCGATCACGTTCTCGATGCCGGAGAACACGTCTCCCGCCGCGTCACCGCCGGATTGAGCCGTCGAGAGAGTCAGGTCGATGCTGACGCCGGTGCCGGAGTACCAGTAATCGACCGTATCTTGGCCCGCGCCGCCCACGATGGTGTCGGCGCCGAGATAGGGCCGGAAGATGTTGTCGTTGGCGTCGCCGACCAGCGAGTCGGCGCTGCTCGTCCCCCAGACGTTCTCGAAGCCGATCAGCGTATCGCCCTGGGCGTCGCCGCCCAGGCCGACGCCGGTGGCGAGGTTCACGGTGACGCCGGTCGACGAGCCCGTGTAGTCGAGCGTGTCAACCCCGGAGCCGCCGTCCATCGAGTCGGCGCCCCAGCCGCCCACCATGGTGTCGGCGCCGGCGGCGCCGATCAGCGTGTCGTCGCCCGAGCCGCCGTAGAACCAGTTGGCGTTGGCGTCGCCGGTGATCCGGTCGGCGAAGGCCGACCCCAGGACGTATTCGAAGCCGGAGATCACGTCGCCCTGGGCGTCGCCGCCGCTGGCGGTGTTGGCGGAGAGGTCCACCGTCACGGCCGCGGAGGAGGCCGCGTAGTCGAGCGTGTCCGTTCCCGCGCCGCCGTCCATGGTGTCGGCGCCCGCGCCGCCCTCGAGGGTGTCGTTGCCCGCGCCGCCGACCAGGCTGTCGTTGTCGCTGCCGACCGCTCCGCTGGAGAGGACGGGGTTGAGCCAGTAGGCGGAGTCGAAGCCGTTGTTGCCGGCGGAACCGGAGGTGGTGACCAGCTTCAGCTGCTGGTAGCCCGCGACGTTGATCACGCCCGTCGAGAACATCTGGCCCAGGGGGGCGTCCGCCATCTCGAACAGGAGCGTGCTGTCGCCATAGACGCGCCAGGTGACGCCGTCGCCGCCGGCCGACACGTTCTTGATGAAGCTTGCCGAGAAAGTCGTGGCACTCCCGATGTCATAGGTCAGGACGGCTTCGCCGGTCGAGTTGGGGTGCTCGAAGATGTTGTGCTGGTACTGGAAGGGGATTAACCCGCCCGGACCCGGGGTACTGTACTGCAAGATATTCGTCTGCGACGTCGGGGCGATATCCGCGAGCCAGGTGAGTCCGCCGACGAGCCTTTCGTTCCCCGCTCCGCCGATCAGCGTATCGTTGCCCGCGCCGCCCGAGAGCAGGTCGTTGCCCCAGCCGCCGCCGTCGATGCGGTTGTTGCCGGCGTCGCCGTAGAGCTTGTCGTTCCAGACCGAGCCCACCAGGTTCTCAATGCCGGACAGGACATCGCCCTCGGCCGCGCCATTGTGGCCCTTGCCGGCCAGCAGGTCGACGAAGAAGCCGACCCCGCCGGCGGGATTCATGCCGCTGGTGCTGTAGTCGACCGTGTCCACGCCGGCCCCGCCGACGATGGTGTCGGCGCCCAGGCCGCCGATGAAGATGTTGGCGCCGGCGTCGCCGACCAGGGAATCCGCCTGGGCCGAGCCCCAGACGTTCTCGAAGCCGCTGATGATGTCGCCCTGCGCGTCGCCGCCCGAGGCCGCGCCCGTGGCGAGGTTGACCGTCACGGCGCCCGTGGAGGCGGTGTAGTCGAGGGTGTCCACGCCCGAGCCGCCGTCGAGGGTGTCGGCCCCGAATCCGCCCTCGATCGTGTCGTCGCCGGCGCCGCCGGAGATGCTGTCGGCGCCGTCGGCGATCCCCCAGGAGAGGCGCGGGTTGAGCCACATCGCGTGGTCGGCGCCGTTGTTGCCGCTCGTGCCCGCCGTGGTGACGAGCTTGAGCTGCGACGCGCCCGCGACATTGAGCAGGCCGGTGGAGAAGACCTGGCTGCTCGGCGCGTCGACCTTCTCGAAGATCAGCGCGCCGTCGGCGTAGACCCGGAAGGTCGCCCCATCCGAGGTGGACCAGTTGGTGACGAAATCGGATGAGAAGGTGGTCGCGCCACCCAGGTTGTACACGGCCACGGTTTCGCCGGCGCCGCTGTTGGGGTGCTCGAAGATATTGTGGGTGTACTGGGCGGGAATGTAGAGGCTTTCGCCGTTGTAAAAGCTCGTCGCCTTGTTCTGGAACAGATAGGCGTTGGTGAGCGAGGCCGGCTCCTTGTCCGCCAGCCAGGCCTCGCCGCCATTCAGGCGGTCGTTCCCGGCGCCGCCGGCCAGGGTGTCGGCGCCGCTGCCGCCGGCCAGGGTGTCGTTCCCGGCGCCGCCGTCGAGGCGGTTGGCGCCCGTGTCGCCGTAGATCTTGTTGCCCGTGGCGCCGCCAATGACGTTCTCGACGCCCTGCAGCACGTCCCCGTCGTTCGACTTGCCGGTCGCGAGGTCGACGACCTGCAGCATCCGGATGTTGTCGAGGGTTCCGGTGAAGCTGCCGGAATCCGCCTCGATGCCGAGCTTGGAGCCCGTGGCCACGAAGGTGGCCGTGACCGTTCCGGCGCTGTCCAGGACGGTGGACGTATAGACGACGTTGGCGCCGTTGGTGTCGCTGTTGGAGATGCGCAGGCGGGCGCCGGCCGTCATCGTGTAGTCGAAGGTGACCGTGTAGGTCTGCCCCACCACGAAGCCGACATCCTGGGTGAGCATCCGGGTGGCGTTCGTGGCCTGCGCCGCGCCGCTCGTGACGGCGGTGTTGGAGCCCAGCGTCCATCCGGTGGCGGCGGACGAGAAGTCGCCGTTGCTGATGAGCGTCGGGAAGGCGCTGTAGTCCGCCGTGTCCACGCCGGCGCCGCCCACGAGGGTGTCGGCGCCGCTGCCCGCGACGAGGGTGTCGTTGCCGGCGCCGCCGTCGAGCGAGTCGGCGCCGCCGCTCCCGTAGATCAGGTCGTCGCCTGCGCCGCCGCTCAGGGTGTCGCCCACGGCCGTGCTGCTGGTGACGCGNGGCGCCGCCGCTCCCGTAGATCAGGTCGTCGCCTGCGCCGCCGCTCAGGGTGTCGCCCACGGCCGTGCTGCTGGTGACGCGGACGTGGTCCAGGAGCACGTCCCCCGTGGAGCTCGGCGTGGTCTGGGTGAGGGTCAGCGTGGTGCTCGTGCTGGTCGCCTTGAAGGTGGTCGTGAAGGTCTGGTAGCTGTTGATGAGGGCGCCCGTGTTCAGGGATACGGACAGGCCATTGGCGTCGGTGAGCGACAGCGTCGCCGTCTCGGGTCCAGGGCCATTCCAGAACGAAGCGTCGAAGCTCACCGTGTAGGTGGTTCCGACCGTGGTCGCCAGGACCTGCGAGATGGCGTTGCCGGTGGTGTTGTCGCCATAGCCCAGGATCATATAACCGGAGCCGTTGATCCCCGCCGTACCCGACATTGTCCAGCCCGACGGGCCGAGGCTCATCTCGCCGTTGAGGACGAGGTTTTCGCCTGCGATGATGTCGTTCCCGGCGCCGCCCGTGATGATGTTCGCGCCGCTCGCGCCGGTGAGAATGTTGGCGCCCGTGGCGGAACCAGTGAGGTTCTCGATGCCGCTGAGCACATCCGCGCCCGCATCGCCGCCGCTCGACTGGGCGAGGCCGACCCTGTTGAGGTCCACGGTCACGCCGCCGGCCGAGCCGGAATAGTCCGCGAGGTCGGTCCCCGCGCCGCCCACGAGGGTGTCGGCCCCGGTCCCGCCGATCAGCGTGTCGTTGCCGGCGCC
>NZ_PVZS01000050.1 GCF_003004785.1 Alsobacter soli
GTGCTCGACATGGTGAAGGTGAAGCGCGCGCTGCAGGGCTCCAAGTCGCGCCTGATCGGGCCCAACTGCCCGGGCGTCATGACGGCCGGCTCCTGCAAGATCGGCATCATGCCGGGCAACATCTTCAAGAAGGGTAATGTCGGCATCGTGTCCCGCTCGGGCACGCTGACCTACGAGGCCGTGTTCCAGACGAGCTGCGAGGGCTTGGGCCAGACAACCGCCGTCGGCATCGGCGGCGACCCGGTGAAGGGCACGGAGTTCATCGACGTTCTGGAGCTCTTCCTGGCCGACCCCAAGACCGAGTCGATCATCATGATCGGCGAGATCGGCGGCTCGGCCGAGGAGGATGCGGCGCAGTTCCTGGCGGACGAGGCCAAGCGCGGGCGCAAGAAGCCGACGGTCGGCTTCATCGCCGGGCGTACGGCGCCTCCCGGACGTCGCATGGGTCACGCGGGCGCCATCATTTCGGGCGGAAAGGGCGGCGCCGAGGACAAGATCGCCGCCATGGAGGCCGCGGGCATCCGCGTATCGCCATCGCCGGCCCGCCTCGGCAAGACTCTCGTGGAAGTGCTGAAGGGCTGAACCACTGCGCCGTCATCCCCGGCGGCGCGACGCGCCGGGAAGGGGATCCAGGGCAGCCTTCGCGGGCGCCTGGATCCACGTTGCCTCGCGCCTACCCGCCCCGGCCGGGGCGTCGCCTGGCGACCCAACACGGGGCCAGCCTGCTTTCCCGACTCAAACACAATCAGCTCAACCCAAGCTTGCACTCGACAAAACCGGCTCCATCGCTCACTTAGGGGAGGCGTATCCTCACGATGGAGGTTCCCTGGTGAAAGCTCCCGCCCGTTGGCCCGTGGCCGAGGCTCCGGCCCCGGAACTCGTGCTCGAACGCTTCGCGCCGGAGGAGACCTACAAGACCCGGGTCTATGGCGCGCTGAAGCAGGCCATCATCGGGATGGAGATCTACGCGTCCCCCGAACCCACCTGGATTGACGAGCGCCAGCTCTCGGAGCGCATGGGCGTGAGCCGCACGCCGGTGCGCGAGGCGATCGCCATGCTGGAGCAGGAGGGCTTCGTGAAGTCCCTCCCGCGCCGCGGCATCATGGTGCTGCGCAAGACCAAGCGCGAAGTGATCGAGATGATCCAGGCCTGGGCGGCCCTGGAGAGCATGGCCGTCCGCCTCCTCATCGAGCGCGCCAGCGACGAGGAGATCGCCTCGCTGCGCAAGATCTTCAGCGGCTTCGGCGAAGGCCACAAGCCGGCCGATTACCCCAGCGAGTACTCCGCCGCCAACCTCGCCTTCCACCAGACCCTCATCCGGCTCTCCGGCTCCAAGCTCCTGGCCGAGCTCACCGACAACATCGTCCTGCACGTGCGCGGCATCCGGCAGATCACCATCGGACGGGACGACCGCGCCACGCGCTCCATGGCGGACCACATGGCCATCATCGAGGCCCTGGAGAAGCGCGATGTCCCCCTGGCCGAGCGCCTCTCCCGCGACCATACCCTCGGCCTGGCCGCCTACGTGGAGGCGCACAGCGAGGGCATCTTCGACTGACGAGAGCCGCTCGTTCTCAGAGCGGTCCCCCCGTCATTGCGAGCGCCGCGAAGCAATCCAGAGGTCTGGGCGCAGGCTGACCAGCAGCGCGCCCATCGACCCCGTGCACGTCGCCTTGACGACGCGCCGCCCTTAGACCGTCACCACGCGGATGTTGTTGGTGCTGCCCGCCTTGCCGAACGGCACGCCGGCCACCACCACGATGGTCTCGCCAGGCTTGGCGAAGTCCACCGCCTTGGCCTGGTCCACCGCCTGCGCGACCATCTCGCCATAGTTCGACACGTCGTCCGAGCGCACGCTGTACGAGCCCCAGAGCAGCGCGAGCCGCCGGGCTGTCGCCTCGGAGGGCGTGATCGACAGGATCGGCATGAACGGCCGCTGCCGCGCGATGCGGTACGCCGTCGTGCCGCTGGACGTGAACGCCACGATCCCGGCCGCCCCGATGGCGTTCGCCACCTCGGCCGCCGCGGCGGAGATCGCGTGCTGGGGCAGGGACTCGATGGCCGGCTTCAGCGCCTCGATGATCGGCGGATAGCTGCCGTGCTTCTCCGTCCGGGCGATGATGTGATCCATCGTCTCGACGGCCGCCAACGGATACTGGCCCGAGGCCGACTCCGCAGAGAGCATGACCGCGTCCGCGCCGTCATAGATGGCCGTGGCCACGTCCGAGGCTTCCGCGCGCGTCGGGGTCGGCGCGCTGATCATCGACTCCAGCATCTGCGTGGCGATGATCACGGGCTTGCCGGCCAGACGGCAGAGCTTCACCAGGTCCTTCTGCGCCCCAGGAACGTCCTCCGGCGGGATCTCCACGCCCAGGTCGCCGCGCGCCACCATGATGGCGTCGGACAGCGACACGATGTCGTTGATGCTGGAGAGCGCCGCCGGCTTCTCGATCTTGGCCATCACGCCCGCGCGCCCGCCCACGAGCTGGTGCGCGTCCATGATGTCGGAGGGCCGCTGCACGAAGGAGAACGCCACCCAGTCGACCCCGAGCTCCAGGCCGAAGGCGAGGTCGGCCTTGTCCTTCTCCGTGATCGGCGAGAGGTCGAGCACCGTGTCGGGCACGTTGACGCCCTTGCGGTCGGTGACCGGCCCGCCGGTGACGACCCTGGCGTCGATGAAGTCGGAGCCGAGCCGCTCCACAACCAGCCGCACCTTGCCGTCGTCCACCAGCAGCTTGTTGCCGGGCATCGCCGCGTCGAAGATCTCCTTGTGCGGCAGCGGGAGCACGGCCGGGTCGTTGGACGTCTTGTCCAGCTGCAGCCGAATGGTCTGGCCTGCCTCGAGCACGACGCGGCCGCCCGCGACGGCGCCTAGGCGGATCTTCGGACCCTGCAGGTCCTGCAGGATGGCGATCGGATACCCGAACTCCCGCTCCAGGCTGCGGATCGCCGTATGCCGGGCCCGATGGTCCTCGTGGCTGCCGTGGCTGAAGTTCAGCCGGAACACGTCCACGCCCGTCTCGAACAGCTTGCGGATCATCTCCTCGCTGGAGCTGGCCGGACCAAGGGTCGCGACGATTTTCGCACGGCGGTTGCGTCTCACGGGGGCCTCCTCAAATCACTTCTGTCGCTGCTTGCAATCGTTTCCACCGGGCGGCGCCCGCGGCGCTGCGTCAAGAGGCGAGGGCGCCCGCATGCAGGTTTTCACCGCGTGTGGCGCCCAGGCGGCAGCATCGCTGCGAAAATGGCGGATGGCTGATGGGGCCGCCCTGCGACCTAGCGCTCGAAAGCCGCACGTCGAGCGTCTGCTGGTTTGCGGCGGCCCGATCGGCTGGATGCCGGCGGCGCCGTGGGTCGCTTCGGCGAGGACCTTGCAGCGAGACAGAAACCCCGGTGGGCCTCGCGACCGGGCGGGTGGGAGAACACAAGGTGGTGGAGACCAGGACCACTCCCCCGAATTCAGAAACTTGGCTTTCCCCCTCCAAGTCGCATGAATTCTTGCCTGGTGGAGGTCGCTGACCAGGCCGCCTCTGGAATTCTTCGCGGTGGACCTCGAGCCCGCATCCCGGAGACGACGGGATATTGCAATTGAGGTCTGCTCAGCTCAAGTTAGCAATGCAGCGGATGCGGCGGGATGCCGCACCTCGGCCACACTCCGCGCTGACAGCCGTCCTCAATAGGCGATCGTGATCGACACGGTGTCCTTGTAGGTCCCGGGCGGGACGCTTTGGCCCTTGGGGAAGATGCAGCCATAGACCGTGTAGCGCTGCCGGTCGCCGGTCCCGACCGCCGCGACCGTGTCCACGTCGCGCGTCCATCCCCAGGGCTGCAGGCAGCCGCTGTCCTTGTAGAGGCCGTACAGGATTCCGTTCGGACCGCTGGTCATCTTGCGCTGGGTTGGGCTCCGTGCGTTCGCCAGGGCCGAGTAAAGGAAGATTTGGTAGGCCGTTCCGGCGGAGCACAGGGCCCAGATGCGGGCTTGGCCCAGGATGCGCACGGCCTTGCTGTCGAGCAGCCCAAAGTCCATCGGAGCATCCACGCCAGCGCTGCAGATGGTGGAGAAGGCGAAAGTCACGAACCCCGATGCGAACCCGACCGCTGGCGCAGTCGGCGAACATCCGCCGGGGAGGTCGGCCAGCGCGAGCCCCAGATAATCACCGATGGGCTGCGTGTCTCGGTTTCCGTTTGCGCCCTGCATCCGCCCGATGAGTTGGGCTCGGGTCTCGATGGTCGCCTTGGCCGCCCCGCTGGCGTCGAAGTTCAGGACGGCGCCGGGATCCGTGAAGGTGAGGGCTCCGCCACCCGCGACGGGCTTGGGGCGTGTCACCAGGCACAGGCGCATGGCCGCTCCGGGCCGTCCCTGGCTGCACGCCACCTCGGCGCGGGTATTGATCGCCATGTGGACAGGATCGCTCGCATTGTACACCTGGAACGTGAGCGGTTGGACCATCATGCTGCAGTTCTGGGCGACGGCAGGAGCGCCTGTCAGGAGCAGCGTGGCGAGGAACAGCAGCGTGCGAAGGCTCATTGGCAAGTCACCGGTCCGATTTCGACCACGCGATCCGGCTGCGGGGTGAACGAGAACGACGCGCGGCAGGACTGGCCCCCAAGGTCCACCACGGCGACGTTGTCGGTCGAAAGGCTGCGCATGTACGCCCGCCCTTCCGTGCCGACCACGAAGGGCTCCTGCGAACCCTCCACGACCCCGGGCAGCCCCGCATCGAGGAATTTCCCGTCCTTGTCCTTGAGGATCACCGTGGCGCTTTCCGCCTCGGACTTGGTCTCGAACCGAACGACGACTCCGGAGCGCTTCGCCGGCGTCACCATGTCCTCCGTCTTGGTCAGCGAGGCGGTGGTCGGCAGGGTGTCAGGGTTCACCGAGATCCGGTTCGGGCTGTTGGAGAAGAGGCTCGGGACCACCACGCGCCCCCAGCGGTCGGTGCGTCCGACTTTCCGTCCCTCGTGAGAGACCTCCACGTCGGGGACGCCTGTTTTCACGAGCGCGAAGCTGTCCTCAACCCGTCGTGTGGCGGCGATCCCGTCCGGCATGGCCACGATGGCGCCCTCGAACTCGCCATTGACGTTGCTCGATCCGTTCTGGTGATCCCCGTTCACGGCGATGCGACCGATGGAGGATTGATAGGAGGCGCCTGCGCCGTATCCGCGGCTCTGCCCTCTGCTCTGGGCCACGCTCACCCGGGCGCCGTAGCTGCCGGTCTCGGTCCCCATCTGGCGCTGAGCCTGCATGACGCCGCTCACGGTCTTGCCGGCGGCGCTCACGCCGCTCGAGATCGAGTCCGTCGGGCCCAGGATGACATTGAGGCCAGCCAGGAAGCCGAAGTCCCGGGACTTGCCCACGTCCACGTAGCTCGTGGCGAACAGCGACCATCCGTCCCAGAAGCGCTGCGAGAACTGGGCCGTGAGCAGTCGGGATTCGGGGCGGCCCTGGTAGACCTGGCGCACGGCGCTCAGGCCCACGGAGGAGCCGACCCAGGGGCCTTCCGTCGAAATGGAGAGCCGCTCCATCTCCCGCAGAGGCGTGGACGGCGTCACGGATCCGAACGCCGGATCGAGCGCGGAGAAGATTTCGAACGACCGCACCTTGCCAGGCCGAAACAGCCGATTGGTGGCGTCGACGAGATCGCGGAAGTCACCGAAGCTGTACTGCGCCGCGCCATTGACCGAGAACGGGCCGATGCGCGTCTCGAAGGACGCGTGCCCTTGGTACCCGACGGCCTGGCCGAGGCGGCTCGCCCGGCCGGCCACCGACAGAACCCCAAACCCGAAGACGCTGGCGGAGGCCCCGATCCCGATATTGGCGAGGCCGGCTCCGCCCTCGTTGTAGGTTTCGACAGTGACGGAGTCGGTCAGCCCATACCGCGCCGCCAGGCTGCCGACGGGGCTCATGCCGTAAGACGTGCCTGCCGTGGCGAAGCCATAGCGTGCGAAGCCCACCGCGCCCGAATACTCGAAAGCGCCGTCTTTCAGGAGAGCGGCGGACGTGAAGAAGGGCAGCGAGCTCTTGATCTCGCGGCCGGTGGCGTCCCGAAGCACGATCTGTGCCCGGCCGGCGCCGCTCAGCCCGGGCACGTTCATCAGCGAGTAGGGGCCCGCGGGCACGTCCTTCGAATAGGTCTTCACCCCGTTCACGAAGACGTCCACCGTCGAGGGCGCGGCCGCGGTGCCGTTCAGCACAGGCAGCGCAGCGGTGACGATGTCCGACCGGAGCGTGTAGTCGCGCGACACAGCGGCTCCGCCCATGCGGATCGGCCGGGCCCAGGACGGCCCCGCCGTCATCACGTCGCCGACCTGGGCGCTGATGAGCCGCTCCGAATCCGTGTAGGTGAAGCGGGTGTCGAGACGGATCGCGTCCGCCTGGCGCATGGTGGTCGCGCCCAGGATGGCCGATTGCTCGAGAACACCGTACGGCGAGAAGGCGCGGGCGTCGAAGTGGACCGAGCCTCCGGAGAACTTCGGCGCCTCGCGCCAGACCGACTGTTGTGCGCTGCCGTAGACGAGATAGTTCAGCGCGAGGCCCACGTTCGAGACGGGAGGCTCGCGCGCGGGCTCGCCGTTCTCCGCCGCCGCGTCGACCGCTGTTGGGGCGAGCCGATCCAGGTCGGTGACCGTGATCATCATGCGCTGGGTCGGCTCGTCAAAGACGGCGGTCACGCCGGGCATGCTGGCGAGGTCGACCGGTTCGTTATCGGCGCCGGCTCCCGGGGCCAGCCCCAGGGACTTCAATTCCGCCCGGGTCGCCGTCATGCGGCCATCCGCGCTTTGGTGAAACGCGCCGATCAGGCCGCCCTGGCGATCGTTGATCAACACCTCGAGGTGGAGGTCACGCTCCTCCGGCCCGGCAAGGCTGGCCCGCGACTCGAACAAGGGCCAAACGATGATGAGAAAAACGACCCAGAGCCTAGCGGTCCGGGTCGATGCGCACATCGATCGGGCCTCCGTCGCTCTCGGCGGTCAGCCGAAGCGGGCCGGCGCCGAGAGACTTCGCGGGCCGAACCCATGACATGGTGGCGTCGGCGAGCACGTAGCCCAGGGAGCCGCGCTCGAAGTCGATGGTGCTGCGGCCGTCCGAGAGCTTGACGTTGCTGATACGCGCCCGCCGGCCTCCCTCGTTGGTGGCCGTCAGGGTCACGCGGCCGCGGCTGACCGAAGCGTGCCAGGACAGGGCCGCGGGCTTCGCGTTTCGCGGCTCGAAGAAGAGCGGCACCGCATGGGCGAGCGCCACGTTCACCCCAGTGCCCGCCACGGGATTCGGCAGTTCGGTGACCACCACCCGATAGGCCTCCTCGGCGGAGACGGGATCGTGTCCAAGCCGGACGGCCCGGAACACGTAGTCCTGGCGCGGCTTCAGCTGCGCGACCGGCGGTGAAACCACCACGCGGCTTGCAGGAACGAGGCGTTCGCGGCCACCGTCCTGCTCCATGACCATCACCTTGGCCTCCACGTTCACCGGGACGTTGGAGCCGTTGCGAACGGTGAGGGACGCGGTGGCGCCGCTTGATCCTTCCAGCAGGATCGGGGTCACGGAAAGACCCGCGGCCCGGGCCTGGCCAATGAGCGCGAAGGCGGACAATGCCGCCACGGAGAGGCGCCACCGCATCATGTTCAGTCCTTGGTAGTTGAGATCAGTTGTAGGTCGCCGAGAGCGTGATGGTGTCGGTGAAGTTCACGGTCGCGCCCGTCGCGATGTTGGCGGGAGCGCCCACGGCCTGCAGCGCGGTGCCGGCCTTCACGTTGACGTAGAAGGTGGCGTTGGTGCCAACGCCGCTGGTTGCCGAGATGGTGCCCGGGAAGGCGACGCCGGCCGTGGTCAGCGTGAGCGGGGTGCCCGTGGCGGTGGTGGAGCCCGGGTACACTTCGTAGGCCAGCGTCCAGTACGCGCCGGTGGTGCCCGACTGCAGCTTGCCGCCGTTGGCGGACGACGCCGTGACCGTGACGGTCGCGTTGGCGCCCGTGCAGGTGAAGGGCTGGTTGACCGCGATGCCCTTCGCCGCGGCGACCGTGTCGCCGGCCTTCTGGAAGCTGCCGAGCGCGCCGACGGCGGCCGTCGCAGCCGTGCCCCAGGTGCAGGCCGCCGTGGGGCCCGAGGCGGAAGCCGTCACCGAGATGGAAGGATTGGCGTTGGTGAAAGTGAAGGCCTGGGCGTTGACGGAGGTGGCGAGCGCCATGAACGCGATGACCGCCGGGGCGGCGAAGAATTTGACGTTACGCATTACGAGCTTCTCCTCGAAGTCCCTCCTTCTGGAGGGGGCGCCCCCATGCTGACGGGGGTTGAGGCGAAACTAGGCGGGAACTGCTAACTCCGAGTTAATGCTGAATCTTAAGTGTTTGAAATATAAGCAATTTTAGATTGTGCAGGGCTGTCGCGCAACTATGGGTGTCTGCGCCGTGACGGTCCGCGAGCCTACCAAGGCCAGGGGCGCGCCACCCCGGAAAGCCCGCCAGATGCAAAAAAGGCCTCCCCGACGGGGAGGCCTTCATGTCCTGCTGGATCAGGAGAAACTTTTGGTCGGAGCGAGAGGATTCGAACCTCCGACCCCCTCGTCCCGAACGAGGTGCGCTACCAGACTGCGCTACGCTCCGACACTGTCGACTGGCGACCGCGGCCTTATAGGCGCCCGCCGGTTTCCGCGCAACCCTAAAATGAGGGCGGCCGGCCGTGGTGCGAGCGGCGCCTTCGCTCAATCCAGGCAGGGGGCGTCCTGCGTGGCCTCGCCGCGACCGAGGGATCGCACCCAGGCGACCATGCGGCCGAGCGTCCCGAAAATGGCCTCGTCGATCAGTTCGAGGACGATTTCGAAGATGGCGTCGATCATCATGATTCTCCCGAGAAATGCGCGTTCGCGAATACATCCCCGATAGGCAGGTCAGACGGCGGCACTTTCGCGGCAGACCTGCGGCGAAGCGGTGCGCTTGCGCACATCTCCACTGGCCCCCGCGGGCGTGGTTAACCAATTCTTGCCGGCGTCGCCCCCCAGCCACACCGGGCGGCGCGGGCTGCGCAGGGATGCGGCTTCGAGCGGGACTTTTTCGCGAACCGATCCTCTCCGGGCTCGTTGTTCCAGGCGAAGCACAGCCAACGGAGATGCGCAGATGGCCAACGCCAGCAAGAACAACATGGGCTCCGGCGCGCTGGGCAAGCATGCGGGCACAGGCGCCATGACGGATGAGTCGATCGTCGACGGCCGCCTGACCGAGAACATGGTGCTCAGCAACCGCGACAAGTCCCGCCACAGCGGCGAACGCGGCCTCGACGGCAAGATGGTCCAGACGGAGCAGTTCCAGGACCACAGCGCCAACCACCTGTCGGGCGGCCCCTCCGGCGGCCGCGGGAACAGCAGCGCCGTGACGAGCGATCCCATGTCGAACCAGTCCGGCGCCCAGGGCTCGCTGAAATCCAAGGAACGCTGAATCGGAGCCGGCCAATGACCGTTCGAGACCACAACAACCGCTCGGAGAAGCAGAAGGGCCACGAGCCCGTCCTGCAGAAGGAGGCCAATTCCAATCCCGCCAGCCAGGGCCACCAGGGCTTCCGCGGCGCGACGCAGGATCGCTCGGGCGCCGACGAGCGCCACGACGGGCAGAGTCGCCAGAATGGCGGCGGCGACCGAGCCGGCGGCGCTCCGCGAGTCCAGCACCAGGGCGGCCACCCGTCCCATCACGACGGCGGTCCGGGCCAGCACAATTCCAAGAGGTGACCCCATGAAGGGAAGCAACGACCTGAAGTCCAACGCCGAGAAGGCCATGCGCATGAAGCAGCAGGCCGGCTCCCAGACCACCACGCCGCCGCACCGGACGGCGCGTGAGGGCGCCATCAAGGATTCCCAGGTGAACATGACGGACACGTCGGTCGGGACCGAGCCGACGCAGACACCCAACCTGAAGCGCAGTCACAACGCCAGAAGCGGCGACGCGTAGGCTTGATTGTCCTGCATCTGAAGGCCCAGACCCGCCGGTTCCGGCGGGTCTTTGCTTTACAGCAAATAGAAGCTGGCTTTGCTTCGTTTTGGGCATGAGAAGTATTTGTTGAGCCGCAAAGAAGGCGAGGGGGGAAAGGCGCATCGTCCAATCCGTCAAGAGGAACCGAACCTCACGGAGATCACGATGTTCACCCGCCGCGCCATGATGGCCGCCGCTGCCGTCGCCACCCTCGTCGCTGCCGCTCCGGCGCTGGCGCAGGACGTGTCGAAGCTCCCCCGCGAGCAGGTCGAGCTGGTCGCTCCGCCCTTCATCCATTCCCACGAGCAGGCTGTGACCGCCGGCCCCAAGGTGGTCCAGTTCAAGATGACGATCCAGGAGAAGGAGCTCGTCATCGACAATGAGGGCACGAAGATCCACGCCATGACCTTCAATGGCTCGGTGCCCGGGCCGATGATGGTGGTCCACCAGGGCGACTACGTCGAGCTGACGCTGGTCAACCCCGACACCAACATGATGGCGCACAACATCGACTTCCATTCCGCCACGGGCGGCCTGGGCGGCGGCGAGCTGACCCTGGTGAACCCCGGCGAGCAGACGGTCCTGCGCTGGAAGGCCGACCGCGCCGGCGTGTTCGTCTATCACTGCGCCCCTGGCGGCGCGATGATCCCCTGGCACGTCGTATCGGGCATGAACGGCGCCATCATGGTGCTGCCGCGCGACGGCCTGAAGGACGAGAAGGGCCAGCCCCTCAAGTACGACAAGGCCTTCTACATCGGCGAGCAGGACTTCTACGTGCCGAAGGACGAGAAGGGGAAGTACAAGACCTATGAGACGGCCGGCGACGCTTACCCGGACCAGCTCGAGGTCATGCGCAAGCTGATCCCCACCCACGAGGTGTTCAACGGCAAGGTCGGCGCGCTGACCGGCAAGAACGCCCTGACCGCGAAGGTCGGCGAGCGCGTCCTGATCGTCCACAGCCAGGCCAACCGCGACACCCGTCCGCACCTGATCGGCGGGCATGGCGACTATGTCTGGGAGACCGGCAAGTTCGCCAACCCGCCGGAGAAGGACCTGGAGACCTGGTTCGTCCGCGGCGGCTCCGCGGGAGCGGCCCTCTACACCTTCAAGCAGCCGGGCGTCTACGCCTACGTGAACCACAACCTCATCGAGGGCGTGGACCTGGGCGCCACCGCGCACTTCAAGGTCGAGGGCAAGTGGAACGACGACCTGATGAAGCAGGTCACGCCTCCGAGCCCGATCGGCGCCGGCGCCAGGACCGGCGCTCTGGAGACCGCCCCGGTCGCCCACAGCCACTAAGCGCACGTCCCCTGGCCCGCCCCTCGGCGGGCCAGGTTTCTTCAAGGGGGCTTCGCCATGTTCGTGATGCTCAAGGCCAACCTCGCCGCCAAGGCGGTGGTGATCGCCGTCGCGCCTGTCGCGCTGGCCATGGGCGGCCATCGCCTGGTCGGCGAGCCGCAGCCGGATCCCGTGCCGGTGGTGCGGGTCGAGGCCGGCGAATTCGCTTATCGGGTGGCCGGCGATTTCAACCGGGCAGGACGCCCGGTGAACGCGCCCGTGCGGGCCTGGCGCTTCTCCGCTCCCATCGAGATCATGAAGTCCCAGGTCAGCGCCGCCGAGTACGACCGCTGCGTCGCCGAGGGCGCCTGCGAGCGCCGCCTGGGCCGCGACATCGGCCGGCCGGACGTGCCGGCGGTCGGCGTCAGCTGGCAGGACGCCAGCGCCTACGCCGCCTGGTTCTCCCGCAGGACCGGCCAGACCTGGCGCCTGCCCACCGACTCCGAGTGGGCCTATGTGGCCGGAAGCCGCTTCAAGGACGACGCGGTCGAGGGCGACGACGGAACGGACGCCTTCACCAAGCGCTGGCTCGCCAAGTACGAGCAGGAGTCGGCGCGCGCGGGCGCCGTCGACAAGGCCCCAAGGCCGATCGGCGCATTCGGCGAGAACGAGCGGGGCGTGGCGGACCTTTCCGGCAACGTCTGGGAGTGGACCAACACCTGCTTTTTGCGCCAGGGGCTGGACGCCGCCGGCGAACCCACCGGCGCCCGCACGGTCAACTGCGGCGTACGCGTCGTGGAGGGCGAGCACCGCGCCTATGTCACCGACTTCATCCGCGACGCCAAGGGCGGCGGCTGCGCCGTCGGCGTCCCGCCCGCCAACCTCGGCTTCCGCCTGGTCCGCGAGCACGCCGGCCCCGTGGACGCCCTCGTGGCCCGCGTGAAGACCGCTCTGCGGCGGGCCTGACGCCCCATCCCGCGCCATCATCCCCGGACGGAGCCACGCTTCGGGGATGATGGCGCGAGTCATGTGATCCCTGTTTGCAAGAAGTCCGATAGCCGACGAGCAAGAAGGAGGGCATGACGCCTCCCCTCCGTCCTTGCGAGGAGCGC
>NZ_PVZS01000051.1 GCF_003004785.1 Alsobacter soli
CTGTCCTTGCTGGTGCTGGCGATCACGACCCCGCGCGCATCGACCACGGCGCCGACCCAGTCCTTGGGCGCGCCCGCGTAGCGAAGCAGCGAGATGACGGCCGAGGGCTCCAGGAGCGTGCTCACCACATAGCGGATCTCGCTCGAGCGGTCGACCGGGACCCGAATCGCGATCAACCGTCGTCCCGAGACGCTACCGACAGGCCCGATGCCTCCCACGACCGGGCGACCTGTGCGGATCACCTCCTGCAGGCTTTCCCGGTCCGCCGTCCGCCCAAGCGGCTGCCCGATGGGCCGGAACAGGTTCATCACTTGATTTCCGTCCAGGTTCACGAGTTCCACAGTCTCCCAGAGCGGGTGGGCCAGCTTGACCCGGGCGGCCTCCACGTAGAAGGCGCTCAGGTCGGGCTGATCCTTTCGATCGAGGGCGGTAGAGGAAGCCAGAGTCTGGAGCACTTGCTGCTGGCTGGAAAGCTCGGCCGAGACCTTCTCGGCGACCTGAGCGGCCGTGGCCTGCGCCTCCAGCCAGGCGGACTCGCGGCCGCTATCGGCAAGCACGTACGCCACCAGCCCGCCGAAAAAGCAGATCGGCAACGCCGCCGCCATGGCCATGGCGACAAGGGGGAAGTGCCCCTTCGCCCGCGTCGCGCGGGCGCTAGCCTCGACAGGACGCGGCAGAAGAGCCGGGGAAGCGGGTGTGGACTGGTCAACCATGCGCCTCTCCGCGAGCCGCCATGCGCAGAATGGCGCGGACCGCGTCGCTCCAGTTAACGCCCCCCGGACCGCTTATCGGCGTCGGGAATTTCCTGACCTTCGTCCGAAGTCCCTGACTCGAAGCCCGGTGGGCGTTCCAGCAAAATCGAACGCCTCGACCATTCTGCTCAGGAAGGGCTTCTCATGCTCGGCGACCCGATCTTTCATCACCTTGTGGAACCCGGACGAGCGACTCAGGCCCGAGCGCGCCGGTGGTCACCCAAGAACGTGATTATCGGGCAAATGGGGCCGGAGCTCCAGCGCGTGCTGTGCGATGCAGCGGAGCCTGTTCGACTTCGATCTAGGCAGATGCTCGAAGACGTAGCCATGGAGTGCAGGCACGTCTACTTCATCGAGACAGGTCGGGTCTCGCTGATGGCTCGCTCCGGGCCGGGGAAAACGGTCGATATCGGCGTCCTTGACCGCCGCGACTTTGTCGGGCTCTCGCTCGCGTTTGGCGAGACGCGGTCGTCGCTGCGCGTGGTCGTGCAGGAACCGGGCGAGGCGCTCAGGGTGAGCGCTGAAACGTTCACGAAGCTTCTGGACGCTATTCCGGACCTTCGGCGCAAGCTGCTGGTCTACATGCATCGTGTCTACGCCCGAAACGCACAGATTGCACTTTGCAACGTCCATCATCCTCTCGCTCAACGGGTCGCACGTTGGCTGGCGTGGGTCGCGGACCGTGACGAGCAGGTGCAGGAGATCCGCCTTACCCACGACCAGCTCGCCCGCAATCTCGGCGTTCGGCGCGCCACCATCAGTGAGGCGCTCGGCCAGTTGGAAGCACAGGGTCTGCTGCAAAGGCGCCGCGGCGCGATTGTCGTGCACACGGACCAAATCGCGCGCGAAGCCTGCTGCTGCTTGAGGATGTTGCGCAGAACCGAGGAGCCTGAGCCCGAGGTGGGCCGCCGCCTCAGCCCTCTTCTGTGCAGCTAGGGAGTTGGAAGATGGGAATCGAAATCGTTCTGCTGGCCGGGCTCGCGGCCGGCCTCAAGGCCGAGGCGGCGTTCCGCCCCCGCTGGCGAGACCAGTCCGAAGCCATAGCGCTCCTGCTCGGCTTAATCGCGCTGTGCGGTGTCGTGCTTTGGTTTTTGCGCTTCGTGACTCCGTCCGCCTGAAAGGGAAATCTCATGCCGCTGTCGTTCCGCAATGCGGGCGCTTTTTCCGGTCGCCGGTCAGGATCCCCGAGGCCACGCTCCCCGGCAGAACGCCAGGGCTATTTCGACGGGACGCTCGGTACGGAGGGTGACGATGTTCCTGTCCCGGGCGGCGTCGAAGCGACTGGCGATTCAACGGGAAAACGCCAAGCTCAGGGCATGAAGAGTCTGCCCGATCGCAATGCCACGGTGGAACTGCTCAAGAAGATGACGGTGCCGAGCCCGACCGCGGGGGGCACGGTCACCTGCCAAGCCGGGGAACGGGGGGCAGTGGTCTACCAATCCAACGATCACATCATCGCTTCGGTGTCGGACTTGGTCACCGGCAGCCCTAAGGCTTTCCTCGACTTACGCCTGGCGCGCATCGGGATAGACTTCACGCTGGCAAGGGAGTGATCCAGGACGCCTAGGTTCGCGGCAGCCTCGCTGAGGGGAGCAGAGGCTCCGCATCAGGGAGGGAGGCGCCGCCGCGCCCCCTCCCATTTCCCCTGTCGGGCGCTCGATGGTCACGATCATCAGAAGGCGCCAAGACGAACAAGAAGCACGGGAGGAGTTGAACGCATGGAGATTAGGGCGATCGCGGTTAGTCAGAAGGATCACAAGGCCATCGTGCTGCTGCGCTCGGAAGACGGCGCTGCACCCGACCAAGACTGGGTTCAATGTCAGGTTGTGATCGATTGGTCAGGCGAACAGTCCATGCAACAAATCCGAGAGACGGCATTGGCACGGTTTGTCGCTTTCGCGAGGGAACTGGCCAGGACATGTAGCCCCCCAGGACACGATGGGGTCATCGAGGGGCAAGCCTTGGACCGGAACGCCGCCTGACGTGCTGCGTGGCGGCCTTGGTCTGCCAAGCGCAGCCTGCGCTCCGTGCTCACGGCGGCTCAGGAAAGATCCAGCAGCGTTCTCCGCGAAGGTGTTGCGGCGGGAATGGCGCCGCAGATGCAGGATCCCTGGCCCGTGTTGGTCCATTGACGTTGCCTGATGGCCAAGGTCCTCCTCCCCGGGTTCGCCCCCAGTGGATCTGGCACGAGCCTCGCCCGTGCAGGAACGCTATCCCCCGACGGCGACGAAGACAGACTGCTCTCCGCGGCGCACACCCAGCAGCAACGGCCGCTTGTCGTGCTGGGCGGAAGCCCACGCTTGGGCTACATCCGACGGCTGGTCGACAGCCTTGTTGTTCACGGACACGATCACGTCGCCGGGTTGGATTCCGGCCTGCGCGGCCAAGCCGTCCTGCTCGACGCGCCCGACGAGAACGCCGCTTTCATTCGCCGGAAGTCCGAGTCGGCTGCGGATGGATGGGCTGAGCGAACCCACCGCCAAACCCATCTTCGAGCCTTCCGGGGGAGCTTCGAGCAGTCCGGTCTGCGGCTGTCCCACCTCCGTCCGCGCGGCGACTGTGACCAGGACGTCGCGATCCTTTCCGTCGCGGACGACCTGCAGATCCGCTTGCTGCCCGGGATGGAGCGCGGCCACTTCGCGAGAGACATCGTGGGCGCTATCCACCTGTTTTCCGTTCAGGCCGGTGATGATGTCGCCCGTGGACAGTCCGGCCTTTTGGGCCGGTGCGCCGGGTTCGACCCCTGCCACGAGAGCCCCGTTCGCGTTCGGACGCCCAAGAGCCTTCGCGATCGCCGGCGTAAGCTCCTGCAGACGGACGCCAATGAATCCGCGCTCGACCTTGCCGGTGTGGATCAGTTGGTCGGCGACCGCCTGCGCGGTGCGCGAGGGTATGGCGAAGCCGATGCCCACGGATCCGCCTGAGGGCGAATAGATGGCCGTGTTGACGCCGATCACCTCGCCGGCAGCGTTGAACAGCGGTCCTCCGGAATTGCCGCGGTTGATGGCCGCATCGGTCTGCAGATAATCGTCATATGGACCTGATTGGATGTCACGCGAGCGTGCGGATAGCACTCCAACCGACACCGTTCCCGTGAGGCCGAAAGGGCTGCCGATCGCGATCGTCCAGGCTCCGGGTTCGATCTTGTCCGAATCTCCCCACGTCGCGACATCCATATTTGGCCGGGGATCGATCTTGAGAACCGCGACGTCGGTGGACGGATCGCGGCCGACCAGCTTTGCAGGAACGTCGCTCTTGTCATTCAAGCGGACGTGGATCTCGGCCGCGTTCTCGACCACGTGGTTGTTTGTGACGATGTAACCGTCGCGATTGATGATGAAACCGGAGCCGAGCGCCATCCGGATTTGGGCGGTGTCGCCGCCCTGTCCGAACCGGCGTCGCAAGAGGTCTCGGAGGCTCGTGTCCTCCGAACCATCCTGGGCCTGTTGTTCGATCATCTGTCGGGTCAGGATCGCGACAACCGCGGGCATCTTCTGGTGCACAATCGCAGTAAAATCGGGCGGTCCCGACGGGATTTGTGCGACAGCTGGGGCGCTTAACGCAAGAAGGCCAGCAACAAGAGCATAGGCGGGGAAACGAGGCATGGCTTTGATTCCCTTTTGGTCAGGGCCGGGCTGCTTCACCGGCCCATAACCGCTGTTCAAGTCATGTCCCGAGCACTGGTTCGGACGAATGCCTTCCCCTTAGTCCGCCACCGGACGTCTAACGAGCGCATTTCAAGGTAGCCTCGATCTCGGCCAAGGTCGCCTTCTCGGCGTAGCTGACCTGAACGCCGCCGAAACCCAGGTGTCGCTCATCGAAAAGCGAACTGGCAACATACGAAGCTGTCAAATGGCGGAGCAGAAAGAGACTGACGCCCATGGCGGCGGGCGAAACTGACGCGCCGCCATCGACGTTTGCTACAAGGCAAGCCTCTGGCCGGATGCACCATCAAGGTCTGCTTGGGGTCGGGAGCGGCCCGTCGGCAGGCTCAGGCCTAAGGTCTGCTTAAGGTCGGAAGCGGCCTCTTGGGCCACATGAGCCCAATCCGCCTCTCACCTGAGATCCTGGATCAGCCGACCGTAGGCCTTAACTGCATGGACGGATGACGCCCGATTATAGTGCAGCTCAGTGACCCTCGGATCTGTATGCTGCAACAGCGCACTGGCCATATGCGGGCGTTCGCCCGCGTGTGCCGCGACGGTCGAAGCGGCTGCGCTGCGAAACAGATGGGGGCTAAGGGCGACCCCAATGGCCTCTTGCGTCCGCAACGTGATCGCTCTTTGAACCGCGCTGTAGCTCATGCCCTCACGAGTCTGTCCGGAGATCCACAACGGTCCCGCAGCTTCGCTCCCCCGCCCCCTTTCACCCCCCAAGAGCAGGGGCCGAAAGTGCTCCAAGTAGGCTTCGATGTAGGGCGCCAACACGGTCGGGACGGGCCGTTCGTCAGGACGCCGGGATTTTGTTTCGTGCTCAGATAGGATTATCGCCCAATGATCTCCTTCACGGCAGAAATTCTGGCCGATCATCAGGCTGGCGAAGTTCTTCAGACGAATAGGGCAATGGGCAAGCAAGGCGACCATCAAGCCGTCGCGTGCCACCCTCGCACTTCGGAAGCTAGGAGATCGGCAAAGCGTGCCCTGGAACAAGCTCAAACCAGCCTCGACAAGAACTGGTGTTTCCCGAATCCGAGCGCGCTTGTCCTTGGGCTCGGCCAGGAATTCGAGATCGAGGGCGAGTTCGACGAGCCATCCAAAATCTTGCTTCGGTGCCAGGGCCCGGGCCGCGTCGAGCAGCTTCCGGATGGATCCCGCCGAAGTGACGCTGCTAACGTTGCGCTGAAGTTGTTCACAGTACGCGTGCACACGATCTGGCGTGACGTAGGCGGCTGGCGACAGGTTATCCCTCAGCGGCTCCGACCGGGCGACGAAGGATAGAAAGTAGCTATAGCGACGCTGCAGCTCCTGGCGTGACACAGGAGCGAGGTGACCAAGCCGCCCTCCCCTCCTGAGCCGCGCCGGCTTCTCACAGACGCATAGCCATTCATCCCGGTCCCCACTCGGCCAGCGGACCAGGGGGAGCGATGTGCTCGCAGGGGACTTTTCGCGGCTCATGGCAGGGCCTGCTGTTTGGTGTGAAGCGAGGACACGAGGCGCGAGAATTGAACGTTGGCCTCCGCCGTTTCGAGCCCGACGTAGAAATTCATGGTGGTTTGCACGTTCTTGTGGCCCAGGACGCGGCGGACAAATTCATAATTGCCGGGATGCGCGCGAAGGATTAGAGCCCCTGCGATATGTCGAAATTGGTGCGGAGTGATGCTCCGCCCGATCTCCTTCAAAATTCTGTCTGTAATCTGCTGCGACAGTGTTGTAGTAAACTTGAATTCCGAGTCACTCCCGCCAGGAAACAGGGCGTCCCCGTTATGGCCGCGCAGCAGCACAGGGCGATATTCATGGATGTACTGGTCGATGAAGGCCGTAGTCTCCGGCGTAAGCGGGAAATCGAGATTGACCCGATTTTTCACGTCATAATGCGGAAAGGTGATGAGAGCGGGTTCCCCCGCCCCAGCCGGCTTGACGTAATTCGTTCCGATCAGAATCGAGCAGAGATTGCGCATACGAACGGGGGCGAAGAGCAGAATTTCGATCGCGACGGCGACTTGCGCGAGGGCGGCCGCCTTGACCGGTGCGTGCCTCTGGGTGGTGCGCGCTCTTGCCATCAGATGGCCGGGCAGATTGGTTAGATCGCTGACGAATTTGGCACTGCGCACTAGGCGCACGACTTCCCGGTTTTTAGGCGTGAGCCCTCGAACGCGCTCCTCCTCCAGTAAGCTCCACATCTCCTTCAGCTCGTCGCGGTCGGAGGGCGCCACGTTCGTCGAGGCATGGGCTAGCTTGTAGAACATTCGCGCGAGATCGATCGCGTACACTGGCGTTCTGCCGTCCTCTCGCCCGGCATAGGCCTCGAGGATCAACTTCGCCCGCCTTGGCGTGAGTAGGGCTGCAAAGGACACGAGCTCATCAAGGGGTTCGCCGAGCATCACCGCCTTCCGAATGGCTGCGACGATGCGGGCCCGCTCCATTCTGACGGTGCTGGCTGCTGCCGGTCTGAATCGACGTCCGGCCGCGTCTTTTCGTGCACGCGACTTATCGGCCAAGTAGCCGTCGATCTCCGTGCGCAGCGATCGGGGGAATTCCTCCCAGCTTGGCCCCTGGTGTCTTAAAATAGCAGGCGCGAGCAGGGTGACCTCAGGCCAGCCTTCGATTTGGTCGCGCGCTCGGTTCCATAGCCGCGCGATGCGTCTACGTGCCTTGTCGGACGCGTCCAATGCGGTTGTCTCGGCTCGGTAGCGCATCAGCTGATCGAGGACGGTCTCGTTGACCGCCTCAGGCGCAATTCGCCGGGCGGAGCAGAAGCGAAACAAGGTGGACAGTGCGCCACGGGTGGCGAGTTTTGGTATCCGTCGCCAGAGGCGCTCCCAATCCGGAGTTAGTGGAGCGCCGCGCCTTGGCAAATCGTGTTCTTCGGCCAGCCAATTCAGCGCAGATAGAACATTCGATCGGTGGTTCGCCAACGTCTGCTTAGCGCATCCAAGCCGGGCGAAATGAAGCTGGTCGACCCGAATTCGAACGGACGTCCAACGGGCCGGTATCGTGTTCAGGGGTCTGTCCAGGTAGCGCCCGATTGAACGCAATGACGTGATCCAGTGCCTGCGCTTTTTATCGGGTACTTCCTCCGCCCGTGCGAGCAGCTCGATCGCGCCGGCGAATGTCAGTTCGTGCACCGTCCCAGCGGGAATTGCGACGGCCGCATCGTCTCCTCCCGAGGAGCGGGTGTCGGTGCCCAGAGTGGGTATGTCCCTTTCAGCCGCGAGCGGAGCAACCTCCATTGGCGTCGCCACCATGGGGGCGATCACGGGCTCCGAGGCGTCGGGGCATTCTTCGATGGGCTCGCGTGGTTGGAACAGCTCGAACTGAGCGGGGTCACTCTTACGCCGAAGGGCCATTAGGACGACCTCCAATTGCACAGGCGTTGACGGCGATGGACAGGCATTGCCACAGCATATTTATGGTATTATGCCCCATATGTACAGGCTATCTGTACACTTGTGCTTTATACTAATCTTTATAGCCGAAGGTATACGCTCGTAGCCCGTCGCGTTTTCTTCTGGATTGCCGTTACCCTGCACACGCATCACCATCGCATGTGCGGATATTACTCTTCAGAAGGTCTCGGAGGTGGACGTCCGAGAGCGCGAGCGCAGATAGTCCGAGATGGCGGAAGCGTGGTAACGGACCGAGCGGCCCAACTTGATAAAACGGGGGCCGGAGCCAATAAGCCGACTTTTGGCCAGCCAGCTCCTGCTCACGCCAAGCAGCTGCGCGACTTCGTTTTCGTTCAGAAGGCGGTCTGCCGTCCGTTCTGCATTCCGGTCCATAAGCGACCTCCGTTAGGCACGAGCGAATTGCTCAGGCGCTTTGGAGGTACCGGGTGGGAATCACATGTAATAGCCCACGGCTGATTACTGAGGATTCGATTTCATTCCTCGTTGGCCGGCAAATCGGCCTGGGGTGATGTGTCAAAATTGCCACTGCTCGGCCTTCGCCCCGGAGAGGAGAAGCCCTTACATGAAGCCTTGTCCGCAGCATCCCAGGACCGCTCGAATGCCGCGTTTGGCAGGCGGTTACCCCCGGTTAGCTCGCGAATCTTCTTCTTGGAGAGGACCGGCTCATTTTCGGCCATGTAGGCGGTCAGGCGGCGGGTATATTCCTTCTCTTCCCTCGATGTATGGCGTTGCTTCCCAGCCACTGGGTCCGATACGCCGGCCACCGCGGGATTCGCGGTGCCCTCGTGCGGCTCCTCCTCGGGCCCAACCTGCTCCTCATTTGCCCTTGCTCCGTCGGACGAACCGAATATTCCGAGCTCCTCGGCGATAACGTCCAGCTCTTCGGGCCAGCTAAGCGGCACGAAATGGGTGGAGAATGCGCATTCGCCCGAGGCCGCCCTCATCAATCCGGCCCGGTAATCGGTTAGTTCGAAATGGCTCCAACTGTCCGGGGGCAGGACCTTGAAGGGGCCGGTCGGCGACTGCCGGCACACGACTGCCCACTTCGAGTCCCGCACACAACGCTGAAGCTCGTAATTCCACTGAGTCCAGAGCTGTTCAGCGAACAGGTTAGGCTGGCTGAAGTCATCAGGATGCTCCAACCAGCCGATCATGTTTTTGGGATCGCGCAATTCATCCGGCGTCCCCCCCACTATCCGGTAATAGCCAGATGGCCCATCGTCGATCTGGAAGACCGGATCGCCCAATCTCCGAATGCGCAATATCGGACTTAATGGATAGCGAATTGTGATTTCGTCAGCACGGATCGACTTACCAACCTCGACTAGACGCGTGGCGTAGCTGTTGAAGATGCTCTCCCCGAGTGCATGCAGGGTCTGTTGAGATCCAGGTGCGGCACCGAAGAAGGGGAATATCTTGGCCCATGGGACCCAGTGAGGACGTGGAAGAACTACCAATTTTCACCTCCAGCTGAGCACGCGGATTGTTCGCCTCTGCCTGATCATACGCAGCCCCCGACGTACCGGCTCCGCTGGTGGCAAGCGCAGCCGCATCTGGTCTCAATTACTAACAGGCCAAACGGGCCACGCCTCCTCGTAGTTGGCGAACGCCGGCCTGAACGACCGCTTTGCCCGCGAGCGGCCGACGCCCGAGCCGGAGAAGGCGATGCGCCCCATTCGCGACCGGGTAGCCCGAGGATCAGGCGCGTGAACGGATCGGCTTGGGTCGCCTCGTCAGGGATCTTGACGGGCCCGCGGAGCCCGCCGACGTGATCTGATGGAAGATCGCCAGCCGGCGATTCCCGAAACGGCGGCCGGGAAAGCCGCTGACGAGCCTCCTAAATGGCTCACAAGGCATGCCGCGGTCCATGGCTCCCCCGACGACGACACGCACGCTCGCGCAGCTCCACTTCGAGGACCTCGATCCGCGTCGCTTCGAGGACTTGGTCAGGCAGCTCGCCTACGATTTCCGGGACTGGGCACGGATCGAGGCGACCGGACGCGCGGGATCGGACGACGGCTTCGACGCGCGGGCGGTCGAGAAGGTGCTCGCTGCGACAGCGAATCCCGAGGACGACGGCGGGTATGAGGAGGGGGAAACCGCCCCGAGTCCCGGCCGGCTCTGGCTGATCCAGTGCAAGCGCGAGAAGTCGCTGCCGCCCGGCAAGGTCGCCGGCTACTTGGAGGGGCTGCGCGAGGCCGTCGAGGCGGAGGGCGTCTACGGGATCGTGTTCGCGGCCGCGTGCGATTTCTCCAAGCATGCCCGCGACAAGTTCTTCGAGATGGCACGCAACCTCGGCCTTCAGGAAGCTTACATGTGGGGGAAAGGGGAGCTGGAGGACATGCTCTTCCAGCCCAAGAACGACGGTCTCCTGTTCGCCTACTTCGGCTTCTCGCTCTCGACCAGGCGGCGCACGCTCAAGACGGACCTCCGGGCGAAGCTCGCGGCCAAGCGAAAGGCGGCGCGGCACCTCGAAGTAAACCGGGACGTCCTCGTCCGCTACGCCGGGGCGGACAAGTACCCGGAACAACATCCAGACGAGTCGCTGCTGCCGATGGATCGGAAGCAATGGCGCCTCTGGACCTACGAGGGGTTGGCCTGGGACGGCCTTCGCTTCAGCATCGGGAGGCACTTCGCCTGGATGGGGCCGGACGGCTCATGGGACTGGGCGCGCGAGATGAACGACGCTCGCCCGCACTTCGGAGACGAGCACTGGGAGCGGTCAGAAACCGAGCGGCGGCGCAAGGACAGGCACCAGATGATGGAGTTCTGGATGTCGCTGCCCGAGGAAGAGCGCGGGTGGCTCGAAGTGTCGGCCGTCATCCCGTTCCAGAACGTGGTCGAGATCGACGAGCACGGAGACGACATCGCCGAGGCGCCGCACGTGTACGTTCTGGACTGGGATGCTAGCGACGGCCCCTTCGCAGGCTGGTATCCGAGACTGACGCTCGGCGGGACCCTGCACGGCCGATACGTCGACTTTGATCCCGAGAAGGAAGTTGACAAGTTCCCGGCCTATGACCCCGACTGGAAGCCTGCGCCATGCCCGGCCGATCCCGACAACGACGAAGCCGTCGAGGATTGAGTTACGGCTGCGGGCCGGCGCTCGCCGCGCGTTGATCCGCATGGCCCCGAGGCGGTTCCCGGACTCGACATTGCCGAGACCGACGCAGTCCGGGACGTCTACAAGGGCGGGCTCGATCCGCAAGGTGCGCTGCATCCTGAGGTCCATGCACTTAAGAAGGGAACCGTGACGGCACGGGCCCCTCGTCGTCAGTAGTGGATCGACTGCTTCATAAGCTTCCAGTTGAGGTAGGTTGGCGGACGGCCGCCCTTACCGATCCCTGTGACAGGGCCGGTCAGCCGGAACCAAGAAGACCACCATCCCCCAGGATGACGACGATGCCGAACCCGCCTCTAGATGGGACGGGGACCGGTGGGTGCATGATGAGTTTCTCCCGTTCGATAGAGGTTGTGGCGAGGGGACGGGATCGCACCCCGTCCCGGCCCTTACAGATGGCGGAGCACCGTCCGCAGGGCGGTGCGGTCGCCGACCCAGTCCCGGGCGGTGCGGGCGACCTTGGCTCCCTCGCCGTTCTTCGAAGGGGCGCGGTTGGGTCAGCTCGTGCAGGACGACGCCGGCCGCAGCGCAGACGGCGGTGCCGGGGCCCGTGAGCGGGCAGACAGCCTTGACGCCGACGACGACGCCGGTGACGGGTTCGGCAGCGGCCGGGGTGGCAGCACCGGCGAGAGTCAGACCCAGGAACACCGTGCCGACGAGGCCCGCAAAGCGGGCCCGGACGGTTCCCGAGGCGTCCGCCTTACGAGGCCCCTCTGCCTGACCCGTTCTCGGCCGAAATGGGAGCCAGCAAGCGCCGCGTTCGGCCGAAGAGGCGAAAGCCTCGTCTCGCCTCGTAGGTTCAATGAGTTTCGCCTCAGAGGACAGGTCCAGCTGCTTGACAACTGCGCCGCTGACATCGTGCTGACATGCCCTCGCGGCCAGCCTTACCCGACAACAAAAAACCCGCCATGTCATTGACACGGCGGGCTTATTTTGGTTGCGGGGGCAGGATTTGAACCTG
>NZ_PVZS01000052.1 GCF_003004785.1 Alsobacter soli
CGCGCATGGACCTGCTCCGCCGCGCCCGCGCCGGGGAGCGCGCGCCGTGAGCGGGCCCGACGACCCGCGCCCGATCGCGGGCACGCCCACGATCTCGGACGTCGCGCGCGCCGCGGGCGTGTCCAAGGCGACCGTGTCGCACGTGCTCAATGGACGCGTGCCCGTGCGCCCGCACACGCGCGCGCGCGTGCTCGAGGCCATCCGCGCGCTCGACTACGTGCCCGCGGAGACCGCGCGCTCGCTCACCGCGCGCAAGCGCCCGGCCGGGCCTGACGCCCGCGCCGGCGCCTCCGTCCCGCGCCTGACCACGGTCGGGTACGTGAGCGTGGACTACGTCGCGTGCGTGCCGCGCCTGCCCCAGCGCGAGGAGCGCCTGCAGGCGCGCACGATCATAAAATCCATCGGCGGCCCCGCCGCGAACGTGGCGGCGGTCGCGGCGGGGGTCGGGGCCCCCTGGCCGGTGGCCGCGTCCATCATCACGTCCATCGGCTCGGACCAGGAGAGCGACTGGGCGGCGGCCGAACTGGCCGCCCGCCAGGTGGACCTCATCGCCTCGCGCGAGCGGCGGCAGGGGCGGCTCGACCGCGCGCTCGTCCTGGTCGAACCCGACGGTCGCCGCACCATCGTGAACGAGCCCTCCAGCCTCGCGGAGGTGGACGTGCGCCAGTTCGTCGAGGCTGCGGACCCCGCCGGCGTCGTCTGGTGCCTGCACCTCGAGGGCTTCCAGGCGCCGGTCCAGATCGAGGCGCTCCGCCGGGCGCGCGCCCGGGGATTCCGCGCCAGCGTCCAGGCCACCGGGCTGCCGCCCGCATGGCTCGCGGACAACGCCGACCGCCTCTTCTCGACCGCCGACGCTCTTTTCCTCCATCGCGAGACCCTCGCCTTCCTCCCGGGTTGCCCGCCGGATCCCGAGCGCGCCTTGCCCTGGCTCGCCGCGCGGGCCGCGCAGGCGCCCGCCGACGCCTGGCCGCAGGTCGTGACCCTGACCCTCGGCGCCCAGGGCGCCGCAGTGGTCACCCGCGACGGCCGTTGCGCCCGTGCGCCCGCCCCCGACGTCACGGTCGTCGACAAGACCGGCGCCGGCGACGCCTTCGTGGGCGCGTTCCTCGCGCTGTGGCTCAACGGCTGCGAACCGGACGTCGCCGCGAGGGCGGCGTGCGCGGCGGGCAGCCTCGCCGCGGCGCAGTACGGAGCGCAGGAGATGCGGCCCATCGCGCAGGAGCTGGCGGCCCTGGCCGGCATCCACCTGCCTCTCCAGGCCGAGCCCGCGTCGGCCCTGCCCTGACCCCCACACCCCGGAGACGACCGTTGTCCCAGTCCGTCTACAAAGCGAAGACCAATGTGGTGCAGCGCCTGTTCGGCCGCACCAAGGCCGTGATCGGCGTCATCCACGCGCTTCCCCTCCCCGGCTCCGCCAACTACGACGGCGACCCGATCGAGCGGATCTACGAGCACGCCTGCGCGGAGGCGCGCCGATACGCCGACGGCGGGGTGGACGGCCTGATCGTGGAGAACCACGGCGACATCCCCTTCGTGAAGCCGGAGGAGCTCGGCCCCGAGACCGCCGCCGTCATGGCCGTGATGACGGACCGGGTGGCGCGCGCGACGCCTCTGCCCGTCGGCGTCAACGTGCTCGCCAACGGGGCCATCCAGGCCATCGCCGTGGCCAAGGCGGCAGGCGCGCGCTTCGTCCGGGTGAACCAGTGGGCCAACGCCTATGTGGCCAACGAGGGCTTCGTGGAAGGCAAGGCGGGCTTGGCGGCCCGGTATCGCAACACGTTGCGGGCCCGCGACGTCGCCGTGTTCGCGGACGTGCACGTGAAGCACGGCGCGCACGCCATCATGGCCGACCGGACCCTGACGGAGCTGACCCGCGACGCCCAGTTCTTCGACGCCGACGCCGTGATCGTCACGGGCCAGCGCACGGGCGACAGCGCCAACCTCGACGATCTCGCGACCGTTCAGGGCTCGACCTCCCTGCCTGTGGTCGTCGGCAGCGGCGTGAACCCGGAGAATGTGGGCGCGATCCTGGGATACGCGGACGCGGTGATCGTGGCGAGCGCCCTCAAGCACGACGGCGGCTGGTGGAACGAGGTCGATCCCGAGCGTGTGAAGGCCTTCATGGCGGTCGTGCGGGAGGCGCGCCGGTGAAGCGCGTCTTCGTCCTCGGCAACGCGACCGTGGACTGCGTGCAGACGGTCGCGCGCCTGCCCGTTCCCGGCGAGACCCTGCTCTGCGACAGCCTTGAACGCTGCCCGGGAGGCAAGGGCCTGAACCAGGCGATCGCCTGCGCCCGGACGGGCGCAGCGACCGTGCTCGCGGCCCCGCTCGGCGGGGACCGCGACGGCGCCGTCCTGGCCACGGCGGCCAGCGCGGAAGCCAACCTGGAAGCGCGTTGGATCGCGAGCTCCGCGCCGACCGACTATTCGGCGATCTGGGTGGCGAGCGACGGCGAGAACATGATCGTCAGCAGCGCCGAGGCCGCCCGCGCCCTCACCGAAGCCGGTGCGCTGGACGCCTTGGCTGACTTCGCCGCCGGCGATGTCCTGCTGATGCAGGGGAACCTTGACCGTGACGTGACGGTCGCGGCCTGCCGCTTAGCGGCCGCCCGGGGCGGTCTTCGGGTGTTGAACACGGCGCCGATCGCCTGGGACATGGCCGGCGCGCTTCCGCTGTTCGATCTCGTGGTCGCCAATGCGGTGGAGGCCGCCACGCTGGTCGGAGGGGCCCCGCACGCCGCCGCCCAGGCTCTGTCGTCGGCCCCGGGGCGGGCCGCGGTGGTCACCCTGGGGGCGGAGGGCGCCATCCTGAGCGCCGAGGGGGCGACGACCCGCGTGGCGGCCCCTGCCGTCTCGGCCGTGGATACGGCTGGCGCAGGCGACGTGCTGGTGGGTGTGCTCGTGGGAAGGCTGGCGCAGGGCGCGCCCCTCAAGCCCGCGCTCGCCCTCGGGATCGCGGCGGCCTCGCTCGCGGTGACGCGCCGCGGCACCGTGCCCTCGTTTCCGACGCGGGACGAGCTGGCTCGGCTCCAGGCCGGGTGATGGACTGACCGCCGCCCTGGCGGCGCTCGGAGAGCCGTCTAGGGCTCCACGAAATTGAGCGTCACGCCACCCTCTTCCAGGATCACGCGCGAGCGCACGAAGGAGGCGCCCCAGACGGGATCCTCGAGCGCCGGTTCGACCGTGTCGAGGCATCGGAAACCGGCGAGCACGATGGCGCGGGCGCAGTCGATGCAGGGAAAGAACGTCGACGTGATGCGTCCACCCGCCGTGGCGACGCCGCGGCGAGTCGCCTCGAAGATCGCATTGCGCTCGGCGTGCTCCATCCAGACGAAGCGGCCGTCGCCCTCATGCCTTTCCGGAAGGTCCTGGACTCCCGGCGGAAAGGTGTTGCAGGCGGCGATCACCGTTCCGTCGGCCGCCGCCACCACGGCGCCGACCTTGCGGACCCTGTTGGGGCTCAGTTCCGCCACTTCGAGAGCTTGCCGCCAATGTTCTCCGACCCTGTTCATCCGCACGATCCGTCTGGTCCTGTCGATTGCAGCGGGGACGATAACGCCTGGGACCGCACCCGTCAGGCCCTTCGGCCCGGAGATTGCGCCGATGTTGGGCAGACGCTCGCGCCGAATGCCTCCTGGACAGGCGCGTTCGATTTTAGGCAACGCATGGGCCGAATATCTCTTCTTTCTGGAACAGTGACGGCGTGATCCACTTCGGTTGTAGGCTCCGCACCCCAGGGCTGAGGCTCGCGGGTCGCCCTTCCAGGAGAATCCGCCATGGGTCCAGTCAGTCGTCGTGATGTCCTGAAGACCGCAGCCCTCGCGACGGTGTCGGGGCCGCTCTTGACCGTTGGCGCGAACGCCCAGGGCAAGCCCTTGGTCAACATGCAACTCGGGTGGATCCTGGGCGGCAACCAGATCGGCGAGGTCTGCGCCAAGCAGCTGGGCTACTACGACCAGGAAGGCATCGAGCTGAAGTTCCAGGCCGGCGGACCCAACATCGACGGCGTCGCCGTGGTCGCCGCGGGGCGATTCGAGGTGGGCCAGGTGTCCTCCTCGCCTTCGCTGATGCTGGCCGCGTCGCAGGACATTCCGATCCTCTGCTTCGCAGTGGGCGCCCAGGAGCACCCCTACACCTTCTTCTCTCTGAAGAAGAACCCGGTCCGCGAGCCCAAGGACATCGTCGGCAAGAAGGTCGGCGTCCAGGCGACCGGGGTGATCCTGCTTCGGGCGCTCCTGGCCAAGAACAAGATCCCGGAGAAGGACGTCACCATCGTCACCATCGGGGCCGACATGGCGCCCCTCCTGACCGGCCAGGTGGATGTGGTGACCGGCTGGCTGACCAACACGACGGCCCTCAAGGTGCTGGGCCCCGACAGGGTGGACCTGCGGCTCTGGGACGCCGGCGTGAGACTCTACGCCCTGCCTTATTACGCGACCAAAACGACGATCGAGACCAAGGGCGACATCCTCCAGAAGTTCCTGCGGGCGAGCGGCAAGGGTTGGGCCTTCGCGCACGACAACCGCGACAAGGCGGTGGAGCTCCTCGTCAAGGAGTTCCCCAACCTCGTGGCGGCGGATGAGCGCGAGGCGCTCGACGTCATGCTGAAATACGCCTTCTCTCCGAAAACCGCCGAGGAGGGCTGGGGCACGATGGATCCCGCCGTCTGGCAGGAGCAGATCGACCTCTACGCATCGCTCGGCCAGTTCTCCAAGCGCACCCCCAAGCTGGAGGAAGTGATGACGCTCGACATCCTGAAGGCCACGGCCGCGGGCCGGCCGAAGATCGGCTGATCCGGTGGCCGCCCCCGTTGCGGCGGCGGAGGCTTTCCCTTCCGTCGTCCCCCAAGCAGCATCCGCCCCGGCCGCCGTCGCCTGTCGCAACGTCACGGTCCGGTTCATCACCGACCGGCGCACGGTGACCGCCCTCGAGAACGTCTCGTTCGCGGTCGAGCGCGGCGGTTTCCTGAGCCTGCTTGGCCCCTCGGGCTGCGGCAAGTCCACGCTCTTGAGGGTCGTCGCAGACCTCGTGTCGCCGACCAGCGGCGCCGTCTCCGTGCTCGGCCTGTCGCCGCAGGAAGCGCGGCTGAAGCGTTCGCTCGGCTTCGTGTTCCAGGATGCGGCTCTTCTGCCCTGGCGCACCGCCCTGCAGAATGTGGAGCTGCCGCTCGAAGTCGGCGGCGCCAAGGCGCTTCCGGCCGGCGCGCCCACACCGCGGGAGCTCCTGAAACTCGTGGGGCTGGAGGGCTGGGAAGGCAGCTACCCGCATGAACTCTCCGGCGGCATGCGCCAACGCGTCTCCATCGCGCGCGCCCTGCTGGGCGGTCCGCGCCTTCTGCTGATGGACGAGCCCTTCGGCGCGCTGGACGAGATCACCCGCGACCGCCTGAACGAGGAGTTGCGGCGGATCTGGCAGGAGACCGGGACGACGATCATGTTCGTCACCCACTCGGTTTACGAGGCGCTCTTCCTGGGCGAGCAGGTCCTGGTGCTGGCCGCCAATCCGGGGCGCGTGACCGAACTGGTCGATGTCGGCCTGCCCCGCGACCGGACGCTCAAGATCCGGGAGACCCAACCCTTCGTCGAGATCGCGGCCAATCTGCGGGACCTGCTGGGGCGTGGAGCATGAGCACGATGACCGACATCGCCGCCGTCCTGCCCGACGCCTCCGCCGCCGAAGCCGAATACGCCCGGCGCAAGCAGCGCGAGCTTTGGCGTCGTCGCCTGCTCCCGGCCGTCGGCATCCTGGCTGCGCTCGGGGCCTGGGCCGCTGTCGTCTACATCTTCAAGGTGCCGCCCTTCGTGGCGCCGTCCCCGGTCGCGGTGTTCGCGACGCTCACGTCGAAGTTCGGCCTGCTGATCGAGAACCTCGTCCCCACGGCCATCGAGGCGATCTGCGGGTTCCTGCTGGGCAACGTGGCCGCGATCCTCATCGCCACCACTTTCGTGCACAAGAAGATCCTGGAAGAGGCGTTCTTCCCGCTGGTTGTCATCATCAACACCATCCCGGTGGTCGCGAAGGCCCCCATCCTGGTGCTGCTGCTCGGCAACGGCATGGAGCCGAAGATCGCCATTGCGGCGCTGATCTGCTTCTTCCCGACCCTCGTGAACATGGTCCGCGGGCTGGAGTCCGTGAACCCGCAGGCCATGGAGCTGATGCGCGTCCTGTCCGCCTCGAAAACCGAGGTGTTCTTCAAGCTGCGCCTGTTCAACTCGCTGCCCTACCTGTTCTCAGCCCTGAAGATCTCGGCTTCCACCTCCGTCATCGGCGCGATCGTGGGCGAGTGGATCGGGTCCACCCAGGGCATCGGCGCCCTGATCATCCAGGCCACCTACGCCTTCGACTCGGCGCTGCTCTACGCCACCGTCATCGTCGGTTCGTGCTTCTCCATGGTCTTCTTCCTGGCGATCACGCTCGTCGAGCGGCTGGTGGTGCGCTGGCAGGCGCCCGCCGGGCACTAGTTCCGGCCGCCCTGCCCCCATCTCGAAATTTACCGAACCCGCGAAGGAGGTCCGGATGTCGACAAGCGACCGCATCGAGGAAAAGCCCGGCTCCGCCCGCATCGTGGCGCGCTCCGACGTTGTGGTGGTGGGCGGCGGGCCGGCCGGCTTCGCGGCCGCCCTGGCCGCCCGGCGCGAGGGCTGCTCCGTCACGCTCGTGGAGCGCTATCCCTATCTGGGCGGCCTCGCCTCCGGCGGCATGGTGCTGGTGCTGGACGACATGCACAACGGCGACGAGGTCACCGTGCAGGGCGTGTGCATGGAGATGATCGAGCGCATGGCGAAGGTGGGCGCGGCCGTATACCCGCCGCCCGAGGAGCGTCGCCAGGGCTGGGACGTCTACCGCAAGTGGGCGCGCTGGGGCGCCTTCGACTTCCGCGCCCAGTCGAAGCCGCAGCCCATCGTGATGGCGGCCGCCTTCGACCCCGACGGCTGGAAGCGCGTCTCCAACGAGATGATCGCCGAGGCCGGCGTGAACCTGCGCCTGCATTCCTGGTTCTCGAAGGCCATCGTGCAGGACGGACGCATCCGGGGCGTCATCTGCGAGACCAAGGCTGGCCGCGAGGCGATCCTGGGCGACGTGGTGATTGACACCACCGGCGACCTCGACGTAGCCGCGGCCGCGGGCGCTTCCTTCAACGAGGGCAAGTACATCGTCACGACGGTGTTCCGCCTCGGCGGGGTGGACACCGAAGAGACCGAGCGCTTCCAACAGGAAGAGCCGGAGGCCTATGCGAAGATCGACCGCGAGGCCAAGCGGGTGATGGGCGGCAGCTGGGACTTCTGGTGGCTGAAGACGCCGCTTCCCGGCATCGTCTGGTGCAACTGTCCGCACATGGTGGGCTTCGACGCCCTCAAGGTCGAGGACCTGACGCGCGCCGATTTCGAGGGTCGCCGGCGCATCTATGCCCTCGTCGATTTCGTGCGCGCCAACATGCCGGGCTTCGGCAAGGCGTTCGTGGTCGACGTCGCCCCGCAACTCGGCGTGCGCACCACGCGCCTGCTCGAAGGCGAATACGTCGTGACGAAGGACGACGTGGCGCATCGCGTCCACTTCGCCGACACGGTGGCGCGGGGCCGCGACTACTACACGCCCTACCGGGCGATGCTGCCCAAGGAGGTCGACGGACTGCTGGTCGCCGGCCGCCATTACTCCGCGACCGAGAGCGCGCAGAAGATGTCGCGCGAGATCCCGCCCTGCATGTCCATGGGCCAGTCGGCCGGCGTCGCCGCGGCGCTGGCCGTGGCCGGCTCCATTCCCGTCAGGCGCGTCGACCCCGGCGCCATCTGCGCGCGCGTCAGGGCGCAGGGCGGCGACCCCGGCGACGCGCCCTCCGCCAACGCCACCATCATGGAGAACGCCGCGTGACTTCCCCCATCGAACTGCCTCTCGCGGGCGTCAAGATCGTCGACTTCACGCAGGTCATGATGGGGCCCGTGGCCACGCAGGTGCTGGCCGACTTCGGCGCCGACGTGATCAAGATCGAGCGTCCGCCCACGGGCGACCTGTCGCGCACGGCCTTTCCGCACGATCCCGCGGGCCTGACCGGCCCCGTCTACTGCTCGCTCAACCGCAACAAGCGCTCCATCGTGCTCGACACGCGGAAGGCCGAGGACAAGGCGGCCGTGCTGCAGCTGCTCGATGAAGCCGACGTGGTGGTCAACAACTTCCGCGCCGGCGTGATGGACCGCATGGGCTTCGGCTACGAGGCGCTGGCGGCGCGCAATCCCCGCTTGATCTATGCGGTGGGCACCGGCTACGGCCTGGTCGGCCCCTACGCCCACAAGGGCGGCCAGGACGTGCTGGCGCAGGCCATGTCCGGCGTGATGGCGCGGCGCTCCGACGACGCCCTGCCGCTGTCGATCTACTCCACCACGTTCGCCGACTATTCCGCCGGCATGCACCTCGTCCAGGGCGTGCTCCTCGCCATCCTCCAGCGGCAGAAGACGGGACGCGGCCAGCTGGTGAGCGTGTCGCTGCTGGATTCCATGCTCGCCGCGCAAACCCAGGAGGCCGCGGCCGCCATGATGCGCGGCCGCGAGGTGAACTGGGGCGCCATGCCGCTCACCGGCGTCTTCGAGACGACGGACGGCGCGCTCGTGATGGTCGGCGCCTTCAAGGCCCACCCGCTGCGCGACATCGGGACGGCGCTGGACCTGCCCGGCCTCCACGAGGATCCGCGCTTCATCGATCACCCGACCCAGGTCGCCAACAAGGCGGCGCTGCACGCCATCTTCCGCGAGCGGTTCGCCACCAACACCACGGCCTACTGGCTGGCCCGGCTGGAGGAGCAGGATCTCCTGTGCGCGCCGGTGCGGACGTTGTCCGAGGCGCTGGCCGACGAGCAGACGCGGATCAACGGCATGATCCTGGAGACCCGCAACCGCGTGGAGACGGTGCGCGTGGTGGGCTCGCCGGTGCACCTGTCGGACGCGCCCGTCAGCGTGCGCATCCCGCCCGCGGAGCTGGGCCAGCACACCGACGAGGTGCTGGCGGAGCTGGGCCTCGCCCCGCAGCGGGCGTCCGACGTGGGCAAGGTGGCGTGATGGCCGTTCGCTTCGAGGTCGCCGACCACATCGCGCGCGTCACGATCGACCGGCCGGAGGTGCTGAACGCCGTCGATGCGGCGACCGAGCGCGAGCTGCAGGACGTCTGGGCCAGGATCGAGCGGGACCGCGACGTCCGCGCGGTCGTCCTCACCGGGTCCGGCGACCGGGCCTTCTCGACCGGCGCGGACATGAAGGGCAGCGGCGCGAGCGGGCTCGAATACTGGGCCACGCCCCGCCCCGGCGGCTTCGGCGGCATCGCCCTGCGCGAGACCCTCGACGTGCCCGTCATCGCCCGCGTCAACGGGCACGCCGTGGGCGGCGGCTTCGAAATGGTGCTGGGCTGCGACATCGTCGTGGCCGCCGAGGAGGCGAGCTTCGGCCTGCCCGAAGCGCGGGTCGGCCGCCTGCCGCTGGACGGCGGGATGACCCTCCTGCAGCGGCAGGTTCCCTTCCGCCAGGCCATGGGCCTGCTCCTCACCGGCAAGCGCATCAAGGCCGACGAGGCGTTCCGCATGGGGTTGATCAACGAGGTCGTCCCCCGGGCGGAGCTCGACGCCGCCGTGGACCGCTGGCTGGCCGACATCCTCGCCTGCGCCCCGCTCTCCGTGCGCGCCATCAAGCAGGTGGTGCGGCGCACGGCTCACCTCACGGCCGCCGAGGCCCAGGCGCACCGCCTGCCGGCGCTCGTCGAGGCGCTGGCGAGCGAGGATTCGAGCGAGGGCGTCCGCGCCTTCGTGGAGAAGCGCAAGCCGGTCTGGAAAGGGCGGTAGGAGAGCGCGACGCCAATGACCTACGTCATCACCGACGCCTGCATCGACGTGATGGACAAGGCGTGCCTCCCGGCCTGCCCGGTCGACTGCATCTACGAGGGGGGCCGGACGCTCTACATCCACCCCGACGAGTGCATCGATTGCGGCCTGTGCGAGACCGTGTGCCCGGTCGCCGCCATCCACGCCGACGATCGCTTGCCAGCCGAACTCACGCCGTGGCTCGCGGTGAACCGCGAGTTCTTCGGCCCCGAGGTGACCAGGTGGGGAAGCCCCGGCGGCTCCGACGCCCGTCACAGGACGGAGCAGGACCACCCCGTCGTCGCGGGCTGGCCGGCGCGGAACAAAGACGGCTAGACTGGCCGCGATCCAGGGGCCAGGCCTTGCACGCGGCTGCGTTATTCTACTTCCGGGAGGTCACCCGCGCCGGCTCGATCCGCCGTGCGGCGGCGTCCCTCAATGTCGCGGCCAGCGCGCTGAACAGGCAGATCCTGAAGCTCGAAGACGAGCTTGGCACACCCTTGTTCGATCGGCTGCCCGGCGGCATGCGTCTCACCATCGCCGGCGAACTCCTGCTGCGCCACGTCACGGCGACGCTGCACGATTTCGATCGCATGCGAGCGGAGATCGACGACCTCCGGGAGGCCCGCTCGGGCCATGTCTCTGTGGCGGCCTTGGATTCCCTGCTGGTCGATTTCTTGCCCAGGGCCTTCGACCGGTTTCGGGCGGAGTTTCCCGCGGTGAGCTACTCGGTCCTGGCGGTCCAGCCCTCGGACATCCCGCAGGCCGTGGCGGCGGGCGACGCGGACATGGGTTTCACCTTCGTGAGCCATCAGATCCCGCCCACGGTGCGGTTCCTGGCCGAGGTGGCGGCCCCCATCGGCGTGGTGATGCGGCCCGACCACCCTCTGGCCAATCGGCTCCTGATCGAGTTCGAGGAAACGCGGCAATACAACATCTTCACGCAGCCGGGCCCGCTGCCCCGGGCCGCCGAAGCTGACCCCGACTACGTCACTTTTCGGGCTTCGATCGCCCCCAAGGTTCTGTCCAATTCGATTCAGATGCTGAAACTGTGCGTGATGCTGAACATGGGCATCGCCTTCTTCACGCGCCTGGGTTTCCTGCACGAGATCGAGAAAGGCGAACTCGTTTGGAGGCCCTTCAACTCGGCGGGAGTCAATCGCCTGCGGATCGGGTTGCTCGTCCCGGCCGCCCGCGCCATGAGCCCGCCGGCCCAGCAACTCGCCCGCCGCCTAGCCACTGACCTCGACCGTTTCGCCAGCATGTGAGGCCAGGACGGAAAGAAACCTGTGGGCCCCGTCCAGCAAGGATGCGCTTGCCTGGGGGCGGGTGCGGCCCTTGCAGCTACCCGCCCCTCGTGTCCGCTTCGGGGGCGACCCACACCTCGCGTTCTCGGGTTCGAGAGCTTTCGTCCGCGTCACAAAGCAGACGCTTGCGTTCGAGAAACACGGCATAGCTCACGGCGGCCTCCGTCCGTGAACGCGTTCCCAGATGGCGCAAGACTGCGGACACATGGGCCTTCACCGTGGCTTCGCCGATCCCGCAGATGTGAGCGATCTGCTTGTTCAATCGCCCAAGCGCGATCAGCGCCAGGACGATGCGTTGCATCTCCGTCAGCGACGCCAGGCGCGCCGGGAACTGCGGGTGATCGAGGAGCGGCGCCGGATTGAATGCGCCGCCGCTAGGGCACAGTGGCATGCGACGGGTCAGCCGGCGACCTTCGGCGCCCATCATGGGGCTCCGATTCGGCGCGCGTCCTCCAGCACCATGGCGGCGC
>NZ_PVZS01000053.1 GCF_003004785.1 Alsobacter soli
GGCGGAGGGGAAGGGGATCCAGGGGCGGCCGCCCGGCGCTTCCGGCGCCCCGCCGTCATCCCCGGCGGCCTGCGCGGCAGGCCGGGAAGGGGATCCAGGGGGCTGATGGGGCGCCGGAACCTGGCGGGGCTATTCGGTTGGGACGCCGGCTTCGACGAGGTCCTTGAAGCCGCCGATGTTGACCACGTTCGTGTAGCCCATGTCCTGCAGGGTCTTGCCGGCCAGGGCGGCGCGGCCGCCGGCGGCGCAGTGGATCAGGATGGGGCGGTCCTTCTGAAAGGCCGGGTCGTACATGGGGTTCTCGGGGTCGGCCTTGAACTCCAGGCTGCCGCGCGGCACGTGCAGCGCGCCCTCCAGCTTGCCGGCAGCCTGCAGCTCGGCGCTGTCCCGGATGTCGAGCACCAGCACGCCGCCCTGCCCGATCCGCGCGGCGGCCTCGGCGGGCGAGAGCTTCTGGACCGTGGCGTTGGCCTCGGCGAGGAGGTCTTTGGAGGTTTTGGGCATGGGGGGCTCCGTCTTTCCGAGGTTCTGCTCTAACCGAAATTTTACCGATATAACTAGGCAGCGCTACCCTGGACTAGCCCAAGCGCTGGCCGATAAAGAAATGGCACGCTCCACTCATCTTTGCTTGAGCCAACGCGTTCGAAGAAACCAATTTCCTCCAAGCTACTTGCTACTCGGAGACATTCGGCTTCATCAATGCGCCATAACTCCGCAAGATTTCTAAGATGTTGAGTGGCTTTTTGCTCCCTAAGCGCTTCGATATATGTTTTTAAGCTAGGAAATTCCGCAAAAAGTGTCTGCTCTAGCCGTACCTTGGAGACCGCCGGAAGGGCATCTTTGAATGAAATTTGCTCGAACAGATTGGGTTCGGCTGGGCCCTGCCGTCCCTTCTCGAGACGCGTTATCTGTGTTTCTCGGAGCTCATTAAGGAAGTGGATGATCTCTCGGGGCGCAGCTGTTTCATTAGCGTCCCGAAGTCGGCCTAATATCCATTTGAACGTGATCGGCTTGTTGGGGCCTGACTCCACCTGCTTTGGGCAAACCTCATAAAAAAATCCTTCTTGTCTTTCGAATGACTCCAAAACTCTCTCTGGCTCTACGCTATAATGCTCACAAATCTTGCTATTTGAGATAATTCGTCTTACTACCAAGTTCAACAGATCATCGGGCTTCCACTTAATTGTGATAGATTTCTCAATGTGGCTGGCCTCTCTAAAGCCTTGCTCCGTTATCTTATTCCAAATGTCTGTCCTCAAAAATATCTTGAGCTGAATGTTTCGAAATGCCTTTAGATCGAGGTAGCACTTAAACAACGCTCGGAGCGCTTCTACCTCAAGGTCTGCCTTGTCGGCGAATGCAACATCTAGTCGATCTAGGAGAACCCAGAAGGTTAGACCCTTTTCGAGCAGTGCTTCATTCGCGAGTGCAAACAATTCTCCAACCGAAACGGCGCCAAGCTTACTCTGCTTCGCATCAGGTTCAGCAAGCACGATACGCCCCGTGATGCCGGTGGGCATACCGGTGTTAGGATCGAAGTTGTACCCGCCTTCGACTGCACTAATTCGGGTAAACCGCTTAATGTAGTCAAATGCGAAACGTAATGCTTTGGACAGCGAGAAATTGGAAGGAACTAGATCAGCAGACTCTAGAGCTTCAACGACGCGGTCGCACTTATCACTGCGAATGCCAAATGCCTTAAAGTGCTGACCACATATAGAGAGGAAGTATAGCTTCCATAGACTCACAAACTCAAATTCACTAGCTGGCGGATCGGTACTGATGTTCTGGAAGGCGGGCGCTCCTTGCGGATTCTCCGCCGGTACAACCATAATACTTCGATCAAAAAGTGCATTTTCGTTCGCAATTATCAGGCTATAGATTGCGCTTTTGCCGCTGCCTTTGGCGCCATAAACGATGTCTGTATTTCCGCTATATACTTGGTTCCACTGTTCAGTCTGGACGAAATACTGCGCAAGATGATCTCTCTCTTCCTCTGCAGTCCTTTTCCCGAACGTTGAGGCTTTCAGCACGTCTAATACCGCGTTGGTGGTCATTGACAAATCTCATCTCAGAAAACACAGCCACGGACTTTTATATGTTCGAGCGCCTCTGAAGAAAAGTCGCAAACATAAAACGGCCGGGCTCTCGCCCGGCCGTTCGCATTGCAGCAGCTTCACCGACCCTCACCCCTGCCCCTCTCCCTCTCGGGGAGAGGGGTTCGCGGGGGCGGGAGGCCGGTCAGCCCGCCAACGGGGAGAAATCACTCCCCGGCGGCGGCCTCGGGCTGGTCCTTCTGCTTCTTCTCCAGGTCCTCGCCGGTGGTCTGGTCGACGACGCGCATGGAGAGGCGGACCTTGCCGCGCTCGTCGAAGCCGAGGAGCTTCACCTTCACCTTGTCGCCCTCCTTCACCACGTCGGTGACCTTGGCGACGCGCTGGGGGGCGAGCTGGCTGATGTGGACCAGGCCGTCCTTGGCGCCGAAGAAGTTCACGAAGGCGCCGAAGTCGGTCGTCTTCACCACCGTGCCGTCATAGATCACGCCGATCTCGGGCTCGCTGGCGATGGACTTGATCCAGTTCAGCGCCGCCGTGATGGAGGCGGCGTCGGAGGACGCCACCTTCACGGTGCCGTCGTCCTCGATGTTGATCTTGGCGCCGGTCTTCTCGACGATTTCGCGGATGACCTTGCCGCCCGAGCCGATGACCTCGCGGATCTTGTCCGTCGGGATCTTGATGGTCTCGATGCGCGGGGCGTACTGGCCGAGCTCGGCGCGGGCGCCGGAGATGCCCTTGGCCATCTCGCCGAGGATGTGCATGCGGCCTTCCTGGGCCTGGCCCAGGGCGACGCGCATGATCTCCTCGGTGATGCCGGCGATCTTGATGTCCATCTGCAGGGAGGTCACGCCGTTGGACGTGCCCGCCACCTTGAAGTCCATGTCGCCGAGGTGGTCCTCGTCGCCCAGGATGTCGCTCAGCACCGCGTAGCGCTCACCCTCGAGGATGAGGCCCATGGCGATGCCGGCCACCGGGGAGCGCAGCGGCACGCCGGCGTCCATGAGGGCCAGCGAGGAGCCGCAGACCGTCGCCATGGAGGACGAGCCGTTGGACTCGGTGATCTCCGACACGAGCCGGATGGTGTACGGGAACTCGTGGTGCGGCGGCAGCATCGGGTGCACGGCGCGCCAGGCGAGCTTGCCGTGGCCGATCTCGCGGCGGCCGGGCGAACCCATGCGGCCGGTCTCGCCCACGCTGTAGGGCGGGAAGTTGTAGTGAAGCAGGAACTGCTCCTTGTAGGTGCCCTCGAGCGAGTCGATGAACTGCTCGTCCTCGGCGGTGCCGAGGGTGGCGACCACGAGGGCCTGCGTCTCGCCGCGGGTGAACAGCGCCGAGCCGTGGGAGCGCGGCAGCACGCCGACCTCGGCCACGATGGGGCGAACCGTCTTCACGTCGCGGCCGTCAATGCGGCGGCCGGTGTCCAGGATGTTCCAGCGGACGATCTTGGCCTCGGCGTCCTTGAACACCGTGGCGAAGAGCTGCTTGTCGATGGCGTTCTCGACGCCCTCGCCGCAGAGCGCGGCGGCGGCCTTGGCCTTGGCGGCGGCGACCTTCTCCTGGCGCTCCTGCTTGGCGGGCGTCGTGAAGGCGTCGCGCAGGTCGGCCTCGACGATGTCGAGGATGCGCTGCTCGATTTCGGAGTTGTCCGGGGTCTGGAAGTCGCGCGGCTCCTTGGCGGCGCGCTCGGCCAGCTTGATGATGGCGTCGATCACGGGCTGGAAGCCCTTGTGGCCGTGCATCACGGCGCCGAGCATCACGTCCTCGGGCAGTTCCTTGGCCTCGGACTCCACCATCAGGACGGCGTCGGCGGTGCCGGCCACGACGAGGTCGAGGGACGAGTCCTTCATCTCGGCGACGGTCGGGTTCAGCCGGTACTGGCCGTTGACGTAGCCGACGCGGGCGCCGCCGATCGGGCCCATGAAGGGCACGCCGGAGAGGGTGAGCGCCGCGGAAGCCGCCACCATGGCGACGATGTCGGGGTCGTTCTCGAGGTCATGGGACAGCACGGTCACGATGACCTGCGTGTCGTTCTTGTAGCCCTCGACGAAGAGGGGGCGGATCGGGCGGTCAATGAGGCGGGAGACGAGCGTCTCCTTCTCGCTCGGCCGGCCCTCGCGCTTGAAGTAGCCGCCCGGGATGCGGCCGGCCGCGAAGGCCTTCTCCTGGTAGTTCACGGTGAGCGGGAAGAAATCCACGCCCGGCTTGGGCTCCTTGGCGGAGACCACGGTGGCGAGCACGGTCGTCTCGCCATAGGTGGCCAGCACGGCGCCGTCGGCCTGGCGGGCGATCTTGCCGGTCTCGAGCACGAGCTTGCGCCCGGCCCAGGTCAGTTCCACACGTTGGACATCGAACATCGGTCGGTCTCTTTCGTTCGGCGAGACCGACGCCATGAGCAAGACGGCGAGAGGCTTCCCCGTCGCCCCCTGGGCGGGCTCCTGCGAGCCGCGCCCGGGCGGAAAAGCATCCGGCGATCCTGCCATGAACGTCAGGTCTGGCCGGGTTGCGGCGGCGCGGGCGTCCATGCCCGGGCCTGCCGATACGCCACGATCGCTTTCAGGGTCTTCGCCGGGCGGACAACCGCGGGTGCGGGCTTCCTGGCGAAGGCGCGCTCGTGACGCCTACACGGACATTGCGGCGCGGTTGCGCCGCAGGAGGGGACGAAGCGTCCCGGACAGGGCCGCGGCGGCGCGGGGCCGCCACGGCCAAGAGGATCCCGCCCGGAGGCGGGCGGCACTCAGCGGCGGATGCCGAGGCGCTCGATGAGGGCGCGGTAGCGGCCCTCGTCGCGGCTCTTCAGGTAGTCGAGCAGCGAGCGGCGCTGCGACACGAGCTTCAGGAGACCGCGGCGGGAGTGGTTGTCCTTGGCGTGGGTCTTGAAGTGGCCGGTGAGGTTGGAGATGCGCTCCGTCAGGATCGCGACCTGCACCTCGGGCGAGCCGGTGTCGTTGGCCTTGGTGGCGTATTCGGTGATGAGCGCCTGCTTGCGCTCGGCAGTGATCGACATCGTCGGTCCTTTCTGGTGAGGGGTTTCGTCCCGGGGGACGGCGGCGCGGCCATCAAGGGGCCGTTCCGCTCCGCCATGCGGCCGGGCCGGGATGTCGTCCAGCACGGTCGCGCCAAAGCGGCTCGCGCCGGCGATGGCCGACGCGATGCGGTCTCATGGCACGAAGCGGGCGGAAAATCCAGCGGAAGTTCCGGAGGCTCCGTCATGGCGAGCGGACCGCAGCCATCCAGAGGGCCCTGACGCCAGCCTGCCTGGATGGCTTCGTCGCTGCGCTTCTCGCAAGACGGGGAGGAGGGCCTCACACCAGGAAGGGGTTGGAGACGCGCTCCTGGCCGATCGTGCTCATGGGGCCGTGGCCGGGCAGGAAGGCGACGTCGTCGCCGAGCGGCAGGACCTTCGTACGGATCGACTCGATCAGCTGCTCGTGGCTGCCGCCCGGCAGGTCGGTGCGGCCGACAGAGCCGCGGAACAGGACGTCGCCCATGAGGCAGAAGCCCTGGAGAGGCTCCTCGCCGGCGGCCGGAGCGGGGCGGCGCCAGTTGTAGACCACGCTGCCGGGAGAATGGCCAGGGCAATGGTAGACGTCGAACGTCAGGGCGCCGACCGTGACCGTGTCGCCGTCGTCGAGCCAGCGGCTCGGCGTCATGGCGCGCGCGTTGGCGATGCCGAAGCGCCGGCCGCTCTCCGGGAGCGCGGCGAGCAGCGCCTCCTCGGCCCGGTGCGGGCCCTCGACCGGGACGCCGAGCTGCTCGGCGAGGTCGGCGGCGGCGCCGGCGTGGTCGATGTGGCCATGGGTGAGCAGGATCTTCTCCACCTGCCCGCCCGACTGCTTCACGGCGGCGCGGACCTGGTCGAGGTCGCCGCCCGGGTCGACCACGGCGGCCTTGTTGGTCTGCGCGCACACCAGCACGGAGCAGTTCTGCTGGAAGGGCGTCACCGGGACGACGAGAAGCTTGAACGGGTGCATGGCGGCTCCGGGGTGAGTGTCCGGCCGACAGCTAATGCGCCCGGGCGCGCTTGGCGAGTCGTTCGCGCGTCAGCTCGCCGGCCAGTCCATCTGTCGGTTCACGTCGGACGCCCAGAGCAGCTCGGCCGGCACACGCTGGCCCGGGAAGGAAACTACGATGATCTGCACGCCCCGGTGGCGGGCGTGCTCGAAGGCCGGCGCGAGGCCCGGGTCGCCGGTGATCCAGACCATGCGCTCGGCCGCGCCGCGGGACACGATGTCGGCGACATCCAGGCCGATGCGCAGGTCGAGGCCGCGCTGCTCGAAGTCGGGGCGGAAGTCGTCATCCCCCAGGCCGGGCGTGATGGGCAGAGAGCGCGGCTTGAAGCCGCGGAACTTCAGCGTGCCGAGGCGGGTCATCATGAAGTCGCGCTCGGCGAGGTCGGAGAGCCAGCGGTCCGAACCGGCGAATTCGCGCTCGGCCCCGGTGACCGGAAGCCGGACCACGCCGTTGAAGGGCACGCAGTCGTAGTACTGGACGCGGATCAGCGTCTCGGAGCGGTCAACGCAGCCGCAGCCGATCGCCTCGATCAAATCGGCGTCGTAGATGAGCCCCGCCTGACGGGCGAGCACACGCAAGTGCCCGCCGTCGATCACCACAATCGTCTTCATCGCAATACCCGACAACAAAAACATACGCCGGAAGACGCCGGCACGCCTCCTCGACGCTCCCAACAAAACGGAGCGCCGAAACAATCTTCAATAAGGGAGATTGAAGACCCGGGTCGGGACCAACTCCCCCCGCTCCACCATTCCCACCGCAATCACCACGCCGCCGCAGGCCGCGTAAACCGGGCCACCTTCCGCGGGCGCATCGCGGCCCCGCAGGATCACGGATTGACCACGCCGCAACCGAGCGGCGCCGTCCCGAGACAGAACGACGCAGGGCAACTCGGTAAGGCCTCCTTCCACTGAAATCAAGGCCTCTTGGGCGACCTCGGGCTTGTCCGCCATCGCCGCCCAGGGCGTCGAATCCTCCAGGGTGAAGGGGCCGACACGCGTGCGCCGGAGCGCGGTGACGTGACCCAGGCAACCGAGGACGCGGCCCAGGTCGCGCGCGATGGCGCGCACATAGGTGCCCTTGCCGCACTCGGCCTCGAAGGTCGCGCTGTCCTGGTCCATGCCGACGAGGCGCAGGGCGTAGATCTCGACCTCGCGCGGAGTCATCTCGATCTCCTCGCCGTCGCGGGCGAGGTCGTAGGCGCGCTCGCCGTCGATCTTGATGGCCGAATAGCGCGGCGGCACCTGCGAGATGACGCCGATGAAGCGCGGCAAAGCAGCCTCGATCTGGGCGCGCGTGGGCCGCTCGTCGCTGGTCGCGACGGCGCGGCCCTCCGTGTCGTCCGTATCGGTCTCGACGCCCCAGGAAACCGTGAAGGTGTAGGCCTTCTTGCCGTCCACCACGTAAGGGACCGTCTTGGTGGCCTCCCCGAAGGCGAGCGGCAGGATGCCGGAGGCCAGCGGGTCCAGGGTGCCGGCGTGGCCGGCCTTCTTGGCGTTCAACAGGCGCCGGAGCGCCGCGACCGCGTGGGTCGAGGTCATGCCGACAGGCTTGTCGAGCACGATCCAGCCGTGCACGTCGACACGGTTCTTGCGGGGGGCGCTCATGCGCTCACTCGTCGTCGTTGTCGTCGTCGGGATGGGGCGCAAGGTCGCGCTGAACCTGCGGCGAGCGCAGGAGCGCGTCGATGCGGGCCGCCTCGTCCAGGCGGTCGTCGGCGCGGAAGCGCAGGTCCGGCGCGAATTTGAGGTTCACCTTGTGGGCGACCTCCTGCCGGATGTGCTTGCGGTTCTGGTCGAACGCCTTGAGCACGGCTTTCTCGAGCTTCTTATCGTGCAGCGTCACGTAGACCGTGGCGAGCTTCAGGTCCGGGCTCATGCGGACCTCGGGAATGGTCACGAAAGCCTGGGAAAAGACAGCCTCGGGCAACTCGCCACGCGAGAGGATCTCGGTGACGGCGTGACGGACGAGTTCGCCGACCCGCAGCTGACGCTGGGATGGCCCGGATTTGGATTCGGAATCGCGTTTCATGATTTTCATCTCCCGCCCGGGATCGGACCGGCGCGAGGGGTTAATCCCCTCTCCCCGGCACGGGGAGAAGGTTGGGGGTGAGGGGATCTACGCCGATGGCGGCGCTGAGGCCCCTCATCCGGCGCTTCGCGCCACCCTCGGGTCATGCCCGAGGGCAGGCTCTTCTCCCCGTGCCGGGGAGAAGGGATCGCGCGTTTTGGGATCAGAGAGTGCGGCGCACCTCTTCCACGCGGTAGCACTCGATGATGTCGCCCGCGCGCATGTCCTGGTAGTTCTCGAAGGCCATGCCGCACTCCTGGCCCGAGGGCACTTCCTTGACCTCGTCCTTGAAGCGCTTCAGCGTCGAGAGCTTGCCCTCGTGGATGACGACGTTGTCGCGGATGAGGCGCACGCTGGCGCCGCGCTCCACGCGGCCGTCCTGCACGAGGCAGCCCGCCACCTTGCCCACCTTGGACACCGCGAAGACCTGCAGGATGCGGGCCTCGCCGAGCCGCTCCTCGCGGAGCGTCGGGGCGAGCAGACCGGACATCGCCTGCTTAATGTCGTCCACGAGGTCGTAGATGATGTTGTAGTAGCGGATCTCCACGCCGGCCCGCTCGGCGGCCTCGCGGGCCTCCTTGTTGGCGCGTACGTTGAAGCCGAGCACGACGGCGCCGGACGCTTCCGCCAGGGTGATGTCGCTCTCGTTGATGCCGCCGGCGCCCGCATGGATGATGCGCGCCGCCACTTCCTCGTTGCCGACCTTCTCCAGCGCGCCGGCGATGGCCTCGACCGAGCCCTGCACGTCGCCCTTGACGACGAGCGGGAACTCCTTGCGGCCGGCCGTCTTCAGCTGGCTCATCATGTCGACGAGCGAGCCGCGGGCGTTGCCGGCCCGTGCCGCCGCGCGTTCGCGGCGCTGGCGCTGGCGGTACTCGGTGATCTCGCGGGCGCGCGCCTCGTTCTCGACCACCGCGACGCGGTCGCCGGCCTCGGGAGCGCCGTTGAAGCCCAGGATCTCCACCGGGACGGACGGACCCGCGGACGAGACCTGCGCGCCCTGGTCGGACACGAGGGCGCGGACGCGTCCCCACTCCGACCCGGCCACGACGATGTCGCCGGTCTTGAGGGTGCCGCGCTGGACCAGCACCGTGGCGACGGGACCACGCCCGCGGTCGAGCTTGGCCTCGATGACGGTGCCTTCCGCCGGGCGGTTCGGGTTGGCGCGGATGTCGAGCACTTCAGACTGAAGGGAAATCGCCTCGAGCAGCTTCTCGAGATTGATCTTCTTCGTCGCCGAAACCTCGACCTCCAGCGTCTCGCCACCCATGGATTCGACCTGCACCTCGTACTGGAGCAGCTCGGTCTTCACCCGGTCCGGGTTGGCGTCGGGCTTGTCGATCTTGTTGATCGCCACGATCAGCGGCACCTTGGCCGCCTTGGCGTGGTTGATGGCCTCGATGGTCTGCGGCATGACGCCGTCATCGGCCGCCACCACCAGCACCACGATGTCCGTCACCTTGGCGCCGCGGGCGCGCATGGCGGTGAACGCCGCGTGGCCGGGCGTGTCGATGAAGGTGATCTTGCCGCCGAGCGGCGACTCGACCTGGTACGCGCCGATGTGCTGCGTGATGCCGCCGGCCTCGCCGCCCGCCACGTTGGCGTGCCGGATGGCGTCGAGCAGCGACGTCTTGCCGTGGTCGACGTGACCCATGATGGTCACCACGGGCGGACGCATCTCCAGNCATGATGGTCACCACGGGCGGACGCATCTCCAGGGTGTCCTCCGTGTCCGGAGCGTCGAACAGACCCTCCTCCACGTCGGACTCCGCGACGCGCTTCACCGTGTGGCCGAACTCCTCGGCGATCAGCTGGGCGGTGTCCGCATCGATCACGTCGGTGATCTTGTGCAGCTGGCCCTGCTTCATCAGGTAGCGGATCACGTCCACGCCGCGTTCCGTCATGCGGTTCGCGAGCTCCTGGATGGTGATCGTCTCCGGGATCGTGACCTCGCGCGCGATCTTCTCCTTCGGCTCGTTCATCGCGCCGCCCTTGAGGCGCTGCACGCGCCGGCGGAACGCCGCAACGGAGCGGGTGCGCTCCTCCTCGCCGCCGGTCGCAGCCGAGACGGTGAGGCGACCGCGCCGCTTCTCGTCGCCGCCCTTGGAGCGGTCGGGCTTCGGCGGAACGATGACCTTGGTGGGCATGCCCGGCCGGCGGATGATGCGCTTGGTCTCCTCCTCCTCCTGGACGCGGCGGGCCGCGCCGGGAGCAGACGGAGTGGGAGCGCCCACGGGACGGCGCGCGGCGGGAGCGCCGGCGCCGGCCGGAGCCGCGGAGGCGGCGGCCGGACGCGGCTCGTCGCCCAGGCGACGCTTGGCCTCGTCCTCGGCCTTGCGGCGGAGTTCTTCCTCGCGCTTGTGACGCGCCTCTTCCTCGCGCTTGCGAGCCTCGGCGGCCTCGCGCTCGACCTTCTCGCGCGCTTCGCGCTCGACGCGCAGCTGCGCGTCGATGATGGCCTGCTTGCGCTCCTCCTCCTCGCGCTTGCGCGCCTCGACGAGGGCCTGGGCGCGGGCGTCGCGCTCATCCTCGGTCAGGGTGCGCAGCACCACGCCGCTGCCGCCACGGTTCTGCGGCTGCGGGCGGGACGGACCGCCGGGACGGCCGCCCTGGGACATGCCGCGGCCGCTGGCCGGAGCGGCCGGGCGCGCGGGCGCCGCGGCGGGACGCGGA
>NZ_PVZS01000054.1 GCF_003004785.1 Alsobacter soli
ATCCCCGACGGGCGCTCCCGCGCCGGCGCGCTCGGAGGCGGGGCGCCTGCTGGCGCGCGCTTCCGCGCTGCTGCGCGAGCGCGACATCGCGGGCGCCCGCCTGCTGCTCGAGCGCGCGGTCGAGGAGGGGAGCGCGCAGGCGGCGTACGAGCTGGCGCGCACCTACGACCCGCGCGTGCTCGCGTCCTGGTCCGCGCTGGGCGTGCCCGCGGACCCGGCGCGGGCGCGCGCCCTCTACACGCGCGCACGCGCGGGAGGCGTCGCCTTCGACACCGAGCTGCTGGTCAACCTGAAGTAGCGCGGGGTCGCGGCTGGTCGCCGCCACAAAAAAAGCGCCCCCGCGGTGATCCGGCGGGGGCGTTCAAGGGCAACCTGGAGTGTCTCGCAGGAAACTGAAATGCGCGACCCCGGCATGGCACCACAAACCGGCCGGCGGCGCGAATCACAGATTGTTGCAACGCGAAATATCAATTGTGATCGAGCTTGAGCGAAGCCGTATTCACGGCTGAAGAAAATCCGGGCGCCGCGCCCGGATCTCTTCGACATTCGCGACGGTTCCGGCCAGATGCCTACGCATCGCCTCGTCCGCGGCGGCGGGATCGGCCGCGCGCAGCGCCGCCGCAATGGCGGCGTGATCGCCCAGGATGGCCTCGCCCTTGCCGGGGCTTGGCAGATGAAGCCGACGCAGCCGGTCGAGATCGCCGCTGCGCGCCCGCGCCAACCTCCAAAGATCAGGAACGCCCGCCGCCTCGAACAGGGCGAGGTGAAAGGCCTCGTCTTCGGCCGCGAAGCCGGCCAGGTCCTGGGCCGCAAGGAGGGCCTGCATGCGGGCGAGGCTGCGGTCCAGTTGCTCGGCCAGCCCCGGACGGGGCGCCGCGGCGAGGGTTCGGACCACCTCCGTCTCCAGGGACCGCCGGAGGAAGTGCGCCTGGTTCGCGGCCTGCACGTCGATCCTGCTGACGGCCGTCGCGTATTGCGGGAAGACCTCGACGAGGCCTTCCTGCTCCAGGCGCATCAGCGCGTCGCGGATGGGCGTGGAGCTCACGCCGAAGCGCGTTGCGAGCTCGGCGCGGGACAATGGCGACCCTGGCGGCAGCGCCAGGCTGATGATGGCGGAGCGAAGCCACTCATAGACCTGGGGCGCCGCCTGCCGCCCGCGCTCGAGGCGCGGCGGGGCGGGAAGGGCGGAATCCGGGGGCGACGGTGCGAGCGTATGCAGCGACATGGCAGCCTCCATACCATCGCGCTTGCCGGCCCGCCACTAATGCATTAGTGCCTGGGCTGCGCAACGACGCACCGGGAAACGCTCGACCGCCCGCCACTGGCGCGCCCTCTGGCTGTCCCGTTCCTTCTCGACACGGCTCACGTGTAGGACGCCAGCGATGACAGATGCTCCCCGCAAGAAGACCTATGACGAGCTGCGCAGCGCGCGCTGGTTCGCGCCCGACAACCTGCGCGCGTTCGGCCATCGCTCGCGGCTCATGCAGATGGGCTACGCCCCGGCGGACTGGGTGGGTCGCCCGGTCATCGGCATCCTGAACACCTGGTCCGACCTGCAGCCCTGCCACGTCCATTTCAAGCAGCGCGTCGAGGACGTGAAGCGCGGCGTGTTCCAGGCCGGCGGCTTCCCCGTCGAGCTTCCCGCCTTGTCGCTCTCCGAGAGCGCCGTGAAGCCGACAACCATGCTTTATCGCAACATGCTGGCGATGGACGCCGAGGAGCTCATCCGCTCCCATCCGATCGACGGCGTCGTGCTGATGGGCGGCTGCGACAAGACCACCCCCGGCCTGCTGCTCGGCGCCACCAGCGCCGGCGTGCCGGCGATCTTCATGCCGGCCGGCCCCATGCTGCGCGGCAACTGGAAGGGCAAGATCCTGGGCTCGGGATCGGACGCCTGGAAGTACTGGGACGAGCGTCGCGCCGGCAACATCACGGACGCCGACTGGCAGGCCATGGAGGGCGGCATCGCCCGCAGCTATGGCACCTGCATGACCATGGGCACGGCCTCCACCATGACGGCCATCGCCGAGGCGATCGGCATGACCCTGCCCAACGCCTCGTCCATTCCCGCGGCCGACGCCAACCACATCCGCCTCGCCTCCGACTGCGGCCGGCGCATCGTCGAGATGGTGTGGGATGACCTCACGCCCAGCAAGATCCAGACCCGCGAGGCGTTCGAGAACGGCATCGCGGTCGCCATGGCGATGGGCTGCTCCACCAACGCGATCATCCACCTCATCGCCCAGGCGCGACGCGCCGGCCAGGACATCGGCCTGGACGACTTCGAGAAGGCGAGCCGCAAGGTGCCGGTGATCGCCAACGTGCGGCCCAGCGGCGACACGTACCTGATGGAGGACTTCTTCTATGCCGGCGGCCTGCCGGCGCTGATGAACCGCATCCGCGAGCACCTGCACCTGGATTGCCTCACCGTCACCGGCAAGACCATGGGCGAGAACATCGAGGGCGCGGAGGTCTACAACGACGACGTGATCCGCACGGTCGACACGGCCATCTACAAGGAGGGCGCCCTGGCGGTCCTGAAGGGCAACATCGCCCCGGACGGCTGCGTCATCAAGCCGAGCGCCTGCGCCCCGCAATACCTGAAGCACACCGGCCCGGCGCTGGTGTTCGACAGCTACCCGGAGATGAAGGAGGCGATCGACCGCGACGACCTCGACGTTACGGCCGACCACATCCTCATCCTGCGCAACGCCGGCCCGCAGGGCGGCCCGGGCATGCCCGAGTGGGGCATGCTGCCGATCCCCAAGAAGCTCGTGAAGCAGGGCGTGCGCGACATGCTGCGCATGTCGGACGCCCGCATGAGCGGCACCAGCTACGGCGCCTGCATCCTCCACGTCTCGCCCGAGAGCTACATCGGCGGCCCGCTCGCGCTGGTGCGCACCGGCGACCTGATCTCCGTCGACGTGGACGCCCGCACGATCAACCTCGAGATCAGCGACGAGGAGATGGCGCGGCGCAAGTCGGCCTGGGTCGCCCCGGAGCCGCGCTACCACCGCGGCTATGGCTGGATGTTCTCCCGGCACATCAAGCAGGCCAACGAGGGCTGCGACTTCGACTTCCTCGAGACCACCTTCGGCGCGCCCGTGGGCGAGCCCGACATCTTCTGATTGGAGTCCCCCATGAGTCTGAAGCCCGAAACCCGCGAAAAGCTGAAAACCGTCAGCAGCGCGACGATCTGCACCGCGCTGTTCAAGCGCGGCTTCCGCAACCAGTTCATCCAGGACGTGCGGCCCCTCAATCCGAACGTGAAGCCGATGGTCGGCGAGGCGTTCACCCTGCGCTACATCCCGGCGCGCGAGGACCTGAACCCGATCTCCGTGTTCCAGGACCGCGCCCATCCGCAGCGCAAGGCCGTGGAGGAGTGCCCGCCCGGCGCGGTGTTCGTGATCGACAGCCGCAAGGACCCGCGCGCGGCCTCGGCCGGCTCCATCCTGGTGACGCGCCTGATGAAGCGCGGCGTCGCCGGCGTGGTGACGGACGGCGGCTTCCGCGACAGCCCTGAGATCGCCGACCTCGACATCCCCGTCTACCACAACCGCCCGGCGGCCCCGACCAACCTCACGGTCCACCAGGCGCTCGACATCAACGTGCCGATCGGCTGCGGCGACGCCCCGGTGTGGCCCGGCGACGTGATCGTGGGCGACCGCGAGGGCGTCGTGGTGATCCCGGCGCACCTCGCCGACGAGATCGCCGACGAGGCCGTCGAGATGACCGCCTTCGAGGACTTCGTGACGGAGAAGGTCAACGAGGGCCGCTCGATACTGGGCCTGTATCCGCCCACGGACGAGCAGAGCAAGGTCGACTTCGCCGCCTGGCGCAAGGAAAAGGGCCGCTAATCGCCTCGCGCCGTCGTCCCCGGCCGGAGCGCCGAAGGCGCGGAGGGGAAGGGGATCAGGGCTGCGCGCGCCGGGCTCTCCGAGCGCGCGCCGACCAACATTCCCGAGATGGCGCCCAGTCCCCTGGATCCCCTTCCCGGCGCTTCGCGCCGCCGGGGATAACGGCGGAGAGAGTGGCGCGCGCGTTTCGGAGATGGTGGCGCGATTAGTGTGACGTCATGGCCGGGCTCGTCCCGGCCATCCACGTTTCAGCCGCCGCCAATCAGCGTGCCGCGCCCGCGTGGATGCCCGGGTCAGGCCCGGGCATGACGGCTCCTTGGTCCCGTCGAAACCTGGATCGCCTCGCGCCGTCATCCCCGGCCGGAGCGCCGAAGGCGGGGAGGGGAAGGGGATCCAGGGGCAGCGCGCGCCGTGTGCAGGCCTTCGCGCTGCCCAGCCCACGGTCTTTCCGAGATGGCGCCCAGTCCCCTGGATCCCCTTCCCGGCCTGCTGCGCAGGCCGCCGGGGATGACGGCGGAGAGAGTGGCGCGCGCGTTTCGGAGATATCAGCGCGATTAGTATGACGTCATGGCCGGGCTCGTCCCGGCCATCCACGTTTCAGCCGCCGCCAATCAGCGTGCGGCGACCGCGTGGATGCCTGGGTCAGGCCCGGGCATGACGGCTCGTCGGCTTACACGCCTGGATCGCCTCGCGCCGTCATCCCCGGCCGGAGCGCCGAAGGCGCGGAGGGGAAGGGGGCCAGGGCAGCGCGCGCCGTGTTCAGGCCTTCGCGCTGCCCAGCCCACGTTTCTCCGAGATGGCGCCCAGTCGCCTGGATCCCCTTCCCGGCCTGCTGCGCAGGCCGCCGGGGATGACGGCGGAGAGAGTGGCGCGCGCGTTTCGGAGATGGTGGCGCGATTAGTGTGACGTCATGGCCGGGCTCGTCCCGGCCATCCACGTCTCAGCGGCTCCCGATGAAGCGCGCCGTCCGACGTAGCGGGCGACCCGATGCTGCGACGCATCACGTTTCCTGATGGCGCTTCTCACGCAAATGCATTTGTTCCGGGACGCGCCGGGGAGCATGGTGCGCCGCCTTCCGGAGGTCCCCCGATGCCCGGCGCCTTGCCGCTCTCGCACGTTCTGCTCGCCCTTGGCGTCGTCGCCGTGTGGGGGACGAACTTCGTCGTGATCCGCATCGGCCTGACGCATCTGCCGGCTCTGGCCTTCGCGGCCCTTCGCTTCGCCTTCGCGGTGTTCCCGGCCATTCTGTTCATCCGCAGGCCGGCGGCGCCCTGGCGCCACCTGGCGCTTTATGGGCTCCTGATCGGCGCAGGGCAGTTCGGACTCCTCTTCATCGCCCTGAAGGGCTTTATCGCGCCGGGCCTCGCGTCCCTCGTGGTGCAGTCCCAGGTGTTCTTCACCATCGGGCTCTCGATGGTGATGGCCGGGGAGCGGGTGCGCGCCTACCAGGTCGTCGCGCTGGCGCTGGCCTGCGTCGGGCTGGCCGTGATCGCCGCCCATGTGGACGCCTCGACGACGCCGACCGGTCTCGCGCTGGTGCTGCTGGCGGCAGCCTGCTGGGCCGCCGGCAACATGGTGGTGAAGGCGAGCGGGCGGGTGAACGTGGTGGCCTACGTGGTCTGGTCCAGCCTCTTCTCCGTGCCGCCGCTCGTGGGGCTGTCGCTGGCCTTCGAGGGCTGGGACGCGGTGTGGGCAGGCCTGCGCGCCGCCGGGCCGGAGACCTGGGCCGCGGTGCTGTGGCAGTCGGTCGGCAACAGCCTGTTCGGCTACGCAGCCTGGGGCTGGCTGCTGGCGCGCCATCCGGCCGCCTCCGTCACGCCGCTCGCGCTGCTGATCCCGGTGTTCGGCCTGGGCGCCTCCGCCGTCTTCCTGGGCGAGCCCATGCCGGCCTGGAAGATGCTCGCCACGGGGCTGGTGATGGTCGGGCTGGCGCTCGGGATGTTCTGGCCGCGGATCGCGGCGCGGCTGGGGGAGGGGACCGCGAAGGCGGAAGCCGACGCGGGTCGGGCGGCCTAAAGCGACGATGCCGCGCTGCGCCGGGCGCGACGCCGCGCTATAAGGGCGCATGGCTCAACGATCCGGCAGCGCCGACCTGCCTCTCCACGGCGGGCGCGTGCCCAGATGGCTCGCCGATCGCATGACCCGCCTCGGGGCGGTGATCTGCGAAGCCATCGTCCATCATTACGGCCGAGAGGAGCTGCTGCGTCGGCTGGCGCACCCGTTCTGGTTCCAGTCCTTCGGGGCCGTGATGGGCATGGACTGGCACTCCTCCGGCATCACCACCAGCGTGATCGGCGCGCTGAAGCGGGGGCTGAACCCGCTGGCCGGCGAGCTCGGCCTCCATGTCTGCGGCGGACGGGGATTGCAGTCCCGGCTGACGCCTGGTGAGCTGGTCGCGATCGGCGACCGGGTCGGCCTCGACGGCGGGGCTCTGGCCCGCGCCAGCCGGCTCGTCGCCAAGGTGGACAGCGCCGCCGTGCAGGACGGTTTCCAGCTTTACCTGCACGGCTTCATCGTGGCCGACGACGGCCGCTGGGTGGTGGTGCAACAAGGCATGCACGACGCCCGCCGGCAGGCGCGGCGCTACCACTGGCTGTCGGAGGGCCTCACCAGCTTCACCGACGCGCCGCACGCGGCGATCGAGGGGCGCGCGCTGGACAGCGCCATCGTGAATCTCACGGACAAGCGGGCTGAGCCTTCGCGGTCCGCGCAGCTCGCCCTCCTGGGCTCGCTCGCCCCCGACCGCATCGCGGAGCAGGCCGCCGCCCTGGACCCGGCCCCGCCCAGGGCCCCCGCGAAGGAAGAGCCGCAGCTCGCGCTGCCGCATCTCGTGATGCCTGACCACCACGATGTCCGCCCGACCGACGTCAACACGCGCCGGCTCCATGGCGCTCTGGCCGCCGCGGCCGAGCGCGGGCCGGAGGACTTCGCCGACCTGCTGCTGACGCCGGGCGTCGGCGCCCGCACGGTCCGCGCGCTCGCCATGGTGGCCGAGGTGGTGCACGGCGCGCCCTATCGCTTCAGCGACCCCGCGCGGTTCTCGCTCGCCCACGGCGGCAAGGACGGCCACCCCTTCCCGGTGCCGCTGAAGGTCTATGACGAGACCATTCGGGTGATGAAGTCGGCCGTCACCGGCGCCAGGCTGGACCGGGACGAGGAGCTCGCCGCCATCCAGCGCCTTGACAGGGAGGCGCGCCGCCTCGAACGGGTCGCGACCGGGCCCACGGTGGAGGACTACATCGCCCAGGAGCGCGCCGACGCGCCCGCCTATGGCGGCCGCACCGTCTTCGACGACCGGCCGCCCCGGCTCAAGCCGCGCTGAGCGCGGTCAGGACCGGAACTGCTTCAGCAGGTTCTCGGCCCCGCGCGCCAGGATCGTGGCGTCCACGCCCACGGCGGTGAACACCACGCCGAGCTCCATGCAGCGCTTCGCGAAGGCGTTGTCGGGGGTCAGGATGCCTGCCGGCTTGCCGCAGGCGCGGATGCGCCGGATCCCGTCCTCGATCGCGGCCACCACCTTGGGATGGCCCTGCTCGCCGATGCAGCCCAGGCTGGCCGCGAGGTCCGCCGGGCCGATGAAGACGCCGTCCACGCCCGGCACGGAGGCGATCTCCTCCAGGCGGCCCAGCGCCTCTTCCGTCTCGATCTGAACCAGGAGGCACAGCTCCTCGTGCGCCCGCTTGCCGTATCCGGCGACGCGTCCGAACCCGGTCGCGCGGGTCACGCCGGAGACGCCGCGGATGCCTTCCGGCGGGTAGCGCATGGCGGAAACGGCCGCCCGGGCTTCCTCGGCGCTCTGCACGTAGGGGATGAGGAGCGTCTGGGCGCCGAAATCGAGCAGGCGCTTGATCAGCACCGCGTCGTTGCTCGCGGGGCGGACGATGGGCGTCACCGGGTAGGGAGCCGCCGCCTGCAACTGGGCGAGCACCGTGAGCGGGTCGCCCGGAGAATGCTCCGTGTCGAGCAGCAGCCAGTCGTAGCCGGCGCCGGCGAGCGCCTCGACCGTGTAGGAGCCGGGCAGGCTGCACCAGAGCCCGATCTGCTGGCGTCCTTCGAGAATGGCGCGCTTGAAGGTGTTCTGGGGGAGTTGCATGGCGGACTCTCGGGACGCAGGGGAAGGGCGGCCTTCCCGGACAGTGAATGAGCGCCCGACCGGCGCCGCGGTGCGACGCCCGAGTCGGGCCCGCAACAGTGCCCGGTCTTCCGGCCGGCGTCGACCGGCGCGGCCTCCGAATCCGAACTGGCGCATGGACAAGCGCCGCGGTCTCGCCCATGAAAACGGCGACGGGCCTCGGACTCACCGGTCCCGCCCCAACGCTCCGCGACGCCGGACGCCAAGATCCGGGCCGCCCCTGTCCCGACGGAAACCGACCCGATGAGCCGCCTCGTCTACATCCTCAACGGCCCCAACCTGAACCTGCTCGGGAAGCGCCAGCCGCAGATCTACGGCTACGAGACCCTGGCCGACGTGGAGGCGGACTGCCGCAAGCTGGCGGGAGAGCTCAAGCTCGACATCCGCTTCCACCAGAGCAACCGGGAATACGAGATCATCGACTGGGTGCACGAGGCGCGCGAGTCCGCGGGCGCTATCGTGATCAACCCCGCGGCCTTCACTCACACCTCCGTCGCGATCCTGGACGCGCTCAACACCTTCGACGGCCCGGTGATCGAGGTGCACATCTCCAACGTGCACAAGCGCGAGTCCTTCCGGCATCACTCCTATGTGTCCCTGCGGGCTGACGGCGTCATCGCGGGCCTCGGAACGCAGGGCTACCAGCTGGCCCTGCGCCGCGTCGCGCAGCTGCTCGAGGAGAAGAAGGGCTGAAGCGCCCGACGGGGCCGGCGGGTGCGGCGTTCCAGATGCAACCACCTGGCCGGCTTGATCATTCCATGTCGTTTGGCCGGCTCGCGCCGGCTCCTGCGAGGATGCTCCATGCGCGCCACGTTCGTCGCCCCGTTGGTCCTGGCCTGCGCCCTGGCCGGGTGGAGCCCGGGGGCCTGGGCCGCTTCGGACCATCCGAGCCTGTCCCGCCTGACCCATGCCCGCCGCATGCAATGCCGGGCCGAGGGACAGAAGCACGGGCTCTCCATGGGGCCCCTGCGCCACTACGCCCGGGTGTGCGTGCGCCAGAGCCTGTCGAAGTGCCGCCAGAGCCTGCCGCTCGTGCCGCCCGGCGCCGGGCGCGCCGCGGCCATGCGCAAATGCCTGGCCGACTTGCGCCACTTCCCGCCCGTGCCTAGGTGATCAGCCGAATAGCCTTCGTCCGGCCGGCGCCTTACGGAAGTTCGGCATTGACACCGCGCGCGGACAACGGGAAGAGCGGGCGAACGATCCCGATCGACCCGGCCGGACCGCATCTCCCGGCGGGTGAAATCCATGACGCCGATGTCCCTTCGGGGCCGGCCCTCGTCCCGGACGAGCGAGCCGCCTGACTGGGACGATTTGCGAGGACCGCATGGCCGCCTTTGACGTCGAACGCGTGCTCCTGGTTGAGCACTGGACCGACACGCTGTTCAGCTTCCGCACCACCCGCAATCCCACCCTGCGCTTCGAGAACGGGCAGTTCGCCATGATCGGCCTGCAGGTGGACGGGCGGCCGCTGCTGCGCGCCTACAGCTTCGCCAGCGCCAACTACGATGACTACCTCGAGTTCTACAGCATCAAGGTGCCCAACGGCCCGCTGACCTCGCGCCTCCAGCACATCAAGGTGGGCGACGAGGTGATCGTCGGCCACAAGCCCACAGGCACGCTCATCCAGAGCAACCTCACGCCCGGCAAGCGCCTCATCATGCTCGCGACCGGCACCGGCTTCGCGCCCTTCGCCAGCATCCTTCAGGACCCGGCGATCTACGAAGCCTACGACAGCATCCTCATGGTCCATGGCTGCCGCACCGTGCCGGAGCTCGCCTACGGCCAGAGGCTGGTCCGCAGCCTGCCGGAAAACGAGTACTTCGGCTCGGAGGTGCGCGGCAAGCTGACCTACTACCCAACGGCGACCCGCGAGCCCTTCGTGCACCAGGGCCGCATCACCGACCTGATCGAGACCGGCAAGCTCTTCGACGACATCGGGCAGGGGCCGCTCGATCCGGAGACCGACCGCGTCATGCTGTGCGGCAGCCCGCAGATGCTGGCCGACCTGCGCGTCATGCTCGACAACCGCGGCTTCACCGAAGGCAGCGGGGCCTCCCCGGCCAACTACGTCATCGAACGCGCCTTCGTGGAGCGCTGAGCCGAGCTGGGGCTCGCACGAAGCCGTCCTTGCGAGTCGCGCAGCGACGAAGCGATCCAGGGGCGGGCGCGCAGGGTTTGGCGCTGGGCCCCCTGGATGGCTTCGCTGCGCTCGCCATGACGGACTGATGCAGGCCCCGACAAGGCCACGCCTTGGCGAAGCAAGCTCCGTCATCCCCGGCGGCCCGCGCAGCGG
>NZ_PVZS01000055.1 GCF_003004785.1 Alsobacter soli
GGTCCCACTGCGAGCCGTCGGCCGGAAACTCGGGCAGGTTGTAGATGTCCTTCCAGAGCTTCTGAACGTCGATGACGCGCTCCCCGATCCCTGTGGGCGCGCCGGTCTTGTCCTTGATGTAGCCCGCCGCGGAGAAGTGATCCGCGTGCGGGTGCGTGTCGAGGATCCAGGCCAGCCTGTATCCCTGGTCATGGACGTATCGAAGCAGTTCNCCTTGAGGTAGCCCGCCGCGGAGAAGTGATCCGCGTGCGGGTGCGTGTCGAGGATCCAGGCCAGCCTGTATCCCTGGTCATGGACGTATCGAAGCAGTTCGTCCGCCGCGTGGGTCGCCGTTGCGCCCGACTTGGGGTCGAAGTCCAGAACGGGGTCAATGATCGCGGCGGCGCCCGTTTCCGGATCGGCCACGACGTACTGCACGCTGCAGGTGCGTTTCTCGAAGAAGGCCTTCACCAGCGGCCGCCCGGCCGGGGCGCGAGACGCAGTCATGTGCTCCCTCCTGTTCAACCGGCCTACGCGCTCGAGCCGCGGACCACGATGTAGGCGCCAACCACGATCACGAGCGTCGCGAAGATAGTTCCAAGCGCCTGCNNNATCACGAGCGTCGCGAAGATAGTTCCAAGCGCCTGCTTCCGACCCGCCATGACTTTGCCGACCCGGCTGCCCACCAGGCCGCCCAGCAGGCCGCCGGCCACGAACAGCAGCGCGAGGTTCCAATTCACCAGCCCAGAGACGGCGTAGCTGGCCGCCGTGGCCGCGCCGAAAGCGGAGACAGCGACGAGCGAGGTCCCGATCGCGAAAACCAGCGGCATTCCCGTCGCAACCATCAAGCCCGGGACGATCAGGAAGCCTCCGCCGATCCCGAAAAATCCGGAGAACAGGCCCACCGCGAAGCCGACTCCCAGGAGCATTGGCAGCAGCGTCCTGGCCGTGGCCGCATTCAGGCGAACGCCAGGGTCGCCGCCTGATTTTCGCTTCCGAAGCATGATCAAGCCGACGACGATCATCACGGCCCCGAAAAGGGCCAGCAGCTTCTGGCCGTCGACGGCCTTGGCCACCGCGGACCCGGCGAATGCGCCCAGGATGCCTGCTCCGGCGAACACCGCGGCGCAGCGCCACTTGACGTTGCCGAGCCGCCAATGCGCCGCAAGGTTGCCCAGCGCGCTTGCTGAAACGGCAACGGCGCTCGTACCGATGGCCACGTGCGGCGACTGAACGCCCACCACATACACCAGCAGCGGGACGGCGAGGATCGAGCCGCCTCCGCCGACAAGCCCCAGCACGAGCCCGACGAGCCCGCCTGAGATCGCGCCCAGAACTGCAGTCGCATACGCCAACGTCGAGCCTCCTCTTCTACCCGCAGTCTCGGTCGCCTCGTGGGGCATCCTTGCAGTAGAGCCGGTAGAGGGTGGCGAAGAGTTGCTCGATGCGGGGGTCGGCAACCCGGTACCAGATGGTCTGGCTCTCCCGGCGGAACGCCACAAGGCCTTCGTCCCGCATCTTCGCCAGATGTTGGGACAGAGCCGACTGGGAGAGGCCCACGGCTTCGGCCAGCGTGCCGACGTTCGCCTCGCCCCATTCCACGAGCTTGCAGAGGATCATCAGGCGGCGTTCATTCCCAAGCGCCCTGAGCAGAGCGGCGACAGTGGTCGCCTGCCGCTCGAACTCCCCCAGATCCAGTTTGATGCGTTCCATCGCGCGCCCCTTGATTATGGGCTGCTTATTTAGATAAAACTAATATCGCTTACAAGGGGCCGGACACAGGCTCCCGCAGGATGGAGGGACGACAATGGAGCGCCAGACTTTCGTGCCGCGCATCTGCGCGGAGGCGGTGATGCCATGCGAAACGGCCTTGGATCGCCTTGCGGGCGGCTATTGATGTCGGCTCCAGCAACCTCGCAGGCGCGCGGCGGCGCAGCTCATGGCCTGTGCGCTTTCGCTCGCCTCCTGCCAGCCGCTCTGATCGCGGCCGCCGTGCTCACGTCCCCTGTGCGCGGCCAAGATGGCGGGCGAAGCATCGCGGAAGGAGGTAGCGGCGGCGGAGCTCCGGCCTGCTCCTCCTGTCACGGGCAGCAAGGCGAGGGGCAACCCGACAGCGGCTTTCCCCGCCTGTCCGGCCTCGATCGAGGCTATTTGACCCACCAACTGGACAGCTTCGCAAGTGGCGGCCGCAAGAACGAGATCATGGGCCCAATCGCCAGCGCACTGACTCCCGAGGAGCGGTCGGCTGTCGCCGCTTTCTACGCCGGGCTGTCCGCCGCGGGAGCCCAGACGAAGCCTTCATCGCAGTCCGTCAGCGCGGGTGGACAGTTGGCTCGGTTGGGCGAGTGGTCCAATGGCGTCCCGCCCTGCATCTCATGCCACGGACCGACCGGAGCCGGAGTGGGCGGCGTCTTTCCGGCTCTGGCAGGCCAAAACGCGACCTATATCGCCAACCAGTTGAACGCCTGGCGGAACGGGGAGCGCGCGAACGACCCGATGGGCCTCATGGCCGCCGTCGCGAAACGGCTTACGGAGCGGCAGATCGAGGAGGTCGCCGCCTTTTTCGAGACGCTCACGCCGACGCGCCCAGGAGCTACGCCATGAGCAAGGCGCCCTTTGACCCGGCCACCCAAGCTGCCGTGGTTGTCTTCATCGGACTCGCATTCCTCGTAGGACGCACCCTGCCTTGGTCAGCCCCCGGCGAAGAGCCGGCGGCCGCTGCCCGTGCCACGGCTGTCGAGGCGAAGGCGCCACCTCAGACGCCGGCTGCCCCGCAGCAGGCGAAGACTTCCCAATCACCGCCGGCAGCTCCGATTGCGCAGCCCGCCGCCTTCACCCCACAGCCCGAGACGTCCATTCCCGATGATGATTTCGGCAAGGCGATCCGCTTCGGCGAAAGCATTTTCCAGGACACGAAGACGAACGCACCCGGTTACGTCGGCAACGACCTGAGGTGCGCGAATTGTCACCTCGACCGCGGCAGGTTGCCCAACTCCGCCCCTCTTTGGGCGGCCTATGTCCTCTATCCGGCCTACAGGTCCAAAAACGAGCACGTGAACACCTTCGCCGAGCGGCTCCAGGGCTGCTTCCGCTTCAGCATGAACGGCAAGGCGCCGCCGCTCGGGGACCCGGTGCTCGTGGCGCTGGAAAGCTATGCGTATTTCCTCGCCAGGGGCGCTCCGACCGGGGTGAAGCTTGCAGGGCAGGGCTACCCCGCCCTGAAGAAGCCAGAAAGCTTCGATTTCGGCAGGGGCGCCGAGGTTTACGCCCAGAAGTGCGCGATCTGCCACGGGCCGGAAGGCCAGGGCCAGAAGTCGGCTAGCGCCACTGTGTTCCCGCCCCTGTGGGGCCCCGCCTCCTACAACTGGGGGGCTGGCATGGCCGTGATCTCGAATGCTGCGGCCTTCATCAAGTCCAACATGCCGCTTGGCCAGGGCGGATCGCTCTCCGACCAGGAGGCCTGGGACGTGGCGGCCTTCCTCGACGGCCACGAGCGGCCCCAGGATCCCCGCTTCGCACAGACTGTGGAGGCGACACGGGCGAAGTTCCACGACACGCCGATGTCCGCCTACGGCACGACGGTCAACGGTGTCCTGCTTGGGGCGTCATCGCCACCCTCCGGGCCCGCCCCGTCCCGATGACGTGGCGGACGAGCCTCAACAGGCGATCTCGCCGCATCGCCTGACTGAAGAGACGATGCCGGCCATGGCCTTCGGTCCTGGGTAGCCGAGAACGCCGGCGCCTGCGACCAGGAAAGACGGCGTGGCGGAAAACCCCATGGATGCCGCCAGCTTCATCTGGCCATTCAGTTGGTCGCGGATTGCGTCTGACGCGGCCGCAGCCGCCGTCTGCGCCGTGTCCAGCCCGAGCTCGCCGGCAGCGGCCAAGGCCCTCTGGCCGTCAACCTTGCCTTTGAGCTGAAAAAGACGGCGGTGAAGCTCGTAGGCGACCTGGTCGCCTCTGGCCTGCCGCACCGCGAGCGCGACTTTGGCCGCTTCCTTGGATTGGGGCGACAGGACCGGGTTGTGGACGAGAATGAGCCTGAGCTCCCGGTTCCTGCGGAGCATGGCCTCGAAATCCGGCGCGGCCTTGCGGCAATAGGGACAGTTGTAGTCGAAGAACTCGATCACGGTCGCGTCGGCCGCCGCGCCGCCCACCCGCACGGCCCCCGGAAGGCTTTCCGCCTCCACGGCGATCTCGACGGGGATGCGCGTATTCTCGACAGGACGGCCGTCGTCGCCCTTCAGCGCGTACCAGGCCTCCTGGGCCTTTCCCTTCGAGGTGGTCAAGGCGACAGCAGCCGCGAGCACGGCCAGAAGCTCTCTGCGTGTCATGATGTATTCCTGTGTTGTGGAAGGTCATCGCCTAGATGGCGGCAAACCGAGACGGCCGAAGCTCGACAGGCTCGGTCCACACCTCATGGACGCCGCCCTTCCTGGGCCGCCCGTGCGGTCACCGCAGGGGCGTTGACGCCGCCCAGCGACACCCAGCCTGTTCCGGAGGAGCCTTCCTGCCTGATGTAGGCGTACCCTGTTTCAGACCACGGCAGGATGGACGAGGTCTCGTTGTCCAGCACGTAGTCCCCCCGGTCCGTCCTGACCACGAGCACGGCGTGGCCTTCGTCGTTTCCATCCAGGACGACCGTCATGCGCAGGGCGCGTCGCGGGAAACCCTTGTCGATGAGGCGCTTGCGCTTGAGTAGCTGGTAGTCCTCGCAATCGCCTTTGCCGTCCTCGGCCAGGTCCCAGTGTTCCGAGATGCCCCAGTGCTCCTTGTCGGTGACCGGTTCGATCTCGTGGTTCACCGCTGCGTTCACCTGAACGAGCACGGTCCACAAGGCCGGCGCGAGCGTGATCATGTCCGGCCCGGCGGGCCCCAGGGCGCATGCGTCGGGGTTTCTTCGGCAAAGATCCAGCCATCCCCTGAGCGGCTTCGCCGGTCCGAGCGCGATCAAGCGAGGAGCTGGCGCGGGAAGAGGCGCTTCGGCTGCTCCGGCAGGGCCGGGCCCGAGCACCAGCTGGCCAGCGGCAAGGAGGATCCAGAAGGCGCGGTTCATGAGCCGGCCTCCGCCCGCGCGAGCTTCTCGGCAAGCACCTCCTGCGAAATCTCGCCCGCATGGGCATCCCGCAGGTGGCCGTCCCGGCCGAAGAACAGGGTGACCGGAAGCCCCGGCGCCCTGAAGCGGGCGGTGACGGAAGATGTGGGATCCAGCAGCACCTGGATCCCCGACAGCTGGTTCGCGCTCAGGAAGCTCCGCACGACGGCGTCGGCCTCGCCCTGATCGACGAAGACGAAGCGCGCATCGCTCTCGGTTCGCGCCGCGCGGGCCAGCGTCGGCATCTCGCGGCGGCACGGCGGGCACCACGACGCCCACAAGTTCAATACCGTCGGCCGCCCGTCCGGTTCGAGCCGGACCTCGGGCCCGTCCAGCGACTTGAGGGCGAACTCGGGGAGGGGCTGCCCCGCCCCGGCCGCCACCAGTTGACCCACGATGGCCCAGACCAGCAGCCCGGATCCGAGAGCCAGGGCGGCCAAGATGCGCTCCGACGCTGAACGCAGAAGCCCCAGCGTCAGCATTGTCGCTGCGCCAGCGGCCCACGGCCAGGAGAAGCCGCCCTGCCAGACAGCGAGCGCCCGAAGCGGGGCCATGCTGAAAGTGTCGAGGTGTTCGACGACGTGGCCGAGCCTGGCGGCCACGAGGCCGAAGAGCAGCACCAGCACTGACCACCGGTCGAAGCGGCGGCTGAAGCGGGATGACAGGATGAAGCTCGCGAGCATGAAGCCCGCGAGACCAGTCACCGCGGCGAGCCGGTCGCCCGCGAGCACGAGCGGACCGAACGAGATGGCCCCCATGGCGATCTCCCTCCGTTTAGGATCGAGCTTGCGTCCGCTAGCCCTTGGGTTTCGCCTGGGTGGCCCTGGCCTGGGCCACGGCCTTCTTGAGGTTGTCATAGGACATGCCGCCGGGCGCCAGGAACGGCCCGATAATCAGGGCCGGGGTGCCTGTCAGGTCGATCGACTCGGCGATCTGGTTGGTGCGGGCCAGCAGCGCCTCGATCTCGTCCTTGTGCGCCTGCGCGTCCGCGTTCAGCCGGGCGGCGTCGAGCTCCGCCGAAGCGGCGGCGGCGTCGATCTTCTGCTGGTCCAGGCGACCCGGAATCGCCATCAGGGCCGCGTGGGCGGCCGCGTGCTTGCCCTGGTACTTCGCCGCGAGCGCCACCTTGGCGGCCACCTTCGAGAAGGGCGACAGGATGGGCCAGTCCTTGAGAACCAGCCGGATGCGGCCGTCCTCCTGGACGAGGCGCATCAGGTCCGGATGCAGCTTGCGGCAGTACGGGCACTGGTAGTCGAAGAACTCGACGATGGTGACGTCGCCTTTCGGGTTGCCGAGTTCCGGCGCATCGGGGTCATGGTAGATCGCGTGGTCGTCCACCACGGCGACGGGAGGGCCGCTCTGGGCGCTGGCGCGCTCGACGGAGAAGGTGAGGGTGGCGGCGAGCGCGAGGGCGGAGATGACGGCTTTCAGCATATGGGGTTCTCACTCACTTGTTGTTTCGCGGGGACAGGGCAGCGGCTCGCAGTCGCGAGCGCGTCGAGCACGGCCGCCTTGGTCAGGAGTTCGGGAAGAACGAGGCCGGCCGGCGCGCCAGGCCCGTAGACGACGTTGAAGGGGATGCCGTAGCGGCCAAAGCTCCGCAGGTAGGCGGCGATGCGCGGGTCGGGTTTGGTCCAATCGGCCAGGACGGGCACGACCTGGCTGAGCCGGCTCGCGACGTCGGGCCTGTCTATGACCGCAGCCTTGTTGACCTTGCAGGTGACGCACCACGCGGCCGTGACGTCGACGAACACCGTCTTGCCCTGGGCCACGAGCGGAGCGACGGCCGCCGGGTCGAAGGGGCGCCAGGCGATCTCCTGGTCTGCGCCGTCGGCCGACCCCATTGCATGCGCCGCCGCAAGCACCCCGATTGGGGCGACGGCCGCGCCGAGCGCCAGCCCGACCGCCAGACGCCGCGGGCCGCGCCTCAAGGCGAGTCCGAAGAACGCCAGTCCGATCAGCGCGGCCAGGGCTGCGGCGAGCCAGGGACCCGACACGGTCGCCAGAACGACGAGCAGCCACAAGGCCGTGCCCACGAGGGCCGCTCCCATGACGGTCCTGACCGCCGCCATCCACCGCCCCGGCCGGGGCAGCCTGGAGGCGAACTGCGGGACTGCCGCGATCAGCAGGTAGGGCGCCGCCATGCCCAGGCCGAGCGCGAGGAACACGAGAAAGATCTCCACCGGGCCCCGCGACAGCGCGAAGCCGACCGCGGTCCCGACGAAGGGCGCCGAGCACGGCGTGGCCAGCAGGGTCGCAACAAGTCCCGAGCCGAAGTGGGCGGCGAGCGAGTCGCCGCGCCCGACGCGATCCGCCCGGTTCATCAGCCAGGCCGGCGGCGTGANGACCAGGCCCGAGCCGAAGTGGGCGGCGAGCGAGTCGCCGCGCCCGACGCGATCCGCCCGGTTCATCAGCCAGGCCGGCGGCGTGATCTCCACCAGGCCGAGCAGGCTCGCCGCGAAGCCGGCCACCACCAGGGCCATGATCGCCAGGAAAGCCGGCTGCTGGAACTGGACGCCCCAGCCGACGGCGCCCCCAGCAGCCTTTATGGCCACCATTGTGGAGGCGAGCGCCAGGAAAGACGCCACCATGCCGGCCGCCGACGCCGCGAAGCTCGCTCGCACGCGGCCGGGACGCCCGGGATGGCTGGCGAAGGCCAGGAGCTTGAGCGACAGCACGGGGAAAACGCAGGGCATCAGGTTGAGCACCAGCCCGCCCAGCAGCCCCACGCCGAGCATCGCCCACAGGCTCGGCGCAGCGCCTGATTGGGCCTGAGATACGCTCGCGTTCTCGGGCGTACTCCCGCCGGCAGGCGCAGCCGCTCCTGCGTAGCCGACCCCTGACCGGTCCCCGTCGACGACCGTGACGATCAGCGATTCGCGGTCCAACGATCGAACGTCTTCGGCGTNAACAGGCTTCGCGCAGCGCTCGACTGGGCCTGAGATACGCTCGCGTTCTCGGGCGTACTCCCGCCGGCAGGCGAAGCCGCCCCTGCGTAGCCGACCCCTGACCGGTCCCCGTCGACGACCGTGACGATCAGCGATTCGCGGTCCAACGATCGAACGTCTTCGGCGTCGAGCGCGGCCGTGAGGGTGGCCGAGCCGTCATTGTAACGAACCACGACGGGGCGCGCCGCGAAGACCGGGGGATCGGCGCGCACGAAGACGTCAGGCTGGGCCAGCGGCGCGACCGAGCGAAGGTCCACGGTCAGCTTGGGCGAGGGNGCGACAGCACGGGGAAAACGCAGGGCATCAGGTTGAGCACCAGCCCGCCCAGCAGCCCCACGCCGAGCATCGCCAACAGGCTTCGCGCAGCGCTCGACTGGGCCTGAGATACGCTCGCGTTCTCGGGCGTACTCCCGCCGGCAGGCGAAGCCGCCCCTGCGTAGCCGACCCCTGACCGGTCCCCGTCGACGACCGTGACGATCAGCAACTCGCGGTCCAAGGATCGAGCGTCTTCGGCGTCGAGCGCGGCCGTGAGGGTGGCCGAGCCGTCATTGTGACGAACCACGACGGGGCGCGCCGCGAAGACCGGGGGATCGGCGCGCACGAAGACGTCAGGCTGGGCCAGCGGCGCGACCGAGCGAAGGTCCACGGTCAGCTTGGGCGAGGGTCCTGCCGTGACCGAGACGCCGCTAATGGCGAGCGGTCCCGTTTCGGAAGGGACCCGCGCGCGCCAACGGTCGATCTCGGATTGCTGGCGCGAGCTGGTCCCGGCAGGAGGGATCTCGCCGGCAAGGGCGAGCTCCTGACGGACACAGATCGTGCTGCAGGCATAGAGCGCCAGCTTCAAGGAAACGGCGGCCGGCTTCGTAGGCTCAGTCACCCTGGCCTTGATGGGGAAAACGACCTCGTGCTTGTAGCCGATGGTCTCGACGCCCTGCACCTCGATCCGCTGGGGCGCCGGCCAAANCTTCAAGGAAACGGCGGCCGGCTTCGTAGGCTCAGTCACCCTGGCCTTGATGGGGAAAACGACCTCGTGCTTGTAGCCGATGGTCTCGACGCCCTGCACCTCGATCCGCTGGGGCGCCGGCCAAAGCGTCTCGGCTCCAGCGAGGTTCATCGAGGAGCTCCAGTCGAACTCGGAGGGCAATCCGCTGTCCCCCGGGGAGACCCAATAGGTCTTCCAGCCCTCGCCCAACTCGACCTTCACGCCCATCCAGGCCGTGCCTGGATCTCCGCTGTCGTGCTGGCCCACCAGAAGCTCGGCATGGATGTCGGGCGCCAGGGCAGGGGACTGCGCCAGGGCTGGCGAAAGGCACGCCGCCAGCGCGAGGCCGGCCAGCGCCGACCATGAAAGCGCGCGCATGGCTCAGTCCTCCTGCGAGGC
>NZ_PVZS01000056.1 GCF_003004785.1 Alsobacter soli
TAGAAGGCGTGCTCGCGGGCCTGCTCCAGTTTGTTGAGGCCTCCGGTCTCGCCGAGCTGCTTTGCGAGCTCGGACGCGGTGGCGGCTGTTCCGAGAGCCTGCTGCATGAAGGCGACGCGCTGGTTGGCGGCCACGGTGCGGTAGTATTGCCGGCGCGTCTCCGCGGCGAGGCGCAACACCGATTCCGCCGTGCGGAACTGGGCCGCCCGGAAGCGCTGCTCCGCCACCGCGGCGCGCGCCGGCAGGGTGATGAGGTCGAAGAGGCCGACCAGCACCTGACGCTCGACCTCCAGCTCCAGCCCGCCGCCGATCCGCAACAGGGAGATGCGCGGGCTCGGCGGCAGGGTGGCCTGCACATAGGCCGCCTCCGAGACGCCGAGCTCGTTGAAGGCCGCCTGCAGGCCGCGGTTCTTGAGGAGCGCCACCTGGACGGCGCTGTCGGACGTGAGCGGCCGACGCAGCAACTCCTCGGCGCGGCGCTGGGCCTCGCCGGCGGAGGCGTCGTCCGCGACCTTGACGACATCCTTGCCGAGCTCTGCCCGGGTCAGTCCGGCCACAGGCGAGAGACCGCCGTCAGGGGAAAGGCCGACGCAGCCGGACAGCAGGCCGGAGAGGAGAGCGACGGATGCGAGTTGGGGACCGCGCGCCATGTCAGCGCCCCCGCCGCGCGTCGTCGTTGGTGTCGCCGCGTTCGGGCGCACCCGGGGCGACACCCCGGTTCATCTCGCGCCAGTCCTTCGGCTCGACGACGTCGTAGCCGCGGACGCCGGCGGTGACCGGCGCGTAGCGGGGCTGGCGCAGGCCCAGCGATGGGTCGGCCGCGGCCGTGATGGAGGGCGTCGCGGGGGCGCAGGCGGCCAGGGGCGCCAACAGGCCCAGGGCTGCGGGGGTGAAGAGCTTCATCGGGACTTCCATCCCGGTCACCATCGACGTCGCGGGCCAAGGGCCTTCGAGGCTGGCGGTGACCGGCTGATCAGGGACGGGCGGCCGCGAGGCGCGGACACGCCGGTTCGGCGGGCGACAGGGCGCCCACTGCCTGGATCAGACGGTTCGCGGAGGGCGGTCGAGGCCGCCTGCGCCCGAGGGCCTGACTTGCTCGTCGGTAGGTATCAGCTTGGCGGCTCTCACGGCCGTGGGGGAACCGAGCAGGGCGCCAGTGTTCGCCTGGAACACATGACACAGCACCATGCCGCAGCAGGCTTGGCCATCGTCGTTATGGCCGCCCGCCCCGCCACAGACGTTCAGGTTCATGTCGCAGGATGCGGCGGGGCCGCCCACCTTGGTTCGCTCCGCCTGGTCGCCAAGGGCCGTGGCGGGGATCGCCTCGCGGTCCGCAAGGGCGATGCTCGCCGGCGCCGACCGGTGCCCCTCGTGCGCCATCGCCCGCGGCGCGGCGAAGGCCGCCAGCGCCAGCGTGATCGCGAAGAGGACGACAAGGATCGGGCCCTTGAGGCGCAACGGTATGCTCCTGGTGAGGGCGGAGGTTTCCCACGAACAGCCGCTTCGTGCAACCCGGGCGCTTCGCCCCAAGCCCTTCAGGAGAAGTCCGGGACGTAGAGGCAGAAGGTCTTGCTGTTCTCCCTGCCAAAGGCCGAGCAGCGGTGGAAGTGGTCGTCGGGCGAGCGCTTCACCTGCGTCACGGGGATCACCTCGCCCGTCGCCACAACCTGCCACCCGCCCTCGACCGGGCGCACGGCGTCGTCGACCACCTGGCGGCAGTCCTCGCCCCCGCAGCAGGCCGGGTCGTAGGTCCAACCGCTCTGGGCCTGGTGGCCTTGCGCGGCGGTGGCCAGGAACAGGGCCACAGTGATGGGGAATGCGCGCATGAGCCCAAGCTGGACGTGCATTGAGCCATATTGTGGGCAGATCAGTCTGACCGGGCAGGGTGCCGCGGGCGGCCACTCAGCCTTGAAGATCGGCGCCGCCGAAGCGGCGGAGGAAGTAACCGGTCAAGGTCGTCGACGCCAGTGGCCGGATCCTCGTCCGGGGCTGTCTCGCGCAGGGATCCGCTTTCGTCGAGTTCGACAACGTCGAGCACGCAGGCCGTTTGACCCGAACCGCGGCCATTTACAATCGATTGCCAACGTGGCCGCGCTCAGGGAAGAGCGAAGGACCCTCGGCATTGCCCAGCGGGAACCTTTCTGACCTGGCTCCATCCAACGGGCTGTTGGGTGCAGCTCAGGAGGAGTGCCATGCTGATCAGGATTGCCTTTTTCGCCGCGGCCGCCGTTCTGTCCGCCGCCGCCTTCGCCCAGGACGCGGCCAAGCCGAGCGACCCGCAAATCGCGCATATTGCGTACACCGCTGGCCAGATCGACATCGCCAGCGCGGAGCTCGCGAGATCAAAGGCCACCAACAAGGACGTGAAGGCCTTCGCCGACGACATGATCCGCGACCACAAGGCCGTCAACGAAAAGGCACTCGCGCTGGTGAAGAAGCTCGGGGTGACGCCCGAGGACAATGACATCAGCCGGTCGCTGACGAAGCAGTCGGAGGCCAAGCTGGCCGAATTGAAGGGCCTGCAGGGCCCAGCCTTCGACAAGGCCTATGCCGCGAGCGAGGTCGCCTACCACAAGCAGGTCAATGCCGCCCTCAAGGACACCCTGATCCCCGCGGCGCAGAACCCCGAGCTCAAGAGCCTGCTGCAGACCGGCCTCAAGATCTTCGAGGGGCATGAACAGCACGCCGAGATGGTGGCGAAGGAGCTCAAGTGACTTGGCGGCGCCTTGCGGCCGGGGTGGCGTTGGCGGCCGGCGCCGCCTGCGCGGGAGCCGCCCTGGGCGCGGCCGACCCCTTGCATCGCGTGGAGATCAAGGATGTCGGCTTTGCTCCGCCTGTGATCCGCGTCCGGGTCGGCGAGGCAGTCGAATGGACCAACAATGACCCCGTCGCGCATACGGCGACGGCGTCGGACGGAAGCTGGGAGGTCGACCTGCAGCCGGGCGAGAGCGGCCGACGCGAGATGCAGAAGGCGGGGACCTTCGGCTACCTCTGCCGCTATCACCCCAACATGACGGGCACCATCGTCGTCGCGCCCTGAGCGGAACCGGCTGGCGCCGCCTGCAGGGCGGGCGCCAGCCCAAGCCGCCGCAGCACGGCGAGCGTCGTCCGCGCGCACCTGGCGCCCCCGAATGGAAAAGCGTCGTCCAGAACCCCCATGAGCCTGGCTTGCAAGGCCTCCCTGAGATGGCGACGCGCCCTGTGGAGGCGGGTCTTCACAGTCTCGGGACGGATCCCCAGGGCCGTCGACGTCTCCTCGATGCTCATGCCGTCCATGTCGCGCATGACGAACACGACCCGGAATGCTTCCGGCAAATCGTCGATCGCCCTTTCCAGCAGCCGGCGCACTTCGGCGCGAGCTGCCGCTGCTTCGGGATCCACCGCCGCGAGCCCCGGGAAACACAGGACATTCGGCTGCTGAGAGCTGCTTTCGAGCTCCGCCAGGCCTGCGGTCTGGCGGCGGCTCCGGACGCGCCCGAGCGCCACGTTCATGACGATGCGGGTCAGCCAGGTGGACAGGCCGGCTTCGCCGCGGAAGTCCCCCATCGCGCTGTAGGCCCGGACATAAGCCTCCTGCAGGGCATCCTCGGCCTCGGCGTCGTCTCTCAGGATGCCGCGGGCCGTCCGGTACAACCGGAGGTTGTAGCGGGTCATGATCACGGCGAACGCGTGGCCCTCGCCGGCGCAAGTGCGGCGGACGAGCTCCGCGTCAGGCCAATCCACCATGTCGCGATCGGAGAGGGATGGTTGGCTCATGGCGATGAGATCCTGGTCGGTCCTACATCGTCGTTGGATGGAGCGCTTCGCGAAAGGTTCCCGTCAACGAGGGCGACGCGGCGTAGAGGATCACGGGGCCGTGCGGGCTGCCATTGGCCTGCCTCTCCCGATCACCTCCGTCTCGGTGACCACAACATCCATCGGAATGTCATGGGGCTCGTCCGGCACCCCGGGGCACTCCTGGCAGGCGAAGGCGATGCCAATGGCCGCGACCGGTTTGCGGGCGCGCATGGCCGGCAAGGTTCGGTCGTAGAAGCCGCCGCCGTAGCCGATGCGGAATCCCCGCCTGTCGAACGCGACCGGAGGGACGACTATGACGTCGGGATCAACCATGAGGGCCTCGGCCCGGGGCTCGGGAACGTCCATGCGGCCGCGCACGAGCGGGTCCCCGGGAGCCCACCGCCGGAACACCATCGGGGCCGCCCAGCGTGGCGTGCACGGAAGCGCCAGCAGCCGACCGCGGCTGGCCAGCGTCTCAACAAGCCAGCGCGGGTTCAACTCGTCACCTATCGGAACGTACAGTCCGACCACGCCCGGCAGGGCGCCGAGGAGCTCAAGCACCCGGGCTCCTGCGCCGACGGCAGCCCGCCGCCGGTCGTCGGCGCTCATCCTGGCGCGCGCCGCCAGCGCAAGCTGGCGGATGGCGATCTTCTCGGGCGTGGACGGCATCGCGGTTCACCGCGGGGCGCGCGCGAGCGGACCGTAGTCCACGCAGGATTTCTGAACCACGGCTCCGGCCGAATTGATGATCAACCTCGCCCTCTGGGAGCCACGGAAGAACGTGAGGCGGGTGCGCCCCGCGTCAGAGCCCTCGCCTCGTTCAACGACGCCCGTGATGGCGCCGGCGCGCATCTGATCGACGACCGCCGCGTCGCCCAATTCCAAGAGCTCCGCCACCAGCCCCAGCGGCAGCTCGACCTCGTCCTGGCCCACCCTGACGGTCATGACCCTTCCCCTTCGGAAGCCGGGGCTGCATCCGCCTTGGCGACCTCGTCAAGCGCGAGCAGGGAGTGAGCGAAGGCGGCGCCGGCCCGCATTTCGGCCGTGACCCAGACAGCCTCCATGATCTCGGCCCCGGTGGCGCCGGCTTTGAGCGCCGCCTTCGTATGCCCTCGGATGCAGTAAGGGCACTGCGTGGCATGGGCCACGGCGACGGCGATCAATTGCTTGGTTTTGGCGTCCAGTGCGCCCGGGGCGAACACCGCCTTGCCGAAGGCCTTGAAGGCCGCGTCCTGCTCGGGGCCCAGCTGCTTGCGAAGCCTGGCCAAGTTCCCGCTCGCCTCTGGATAGAGCCCGTCAGCCATTTTCTGCTCCACGGTGACGCCTACAGCCCCTCATCGGCAGAATGCGTCTCCCGAGCCGGTCGGCGCAACACTCCCAACTGCCGCAGCGGACATGCGCTTAGCGGTCAACTCGCTGACGCTGTTGAGCAGCCCACGAACACGCGCGTTGACGTCTGCGGGCGCACTCCAGGGCCGCCCCCGAGCGGCGAGAGGGTAATCGAAGTGGCGGCGCGCGGACGCACAACATCGCGCCAGTCCAGGCCGCCGGGACCTGTCAGGAGGCTGACATGGCTCAACAGCGGGGCAACAGCCCGCCTCCGCCAGTGTCCTGCGCATCGGCTCGGATCGTCCCGGTCCAAGCCCATCGGGAGAACCACCATGCGAACGATCCTGATCGCAGCCTGCGCAACAGTCGCAGCCGCCTCCATGACCATGGCCGGCGAGAGCAAGTCCGCGGCAGGCGAGGCCATCCGCCAGCAGCTGGAAGGCCTCGGCTATCGCGTCAGCCACGTCGAAGCCGAGCAAGGCCGGCTGAAGCTGCGCGCCGTCAACGACACGGGTCTGCCGATCAGGCTCACCTATGACCCTGCGACGGGCGAGATGCTCCGCGCCGCCATCCGCTGAACGACCCGGAGCAAACGCCTGTCCTGGTCCGCACAGGCCATTTCGACCGGGCGCGCGCGGCGCGCGGCCACGCTCAAGGAGAGCGCCATGGAATTCCCGATTCCGGCCTCGCTGAAGTCCGAGCACGAAGAGCTGCACAGGGGTCTGGCGCAAGCTGCCAAGGCCGGAGGGCTGACCGGAGAGGCGGCGCAGGCCGTCGCCAAGCTGATGCATCCGCATTTCGAACGGGAGGAGGAATACGCGCTGCCGCCACTTGGGTTGCTCGGCCCGCTTTCGAGCGGGAGGGTCGAGGACGGCATGGCCGAGGCGCTCAAGATGACGGACAGGCTTGAAGCCGAACTGCCCCACATGCTGGCCGAGCACAAGGACATCGTGACGGCGCTGCATGGCTTGGTCGCGGCCGCGAAGGCCGAGGGCAAGCCTGAATACGTCCGCTTCGCCGAGAAGCTGATCGCGCACGCCAACGCCGAGGAGGAAGTGTCCTACCCGGCTGCGCTGCTGGTCGGCCGATACCTGAAGCTCCTCAACCTTGGCTCGGCATCCTAACCGGGGCGAGCTTGGCCGTGCTCCGCCGGACCGTCCCGATCGCAGCGCGCAGGAAGGCAAAGGGCCGGCGCGATAAGCAACCGCAGCCGACCAATGCGGGCGCCAGAAGCCATGCCATGCCGTAAAGAGAGGCGCAGCCATGGCCAACATCACGCAATCCAGCTCCGGCTGGTCGCCGCACCGGTCGAACGCGCTTCGAGGGCTGAGGGAAGCATCTTCCTCGGCCTCGCAGGGCGCGAGTTTCGGGTAAGCGACGGCCAATCCGCGTTCGATCGCGGGGACGGCCACACCTACCTCTATGGCGACGGCGCCTCCGTGCTTGATCCCGAGTTCAACGATCCGCGCCATCCGCAGCTCGACACGATCAACCTAAACAAGTTTCCCACGTACATCCGCTTTGAGCCGCGGTCTCAGAACGACAGATGGCGGCTCAGCGTGGTGGAGGTGATCGTCAGATCTCCTGAAGCGGACGAGATCTACATCGAGATCGGGCCGGTCGGCTCTGGGCCGATCTGGCTGGGGCAGGGCTGCGGCAAGATCGTTTACCTGTGGCCGCCCGAGCCCCTTTCCAGAACAACAGCGACCTCGCCCGAGACCGGACGGCGCGAGCCGCCGGCGAGGAACCCCGCTCTTCAAGGCTGACACCGCGATCCGAGCCCACCAGGCGGGCGAGATGGTGCGTGTCTTTTTCGGCGGTTCAACGAGCCAGCGCCGCCTCGATCAGCCCCATCCAGTTCGAGAAGGTGGTGGTCGCGTGGGACGGGAGCCGGGTGGCGGCGCGCGCGGTCGGTGACGCGCTTCCCGCCCTGGCGCTGGCCAAGACGGTCTCTGTCGTGACGGTCGGGGACGAGCCGGATGACGCCGCTCCGGCGGCCTCCCTCGTGCGCAACCTCGTCGCACACGGTGTGGCCGCACAGGCCGAAAAGATCGCTCTCAAGATCAGCGTGGGGGCGGCGCTGCGAGACCACGTGCACGAGGTTGGCGCGGACCTGCTCGTGATGAGAGCCTACGGGCACTCGCGTCTCAGGGATTTCGTCCTTGGCGGCGCGACCAGGTCCATCCTCGCCGACCCGCTGGTGTCGGTCTGGCTTTCGCGCTGAACCGGCCGTGCTTGGTCGAGCACACACCGAACCCGAAGAGGGCCGAACGATGCTGAGGTGCTGCATCTTTATCATCACCTCCATCGGGCTCCTCGGAGGCGCGGCGGCCGAGACTTCATCCCCCGAGCACGCCGGTTCGAGGGCCTATGCCGATCTGTGCGCAAGGCGCCACGTGGATCCGGGTCGTCTCGGAGCTCGGGCAGCAGGTTTGGACAGCGGACCCCGCAAAGCCGCCCTGGAACGCTTTCTGGCGAGGCATCACGCGCCGGACGCGGTCGCCCGGGAGGCGGTGGTCGCCTATCTCACCTCGCTCAAGCGTCCGTGATCGCGATGCGGACCGCGAAAATTGCTGTTCCTACCGCCACACAACCCAGCACTAGCCAGAACCGCCGCGCAACGGTCCGGCTGACCGGATCGCGCGCCGTGCCGTAGTCGAACCTTTCCATGACGATCTGGCCGGCGCGCAAGCCCTTGTCGAGCAGGGCGGCGCTCACGGCGTCCATCATGGCAGGCGGGCCGCAGACGAAGCTCGCCACCCCGGTGCGGTCGAGGCCCTCAAGGAGGCGCGCCACATGGGTCGCGGTCGGGCGTCCCAGCTCCATCCCGTCGGCCGCTGGGCGTTCTCGACGAGGACCATGATCTGGAGGTCCAAGCAGCGCGTCATCGCGGCGATTTCCTCCTGCTCCACCAGGTCCCGTGCTGACCGCCCTGCGACGAGGAGGCGGATTGGGCGCCGGTCGCCCTTCCGTTGAAGAGACCGAAGAATGCCCAGCACCGGCGCGATCCCGATCCCGCCTGCAACCAGGACGATCGAGCGGGCGGTGTGGTCCTCGACGGTGAAGTTGCCGTGAGGGCCATCGACGCCAACCGGCAAACCCGGCTGGAGCGCGGTCAGGGAGCGCGTGGTGTCTCCGACCTCGCGGATCAGGAAGCGCACCAGGGGCAGCTCTTCCGGAGAAGAGGCAATGGAGAAAGGATGGTCCGTGACCGGATGCCGCTGGCCGATCGTGGCCCAGACGAACTGTCCGGCGCGGAAGCGAAATGAACCGGGGTACCGGGACTTGAGCACGAGTTCGACGATGTCGCGGGACAGGCGCCGCACCCGCTGGACCGAAAACCCGGTTATGCGCGTCGACAAGGGGCGCACGGCGTAGATAATCACGACGAGCGTGACGGCGGCCGCGGCGAGGACGACGAAAGCGAGCGCCACGGCAGGCTCCCGGACATAGGCTCCGAGGCGCCAGGCATGGTCGGCGCTGAGGGCCACGACAGCCAGCGCACCGAGACCATGCCCGATCCGCCAGACCTCGTAGCGCATCACGCGACTGCGGTTGCCACTGGCCAGAACGAAGAGGAGAACCAAGGTGGCCGTAGCCAGCACGCCGGAGCGGGCGGATTGCGCCGCAACAAGACGGCCGACCCGTGCGATCACGAGACCCGGCCGCCATTCGTCGCCAGCAAGGCCCAAGGCTACGACGTGGGCCGCCACGAGCAGGAGGATCGTTGTCGCCGCGGCGCGATGAAATCCGATCGCGACATCAAGGCCAAGCCGCGACGACACGGTCTTGAGCCGACCGGAGGACAGAAATTGCATCAGCAGCATGGCTCCGGCCACGAGTCCGCAGGCCGCCGCAAGCTCGGTCATGATGTCTGTCGGCGCGATCGAGGAGAAGGCCGCCAGCGCCAAAGGGCAGAGGACTGCTAAGATGTAGAGTGCGGCAAGACCGAACGGCGGCCAGGTCGGACGCCGCCACCACCAGCCAGCGCTGACGAGGCCATCTTGCATGCGGGATCCGTTCACTGGCCTACAACGCTAACCGGATCGCACTAGTGACGACGGACACCGGGACTGTGACAGCTCTATCCCGGCGAGGCCACCGGCAATCGGTCGTCGGGAAGCTCTCCCCGGACCTCCTGGCGTTTGTCCGGCGCCACCCATACCATCGATCACCGCCTCAGTTCAGTCGTCCCAGGCGTCGCAACTCAGGGCG
>NZ_PVZS01000057.1 GCF_003004785.1 Alsobacter soli
GCGTCGGGATCGACGACGATCGTCCCGGGACGTTGTCGGGTGGAATAGCGGACCCGCTGGCGGACGTATCTGGGGGCGAGCCCAGTGTCGTCCCTGCCTGCGAGCAACGGGGCCGATGACGCGGTCTCGCCATCCTCGGATTTGGCCGAGACGGTGGGTCCGACAGGGCGCGCGGCGTTGCATGCCGCCAGGCCCACACAGGCCGCGGCAAGCAGAGCGGGGCGCCGCAGGCTTGGGCCTGCGCGCCGGATGACGCGAAACATTTTAAACTCCTCGACAGAACCTGAGACGGCGTCGCGCGATAGCGCGCGTTCAGGCGACCTGCCGAGGCGGGCGGCGAGGCGGGCTGGCTCCGCACTGGACGCAGAGAGTGAGGTTCCGGGGCGGCCCGATCCGGGCGCTTGCGGGTTCCGGCGCGACCAGGCGTGTGGCCCGGTCAGCCGGCGCGAAGGCGAAGCCCGGCGCGCAGGTCGTGGGTTGACCCGCGAGCACCTTTTTGAGGCAGTTCGAGCTAGTTGGCCCTCCGGTCGAGGGCGCCTTCAGCACCGAGATGCTAGCCTGGAGCGGACTTGCCGCTCCGGACCCATGGAGCGCCCCCAACGACAGGAAGATCGCGCAAAGCAGCGCGAGCGCGCCGCTGACAAGGCGACGGCCTTTCCTGGGGAGGGTGCCTGCCAAAGGCTGCATGGGTATCCTGTGCACGGCGGCGGCAATGAAGCACGACCGGGTGAGGGCGGCAATCGAGCTGACCGTCACGAAAGGGTGAGGCCACTCCCGAGCCTCTTGCACCCGTGTTGAACGAGCTGCTTGATTAGCACATGCTTAAATGACCGTCATCGAGGCAAACCGCGACAAGCCGTCTCAAGAGGCAGCGGACGCATCCACGGCTGGTTCAACCGCCAGCGAACGACCCGGGGACGGTGCGGTGGAGCGTGCACTCCATGGGAACGTCCTCTGCGAGAAGCGGCCCAATCTATTCTGAGTCCCTGGCTATGAACGGGCCGCATGAACCATTCCACCTGGCGCCGCCGTCGCATGGAGTTGGCTCGGTAGCGAGCGAACGCGGGTCGGCCGCGACGGTGCGGCAGCCCCGTCCACGAGAGGCGCTCCCGACAGCGCCCCCGCCATCGGCGAACGGCCGCGGGTCCGACTGTAGGTGAGCGGCGCGGGATCAGGCAGGCACGAACGAGGATCGTTAGGATTGGTCGCCCTTGGCTGGGGAAAACGTAGCCGGAGTACATTGTCGGAGCATCGAGATGACGATCCGCCAAGAGGACGCAAATCGCGGCGTTCGCAAAGGGGCCGTGTCCGGCGCAGCTCTTCATCTCAGAGCCGTAGCGGCCGACGTATTCGAACCGGAAGGTCTCTCGGCGGAGGTGGCCCGACAGCGACTCTCCGCCAACGGTTTAAATGCCACCCCCGATAACGAAGTACATCCGCTCCGACTCGTGGTCCGGAAATTCGTCGCGCCAGTGCCATGCTTGTTGGAAGCTGCCATCGGCCTGCAGATCTTACTGGGCGAGTATGTCGAAGCTTCAGTTGTAGCGGTGCTGCTCATTTTGAACGCGGCGCTCGGATTTGCGCATGAGAGCAGGGCGCGGGCGGCGGTCGCCGCGCTCAAGTCTCGCTTGGCGCTCGTCGCCAGCGTGCGGCGGGACGGCCGTTGGAGCATCATACCGGCTTCCGAGCTTGTGCCGGGTGACGTCGTGAAGCTGTCTCTCGGCATGGTGGTGGGGGCCGATGTGCGCATCGCGACAGGCGCGGTGCTTCTTGACCAGTCCACCCTGACCGGCGAGTCCCTGCCCATTGATGCGGGCCCGGGCCAGGAGACTTACGCGGGCGCGCTCGTCCGTCGCGGGGAGGCTGTCGCGGTGGTTACGGCGACCGGGGCCCGCACCAAGTTTGGCAGGGCCGCCGAACTTGTACGGACAGCCCACGTGGGCAGCGCCCAGCAGCGGGCTGTCTTCAAGGTCGTACGCAACCTCGCCCTGGTGAACGGCGCAATCACGCTCGCGCTCCTGGCCTATGCGCTGTCCTTCCGCATGCCAGTTGCCGAACTTGCGCCGCTCCTGCTCATCGCGGTCCTCGGCACAGTGCCGGTGGCCCTGCCGGCCACCTTTACTCTTGCGTCGGCGCTGAGCGCCAGGGCCCTCACGCGCAAGGGCGTGCTGCCGACCCGGCTGTCCGCCGTTGACGAGGCCGCCGCCATGGACGTCCTGTGCTCGGACAAGACAGGCACGCTAACGCGCAACGAATTGGCGGTGACGACAGTGCGCGCGATGCCTGAATTCACGGATGGGCGGGTGCTTGCGCTCGCGGCGCTGGCGAGTTCGGACGGCGGTCAGGATCCAGTCGACAGGGCGGTCCGCGCCGCGGCGCCGGCCAAAATGCCAGAAGGTTTCAGCCGCACTGCCTTTACCCCATTCGATCCAGCTTTGAAGATATCGGAAGCGGCGGTGAAGGGCCCCGAGGGTGAAAGCCTGCGCATCGTCAAGGGCGCGTTCGCCACAGTCGCGGCGATGTGCGAACCTTGCGCCAAGGCCGCCACGGCGGCCAGCGCGTTGGAACACGCTGGTGACCGGGTCCTCGGTGTCGCCATCGGTCTGAACGGGCGCATGCGTATCGCAGGGCTCTTGGCGCTGAGCGATCCGCCCCGGGAGGACGCCGCGCCCGCCATCAGTGAACTCGGGCGGCTCGGCATACGAGTGCTGATGGTCAGCGGTGACGCCCCCGCTACCGCCCAAGTCGTCGCCCGGGAGGTGGGCATATCCGGCCCAATCTTCCCGGGAGGAGCGATTCGTGAAGACGCTCGGCTAGGCGGCTACGCTGTGTTCGCCGGCGTGCTGCCCGAGGACAAGTTCCGCCTCGTCAAGGCGCTCCAGAGAGAAGGTCACACGGTTGGAATGTGCGGGGACGGAGCCAACGATGCGCCGGCCTTGCGTCAGGCCCAGATCGGCATCGCAGTCCTAACTGCTACAGACGCGGCCAAGTCGGCCGCCGGCATCGTACTCACCGACCCTGGGCTCGGCGGTATCGTGACCGCCGTGCGCGAGGGGCGCGTCGCCTACCAGCGGATCGTCTCCTACACACTCCGCTCGATGATCCAGAAGGTCCGGCAGGTCCTGTTCCTAGCTATCGGGCTCGCCATGACGAGCCACGCGGTTTTGACCCCGATGCAGATGGTCCTGTCGATGATCACGGGCGACTTCTTGGCCTTGTCGGCCACCACCGACAACGTGGAGCCCTCGCCGCGGCCGAACAGCTGGCGAATTGGGAACCTGACCGTCGCCGCTGTCGTGCTCGGCGTTGTCGACCTCGTCTATTCCGCGGCGGTGCTGGCCGTCGGCCAAAAGCTGGATCTGGGACTGGCTGAACTGAGGACGTTGACGCTGGTGATGCTCGTGTTCAATGGGCAGGCCGTGTTCTACGTTGCGCGCGAGCGCCGCAGCATGTGGGCATCGCGGCCGAGCGCCATCGTGCTCGCGTCGTCGCTGGTCGACGTTTCCCTTATCCCTTTGATGGCGTGGCACGGCATCCTGATGGCTCCGCTGCCGTCGGCCTGGATCGTGTCTCTGTTCGGATCGGCTGTCGCCCTCGCCTTCATCCTGGACGCGGCGAAGCGAACGCTCTTCAGGCGCCTTGAGGTGGTTTGACGCCAAACAGGTCAGCGCCGGGACGAACGAACTGTCAGGAGATAGCGGACTTAGATCGCCGCGATGGTGAGCGCCAAGGCAGGTCGGGGTCTGCTTCAGGGCACTTGCGGGGTCGCGCGCACTGTCGGCCGCAATCCGCGGATTGACTGCAACGCTCCCCGCCCCGGAGCGCCTATGGTTTACGACGCGCACTCCCCCCCCCCCGGCCGAGCCGAGCCATGGCCGCCTCCATGATCAGCCCGCCCGATCCTTGTGGGGCCGCCAACGTCGACCCAGACGACGTGTGGCATCTCGGCGCAAGAACAGGGTGCTCATCCAGCTCTCGGGGTACGCACCCTGGGTACCGCCTTGGGTACGCAGGCTGTGACGCGGGCCGGCTAACATGCTGGAAATTATTTGAGAATTTCTGACGTCGGGAACCCTGGTGGAGCTGAGGGGATTCGAACCCCTGACCTCTGCAGTGCGATTGCAGCGCTCTCCCAACTGAGCTACAGCCCCTTCCGGGTGCGGGCCTTTTAGGCAGGGGGCGCCGGGCTGTCAATCGCAATGTTCCGGGCGGCTGCAACTTCGCCATTCGCCTCGCAGGGCGTGGTTGGGACAGCGTGTGTCCGCTGGGCTCTTGTGGGCTGCGGCTCGCCCCGCTATGGCAAAGGACCCGCCTGCTCGACGGAGCCTTCCCAGCAATGCGCGCCATCCTCGACGTGATCCTGCTCGCGCTCGATCTGTACACCTGGATCATCATCGCGTCCGCGATCCTGAGCTGGCTGGTGGCCTTCAACGTCATCAACGTGCGCAACGACGTGGTGCGGATGATCTGGAACGGGGTGTACCAGCTGACCGAGCCCGTGCTGGCGCCCATCCGCCGCCGCCTGCCGGACCTCGGCGGAATCGACGTGTCCCCCATCGTGCTGCTGCTGCTGATCTTCCTGATCCAGCGCGTGATCGGCCTCTACATCTACCCCAACGTGTTCTGATGACGACCGAAACCCCGCAGCCCTGGATCGCCGAGGACGATGGCATCGTGGTCCAGGTCCGGTTGACGCCCCGGGGCGGCAAGGACGCCATCGAGGGGGTCGAAGCGCTCGCCAATGGCAAGCCCGTGCTGAAGGCGCGCGTCCGCGCCGTGCCGGAGGCCGGCAAGGCGAACGCCGCGCTGGCGCGCTTGCTGGCGGACGCCTGCGGGGTGGCGTGCGGCGACGTCGCGCTGACCGCCGGCGGAACCGCGCGGGTGAAGACGCTCCGGATCGCGGGCGAGCCGCAAGCGCTGGCGAGCCGGCTGGAGCAGGCCTGCGGGCCGGCCGGCCGCAAGTCGCGGCCGAAGACCAAGGCCCAAGCGGCCCAGCAGCAAGGCTGAGGAGAACGCCCATGAGCGCTGCGATCATCGACGGCAAGGCGGCGGCGGCCGCGCTGCGGGCCCGCATCGCGGCCCAGGTCGCAGAGCTCATGCAGCAGGGCGTGACGCCCGGGCTCGCGGTGGTGCTGGTCGGCGAGAACCCCGCCAGCCAGGTCTATGTGCGCTCCAAGGCGAAGCAGACCGTGGAAGCCGGCATGCGCTCCTTCGAGCACAAGCTGCCGGCTGAGACCAGCGAGGCGGACCTGCTGAAACTCGTGCGGGAGCTGAACGCCGACGACGCGGTGGACGGCATCCTGGTGCAATTGCCGCTTCCCGCCCACATCAACGCCGAATTGGTGCTGGAGGCCATCGATCCGGCCAAGGACGTGGACGGCTTCCACCCGGTCAACGCCGGCCGGCTCGCGACCGGCGCGCCAAGTCTCGTGCCCTGCACGCCGCTCGGATGCCTCATGCTGCTGAAGCAGCTGAAAGGCGATCTTTCCGGCCTGGAGGCCGTGGTGGTCGGCCGGTCCAACATCGTGGGCAAGCCCATGGCGGCGCTGCTCACGTCCGAAAGCTGCACCGTCACCATCGCGCATTCGCGAACCCGCGACCTTCCGGCCGTATGCCGGCGCGCCGACATCCTGGTGGCGGCCGTGGGCCGGCCCGGCATGGTGAAGGGCGACTGGGTGAAGCCGGGCGCTGTCGTGATCGACGTCGGCATCAACCGCGTCTCCGCGCCGGAGCTCGGCGAGGGCAAGACCCGCATCGTGGGCGACGTGGACTTCGAGTCCGCCGCGGCCGTCGCGGGCGCGATCACGCCGGTGCCCGGCGGAGTGGGCCCCATGACCATCGCGTGCCTGCTGGCCAACACGCTGACGGCGGCCTGCGCCCGCCGGGGCCTGCCGAAGCCGGCGCTCTAGCGTTCCCCGAAGGTCTAGCCGCCCGGGCCTTGCCGCACTGCGGCGGGGCCTGCCACAACTGGCGCCGCGAGCAACCATGCGAGGGCGCCCATGACCACCAAGACCAATCCCGGCCGCTTCTTCGAGGACTTCTCGATCGGCGAGGTGATCCGGCATGCGACCCCGCGCACGATCACGGCGGGGGACGTCTCGCTGTATTCCGCCCTTTATGGCGCGCGCTTCGCCGTCCAGTCGTCGGACGCATTCGCGAAGACCATCGGGTACCGGCACGCGCCGGTGGACGACCTGCTCGTGTTCCATGTCGTGTTCGGCAAGACGGTGCCGGACATCTCCCTCAACGCGGTGGCCAACCTGGGCTATGCGGTGGGACGCTTTCTCGCGCCGGTCTATCCGGGGGACACGCTGCGGACCGTGTCCGAGGTCATCGGCCTCAAGGAGAACTCCAACCGCAAGACCGGCGTCGTCTATGTGCGCTCGACGGGCTTCAACCAGGACGGCGTCGAGGTGCTCGACTACGTGCGCTGGGTCATGGTGCACAAGCGCGACCCGGAGGCGGTCATCGCCGAGGAGCACGTGCCGACGCTGCCGCGCGTGGTCGCGCCCGAGGCGCTCGGCGACGCCTGCCCGGCCATCGATCTCGACGCCTATGACGACGGGCTGGCGGGCAGCTCGGACCGGTGGGACGACTACGAGGTCGGCGAGACGATCGACCATGTGGACGGCATGACGGTGGAGGAGGCCGAGCACATGCTCGCCACGCGCCTCTACCAGAACACCGCCAAGGTGCATTTCGACCAATTGGCGCAGAGCGGCAGCCGCTTCGGCCGCCGTCTGATCTACGGCGGCCACGTCATCTCGCTGGCCCGCGCTCTCAGCTTCAACGGGTTGGCGAACGCCTTCCATGTTGCGGCCATCAATGGAGGGCGGCACGTGGCCCCCCTGTTCGCGGGCGGCACCGTCTACGCATGGAGCGAGATCCTCGACAAACAGCCGCTGCCCGGCCGCGATGACGTCGGCGCCCTGCGGGTGCGTCTGGTCGCCACGAAGGACAAGCCCTGTCGGGATTTTCCGCTCAAGACGGGGGACGAGTACGACCCGGCGGTGATCCTGGACCTGGACCTCTGGGTGCTGATGCCGCGGTGAGGGCGGGCGGCCCCCTGCTGATTCCCCGACCACCTCAGGGCGTTGAGAGGTGATTCCATTCGGATGTGATTCTCTGACCATGAGCATCCCGCCCGTGCCGTGCTCGGTGTGCGCTGCCCCTGGATCCCCTTCCCCTCCGCGGCTGCGCCGCTCCGGCCGGGGATGACGGCCCTGGGAATGGGTCGCCTCCCCTCCGTCCTTGCGAGGAGCGCAGCGACGAAGCAATCCAGGGGCAAGGCGCGGGT
>NZ_PVZS01000058.1 GCF_003004785.1 Alsobacter soli
CCACAGGCCCAGCCCAGGGAAATGCTGGAGAAACGTCATCTCCCTTTCTCGCCGCGGCGCGCCAGAAGGGCGCCCCGGCCGCCCCCCGGGACGAGGTCAGCTTCCTTCCACCGCCTGCAGAGAGCTCGTCCCCAGCTCAGGTCGGCGGGCGAATGCTGATTGAACAGACACGGGCGAAGGCCGCAGGATTGGGTCGAGGCCGGACAACGGCCCGGAAACACGGGATGGGGCCCAGCAAGCGCCCGGCAAGGGAGGAAATCATGAAATCCATTCGCGTCGCCACGTTCGATGGCCCGGGCGCAGAGCCCGTCATCCGGGAGGTCCCCTGGCCAAAGGTGGGCCGCAAGGCCGCGCTGATCCAGATCGGCGCCTGCGGCGTCTGCGGCACCGATCTCCACATCCTGAAGGGTCACTGGCCCAAGCCGCTGCCGTGGCCCTTCACGCTCGGCCACGAGATCTCGGGCGTGATTGTCGAGAAGGGCGCAGATCTGGCGACCGACTGGATGGATCTGCCCATCGCGGTGGGCTCGAAGATCATGATCCCGCCCTTCATGCCCTGCGGGGAATGCTACTATTGCAAGCACTACCCGGAGCACGCCAACCGCTGCCAGACCCCCGTCTACTACGGGCGCTACCTCGGCTTCGAGAAGTCGCCACACCTCTGGGGCGGCTGGGCCGAATATGTCTATGTGGACCTGGAGATGCTGCCCGGCACCAAGATCTACAAGCTCCCCGACGCCATGCCGCTGCGGCTCGGCGCCCTGGCCGAGCCGATCACCTCCACCATCCGCGGCTTCGCCCGCGCCCAGCGCATGGGCGGCTTCAAGTGGGGCGACACGGTCGTGATCCAGGGGTCGGGGCCGATCGGGATTCTCGCGATCGCGGCCGCGCGCGAGATGGGCGCCGGGCGCATCGTCTGCGTGGGCGCGCCCGAGGAGCCGCGCCTGGCGCTCGCGCGCCGCTTCGGCGCGGACGCGACCGTGGACATCACGCAGGCGCGCACGCCCGCGGAGCGCATCGCGCGCGTGCGCGAACTCTGCGGCCCGAGGGGCGCGGACGTGGTGATGGACTGCACCGGCCACCCGACCGCGGGGCCGGAAGGCATCGAGTTCCTGCGCGACTCCGGGTTCTTCATCGAGATGGGCCAGTTCACGGACGCGGGCTCGATCGAGACGAACTGGCACCGCTTCGTCGCCAAGGACATCACCATCATGGGCTCCTGGGCCTTCACGGCGAACGACCTCGCGCTCGGCGTCCAGATGCTCTGGCAGGCCCGGGATCGCTATCCCTGGTACGACATGCAGACCCTGTACCCCTTCGACCAGGACGGCGTCTCCCGCGCCATCGCCGACGCCATGGCCATGCGCACGGTGAAGTCCACCATCGTCCCGTTCCCGCAACTTCTGGAAGTCTAGAGAGCCTGAACAACCGGAGGTGACTTCGCCCCCCGGCGAGGTCACCTTCTCACAACGCAGCGCTCCGGAATTCAACCTGCTGGTTAGCCATTTATTGACACATGAAAGCCTATTGCTTGCTCAATCATATGTGTGAGCAGCGGCATGGCGACCACCACCAAGTCCGAGAGCAAGGCCCAGGCGCAGTCCGAAGAAACGGGCGCCCTGAGGAACCCCGCGACTGAAGCCGTGCAGGTGATCGCCCGCCCCGCCCCCGGCGCGGTGCTGGTGGTGGAGACCGAACGCTCGGGCAGGCTGGCCTTCGGCTTCACCCTCCAGGAGGCCACCGTCGTCGCCCTCGACGTCGACCTGATCCTCACCTTCCCCGACGGCGCCAAGATCATCCTGCCCAACCTGGGCCTGAGCGCCGTGGGCGCTCACCCGCCTCACATCACCTTCGCGGGCGCCCAGGTTGCGCCTGAAACCTTAGTGTCGCTCGTCAGCGAACTGAGGCTCGCGCCGCTCGAGCCGCTGCTGCGGGCGAGCGACGATCGCCCGGAGGGCGAGGCCCCCAAGCAGGAACACACCGCCGATTCGGAAGGCGTCCCTCCCGCCCCCATCATGCGCATCGTGCGGCATGAGGGCGACGGCGACTCCCCTGTCACGCCTCCGCAGACCGCAGGCGCCGGGCTTGGACTGACGCGGGCGGAGGCGCCGGACACCCTGGTGCGCCTGGTGACCTCCGGCGGCGTCACGACTCCACCGGTCGCCCCGCGCCCGGGAACTGACGAGGGCAAGCCGCACGCGACCCTCGAATTCAACCTGCTCAACTTCCCCGACACGGTCACGAAGGCGTCCGCCACGGGCCCGGACACGATCCTCGGCGCCACGGGCGGCCCGGGTTCGGGCGAGAATCCGGCCTTTGCGGTCCAGAGCGCTCCACGCATGCTCGCCGCCACCGCGCGGGCCGAGTTCATCGACGTCGACAGCGCGGATCTCGCCGGAACGGCGCATTCCGCCCGCAAGCTGGACATCAACTTCCGGCTGCCCGCCGCGGGCTGGACGGCCACCTCGGCCACCGTCTCCGGCCTCCCCGACGGATACGCCATCACCAACGCGGTCCAGCGGGGCCCCGGCCAGTACGAGATCCTCCTGGACGCCAAGGATCCGAACCACCTGGCGCTGGACCTGAGCTACCCGATCCCCGCCGACGGCGCCGCGCCCGACGCCAACGGCTTCCTGGCCCGGTTCTCGCTCGCATTCGCCCTTCAGATCCGCAGCGGGTCGGGCGAAACGGCGCTCGCGACGGCCACCCAGGAAGTGGGCGTCCGGTTTGTGAATACCGAAAGCGACGCCTCGTTCACCAATCCCAGCACGAACGAGAAAATGATGGTCCTGTGGGCCAACCCGCCCGGCGCGTCCCTGGACGCCGGGGACGGGGCGGACACGGTCCTGTCCGGCGCAGGCGCCGACACCCTGCACGGCGGGGCGGGCGTCGACACGCTCTCCTACGAGCGCTCCCAGAGCGCGGTCACCGTCAACCTCGAAACGCGCTTGGCGGCTGGAGGCTTCGCGCGCGGTGACGTCATCGACGGCTTCGAAAACCTGACCGGCTCGGCCTATGGCGACAAGCTGACGGGCGACGCGGGCGGAAATGTCATCGTCGGCGGCGCTGGGGCCGACACGATCGACGGCGGCGCCGGAACGGACCTCGCCGACTACTCCGCTTCTGCGGCCGGGGTCACCGTTGACCTGCAGCGGACGGGCGCCCAGTCCGGCGGCGACGCGCAGGGCGACGTCCTCACCAACATCGAGAATGTCACCGGGTCCGCCCGAGTCGCGAACAGCCTGAGCGGCGACGCCAACGCCAACGTCCTGACCGGCGGGGCCGGGAACGACACGCTCTCGGGCGGGCTGGGGAACGACACCCTGGTGGGCGCCGGCGGCTCCGACACGGTGGATTACAGCTACACGGCCAACGCGCTCACGGTCGCGCTCAACAGCGCCGGCCAGGTCACCGTCACGGTGGCGGCCGGAAGCGACGTCGACCTGATCTCGGGCATCGAGAACCTCGTGGGCGGCTCGGGCGCCGATTCCCTCGTCGGCGACTCGGTGGCCAACGCCCTCTCCGGCGGGGCGGGCGACGACACGCTGATCGGCGGCTCCGGCGCGGATACGCTCTCAGGCGGGTCGGGGACCGACCTCGTCGATTATGCGAGCTCAACCGAGGGGGTCAGCGTCGACCTGACTCGCGCGGGATCCCAGTCGGGCGGCGACGCGGCCGGCGACGTCCTGTCCGGCGTCGAGAACGTGACCGGCTCGGCCACGGGCGCCAACTGGCTGAAGGGCGACAGCGGGAACAATGTTCTCACCGGGGGCGCCGCGGCCGACACCCTGATCGGCGGCGCCGGCGCGGACACGCTGGCGGGCGGCGCCGGGACCGACCTCGTCGACTACTCGGGGTCCGCGGCCGGCGTCACGGTGGATCTGACGTCCACCGGGGGCCAGTCCGGCGGCGATGCGCAAGGGGACGTGCTGCTCGGCGTCGAGAACGTCCTGGGCTCGGCTGCGGGCGCCAACTGGCTGAAGGGCGACCCGGGCGCCAACATGCTCGCGGGCGGCGCCGGCGCCGACACTCTGGTTGGCGGCGCGGGCGCGGACACGATGACCGGCGGCGCGGGGATCGACACGGCGGATTACCGCACGTCCGCCGCCGGCGTCACCGTGGATCTCACGGCCGCGACCCAGGCCGGCGGCGACGCCCAGGGCGACGTGCTCTCCGGCATCGAGCGTGTGTATGGCGCCACGAACGACGCCAACAGGATCGCCGGCGACGCCAGCGCCAACGACATCTATGGCGGCCTGCTGGGGGACCTGCTCAGCGGGGGCGCTGGAGACGACTCCATCGACGGCGGAGCGGGCGACGACACCCTGGCGGGCGGAGCCGGCGCGGACACCCTGATCGGCGGGGCGGGGTCGGACACGGCGGACTACACGGCCTCGATCGCCGGCGTCACGGTGGACCTCACCGCCGCAAGTCAGTCCGGCGGCGACGCCCAGGGCGACCGTCTGAACGGCATCGAGAACCTCATCGGCTCGGCGACGAGCGCCAACAGGCTCACCGGCGACGCCAACGCCAACGTCCTCACGGGCGGCGCGGGGAACGACACGGTCATCGGCGGCGCCGGCGCCGACACGCTGGCCGGCGGCGCAGGCGTCGACACCGTCGACTATGGAAGCTCTGCGGCGGGCGTGACCGTCAACCTGGCCTCGTCGGCCGCCCAGTCCGGCGGCGACGCCGCGGGCGACGTCCTGTCCGGCATGGAGAACGTCGTCGGCTCGGCGACGGCCGCGAACAGGCTGTTCGGCGACCGCAATGGGAACATCCTCACGGGCGGCGCCGGGGCGGACCTGCTGGCGGCCGGCGACGGCGCGTGGACGACGGGCGCGGCCGGAAGTCAGGCGCTCAAGGCCAGCCTGGGATCCGACCCATTCGGGACAGGAGCCGGCAAGGCCTACACGGTTTCCTTTCGGTTCCAGACCACGGATCTGCAATCCCCATACGGAATGGTCGGGATCCTGGGCGCCGGCGGCACTGACGGCAACATCACCGTTGGCCTGCTCAACGGCCAGATCAGGTTGGGACAGACGAACGACGAGCTTGTCGCGTCTCCGAGCTCCGACATTCGCGACGGAGCCTGGCACACCATCACTGCGACCATGACCTCGGGCCTGTTGGGCACGATTTATGTCGATGGCGTGGCGGTCGGAAGCCGAATTTTCACCGGCGTTTACAAAGATTCGGCGACCAGCGAACTCGGCATCAACGTCATGGACGGGAACGGCCTGGTGGCCTTGACCGCGAGCTACGACGACGTCGCGCTCTACAACCGCGCGCTGTCGGCCGCCGAAGTCGCGTCGCTTGCTTCGAACGGCGCCGCCACGGTCCCGACCGGCCAGATCGCCCTCTACACCTTCGACGGCCCGAACGCCCTCGCCGACGCAATCGGTCGCAACCCATCCCTTACCCAAACGGGATCGGCCGGCTCGATCGTCAACGGCAGCTGGTCCGACGCGGCCAACCTGCTCCAGGGCGGAGCCGGGGCGGACACTCTCATTGGCGGCTCCGGGGCCGACACGCTCGACGGCGGCGCAGGCGACGACATCCTGACCGGCGGCGCCGGCGCGGACTCGATTCTCGGCGGCAGCGGCGTCGATACGGCGTCCTACCTCTCCTCCATGCGCGGGGTCACGGTCGACCTGACGTCCGCCGGCGCCCAATCCGGCGGCGACGCCTCAGGCGACGTGCTCTCTGGAGTCGAGAACGTGGTCGGGTCGGCCATCGGCGCCAACTGGCTGAAAGGCGACGGCGGAGCCAACGTTCTGACCGGCGGCGCCGGGAACGATACCCTCGTGGGCGCCGCCGGCGCGGATACCCTGCTGGGCGCCGGCGGCGTCGACACGGCCGATTATGCGGGTTCCGCGGCCGGCGTGACTGTCGACCTTCGGCTGGCCACCTCCCAATCAGGGGGCGACGCGGCCGGCGACATCCTGTCCGGGATCGAGAATGTGGTCGGCTCGGCAACGGGCGCCAGCAAGCTGACCGGCGACGCCAACGCCAACGTGCTCACGGGCGGCGCTGGCCAGGATACCCTCAGTGGCGGCGCGGGGGCGGACACCCTGGTGGGCGGCGCAGGGGTCGACACGGCCGATTACGCGGCCTCTTCGGCCGGCGTCAGCGTCGACCTGGGCGCTGCGAGCCAAACGGGCGGCGACGCGCAAGGCGACGTGCTGGTCGGCATCGAAAACGTGACCGGTTCGGCGACGGCTGCCAACTGGCTGAAGGGCGATGCAACCGCCAACGTCCTCACGGGCGGCGCCGGCGCCGACACGCTGATCGGCGGCGCGGGGGCGGACACGCTGGTCGGCGGCGCCGGGATCGACACGGT
>NZ_PVZS01000059.1 GCF_003004785.1 Alsobacter soli
GGCGCCGGCAACGACACGCTGATCGGCGGCGCGGGCGCGGACACGCTGGTCGGCGGCTCCGGAACCGACCTCGCCGACTACTCGGCGTCGACGCTGGGCGTCAGCGTCGACCTGACGTTCACGGGAGCCCAGTCGGGTGGCGACGCCGCCGGCGACATCCTGTCGGGCGTCGAAAATCTGACGGGCTCGGCGACCGCCGGGAACTGGCTGAAGGGCGACGGCGCAGCCAACATCCTGACAGGCGGCGCGGGCGCAGACACCCTCATTGGCGGCGCGGGCGCCGACACCCTCGTGGGCGGCGCCGGCGTCGATACGGTGGACTATAGCGGCGAGACCTCCGCCGCCGGCGTCAGCCTGACGCCCGGCGCCTGGGGCATGCTGTCGACCAACGCGGGATCGGCCGCGGGCGACATCCTGTCCGGCGTCGAGAACATCGTCGGAACGGCCTATGGCGACACCCTCGTCGGCTCGGCCGCCGACAACGTGCTCATCGGCGGCGCCGGCGACGACGACATCCGCGGCGTCTCCGGCGCCGACACCATCGACGCCGGCGCGGGAAACGACAGCGTGACGGCCACCGGGCTGACGGGCGGCGTCTATGATGGCGGCAGCGGCGTCGACACCTTGTCCTGGGGCTCGGACGCGGTCGGCGTTACGGTCGACCTTTCTGCGGGCACGGCCACCCAAGGCGCCGCGACGCTCTCCATTCGAAATTTCGAGAAGGTTTGGGGCTCCGATGCCGACGACCTCCTGATCGGCGGACCCGGCGCCGACTACCTGCACGGCGGCTACGGCGGCTCCGACACCTTGGTCGGCGGCGCGGGGGCCGATACCCTGGACGGCGGCCTCGGGACCGATCTGGCGGACTACGCCACCTCGGCGGCGGGCGTCACCGTCGACCTCGGCCTCGCGACCTCCCAGTCCGGCGGCGACGCCGCGGGCGACATCTTGATCGGCATCGAGAACGTGCGCGGCGCCGCGAGCGGCGCCAATCTCCTCACCGGCGACGCCGGCGCCAACATGCTCACCGGCGGCGCCGGGGCCGACACCCTGGCGGGCGGCGCCGGCGCGGATACGCTGGACGGCGGCGCAGGCGTCGACACGGCGAACTACGCCGCCTCTGCGGCGGGCGTCACTGTCGACCTGTCGCTCGCCACCTCCCAGTCCGGCGGCGACGCGGCGGGCGACATCCTGCTTGGCGTCGAGAACGTGATCGGTTCGGCCACGGCGGCCAACCTCCTCGCCGGCGACGCCGGCGCCAACGTCCTGACCGGCGGCGCGGCCGCCGACACGCTGGCGGGCGGCGCGGGCGCGGACACACTCGACGGCGGCGCGGGCGCCGATACGGCCGACTACGCGGCTTCGGCGGCGGGCGTCACCGTCGACCTCGCGGCCGGGACCCAGTCGGGCGGCGACGCCCAGGGCGACGTGCTCGTCAGCATCGAGAACGTGCGCGGCTCGGCCATTGCCGCCAACCGCCTCGCCGGCGACGCCGGCGCGAACGTGCTCACCGGCGGGGCAGGCGACGACACGCTCGTGGGGGCCGCCGGCGCCGACACCCTGGCGGGCGGCGCCGGGACCGACACGGCAGACTACACCGGCTCGGCCGCCGGCGTGACCGTCGACCTGCGCCTCGCGACGTCCCAGTCGGGCGGCGACGCCGCCGGCGACGTCCTGTCCGGGATCGAGAACGTCACCGGCGCGGCCTTCGCGGCAAACCGGCTCACGGGCGACGCCGGGGCCAACGTGCTCACTGGCGGCGTGCTGGCCGACACCCTGGCGGGCGGCGCCGGCGCCGACACCCTGGACGGCGGCTTCGGGACCGACACGGCCGACTATTCGGGCTCCGCGGCCGGCGTCACGGTTGATCTCTCGCTGGCCACCTCCCAGTCCGGCGGCGACGCCGCCGGCGACATCCTGCTCGGCATCGAGAACGTGGTCGGCTCGGCCACGGCCGCCAGCCGCCTCGCCGGCGACGCCGGCGCCAACGTGCTGACCGGCGGCGCCGGGGCCGACACCCTCGCGGGCGGCGCCGGCGCCGACACCCTGGTCGGCGGCGCGGGCGCCGACACGGCCGACTATACGACCTCCGCGGCGAGCGTGACGGTCGACCTCAGCCTGGCGACCTCCCAGTCCGGTGGTGACGCCGCGGGCGACATCCTGTCCGGCGTCGAGAACGTCACCGGCTCCGCAACGGCCGCCAACTGGCTCGCCGGCGACGCCGGCGCGAACGCGCTCACCGGCGGCGCGGGCGCCGACACCCTGATCGGCGGCGCCGGGGCGGACACCCTCACCGGCGGCGCAGGCGTCGACACGGCCGACTACACGGCTTCCACGGCGGGCGTCAGCATCGACCTCGCATCCACGAAGGCCCAGTCGGGAGGCGACGCCCAGGGCGATGTGCTCTCCGGCGTCGAGAACGTCCTGGGCTCGGCCACGGCCGCGAACAGCCTTGCGGGCGACCGCAACGCCAACGTCCTCACGGGCGGCTCCGCGGCGGACCTGCTGATGGGCGGCGACGGCGCCTGGACCACCGGCGCGGCTGGCAGCCAGGCGCTCACCGCCAGCCTGGGCTCCAACGTCTTCGGCACGGGAGCCGCGAAGGCCTACACGGTCTCGTTCCGGATCCAGACCACGGACCTGCAGAACAGCGCCAATGTGGGAATCCTGGGGTCGGTGACCACCGACGGCAACATCCATGTGGGGCTCGCCAACGGCGCCCTGAAGTTCGGGCAATACGGTGATGACCTGAACGTGGCGCCCGCAACGGACCTTCGCGACGGCGTCTGGCACACGATCACAGCCACCATGACATCGGGCCTGGTCGGAACCCTCTATGTGGATGGCGTGGCGGTCGGCTCGCGGACGTACACGGGCGTGTACAAGGACTCACTGACCAACACGCTGGGCGTCAACGTCAACTCAGGCAACAACCTCACGCCCATGATGGCCAGCTACGACGACGTCGCGCTCTACAACCGCGCGCTCTCGGCAGCGGAGGTCGCGACTCTCGCGGCGAATGGGGCCGCCACGGTCCAGAGCGGCCAGATCGCGCTCTACACCTTCGACGGCCCGAACGGCCTCGCCGATTCGGCCGGCGGCAATCCGGCTCTCGCCCAGACGGGCACGGCGGGCGCCATCGTGAATGGCAGCTGGTCCGACGGCGCCAATCTCCTCCAGGGCGGCGCGGGCGACGACAAGCTGGTCGGCGGCTCAACCGCCGACACCCTCGACGGCGGCGCAGGAAACGACACCCTCATGGGCGGCGCCGGGGCGGATTCGCTTGTGGGCGGCGCAGGCGTCGACACCGCGTCCTATCTCTCTTCCGCGGCCGGCGTGACGGTCGACCTCACCCTGGCGACGTCGCAGGCGGGCGGCGACGCCCAAGGGGACATTCTGTCCGGCGTCGAAAACGTGGTCGGCTCGGCGCTGGGCGCCAACAGGCTCACCGGCGACGCCGGCGCCAACGTGCTCACCGGCGGCGCCGCGGCCGACGTGCTGGCCGGCGGCGCAGGCGCCGACACCCTGGTCGGCGGCGCGGGATCCGACACGGCCGACTACACGGCCTCCGCCTTGGGCGTCACCGTCGACCTGAGCCTGGCGACCGCCCAGTCCGGCGGGGACGCCGCGGGCGACGTCCTGTCCGGCATCGAGAACGTCACCGGCTCCGCGGCCGCGGCCAACTGGCTGAAGGGCGACGCCGGCGCGAACGCGCTCACCGGCGGCGCGGGCGCCGACACGCTGATCGGCGGCGCCGGGGCGGACACCCTCACCGGCGGCGCGGGCCTCGACACGGTGGACTACTCGGCCTCGGCTGCCGGCGTCACGGTCGACCTCACGAAAAGCTCGGCCCAGACCGGCGGCGACGCCGCGGGCGACGTTCTCTCGGGCGTCGAGATCGTCCTCGGCTCCGCCACTGCGGCCAACGCGCTCACCGGAACCAGCGGCGACAACACCCTCGTGGGTGGCGCGGGCGCCGACACCCTCGACGCCGGCGGCGCCGGCTCAGATTCGCTCGTCGGCGGCCTCGGGGACGACGTCTACCGGATCTACGCCCCCAGCCAGGCGATCCTGGAGAACGCCGGCCAGGGCGTGGACACGGTCGTGTGGAACACCACCGGCGGCGCCTATGCGCTCGGCGCCGAGCTCGAGAACCTGCTCTACACCACCAACGCCGGTTTCGCCGGCGCCGGCAACAGCGCCGACAACCTGATCTCCGCCACGCTGCGCGACGCCTCGCTCGGGGGCGGCATGGGCGGCGCCGGCGCGGACACGCTGGACGGCGGCGCCGGAAACGACACCCTGTCGGGCGGCGCCGGGGCCGACGTGCTGATCGGCGGCGTCGGGATCGACACGGCGGACTACTCTGCCTCGACCGGCGGCGTGACCGTGAACCTGTCCAGCGCCGCGGCCCAGTCCGGCGGAGACGCGGCGGGGGACACGCTCTCCGGCATCGAGAACCTGGTCGGCTCCGCCACGGCCGCGAGCTGGCTCACCGGCGACGCCGGCGGCAACCTGCTGAAGGGCGGCGCGGCCGCCGACACGCTCGATGGCGGCGCCGGCGACGACACGCTGGTCGGCGGCGCGGGCGCAGACTCGCTGGTGGGCGGGGCCGGGATAGACGTGGCCGACTACTCGGCCTCCGCCACCGGGGTCACCGTGGATCTGTCGCTTGCGACGGCCCAGTCCGGCGGCGACGCGGCGGGCGACATCCTGGCCGGCATCGAGAACCTGAAGGGCGCGGCCGCCGCGGCGAGCCGCCTCACGGGCGACGCGGGCGCCAACCTGCTCGCGGGCGGCGCAGCCGCCGACACTCTCGATGGCGGGGCCGGAAACGACACGCTGGTGGGCGGCGCCGGCGCGGATTCGCTCCTTGGCGGCGCGGGCGTGGACACGGCCGATTACTCGACCTCCGCCGGAGGCGTCACGGTGGACCTCACCCTGTCGACCGCCCAGTCCGGCGGCGACGCCGCGGGCGACATCCTGTCGGGCGTCGAGAACGTCACCGGCGCGGCGGCGGCTGCGAACCGGCTCACCGGCGACGCCAACGGCAACCTGCTCACTGGCGGCGCGGCCGCCGACACCCTCGACGGCGGCGCCGGAGACGACACGCTGACCGGCGGCGCCGGCGCGGACAGCCTTATCGGCGGCGCCGGCGTGGACACGGCCGACTACTCGGCCTCGAGCGCCGGCGTCACTGTCAACCTCAACCTCTCCACCGCCCAGTCCGGCGGCGACGCGGCGGGCGACATCCTGTCCGGCATCGAGAACGTGGTCGGCTCGGGCCTGGCGGACAACATCCTTGGCAACGTCGGGGCCAACGTCATCAGCGGCGGCGCAGGTGACGACACCCTCGACGGCGGCGGCGGCGACGACACCCTGGTGGGCGGGGCCGGCGCGGACAATCTCTATGGCGGCGCGGGCGTCAACACGGCCGACTACTCCGGTTCGGCGGCGGGCGTAACCGTCGACCTGAACCTGGCGACCCGTCAGGTGGGCGCCGGCGGCGACGCCGAGGGCGACTACCTCCTCAACATCGCCAACCTCAGGGGCTCCGCCACAGCGGCCAACAGGCTCACCGGCGACGCCAACGCCAACCTGCTCGCCGGCGGCGCGGGCGCCGACACTATCGATNCTGCTCGCCGGCGGCGCGGGCGCCGACACTATCGATGGCGGCGCGGGTGACGACCGGATCTATGCCGGGACCAACCTCGTGGTGAACGGGGACTTCGAAACCCCTGGCGGTGGAGCGGGCTCTGCCCCTGGATGGACGGTCACGGGGGCCAGCAACCAGAACGGCGTGAGCAGTAACTCTCTCTACGTGAGGGACGGCGCCTACGGCTATGGATTCGACTACGCCACCGACAGCGTAGGCAGCTCAATCGCCCAGAATTTCTCCACAGTCGCTGGGCAAGCCTACACGCTTGTGTTCGACGGCAAGGGGCTGGGCGGCTCGGGCACGGAGACACTGCAGGTCACTGTCGGTGACAAGATCGCGAGCTATACGTTCCAGGCGGGAGCCTGGAACACCTACACTCTGACCTTCACCGCGCTTGCCGCCTCAACGAACCTTAACTTCACGCATGTCTCCGGCGGCATCGGCTCCGACCCGGTCATCGACAACGTCCGCGTGATCGCGGACATCACCGCGAACAGCCTCTCGGGCGGGGCAGGCAACGACACGATCGTGGGCGGCGCCGGGGCGGACACGGTGGCGGGCGGCGCGGGCGCGGACTATCTGGTCGGCGGCGCCGGGATCGACACGGT
>NZ_PVZS01000006.1 GCF_003004785.1 Alsobacter soli
ACCGCGACCCTGGTCGGCCTGTTCGTGTTATGCGAGCTCGCGGCCCTGGTGTGGCCGACCGCGGGGCTGGCGCACGGCTGGGTCCGCCTGTTCGCCAGCGACCCGGACAACGTCGGCCGGACCTTCGTCGAGGGCGTGCTGGGCAGCATCGCCGGCGCGTGGCTAGCGACGCTTCTGTTCGTGCCAGTCTACAACCGGCTCGTTCGACGGTGACATGCAGTGCGCCGGGCGCGCGACGGCCCGCCCAGCGCTCCGTCCGCAGCCCTAAATACTGCCGTATAGTGATTGGAATCGCGCCTGCCGGGCGCACGAACATGGAACGGAGACGATGACCACACATCCCGACCGGCGCGCCGCCCTGATGATGCTGGCCGCCCCGCTGGCCCTCGCCGCCGTGCCCGCGCGGGCCCAGGCCCTGCCCAAGGTCGCGGTGAGCAAGGATCCGTCCTGCTCGTGCTGCGCGGGCTGGGTGGCGCACATGCGGCGCGCAGGTTTCCAGGTCGACGTCACGGAGGCGCAGGACATGGAGGCGGTGAAGCGGCGCCTCGGGGTGCCGGAGGACCTCGCCTCCTGCCACACCGCCCTGGTCGAAGCCTACGTCGTCGAGGGCCACGTGCCGGCTGACGCGGTCAAGCGCCTCCTGGCCGAGCACCCTGCCGGCAAGGGGCTCGCGGTTCCGGGCATGCCCGTCGGCTCGCCCGGCATGGAGGTCCGGGGCGCGGCGGCGGACGCCTACGCGGTGGTCCTGTTCGGCGGCGGGAGCCCGAAGGTGTTCGCGCGCTACAGGGGCGCCACGCCCCTCTGATCGACCGCGCGCCGCCTCGCGAGTTCGCGGTACAGCGCCTCGTGGCTGACGCCGATCTGGGCCGCCACGACCTTCCACTGGCCGTGGCGGCCGGGCACGGTGTTGAACTCCAGCCAGGCTGACAGGCGCTGCGGGACCGTTCGCAGCTATAGGATCTCGGCCCGAAGCCGAGCCGCCGACCAAAGGAATTGAGCCGCATCATCTCGACGTCGACCCGAGGCGGTAGCTTTGGCGCACTGAGAACGGCGCCCTTTCCGCTCTGGCAGCCGTGGAGAAGGAGGCCGGCATGGACCGACTGGTCGTCGCTGCACTGGCGGGAGCGGCTGGCGTGATCGCCTGGAACCTGTCGCAGTCGGGCCGCCAAGGCCCGGGCGCGCCAAGGCAAGGCTGGCTGGCGAGGCACATGCTCGATCACATGGAGCGCATGATGGCGAGCCTGCCCGAGAACGCGCCGCCCAAGCTGGTCATGTCGATCCTGCCGAAGTTGCAGGCGCAGAACGAGACCATCATCGCGCTCCTCCGAGAGCAGAACGAGCTCCTGCGGGGGCGCCGCGCGCCGCCCTAGCCGCGAGGCTGTGTCCGTGGCCCAGCTCCAGACCGTGCTTGAGGTGGCCCCCCGCTCCGCGGGCTCGCCCAAGCGTGGCCTTGCTCCACGTGGTGAAGCGCGTAACCTCGGCCATCTGTACGGGAGGGAGGGGCGATTGTTCGACAAGGTCGACCGCCGCCAGGTCCTGGCGTGGACCGCCGCGGCTGTGCTCGGCGGCTCAAGCCAGGCGCGCTCGGCCTCGTCTGAACTTCGGTTCGGGCTCACGCCCGTGTTCCTCACCTCCGACCTGGAACTGCTCGCGCGCCTGAAGGCCTATCTGGAGAAATCGACCGGCTTCCCGGTGCGCCTGATCACCCGGCGCACGTACCAGGAGATAACGGCGCTGCTGCTGTCGGGCCAGATCGACGCGGCCTGGATCTGCGGGTTTCCCTATGTGGTCTACAGGCCGCAGCTCGCCCTCGTCGCGGTGCCGGTATGGCAAGGGAAGCCGCTCTACCGGTCGTACCTGATCACCGGTCGAGACCGCCCGGCGAACTCCATCGACGACCTCAGGGGCGACGTCCACGCCTTTTCCGATCCGGACAGCAACTCGGGCTGGCTGGTGACGGCGACGGCGCTGGCGCGGCGCAACCAGGCGCCCGACACCTTCTTCTCCCAGTCAATCTACACCTGGGGCCATCGCAACGTGATCCGCGCGGTGGCGTCGGGCTTGGCTCAAAGCGGCAGCGTGGACGGCTACGTCTACGAGGTCATGCGGGAGACCGACGCCGACCTCGTCGGACAGACCCGTGTGGTCGCGCGATCCGACCTGCTTGGCTTTCCACCCGTGGCCTGCGCGGCCTCCTCGGCCAGGGAGCCGCGCACGGCTGCCCTTCAGTCCGCCCTCGTCGGCATGCGGGACACCGATCAGGGTCGCGCTGTGCTGTCCATGTTGCGCCTGGATGCGTTCAGCATCGAGCCCCCTTCCCTTTTCGACGGCATCGCACAGGAAGTCGCTGTGGTGCGGGGAGCTGCGGGATGACCGAGCGCTCCATCCCGCTCGCGATCAAGCTTCCGGTCGTGGTGACCGTGTTCATGGCCGTTGTGGCCGCGTTCGTGTCGGAGCGGGTGTTGGTGCGCCTTGAGGAGACCCAGGCGCGGCACCTCGGCGACCTGGCGACGGTGTATCTCGACGGTCTGTCGTCGGCGCTGGCGAGCCCGGTCGTGCGGGAGGATGTCTGGGAGACGTTCGATATCTTGGACCGCGCCCGTCAGACCAATGCCGGACTGAAGCCTGTGCTCACGGTGGTGGCCAACACCGCGGGGCGCGTCATCGCCTCGTCGGACCCGAAAGCCGTACCGTCCTGGTCCGAACTGCCTTCCCGCTTCCTTCACCAGGGCGCCGCCACCCCCGCCATCGAGCCGCGTGACCAGGAATCCGAAGCCGTGGCGCGGGTCGACCTCTCGACCGGCGGGCAGGTCGTGGGCTCGATCCACGCTGTGTTCGACACCGCCCCGCTCCTGGCGGAGCGGCGCTCGGTGTTGATCACCCTGATCGGGACCAATCTCGCGCTTACCAGCGTCCTGGCGGGCGTCGCCTTCCTGGTGGTGCGGCGCATGATGCGCCCGGTCGGTGTGTTGGCCGGCCATCTGCAGGCGGGTGCCGACCGCGGGGTCGAGCCGATCCCAGCTTCCGTGATCGAGCGTGCTCTCAAGGAGTTCAAGCGTCTCTACGCCTCGTACAACGACATGGCCGTGGCGGTCCGCGAGCGCGAGGAGTGGTCGCAGCGGATGGCGGAAGACGAGCGGCTGGCGAGCCTCGGCCGGCTCGCCTCCGGCATGGCGCACGAGATCAATAACCCCCTTGGCGGGCTGTTCAACGCACTGGACACCCTGCGCCAGCACGGCGAGCGCTCCGACGTCAGGGCCAAGACACTGGATCTCATAGAGCGGGGGCTGCGCGGCATCCGTGACGTGGTTCGGGCCGCGCTCGTCACGTACAGGGCGGACGAGGCGCCCCGGCTGCTCCACCGGGAGGATGTCGACGACCTGAGGCTGCTCGTCGCGCCGGAGATTAGGCGCAAGGACATCGCCTTGGCTTGGACCAATGGGGCCTATGCTCCCTTGCCGCTCGGAGCGTCGCCTGTCCGTCAGGTTCTGCTGAACCTGCTACTGAACGCCTGCGAGGCGACACGCTTCGGTGGCGAGATCCGGTTCTCGGCCGATGTCGACGAAGGCCAGTTCGTCGCCGTGGTCGACGACGACGGCCCTGGCCCACCGGACCGCCTGCGGAGCATCCTTGAGAGCCAGGCGAACTTCGTTCCAAGGGAACGAGGGCTGGGGCTGTTGATCGTGCAGCGGCTGCTGACGGACTTGGGAGGCTCGGCGACCGTCCACCCCAGTCCCAGCGGCGGAACCCTGATCCGCGTCGTCGTCCCGTTGCCTTCGGAGGTTCTCGCCGATGTCGCTTGAAGGCCGGACAATCGCGCTCGTCGAAGACGATCCGATCATGGGCGAGTCGCTTGTGGACCGCCTCACCCTGGACGGGGCCAAAGTGCACTGGTTCTCGACGTGCCGGGCGGCGGCGGCCGGGATCGCCGAGCAGGCTCCCGACATCGTGCTCTGCGACATACGTCTTCCGGACGGGACCGGCGAGGACATCTATGCGGCCTCGAGCGCCGTGCCCGACGCCCCGCCCTTCATCTTCATGACCGGCTTTGGCGACATCGACCAGGCGGTTCGCCTGATGAAGAACGGCGCAGGCGACTACGTGACGAAGCCGTTCGAGACCTCGGCCTTCCTGGCGCGCGTGGAGCAGCTTATCCGCGCGAGGACGCCACCTGATGAGCCGGTTCTCGGGGTTTCCGCTCGGATGGCGGAAACCGAGCGCCTGCTCAGGAGGTTCGCCAGGCTGTCCGCGCCCGTCCTGCTCCAGGGTGAGACCGGCGCGGGCAAAGAGGTGTGCGCCCGCTTCCTCCACGATCTCTCACGGGGCGGCCACCCCTTCATGGCCGTGAACTGCGCGGCTATCCCGAAGGATCTGCTGGAGAGCGAGCTGTTCGGACATGAACGTGGGGCGTTCACGGGCGCGCAGGCGCGCCACCGCGGTTACGCCGAGCGCGCCGGCAAGGGCACGTTGTTCCTGGACGAGATCAGCGAACTAGAGCCCAAGCTTCAGGCCAAGCTACTCCGGCTGATCGAGGATCGCGTGTTCCACCGTGTCGGCGGCGAGGAGCCCGTCAGGATCCAGGCCCGCCTGGTGTGCGCAACGAACGCCGACCTCTCCGCCCGCGTCCGGACTGGCGCCTTCCGCGAGGACCTCCTGTACCGGATCAACGTCCTCGCCCTGCAGGTCCCTCCCCTGCGCGACCGGCCCGACGACATCGAGTGGCTCGCGGAGCGCTTTTTCCAGGAGTTCTCGCGGGAGGCTGATACAGAGCTGCTGGGGCTCAGCGCCAACGCCGTTACCGCCCTTTGCGGACATGGGTGGCCGGGCAACGTGCGCGAGCTCCGCAACCGCATGGAGCGGGCGGCCGGCATGGCCCTCGGCCCCTGGGTCCTGCCCGGCGACCTGTTCCCCGAAAACGCCCATGTTCCGGAGCGGCCCGCGGCGACCTTGGAGGAGGGCCGCAACGCGGCGGAGAAGCGGCTCATCCAGCAGGCCATCCAGGAAGCAGGGGGCGTGCTGGGCGCCGCCGCCAGCCGGCTCGGCGTCTCGCGCACGACTTTGTGGGAGAAGATGCGCAAGTACGGGATCGATGGCTGAGGAGGATGTTCGGAATGCCTGACACGCTCGCCAGAGCGACGTTCGGAAATCCTAACGCCCCCACAACCGCGTCCAATTTACCTTCGCGATGTCAGCTGTTTAGACCAACGCGCCTCCTGGCATGTCCCCTGCGTAGCTCCATCCCGCCAAAACAACACACAGCGGGGGAGTACGCCTATGAAGAGATGCGATCTGCTCGTCGACGTCGGCCGTCGACGCTTCCTGTCCGGCGCCGGCCTGGCGGCCGCTGGCGCGGCCGCAACCACCATGGTTCCGCAGGCGCCGGCTCGCGCAGCCACAGCCCCCGCCCGCGTCACCTATCCCTCCGCGCGCTTGGTCAACATCAAGGACCTGAAGGAGAACGAGCCCATCGCGGTGACTTATCCCGACGCTGACGCGCCGGGGGTGATCATCAAGCTCGGCAAGGCCGTCCCCGGCGGCGTAGGCCCGGACCGGGACGTGGTCGGCTTCACCACCATGTGCCCGCACAAGGGCTTCCCCCTCCACTACAACCATGAGCGGCGCACGCTGAACTGCTCCGGCCACTACTCGGTGTTCGACTGCGAGGCCGGCGGCCAGGAGACGTGGGGTCACGCGACCCAGAACCTGCCGCAGTATTCGCTGCGGGTGGACGCCAACGGCGACGTGTTCGCGGAGGGGCTGGACGAGCTCCTCTACGGCCGCCTTTCGAACGTGCTGTGAGGAGGTCGTCATGGCTTACAAGCGTCAAACCGACCGGCTCCCGATCATCCCGGCCAACGCCAAGGAGCACAACGTCACCTGCCACTACTGCATCGTGGGCTGCGGCTACAAAGCCTACACCTGGGACATGGACCAGCAGGGCACGACCGAGCCCGGCGGCAACAAGTTCAACACTGACCTGTCCAAGCAGCAGGGGGCCGAGACGGAGGCCTGGTACTCGCCGTCGATGTACAACGTCGTCCGGCAGAACGGCAAAGACGTCCACCTCGTCATCAAGCCCGACCCGGGCTGCGTCGTGAACTCGGGCCTGGGATCGATCCGGGGCGCCCGGATGGCCGAAATGACCTACTCGCCCGTGCGCAACACGGAGCTGCAGCGCCTCACCGACCCGATGGTCTGGCGCTACGGTCAGATGCAGCCGACGTCCTGGGAGGACGCCCTCGACCTCGTGGCGCGGGTCACGGCCGCGGTGATCAATGAGCAGGGCGAGGACGGTCTCTTCGTCTCGGCCTTCGACCACGGCGGCGCCGGCGGCGGCTACGAGAACACCTGGGGCACCGGGAAGCTCTACTTCACCGCCATGAAGGTGAAGAACATCCGCATCCACAACCGACCCGCCTACAACTCCGAGGTGCACGCCACCCGCGACATGGGCGTCGGCGAACTCAACAACTGCTACGAGGACGCCGAGCTGGCCGACACCATCGTGGCGGTCGGCGCCAACAGCCTTGAGACGCAGACGAACTACTTCCTGAACCACTGGGTGCCCAACCTGCGCGGCATCTCCATGGACAAGAAAAAGGAGCAGCTTCCGAACGAAGCGCACGCCCCGGCCAGGGTCATCATCGTTGACCCCCGCCGCACCGTGACCGTGAACGCATGCGAGATCGAGGTGGGCAAGGACCGGGTGATGCACCTCGCGATCAACTCGGGCACCGACCTCGCTCTGTTCAACGCATGGCTGACCTACATCGCGGACAAGGGCTGGACGGACAAGGCGTTCATTCAGACCTCCACCGGCAACTTCGACCAGGCGCTGACGGGCAACCGGACGACGCTGGAGGAGGCCGCCAGGATTACGGGTCTGAGCGTCGACGAGATCCGTCAGTCGGCTGAGTGGATCGCCCAGCCCAAGGAGGGCGGCGCGCGTCGTCGCACCATGTTCGCCTACGAGAAGGGGCTGATCTGGGGCAACGACAATTACCGCACCAACGGCGCCCTGGTGAACGTGGCGCTGGCCACCGGCAACATCGGCCGGCCCGGCGGCGGCTGCGTCCGGCTCGGCGGCCACCAGGAGGGGTACTCCAGGCCGTCCGACGCGCATGTCGGGCGCCCGGCCCCCTACGTCGACCAGCTGCTGATCGGCGGCAAGGGCGGCGTGCACCACATCTGGGGCTGCGACCATTACAAGACCACTCTCAACGCCCTGAAGTTCAAGCAGGCGTACAAGCGCCGGACGGACATGGTGAAGGACGCCATGTCGGCCGTGCCCTGGGGCGACCGGCCGGCGATGGTGGCCGCCATCATGGACGCCATCCGCAAGGGCGGTCTGTTCTCGGTCGACGTCGACATCATCCCGACCCAGATCGGCCAGGCCGCCCACGTGTGGCTGCCCGCCGCGACCTCGGGCGAGATGAACCTCACCTCCATGAACGGCGAGCGCCGCATGAGGCTCACGGAGCGCTACATGGATCCGCCCGGGCGGGCCATGCCGGACTGCCTCATCGCGGCCCGGATCGCGAACAACCTGGAGCGGGTCTTCCGCGAGCAGGGCAAGAACGAGGTGGCCGACCGCTTCAAGGGCTTCGACTGGAAGACCGAGGAAGACGCCTTCATGGACGGCTACCACCAGCATGAGAAAGGCGGCGAGTTCGTCACCTACGCCCGGCTCCGGGCGATGGGGACGAACGGCTTCCAGGAGCCGGCCATCGGCCTGGAGGGCGGACCGCCGGCGGCAGGCGGCACGACCACCGGGCAGACGGCCGGCGTCGTCCTCCAGGGTCCCGCCATCCAGGGCGCCAGGGGCAAGGAGCCGGTCCTGCTCGCGTCCCCCCAGCCGGGAGGTTCGGCCGCAGGCGTGGTGGCCGGCTCCGAGCGGATCGTCGGCACCAAGCGCCTTTACGCCGACGGCAAGTTCAACACCAAGGACGGCAAGGCCGTCTTCATGGAGACCAAGTGGCGCGGGCTCCAGGCCGCCGGAAAGGAGGAGGAGTCGAAAAAGTTCGCCTTCCTCATCAACAACGGGCGGACGAACCACGTCTGGCAGAGCGCGTACCTGGATCAGCAGAACGACTTCGTGGTCGACCGCAACCCCTGGCCGTTCATCGAGATGCACCCTGACGACATGGCTGAGCTCGGCCTCAAGCCGGGAGACCTCGTCGAGGTCTACAACGACAACGGCTCGACCCAGGCCATGGCGTACCCGACAGACCGGGCCCGGCGGAAGCAGACCTTCATGCTGTTCGGTTTCCCGTCTGGCGTGCAGGGCAACGTGGTGTCCGCGGGAGTGAACGAGTTCATCATCCCCAACTACAAGCAAACCTGGGGCAACATCCGGAAACTCGCGGACGCGCCCGAGGCGCTGCGAGGCTACTCCTTCAAGTCCAAGGAATACACGCCGCCCGCTTGATCCCGGGCCTCGCCCGGGCGGCCAACCGCCGCCCGGGCTGCTTCTGCAGAGGGGGCGCCCATGAACTTCCAAGCGATGCCGCCCGAGGTGCTGGCGCAAGAGCGCGGGCTGATCGGGATCGACGAGGCGCGCGAGCGCGCTGCCTCTTACGCCGGCTCCGGGTTGGCGACCGAGGTCGCGCCGCTCGTCTGCGCCGCGGGACGTGTGCTCGCCGCCGACCTGAGGGCGAGGCATGCGCAACCGCCGTTCGACAACTCCGCCATGGACGGCTACGCGGCCTTCACCAACGGGGAGCCGCTTGAGGCCGGCTCAAGGCTGCAGGTGACGTCCAGGACACCGGCCGGATCCGTGGCGACACCTATTTCTCCCGGCACCTGCGCGAGGATCTTCACCGGGGCCTCGTTGCCCGCGGGCGCCGACGCGGTCGTGATGCAGGAGCACGTCCTTCGCGACGGGGATCACATCGTGCTTCGGCGGGCGCTCATGCCGGGCGACAACATCCGTCGGCAAGGCGAAGACATTCAGCCTGGAGAGCTTCTCCTGAGCGCGGGACAGAGGCTGGACGCACGTCACGTCGCCCTGATCGCGAGCCAGGGCCACGCGCTCGTCAGGATCCAGCAGCGCATCCGGGTCGGCGTGATCTCGACCGGCCGAGAGCTCGTCCAGCCGGGACGCGAGCTGGAGGCCGCGCAGATCTACGACAGCAACAGGCCGATGCTTGCGACGCTGGCCGCCCATGCCGGGGCGGAGGTGGTTGACGGGGGATGGGTGGACGACGAGGCCGACGCGCTCGCCGCGCGGATGCAGGACCTCGCGGCGACATGCCAGCTCGTCGTGACGACCGGCGGGGCCTCCGTTAGCGAGGAGGACCACTCCTTTGCGGCCCTCAAACGAGCCGGTGGTCATGGCGAAGTCCTGCGCATCGCCTTGAAGCCGGGCAAGCCAGCCGTGGTGGGCCGGATGGGCGAAGCCGCCTACCTCGGGCTGCCGGGCAACCCGGTCGCCGCGCTGGTGTCGTGGCTCATGCTGGGCAGCGCGGTCCTCGGCCGCCTGCGCGGGTTCGACTTCGAGCGGCCACGGGGCGAACCGCTGACCTGCGCCGTCGCCCACCAGCGCAGGCCGGGCCGGACCGAGTTCGCGCCTGCTCGCGTCGTGACCCGTCCTGACGGCGGGAAGGGCCTGGAGATCCTCGGCCGCGGCGGATCCGCCCGCCTGATGCCTCTCGTCCTGGCGGACGGCCTGGCCGAGATCCCGGCCGCCGTCGCGCATGTGCCGGCCGGGATGGAGCTGGCCTTTCACCGCTTCGGAGGATGTGCCTAGATCCGCCCCAGGCCGGTGCGCTGGGCCAGCTTCTCGGCCGCCTCCTTCCGCTCGCTGTAGCGGCTGGTCAGGTAATCCGACACGCCGCGGGTCAGGAGCGTGAACTTCATCAGTTCTTCCATCACGTCGACGACCCGGTCGTAGTAGGAGGAAGGCAGCATCCGGCCCGCCTCGTCGAACTGCTCGTAGGCCTTGGCAACCGAGGACTGGTTCGGAATCGTGATCATCCTCATCCAGCGCCCGAGCACGCGCAGCTGGTTCACGGCGTTGAAGGACTGCGAGCCTCCGCTGACCTGCATGACGGCCAGCGTCTTGCCCTGAGTGGGCCGGACGGCGCCGATGGACAGCGGGATCCAGTCGATCTGCGCCTTCATAATTCCCGTGATGGCGCCGTGCCGCTCCGGGCTGCACCAGACCTGGCCCTCGGACCAAGCCGACAGGTCCCGAAGCTCGCGCACCTTGGGGTGATCGGCGGGGGCGTCATCCGGCAGCGGCAGGCCGCTCGGGTCGAAGATCCGCGTCTCGGCCCCGTAGGCTTCAAGCAGCCGGGCCGCCTCATGCGTCAGAAACCGGCTGTAGGAGCGCTGCCTCACCGATCCGTAGAGCAGCAGGATGCGCGGCGGGTGGCTCGGAGCCTCACGCCGCAGCGCGGCTTGGTCGACGGGGCTGAACGCCTCCGCCGCGACGTTCGGGAGGTCCTCAAGCACGGGGTGAGCCGCTCTCGACGACGTCGCCGTCCTCCTTCACGTACCGGCCAATGTCCGGGTTCGGCAGGATCTCCAGCACAGCTTCGGAGGGGCGGCACAGCCGCGCGCCCTTCGGCGTCTCCACGATGGGCCGGTTGATCAGGATCGGGTGCATCATCATGAAGTCGATCAGCTGGTCGTCCGTCCACTTCGGGTCCGCCAGCCCGAGCTCGCCGTAGGGGGTCCCCTTCTCGCGCAGCAGCTGGCGCGGGGTGATACCTATCTTGGCGATGAGCTCGATCAGGCGCTCGCGGCTTGGCGGCGTCTTCAGGTACTCGATGACGACCGGCTCCTCGCCGCTCTGCCGGATCATGGCCAAGGTGTTGCGGGACGTCCCGCAGGCGGGGTTGTGGTAGATGGTGACGGTCACGGCTTGGCCTCCACGGGCTTGGTCGGGGTTTCGCCGGCGCCGCGCTCGTACCAGTCCTTGGACCGGTTCACGATCCAGACCACGGACAGCATGACCGGGACCTCGATGAGGACGCCCACCACGGTCGCCAGCGCCGCGCCAGAGTTGAACCCGAACAGGCTGATGGCGGCCGCCACGGCGAGTTCGAAGAAGTTGCTGGCGCCGATCAGGGCGGAGGGGCCCGCGACGCAGTGCTGCTCGCCGGCGATCCGGTTCAGCAGGTAGGCCAGCCCGGAGTTCAGGTAGACCTGGATCAGGATCGGGACGGCCAGCATGGCGATCACCGCCGGCTGAGCCAGGATCTGCTCGCCCTGAAATCCGAACAGCAGCACCAGAGTAGCGAGCAGGGCGACGAGCGACAGCGGCTGCAGGGTCCGCAGCAGGCCGGCGAGCGCCGCCTCGCCCTGGGACAGGAGGCTGCGGCGCAGCACCTGCGCGAAGATCACCGGCACGACGATGTAGAGCACGACGGAGATCGCCAGCGTGTCCCACGGCACGGTGATCGCTGAGAGCCCGAGCAGCAGGCCGACGATGGGCGCGAAGGCGACCACCATGATCACGTCGTTGAGCGCCACCTGCGACAGGGTGAAGTGGGGCTCGCCCTTGGTCAGGTGGCTCCACACGAACACCATGGCGGTGCACGGCGCGGCGGCGAGGATGATCAGGCCGGCGATATAGGAGCTGATCTGGTCCGCAGGCAGGTAGGGCCGGAACAGGTAGCCGACGAAGAGCCACCCGAGCAGCGCCATGGAGAACGGCTTCACGGCCCAGTTGATGAACAGGGTGACGCCGATGCCACGCCAGTGCTCGCGCACCTGGCCCAGCGAGGCGAAATCGATCTTCACCAGCATGGGGACGATCATGAGCCAAATCAGCACCGCCACGGGGACGTTGACCTTGGCGACCTCCATGGCGCCCACCGCATGGAAGACGGCCGGAAAGGCGTGGCCGAGCGCCACGCCGACGACGATGCACAGGGCGACCCAGAGGGTCAGGTAGCGTTCGAAGATCGACATGCCGGCCTCAGACGGTGAGCTTGGATTGGCGCGCGCCGGCGGAGGCGCCCTCGGCGGCGCCGATCTCGCGGACCCGGTTGCGCAGCGAGGCGGCGTCGAGCTTGGCCATCGGCAGCGCCAGGAAGGCGGAGATCCGGTTGCGCATCAGCCGGAAGGCCTCGACGAAGGCGCGCTCCTTCTCGGCGGCGGTCCCCTCGACGGCGGCGGGGTCCTCGATCCCCCAATGGGCGGTCACCGGCTGGCCCGGCCACACCGGGCAGGCCTCGCCGGCGGCGCTGTCGCAGACGGTGAAGACGAAGTCCATGACCGGGGCGCCGGGGACGGCGAACTCGTCCCAGCTCTTCGACCGGTAGCCCTCGGCAGGGTAGCCGAAGTTGCCGAGGACCTTGGGCGCCAGCGGGTTCACCGCGCCCTTGGGCTGGCTCCCCGCCGAGAAGGCTTGGAAGCGCCCCTCCCCGTCCTTGCGCAGGATGCCCTCGGCCAGGATCGAGCGGGCGCTGTTGCCCGTGCAGAGGAACAGGACGTTGAACACCTTGTCAGGCATCGGCGGGCTCCGGGCAGCAGCGGGCGAGCCCGGCCAGCGCCGGGCTGCAGACTTCGGGATGACCCTGGCAACAGTCCTCCGTCAGGAAGCGGAGGACCTCGCCCAGGCCGGAAAACGAGGCGCTGTAGATGATCGAGCGGGACTGGCGGCGCGACGTGACGAGGCCCGCGTGCTCCAGCTCCTTGAGGTGGAAGGACAGGCGCGAGGACGTGGCCCCCACAGCCTCGCCCAACGCGCCGGCGGCCATGCCGTCCGGGCCGGCCTTCACCAGCAGGCGCACGATCTGTAGCCGGGTTTCCTGGGCGAGCGCCGCAAAGGCGGGGACGGCGTCACGTTCCAGCATCTATCATGATCTCAAGAGAGGTTGAGACTTACAGGTGCACTATCCGCTAGGACGGCGCAAGCCTTTCCTAGATGCGCCTCATGACAGCGGCGTGACGCCCCGCCAACGCGATCCGCTTCCCACGGCGGCCGCGCCATGGCCATCAGTGCAGATACCGCCGGGCCGCGCCGAGCCCAGCGATGGTGAGGTTCTGGTCCGCGGCATCTCGGACCCATGCGCGGCCATCGTGGTCGCATGCCGCCTCGGACACTCTCGCGCTCGTGACGCGCCCGGACTTCCCAACCCGGCCCTGGTGTGAGAGGGTGCCGCCGCATGAGACTTTGGCTCGCCATCACACGCCTGCTATCAATCATTGCGATTGTCAGCGTCGTGCTTGCGCCGTTCACCGCGCCGGCGGGAGCCGGCGGCATGGCCAAGGAGATGCCCGGCGCAGCGTCGGACAACACGTCCAATGACGGTGCCACAGCGACGGTAGATATGCCGTGCTGTCCGCCTGCGAAGCCCGCGGATGCAGATTGCCGGAAGGCCTGTCCGCTCGCGACCTTGTGCTTCGCCAAGCTTATCCAAGGCGTCCTGCCTGTTAGCGCGGTGCGGGCCCGCATCGACCTCGCCATGGCGTTCCTCCCGGTAGATGACGCGACGCCGGAGACGCAGGCGCCCTCGCCACCGCCCAGACCACCGCAAGCCTGAGATCGTCGCCCGGCCCCTGGGCCGGTTTGATCCCGCGTGGCTTTGGTCACGCGGGCGACAGGTCGCATCCCGCGGCCGCCAGCATCTCAGGAGACACAGACGATGAAGTCGTCGAAACCCTCGCTCGTACTCGGGGCCGCGCTGCTTGGCCTTGCCCTTGTCGGATCTGCAAAAGCCGACCCCAAGGATTACGAATTCCAACTCGTTCAGAAGGAAATCAAGGTAGGCGAGGCCGTCGTCGCAGCCCGTCTCGTCGACAGGCGCTCTGGCAAGCCCGTGCCGGATGCTGTGATCTTCGCCAAGCGCATCGACATGGCCCCGGACGGCATGGCGATGATGGCATCGCCCATCGAGCAGGAGCCCTCCACCGAGCCCGGCGTCTATCGCTTCAAGACACGGCTGACGATGGCCGGCGGCTGGCAACTCTCGCTCGGCGCCAAGATCCAGGGCGAGGAAGGAACGGTCGAGAACAAGCTGGTCCTCAAGGCCACACAATGACTAAGGGCTCATGGATCGCCGGAGCTCTCGCCGCGCTCGCGGCGGGGGCGGGAGGCTATTGGGCGGGCCGCGACGGACTCAAGCTGCCGGAGGTGAGTGAGCTGGCGTCAACGGTCCAGAAGCAAATCGGTCTGGAGCAGTCGAAGGCCGCCTCCGAGGAACCCAGATCGGCGCCGGCCGGCCCGGTGGTCTACTACCGCCATCCGGACGGGAAGCCGTTTTATTCCTTGGAGTCGAAGCAGAGCGAGGATGGACGGGACTACCGTCCCGTCCACGCCAGCGAGGACATCAGCTTCGAGGGTGATCCGCCGCCCGTGTCGGAGCAGCCCGCACGCCCGGTGACGCCGGGAGCAAGGCGCGTCCTCTTCTACCGAAACCCGATGGGCCTGCCGGACACCTCGACCGCGCCGAAGAAAGACTCGATGGGGATGGATTACATCCCGGTCTACGAGGGCGAAGCCGAGGCTTCGACCGTCGCCATCTCTCCGGGCAAGCTCCAGCGGACCGGGGTACGGTCCGAGGTGGTGGAACGGCGCGCTCTGACGAGGCCTGTTCGGGCCCCCGGTGCCCTCGACGAGGACGAGCGCCGGGTTTCGGTCGTATCGGTGCGCTCGGAGTCCTTCATCGAGGCCGTCGAGAACGTCACGACGGGCGATCACGTCCACAGGGGGCAACCCTTGTTCCGGCTCTACTCGCCCGAGATCGCCGCCGCGGCTGCCCAGTACCTCACCGCTATCGGCATGGAGGGAGCGCGGCGTCGCCTTCAGAACCTCGGAGTTCCGCCCGATGTCGTCAATGAGATCGAACGCACCCGCAAGGTGCCTCTGACCATCACCTGGACGGCGCCGCGAGACGGCGCAGTCGTCCAGCGGAACGTCAGCAACGGCATGCGGGCGATGCCTGGCGACGTGCTGTTCCGCATCGTCGACCATTCGTCGGTCTGGGTCATGGCTGACGTCTCCGAGCGCGACTTGGCCGGTGTCGAAGAGGGCCAACCCGCGACCGTTCGGGTCCGGAGCTTTCCCGGGCGGACGTTCACGGGAGTTGTCGCCCGGATCTATCCGCACCTGTCGGCGGAGACCCGGACGGTTCGCATCCGAATCGAGCTCGCCAACCCGGACGGGGTTCTGCGGCCGGCCATGTACGCCGATGTGGAACTGGAGTCCGGATCACGTGCGCCCGTCGTTGCCGTGCCGGACAGCGCCGTGATCGACACGGGCGCGCGACAGGTCGTGATCCTCGACAGGGGCGAGGGCAGGTTCGCGCCGCGCGAGGTCCAGGTCGGCGTGCGGGGATCCGGCTTCACCGAAATTCGGAACGGGGTCGCCGAAGGTGACCGGGTGGTGGTGTCGGCCAACTTCCTCATTGATGCCGAAAGCAACCTGAAGGCCGCGCTCCAGGGCATGGCCACGTCGAAGGCGACGCCATGATCGCTCGTCTCATTGCCTGGTCGGCCCGTAACCTGCTGTTGGTGTTCATCGGCGCGGCGTTTGCTGTCTTGGCGGGCGTCTACGCGCTGCGCACCCTGCCGCTCGACGCCATTCCCGACCTCTCGGATGTGCAGGTCATCGTCTACACCGATTACCCCGGCCAGGCGCCGCAGGTGGTCGAGGATCAGGTCACCTATCCATTGACGACGTCGATGCTGACGGTGCCGAAGTCGAAGGTCGTGCGCGGCTTCTCGTTCTTCGGCGTGTCTTTCGTCTACGTGATCTTCGAGGACGGCACGGACCCGTACTGGGCCCGCAGCCGGGTGCTCGAATACCTGAACTCCGCCTCCAGGCGCCTCCCGGCGGGCGTGACCCCAAGCCTCGGGCCGGATGCGACCGGCGTGGGCTGGGTCTACCAGTACGCCGTCGTGGCCAAGGACATGACGCTGGCCGAATTGCGCTCGCTCCAGGACTGGGTGGTGCGCTATGCCGCCTCCAAGGCCGAAGGGGTGGCCGAGGTCGCGAGCGTCGGCGGCTTCGTCAAGCAGTACAACGTGGTCGTCGATCCGCGCCGTCTTCGGGCGCAGGGCATCCCGCTCCAAAGGCTGAGGGACGCGATCCGCACCAGCAACATGGACGTCGGCGGACGCACGGTCGAGCTGTCCGAGTTCGAGTTCATGGTCCGCGGGCGGGGCTACCTGAAGAGCATCCAGGACATCGAGGCTATCGTGCTCAAGACCGAGGCGGGCGTTCCCGTCCGCGTCGGCGACGTCGCCCGAGTCGAACTCGGACCGGACGAGCGCCGCGGCCTCACGGAGCTGAACGGCGAGGGAGAGGTCGCGAGCGGCATCATCTTGCAGCGGTTCGGGGCCAACGCCCTCAATGTCATCGACAGCGCCAAGTCCAAACTAACCGAGATCGCGGCCAGCCTGCCCAAGGGCGCCAAGATCGTCCCGGTCTACGACCGTTCTCAGTTGATCAACGACGCCATCGCCACCCTCAGGCACACGCTGGTCGAGGAGAGCGTCGTCGTCGCGCTGGTGTGCATCGTCTTCCTCCTGCACGTCAGAAGCGCGCTCGTGGCCATCCTGATGCTGCCCGTCGGCATCCTGATGGCGTTCGCAGGCATGAGGCTGATGGGCCTCGGCTCGAACATCATGAGCCTGGGAGGCATCGCCATCGCCATCGGGGCGATGATCGACGCGGCCATCGTGATGATCGAGAACGCCCACAAGCACCTGGAGCGGGCGCCGAAGGACAAGCCCCGGATCAAACTCCTGATCGCTGCCGCGAGCGAAGTCGGGCCGGCACTGTTCTTCAGCCTGCTGATCATCACGGTGTCGTTCCTGCCAATCTTCACTTTGGAAAGCCAGGAGGGACGGCTGTTCGGCCCGCTTGCCTTCACCAAGACGTTCGCAATGGCCGCGGCGGCCCTGCTCTCGGTCACGCTCGTCCCGGCCTTGATGGTGATCTTCGTGCGTGGGCGGATCGTCCCGGAGCATCGCAACCCCATCAACCGGCTGCTGATCTGGATGTACCGACCCGTGATCCGTGGCGTGCTCCGGGCCAAGACGCTGACCATCCTCGTCGCGCTCGCGGCCTTGGCGGCAACGGTTTGGCCGGCGCGCCAGCTCGGCTCGGAGTTCATGCCGGACCTCGACGAGGGCACTCTGATGTACATGCCGACGACCCTGCCGGGCCTGTCGGTGACCAAGGCGGCGGAACTCCTCCAGACACAGGACCGGATCATCAAGTCCTTCCCGGAGGTCGCCTCCGTCTACGGCAAGGCCGGGCGGGCTCTCACGGCCACCGATCCCGCGCCCACGGAGATGTTCGAGACGATTATCAACCTGAAGCCGAAGGGCGAATGGCGGCCGGGGGTGACGCTGGCGAGCCTGAAGGCCGAGATGGACCAGGCCCTCCAGTTCCCCGGTGTCTCGAACGCCTGGACGATGCCGATCCGGGCGCGCATCGACATGCTCTCGACCGGCATCCGCACGCCCGTGGGCATCAAGGTGTTCGGCGCCGACCTCGCCGAGATGGAGAGGACGGCCCGCCAGGTGGAGGCCGTGGTCAAGGCCGTGCCCGGCACCACCAGCGCCTACGCGGAGCGGGTGATCGGGGGCTACTACCTCGACGTCGTGCCCGACCGAATGGCGCTCGGCCGCTACGGCCTGACCATCGGCGACGTGCAGGACGTAATCGCGACGGCGATGGGGGGCGAAGTCGTCACGACAACGGTCGAGGGACGGGAGCGCTACGCCGTCACCATCCGCTATCCCCGCGACCTGCGCTCTGACCCGCGGGCCATCGCGACCGAGGTGCAAGTGCCGCTGCCGGCGGGCGGCGCCGTGCCGCTCGGGGAGGTGGCCGAGGTCAAGCTCAACCGGGGCGCGACTTCGATACGCACGGAGAACGGGCAGCTGGCGATCTACATCTTCGTGGACATGGCCGGCCGCGACCTCGGGGGCTACGTCGCCGAGGCCCGACGTGCGGTCGCGAACGAGGTGAAGTTCCCCGCGGGCGCCTACGTCCAGTGGAGCGGACAGTTCGAGTACCTGGAGCGAGCGGAGGCCCGCCTGAGGATCGTCGTGCCGGTCACGCTCCTGATCATCTTCCTGCTGCTCTACCTTAACTTCCGTCGGATCACGGAGACGCTGATCGTGATGCTGTCGCTGCCCTTCGCCTTGATCGGCGGCGTGTGGCTGATGTGGTGGCTTGGGTTCAACATGTCGGTCGCGGTGGCCGTCGGGTTCATCGCCCTGGCCGGCGTCGCGGCGGAGACCGGGGTCGTGATGCTGATCTATCTTGACCAGGCCCTGGAGCACCGGGCGGCCGAGCGGGCGGCCCAAGGGCGTCGGTTCACCCGGGCCGACCTCTACGAGGCGATCATGGTCGGCGCGGTCGAGCGAGTCCGGCCCAAGATGATGACGGTGGCCGCGATCATGGCTGGCCTGCTGCCGATCCTTTGGAGTACAGGGACAGGCTCGGAGATCATGCAGCGGATCGCCGTTCCGATGATTGGCGGCATGGTCTCCTCGACCCTGCTGACCCTTGTCGTGATCCCCGCGATCTACGGGCTCATCAAGGGACGCGGGCTGCCCGGGGCGGCGGGCGACGTGAGCTCGGCGGACGAAAGTTGCGGGGACGCCAGGCTTGCCGCCGAGTGAGGGCCGCATTGGCGTGTCAGGATGCACGGCGTTCACCTGACCGGCTGCCGCCAAGCCGCATGTCGTCCGGGATCCCAGGGGTGGCCCAGACCTGCCGGTCACGTGAAAGGGCCGTGCCTGTGGGTGGTGTCCGCCAAGGTCTCGATGACCCGGCACTCTGCAACGCGACCCGATGCGCACTGCTCCAGCATGCGCTCCAACTCGTCCTTGAGCGCCATCAGCTTGGCGATCCGCTGCTCGACGTCGGCCAGGCGCTCGCGGGCGATGGCGTCGGCCGCGGCGCAAGGCTGATCGGGATCGTCCTGTAGCGAAAGCAGTGTCCGGATCGCGTCCACCTCGAACCCGAGCTCCCGGGCGTGGCGGATGAACGCCAGGCGCCGCAGGTCGGCGGCGTCGAACAAGCGCCGGTTGCCTTCCGTGCGGGACGGCGCCGGCAGCAGGCCGATGCCCTCGTAATACCGGATGGTCGGGACCTTGACGCCGCAGCGGCGCGCAGCTTCGCCGATTGGGAACGTTTCTGCCGCCATGGGGCTTGCTCCTCTAGCAACTAGAGGATGTAGAGCGGGCGGAAACGGAATCGAGAGGCCGGCATGACCGACGATGTTCAAACCCGTTACCGCGTCACTGGCATGGATTGCGCGTCCTGCGCCGCCAAGATCGAGACGGCCGTACGGCGCATGCCCGGCGTGCTGGACGTCGCCGTCTCCCCCACCGCCGGCTCCATGACGCTCCGCCACACGGCCGCCGCGGACCTCGCGGCAATGGAGAAAAAGGTGGCCGGCCTCGGCTACAAGGCCGTGCGCTCCGGAGATGCTGCTGCAAAGGCGGTCCCGCCCGACGCACACGCGGGCTGCTGCAGCCACGACCACCATCACGGCCATGAGCACGAAGGCCATTCACACGATCACAAGGACCCCAACAATGGTCACGCCCACGGTGCGGAGGTCGCCGGCCTTCACGGCCATGACCACGGCCCGATGGAGGGGCCGTGGTGGAAATCCTCGAAGGGCCTGCTGACCATCACCAGCGGGATCGGCCTCGTCGGCGCCTATGTGGTCGGCAAGCTCGTCCCCGGCGTCGAACGCTGGGCCTTCGAAGCGGCGATGCTGATCGGTCTCATCCCCATCGCCAAGCGCGCGTTCATGGCGGCGCTGGCCGGGATCCCGTTCACCATCGAGATGCTGCTCACCATCGCGGCGGTCGGCGCGGTGATCATCGGCGCCGGCGAGGAGGGCGCCACCGTGGTCTTCCTATTTCTCGTCGGCGAGTTGCTGGAGGGCGTCGCCGCGGGCAAGGCCCGCGATAGCATCCAGGCGCTGACGAAGCTCGTGCCCAAGACGGCCCTGGTGGAGACGGACGGCAAGACCAAGGAGGTTCCGGCCGAGACCTTGCCCGTCGGCGCGGCCGTGCTCGTTCGCCCCGGCGACCGCGTGCCGGCGGACGGGGTGATCCTGTCGGGCGAGAGCGCCATCGACGAGTCGCCCGTGTCCGGCGAGAGCGTCCCGGTGCGCAAGGGACCGAACGAAGCCGTCTTCGCCGGCACGGTGAACGGCGACGCGGCCCTGCGCATCCAGGTCACCGCTGCCGCCGCCGACAACACCATCGCGCGCGTCGTCAAACTGGTCGAGGAGGCGCAGGAGAGCAAGGCGCCGACCGAGCGCTTCATCGACCGCTTCTCACGCTACTATACCCCTGGCGTGGTCGTCGCCGCCGCGCTTGTGGCGGTCGCGCCGCCCATCCTCGCGGGCGCCTCCTGGTCGGAGTGGGTCTACAAGGGCCTTGCCATCCTGCTGATCGGTTGCCCCTGCGCCCTGGTGATTTCGACGCCGGCCGCCATCGCGGCAAGCCTCTCTTCCGGCGCCCGGCGTGGCCTGCTGCTCAAGGGCGGTGCCGTGCTGGAGAACATCGGCAAGGTCACGGCCGTGGCGCTGGACAAGACCGGGACCCTAACCCAGGGCAAGCCGCAGGTGACGGACGTGATCGGCTTCGCCCGCGACTCCGGCGAGGTGCTGCGCGTCGCCGCCGGCCTGGAGACTGGCTCCAGCCATCCGCTCGCCCAGGCCATCCTCGCCCGCGCGGCAGCGGACGGCGTCGCGCCGGCGCCGGCGGCCGATGGCAGGGCGCTCGGGGGCAAGGGGGTCACAGGTCTGGTGGACGGCGTCGAGGCGTTTCTGGGCTCGCCCAAGGAAGCCGCCGCAAGGACGGCACTCGACCCTGCGGTTCAGGAGCGCATCGAAGCCCTCAACCATGAGGGCAAGACCGTTGCGGTGCTGGTGCTCGGCGGCGAACTCGCCGGGGCGCTTGCCATGCGGGACGAGCCCCGGCCGGACGCCAGGGCTGGCCTTAAGGCGCTCACCGCCTCGGGGCTCAAAACTGTGATGCTGACAGGGGATAACCGCCGCACCGCCGAGGCTGTCGGGCGCGAGCTCGGCATCGAAGTGCGGGCTGAGTTATTGCCGCAGGACAAGCAACGCATCGTCGGCGAGATGCAGGGCGCCGGCCAGCGCGTCGCCAAGGTCGGCGACGGCATCAACGACGCCCCGGCGCTCGCCGCCGCCCACGTGGGCATCGCCATGGGCGGGGGGACGGACGTGGCCTTGGAAACCGCCGACGCGGCGGTGCTGCACGGGCGGGTGACGGATATTGCCGAGATGATCGCGTTGTCCAAGCGCACCATGGCCAACATCCGTCAGAACATCGGCATCGCCCTCGGCCTAAAGGCCGTGTTCCTGGTCACCACCATCATGGGCCTGACCGGGTTGTGGCCGGCGATCCTCGCCGACACCGGGGCGACCGTGCTGGTCACCGCGAACGCCATGCGCCTGCTGCGGGCGCCGGCTGGCTGAGGAGGCCCGATGCCGGTTTGGGCCTATGTCTTCATCCCAGTGGTGGCAGCGGTCGGCGGCGCGGTCCTCGCGGTTCGCCGACCGCCCGGTCCGACGCTCACCAGCGCCATCCAGCACTTCACAGCGGGCGTGGTCTTCGCTGCCGCCGCCGGCGAGATCCTGCCCGACCTCAAGCACAAAGGATTCTGGCCCGTGGTGCTCGGCGCCGTGGCGGGCGTGGCCGCCACGCTCGGAGTCAAGCGCCTAGGGGGCGTGGCACGTGGCTCCGTTGGGCTGCTCGCTGCGGTCGGCGTGGATGTCTTTATCGATGGACTGGTGCTCGGACTCGGTTTCGTGGCCGGCCAGCGAGAGGGCCTGCTGCTCACGGCAGCCCTGACCCTGGAGATCCTCTTCCTGGGGCTGACTGTCACTACGGAGTTGAGCGAGTACATCGGGTCGAAGACGGCCGTCGTTGCGGCGATTGCGGGTCTCGCCTTCCTCCTCCCGCTGGGAGCACTGGCTGCGGTCCCAGTCTCGGGGCTGTCACAGCCCGTGGTCACCGGCTTCTTCGCCTTCGGTTTGATCGCTCTACTCTACCTGGTCACCGAGGAGCTCCTGGTGGAGGCGCATGAGCAGCCAGACAACTCCTGGGTCACGGAAATGTTTTTCGCCGGCTTCTTGCTGCTGTTCATGCTGGAGCAGGCCATAGGCTGAAGTTTCCGGGAAGTGAGCCGGGGCCGCAGCCATCCCCCGTCCCTCAATCGGCCGAGAGGATCAGACCAGCCAAGAGGTCCCCTCGGCCGACGATCTTTCCGACGGGATCGCGGGTGAAATTTCCGCGGGGATCGTGGATCCCCAGCAGTTGTCCTGTGCATCTCGCGCTGCCGCCTTGCCGTCCAATCGCTGTGTTTCGATGTGGCCGATGATGGCACCCCGAGCGTCTCGAAGTACCTGGATCACGCTCATGCGGGTTCGTCCAAGGGTTCAATCAACAGGTCAGAACCGTCGAGGCGGTCGCGGTTCCAGCCCCACATGCCGAAGCTTTCCGCCAACTTGGCCAAATAATCAGGATCACCGGGTGCATGATCCGGAACCGAGATGCCTGCATTCCGCAGCATGATTCTAATCTCCTCCTGGAGCGGCAGCGGAACGCGGTCGTTGTTCGGGCCATATACGGACGCGAGAAGCCATCCAGTAGAAATTCGTGACAGTTCAACAATTGCCCCCGCCGACGAGTGACCCTTCATCAGTTCAACGTAGTACCGCCGACCAAGCGCCACTTCAGGGACCTTTTCCGCAAGGCAGTTCCGGAACCGCCTCCCGGCATCGAGCATGGCGGGGCCGCTTGCGAGCGGGATGAACCCGCTAGCGAAATTAACGGGTGGCTCGAATGGAAGGCGTGTCATGCGTTCTGCCCAGGCCCTCAACCAACGTTTAAGGCCACCACGGGCGAACAAGACGAAAGACTCGCGGATGTTGGCGTCCGATGCCGTTGAGCAGTGTTCTCGAACCCACCTCAGGGCGGCGTTGGCGGCGTATGCCGTTGGGACATTTACGTTCGCCACTACCGCCGGGTGGAGGAAGATGGGGTCAAGAACATGCAGTACACGGAGCATTTCGACCGCTATAGGTCCGGAGATCTGCCCAAGAACCTTGGCGCGCTGCCGGTCCAAAGGGGAACGGCTTTTGAAGATGCCGACCAGCCGCTCGTAGGAGCCAGGAAGCGGCAGTGGCTGGCTCCCAAGTCGCGCCAGCGTTCCGAGGAGGCCCGGAGGAGGAACTTGTCCGAGAATCGCCTCAAGCATTGCCTTCGCGCGGAGCATAGCGAGCGAACGAGCGACGCCATCGCCGAGCGTACTGCACGAATTCAGAAATGCTGGCGCGACCTTCAACAGCCGCGCGCGGATTTCCACGTCTTGGCCAATTTCGAAGGTGGCCAATGCGAGAAACAGGCACTGCCGCCTGAGTGGAGAGAAGTAGAAGGAAGACGCAAGAAGTTCGGGGCAAAGCCTCAGAGCAGCGCGCAAGGCCCAGCCGTCGTATGACTTGGGGTGCCGTTCTACTGTGTCCTGATCGACATGCACCGTCATGCACAATTATCTCTGAATTCAAGTGCCGTTCTGACGAGCTTCAGCCAGGGCCCGATAAACGCTGGCTCGCGCGACTCTAAGAGCCTTGGCGATGTCGCTGGGCCGCATGCCCTCACTGTGGAGCCTTACGACTTCGTCGCGCTTCACGGACCGCTTCCGGCCCTTGTAGACGTTCTCGGCCTTCGCGCTGGCGATGCCTTCCATCTGGCGCTCGCGACGAATCGCTGTTTCAAATTCGGAAAAAACTCCTAACATTTGCAGAAATGCCCGACCGGTTGGTGTGCCGGTGTCCAGGGCTGCGTTAAGGATACGAAGCTTCGCCCCGCGCTCCTCAAGTAAGGCCACGATGGCCGACAGGTCCGCGACGGAACGGGCCAACCGATCCAGCTTGGTGACCACCAGCGTGTCGCCGGCTCGCAGGAACTCCAGCAGACTCTCAAGTTCCGGACGCCCCTTACGCGAGGTGCCGCTTGCCCTCTCTGCCCGGACGATCTCGCATCCTGCGGACTTGAGGGCCTCGGTCTGAACCTGCAGGTTCTGATCGATGGAGGAAACTCTGGCGTAGCCGTAGGTAGCCATCGGCGGGCGGCCCTGTCTCAATAGGGTTTAGACCCCGTCTTTGTAGTGTCTCAAAACTTGAGAGTCAATCCTATTGAGACACGTATTGCGTCTCATCCGCATGTCTTCATGAGGTACACGCTAATGCGTCAGCGCCGGCGCGAAGGACAGCTTCGGGATTCCATTGCGAGCGCATGGAAGTCGAGGCGATTGACCTCTCGGCGCGGTGGAGGCTCGCGGCGCCTCTACCGCGCCGGGGTCGCATTAAGCGGCGTTGTTGCGGGCGTTCTCGGCAATCGTGCGCATCTGGCGCAGCGTGGCGGCCGTACGGTTCACGCGCACCTCTTCCTTGATCTCGTCCAGCGCGATCACGTAGTTCGACCCTCCTCCCATTTCGATGTCGATGGCACTCAACAGGACCTGCATGTCCTTCTCGGCGCCGCGCTCGGCGGCGTCCACAAGGTCCCGGCCGAAGCAGCTGAGCTTGCGCTGGTGGTAGGCGGAGTCGGTCTCGAACAGTTCCCTCGGGAACATGAACTTGAGTCCAGCCAGCGGCTTCACCCTGACGAGGGCGCCCGAAGTCGTGCCGTCGGCGTAGTAGATAATGAGCATGGCTGCGATCTTCTTAGTCTTGATCACGATGGTCCTCAAATATTTCGTTCTTGAAATCTTGGTTTCGTTTTGTCAGGCGAGCCTGAGCTTGGCCCAGAAACCTTGGTCTGGTTGTGAACACGACGGGTCCACTACTTGACGATGTGGGTCTCGCCAGTGGTCGGGTGGGTGAGGAAGGCGCTCTCCTCCATCACGCGTCGTCGTCATCGTTCTGACCGGTCCAATCGAGATGGTCATCGATTTCCTCGGCGCTCAGCGGGCGGCTACGCCCAGCGGTGAAGGCGACCGCCGCCTCGGTGGTCTCGAAATCGACGCGGACGATCTCCCAGTCGGCGTCGAACCCGTCCGGCTCTTCGCCGCCCTCGTTGGTCTGGGATTCCCGCTCGGCGCAGATGGCGCCAGGGAAGCGACCCGCGCTGAAGCAGATCTCGCCGATGTTGTAGAACTTGACCCAGTAGTAACCGCTGATGGTGTTGATAGCAGACATAATTTCTCTCTAAATGGCTTGAGTATGCATGCCGTGCATGAAAAGGACAGTGGCATGCCATCCCTGCACGGCGACCTTGATGTCAGACCGCGACCGCCATGGCAAGGGGGTTCGGATTCCTACAGATGCTCTTTCATGACGGCTGAAGACTTTTGTACGTACAATCCGTACATCAATGAAATCACCAAGCCTGACACCATCCTGACGCCCACCCGCTGGCACCATAACCCCGGTCACCGTGGTGATGCAGGATCTGCGGTTCACCAGGGTTCAATAGCCGTGCTGCTGGGCATCAACGAGAAAACGATGCAGGCATCTCGCGGGCACGCAGGACGTGCCGAGGTCGGAGGAGATCGTGCTTTGCGTCCTGATGCGAGGTTACGTCCGCCCAGAGGTCATTCGGTGCAAGTGCTGGGCACCATACTTCTCCAGAGCTCCGACAGTGCTCGAAAACCATAAGGCGGGAAGCTGACCCAACTCGTCCACGCCTCTACGTGATGTCCCTCATGCTGAAAAAAATTGCGGGGTGGACGGCCGGCTCGGTACATTCAGGCATTGTTTCGTGAGTGAATTTTCAATGTCTGCTTTTTACAACTACAAGGGTAAGTGCGCCGTGCCCGGGGACGAGCCCCGCAAGAAGTGGTACCGCGCCGACGGCTTCCCGAACTGGAACACGACGCTGTTCGAAACGGCCGGATCCGGCACCGGCTGGCACGTGAAGCATCCGGTCACGGGTGCAGAGATCTACTACCAAGATCTGCTCGACCCGGTGCTCGAATTGTTTAGCAACGTGCTGCACGCCGCGTATCCTGGCGAGATCTTCGAGGTGCATCGGCGCCATGGCCGCCGCGCCTGGACGCACTTCGGCGAATACGATTGGAGACCCTACGTCCGGATCTACAGCCCTAACCGCAACGCCATTTTCCTGCTTTCGATGACGGGCGACACCTTGTGGCCCCCGCGCACCGGCAGCGTGTGGGATGATGTCGAACGGCCTGCGCTGTTTACCAACATTCACATTTCTGACTGAGTACTGCTGAAGGACAGTGACGCGTCGAAACCGGCGCGAAGCTTATTGAAAACTCCGCTCTCTGTACATGTAGCCCTCTGACATGTGATCCATGTCGGGGGGCTTCGGACTTTCGGGTTTCATGGCGCGATCTGAGACCGCCTCGACACCATGATGTTCGAATTTGACTTGGATGGAACGAAACGCCAAACGTGACACGATGTGGCAATGCGTATGCACCTGCGGCGCGTTGCGGGCTTCGGTGGACCCCACGTGCGACAGCCACTCTACTGGGTGGTCCACGCCCACGATGGGCAACCCATTGGGCTCGCAGATGGTGAAGGGCGCCAGCCTGACGGGCAAGCGGCCGGACGGCTCGAAGGCGACGGTCAGCTTGAACATGCAGGCGCACGGGCCTGGACCGGCCGCCATCTAGCGCATGGTGCCAACACCATCTCGTCGAAACCCCTGACGGGTTGTGGCGACCAATTGAACCCGGCGCACGGCCGGCGGCTCCCTCGCGGAGGAGCGTGGTCCATGCGTGACCCACGTCCAGCTGCCGCCTGCCAGCAACTCAGCTCCGCTGCTGCACCGTCGAGACTTACAGGCGACTTGCGCCCGCTCCTGTCGCAAGACCTACCAGGAACTGTTGAAGTGCTTTTATGTTTTCGCGGGCAAGGTCGATCTTGACCTTTGCAGTCGTGTAGCTCGCTAGTCCATAGCAGTAAAGCAGGGCCAGAGCCATCACCACGGCCACTAAGGTTTGGATACTAACACCCGCTATGTTCGCATCCCCTGACTTTGCGGTTTGTGCGAATGCGGACGAGATCACCGAAAACTGCAATGCAGGCCAGAGCGTAACAAGCCCCTGAACCACGACGTAGGTAGCGGCAAACACCGAAACAACGCCGAGCCAAAATTCAAGGGGATGCTTGTCAGCGATATATGCCCATCTCTGGCGAGCGGTCATCCGCACCAGAATGTCACTCTCGGTCTCGTCCGGTTGAGCTTTGGGCGAAATCTGCGTCAGCGCCGGGATCTCTATGGAAAAGCGGGGCTGAGACGAATCCCCCATAAGGACAACGGGGATGTAGGCATCCGCGCGCCGGGCCTTCTGCCGATCAATTGAGACCGGACGGACCCCGTCCGCAACGGCGCGGTGCTGCTTCCAGCGCTCTAATGATTGGCCTGTTGTCGCAAAGAGGCGGTCAGTCATTTGGCCCTGCCTAGAAGAGCGTTCCAGTCTTCGTCAGAGACTTGCATCTGAACTCGCAAAGTCTCCAGCTTGTCGCGCATCCAGATGTGAAACGACACAGCGGTCGTGAAGTCCATGACGACATCCACATCAAGCTCCCGCACCAACCCTTCCTTGCCTTCCAGTATGGTTTCTGGGCCTGGCTGGCCGTCGATAATCGGGATGGAGGTCCGCTGTGGAATCGCGACTCGCTCACTGTAAAAACCGCAGTGGATTGAGCCACGCGGCGTTAGCCCTCCATAGCAGCCGTCTGCGTGGACTACGCGGAAAAAATTGCTTTTTTGGAAAAAGGCCTCCAGAGATTTTGGTTCGTTTTCGGCCATCTTGCGCGCGCTCCCAGAGGTGGCTGAAGAAGCACGTCTGCTGCCCGAGATCAAGTCGATACCCTGCACAGGAGGTGGCGGCTTTTGCCTCGATCTCGTGCCGACCGCGATGCGAATTCCTCCCGCGCCGAGCTAAAGCCCAGAGCGCCGAGCAGGCTTTCGAGCTGCTCCACCGTTCAGCCAGCAGCTCGTGCCAGGTACTTCCCGGGCTGTGCGTCACCGTCACCGCTGGATCCCTGAGCGCCGTCACGATGCTGCGCATGGGGCGCGGATCGAAATAAAAAAGTCGGCCGGCAATGGGCAGTGGGGCTAAATAGTGGGGCTATGTGGGGCTAAAGTTTCCAAAAAACAGGGCAAAATCAAGCTTACGCGCGCAAGGTGGGCAACGCCACGGGCTCGCAGGCGGCGAAGGGGGCCAGCCTGACGGGCAAGCGTCCGGACGGGCGCAAGGCGACCGTGACCATTGCGGCGCAGGCCAGGGCGTGGACCGGGCGGCGACGTTCTGGGACAGGTGCGATTTCGTCGAACCAGCGACGGACGTTGGCGCCCAGTTGAACCCGGCGCACAGCCGGTGGGTGATGGATTTCCCGCCCGCGTGGGGCAGCTGGGCGGGTACGGCAACGCCATCTCCCGCAAGTCGCGGAAGCCTTCCTCCGGTCGGTGATGGCGATCAGTTCGACCGCAGCTTGAAGCTGTAGTGGTGCGCGCGCAATGTGGTGCCGGCTGGAAGCACCGTATTCGCCTAATTAAAAGATCCGAAGACGACCTTTGCTCCGTTTATCGATTCGCTTTCGGAGCTAGTGGAGACCCTGCCCGGAGCGATCCGGGCAGGGTTTTGCTTTCGACTACCGCACCGCATTGCTCCGGCGACGTTCCACCCATTATCGTCGCCCTCCCCCTCATCGAACGAGACCCAAGATGCGAACAGCAGTTATTCTGGCAGCCATGACCCTGGTCGCCTCCCAGTACCCCGCCCGCGCTGATCAGACCGACGGCAATGCGCAGCTTGCAGTCTGCCGCCTAATCCTCGGCGAATCGAGCCTGCGACCCTACGATCAGGGCTTCTGCATCGGCGCTGTTCACGCCATCCGGTATTCGAGAGGCCGTCTCCACATCTGCATTCCGGACGGCGTAACCAACATGCAGGCCGTGCGCGTTCTGGTGAACTACATGGAATCGCACCCAGCACGGTTGAACTTGGACATCACGGACCTCGCCATGAATGCGTTCAAGAAAGCATGGCCCTGCAAGTGAACCGAAAGGGCGAAGCTCATTGCAGGGGCCACGCCCAAGCCAACACCAGCCGGCAGGCTTCGCGCGTCCTGGTGAGTTACTTGGACCAACACCCAGAGATACTGCCCCCGAACATCGTCCAAGTTTCATCAGACGCGTTCACCGCCGCATGTTCCTTCAAGTGATCGAGGCACGCCTGTTTACGGCCTCGTAGAAGCCCTTACAGCAGCCATCAGCATCTCCCCATTGCCGTAGAGCCGAAAGGCCGGCGAGCCTGCCGGGAGTGCTTCTGGAAGGCGCTAGACCATAAGGCCAAGAGCGTCCTCTATCGTAAATACCTGACCATCGCTCATGATGGTCGGACCTGCGATGGAGCGGCAAGCACGCCCCCATGAAGGCGACCGATGCGGCGAAGGCGTACCGGCGGCCGCTGACCGTGGGCCTCAACCTGGATCAGACGACCCTGGAGACTCTTCTGGCCATGGAGGTGATTATCCGGCGGTCGCACGGTGGCCTCGTTGCATGGCGCCCTGGAAGCTTGGGAACGGATGACCAGGATCAGCGTGAGGCCGTGATCGCTAGTCTTCCGGCTTGAAGTGGGCGCGCATCTCAGGCCCGGTGCTCGCTGTCTTGGACCAGAAGTGCTCGCGGTCGCCCGTGATCACCTCAGCGACCTGATCTATGGCCGCCGTCACCCCGCTGACCGCGCGCGCAACTGGACCGTTGATGGGAGCCTTGGCCAGGGCGCGGACGCAGGCGCGCCGACAATCCTTCAGATCCGCCAGCAGGGCGTCGGCTTCGTAGGGCGTGAAGAGTCGTCGGGTTCGGACCATGAGAACAAAAAGAGAACATTTCGCTGATCCGCGTCAAGGTCCGCCAGAGGTTTTCCCAATAGACCGAGTGCAGTCAATGTAGCGGACGCACTCACCAACTGCCCCCCGGCCGCGAGGTGACGCCATCACCATGTGGTCGCCAGGGCGTGAACTGGCGGCCGAGTTCGGCGCGGTCACTCGTTGCATCATCGGATGTGGATTTCCGGAACTATCAAGCTGTCAGCCCTCCTCGAACATCAGATCCGTCAGCATGAGCATCGCATGCTCCAGGCCGCCGCCCAGCCGCTCGCGCTCCGCCGCAATCACTTCGGAGCGCCGGGCGGGATCACGGAAGGCGTTAATGGCTCGGGTGAGATCCGTGGGCGAGAAGATGGCGCGGATATCCGACATGATGGCTCCCCAGTAGTGCTCGTCCGGTACCGGCTCAGGCCGCTTCCTCATCATCCAGGGCTCCACGTGCGGCGGCACGCCCCGATAAAGCCCCGTCTCCTCCTCAGCCTGATCGGCGGGCTGCGGCTCTTTGACGGGCTTGGGCTTCTCCTCCCCCAGATGTCCCCTTACGGGTCCATTCATCTCTGTATTCGGTGTAGAAGGTTGAGCCGTCTTTTGGGCTCGGCCATGGGAAGGGAAAAGGGCGGCGATTTCAGCCGAAAAGGCGTACCAAGCCGCGCGCATCTGGGGCTCGCCGGGATTGCGGCAGAGGCCATCGGCGTAAGCTTCGGCGTACGGGATCTGCTCCAGCAGGAAGGCGGCGCGCAGCGTCTTGATGGCGCCCTTGATCTGATCCTCCGTCAGCTTCAGGGCGGGATGGCCGGCGAGCTTGCGTCGGTCGATGGTCATGCGGCGCATGCCGGAGCGCCAACCGGTGTGGAAGCGCGCCAAAAACACGAACAGCTTGAAGGCGGCTTCCTTGTTCTTGAAGCTCGCCAGCATAATGCGGATGCGTTCGCTGATGAGGCCGGGCAGGCGATAGCCGCCGCTGTAAGACGAGGGCAGCCAACGGGAGTAGTTCACGGTCCACCTCATGGTGGCCGCGCTCAAATGGGCAAAGCTTCGCCCCTCGCGGTGTTGACCGCGATTCGATGTTGCTGCACTGTCCGGGGTGTTCAGTCTCCGAGCAGTGCAGCGCTCTAGGTGGGTCCTCCCCGCCTGGGGCGTTTGCTTTTACGTCTGGGCGCGGCTCTCCGGCGCGCACCGGATTGTGCGCGGCCGCGAGCATAGGAGCGTCGCTGCTTGACGCAAGTCATTTCAAACTTTGAGTATTGAAGATGTAAAGAGTGAAAGAGTTGGGACATAGTGTCCCCTGGATAGTTCCGCTAAACTGCGGCTAATCTATCCCCCTAAACCCATTGGCCGGCCCCGCAACCAATTGAAATCGCTACATAAAAAACACTGGCGACCCCGGCAGGATTCGAACCTGCGACCTCGGACTTAGAAGGTCCTTGCTCTATCCATCTGAGCTACGGGGCCGAACCCGAGCGGGCTGGCGATTGGGTCAGTGGGTCCACTGCCCCACGCGGTTGAAGCGGAAATTGTCGGAGTAGGCCATCTGGCGTCGCTTGGGCTCGTGCGGCTCCTCGACGGTGGCCGCGATGCCGTTGCGCTCGGCGTAGGCGATGGCCTCTTCCTTGGTGTCGAACCAGAGCTTCACCTGTTGGCGGGTGTCGCCCGAGCTGGTCCACCCCATGAGCGGATCGATGTCCTTCGCCTCGCGCTCGAACTCGAGAAGCCAGCGGGTGTACTTCGCCGTCCCGGACTGCATGGCGTTCTTGGCGGGGCGGTAGATCCGTGCGGACATGGCCTGCTCGCTGCTCGAATTCGTCGAAGGGGCTCGCCGGTGGTCGGGGCAGCAGGATTCGAACCTGCGACCTGAAGTACCCAAAACTTCCGCGCTACCAGGCTGCGCTATACCCCGGCGTGGCGAGCCACGTTGAAGCGTCTACGTTTTCTGGCCCCTCGCGGCAAGAGGCGATTTCGCCACTCTGGCCCCAAACGCGGTCGTCTTGTTGCGAGCAGCAGACCGGAGCACGGTTCCCCATCGCCGCCGCCGGCGCCTCGCAGCGCTCGGGGGGCGTGCCGCGCCAGGATCCAGAGCGAGGAGCTCACAGGCTTCCCGAGATCGCTTCGTCTTCGACGCGCAGGAGACGGGGACGGAAGAATCACGGTCACTTCGGTAGGGCGCGCCTCGCGAAAGCCCCAGAAGGCGCGAGCCGTCTAACTCACGATCGCCGCGATCGCCCTGACCAGATCTTGGGACCGGACCGGCTTCTCCAGCACCGGAGCCCCTTCGAAATCCGGCTGGCCGGCGACGTTCACGTTCCCGGTCGCCAGCACGAAGGGCGTCCGCCGGGCGCGGAGCTCCTTCGCCAGCTCGTGCGCCGTCTCGCGGCCAAGGGCGACGTCGAGCACCGCGGCGTCCAGGTTGACGGTTCGAACCAGGGCCATGGCTTCCGCCACGCCCGGAACGGGGCCGAGCACCTGCGCCCCGGCTTGCCGCAAGGCGTTGTCGACATCCATCGCGATCAGGTAGTCGTCCTCCACCACGAGGATGCTGCGCCCCGCGAGCAGTCCCTGCATTCAATCCGGCCCCTGTTCCCGCTGGTCACGATCGTCGCCCAGCGGCATTTCGATCTCGCAGCGCACGCCGTCGGAGCCGAGTTCGAACTTGCTGCGGGCGCCGACGGCGTAGCCGAGCCCTCGCTCGATCAGCTCGCGACCGTACCCGCGATGGCTTTGCGCATCCTGGGGAAGCGTCACACCGGTCTCCGTCCAGTTGAGGACGAGATGCCGGCTCTCGCCCCGGCCTTTTGTCTTCCAGGATATGAAGAGAAGTCCCGCCTCTTCCCTCAGGGCCCCATGCTTCATGGCGTTGGTCGCCAATTCGTGCAGGGCGAGGGCGAAGTTTTGAACCTGGGCCGCCTTCAGGCGGACAGATGGCCCCGAGATCGAGAGCTTGGGCGAGCCCAGGTCCACATGCGCCGCCAGTTCAGTTCGGATGATGTCGCTCAGTGGCACAGGATCCATGACGGAGCGGCTCAGCAGGCCTTGGGCGCGGCTGAGAGCGGTAAGCCGGTCCTCGAAGGCGTCCAGCGGGCCTCCCTGGCCAATGGTGCGCTTGGCGATGGCGGCGATCACGCCGAGCAGGTTGCGGCCGCGGTGCTGAAGTTCGTTGATCAGCACCTGCATGCGCTGCTGGGCTCTCTTCTGGTCCGTGAGATCCTGGCCGATCTTGAGGAAGCCCAGCAGGACGCCGGCTTCGTCCCGCAGGGCCCGGACGGAGCCGTGGATGAAGACCAGGGAGCCGTCCTTGCGCACATGCCACCGGACGTCGGGCGCGGCTCCGTCGCGCGCCGCCGTCGACGCCTCCTTCTTGTCCTCGTTCTGCGCGCGGTCTTCCTCCGTGAACAAGATGGCGGCGGGCTCCCCCGCCGCCTCATCCGCCGTCCACCCGAACACGGCCTGGGCGCCGGGATACCAGTCCCGAATCCGGTCCTGCTGGTCCGTGGTGAAGATGGCGTAGTCCCTAGCGCTCTCGACGATCAGGCGGAACTGCTCCTCGGTGCTGCGCAACGAGGTCGAGATCTGGAGGCGGTCGATGACTGGGCCCAGGACGATGGCGTAGGTGCGCAGGAACTCGGTGTCCGCCTCGCTGAAGTCCCGCGCCTGAGTATCGTCCACCTCGATGAGACCGTACGCCTTGCCCCCCGGCAGGAAGATCGGCGCGTTCGCCAGCGCCACGATGCCCGCCTTCTTCATGAAGTCGGGGACCTGGAACCTGTCCTCCTTGTGGATGTCCTGCGTGATGACAGGCTTGCCCGCCTTAATGGCGAAGCTCTCCGACGAGAGCTCCTTCATCGGGAGGCGAAGCGCGCCGATCAGGCCTTCGTCCCAGCCTCGCCCAGCCCGGAGCAGACAACTGTCGCCCTGGATTTCAAGAATCTTGGATCGCTTGGCGCCGAGCGCCTCGGCGACCTGCAGGCATGCCTTGTCCAGAATGGCGTCGAGGCTCTCGCAACGCAGCGCGAACTCGCCGAAGTCAGCGAGGATCTTCTGCCGTCGGAAGAGCTGTTCTGAACTGGGCATAGGCTCGTCCCGCATCAGCCGGCGAAGCTGGCGACGCCTTTCGACGCAGGGCCGTTCACTTCTGTCCGCGGCCGCAGATAGTCCGTTCCATTCCTCATCGGGGCCTCTCGCCTTTGCGTCACCCCCGGAAGCGGAGCACGGGGACAAGTCGGCACGCCACGCGCGGTTCCATTCTGCGCGGCTCCTGGCTCTGTCCGGCGAAGCGTTGGCCCTCTTCATTTCGCCAGCCGGCCCTTGATTGATCGGATCGGTACCCTCGCGTTCTGGCAAGCGGGGCTTCTCCGGCCAGACGCTCAGCGCAGCTCGTAGCAGTTCGTCCTGACCCGCTCCGTCATGCGCGCGCCGCGGGTGGTGTCGTAGAGAACGGAACACTGGACCAGGTATGGCCGGTCATCATGCCGGAACAGGATGTACATGGTGCCCTGGCCGGCGTAGCCGGCCACCTTCCAGCCATCGTTCAGCAGTTGCTCCACCGTGAGATGCGGATCGCCCTGCGCCGCTGCAGGGCCGCCCACGACGATCGCGGCTGCGAGCATGACGCTTGTTCCGAAGAGCCGTCTCATGTGGCTGCTCCTTGTCGCCGAGGACGCGGCTTCGATGAACATGGGCTTTTGGCGCAACAAGGCCAGTGCACGGCCTCGTGCGTCCGACGCACCTGATGGAGCGCGCCGCCAAGAGCCCATGTTGATCACGAATTTCAAGACGTCGTTTGACTTATTATGTACACCGCACCCCGACAGACTGGTTCCTCCAATCACCGCCAGCGTAACTGCGTAGAAAGACTTAGCGAATACGTTTCCCCGCACAGGGAGGCGACCGTGAGCGCTGTCGAAAAATCACACGAATGTTTCAGCTGCGGACGCCTGGTGCCACAAGGCAGGGCCGTCCGGTGCACCATCACGGTGGAAGCTCCTGGACGCCAGAAGCGGGCCTTCTTCCTGTTCAAGCGCGTGCGCCGGCTCACACGCTACTCGTGCGGCGACTGCTACGTGTCCAGGACGATCCGGGAACTGCTCCGCAAGCTCCCGGACGTGCTCATCGTCGTCGCGGCGCTCTGCGGCCTGCTCTACTGGCTGCGGTAGCGACGCGCCCTGCGTCAGCGGGCGCCCGGGAACAAGGGCCGCCGTGATGCGTTGTTGACACGCAATCGGACACGCCCCCCTCCGGTCGCAGTTCAAAGGCCCCGCGGTGTCAGCTCCCGCGGGGCTCTTTGTTTGTGGGCTGCCGGAGCGCCGCGCCGCGGGGTCGGCTGGGGCCGGTCACTTGCGGCCGAAGAGCGGATGCTGGACCGCATCCCCCGGCTTCATGCCAAGCTTCGCCGAAACGCCGGCGTTGATCTCCAGAACGGCGTAGACCGGTTCGCCGGACGAGATGGTGCGGGTGGAATGCGGCTCGGTGTTCTCGGCGATGCGGGCGATCGTGCCGTCCTTGCGGATGAACACCATGTCGAGGGGAATGAAGGTGTCCTTCATCCACATCATGACAGGCTGCGTCTCCTTGAAGTCGAACAGCATGCCGCGGTCTTCCGGCATGTAGCGCCGGAACATCAGGCCCTTGGCGCGCTCCTGCTCGGTGCGCATCACCTCGACCTCGAAGGCGCGCGGTCCGCCGGCGGTGACGACGACCAATTTCTCGAGCGCCGATTCGGCCCAGGCCGCAGCGGACGACGCAGTCACCGCGAGGGCGATCAGGGCGGGCAAGACGGCCGAGCCGACGGCCCGGCGGAGGGAAGTGATTCTCATGGGGCTCCTCGCAGAGGCAGGGATGCTGCCTCCGGCCGTGGCGCCGGTCAAATGCGCACGCCGCGCAGGTGACCTCCCGTTCAGTGGGAGGACGGCGCCTGCCCGCTCACAGCCAGCAGACGCACCTCGGCCGCCATCAGGCCCTTGGGGCCGTCGCCGAACCGCACCATCACGGTCTCCCCCGGGCGCAGCTCGGTGATGCCGTAGCGGCGCAGGGTCTCCATGTGGACGAAGATGTCGGGCGTCCCGTCTCCGCGGGACACGAAGCCGAACCCGCGCAGGCGGTTGAACCACTTCACGACCACCGGCTCGAGCCCGCTCGTGGGCGTCACCGTCACATGCGTGCGCGCCGGGGGCAGCAACGACGGATGCGGCGCCGTGGACGTGTCCATGGAGAGGATGCGGAACGCCTGGAAGCCACGGGCCCGACGCTGCGCCTCGCAGACCACGCGCGCGCCCTCATAGGCCACCTGGAAGCCGTCCCGGCGCAGGCAGGTGGCGTGCAGCAGCACGTCCGGCATGCCGTTGTCCGGCACGATGAACCCATAGCCCTTGGCGACGTCGAACCACTTGATCACGCCCGAGATCTCGATGAGATCGAGCTGCTCTCCGTCGCCGGCCTGCTCGCCGGCCATGCCTAACGGATCATGGGCCTGCTGCATGGGCCTGGTTTTCCCGACAAATTCGTCCGACATCGGCAAACACCACCCGAGCGGTTGTTGAAGGCCTAGTCCAAGCTCAAGCTATCGGGCCTACTGATTCTCTGTTTTGAGCATAGCACCACCCGTCCCCCGCAACAGATGCAATTGAGGGCGGCAGAAGGCGGGAAGAACATCTTCACAGTATTTTTTGACGAGGCTCTCGCAGCTGCTCAATCGATGGTTGCAATCGAACCCTCCCCGCCTGCGGGCCGCGCGCCAAAAACGTACGCCGTGCTCTGGACGAAGTGGTAAGGGACCCTATATTAAGCAGGCTTATGAATTTTGCCGGACGCGACTCGCCGGCCAAACCTGAATTCGCCATGCCCGAACGATCCCTTTCTCCGCAGCGCGAGTTCGGCTTCCTGATCTCGGACGCCGCCCGCCTGCTCCGCACCTACACCGATCAGCGCGCGCGCGAGTTCGGCTCAACCCGCGCCCAGTGGGCCGTTCTCAACCGGCTCGAGCGGCGACAGGGCATGAGCCAGAACGAGCTGGCCTGCATGCTGGACATCCAGCCCATCACCCTGGCGCGCCTCGTGGATCGCCTTTGCGAAGATGGACTGGTCGAGCGCCGACCGGACGCCGAGGACCGGCGCGTCAAGCGCCTGTACCTCACCCCCAAGGCCTACCCGGTTCTGGCCTCCCTGGGCGAACTCGGGACCGAAATCATGCAGGCGACCCTGGCCGGGCTCGACGACGCGACCGTGCGCGCGCTCGTCCGGCAACTCGAGGTCGTCAAGGACAACCTGAAGGAGTTGCTCCAGGTGGGCGCCTCCACCACCCCCTCAGACGCCGATTTGAAGACTGGAACATGACCGACGACGCCAAGAGCGCCACCCCCGGCGCTTCCCCCACCCTCGAGAAGGCAGCCGGAACGGAGCCCGCGGCGCTCGCCGGCGCGTCGCCTTCGCCGGCCCCCGTGGCCAGGCCCCCGCGCAAGCGCCGGGGCCTGCGGTTCGTGCTGTTTTTCATTATCCCGGCGCTGGCGCTGGCCGGCGGCGGCTACGCGTACCTGCACGGCGGACGCTATGTGACCACCGACAACGCCTATGTGGGCGCCCAGAAGGTGCTCGTCACGCCGGAGGTGTCCGGCAAGGTCGCGAAGATCTTCGTGCAGGAAGGCCAGCGCCTCGCCGTGGGCGACGAGCTGTTCGAGGTCGACCAGACCTCGTTCAAGATCGCGGTGGACGAGGCCAAGGCCCACCTCGCCAAGGTGGCCACGGATTTCGACACCCTGAAATCCACGGTGAAGAGCCTGGATTCGCAGCTCCAGCTGGCCCGCCAGACGCTCCAGCTCCGACAGGCGGACTACGGGCGCAAGCAGGACCTGCTTGCGAGCCGCGCCGGCTCGCGCGCCGATCTCGAGACATCCGAGATCGCCGTGGCCCAGGCCCGCTCCCAGATCGAGCAGCTCGAACAGCAGCGCGCCAGCATCCTGTCGCAGCTGGCGGGAAACCCCAACCTCCCCATCGAGGGCTTCGCCCCCTGGATGGAGGCCAAGGCGGCCCTGGACCGCGCCCAGCGCGATCTGTCGCTCACCGTCCTGCGCGCGCCCATCGCGGGCGTCGCCACGCAGGTGACCAGCATCCAGATGGGCCGCTACCTCCAGGCGGGCGCGCCCGTGTTCAGCATCGTGGCCGACGACCAACCCTGGGTCGACGCCAATCCCAAGGAGACGGACCTCACCTACGTTCAGCCCGGCCAGGAGGCCGAGGTCACGGTGGACGCCTATCCGGACCGCGTCTGGCATGGGCACGTGGCCGCCATCAGCCCGGGAACGGGCGCGCAGTTCTCGATCCTCCCGCCCCAGAACGCCAGCGGCAACTGGGTGAAGGTGGTTCAGCGCGTGCCCGTGCGCATCGAGTTCGACCAGGGCCAGGACGTGCGCGACCTGCGCGCCGGCATGAGCACGAACGTCTCCATCGACACCCGCCGCCAGCGCAGCCTCGCCGGCCTCTTCGGCTTCGGCGGCGCCGTCGCCGGCAGCAAGGACGCGAGCGCCAACTGATGTCCGCCGCAGCCGCCTCCCTTCAGGCCGCGCCGGCCCACGAGGGCGGCGCCCGGCGCATGCTGCTCACCGTGTGCGTGATGATGGCCACCATCATGCAGGCGCTGGACACGACCATCGCAAACGTCGCCCTGCCTTACATGCAGGGCGGCCTCGGCACGACCCAGGACCAGGTGAACTGGGTCCTGACCTCCTACATCGTGGCCGCCGCCATCATGACGTCCCCGCTCGGCTGGATGTCGGCACGCTTCGGCCGCAAGCGGCTGTTCATCGTCTGCACCGCCGGGTTCACGCTGGCCTCCATGCTCTGCGGCGCGGCCCAGACCATCGAGCAGATGGTGTTGTTCCGCCTCCTCCAGGGCGTGTTCGGCGCGGCCCTGGTGCCGCTCTCCCAGTCCGTGATGCTGGACGCATACCCGGTCGAGCAGCGCGGCTCGGCCATGGCCATCTGGGGCATGGGCGTCATGCTGGGGCCCATCATGGGCCCGACGCTGGGCGGCTGGCTCACCGAGACCTACAGCTGGCGCTGGGTGTTCTTCGTCAACCTGCCCTTCGGCGTGCTCACCGTGCTCGGCCTGTCGGCCATCATGGAGGAGACGAAGACCAACAAGAGCCTCACCTTCGACTGGCTGGGCTTCATCGCCCTGTCGGTCGGGATCGGCTCCCTGCAGCTGATGCTGGACCGGGGCGAGCAGGTCGGGTGGTTCGACTCGAGCGAGATCGTGGCCGAGCTCGCCATCGCGATCGCCGGGTTCTATTTCTTCCTGTCGCACGCCTTCACGACGCCGCGGCCGTTCATCCCGATCCACATCTTCAGGGACCGGAACTTCGCGGTCGGCGTGGTCTTCATGTTCATCGTGGGCATCATCCTGCTCGCCACCATGGCGCTGGTGACGCCCTTCATCCAGAACGTCCTGGGCTACCCGGTCCTCACCTCCGGCCTCCTTCTGGGCACCCGCGGCATCGGCACCCTGATCGCCATGATGGTCGTGGGCCGGCTGCTGCGGTTCGTGGACGCGCGCATCCTGGTGTTCCTGGGACTGGCTGCCTCCACCTGGGCGCTTTGGGCCATGATCGGCTTCTCGCCGAACACCTCGGCCACGCACATCAACGTGGTGAACATCGTGCAGGGGCTGGGGCTCGGCTTCGTGTTCGTGCCGCTCAACACGGTCGCCTTCGCCACACTGCCGGCCGAACTGCGCACCGACGGCACGGCGCTCTGGACCCTGATCCGGAACATCGGCAGCTCCATCGGCATCTCGATCGTGATCGCGGAGCTGACCAGCAAGACCACCCAGTTCCACAGCCAGCTGGTGGAGCACGTCACGCCCTTCAACGACGCGCTCAACATGCCGGATGTGAAGTCGGTGATGGATTGGACCTCAGACGCGGGCCGGGCCATGCTCGACGCCATTGTGACCCAGCAGGCCGCGGTGATCGCCTATTCGAACGACTTCAAGCTGATGATGTTCATCAGCCTGTCCGCCTTTCCCCTGCTGCTCCTGATCAAGAAATCGGCGCGGCCCCAGGGCAAGCCCGACCCGTCCGAAGCCCACGTGATGGAATAATCAGGCGCGCAACACCGAGACCGAGCCGACGGTTTCGTTCCAGAGCGAGACCGCCGCCGGCAAGGCGCCCTCCTGCGTCACGATCGTCACGTCCGCGACCGAGAACCACCCGGCGTAGCCCGGCAGGGCCACGGTTCCGGCGATCGGGCCGAAGCCGACCGACAGGGCCGTGGGGTCGACCGAAAAACCGGACCCGGCCGCCTTGAGCACCGCCTCCTTCCGGGTCCAGAGCCGCAGGAACGCGGCGTCGCGGTCGCCTTGGGGCAGCCGCTTATAGGCGGCGATCTCCGCCTCCACCATGACGACCTCCGCGACGGCGTCCCGGTCCGGCGGCGCCGTGGGCTCGATGTCGACGCCCACCTCGCACTCTACCGTGAGCGCCAGCGCGACATGCCTGTCGGAATGGGTGAGGTTGAAACGCACGGGGGCTTCGCGGCAGAGCGACGGCTTCTCATGCCGGCCCAGGCTGATGGCTACCTCCCCGGGCGTGCAGTGGAGCCATCGCGCCAACGCCAGGCGCGCCAGGGTGCGCCCCGCCACGAAGGCGGCGGCGGTTCCGGGATGGCGCAGGCTCCCCAGCCGTTCGCGTTCTGGGGCGGACAGGAGGTCCGGCGAGGCGCTCCAGTCAGCAATGCGGCCTACCAGCACGACCACGTCTCCGCGGCCGGCAGGCTCATGGGGGAACTGGGGCGGCAAGGTCGGGCAGGTGTTCACGGGCGCTCCATACGACATGCGCCCTACCATGCCAGATCCGTCGCGCCTGCGCCCCGTCAGCTGATCGCCACGACCTCGGCTTCGCCCTGCCCCGCCTCCACGACGTCGCCCACGCGCTTGCCCAGGAGAGCCTGGGCAAGCGGCGCCACGTGCGGAAGCGTGCCATGGGCCGGATCGGCCTCGTCCTCGCCGACGATGCGCCAGGTCTGTCGCCGGCCGTCGTCGCGTTCGATGGTGACGGAGGCTCCGAAGTGAACGGTCTGCTTGTCCGCGGAGGGGTGGACCAGCTCGGCGTTGGAGAGACGGTGCTGCCAGTAGCGCAGGTCGCGCGCGGCCCGAGCCACCCGGGGCCGATCCCCCGCCTCCACCGCCTCCCCGTGTTCGCGGCGCAGACGCTCCACGGCCTCCTCGATCTGGCGCAGGCCCTCAGGGGTCACGAGATTCGGGTGGGGGCTTACGGGGCGGTCCGGGAGGTCCTCGAAGGCCTCTCCGCCCTCCTGTTCCTTCACGAAGGCGCGGCTCATGGGCGTTCCGTCCCTTGCTATTCTGGGCCCGGCTTCCGGCGGCCGGAGAGGCGCCGCCCGCCGAAAGGGGGCGCCGTAAACGAGACAATGGATCGGAACGCCGCTGCGTTCCACCACTTTAAGATGTATGCTCGTCAGCGCCCCGCCGCGTTCATGATCCCCCTGAACAGGAGGCGAACCCATGACCATGGCTTCGGAAAATTACCCGCGCACCGGCTCCTCGCTGGGCAGCGGCATCGCAGCGCTGCGATCGCGCTGGGGTTGGATCGTCGCAATCGGCGTCCTGCTGGCGATCTGTGGCGTAATCGCGCTCGGCAGCGTGATGCTGGCGACCGCCGTCAGCGTCACCATTGTGGGCTTCATGATGGTGCTGAGCGGCGCCGCGGAGATGGCGCACGGCTTCGCGTCCAAAAGCTGGGGCCGCTTCTTTCTCTGGGTGCTGCTCGGCGCGCTCTACGCGCTGGCCGGCGTCTTCGCCATCCTGAACCCCTTCCTGGCCGCGACGGTGCTGACGTTGCTGCTGGGCGCGGGCCTGATTGCGTCCGGGATCGTCCGCATCGTTCTCGCCTTCCAGATGCGTGAGGGAACGCCCTGGGTCTGGGTTGCGCTCTCGGGCCTCATCACGCTGCTTCTCGGCGGCATGATCCTTTCCCACTGGCCGGCCTCGAGCCTGTTCGTGCTCGGCCTGTTCCTGGGCATCGACCTGATCTTCGCCGGGACGAGCTGGATCGCGATGGGACTTGCGTTGCGTCGCGCGTAAGCGGACGCTGGTATACCAAGACCACGGGCGACCGGAACCAAGGGCAGGCCAAGGCGTTGCGGTGCGGGCGTTCACCGCCCCGCTTCAGCCATGGTCGTGCGCAAATTCCGGCTCGCACACGAGTCGATTGGGCGATTGCCTTTTGGCTGGGGCTGAGCAATTGGAAGTCGCGCTGCGCCCGCGCGCGGGCTGCAATAAAGGACGGGGCTGATGACCAAGTGGGTTTACACCTTCGGTGACGGCAAGGCGGAGGGCCAGGCCGGCATGCGGGAGCTGTTGGGCGGCAAGGGCGCCAATCTGGCCGAGATGAGCAACCTCGGTCTTCCAGTCCCTCCCGGCTTCACCATCTCCACCGAGGTCTGCACCTATTACTACGCCCATGAGCGGACCTACCCGTCCGACCTCGGCGACCAGGTCGAGGCCGCGCTGAAGCATGTCGGCGCTCTCACCGGCAAGACGTTCGGCGACGCCGCGAACCCGCTGCTCGTATCCGTACGCTCCGGCGCCCGCGCGTCCATGCCGGGCATGATGGACACGGTGCTCAACCTCGGCCTCAATGACGTCACCGTCGAAGCCGTGGCGGCGAGCTCGGGCGACGCCCGCTTCGCCTATGACAGCTACCGCCGCTTCATCCAGATGTACTCGGACGTGGTGCTCGGCGTGGAGCACCATCATTTCGAAGACATCCTCGAGGAGTACAAGGACCTCAAGGCCTACTCGCTCGACACGGACCTGACCGCGGACGACTGGAAGCTCATCGTCGGCCGCTACAAGGAGACGGTGCAGGCCGAGCTCGGCAAGCCCTTCCCGCAGGATCCCAAGGACCAGCTCTGGGGCGCGATCGGCGCCGTCTTCGGCTCCTGGATGAATCCTCGCGCCAACAAGTACCGTGAGCTGCACGGCATCCCGGCGAGCTGGGGCACGGCCGTGAACGTGCAGGCCATGGTGTTCGGCAACCTGGGAGAGACCTCGGCCACCGGCGTGGCCTTCACCCGCAATCCGTCCACCGGCGAGAAGGAGCTCTACGGCGAGTTCCTCATCAACGCCCAGGGTGAGGACGTGGTGGCCGGCATCCGCACGCCGCAGGACATCACCGAGAAGGCCCGCATCGGCGCAGGCTCCGACCGTCCGTCGCTGGAGACGGCGATGCCGGAGGCCTATGCCGAGTTCATCCGCATCTGCGGCCTGCTCGAGAAGCATTACCGGGACGTCCAAGACGTCGAGTTCACCATCGAGCGCGGCAAGCTCTGGATGCTCCAGACCCGCAACGGCAAGCGCACCGCCAAGGCGGCGCTGAAGATCGCGGTGGAGCTCGCGGCCGAGGGCCTGATCACGGAGGAGGAGGCGGTCGCCCGCATCGAGCCGGCCTCCCTCGACCAGCTGCTGCACCCGACCATCGACCCCAAGGCCGAGCGCAAGGTGCTGGCCACCGGCCTGCCCGCCTCGCCCGGCGCCGCCGGCGGCGAGATCGTGTTCGACTCGGATGAGGCGGAATCCGCCCGCGCGGCCGGTCGCAGGGTCATCCTGGTCCGCATCGAGACGAGCCCGGAGGACATCCACGGCATGCACGCCGCGGAAGGCATCCTCACCACCCGTGGCGGCATGACCTCTCACGCGGCCGTGGTGGCCCGCGGCATGGGCAAGCCCTGCGTCTCCGGCGCAGGCGGGCTTCGGGTCGACTACGCCGCCCAGACCATGACGGCCAACGGCGTCACCCTGAAGAAGGGCGACTGGATCACGATCGACGGCGCCACCGGCCAGGTGATGCAGGGCGAAGTCAAGATGCTCGAGCCCGAACTCTCGGGCGAGTTCGCGACCCTCATGAGCTGGGCCGACCGCGCGCGCCGCATGAAGATCCGCGCCAACGCCGAGACCCCGCTCGACGCCCGCACCGCCCGCCAGTTCGGCGCGGAGGGCATCGGCCTGTCGCGCACGGAGCACATGTTCTTCGAGGGCGAGCGCATCGTGGCGGTGCGCGAGATGATCCTGGCGGATGACGAGGCGGGCCGCCGCGCGGCGCTCGCCAAGCTGCTGCCGATGCAGCGGGCGGATTTCGTGGAGCTGTTCACAATCATGAACGGCCTGCCGGTCACCATCCGCCTGCTCGACCCGCCGCTGCACGAATTCCTGCCCCACTCCGACGAGGAGGTCGCCGAGGTGGCGGCCGCCATGGGCGCCTCGGCCGACAAGCTGAAGCGCCGTGCGGCGGAGTTGCACGAGTTCAACCCCATGCTCGGCTTCCGTGGCTGCCGTCTCGCGATCGCCTATCCGGAGATCGCGGAGATGCAGGCGCGCGCCATCTTCGAGGCCTCGGTGGAGGCCGCGAAGGCGACCGGCAAGCCCGTGATCCCCGAGATCATGGTTCCGCTGGTGATGGGCCGGCCCGAGTTCGACATCGTGCGGGACCGCATCCTCGCCATGGCGGCGGCGGTGGAGAAGGAGACGGGCGCCAAGCTGGAGTTCCAGGTCGGCACGATGATCGAGCTGCCCCGCGCCTGCCTCAAGGCGGACGAGATCGCGCAGACCGCGGAGTTCTTCTCCTTCGGGACCAACGACCTCACCCAGACGGGCCTCGGCATCTCCCGCGACGACGCGGCGAGCTTCCTGGGCCCCTACACGAGCAAGGGCATCCTTCCGTCGGACCCGTTCGTCACGCTGGACGTGGAGGGCGTGGGCGAACTGGTGAAGATTGGCGTGGAGCGCGGCCGCAAGGTGCGCCCCGACATCAAGCTCGGCATCTGCGGCGAGCACGGCGGCGACCCGGCCTCCATCGCCTTCTGCGAGCAGGTCGGCCTCGACTACGTGTCGTGCTCGCCCTATCGCGTGCCGATCGCCCGCCTCGCCGCCGCCCAGGCGGCCCTGGGCGTGAAGGCCGCCAGCTCGGCCTGAGCGACAATTTCCAAGACTACGAAGGCGCCGCACCCCTTGCGGCGCCTTTTTCATTGGCGGCATGCTGACAGAAGACACGACGCGCGACAGGCCTCATGAACCGCTTCTCGATTATCTTCGTCGCTGGTCTGGCCCTGTTCGGCCTGCTCCAGGGCCTCGCCTTCGCGCGCTGGCCCCACCTTGAGGACGCCGTCGTCCCAAGCTTCCTCTGGCCGCTCCTGGCGTCGCTGGCGGTGGACGTCGCCATTCGGCCCGCCGTGGCCGCGGGCAAGCTTCCGGACCTGCGCACGGAAACGCGCTTCGCCGGCCTCGTGGCCGCCGTTTTCGTGTTCATGGCGACGCGCTGGGTGATCCCGAGCCTCTAACGAAGCTGGGCCGTTTCAGAGCCTAGCCGGCTCCGCCGCCGCGCACGACGCGCACCAGCCTGTTGTCCTGGAAAAGGTAGAGCGCTTTCCCGGTCTGCTCCATGTAGAGCATCGTGGTCTCGCGCTTGGCGCGCGGGCTGGAGCCCGTCTGGACGCTGAGCGGCTCGCCCTTCAGGGCGACGAGCTCGCATTCCGTGAGACCCACAAGGCCCTCGCCTTCACGCCCGCGGAACTTGGAGGGGTCAATCGACAGGTCGGCGGTGCAGCGCCCATCCTCGCCCACCACGGCCTCAGTGGTAGCGACCCGCGCCGTGGCGGACTTGTCGTTCATGAAGCCGCCCACCTCCACGGCGCAGCCGGAGAGCGCCAGCGACACCGTCGCCATCACGCCCGCAACTCCCCAACCGGCGAGCCGCCGGGTCCGCGCCGCATCCATCATGCCTTTTTCTCCCAGCGCCCGCTCTCGTTCTGCTGCCAGTAGCTCATCGCGTGGTCCTGGCCCCTGAGGCCCTTCCACACGACACGGGCGGCGGTGACGGCCTCGTCGTCGCGCCCGTCGAAGATGAGCACGATGCGCTCATAAGACGCCGCATCCGGCGGAATTGGGGCGCCGTCCACGAGGAAGCGGACCTGGGCGCCGTTCGGGTTGCCCTCTCCCGTCGTGATCACGACCGCCTCCGCCGCAGCGCCAGGCTCCGTGTCCACCGCATGGGGCAGGAAGCTGTCCTCGGCGTAGGTCCACAGGTGGTCGTCGAGCGCCGCGGCCCGCTCGGCTGTCGGCGCATGCACCACCGCCTTCCATCCGCGCGCCAGGCTGCGCTCGAGAAGGGGCGGAAGCACCGCCTCGAGCGGCTGCTGCAGCAAGTGATAGAAGAGAATCTCGGCCATCAGGCCCCCAGCCGCGCCCTACCCCTCGTAGTTGTCCGCGACGAGTCGGTCGAGCAGCCGCACGCCCCAGCCGGACGCCCATCCACGGTTGATCTCGCTCTGGGGCGACCCCATGGCGGTGCCTGCGATGTCGAGGTGCGCCCAGGGCGTGTCGTTCACGAAGCGCTTCAGGAATTGCGCCGCCGTGACCGAGCCTGCGTGCCGGCCGCCGGAGTTCTTCACGTCGGCGAACTTGCTGTCGATGATCTTGTCGTAAGCGGGGCTCAAGGGCATGCGCCACACGCCCTCCCCGGTCGCCTTGGATGCGGCCTGCAGCTTCTCGGCCAGGGCGTCGTCATTGGAGAACAGCCCGGCGTTCTCCTGGCCAAGCGCGACCAGGACCGCGCCGGTCAGGGTGGCGAGGTCGACCATGAAGGCCGGCTTGAACCGGTCCTGCACGTACCAGAGCACGTCGGCCAGCACGAGCCGGCCTTCCGCGTCCGTGTTGATGATCTCGATGGTCTGGCCCGAGAGCGAGGTGACGATGTCTCCGGGGCGTTGCGCCTCGCCACTCGGCATGTTCTCGACAAGGCCGATCGCCCCGATGACGTTGGCCTTCGCCTTGCGGGAGGCGAGCGCGTGCATGAGGCCGACCACGCAAGCCGCGCCGGCCATGTCGCCCTTCATGTCCTCCATGCTGGCGGCCGGCTTGATGGAGATGCCGCCCGTGTCGAAGCACACCCCCTTGCCGACGAAGGCCAGGGGCTTCTCCTTATTCTTCGCCCCGTTCCACCGCATGATGACGACGCGGCTCTCCTTGCGGGAGCCCTGGCCCACGCCCAGCAGAGCGCGCATGCCGATCTTGTCGAGCTTCTTCTCGTCGAGCACCTCGACCTCGACGCCGAGCTTTTCGAGCTGTTCGGCGCGCCGGGCGAACTCCTCCGGATCGAGGACGTTCGGCGGCTCGTTGACGAGCGTGCGGGCCATGACGACGCCCTCGGCCACGGCGCTGCGGCTCTTGTAGGCCTTGCCCGCAGCCTTCGGGTCGGCCACCGCGATGACGGCCTCGATGTCGCCCTCGGGTTCGTCCTTGTCGCCCTTCTTGGTCTTGTACTTGTCGAAGGAATAGGAACGCAGCCGCATGCCCAGCGCGATGTCCGCGGCGGCCTCGGCGTCACGGCGCAACCCGACCGGGGCGTCATGGAAGAGCACGGTCACCGAACGGCTCTTCCCCACCTTGCCGAGGATCGTCCCGCCCAGGGTCACGAAATCGGCGGAGGCGCGCTCCGTCGCGCCGCCGACGCCGACGACGACGAGGCGGGCGGCTTGCAGGCCGGCGGGGGCCAGGATGGAGAAGCCGGACCCGGACTTGCCCTTGAAGCCCTCGGCCGCGGCGGCCTTCACGACAGCATCCGCCGCGTTTTCGCCGATGAGGTCCCGGACCTCGGAGGGCAGGCCGAGGTCATCCCCGAGCAGGACGACGATCGCCCCGGAGGCAGGCAGGCTCGGCTCGGCGAAAGACGCTCTCAGACGCTCGGACATGGAAGGCTCCGGGAATGGAAAACAGGCGGGAGACAAGGGTCTTAGCGCGCCCGCGCGACGGACGCCAGTTTCCGCCGCGGCCCGCGCCCGGCGGCGCCATGCCTCACGCTCTTGCTGGGTCTGGCCTTGCGGCCGCCCGGTTCAGGCGCCATTGCAGGCGGCCCGGAGCGATGCTCCGGCTTGCCCGGACACGCCGAACCCTTTACCGCTTCCGCCACCACCGCGACGCGACCTCATGAGCCTGCTGGACCGCTACATCTTCCGGATCGCCGGGGTCGCCTTCGTGGCGACAGTGCTGGGCCTGACCGGCGTCATCTGGGTCACGCAGGCGCTGCGTGAGATCGACCTGGTGACAGGCAAGGGCCAGTCCATCCTCACCTTTCTCACGATCACCAGCCTGTCGCTTCCCGCGCTGGTTGCGATCATCGCCCCCGTGGCCCTGTTCATCGCGACGGTCTACGCGCTGAACAAGCTCAACGGCGATTCTGAACTGATCGTCATGAGCGCCGCCGGAGCCCCGCCGGGCCGGATTTTGCGCCCGCTGATGATGCTGACTGTGCTGGTCACCATCCTGGTGAGCTTGATGACGACCTGGGCCATGCCGGCGAGCTTCCGCGCCCTGCGCGACCTGATCACGAACGTGCGCGCCGACTTCGTGACCAATGTCGTGAAGGAAGGACAATTCACGACGCTGGATATCGGGATCACGTTCCACTACCGCGAACGCGCGGGAGACGCGCTGCTCGGCATCTTCATGCAGGACCGGCGCGACAGGCAGAAGCCATCCATCTATATCGCCGAACGTGGCCAGACCGTCGAGATCGACGGAACGCCCTACCTCGTGCTCGAGAAGGGCAGCATTCAAAGGGAGCAGCCGGGGGCCTCCGATCCTGCCTTCGTGGTCTTCGAGCGCTACGCCATCGACCTGAGCCAGTTCGGCTCGGACAACGGCGCGTTGGTCTACAAGCCGCGCGAGCGCGACACGATGGCGCTCATCCGCCCGGACGTGAACGAGACCTACTACAAGATGCCCGGGACCCCCGGCCGTTTCCGCACGGAGTTGCACGACCGGCTTTCGGCCCCGCTTTACTGCCTCGCCATGATGGCCATCGCCTTCGGCGCGCTTGGGACGCCTCGCACCACCCGCCAGGGCCGGGGCGCGGCCATCGGCATGTCCATCATCGCGGTCGGTCTGCTTCGTATCGCCGGCTTCGCTGTTTCCAGCCTCGTGGCCCGGGCGTCCTGGGCCGTGGCCCTCGCCTATCTGATCCCGATGCTTGGCTTCCTTGGCGGGCTCGCTTTCGCGATGGGACCCTCCCTGAGCACGCTGAGACTTCGGACACCCTCGCGCCGGGGCCGGGCCCCGGCTGCAGCCTGACCGGAGAAAGCCGACATGCTGATCGGTCCCACTCTCGGCCGCTACCTGGCCGCTCGATTCGTGCGCGCCATCACGGGCGTTTTCGTCACGGTTTTCGCGCTCATCTACACCTTGGACTTCGTCGAGCTGGTCCGTCGCACCAGCGACGTCGCTGACCTCTCCACACCGCTCCTGGCCGAGTTGTCTCTCTTCCGCACGCCCACCGTGGCCGAACAGATCCTGCCCTTCGCAGTGCTGTTCGGCTCGATGGCGGCCCTGCTGAACCTCTCACGGAAGCTTGAACTCGTGGTGATGCGCTCGGCGGGGGTGTCGGTGTGGCAGTTCCTCGCGACGCCGTTGCTGGTCGCGGTGGGAATCGGCCTCTTCGCGGCCACTGTCTACAACCCGGTCTCCGCCCGGCTGAAGGAGCGCGCGATTCAGGTCGAGACGGCCAAGCTCGGCCGCTCCAAGACGGCTGGCGAAAAGGAGCTGTGGATTCGTCAGCGCAGCCTCGACGGCCAGGCGATCATCCGCGCCGAGCGCTCCATGGAGGCCGGAACGCGGTTGAGTCGCGTCACCGTCTTCGAATTCAACAAGGACGGCTCGTTTCTGGACCGAGTCGAGGCTCGCGAGGCCCTGCTGCGCGACGGATTCTGGGAGCTCCAGGACGCGCGCCTGACGGGTGTGGGGATGGAGCCACAGAGCTTCGCTTCCTACAATGTCGCCACCGCTTTGACGCCCGATCAGGTGCGCAATTCATTCTCATCAGCGGATTCTGTTCCTTTCTGGGAACTGCCAGGACTGGTCGAAAAGACTGAAGCCGCGGGCCTGGATGCAACCCGATATCGGCTGCAATTTCAGTCTCTTCTGGCCCGTCCCTTACTCTTCGTAGCAATGGTTTTCATCGCCGCATCGGTTTCGTTAAGATTTTTCCGGTTTGGTGGCGTGGCGAAAATGGTTCTTGGTGGCGTGACGGCTGGGTTCGTGCTCTATGTCGTCACCCACTTGGTCGAGGATCTCGGCGCCGCTGGTCTTCTCTCGGCAACGGTCGCGGCATGGTCGCCGGCGGTTGTCGGGTGTTTGCTCGGAACGCTCGCTCTGTTGTACCAAGAGGACGGGTGATCATGGGCCGTGCGTTCTTCGGCCGATCTGGTTCGGGCATGGTGAAGCGTCGTTACATTGCGGCTCTGGCCGCCGGCATCGCAAGCGTCGGGCCGGTCCTGTGGACCGATGCGCCCGTCGCCCAGACGTTGACCGAGCGGCTGTCTCAAAAATCGCAGAAGGCCGGTCAATCAAAGGACCGCCTGGCGGTCGAATCGCGCGAACTGGTCTACGACAAGGACAAGAATACCGTTTCAGCTGTCGGCAACGCCGTCCTCTATTACCAGGGCCGCGTGCTGGAGGCTGATCGAGTCACTTACGATCGCGAGCACAACCGCGTCTACGCCGAAGGCAACGCCAAGATGACCGAGGCCAATGGCCAGGTCGTCTACGGCTCACGATTCGAACTCACGGACGACTTCAAGGACGGCTTTATCGATTCCCTGCGGATCGATACGATCGACAAGACGCACTTCGTCGCCCCCCGAGGCGAGCGCACCGGGGGCGAGACGACCGTCTTCGAGCGGGGCACCTACACGGCCTGCGACGCCTGCAAGGAAGATCCAACAAAGCCGCCGCTGTGGCAGGTGCGCGCCAAGCGCATCATCCACAAGAATGAAGAGCGCACGGTCTACTACGAGGACGCGACGCTCGAGTTCTATGGCGTTCCGATCGCCTATATCCCGTATTTCTCGGCGCCCGACTCCACGGTGAAGCGCAAGAGCGGCTTTCTCGCTCCGCGCTACATCGCTTCGTCGGCCATCGGATACGGCGTCTCGGTTCCGTATTTCTGGGCTTTGGCGCCCAATTACGATCTGACGCTTACTCCCACTTTCCTCACCCGGCAGGGCGTGCTGGGCGATGTCGAATGGCGGCACCGGCTGATCAACGGCAGCTACACGGTCCGAGCCTCCGGCATCTTCCAGGCCGACCCGGGCGCATTCCTGGAGCCGCCTTACGGCGCGGGCAATCGCGACTTCCGCGGCGCCGTCGAGTCGCGCGGGCGCTTCCTGATCAATGACAAATGGGTCTGGGGCTGGGATGTCTCCGGATCCACCGACAAGTGGTACTATTCCAACTACAAGTTTCGCGGATACCAGAACGACTCCGCCCTCAGCGCCTTCGGCAATACGATCGGCTTCCGTGAAAGCACTTCGACGATCTATTTGACCGGCCAGGGTGAGCGCAGCTGGTTCGACGCCCGCGCCTATTACTTCCGCGGCCTGTCCTATGCAGACTGGCAGAAGGTTCAGCCCGTCGTGCATCCGGTGGTCGACTATGACCGGAGATTCACGCCTGCGTTCATCGGCGGAGAACTGAGCGTCAACGCGAACTTGACGAGCCTGACCCGGTCCCAGACCGACTATCAGAGCCTTGTCCAGGAGAATGGCGTCACCCCCGGACGGTACCTGTTCCCCCTCGCGTACGACCCGCTTTCGCGAACAAATCCGCGCCTCTACGACACCTGCGCGCCGGGGTTCTACACACCTGACAAGTGCTACGTGCGCGGCCCCGCAGGCACCTACACGCGCATGACCGCAGACGTCTCGTGGCGCCGCACCTTCATCGACCCGTTGGGCCAGACATGGACGCCGTTCCTATCCGCGCGCGGGGACGTGCTGTTCAAGTCGCCCGACCTGTCGCCGCCTTTCAATCAGTACCTGCCCAACTTCTTCGACACGAATGATGACGTCGTGTTCCGCGGCATGCCCGCCGTCGGCGTGACGTACCGCTATCCGTTCGTGGCGGACACGAGCTGGGGCACGCATGTGATCGAGCCGATCGGCCAGATCATCGCGCGGCCGAACGAGACCAACATCGGCAAAATCGTCAACGAGGACGCCCAGAGCCTCGTGTTCGACGACACCAACCTGTTCTCGACGACCAAGTTCTCGGGCTATGACCGCATGGAAGGCGGCACGCGCGCCAATATCGGCGCGCAGTACACCTTCACCATGCTGAACGGCGGCTACATCAGTTCGCTGTTCGGACAGTCGTACCAGATTGCGGGCCTCAACTCCTATGCAAACCCGGACCTCACCCGCACTGGGCTGAATTCGGGGCTGGACACCGCCCGCTCCGATTACGTTTCGCGGATCCAGATCGCTCCCACCAGCAACATCGTGCTCACGGCCCGCTCGCGATTCAACGAGGAAGACTTCGCGCTCAAGCGAGTCGAAATGCAGGCCCAGTCGACCTTCGGCGACCTGACCACCAGCATCATCTACGCCCGGTATGCGCCGCAGCCGGAGTTGGGCATCTACACGAAGCGCGAGGGCGTCTCGACTTCGGTGCGGTACAACATCACGCCGAACTGGTACGTGACCGGAAGCGTCCTCCTCGACCTTAGCCGGCATGCAGCCGAGCGCTTCTACCAGATCCAGGGTTATCAGGCGTCGAACCCGGTGGGCGTGGGCGCCATTTCGCTGGGGGCGGGCTACCACGACGAGTGCACGACCTTCTCGGTCGTCTACCAGAACTCGGCAAAGGGCAGCCTTGCCGAAGGGACCAAGGAGCGCGTTCAGACGGTTCTGCTCCGTCTCGAGCTGCGCACCCTGGGTGGGGCAAGCTACTCGTACAACCAGAGCACGATCCAGACGTCAGACGGCATCACTCATTATTGAGACCGTCCGACGAGAAGGCCTGACTGCATGACCCGGCCTTTGGTCCTGACACTGGGAGAGCCGGCCGGAATCGGACCTGAGCTCACTCTCAAGGCGTGGCTCGGCCGTGAAGCCTCGGGCTTGCCGCCGTTTGCGGTCGCGGCGGGTCGCGAGCAACTGGAGAAAGTGGCGCGGAAGCTGGGTTTGGCCGTACCGTTCTCCAAGGTGGAGCCCGAAGACGCTCAGGCCGCCTTTGCGACGAGCCTGCCCGTTCTGGCCGGCAGTCCCGAAATCGATGTCGAGCCGGGAAAGCCATCGCCCGCGACGGCGAGCGTCACCATCGGGTCCATCGACCGGGCCGTGGAACTGGTACGCCAGGGGCGAGCGTCAGCCGTCGTCACCAACCCCATCGCGAAGTCCGTTCTCTACCAGGCGGGTTTCCGCCACCCAGGCCACACCGAATACCTCGCCGCCCTCTCGGCGCGTTTCTGGGGCGGGGCCGAGCCGCGAGCCGTCATGATGCTGTGGTCGGAGACGCTGGCCGTGGTCCCGGTCACGATTCACGTCCCGCTGCGGTCCGTGCCGGAACTGCTGACGACCGAACTCATCGTGGACACGGCCCGAATCACTGACCGGGACATGCGCGAGCGTTTCGGGCTGGCGAAGCCTCGGCTCGCCCTTTCGGGCCTCAACCCGCATGCGGGCGAAGGCGGCGCGCTTGGGACCGAGGACGACGCGGTGGTCCGCCCGGCTGTCGAAATCCTGCAGGCCGAGGGCGTCGACGCCGTCGGGCCGCTTCCGGCGGACACGATGTTCCACGCCCGGGCGCGAGCGAACTACGACGTGGCCCTGTGCATGTACCACGACCAGGCGCTGATCCCCATCAAGGCGCTGGCCTTCGACGAGGGCGTGAACGTCACTTTGGGTTTGCCGTTCATCCGCACCTCGCCGGATCACGGAACAGCCTTCGACATCGCCGGCCAGGGCGTGGCTCGTCCGGACAGCCTGATCGCCGCCCTGAAACTTGCCGGCCGCTTGACGGAAACCACCGAGTCTTGAGCGCCATCGACGACCTGCCGCCCCTGCGCGACGTGATCCGCGAGCACGACCTCGCAGCCAAGAAGTCGCTGGGCCAGAACTTCCTCCTGGACCTCAATCTCACGTCCAAGATCGCGCGCGCCTCCGGCCCGCTCGAAGGCGTCACCGTGTTCGAGGTTGGCCCGGGCCCCGGCGGCCTCACGCGCGCCCTGCTGGCCTGCGGCGCCGCCAAGGTGGTGGCCGTCGAGCGCGATGAGCGCTGCCTGCCAGCCTTGGCCGCGATCGCAGCCCGCTACCCCGGGCGGCTCACGGTCATCCCGGGCGACGCCCTCGAGACCAACTGGAACGCTCTGGCGGCTGAACATCGGGCAGCGCCGGATTCTCCCGTCCGAGTCGTCGCCAACCTCCCCTACAACATCGGCACGCTGCTCCTGACCCACTGGGTGGAAGCCGAGCCCTGGCCCCCCTTCTATGAGAGCCTGACGCTGATGTTCCAGCGCGAGGTCGCGGAACGGATCGTGGCGACCACGGACAACCGCATCGACTACGGCCGCCTGGGCGTGCTCTGCGGCTGGCGCACAAAGGCGCGCATCCTCTTCGATGTGCCACCCTCGGCCTTTACGCCGCCGCCCAAGGTGACATCCTCCGTGGTCCAGCTGGTTCCTCGGCCCGACCCCCTGCCCTGCTCGAGGCAAGATCTCTCGGCCGTCACCGCCGCGGCCTTCGGCCAGCGCCGCAAGATGCTGCGGCAAAGCCTGAAGCCGCTGGCGTCGGACCCTGCCCCCCTTCTGGAGGCGGCAGGCCTCGATCCCACCGCGCGCGCGGAAACAGTGCCAATCGAGGGCTTCGTCGCCCTGGCTCGCGCCTTCCGCCGGCGACGTGAGGAGATCCGGTCAAACACTTAGGGTTGCAGTTTTTGCAGATGCGCAACTTGCGAGTCGCTGCTCTCCGAGATCGCGATGCTGAGCGAGCGGGTCGCGAAGTTCTGGACCCGCCAATCCTCGGGACGGCGGCTCTGGCGACCCTTGCGCGACGGCATGGGGGGCGAGCGGCCTGATTTCAGGCCGCTCCACGTCCGCCTTCGCGCACGCCCGTGCCTCAGAGCTCGTTCAGCAGGCCCTGCACGAAGTCAGGCAAGCCGGTCTGCCGCTCCCGCCGCAAGCGCTCGGCGACCAGGATCGCCCGCAGCCGGCTGAACGTGCGGTCCAGGTCGTCGTTGACCAGCACGTAGTCGTAATCCCGCCAGCGGTCGATCTCGATCTTGGCGGCGCCCAGCCTGCGCGCGATCACCTCGGCGCTGTCCTCGGCGCGCCGCTCCAGGCGGTGCTTCAACTCCGGAATCGAGGGCGGCAGAATGAAGATGCTGACGACGTCACCGGCCGCCTTCTCCCGGACCTGCATCGCGCCCTGGTAGTCGATATCGAACAGGATGTCCTGGCCGGCGCCCAGGGCCTTGTCGATCTCGCGGCGCGGCGATCCGTAGTAGTTGCCGTGGACCTCCGCCCACTCCAGCAGGTCGCCCCGGTCGCGCATCTCCATGAACTCGTCGATGGTGATGAAGCGGTAGTGGACGCCATGCACCTCGCTCGGCCGCCGGGGCCGTGTCGTCACGGACACCGAAAGCGTGAGGCTCGGCTCCTGCTCGCGCAGCAGGCGGGTCAGCGTGGTCTTGCCCGCGCCGGACGGCGAGGACAGCACCAGCAGCAGCCCGCGGCGGGCCACCGTGTCGTTGGCGAGCTGCGCGGTCATGGTCTCATTCGACATTCTGCACCTGCTCGCGAAACTGCTCCACCTCGGTCTTCAGGTCGAGCCCGATCACCGTCAACGCCACGTCGTTGGCCTTGGCGCACAAGGTGTTCGCCTCGCGGGAGAATTCCTGGGCCAGGAAGTCGAGCCGCCGCCCGACCGGGCCGCCCTTGGCGATGAGTTCGCGTGCGGCGCCCACATGGGCCCGCAAGCGGTCGATCTCCTCGCGGATGTCGGCCTTGGCGGCGAGCAGCACAGCCTCCTGGTGAAGCCGGTTGGGGTCGAGCGCCTTTGAGGCGTCCACCAGGGCCGCGACTTGCTCGGCCAGCCGGGCCTTGATTGCTTCGGGCTTGCGGGCCGGGCAAGCGTCGGCGGCGTCGGCCAGCGTGGCGATCGCGTCGATGCGCTTGCCAAGCAAGTCCGCCAGCGCGCGCCCTTCCTGCCGGCGCGTCGCGACCAGCGCGACGAGCGCGCGATCGAGCGCGGCCAGCATGTCTGCGGCGCAGGACGCGGCCACATCCGGCTCGTCCTCGGGCTCCACGACATCGACGACGCCGCGAACACCCAGGAGCGCCCCGACCGATGGGGCGCGCAGGCCCAGTCGTCCGTCGTACGGCGCCAGCGCCTCGACAAGGGAATCCAGAAGCGCCGTGTTCACCCTCGCGACCGGGGCGACCGACTCGCGGGAGGCCGCCAGGGATGCGAAACAGGTGCCGCGCTGGATGGCTTTCCCGATCCGGCCTCTGGCCTCCTCGCCGATCGCCTCGAGTCCCGGCGGCGTCTTCAGCCGGATATCGAGCCCCTTGGCGTTGACCGTCTTCAACTCCCAGACGAACTGCCAAGGGCCGGACTGCCCGACCTCGCGGGCGAACCCGGTCATGCTTGCAAGCGCCATCACGTGTTCCGTGCGGAGATTTGTGGTGCGCGCTCTTTAGGCCGCCGCGGGCCCAGCGGCAAGCGGCGACGCCCCAAGGACTGCTGCGAGCCTACGGCTTCAGCTGCGGCACCTTCTGCGGCGAGTTCAGGTCGAAGGTCTTGTTGTTCAGCGGATCCTTCGGCGTACCCGCGACGGCGTCCAGATTGCCTCGCGGACCCATGGGGGCCAGAGCCGTGGCCCCCGACGGCGCGGACGAAGCGGTGGCGGGCGATGCCGCCGCGGCGCCCTGCCTGCCGTTCGGCTTGGCTCCGGGCTTCGCGGGCGCGCCGGACGGCGCGGCCGGCTCCCCGCCAGGGGCAGCCGGCGCCTCCTTGGCCGCGGGCGGCGCCACGTCAACGTCGCGACGGTCCGCCTCGAGCTGCCGCCAGCGGGCGACGTTCTTGTTGTGCTGGTCGAGCGTCTCGGCGAACACGTGGCCGCCCGTGCCGTCAGCCACGAAGTAGAGCTCCCTCGTGCGGGACGGATTGGCCACGGCCTCCATGGCCGCCCGGCCTGGGTTGGCGATGGGGCCTGGCGGCAGGCCCTGGATCACATAGGTATTGTAGGGCGTCGGTTGCTCGATGTCGGCGCGGGAAATGCTGCGGCCCAGCGTGCCCTTACCCTGCACGAGGCCGTACACGATGGTCGGATCGGACTGCAGCCGCATGTTGCGCGCGAGGCGGTTCAGGAACACCGCCGCCACCCGCGTCCGCTCATCGGCGCGCCCCGTTTCCTTCTCCACGATGGAAGCCAGGGTCACGAGGTCCGCTGGCGACTTGAGGGCCAAATCGCCGCTGCGCCGGCTCCACACCTCGCGGAGCACGCGCGCCTGCTCCTGCTGCATGCGCTCGATGAGCTGCTGCCGCGTCATGCCGCGGGCGAACTTGTAGGTGTCGGGCAGCAGGCTGCCTTCCTTCGGGGTCGGTCCGGGCTCGCCCAAGAGCACGTCGTTTTCACCGAGGCGGTCGACGATCTGCTGCGAGGTCAGGCCCTCGGGAATCGTGACCGAGTGCAGCACGGACTTGCCCTCGACGAGGGTGTCCATCACGTCGCCTAGGCTGGCGTGCTGCCGGAACATGTACTCGCCAGCCTTCAGCTGCGAGGCCTTCCGGAGCAGATGCAGGCCGGCCAGAAACAGCGTCGGATGGTCGATGACCCCTTCCTTGGCCAATTGGTCGGCGACATCGCCTGAGCTGCCCTTCACGACCACGATCTTGTCGGAGGCGAGCGGGCCAGGAGCATAGAACTGGGTCTTGCCCAGGAACAGGCCGGCTCCCGCCAGGATCGCCAGCACCATGATCAACGACAGCAGCCCGCTGAGCATGTTCACCACCGGCCTGCGGCGGCGCTCGATCACCGGCGGCGGAGGCGGCGGAGCGACCGGCTGGATCGCCTCGGTCGGGCTCTTGGGCACGAATCGGCCGGGACGCTTGAAGTCGCCATTCGGCTCGTTGGGCGTGAAAGGCTCGGTCGGTTCGGCCATGGATCCGTTTTCTGGATGGGTGGACGCGGCGGCTCACGCAACGGGCGGCCAATGCCGCACGGAGGCTCGGACCTTAGCGCCGAATGTGGCGAAAGGGCGGGCCTGGCGCAAGCTTGACGGATATCGATTGATGTGGAACGCGCTGGACGCCCGACGCGTCACGCGTCGTAACGCCGGAACACCACCGAGGCGTTGGTGCCGCCGAAACCGAACGAGTTCGACAACGCCACGTCCACCTTCCGCGCCCTCGCCTTGTGGGCCACCAGATCGATCGGCGTCTCGACCGAAGGGTTGTCGAGATTCAGCGTCGGCGGCGCGACCTGATCGCGTATCGCCAGGACGGAGAAGATCGACTCGACCGCTCCGGCGGCGCCCAGCAGGTGGCCGATGGCAGACTTGGTCGATGACATGACCAGCTCGCTGGCGGCGTTGCCGACGAGGCGCTCCACTGCGCGCAGCTCGATCTCATCGCCGAGCGGCGTCGAGGTCCCGTGGGCGTTGATGTAGTCGATGTCCGACGGCAAGACGCCGGCGCGCTTCAGCGCCGCGGACATGCAGCGATAGGCGCCGTCCCCGTCCTCGGAAGGCGACGTAATGTGATAGGCGTCGCCCGAGAGGCCATAGCCGATCACCTCGGCGTAGATCTTGGCGCCCCGCGCCTTGGCGTGCTCGAGGTCCTCGAGCACCACCACCCCGGCCCCCTCGCCCATCACGAAGCCGTCGCGATCCTTGTCATACGGGCGCGAAGCGCGCGTCGGCTCCTCGTTGTAGCCCGTGGACAGGGCCCGGCAGGCGATGAAGCCGGCCATGGAGAGGCGGTTGATCGGCGACTCGGCGCCGCCAGCGACCATCACGTCGGCGTCGCCGAGCGCGATCAGGCGAGCCGCATCGCCGATGGCGTGCGCGCCCGTCGAGCAGGCGGTGACAACCGCGTGATTCGGGCCCTTGAGCCCGTGCTCGATCGAGACGTAGCCCGACACCAGGTTGATCAGGCGTCCGGGGATGAAGAACGGGGAGATGCGGCGGGGGCCCTTCTCGGCCAGGGTGATCGAGGCGTCGTAGATACCGCCGATGCCCCCGATGCCCGAGCCGATGAGCACGCCCGTCGTCGTCTGCTCCTCGTAGGTCGTGGGCTTCCAGCCCGCGTCCTCAAGAGCCTGCCGCGCCGCGGCCACGCCGAAGACGATGAAGTCGTCGACGCGCCGCTGATCGCGGGGATCCATCCACTGGTCTGCGTCAAAGGTCCCGTCCGAGCCGTCGCCCCGCGGAACCTGGCACGCGATCTTCGCAGCGAGGTCGCTGACCTCGAAGCGTTCGATGCGGCTCGCGCCGCTCCGCCCCTCGAGAAGCCGCTTCCAGGTGATGTCGACGCCGCAGCCAAGCGGCGTCACCATCCCCAGCCCCGTGACGACGACGCGCCGCATGCTGACCAGTCCGATGTGTTCAGGCGGCGGCGATCAGGCCGCGGCCTTCTTCTCGAGGAAGGATACGGCGTCGCCGACCGTCCGGATGGTCTCGGCGGCGTCGTCCGGGATCTCCACGGAGAACTCCTCCTCGAAGGCCATCACCAGCTCGACCGTGTCGAGGGAGTCGGCGCCGAGGTCATCGATGAAGTTGGCGCTCTCGACCACCTTCTCCGGCTCGACGCCCAGGTGCTCGATGACGATCTTCTTCACGCGGGCGGCGATGTCGCTCATGTTTTCAACCTCGTTCATGCTGGTCGCGCGGCCTTCGCCGTCTCGACCGGAAAAGGAAAGCCGTACCGCGTTCACGGCCCGGAGTTGTCGGGGGGTCTCGCCGGGATTCACTGGCCTGCCGGACAGTTGCCCCGGATGGTCCCTCAAACGCCGCAGCGTGCGGCGCCGTCAAGCCCCCAATGGACGTGAGGGCTGAGTAACATACTTTATTTTTCTTGGCGAGAGGGCCAAAGCCCTCCCACAAAAGGTGAGGAATGAAGCCGAAGATCCTCAGATCATTGCCATTCCGCCGTTCACGTGCAGCGTCTGCCCGGTCACGTAAGAGGCCTCCTGGCTAGCCAGGTAGACCACCGCCGAAGCGATTTCCGCGCCCGTCCCCAGGCGGCCCATCGGCACGGTCCCGAGGATCGATTCCTTTTGCTTCTCGTTCAGCACGTCCGTCATGGCGGTCTCGATGAAGCCCGGCGCGACGCAGTTGACCGTGATGTTGCGGCTCGCGACCTCGGCGGCCAGGGACTTGGACATCCCGACGAGCCCAGCCTTGGACGCGGCGTAGTTCCCCTGCCCCGGATTGCCCGTCGTGCCCACCACGGAGGTGATGGAGACGATGCGTCCCCAGCGCTTGCGCATCATGCCTTTCACGGCGGCCCGCATCAGGCGGAACGAGGCCTCCAGGTTGACCCGGATAACCTGGTCCCATTCCTCGTCCTTCATGCGCATGAAGAGGTTGTCGCGGGTGACGCCGGCGTTGTTCACCAGGATATCGAGTTGGCCCATGGCCTTCTCGGCGTCCGGCACGAGCGCCTCCACGGAGTCCTTGTCCGACAGGTTCGCCGTGATGACGTGCACGCGCTCGCCAAGGTCGCCGGCGAGTCCTTCCAGAGCTTCCCTGCGGGTGCCGGAAATCGCCACTGTGGCGCCTTGGCCGTGCAGCGCCCGCGCGACGGCGCCGCCGATGCCGCCGGAGGCGCCCGTCACGAGCGCGGTCTTGCCGGTGAGGTCGAACATGGTCGTTCTCCTGGGAAAAAGGTTCAGCGGGCGGCCTTGAAGGCGGCGACGTCGTCGGGCGTGCCGACCGGAACGCCCTGGGCGCTGTCGGCGATGCGCTTCACGAGGCCGCTCAGCACCTTGCCGGAGCCGATCTCATAGAAGGTCGTTACGCCGTGCGCGGCCATGTACGCGACGCACTCGCGCCAGCGCACGGTGCCGGTGACCTGCGCCACGAGGGAGGCCCGGATGGCCTCGGGCTGCTGGATCGCCTCGGCATGGACGTTGGCGACCACCGGCACGACCGGCGGGCGGATGTCGACCTTGGCCAGGGCCTCCTGCATGGCGTCGGCGGCCGGTTGCATCAGCGCGCAATGGAAGGGGGCGGACACGGGCAACAGCACGGCGCGACGCGCGCCCTTGGACTTGGCGATCTCGCAGGCGCGCTCCACGGCGGCCTTGGCGCCGGACACCACCACCTGCCCGCCGCCGTTGTCGTTCGCGGCCTGGCAGACCTCGCCCTGGGCGGCCTCGGCCGCAGCTGCGGCGGCCGCCTCGAAGTCGAGGCCCAGCAGCGCCGCCATGGCGCCCTGCCCGGCCGGCACGGCCTTCTGCATGGCGTCGCCGCGGATGCGCAGCAGGCGCGCCGTGTCGCTGATCGTGAAGGCGCCGGCGGCGCAGAGCGCCGAGTACTCGCCGAGCGAATGGCCGGCCACATAGGCGGCGTCCCGCGCCAGGTCGAGGCCGGCTTCGGCCTCCAGCACCCGCATCACCGCCATGCTGACGGCCATGAGCGCCGGCTGGGCGTTGGCCGTGAGGGTGAGTTCGGCCTCCGGCCCTTCCCACATCACCGTCGAGAGCTTCTGCCCCAGGGCGGCGTCGACTTCGTCGAACACGGCGCGCGCCTGCGGGAACGCATCGGCGAGAGCCTTGCCCATGCCGACAGCCTGGCTGCCCTGCCCCGGAAAAGTGAAAGCGGCGGTCATGGGTTCGTCTCCTCCGGACGCCTTGCAATCTGGGCGCCCGAAAGGCACGGGCGGCGTGGCGGTGTCAAGCTGAGCCTGGCGCACGGCCCGCTTGGTGGGCCGGTTGGGGTCCGTCATGGTGTGGAAATCCACCGCGAGGAACCCAATGACGACCGAGAAGCAGAAGATGCTGGCAGGCCAGCTCTACGACGCCAGCGACGCCGAGCTTCAGCACGACGCGGCCCGATGCCAGGAATGGCTGGCGCGCTACAACGCATCGCTGGGCGCTTCACGCGACGCCCGCGCCGCGCTCCTGCGGGAGCGCCTGGGCGCAGTAGGAGAAGGCGCGGTCGTTCGGCCCCCTTTTCATTGCGACTACGGCTTCAACATCCGCCTGGGCTCGGGCGTTTTCCTGAACTTCAATTGCGTGATCCTCGACGTGGTCGAGGTTCTCATCGGCGGCGGCGCCCAGATCGGGCCCGGCGTGCAGATCCTGGCCGCGGACCATCCGCGCGACCCGGCAGAGCGCGCCACCGGCTTGGAGTTCGGACGCCCCGTGCGCATCGGCGCGGATGTCTGGATTGGGGGCGGGGCCATCATCCTGCCGGGCGTGACGATCGGAGACAGCGCCCTGGTCGGAGCCGGCGCGGTCGTCACGCGGGACGTTCCGCCGGGGGCCCGGGCTGTTGGCAACCCGGCGCGTCTCCTCCGCTAATCACTCGAGAGCGCGGTGGCAGACGGCCTCGAGGCGGTTGCCGTCCGGGTCTGCGAGAAAGGCAGCGTAGTAGTGCGGGTGATAGTGGGGGCGCAGCCCAGGCCCGCCGTCGCCCGATCCGCCTGCTGACAATCCCGCGCGCCAGAAGGCGTCCACCGCGCTCCTGCTGGGCGCCTTGAAGCACAGATGGCGGCCATGGGCGGGATCGGGCGCGACGCCCAGCCAAACGGTGAAATAAGAGCGCCCGGGGTGCTCCGAGTCGCAGCGCAGGCCATAGCCGAGCCAGTCGCCACGGGCCCCCACCTTGGGATAGCCGAGAGCGGCCATGACAGCGTCATAGAAGCGCTCGGCGCGAGGGATGTCCGAAACCGTGATGGAGGCATGGTCGAGCATGGATCCGCTCTCGCGACATTGGCGCGCCAACGCCTCTTGCCACGCCGGCGTTCCGCCTGTACACAGCCGCCTTCGCAGCTTCCGGCCGGGGGCTGAACGGAAGGGCATGCGCTCGCGCAGGCCAGGGGCTCGCCCCGACTTCCCGTGTCTCCGCCTTCGGTATTCCCACTCGGGCCTTTCGTGGCCCGAAGGGCTTCGCGCCGGAAGCAATCGATGAATGGAAAGGCCAAGAGCTTATGCCTCTTTACGAGCATGTGTACCTGGCGCGTCAGGACGTGACGGCGCAGCAGGTCGAGGCCATGACGGAACAGTTCAAGTCCGTCCTGGAAGGCCTCGGCGGGTCGGTCGAGAAGGTGGAGTACTGGGGCGTTAAGTCCCTCGCCTACCGGATCAAGAAGAACCGCAAGGCCCACTTCTCGCTCCTGAACATCAACGCTCCGGCGGCGGCCATCGCCGAGATGGAGCGCCAGATGAGCATCAACGAGGACATCCTTCGCTTCATGACCATCCGCGTCGAGGAGCTCGAGGAAGGCCCCTCCGCGATGATGCAGAAGCGCGACCGCGACGATCGTGACGATCGCGGCGACCGTGGCTTCGGCGGCCGTGGCGGCTTCGGCGGCCGTGGCGGCGACCGCGGCGGCTTCGGCGGCCGTCCGGGCGGCGCTCCGCGTCCTCCCCGTCGTGAAGATGCCCCTGCTGAGGAGACCGTCTGATGTCTGCTGGTGGCGCCCGTCGTCCCTTCTTCCGCCGTCGCAAGACCTGCCCGTTCTCCGGCCCGAACGCGCCGAAGATCGACTACAAGGACACGCGTCTGCTGTCGCGCTACATCTCCGAGCGCGGCAAGATCGTCCCGTCCCGCATCACGGCCGTGTCGGCCAAGAAGCAGCGCGAGCTCGCCCAGGCGATCAAGCGCGCCCGCTTCCTGGGCCTGCTGCCCTACGTGATCGCGTGATGACGCTCCGCCGCGGCGTCCTCGCCGCGGCCTGAATGTCGGCGCCGGCCCCTGGGCCGGCGTCTTCCTTGAAGAAGTCGCCCGGCGCCGGATGAACCGCCGTCGGGATGGTTGGGGAGAGGCCCTCCCCTAACCCGTCACAGGACGCGGGACAGCTCGACAGGATGAACGCGATTTTCGGCATCGGCGCCGGCGCAGGCTTGGCCTCCGCCCTTCTCTTCGCGGTGATCACCACCGGGAACCCGCTCGCCATTCTCCTGTACTTCGTCGCCCCGCTCCCGGTCATCCTCGCCGCCATGGGCTGGCGTCATCGCGCCGGCCTGATCGCCGCGGTGTGCGGCGCCGTCTTCGTGGCCCTCCTGTTCTCCGTCAAGACGGGCGCCGCGTACGCGCTCAGCGTGGCGCTTCCGGCCTGGTGGTTCGCCTACCTCACGCTGCTGGCCCGAGACGAGAACGGCGTCGTCGAGTGGTACCCCATCGGGCGCCTGCTGATGTGGATGGCGCTCCTCTCCGCTGCGCTGACGACCGCGGTCTCGATCTCCATCGGTCGCGGCGACTACGAGTCCTTCGTGCGCGCCTTCGAGCAGATCCTGGATGTTCTGCGCCGGCTGGGCACGGAGGTCGACAGCCTGCCCGGCGAGGGGGCCCAATCCAACGCCGACATGGCCCGCCTGATGGCGGCCATCGCGCCGCCCGTGAGCGCGGCGGTGGGCGTGGCGAGTTCCGCCCTGCTGGTGTGGATCGCGGCCCGTGTGACGCGCGCCTCGGGGCGCCTGCCCCGGCCCTGGCCCTATCTCCCCGCGGCAGCGACCCTCCCCAACGTGGCGCTGCTCGTGTTCGGCGCGGCGTGCGTGCTCGGCGTGGCGCTGCACGGCTTCGCCGGACTCGGCGCCCGGTCCCTCGCGGCGTCCCTGCTGATGGCCTACTGCCTCCAAGGCCTCGCGGTGATCCATGTGCTCACCGTCGGCCTCGCTGGCCGCGTCGGGGTGCTCAGCGGGGTCTATTTCGCGCTGGTCATGATCCCCGGCTGGCCGGCGCTCATCTACGCGCTTCTGGGCGTCGCCGACGCCCTCCTCGGCTTGCGGGCCAAGCGGCTCGCCAAGAACCCGCCTCCTCCGCCGGCCCCGCCGGCATCGATCTGAACGAACACTGAAGGAGCCTCACCATGGAAATCATCCTCCTCGAGCGCGTCGCCAAGCTCGGCCAGATGGGCGAGGTCGTCCGCGTGAAGGACGGCTACGCCCGCAATTACCTGCTGCCGCGCGGCAAGGCCCTGCGCGCCACCGGCGCCAACAAGGAGCGTTTCGAGACGCAGCGCGCCCAGCTCGAGGCTCGCAACCTCGAAGCTCGCAGCGAGGCCCAGAAGGTTGGCGAGAAGCTCGACGGCCAGAGCTTCACCATCATCCGCTCGGCTGGCGAGATGGGCCAGCTCTACGGCTCCGTCGCGGCCCGCGACCTCGCCGAGGTGCTGACCGCTGGCGGCTTCAGCGTCGCCAAGCAGCAGATCGCGCTCCACACCCCGATCAAGGCCATCGGCCTCCACAAGGTCACGGTCGAGCTGCATCCGGAGGTCGAGGCGGTGGTGACCATCAACGTCGCCCGCAGCCCCGAGGAAGCCGAGCGCCAGGCTCGCGGCGAGAGCGTCCTGCAGGGCCGCGAGGAGACCAACCTCGAGGACCTCGGTCTGGAGGTCGGCGCCGCCCTGGCGGAGGCCGGCGGCGAGGAGCTCTGATCCTCATCGCGATCGCGCGCGTCTGCGCTTTCGGAAAACCCGGCCGGCGACGGCCGGGTTTTTTGTGGCCCGAACGACTCACTGCGGCGCGGGCGCAACACCCAAGGGCTACCCCTGCCAGGAAGGACAAATTCCCACCGCCCTGTGAATCGCAGGACTAAGCGCCGCCACTGACTCCCCCTCGCGGGGCGGCCATGCCACACCAAGCTCCGGCGGGCGGTGGTAAGCTCTGCCCTCTCGGAATTGCGAATCACATGGCTTCAGCGACGCAACTCGCGGTTCGGCCCCTCCCCGAACCGACCCCTCAATATCGGACGCCGCCGCACAACATCGAGGCCGAGCAGGCCCTGTTGGGCGCGATCCTGGTCAATAACGAGGCCTATTTCCGCGTCTCGGACTTCCTCGAGCCCATTCACTTCTCTGAAGAGGTGCATCGGCGCATCTTCGAGCTGACAGCCTCCCTGATCCGGTCCGGCAAGGTCGCGACTCCTATCACGCTGAAGACCTTCCTCGGGGACGCCGATCTCGGCGGCCTCACGGTCAGCCAGTACCTCGCGCGCTTGGCCGCCGAGGCGACAACGATCATCAACGCCGACGACTACGGCCGCACCATCTACGACCTGGCGATGCGGCGGAACCTCATCGTCATCGGCGAGGACATGGTGAACCTCGCCTACGACGCCGCCGTGGACGAACCGCCGCGCAAGCAGATCGAGGAGGCCGAGCGCCGGCTTTACGAGCTCGCCGAATCGGGGCGCACGGAAGGCGGCTTCCAGAACTTCTCCCACGCCCTGCGCAGCGCCATCGACATGGCGGCCGAGGCATTCAAGCGCGACCGCAAGCTGTCGGGCATCTCGACGGGCATCAGCGATCTCGACCGCATGATGGGCGGCCTGCAGCCGTCGGACCTGATCATCCTCGCCGGCCGCCCCGGCATGGGCAAGACCTCGCTCGCCACCAACATCGCCTTCAACGTCGCCAAGGCGTACCGGGGCGAACGCCAGCCGGACGGCGCCATGAAGCGCCTCGAAGGCGGCATCGTCGGCTTCTTCTCCCTGGAAATGTCGTCCGACCAGCTCGCCACCCGTCTGATCGCCGAGGAGTCCGGCGTGGCCTCCTACAAAATCCGCCGCGGCGAGATCTCGGAAGGCGATTTCGCCCGGGTTGCGAACGCGGCACGCGAGATGGAGCGCTGCCCCTTCTACATCGACGACACCGGCGGCATCTCCATCGCCCAGCTCACGGCTCGCGCGCGCCGACTGAAGCGACAGAAGGGCCTCGACCTGCTCGTGGTCGACTACCTGCAGCTTCTGTCCGCCTCCGCCAAGAAAGGCGAGAACCGCGTCCAGGAGCTGACCGAAATCACCACCGGCCTGAAGGCCCTGGCCAAGGAGCTGGTGGTTCCCATCATCGCCCTGTCCCAACTTTCCCGTCAGGTCGAAAACCGCGACGACAAGCGCCCGCAGCTGTCCGACCTCCGTGAATCGGGCTCGATCGAGCAGGACGCCGACGTCGTGCTGTTCGTGTACCGCGAAGAGTATTATCTGAAGAACAAGGAGCCCAAGATGGGCACCGAGGAGCACTTCAAGTGGCAGGCCGAGATGGAGCAGATCCACGGCCGCGCCGAGGTGATCATCGGCAAGCAGCGTCACGGCCCCACGGGAACGGTTCCGGTTCACTTCGACGCCGAGATCACCCGCTTCTCCAACCTCGCCAGCGACGACAACCTGCCCGAGCGCATGGAATGACCAGAGACCCGGCCGCATCCGGCCCGCCTCCCGAGGAGGCCGGCGGCGTCCTCACCATCGACCTGGGCGCCCTGGTGGCCAACTGGAAGAGCCTCGCCGCCAAGGCCCCGGGCGCCGCCTGCGCGGCCGTGGTCAAGGCCGACGCCTATGGGACGGGCATCGACCGGACCGTGCCGGCCCTGGCCAGGGCCGGTTGCCGCACCTTTTTCGTGGCGCACCTCTCCGAAGGCGCCCGCGCCCGCGCGGCGGCCCACGATGCTGACATCTACGTGCTCAATGGCCTGCTGCCCAGGACCGGCCAGGCCTATGTTCGTGATCGCCTGCGCCCGGTCCTGGGCTCCGCCCAGGAGATCGCAGAATGGGCGGCCTTCACGGCTGCCGAAGGGGTGCGCATTGAAGCGGCCGTCCACGTCGACACCGGGATGAACCGGCTGGGCCTCTCAGTCCCCGAGGCGATCGCCACGGGCGAAGCCGGGCTGCGGGGCTGCCCGGTGAACCTGCTCATGAGCCACTTCGTTTCGGCTGAAGAGCCGGAGAACCCGATCAATGCTCGCCAGCTGGACGCCTTCGCGGCGGTCCGGCGCGCGTTTCCGTCGTTCCAGGGCAGCCTCGCCAACTCCTCCGGCGTCTTCCTGGGCGCTTCGGCCCACCACGATCTGCTTCGCCCGGGCTACGCGCTCTACGGCGGCAATCCGCAGCCGGGCGCCGCCAATCCCATGCTCCCGGTGATCGGCCTGGAAGGCCGCATCCTGCAGCTGCGCTGGGTCGAGGACGGCGACACGGTGGGCTACAACGCCACGTGGACCGCCCGGGGCAGCAGGCGCATCGCCGTGATCTCGGTGGGCTACGCCGACGGTTTCCCCCGCGCAGCCTCGGCCAGCGACGGTCGCCACGGCGCCGACGCCATGGTGGGAGGCGTGCGCTGCCCCTTCGCGGGCCGCGTCTCCATGGACCTGATCGCGGTCGACGTCACTGAGGCGCCGCGCGACCTCGGCCGCGGCGACCCGGTGAGCCTCATGGACCCGGCGATCAGCGTGGACCACGTCGCCTCCAGCGCCGGCATGAGCGGCTACGAGGTCCTGACCTCGCTTGGCCGCCGCTACGCGCGCCGCTACGTGGACTGACGCGGATGGCGAAGCGCTCCATGTCCTACGCCTGCCAGTCCTGCGGCGCCGTCTACGGACGCTGGCAGGGCCGCTGCGACGCCTGCGGCGGCTGGAACACCCTCGCCGAGGAAGCGGTGGCCGCCCCGCTGCCCGGCGGCGCGACCGCGCCCAAGGGCCTGCGCGGCAAGGGCCGCGTCTTCGCGCTGGAGGGCCTGACCGGCAGCGAGCCCGAGGCGCCCCGCATCGCCTCCGGCATCGCCGAGCTGGATCGCGTGACCGGCGGCGGCTTCGTGAAGGGCTCGGTGATCCTGCTGGGCGGCGACCCCGGCATCGGCAAGTCGACTTTGCTGATGCAGGCGTGCGCGGCGTTGAGCAACAAGGGCCACCGGGTCGTCTACATCTCGGGCGAAGAAGCGGTAGGCCAGGTGCGCCTGCGCGCCGAACGGCTCGGCCTGAGCAAGGCGCCGGTGGAGCTCGCCTCGGAAACGAGCGTCGAGGACATCATCACCACCCTGTCCCAGGGCGCACCGCCCAAGCTGGTGGTGATCGACTCGATCCAGACCATGTGGACGGAGGCGGTCGAGGCTGCGCCGGGCACGGTGACCCAGGTGCGCGGATCGGCCCAGCTCCTGATCCGCTACGCCAAGACGAGCGGGGCGGCGCTGATCCTGGTCGGGCACGTCACCAAGGACGGCCAGATCGCCGGCCCGCGCGTGGTGGAGCACATGGTGGACGCTGTTGCGTCCTTCGAAGGGGACGGGGCCCACCATTTCCGCATCCTGCGCGCGGTGAAGAACCGTTTCGGCCCCACCGACGAGATCGGCGTCTTCGAGATGACCGGCCTCGGCCTGTCGGAGGTGGGTAACCCCTCCGCCCTGTTCCTGGCCGGCCGCGACACGGCGTCGCCAGGCACGGCCGTCTTCGCCGGCATGGAGGGCACCCGCCCGTTGCTCGTGGAATTCCAGGCGCTTGTTGCGCCGACCTCGCTCGGCACGCCCCGCCGGGCCGTGGTGGGATGGGACCAGAGCCGCCTCTCCATGGTGATAGCGGTGCTCGAGGCCCACGCGGGCCTCAAGCTGGGCCAGCACGACGTTTATCTGAACGTCGCCGGCGGCCTGCGAATCAGCGAGCCCGCGGCCGACCTCGCCGCCGCCGCCGCACTGGTCTCCTCCCTGGCCCAGGCCCCCCTCGCGCCGGACCGCGTCTACATGGGCGAGATCGGCCTCACCGGCGCGCTGCGCCCCGTGAGCCAGGCCGCCTCCCGCCTCAAAGAGGCCGCGAAGCTCGGGTTTTCATCCGCCATGATGCCGCGCGCCGGGCTGGAAAGCGCCGGGAAGCCTCCCATCAGGGTTGAATCGGCGGGCGATGTCGCCGATCTCGTGGCGGGGATCGCCGCTCGCGCCAGGACCTCGGGACGGCGCCTGGCGCCGCAGCCGGAAGATGCGTGACGTCAAACCCTTGCCCGTCTATAAGACGGGCGCCTTTCTTAACCCTCCTGCTGAGCTGCCTGCTGCATGAACCAATTGCCAGTGACTCCGCTCGACCTCGTCGTCCTGGGCGTGATCTTCATCTCCGCCCTGCTGGCGGCGGTCCGCGGGTTCACCCGGGAGGTGCTCGCCATCGGCTCGTGGATCGCGGCCGCCGCGGCCGCCTACGCATTGCACCCCATGGTGCTGCCCTATGCGAAGGAATACATCAGCAACGCGCAGCTGGCCCTGGCGGCGGCGATCGCGGCTGTCTTCCTGATCACGCTGGTGCTGGTTTCCTTCGTGACGGTGAAGATCTCCGACCTGATCCTCGACTCCAAGATCGGCGCGCTGGACCGCTCGCTTGGCTTCCTCTTCGGGGCCGCCCGAGGCCTGCTGATCGCCGTGATCGCCTTCGTCTTCTTCGACAAGCTCGTGGGCGACAAGCAGCAGCCGGACTGGGTCCGCAACGCCAAGGTGCGGCCGGTCCTGAAGGACACGGGCGACTACATTGTGGGCCTGCTGCCGGAGGACCCGGAGGGTTACCTGCAGAAGCTCCGCAACAAGAACAAGAACCTCGGCGATCCGAGCGAGCCTCCGGCCGCGCCCGGCGCGCCGAACCAGCCGGCCACGCCGGCGCCCGCTCCCTCTGCCCCGGGCGCAACGCCCCCCGCGCAGAAAAGGACGGAGACGAACCAAGCGCCCTCCTATAAGAAGGCGCAGCAACAGGGCCTTCAGCAGCTGATCGAGACCGCGGCCAACCCGGCTCCGACGCGCTGACCACGGGCTCCCTTCTCGGCTATCCGCCGACGGGAGCGCGAAGGACAAGAGCTCGCGACGGGAGCGAGCGGGACGAGACCGGCTGTCCGGCCTTGCCCACAAGGTGACGAGACGAATGACGAGCCGCCGCGCAGCGCCCCCGCCCTGCGCGGATCATGCTTGGATGAGGACCGCGATGACCCGTCGTGACCACGCCGAATTCGACGCCTCCGGCGCCGCCCTGTTCGACCCCGAGGCCGACCGTCTGCACGAGGAGTGCGGCGTCTTCGGCATCTACGGGCACCCGGACGCCGCAGCCATCACGGCGCTGGGCCTGCACGCCCTCCAGCATCGCGGCCAAGAGGCCGCCGGCATCGTCTCCTTCGACGGCAAGCGCTTCCATTCCGAGCGCGCCCTGGGCCTCGTCGGCGACACCTTCTCGGACCTCGCCACCATCGAGCGCCTGCAGGGCGCCTGCGCCATCGGCCACGTCCGATACGCCACCACGGGCGCGACGATCCTGCGCAACGTGCAGCCGCTCTTCGCGGAGCTCGCCAGCGGCGGCTTCGCCGTCGCCCATAACGGCAATCTTACCAACGGGCTGACGCTGCGCCGCCAGCTCGTGCGCGACGGCGCGATCTGCCAGTCCACCTCGGACACCGAGGTGATCCTCCACCTCGTCGCCCGCAGCCGCAAGGCGCGCTTCATGGAGCGCTTCGTCGATGCGCTTTATCAGCTCGAGGGCGCCTACGCCCTCGTGGCGATGACCAACAAGAAGCTGATCGGCGCCCGCGACCCGCTCGGCATCCGCCCGCTCGTGCTGGGCGACCTGGACGGCCGGCCGATCTTCGCCTCCGAGACCTGTGCGCTCGACATCATCGGCGCGAAGTTCGTCCGCGACGTGGAGAACGGCGAGGTGATCGTCGCCTCGGAGGACGGCATCGAGTCGTTCAAGCCATTCAAGGCGGTTCCGGCCCGGCCCTGCATCTTCGAGTACATCTACTTCTCGCGGCCCGACTCCGTCGTCCACGGCAAGCCCGTCTACGATGTGCGCAAGCGCATGGGCGCGGAACTGGCCTCCGAGTCCCCCGTCGAGGCGGACGTCGTCATCCCGGTGCCGGATTCCGGCGTGCCCGCTGCGCTCGGCTACGCCCAGGCGTCGGGCATCCCCTACGAGCTCGGCATTATCCGCAACCACTATGTGGGCCGCACCTTCATCCAGCCCACCCAGTCGGTGCGCGAACTCGGCGTGCGCATGAAGCACTCCGCCAACCGCTCCGTGGTGGACGGCAAGCGCATCGTGCTCATCGACGACTCGATCGTGCGCGGCACGACCTCGGTGAAAATCGTCCAGATGATGCGCGACGCCGGCGCGAAGGAGGTGCATTTCCGCATCTCCAGCCCGCCCATCACGCACCCGGACTACTACGGCATCGACACGCCCGAGCGCGAGAAGCTGCTCGCCGCCACCCACACGCTGGAGGAGATGCGCCAGTACATCGGCTGCGACTCCCTGGCCTTCCTGTCGGTAAACGGCATCTATCGCGCCATGGGCGAGACCAGCCGCAACGACGCCTGCCCGCAGTTCACGGACCACTGCTTCACCGGCGACTACCCGACCCCGGTCACCGACCTGGTCGGGGAAGGCCCGAAGCAGGTCCCCATCCTCGCCGAAGTCGGATGATCCCCTGAATGTCCAAGCCCCTTGAAAACCGCATCGCGCTCGTGACGGGCGCGTCGCGCGGCATCGGCCGCGCGGCCGCCCTCGCCTTCGCCAAGGCCGGCGCCCACGTCGTCGCCGTTGCGCGCACGCAAGGGGCGCTGGAGGAGCTGGACGACGAGATCCGGGAGCTCGGCGGCGCGGCAACGCTCGTGCCGGTGGACATCAAGGACTTCCCGGCCCTTGACCGCCTGGGCGCCGCCATCCACGAGCGCTGGGGCAAGCTCGACATTTTCCTCGGCAACGCCGGCGTGCTCGGCCCGCTGACGCCGCTCGGCCACGTGGAGCCCAAGGACTGGGACAACGTGCTCGCCGTGAACGTCACGGCCAACTGGCGCCTCGTCCGCTCGCTCGACCCGCTGCTGCGCGCCTCGGACGCCGGCCGCGCCATCCTGATCTCGTCGGGCGCCTCGTGGAAGCGCACGGCCTATTGGGGCCCCTACTCCGTCTCCAAGGCCGCCGTGGACGCGCTTGGCTGCACCTACGCCGCCGAGACCGCGACCACGCCGATCAAGGTCATGATGGTGAACCCCGGGCCCCTGCGCACCCGCATGCGCGAGACCGCCATGCCGGGCGAGGACCCGATGTCGCTGCAGACGCCCGACGACCTCGCGCCCCACCTGGTCGAGATGGCGTCCCCTGCCTGGGCCGAGACGGGCAAGCTCTTCGATTTTCCCACGCGCTCGGTGAAGAGCTTCCAGTTCCCGGGATAAACGCGGCTGTCATCCCCAGCGGCCTGCGAAGCTGGCGGGGAAGTGGATCCACGAGACCGGGTTCCAGGCTGCCCCTGGATCCCCTTTCCCCTCGGCTTACGCCGCTCCGGCCGGGGATGACGGCAGGCTGTGCGACCGCTAGCCCGCCGCCCGCTCCACGAAGCTGATCACGGCGCCGAACGCCGCCTCGGGCGGCAGGACAATCGACTTGCCGATCATGCAGTGCGGCAAGCGCGCGGCGCGGATGCGGATGGCGAGGTCGTCGAGGCTCTTCACCGCCACCGTGTAGCCGACGAGCCGCGCGGGCTCCTCGTCAAGATGCACGCCGGTGTGGAAGGCGAAAGCCGCCCCCGTCATCACCTCGATGCGCCCGCGCGGCAGGCGCACCGTGATCCCGGCCGAGGTGGAACCCATGTCGTGCTGGCCGGTGAAGGCGTAGAAGAACTCCGCATGCGCGGCGGGGTTCTCGGCGATCATGGTCACGGCCTCCACGCCGATCGCGCCGTTGGCGTGCTGCTGGAAGGCCGGGTTCCAGAAGTTCTGCGGCTCGTGCTGCTGGCAGACGAAGAACCCCGCCTCCGGCGCCAGCTCGTCCCGCGCGAAGGCGAGGCTGAAAGCGACCCGCACCGGCGATCCGTCAGGCTTCTTCGCCTGCCGCTCGAAAAAGAACGGCTCGTAGCCGCCAATTCCCGAAATCGCAAAGGCCGCCCGATCCGCCTCGGCGCCTTTCGATTCCAGCACCAGCATGGCGACGCCCTCGCCGCGCTGCAGGCTGTCGCGCACGAAGGCGCCGAAGGAGAACCGCCCGCGCCCGTGCGGCTCGATAGCCGTCGCCTCCCCGACCGTAATCAGCTCAAGGAACACACCCGGGAACTGCACGATGCGGTTCTCCGTGCCCCAGGGATGCCGATTGCGGGCGCCCACCGTGAAGCCGAGCGCCTCATACAGGCGCCCCGCCGCGTCGAGGTCGCGTACAGGAAGGACGAGATGGTCGAGGCCGCGAGGCATGGGGGAGCACCGGTTCATGATGACTGGCCGAGCTTACTCCGATCGGCCGCGATGAGCAGCCGGATCGGCTGGGCTCACACCAGGCGGCTCTTCTCCACGGCGGCGGCGATGAAGCTCGCGAAGAGCGGGTGCGGCTCGAAGGGCCGCGACTTCAGCTCGGGGTGGTACTGCACGCCAATGAACCAGGGGTGGTCGGGGAACTCCACCGTTTCCGGCAGCAGCCCGTCTGGCGATACGCCCGCGAAGCGCATGCCGTTCGCCTCAAGCCGCTCCCGGTAGCCCATGTTCACCTCGTAGCGGTGGCGGTGTCGCTCCGAGATCTCCGTGTCGCCGTAGATCCCGGCGATGCGGCTGCCTTCCGCGAGGCGGGCCTTGTAGGCGCCGAGGCGCATGGTGCCGCCCAGGTCGCCTTCAGCCGAGCGCTGCTCGAGCTCGTTGCCGCGCATCCACTCGGTCATCAGGCCGACAACCGGCTCCTTGCAGGGGCCGAACTCGGTGGAGTTGGCGTCCTTGACGCCCGCCAGGGACCGGGCCGCCTCGATCACCGCCATCTGCATGCCGAAGCAAATGCCCAGATACGGCACCTTGCGCTCACGAGCGAACCCCGCCGCGCGGATCTTGCCCTCTGCGCCGCGCTGGCCGAACCCGCCGGGCACCAGGATGCCGTCGACGTGCTCCAGGAAGGGCGCCGGGTCGTCGTTCTCGAAGACCTCCGACTCGATCCAGTCGAGCTTAACCTTCACGCGGTTGGCGATGCCGCCATGGTTCAGGGCCTCGATGAGGGACTTGTAGGCGTCCTTCATGCCCGTGTACTTGCCGACGACCGCGATGGTGACCTCGCCCTCCGGGTTGTCGACCCGGTCCGTCACCTCCTGCCAGCGCGACAGGTTCGGCTTGGGGGCCGGCTCGATCCCGAAGGCGGCCAGCACCTCCTGGTCGAGCCCGGCCTCATGGTACGCCGCCGGCACGGCGTAGATGGACGAGACGTCGCGCGCCTCGATCACGGCGCTCTCGCGCACGTTGCAGAACAGTCCGAGCTTGCGGCGCTCCTCCCGCGGGATCTCGCGGTCCGTGCGGCAGAGCAGGATGTCGGGCTGGATGCCGATGGAGCGCAGCTCCTTCACCGAGTGCTGCGTCGGCTTGGTCTTCAGCTCGCCGGCGGTCGGGATATAGGGCAGCAGCGTGAGGTGCACGTACACCGCGTGACCGCGCGGCAGGTCGTTGCCGAGCTGGCGGATGGCCTCGAAGAACGGCAGGCCCTCGATGTCGCCGACCGTGCCGCCGATCTCGACAAGAACGAAGTCCACGCCCTCGTTGCCGGTGAGCACGAACTCCTTGATGGCGTTGGTGACGTGCGGGATCACCTGGACGGTGCCGCCCAGGTAGTCACCCCGGCGCTCCTTGGCGATGATCTCCTGGTAGATGCGGCCGGTCGTGATGTTGTCGGCCTTGGAGGCCGGCGTGCCCGTGAAGCGCTCGTAGTGCCCGAGGTCGAGGTCCGTCTCGGCTCCGTCGTCGGTGACGAAGACCTCGCCGTGCTGGTACGGGCTCATCGTGCCCGGGTCGACGTTAAGGTAGGGATCGAGCTTGCGAAGCCGGACGGAATAGCCGCGGGCCTGCAGGAGAGCGCCCAGGGCTGCGGAGGCCAGGCCCTTCCCCAAGGAAGAAACCACGCCGCCGGTGATGAAAACATAGCGAGCCATGGGGTTTTCCATCTACTCCGTCGCCGCCGATTCGCAGAGGGGCGGCTGCGGCCCGTTTGGGCCTCTCCACAAGGTTCAACCCGGCGCCCCTTACGGGAAACCGGCGCTCGGTTCGGGAGGGCTGAGCCCTCGGGGATCGTCAAAGAGAGAGGGCCGGTCGCCCGGCCCTCGTTCCGTCTCGTTACTGCTGGGGCGCGGGGGCCGGCGCGGCGGGGGCCGCCGGAGCCGGCGCCGCGGGCGCAGGCGCGGCCGGAGCCGCGGGCGTCTGCTGGTTCTGCAGTCGGTTGAGCTGGTCGAGCACGCCGCCCGAGGGAGCCTGCGCCGGAGCGGCCGGGGCGCCGGCGGGCGCGTTCGTGTCGAGGATCGACTTCGGCGCGCGGTTCGCGCCGGCGAGAATCGCCAGGATCATGCTGGTGGCGAAGAAGATCGCCGCCAGGATCGCGGTGGCGCGGGTCAGCGCGTTCGCCTGGCCGCGGCCGGTCAGGAAGCCGGAAACGCCGCCGCCGCCCGAAAGGCCGCCCAGCGCGCCGCCCTCGGAGCGCTGGAGGAGGATGACGCCCACGAGCGCGAGCACCACGATCAGGTGGAGGACGATCAGAACCTGCTGCATGGGTCCTTCCGGGCCGAAGCCGTGTTCAAGCCAAAAGGCCGGGGGCATCGCCATCGCGAGAAGGCGGTCCCGGCCGAACTGTCGCCGGGCGTTTAGCACGCCCGCGACACAGGCGCCAAGATGGGGAGAGCTACAGCCGAGGACAATGGGCCAGCGCAGACATGTTTGCCGCGCGTGCCCCCTCACCAGCCCTCTCCTCGTGACGGGGAGAAGGGGGTCTGTCGCGCATCCGCCGCCTCGCAAGCCCTTCGCCCTGGAACGGGGAGAAGGTGGCGCGCAGCGCCGGATGAGGGGCAGACTTTCGAAGCGACGCCGGTCGCCTCACCGATACGCCGCGGCGATTCCCATGAAGTCCGCCGCCTTCAGGCTGGCGCCGCCCACCAGGGCGCCGTCCACGTCCGGCACGGCCATCAGTTCCGCAGCGTTGGAGGGCTTCACCGAGCCGCCGTAGAGGATGCGCACCAGCGGCGCCTCGTCCTTGCCGACGATCTTGCGCAGCTCGGCGCGGATCATGGCGTGGACCTCCTCGACATCCTTCGCCGTGGGCGTCAGGCCGGCGCCAATGGCCCAGACGGGCTCGTAGGCCACCACAAGGTTCGCCGCCGTGGCGCCGTCGGGAATGGAGCCGCGCAGCTGCTTCTTGACCACGGCCAGCGTGCGCCCGACCTCCCGCTCGTCCTTGGTCTCGCCTACGCACACGATGGCGGTGAGCCCCGCCCGCCAGGCCGCCTGGGCCTTGGCGTTCACGACGGCGTCGCTCTCCTTGTGGTCTGTCCGCCGCTCCGAATGGCCCACGATCACATAGCTTGCGCCGGCGTCCGACAGCATCTCGGCCGAGACGTCGCCCGTGTGCGCGCCGCTCTCCTTGGCGTGGCAATCCTGCCCCCCAACGGCGATGCGCGTGCCAATGGCGGCCGCCGCGGCCGGGTACACAAGGGGGAACGGCGGGCAAATCAGCAGGTCGATCTTGCGCTTGAGCGCCGGGTCGAACTCCGCGCCCATGGCGGCGATCTCCTTGAGCGCGCTCTTGAGGCCGTTCATCTTCCAGTTGCCGGCCACGAGGGGGCGCGGGCGCGCGGACGCGGTCATTGTGTTCTCCCTGATCGAAACCCATGCGCCGGATACCAGAAGCGGCGCGGCGCAGAAAGCGCTGCGAAAGGAGACCGGCCGCGCCGGCCCGGGGTCCAAAAGGCTCGCGTCCGGGCCCCGTCTGGACTATGAAGCCGCGTTCGCCGCGTGCGCGGCGCCCGATGATGGATGCTGAAGGAGTCGTCGCCCCATGATGGCAGGAATGCGCAAGGCCGGACAAAGCTGGCTCGGACGCATCGTCGTGGCCGTGCTGTTCGGCTTCCTGATCCTCAGCTTCGGCATCTGGGGCATCGGCGACATGATCCGCAACATGGGCCACACCAACGTGGCCTATGTGGGCTCGACGGAGATCTCGGCGCTCTCCTACCGCGACGCCTACCAGAACGAGCTGCAGCAGCTCTCGCGCCGCTTCCGCCGGGCCATCAGCAACGACGAGGCCCGCGCCGCGGGCCTGGACCGCCAGGTCCTGTCCAAGATGATGACCGAGGCCGCGCTCGACGATCGCGTGAAGGCCTACGGCCTCGCCATTTCCGACGCGACCATCGCCAAGTCGATCTTCGCCGACCCCAACTTCAAGGGCGCCAACGGCCAGTTCGACCGCAACCTGTTCAACGAAGCCATCCGCAACCAGGGCTTCAACGAGCAGGGCTTCGTGCGCGCCCAGCGCAACGTCTACCTGCGCCAGCAGCTCGCCGACACTGTCGGCGGCGGCGTCACCGTGCCGGGCGTGCTGCGGGAGGCGGTGCACCGCTACCAGAGCGAGACGCGGGCCATCAGCTATGTGACGATCGGCGCCGACAAGGTGGGCGACATCCCGGCCCCGGACCAGGCGGCCCTGCAGTCCTTCTATGACCAGCAGAAGGCCGCGTTCCGCGCTCCGGAATATCGCAAGGTCACCGTGATGACCCTGAGCCCTGCCGACGTGGCGAAGCCCGACCAGGTGTCGGACGCCGAGGCCCAGGCCTTCTACGACCGCAACAAGGCGCGCTTCGGCCAGCCCGAGAAGCGCGCCGTGCAGCAGATGGTGTTCCCCAGCATGGAGGAGGCGAAGGCCGCCTCGGACCGGATCAAGGCCGGGACGAGCTTCCAGGCGATCGCCGAGGAGCGGAAGATTCCCGCCCAGGACCTGGACCTCGGCCTGGTCACCCGCGAGGCCATCATCGACCCGAAGGTGGCGGAGGCAGCGTTCTCCCTGGCCGCCAATGGGACGAGCGAACCCGTCGAAGGCCGTTTCGGCGCCGTCATCGTCCATGTCGGCGAAGTGCAGCCCGAGCAGGTGAAGCCCTTCACGGAGGTTGCCGGCGAGATCAAAAGCGAGATCGCCCGCAGCAAGTCGCGTGACGATATCCAGGACGTTCATGACAAGATCGAGGACCAGCGCGCCTCCGCGAAGCCGCTGGCCGACATCGCCAAGGACGTGAAGCTCCAGGCCCGGCAGGTCGAGGTCGACCGCGCCGGACGCGGCAAGGACGGGAAGCCGGTGGAGCTGGCCGACAGGGACGCCGTGCTGAAGGCCGTCTTCGCCTCCGACGTCGGCGTCGACAACGAGGCCGTGTCGACCCGCGACGGCGGCTATGTCTGGTTCGAGATCAACGGCATCGAGGCGTCGCGCGAGCGCAAGCTCGACGAGGTGAAGCCCGAGGTCGAGGCGGCCTGGAAGGCCGACGAGATCGCCAACCGGGTGGCCGCCAAGGCGTCCGAGGCGGTCAAGAAGATCAACGACGGCGCCACCCTGGAAAGCGTCGCCGGCGAGCTGGGCGAGCAGGTCCAGTCCGCCAAGGACATCAAGCGCCAGGGCGCCGCCGGCCCCCTGTCCGCCGCGGCCGTGGCGCAGGTCTTCTCCACGCATGTGGGCAAGTCCGCGAGCGCCCTGGGCTCGAGCGCCCAGCAGCGGCTCGTCGTCCGCGTGGACTCCGCCGAAGTCCCGCCGTTGATCCCGACACAGCAGTCGGTGGCGCAGCTCGACGAGCAGATTCGCCTCGCGCTCGGAGACGACATGCTGAACATCTACGTGCAGCAGGTTCAGAAGCAGATCGGCTCGGGCGTGAACGAGGCCGCCATGCGTCAGGCGCTGGGCGGCGGACAGTTCTGAGGACGCCATGTCGCTCCTGCCCAGCTTCGACGACTTCACCCGCGTTTACGACGAGGGACGGGCGCAGATCCTGCGCGCCAACCTCGTGGGCGACCTTGAGACGCCGGTCTCTGCCTTCCTGAAGCTCAGCGACCGGCATCCCGGACCCCGTTTCCTGCTGGAGTCCGTCGAGGGCGGCGCCGTGCGCGGGCGCTACTCGATGATCGGCCTTTCGCCTGATCTCGTCTGGCGCTGCTCGGGCCAGGTTTCGGAGATCAACCGCGTCGCCCTGGACGAACCGAAGGCATTCGAGCTGTGCACGGAGCCGCCGCTGGATGCGCTGCGTGGGCTGCTGGACGAGAGCGCGATTCCCTTCACGGCAGAGCTCCCGCCGATGGCGGCGGGCGTGTTCGGCTATCTCGGCTACGACATGGTCCGCCACATGGAGCGCCTGGGCGAGCCGAACCCGGACGCGCTGGGCGTGCCCGACGCCGTGCTGGTGCGGCCGACCGTCATGGTGGTCTTCGACGCCGTTCGCGACGAGATCTCGGTCCTGAGCCCGGTTCGCCCTCGTCCCGGCCAGACCGCCAAGGCGGCCTACGAGCTGGCCCGCGACCGGATCGACGAGGTAGTGGCCGCCCTGGAGGGCCCGCTGCCCACCTCGGCGCCCTTGGCGGACTCTCACCTTCTCGCCCAGGCGGGAACGTCGAACACCACGCCGGACGAATACAAGGCCATGGTCGACCGCGCGAAGGAGTACATCCGGGCCGGCGACATCTTCCAGGTGGTGCTGTCCCAGCGCTTCGAGGCGCCCTTCCCGCTTCCCGCGCTGTCTCTGTATCGCGCGTTGCGCCGCGTGAACCCGGCGCCCTTCCTCTGCTACCTGGACTTCAACGCCTTCCAGATCGTGTGCTCGTCGCCCGAGATCCTGGTCCGCGCCCGCGAGGGCAAGGTCACCATCCGGCCGATCGCGGGCACGCGCCCGCGCGGGGCGACGCCCGCCCAGGACAAGGCCCTGGGCGAGGAACTGCTGGCCGACGAGAAGGAGCGGGCCGAGCATCTGATGCTGCTCGACCTTGGCCGCAACGACGTGGGCCGCGTGGCCGAGATCGGCACCGTGACGGTGACCGACAGCTTCTTCCTGGAGCGCTACAGCCAAGTGATGCACATCGTGTCCAACGTGGAGGGCGTGCTCTCGAAGGAGCACGACGCTCTCGACGCCCTGGTCGCCGGCTTCCCGGCCGGCACGGTCTCGGGCGCCCCGAAGGTGCGCGCGATGCAGATCATCGACGAATTGGAGAAGGACAAACGCGGCATCTACGCCGGCTGTATCGGCTATTTCGGCGCCAACGGCGAGATGGACACCTGCATCGTCCTGCGCACGGCCGTGGTGAAGGATGGCAAGATGTTCGTCCAGGCCGGCGCCGGGATCGTGTACGACAGCAACCCCGATTCCGAGCAGCAGGAGTGCGTCAACAAGGCCAAGGCCCTGTTCCGAGCCGCAGAGGAAGCGGTCCGCTTCGCCAGCGCTTCAAGGCGGGGTCAGTAGGACCTACGGTCCGTCATCCCCGGCGCATCGCCGGGAAGGAGATTCAGGAAGGAAGCGCGCTCTCAGGCGCCCCCCCGATCCCCTTCCCCTCCGCGGCTTCGCCGCTCCGGCCGGGGATGACGGCGCCGCCGCCTCAGCCTTTCTTGTTGGCTTCGCGGAAGGCCTTGCCCCAGCCCTCCTTCACCACCTGCCGACCGCGGCCGAGCGCCAGCGCGTCGTCCGGCACATCGTCCGTGACGACCGAGCCGGAGCCCACATAGGCGCCTGACCCGATCGTCACGGGGGCGACCAGGGCCGAGTTGGAGCCGATGAAGGCGCCCTCGCCGATGATCGTCTTCGCCTTGTGGAAGCCGTCGTAGTTGCAGGTGATCGTGCCGGCCCCGACATTGGCCTTCGCGCCCACCACCGCGTCACCCACATAGCTCAGGTGGTTAATCTTGGCGCCGGTCTCGACCTTGGCGTTCTTGACCTCGCAGAAGTTGCCGACCTTCGTCTTGGCGCCGAGATCGGCGCCCGGGCGCAGCCGCGCGAAGGGCCCAACCTCCGCGCCCTCCCCGATCGCCGCCTTCTCGAAATGGCAGTTGGCGTGGATCACCGCCCCTGCTCCGACGGTGACTCCCAAACCGAAGAACACATTGGGCTCGATCACCACGTCCTCGCCGATCCGGGTGTCGTGGCTCAGGAACACCGTTTCGGGCGCCACCATGGTCACCCCGGCGCGCATCGCGGCCTCGCGCAGGCGGCCCTGCATGATCGACTCGGCCACGGCGAGCTGCACCCGGTCGTTCACGCCCCGGACCTCGTCCTCGTCAGCGACCAGGGCCAGCGTGGCGTAGCCGCGCCCGCGCGCCTCCGAAACGGCATCGGTGAGGTAGAATTCGCCTTGCGCGTTGTCGGAGCCGATGGCGTCCAGCAACTCCAGCGCATGCCGACCATCGAAGGCCATCAGGCCGGCGTTGCACAGCGTGATCCGCCGCTCGTCCTCGCTGGCGTCCTTGTGCTCGCGGATCGCCACGAGGGATCCCTCGTCCACCACCATGCGGCCATATCCAGTCGGGTCCCGGGCCTCGAAGCCGAGAGCCGCCACAGATGCGCCCTCCCCGACGGCGTTGCGCATCCGCTGGATGGTTGACGGCCGCACGAGCGGCGTGTCCGCGAAGAGCACGACCACATCGTCGAATCCGTCGGCGATCGCCTCCCGCGCAGCCAGCACGGCGTGCGCCGTGCCGAGGCGCTGCTCCTGCACATACACCCTCGCCCCCGGCGCCAGCCGCAGGGCCTCCCGCGCGACATCCTCGCGGCCCGGCCCCACAACAACCGCGATCGCATCCACGCCCGCATCCTCGGCCGCCTTGACCACATGGCCCAGCATGCTGAGGCCCGCGACGGCGTGCAGAACCTTGGGGGTGGCGGATTTCATCCGCGTGCCCTCGCCGGCCGCCAGAATGATCGCTAGCCCACGGCGGGTCGCGATGGGGGCCAGCAACTCGTCGGCCAACTCTCCGCCGATGTCCGGACCGGTGTCGGTGGGCTTGGCGACGGCAGGCGGGACGATCTCGTTCATGGGCGTAAGTCTCTCCGGCAGCATTTCGTTTACATTGCCGCCCTATGGTGAACAGGGATTAACCAGCGCGAGCCCTCGCCACAAGCCCGCGCGACCAGATGACGAACCATGGCGATCGACGCCCGGATTGAACCCACCTTCTCCGACACGCCCCGGCTTGGCCGCGCTCGCGAGCCACGGTCGCCGGACCGCGCGACCGCAACTGCGGATCGGGAGCGGCGCGCCCGCATGGCCGGCTGGTGGGCGGTCTTCGCCGTCGCGCTCGCCCTGACCGGCCCTTCCGTTCTGCCCCTGCGCTCGTCCCTGCGCCCGACCTTGGCGAAGCTGGGCGCCTCCCTCGAAAAAGACGTCCTGACCACGGGATCGTTGCCGCCGCAGAGCGCCAAGCCAGAGCCGGCCCTTGTCCAACCCCAAAGCTTTGCAGTCCTGCTTGGGGAAGCGAGCAGCCCGGACACCCTGTGGGGCTGGTGGAAGATCCTGCAGCTGCGTCACAAGGACAGCGTCGGCGCCCTAGCGGCGAGCGTCCTGCAGGCGCCGGACGCGCCCTCGCGTCACCGCCTGACGCTGGGGCCTTTCCAGAACGCCGCCCAGGCCGCCGACTTCTGCGGGAAATGGAGGGCCGCGGGAACGACCTGCAGCCTGGCGCGGTCCGACGGCGTCCGCCTTTAGTCGCGGCCATGCGCCCCGCACAAGGCCCACATGGACCCAATGCGGTCGCAAACGCCTCCTAAAGCTCTGAGAGTATGTTAGAAGCCCTGCCCGGGAAGACTCCACGCGCGCAGCCCGTGGTATCTTTCATCGCGCCGCGGGTCTGGAATAGGTCTTCCCACGCATGTCGAGCGTCAAACCTGCGATCTTCTCCGGCGGGACCGGACTTCCGGTGGATCGGCGAACAGTGCTGTCCATGGGTCTCGCCGCCGGCGCAGCCGCCTTCGCCGGACCGGCGCTTGCGCAGAATTTCGCGACCCAGGCCATGCAGAACGCGCTGGGAGAAGGCCAGCGGTTCAACGCCACGACGTTGACGGACCTGGCAAAGCTGCTCGCGAAGCGGCCCTACCAGGCGCCTCCGAACGACCTGCCGGATCCGTTCAACAATCTCACCTACGAGCAGTACATCGGCATCCGCGCCCAGCCCAACGCCTTCCTGTGGAGCAACGAGGGCCGGGGCTTCACGGTGGAGCCCCTGCACCGCGGCTTCGCCTTCCAGAACGCTGTCTCCCTCTTCACGATCGAGGACGGCCTGGTCCGCCGGGTCGTGTACGACCGCAGCCGTTTCGACTACGGCCGGCTGAACGTCCCTGCGACCCTGCCTGACCTCGGCTTTTCGGGTTTCCGCGTTTTCGGCGACGCCCAGAATGACCGCACCCGCGAGATCGCGATCTTCCAGGGCGCGACCTTCTTCCGTTCGTCGGCCCGTGGCCAGAACCTCGGGGTGATGGCCCGCGGGCTGACGCTCAAGGCGGGCGATCCCAAGGGCGAGGAGTTCCCGCTTTTCCGGGCGTTCTGGATCGAGCAGCCCGCCGCGCGCACAGACAATCTGGTCATCTACGCGCTGCTCGATTCGGAGAGCGTCACAGGGGCGTACCGGTTCACCCTGCGCCCGGGCGACGTCACCATCATCGACGCCGAACTGACCCTGTTCCCGCGTTCCGCGGTCGAGAACTGGGGCGTGGCGGGCATGACCTCGACTTACCTGTTCGGCCCCAATGACCGGCGCAACGTCGACGACGTCCGCCCGGCGGTCTACGAGAGCGGCGGGCTGCAGATTCACAACGGCAATGACGAGTGGATCTGGCGCCCCCTGTCGAACCCCGAGACGCTCCAGATCTCGGCGTTCGTGGACCCCTCGCCCAAGGGCTTCGGGTTGATCCAGCGCGATCGGGACTCATCCGCCTTCCTGGACGACGACCAGATGTTCGAGCGCCGGCCGAGCCTCTGGATCGAGCCGATCGGGGATTGGTCGCCGGGATTGGTCCAATTGATCGAGATTCCGACCGAATCGGAGATCAACGACAACGTTCTGACATACTGGCGGCCCAAACAGCCGCTCCAACCCGGGGCGGAGGTCTCCCTCGCCTACCGGCAATTCTGGTGCTGGCTGCCGCCGGAGCGCGTCGGCCTCGCCACAGTGGCGGCTACCCGGGTGGGCCGAGGCCGCACAAACACGTCCCGCCGATTCATGGTGGATTTCACGGGTGAGATGCTGAAACAGACGCAGACCGTTCTGGAGCTCAAGGCGATGCTGTCGACGGCTCCAGGGACGGTGGCGAACCTGAGGCTCTGGCCCTATCCGGAACGCAAGCTCTACCGAGTGGGTTTCGAACTGGAGCCCGGGAACGAGAGCGCCTGCGAGTTGCGCCTCGTTCTCGAGGCCGGCGGAAAACCGCTGAGCGAAACATGGCTGTATCGTTGGACACCGTGAACGCCCATTCCCAGCACGGCGCGGTCGAGATTCTCTCGGCCGCCGATCAGGCGCGGATCGTCGCCGACCAGCCGGCGCTGCCGCCGGAGTCGCCCCTGGCGATGCCGGTGCAGTCGCTGCGCGCATGGCCGCGCAAGGACACCCGCAAGCCGCTGATCAGCCGCTCCAAGCCGTGGCTCGCCCGCCTGTTCGTGTTCGCAGGCGCGCTCGGGCTCACGGGCTGGGGTGCGTTCGAGATGTACCGGGTCGTGTCGGTCTCGGGCGTCACGGCGCTGCAGTGGGCCCTGGTGGCGCTGTTCACGGTCAACTTTTCTTGGATCGCGCTGGCCTTCACCAGCGCGATCGTGGGCTTCCTGGCGCTGCTCTGGCGCAGGTGCACGCCGCCGATCCCGAAACAGTTGCAGTCGAAGACCGTCGTCGTGATGCCGGTCTACAACGAGGCGACCTCGCGCGTTTTCGCCTCGCTGCAGGCGATGTACGAGGAGATCGAGGCGACGGGCCTCGTGGACCACTTCGATTTCTTCATCCTGTCCGACAGTACGCAGCCGAACGCCTGGATCGCGGAGGAGCGCGCTTTCTGGGCGCTTCGCGAGCGCCTCGGTCCCAAGGCGCGCTTCTACTACCGGCACCGGCAGAAGAACGTCGGCCGCAAGGCCGGCAACATCGAGGACTTCGTCACCCGCTGGGGCGGCGCCTACGAGCACATGCTGGTCCTGGACGCCGACAGCCTGATGACGGGCGCCTGCATCACGCGCCTTGCCGCCGCGATGGAGGCTGATCCCGACGCGGGCATCATCCAGTCGCTGCCGCTCATCATCAACCGCAACACCCTGTTCGCGCGCCTGCAGCAGTTCGCGGCGAAGATCTATGGGCCGGTGATCGCGACGGGCCTGGCGGTCTGGTCGGGGCGCGAGGGCAACTACTGGGGCCACAACGCCATCATCCGCACCAGGGCCTTCGCGGCCCACTGCGGATTGCCGCACCTGTCCGGGAAGCCGCCCTTCGGCGGCCACATCCTCAGCCACGACTTCGTCGAGGCCGCCCTCATCCGCCGCGCCGGCTGGACCGTCTACATGCTGCCCGACCTCGAGGGCAGCTACGAGGAGAGCCCGCCTTCCCTGATCGACCTCGCCACGCGCGACCGGCGCTGGTGCCAGGGCAACCTGCAGCATGCGCGGGTGATCGGGGCCGCCGGCCTGACCCTCCCCACGCGCCAGCACTTCGCGACGGGCATCTTCTCGTACCTCGCGTCGCCCCTCTGGCTCGCCCAACTGGTGGTCGGCATCGTGCTGGTGCTGCAGACGCGCTACGTGCGGCCGGAGTACTTCACCAAGGAGTTCTCGCTCTTCCCGGCCTGGCCGCGGTTCGACGCCGAGCGCGCGTTGCAGCTCTTCGGCATCACCATGGCCATCCTGCTCGCGCCCAAGCTGTTCGGCCTCATCCTGGCCCTGATCCGCGGATCCCTGCGGCGCGCCAGCGGCGGCGGCTTCCGCCTGGTCGTCTCGGCCCTGGTCGAGGTGATCATGTCGGCGCTGCTCGCGCCGATCCTGATGGTCATCCAGTCCGGCGCCGTGTTCCAGATCATCGCCGGCCGCGACACCGGCTGGAACCCCCAGCGCCGCGACGACGGCTCAATCCCGTTCCGCGACATCGTGCGGCGTCACCGGGTGCAGATGCTGCTCGGCATCTTCACCGGCCTGTCCGCCTTTATGATCGCCCCGTCGCTGTTCGGCTGGATGTCGCCCACCATCCTCGGCCTGGTCCTGGCCATTCCGATCTCGGCCGCCTCCGGCATGCTGTCCTGGGGCCTGGCCCTGAAGCGGGCCGGGCTGCTCCTCACTCCCGAGGAGACGTCCCCGCCCCCGATCGCGACCCGCGCCAACGCGCTGATGCGCGAGCTGGACGCGGACGGCTTCGACGAGGACAACGCGGTCCGGGCCATCCACGCCGACCCGCAGTTCCGGTCCCGCCACGAAGCCATGCTGCCCGCCGCCCATCGTCGCAAGCGCGGCGAGATCGACCGCGACCGGGCGGTCGCCGAGGCGAAGCTGATGGACGCCGAGTCCATCGAAGACGCCACGGAGTGGCTGCACCCCAAGGAAGCCATGGTGGTGCTGCACGACCGCGCCCTGCTCGGCCAGCTGGCCAGTCTGCCCGAGCGCCGCGAGGCCGCCGCCGCCTGAGGCTAGGTCGCGGGCCAGCGCGCGAAGCGTGGCCACCAGTCGGGCCAGGTCTTCTGGCCCTGCCCGCCCACCACGACCGTCGCGGTCATGCCGGCGCTGAGCGCGATCTCCTTCGGCACGTTCTCTATGGCGATGCGGACGGGAATGCGCTGGGCGAGGCGCACCCAGTTGAAGGTGGGGTTCACGTTCAGGACGAGGTCGGAACCATGAGTGATTTCCCGGTCCGCGATGGCCCGTGAGACGCTTTCCACCCGCCCGCGGATCTCTGGCTCGAACCCCATCAGGCGGATGGTCGCGGGATCGCCGTCGTGGATGCGGGCGATCTTTGTCTCCTCGAAGTACCCGGCCACGTAGAACGAGTCTTCGTCAACGAGCGCCGCCAGCGCCTTGCCGGCAGAGGCGTAGTCGCCGGGATGAATCTGCAGGTTGGTCACGAAGCCGTTAACCGGCGAGCGCACCTCCGTGCGGTCCAGATTGAGCCGGGCGACGTCAAGCTCCGCCAGGGCGGCCCCATAGGCCGCCTCGGCGGCGGCGAGCGCCGCCGCGGCCTGCTCCCGGGCTTCCTCGGTGATGGCGCCCGTCGTCAGGCGCGAGCGGCGGTCGAATTCGCGTTTCTTCTGGTCCCGGTCGCTCTCGCGCCCCTGCGCGGTCGCCTCAGCCTGCGCCAGCGCGAAGCGGTAGCGCGCAGGATCGATGACGAACAGGACGTCGCCTTTCCTGACGCGCTGGTTGTCCTTGGCGCGGACGTCCACGACCGGGCCCGAAACATCGGGCGCGAGCGCGAGCACGTTGGCCCGCACCCGCCCGTCTCGCGTCCATGGCTGCTCCACATAGGCCCGCCAGGCGAAAAAGGCCGCGACGGCGGCCGCAACGACGACAAGAAGGGTGAAGAACACACGGGACAGCGCGGCGAGCATCAGCGGGGACCGAACACCAAGAGCACGAGGCTGGACAGCAGGAGAACGAAAGCGGCGAAGTTGAACAGCGCGGGATGCCAGACCCGGCGCTCCACGCCGGTCAGTTCAAGCAGGCGGCGCAGGACAAGCCACGCGATGGCGGCGGCTGCGAGCAGCGCCGCCATCGGCGACAGAAAGACGCCCAAGAGGTCCAGTTCGCGGATCATGCAAGAGCCTCTTCGGGGATCTCCAGAGCGAGCGGCGTGCGCTGGGCGCGGAAGAATTCGGCATGCCGGTCGAGCGTCGCCCGGATCGCCGCGATGGTCAGCAGCGCCATTTCCGACGCTTCTCCTTCGCCCTGCTCGCGAAGCGCAGCCATCGCGCCCGAGGCCGGTCCGGACGGCAGTTCACCCCGCTTGCCCCTGGCCAGGAGCGAGAAGTGCCGCGCGAGAACGCCCAGGGTCTCCTGGACGCGGCCGTGCAAAGGCTCGGGCAGATCAGCGGCCGCGCGGCGAAGCGCCAGGATGTTGAGGCCGATGCGCAGGGCGGCGAGCGCGCCCTGCAGGGTGGCCCTCTGCTGTGGGTCCGCCGTGTCCAGCCGGGCGAACAGGGCGTTGACGCGGTCGAACATGGTGGCCTCGAACGCGTCGCGCCCCGGGGCGCCGCTTCGCGACAGCCGGGCAAGGTCGCGCAGGATCGCCCCATGGATGCGCTCGATGGCCCAGGCGACGCCCAGAGGCCGCAGAAGCCTGAACATCAGGATGCCGACACAGATGCCCCCAATGAGCCCCAGCGCGCCGTTCGCGAACACGTCGAACTCGCTTGGTGGCGTCGTGTTGGAGATGGCCAGCAAGGCGGTGAAGTTGAGCCCCAGCGGCATCACGCTGGTCCCGATGCGCGGCAGCGCCATGATCATGCCGAACGGGATATAGAACAGGGCCAGCACCGCCGTGAGTCCGGCGAAGTCGTTGACCAGGGGAAGCACGGCGAAGAGCGCGAGCCCGGCCAGGATGGCCGAGAGGGTCGTCATCCGCAGGAAACCACCGGCCGCCGCCGCCGGATCGTCCAGGGCCGCCATGATGCTGCAGATCACCGCCGCGAAGACCACGGCCGAGCCGCCGTTGGCCCAGGCCGTCCCGATCCAGAGCGCGGAAGCGACGAGCACGGCCGTCGCCGAGATCGCCCCGGCGACCAGCGCCAGGATCGGCTCGCGATAACGGACGGAGACCGCCCGCCCGCCAGGCCCGACCCGCCGCCCTGCGTGAACCGCGTCGCGAAGGCGCCTGATGCGCCGCTGCAGCACCAGCACGTCGTCGAACCGCTCCAGGATGTTGCGGACCAGGATGAGCCGGGGGTCCTGCCTCATGGCCGCGAGATCCGGCCGCAGCGCAGCCGCCTCGCGCCGGACCTTTTCGACCGCTTCGCGTCTGGCGAGGCCGGGCGGAGGGCCGGTTTCCGGATCGAGCAGAAGAGAGCCGCGCGCCAGCACGGCCCGCATGGGCTGGGCGGCGGGCAAATCCAATGTCCGCAGGATGGCCAGGCGGTCGTGGATCGAGACCAGCATGGAGATCATGGTCAGGACCTGTCTCTGCAGCGCGCTGGCGCCGCTGGAGGCCCTGCGCACGGCCGGCGTGTCGAACGTGGCGAAGACGCGAAGGTTGTCGAGGTTCACGGCGTCGGCGACCAAGGATCGTCTGTCCGCGAGCCCCTTGGCGCTGTCGTCCTCGGCGACCAGGGTGTCCGCCGCAAACCGCCGCAGGGCGTCCACCGTGCGGTCGATCGCGTCCAGCAACTGCCTGCCCGCCGTCCGTGGCAGGATGAGCTGACTCACCAGCGTCCCGCACAGAATGCCCAGCATGATCTCGAGGCAGCGCGCCACGGCCGTGTCGAACACCGTCAGCGGCGCCAGCGCGGCCGGCACCCCGATGATGGCGGCCGTGTAGCCGGACAGCATGGCGCCATAGGATTCGGGCGCGTCCCGCAGCAGCACCGAGACGCCGGTGCACAGGCCCACCCACAGGGCGAGAGCGAGCAGGAAAAACGGCGGCGCATCCGCAAGCGTGGCCACCATCAGCACCGCCATGCAGGCGCCCACGAACGTGCCGACCACGCGGTAGATCGCCTTCGCCGCCACCATGCCGGCGATCGGCTGCGACACCACGAGCACCGTCAGCATCGCCCAGGACGGCTGCGGCAGGTCGGCCGAGAAGGCGATCCACAGCGCCAGCATGGCCGCCCCGAAGGTCTTCAGGGCGAAGATGGCGTCGGGCCAGTCGACACGGGGCATGCGGGATCATCCGGGCGCCGGAGCTTGCGCGGTGGCGTAACGCGAAAGGGCCCGAAAGGCTGCCCGCGGCGGGAGCTTGGGCGCCATGCGGCCGGATTGGCTTGCGGCGGCTCGACGAAGCGCGCTTGAATGCTTGCAATCCGTCATTGCAACCATCGGGAGAGATCCATGGCTGCCATTCCCCAAAACGCCGCGCGCATTCCCGCCGAAGCGCAGCACGCGTCCGCCGCGCCGACCTGCCGCAAGGTCCAGCCGGGGGCCGAATTCACCGGGAAGCAGGCGCTGGCGTACAAACCCGGCATCTCGGCCGAGAGCGTGGGGTCCAAGCACCTGCACATGCAGATGCTGACCATTCCGCCCGGCGGACGCGCCAAGGCCCACAAGCACGAATCCCACGAGACGGCGATCTACGTTCTCAGCGGCCACTCGGCCATGTGGTACGGCCCCGAGCTCGAGCACCACATGGAGGTGGGCGCAGGCGAATATTGCTACATTCCCGCCGACGTGCCCCATTTGCCCTACAACACGAGCCAAACCGAGCCCTGCGTGGCGATCATCGCCCGGACGGACCCAAACGAGCAGGAAAGCGTGGTCCTCATGCCTGAACTCGACAGGCTGCGGAGCTGACCAGGTGGCGCCGCAGCATCAATGCTGCGCTGCGGCGCCATCCTTTGGTCCGAGTCCGGTGGCGTCCTTTGGGGCTTCGCAGAAAGCGGAGCGCCTTCCGATGCAGAATTGCTTCTCGCAATGGTTGGAGGCCGTAGCCCGGCACTGTCATGACGGCCAGCGTCATCTCGTCCACGCGGACCGTCTCGTTCTTCGCGATTGGTTCGTAGACGGAATTCCACCCCAGGAAGCCGCCTTGCGCCTCGCGCGCTGCGTCGATGACGCAGCGGCCCCGCCGAGCTTCGGCGATCCCATGACGATCCGGTCCGCCGCCTAGGGCTGACGCCCTGGCTCAGTGCGGATACGGGCTCCCCAGGGCTTCGCCAGCCCTGGTGCACGTCATCGCTGCCCTCCTCGCCGAGACAGCCTTGGCGCTTCTCGTCATTGCGAGGAGCGCAGCGACGAAGCAATCCAGGGGCGCCTGGCGCGCCGGCCCCGGGGGTTGGCGCCCTCCCCGGCTGGATTGCTTCGCTGCGCTCGCAATGACGAACCATCACCCCGTCCTGGCCGAGTTCGTCCGGACCATGCACGGAGGCTCGCCTTCACAAGACATTGAGGCAGGAAAGAACGGCTACATCATCACTTGCCTGCGGAGCAAGTCTTGACCCTGCCCGACAAGGCACAACATCACAGTTCGCCAATGAAGCGGAACACGAGCCGCTGCCAGGAGTTTATGTCCCGAACAGCGTACGAGAGGAGACAAGAAATGATCTCGAACACTCGAAAGGCGCTTCTTGGGCTCGCGGCTATCGCTTCGGTCGGCGCCATGGCGGCTCCGGCGCAGGCTCAGTGGCGTCACGGCGGATACTATGGCGGCTACCGTCACCACGGCTGGAACGCCGGCGGCGCCGCCGCGGCTGGCCTCGTCGGCGGCCTGGCGCTTGGCGCGCTCGCGACCCGTCCGGCCTATGGCTATGGCTACGGCGCCTACCCGGCCTATGGCTACGGCTATGGCGGCTGCTACATCGAGCGTCAGCGCGTCTACGACGCGTGGGGCCGTCCGATGATCCGTCGCGTGCGGGTCTGCGACTGACGCGCATCATGACGTACCGGCTCACCCACGATCATGCCCTGAGACGCTTTGACCTGTGGGACGAGTCGACCCCGGTCGCCCACGCTCTTTACGAGGAGCGGGGCGACCGACTCGCGATCTACCACACGGAAGTCCTCCGAAGCCTGCGCGGACGCGGAATCGGGGGCGAACTCGTGGCCCGGGTTCTTGACGAGGTCCGCAGCACGGGCAAAGGCGTGATTCCGGCTTGCCCATTCGTGCGGGAGTTCATGGCGCAGAACCCGGAATACGGCGACCTGCTCGGCGAAAAGCCGTCCTAGCCTTCCGCCCCCTAGCCTTCCGCCCCGCATTTCAGGAGCCGATAGCTGATGCTGTCCGTGAGCGCCTGGAACGAGGCGTCGATGATGTTGGCCGACACGCCGACCGTGGTCCACCGCTCGCCCTGGCCGTCCCCGCTCTCGATCAGCACGCGGGTCACGGCGTCCGAGCCGCCCTGGAAGATACGGACCTTGTAGTCCAGCAACTCCATGTCCTCGATGAAGCGCTGGTACTTGCCGAGGTCCTTGCGCAGCGCGAGGTCGAGCGCGTTCACGGGGCCGTTGCCTTCCGCCGCCGAGATCAGGGTCTCCCCCGCGACCTTCACCTTCACGGTCGCCTCCGAGAAGGTCACGAGGTCGCCCACCGCATTGTAGCGGCGCTCCACGTTCACCTTGAACCGCTCGATCGTGAAGAACTCCGGGACCTCGCCCAGCACCCGCTTGGCCAGCAGGAAGAACGAGGCGTCCGCGCCCTCGTAGGCGTAGCCCATCGCTTCCCGTTCCTTCACCTCCTCCAAGAGGCGCGCGATGCGGGGATCGTCGCGATGCACATCGATCCCGAGCCGCTCCAGCTCGGCCAGCACGTTCGACTTGCCCGCCTGGGTGGAGACCAGCACGACGCGGTGGTTGCCCACCGTCTCCGGCGGCACATGCTCGTAGGTGCGCGGGTCCTTCAGCACGGCCGAGGCATGGATGCCCGCCTTCGTGGCGAAGGCCGAAGGGCCCACATAGGGCGCGTGCCGGTTGGGCGCCCGGTTCAGCAACTCGTCCAAGGCCCGCGACACCTGGGTCAGCGTGGCGAGGCCCTCGTCCGTCACCCCGATGACGAACCGCTCGGCGTAGCCGGGCTTCAGCTTCAGCGTCGGGATCAGCGTCGCCAGGTTGGCGTTGCCGCAGCGCTCGCCCAGCCCGTTCAGGGTGCCCTGGATCTGTCGCGCCCCGGCGCGCACCGCGGCGAGCGAGTTCGCGACCGCGTTGCCGGTATCGTCGTGCGCGTGGATGCCCAGATGCTCGCCGGGGATGTGCGCGGCGACCTCGGCGACGATCCGCTCGACCTCGTCCGGCAGCGTGCCGCCGTTGGTGTCGCACAGCACGATCCAGCGCGCGCCCGCCTCGTAGGCCGTCCGGGCGCAGGCGAGCGCGTAGGTCGGGTTCGCCTTGTAGCCGTCGAAGAAGTGCTCGCAGTCGAGCATGGCCTCGCGCCCCGCGGAGCGCGCCGCGGCGATGCTGTCGCGGATGCCCTCGAGGTTCTCCTCCAGGGTGCAGCCGAGCGCGACGTGGACGTGGTAGTCCCAGCTCTTCGCCACGAAGCAGACCGTGTCGCAGTCCGCCTCCAGCAGCGCGGCGACGCCAGGGTCGTTCGTAGCCGAGCGGCCGGCCCGCTTGGTCATCCCGAAGGCCGTGAAGCGGGCGTTCCGGGTCCTTTTCTGCTCGAAGAAGCTGGTGTCCAGCGGGTTCGCGCCAGGATAGCCGCCCTCGACATAGTCCACGCCCAGCCTGTCGAGCATGGCCGCGATCTGCAGCTTGTCCTCGATCGAGAAGTCCACCCCCGTCGTCTGCGCGCCGTCGCGCAGGGTGGTGTCGAACAAGGTGAGTCTCTCGCGGGACATGGCGGCGATCCTGGGTCAGATCAGGTTGTAGGCGCGCAGCGCGACATAGAGCGCGAAGGCGACGATCAGGAGCTTCAGCACCACGAGCCACCACAGGCGGCGAAGGCCGAAGCCGGAGGACGGGCGACGGGAAGGTTCAGTCATGGCTGCGCCCTCCCGACAGGCGCTCCCCCGTCCTTGCGAGGAGCGCAGCGACGAAGCAATCCAGGGGCAAGGAACGCGGACGTCTGAACAAGAACCTGCCCAGTCCCTCTGGATTGCTTCGCTGCGCTCGCAATGACGGGGGTGAGCGTCCCCTCGTCAGCGAAGCCCGGCAGGGCTGCGGAGCGGGCGAATGCCGAACCCTCGTCATGGCCGGGCTCGACCCGGCCATCCACGCCCTGGCCCAGCGCGTCGATCCCCGGGACAAGCCCGGGGATGACGGCGAGGACGTGAGGCGCAGCGGGGCTCACCGCTTCACCTCCCAGGTGGTCACGGCCTCGCCGGTGGCCGGATCCTTGCCGTCCTTGAGCTGGATGCCCATGGCGGCGAGCTCGTCGCGGATGCGGTCGGACTCGGCCCAGTTTTTTTGGCGGCGGGCTTCGAGGCGGGCGGCGATAAGGGCGTCAATTTCGGCGCGGAACTCACCCGAGATCTTGTCTGCCCTGTTCCAGCGAACCCCCAGCAAATCAAGAGAATTGTGAAGCAGGTCGAACTTTTCAAATGCGTGCACGGGATTGACCATGAGTTCCGCATTAGCTTCGTTGGCCAGCAAATGAAGCTCGGCGAATGCTTTCGGGGTATTGAGATCGTCCAGGAGGGCTTCCAGGAACGGCAAGTGTACGGCGTCGGTGTGCGGCTCGCGGTAGAACCATGCCGAGAATCGCGAAAGCGTACGCTCCGCCTCTTCCAGCGCCTTCACCGTCCAGTCGATCGGCTGCCGGTAGTGGGTCTTCAGCATCGCGAGGCGCAGCACCTCGCCAGGCCAGGTGCGCCCGCCGAACTTCTCCGTCGCCAGCAACTCGTGGATCGTCACGAAATTCCCGAGCGATTTGGACATCTTCTCGCCTTCCACCTGCAGGAAGCCGTTGTGCATCCAGACATTCGCCATGACGCTGTGGCCGAAGGCGCAGGTGGACTGGGCGATCTCGTTCTCGTGGTGCGGGAACACGAGGTCGATGCCGCCGCCGTGGATGTCGAAGGTCTCGCCCAGGAAGGCGCGGCTCATGGCCGAGCACTCGATGTGCCATCCGGGCCGACCCAGCCCCGCGATGCCGCAGGGCGACGGCCAGCCGGGCTCGCCCGGCTTGGAGGGCTTCCAGAGCACGAAATCGGTCGCGTCGCGCTTGTAGGGGGCCACGTCCACGCGGGCGCCGGCGATCATCTCGTCCAGGGTGCGGTTGGCGAGCGCGCCGTAGCGCGGCAGGACGCCGTCGGCGGCGTCCATGGCGGCGGGCGAGAACAGCACGTGGCCCTCGGCGACATAGGCGAAGCCGCCGGCCACCAGCCGCTCGATGATCGCCTTCATGCCCTCGATGTGCTCGGTCGCCCGTGGCTCGTGGGTGGGCGGCAGCACGCCCAGGGCCGCGATGTCGGCATGGAACTGCGCGGCCGTCGATTCGGTGACCTTGCGGATCGCCTCGTTGAGAGGCAGGTCCGGGTAGTCTCGCGCGGCGCGGTCGTTGATCTTGTCGTCCACGTCCGTGATGTTGCGGACGTAGGTGACGCGCTCCGCCCCGTAGACGTGCCGCAGCAACCGGTACAGCACGTCGAACACGATCACCGGGCGGGCGTTGCCGATGTGGGCGTAGTCGTAGACGGTGGGCCCGCAGACATACATCCGCACGTTCGCCGGATCGATCGGGGCGAACGCCTCCTTGCGGCGGGTCAGCGTGTTGTAGAGATTGAGCGACATGCGGTTCCACCCTCGCCAGTCTGGCTGGGGATCCCGCTCCGAGTTGTCACACTAAGACGGCTCCAGCCAGCGATGACGCTAGCTGCAAATGATCACGATCGAGATAACGGTCGTCGGAGCCATGATGGCGGCACCATGATGCGCAAACCGCCCTTCCGTCAAGCGACTTGCCGCATTGGTAAATGGACGGTGTGCGCCCCGGGCCACAGGTCCACCGCGGGTTTGCGGCGAAAAGGTGAAACCCGCGCCGGCGTTCTTGATTGTGCGTCCTGTAATCAGCTACCTCGGCCCGTGTTTCCGGTTTCTTGACCTTGGTGATGTGCTTTCTCACACCGCCAGGAACCGCGGGCCCGTTAACGTGATTGATACCCCGAAATAGACACTCTCGTAACCGCGTCCGCCCCCCAGCACCCCTCGAGACTGATGATGTCCCTTCGTCGCACTCTTCCGGCTGCCCTGCTTGCCGCCACTGTCGTGGCCGGCGGTTTCGCAGGTCTTTCCAGCACCATTCCCGCGGCCGCCCAGGGCGAGCGGTCGTTCCTGATCCCGGCGAACGACGGCTACGGCGTGGCCGACTGCCTCGCCTCCGGCGGCGGATGCGGCAGCATCGTCGCGGACGCCTGGTGCGAGGCCCATGGCCTTGGCAAGGCGGCCCAGTATGGCCCCGTGGACCCGACCGAGGTGACGGCTTCCATCGGCGGCGCCAAGGTCGTCCCCGCGGCCAGGACCTATTCGGTCACCTGCGCCGAATAAGCGGAACAGCCGTCCGATACAGCGAGGGGGCCGAGAAGGCCCCCTTTTTCTTGGCGTCTACTTCTCGACCCAGTCGGCGCATTTCGGAGCGTCGGCACCCGAGCCCCACGGCATGATGGGCACCGCCGACGTGGAGTTCTGCGGCGATCCCTCGATCAGACGATCCGTGTAGACCAGGTAGACCAGCGTGTTCCGCTTGGCGTCGCAGCCGCGCACGATCTGCATCTTCTTGAAGATCAGCGAACGGGACTGGCGGAACACCACGCTGCCCTGCTCGAACTTCTCCTTGAACGAGATCGGCCCCACCTGCCGGCAGGCGAGCGACACCTCGGAGCGCTCCTCGGCCACGCCGAGCATGCCCTTGACGCCCCCACGCTCCGGCACGGTGTAGAAGCAGGCCACGCCCGCCACGCCCGGATCGTCGATGGCGTAGGTCGCAAGCTTGTCGTCTGGCGTCAGCATCTTCCATACTGTGGACTTCTTGAAGACGACTTCGGGCTCCTGCGCGTGGGCAGCGCTCACGGCCAGCAGGGCCGCGAATGCCGCGACTGCACCTCGAACGACGCGTGTGATCATGTGGCGAGCACCTCCGTGAGCGTCATATGGGATCGTCGCCCCGGAACGGTAGGAGACCGGGCCGTCAAAGTGGTGAACGCGCCGTAATCTCTCCTCGCAACTACTTCGAGACGATTTAATCAGTTTTGAACCCGTAAGTTGTATTTCGATGGGAAGCAGGTTGCAAAGCTGGGGTCCGGCAGGTGTGGGTTTCGTCCAAGGTCAGGTCCGTCTTCAACAGCACCGCCGTGCTCGGCCTGACCATCATCGCCCTGATCTGGGGCGCAACCCTCTTCCACCTGCGCGAGGAGCGGCGCCAGGCCCTCGAGGCCTCCGAGCAGAACGTTTCGAACTTGTCGCGCAGCTTCGAAGAGCACGTCATTCGCTCGATCGAGGAGGTGGACAAGACGCTTCTGCTCCTGCGCGCCGCCTACGAACGGGATCCGGCGAAGTTCGACCTCGTCTCGTTCACCAGCAACCCGCATTTTCTGAACAGCCTCATCTTCCAGGTCACGTTGATCGGGCCCGACGGATACATGGTGGCCAACAACCTGGGGCCGCCTGCAAGCCCGGTCGACCTGCGCGACCGCGAGCACTTCCAAGTGCATCTGCAGCGCGCTGCAGACGAATTGTTCATCAGCAAGCCCGTTCTCGGGCGCGCATCCGGCAAGTGGTCGATCCAGTTGACCCGCCGGGTGAGCAACCGGGACGGAAGCTTCGCCGGCGTCCTCGTCGCTTCCTTGGACCCCTACCATTTCTCCCGATTCTATGAGGCGATCGACCTCGGCAGCGCCGGCACCGTCACCCTCGTCGGAACGGATGGAATCATTCGCGCCCACAAGGGCGGCTCCGGCGAATTCCTCGGGAAGTCGCTGGCGGTCAGCCCGTTGTTCAAAAGCCTGGAGAGCGCGTCCGCAGGGACCTATGTGGCGGCCAGCGCTTTGGACCACCAGGACCGGCTCACGGCCTATCGCCGGGTGAAGGGCTTCCCCCTCGTGGTGAGCGTCTCGATCCTGGCCGCCGACATCTATGCGCACACACGCGCCCATGTGCTCCTTCCGGTCGCTCTCGCGCTGACTGCGCTGGTGGCGGCCGGCATGGCGACGGGCGCGCGCAACCGGCGCCGACTGCAGGGCGCACGCGACGCACAGCGCTCAAGCGACGAGGTCGCCCGCCGCAAGTCCACCGAGCTGGAGATCACGCTGGAGCACATGAGCCAGGGGATCATGATGGTGGACACCAACCGGCAGGTGGCCGTCATGAACCGGCAGGCCGGAGAATTGCTCGGCCTGCCCGAACATCTCGTCCATGGGCGTCCGAAATTCGACGATCTCCTCGAATGGCAGAGCCGCTCTGGGGAGTTCGATGGCGACACGGATCTTTTGGCGTGGGTCAAGAAGGGCGGGATATCGGACGGACCGGATCTGTATCAGCGGACGCGTCCCAATGGTCTCGTTCTCGAAATTCGAAGCACCCAACTGGCGGACGGCGGGGTTGTGCGCACCTACACGGACGTGACGGCCCGGGCCAAGAGCGAGGCCGAACTGGCCGAGGCGCGCGATCGCGCCGAGGCGGCGTCCCGGGCCCGCGCCATGTTCCTGGCCATGATGAGCCACGAGATGCGCACGCCTCTGAACGGCGTCATCGGAATGGCGAGCCTCCTGGCGGCGACGCCGCTGGACGCCGAACAGCGGCGCTACGCCTCAACCATGCAGGAATCCGCCGAGCACCTGCTCCAGATCATCAACGACGTTCTGGACCTGTCGAAGCTCGAAGCCGACCGCCTCGAACTGCGGGAGGAGCGGTTCGACATCCGCAAGCTCGCGCATGGTGTTCTGGCGATGCTCGCGCCGGCAGCCGACAAAAAGGGCCTCTTCCTCGGCGTGATGGTCGAAGACCACGCGCCGCAGTGGGTCACCAGCGATCCGGCCGTGCTCAGGCAGATTCTGCTCAACCTCGCCGGAAATGCGGTCAAGTTCACGGAGCGGGGATCGGTCCTGATCCGCATCGGGCTGGAAGGAACGGAGGCGGATCGGGATCGGCTGGCCATCACCGTGGAGGATACGGGCATCGGCATCGCCGCCGAAGATATCCCGCTCCTGTTCCGGGAGTTCAGCCAACTCGGAGACGCTGCGCCGCGCTCAACCGGCACAGGCCTCGGGCTCGCGATCTGCCGCAAGCTCGTCGACAGGCTCAATGGCTCGCTGGAGGTGCGGAGCGCGCCAGGCCATGGGAGTCGGTTCCGATTCACGGCCAGGGTCGTGGCCTGTGAGCCCGCCGCGGATGCCTCGCCCTTGCTGGGTCGGAAGGCCCTGGTGCTCGCGGCGGATGCGGGAGCCCGGGCCTGCTATGGGCAAGCCCTGGCACGAGCCGGCGCCACGATCGAAGCGGCGTCGGACGCCGCGTCCGCTCATGCGATCCTGGCCAAGACCCCTGTGGACACCGTGATCGTTGACGACGCGGCGCTTCCGGGCGCCCTTGAGCAGATCGCCCAGGCCGTCCGCCACCTGCGCCCCCGAATGGTGCTGGTCACGCAATCCCGGCCGAGGGAGACTTCGCCATGCGGCGCGACGCCGACGGCGGACGTCGTCCTGCACCGGCCGGCCGAACCCGATGCCCTGGTCTCGGCGGTCCAGGGCCACACCGTCGAGCCCGCTCTCCCAGTAGACATGCCGCAGCAGGCGGCTGCCGACGCCGCGGGCCTGTCGATCTTGATCGCCGAGGACAACAGCACCAACCGGATGGTCCTCGAAGCCATGGTCCGCAAGCTCGGACATCGCGCCACGACGGCCGAGAAGGGCGCTCTTGCCGTAGAGGCCGTGCAGGCCGCGCGCTACGACCTCGTGTTCATGGACGTGATGATGCCCGAAATGGACGGCCTCGAGGCTACCCGGGCCATCCGCGCATTGCCCGGGCCGGAATGCACGACGCCGATCATCGGCTTGACCGCCAACGCCCTGCCGGAGAACGCCTCTGCGGCGCGCGCGGCCGGCATGGATGACGTCGCCACGAAACCGATCACGGGCCAAAAGGTGGCCGCCCTCATCGAGCGCATGTCCCGTCGCATATCCCTTCCGATCCCGGCAGAATCGTCGGCCCTGAACGAGTTCGACGCCGCGACGCTCGACCGCTTCGTGGGCGAACTCGGAGAATCCGCCGCCCGCGAGATCGTGGGCGTCTTTCTCCGGGATACGGGCAGCAGGATCGACGAGATGGCGCGGAACCGGAGCAACTTGACGTCGCTCGCCCGGGATGCCCATTCGATCCGCAGCGCAGCGGCGGCGCTGGGGTTGTTCGGGGTGTCGGCTAGCGCCGAGGCTCTCGAGGCCAGCGCCTCGGTCATGTCGCCTCAGGCGCTCGCGGCCGCCGTCGCCGCGTTGCGGGACGCCTTCGGCCGGGCCCGAACCGCTCTTCCCGAAAGCCTCCGTGGAGCCGCCTGATGTCCTCGCCCGAAGCACGCCGGCGTGCGCTCATCATCGACGACGACGCCATGCAGCGGCTCCTGATCGGATCCGTGGCCCGGATGGCCGGCTACGAGGCCGACACGGTCGCGACCATCTCCGAGGCCGTCGGCGCGATGCGCCAGCGGGCCTACGACATTGTCGCCGTGGACCTCTCCCTGGGCGACCAGGACGGCGTGGAGGCGATCCGCCTCGTCGCGGAGACGGGGCAGAAGCCTGCATTGCTGGTCATCTCCGGGCTGGACGATCGCATCCGCGACGGCGCGCTCCGGTTCGGGCAATCGGTGGGCCTGCCCGCCTTCGGCAGTGTTCGCAAGCCGGTCGACGTCGCGCAACTTCGGGTTCTCCTCCAGGGAGACCTGCCGGCGCCGCTCTCGCTCGCCGCAAACAGGGCTTCCGCTACCCTGACGCGCGAAGCCCTGGCGGAGGCGCTCGCATCGGGTGAGATCAAGCCGCACTACCAGCCCAAGGTCGACCTCGCTTCAGGACGGATCACCGGGGTCGAGGCTCTAGCCCGGTGGACGAGCCCCATCCATGGCCTGCTGTCGCCGGGCGCCTTCGTCCCCTTCGCCGAACAGGAGGGGCTCTCGTCGGAGTTGACCGACGCCATCTTGCGGCAGGCCGTCCGCGACGCGGGCGTGTGGGCGACCGCGCACCCCAATGTCAGCGTGGCCGTCAATGTCACGGCCGGCGCTCTGCTCGACCTCGATTTTCCCGACCGTGTCGAGGAAACGCTCGCGGAAGCGGGGCTTTCCCCCAGCCTGTTGACGGTGGAAGTCACCGAATCCGTCGCCCTGGGCGACGATCCACGGGTCGGGGACGTGCTGACCCGCCTGCGCATCAAGGGCGTCGAACTCTCCCTGGACGACTTTGGCACGGGCTACGCTTCCCTGAGTTCCCTGCTGCGGATGCCGTTCAGCGAACTGAAGATCGACCGGACCTTTATCCAGGCCGCCGACCAGGACGAATATGCGTGGAAGATCGTGCGAGCCACGCTTTCCCTGGCGCGGGAATTCGGCATGAAGACGGTCGCGGAGGGCATCGAGACGGAGACGGTGGCGGAGCGCCTCCGCCAGGCGCGCTGCGACGTGGGCCAGGGCTACCTGTTTGCACGCCCCAAGCCCCTGCCGATGCTCCTGGACCGGCTCGAGCGCGCGCCCACGGCAACCGCTCTTCCGCATAAGGTCCTGCCCGATCCACATTTTCGGCGTCATTGACCTTCTTATGTCCGTGGTCCAACCATCGTGATGCGATTCCGCAGGGTCGCGGAGACCCGCGGGGACTGGGACCGATGATATCGACCTTCCGACTGGCTCAGGCCGCGGGCGCAATGCTGGCGCTCGCAGCAGCCGTGGCGCCTGCTGCAGCCCAGCAGCCTGCGTCCCAGCAGGCCTATTGCGACAGGCTCCGAGCCGACATGGCGGCTCTCGACCGCGCCGGCCCCCCTGGTGGCCAGAGGCAGCAGATCGCCGAGCAGATGCAGCGCCAGCGCGCCGAGGTGAACCGGACGGTCGCCTATGCGCGCTCAATCGGGTGCCAGCGCCAGCGCTTCCTGTTCTTCGGCGAGGGCCCACCGCCCGAGTGCCCGTCCCTGGAAGCCAAGATCAACAGCCTGGAGGCCGGGCTCGCGCAACTCGATGCGCAGTTGCAGCGCGCCGGTGGCGGCGGGGAGGCTCAGCGCGCCTCGCTGGCCGCCGCCTATGACGCGAATTGCCGCGGCGTCGCCCCGGGCCAGGCCGCAAACCGCCAGCCCGGCCTCTTCGAGCAGCTGTTCGGCAGCCCGGGCGAGGAAGTCCCGCCCATGCAGGAAGACGGCCAGCCGGCGCCGGCCGCGCCCGAGGGCCCGCCCGGCGTGGCCGCGGCCGGCAAGACGCTGTGCGTGCGCAAGTGCGACGGCTTCTATTTCCCGATCAGCCAGTACGCCAGCCGGGTCCGGTTCGAGCTCGACGCCAGCCTGTGCCAGGCCTCCTGCCCCAACGCCGAGGTGGAGCTCTTCGTGCAGCCGGCCGGCCGCGAGGCGAATGAGGCGGTGTCCCTGGCGGGCACGCCCTACACTTCGCTGCCCAACGCCTTCCGCTACCGCAAGACCTTCGATTCCTCCTGCACATGCCGCAAGGACGGCCAGAGCTGGCAACAGGCCCTGGCGGAAGCGGAGAAGCTGATCGGCGGCCGGGCCGGGGACGTGACGGTCACCGAACAGCAGTCGCAGGAAATGGCGCGCCCGCAGGCCGCCCCGGCGCCAGGCCAGAAGCCGGCGACCAAGGGCAAACAGTCCGCGCCTCGCGCCGCGGCGCCCACGGCGGACGCCAGCGGCGGCATGGCCGTGGATCCCTCCACACTGAACCCGGGCGCCGCGACCCCGTCCGCGCCGTCGCAGCGGCGTCCGTCCGCGCCGGCCGGAGGGGCAGGCATCCGTTCGGAGCCCCTGCCGCCAATGGCGCCCCCGGTGGTCGTGCCGCCCGCCGGCGTTCCCCGCAGCCTGCAATCCCAGTAGGGAGGCGCGGAGCCGGTCCCGCCTAGGCGACCGCCCCGCCCAGCCGGCCAAGGGCGCGCTCGCGCCCGATCAGCGGCAGCATGGCCTTGAGCTCGGGCCCATGGTCGAGCCCCGTGAGGGCGAGACGCAAGGGCATGAACAGCGCCTTGCCCTTGCGGCCGGTGGCCTCCGCAACCGCGCGGGTCCATGCGCCCCAGGTTTCGTCGCCCCAGGGCTCGGGGGGCAGCAGGGCCGCCGCCGCCTCGCAGAAGCCCAGGTCCTCGATGACGGGGGTGACCGGTCCGCGCGCCACCGTCGCCCAGGTCACGACATCGTTGAAGACGCTGCAATTGCCGCGCACGGCGAGCCAGAATCGATCGTCGGCCGGCGCGCCCAGCTCGCGCAGGCGATCGGCGACGTCGGCGAACTCCAGGTGATGGAGCACCTTGGCGTTCAGGGCGTGCAACTCGGCTTCATCGAAGCGCGCCGGCGCGCGCGAGAGCCGCCCGAGGTCCACCAGCTGCGCCAACTCCTCGAGGCTGCGCACCGGCCGCACGGCTTCGGCCGACCCCACGAGCACCGCCAGCGCATCGACGGCCAGGGGCTCGATCCCCTGGTCCCGGAGCGATCCCAGCGACAGGTGGCCAAGGCGCTTGGACAGCCCCTCCCCGCTCGCCGTCGTCAGCAGGTTGTGGTGTCCGAAGGCCGGCGCGCTCCCAGGGCCGGCGAGGGCCTCGATGATCTGGATCTGGACCGCCGTGTTGGTGACGTGGTCCTCCCCCCGGATCACGTGCGTGACGCCCAGGTCGACGTCGTCCACCACGGAGGGAAGCGTATACAGGTAGGTGCCGTCCGCCCGGATCAGCACCGGATCGGACAAGGAGGCGCCGTCCACGTGACAGGGCCCGCGCACGAGGTCGTCCCACTCCACCGTTCGGTGCTCGAGCAGGAATCGCCAGTGCGGCTTGCGCCCCTGCGCCTCGAAGGCGCGCTTCTCCTCGTCCGTGAGCTTCAGGGCGGCGCGATCGTAGATCGGCGGCAGCCCGCGCGCGGCCTGGCGCTTGCGGCGCCGGTCCAGCTCGTCCTCCGTCTCGTAGCAGGCGTAGAGCCGCCCCGCGGCGCGCAGCCGATCGGCGGCCGCATCGTACAGGGCCGTCCGGTCGGACTGCCTGACCACCAGGTCCGGGCGGATGCCCAGCCACGCCAGGTCAGTCGCGATGGCGTCGGCGTATTCGGCCTTGGAGCGCTCCCGGTCCGTGTCGTCGAATCGCAGGATGAAGCGGCCCCCATGATTCAGGGCGAAAAGCGCGTTCAGCAGAGCCGGACGCGCATTGCCGATATGTAAGCGGCCGGTCGGGGACGGGGCGAAGCGGACGACGGGCTGGGTCATGGGCCGCTTATGGCGGACCAGCCCGCGGCGCGCAACGGCGGAAAGGGCCTCGCGAGGTCGTTTCGGGCTAACGAAACCCGGCGCTTAACCGGGAGGTAAGGTTACCGCTTTAACATTCGTCTAGTCGAATTCGGGCGGAAGCCGCCCCTCACTGGCAAGGGTTCTCCCCATGCGTATCGTCGCCCTGGCCGCGCTCGTCGCCGCCGCCGTTCCCACCCTCGCCCGTGCGGCCGATTACCTGCCGCTTCCGCCCGTGAGCCACATCCCCGGGCCGGCCCCCGAGTTCAACTGGGAAGGCCTCTACGGCGGCATCCACGTCGGATACGACTCCGGCGACTTCAGCGCCTCGAACCTCGGTCGCGAACTCTCCATCATCGCCTACAAGGACTACGAGATCGCTCCCCAAGCGACCAGCCTCGTCCACCTCGGCTCAAGCTCGCGCCAGACCATGAGCCTCGGCGGCTTTGTCGGCCAGAACTGGTCCTTCGACGACGCAGTCTTCGGCGTAGAAGCGGAGTACGTCCGCCCGAAAAGCAAGCTCGTCGGGTCCTCCTATTACGACTACAACTATCTCATCGGCCTGAGCGCCTTGGATCGTTGGGCCGTCGCCGCGACGGCCACCGGCGGCGCCGGGGCGACTGACTACGGGATTCTCAAGATCCGCGGCGGCTACGCGATGGGCCGGTTCCTCCCGTTCGCCGGCATCGGTCTCGCCGTTGGCCGCCTCGAATCGGTTGGATATCTAAACGGGGTCATTCGACAGGACACCCGCAACCAGGCGACGGATCCCTGGACGATCGGAGCCCCTATCCCGATATCCGCCGCGATCAAGAAATCCGGCTACGCCCCCGGCCTCGCGCTTTCGGCCGGCGTCGACTATGCGCCAGTCGACAACGTCTTCCTGCGGGCCCAGTACCAGTATGTCGGCTTCGCCGACTTCAAAGGCCAACGCGTTCAGTTGAACACCGTTTCCCTCGGCGCCGGCGTCAAATACTGACGCCCACCCGCCCCAAAACAAAAAACGGCGCCGCGAGGCGCCGTTTCCGTTTCAGCCCTGCGCGGAGATCACTCCGCCGCTTCCACCATCGGCCGGCCGCGCGCGAGGCGCTCGCGCTTGAGCTGCTCGGCCACCAGGAAGGCCAGCTCAAGCGCCTGCTCGGCGTTGAGGCGCGGGTCGCAATAGGTGTGATAGCGGTCGTGCAGGTCGGTGTCCGAAATGGCCCGGGCGCCGCCGGTGCACTCCGTTACGTTCTTGCCGGTCATCTCGAGATGGATGCCGCCCGCATGCGTGCCCTCGGCGTGGTGCACGGCGAAGAAGTCGCGCACCTCGGCCAGGATCAGGTCGAACGGCCGGGTCTTGTAGCCGGTCGCGGCCTTCACGGTGTTGCCGTGCATCGGGTCGCAGGACCACACCACCGTGCGCCCTTCCCGCTTCACCGCCCGCACCAGCGGCGGCAGGAACTCCGCCGCCTTCTCCGCGCCGAAGCGGCAGATCAGCGTCAGCCGCCCGGCCTCGTCCTGCGGGTTCAGCAGGTCGATGAGACGGATCAGCTCCTCCGGCTTCAGCGAGGGGCCACACTTGAGGCCGATCGGGTTCTTCACCCCGCGGCAGTACTCGACATGGGCATGGTCGGGCTGGCGCGTGCGGTCGCCGATCCAGATCATGTGGCCGGAGGTCGCGTACCAGTCTCCCGTCGTCGAATCGACGCGGGTCATGGCCTGCTCGAAGCCGAGCAGCAGCGCCTCGTGCGAGGTGTAGAAGTCGGTCGAGCGCATCTCCGGATGGGCCTCCGGGTCAAGCCCGATCGCCCGCATGAAGTCGATGGTCTCGGTGATGCGCTCCGAGAGCTCCTGATAACGGCCCGACTGGGGGCTGTCCTTCACGAAGCCCAGCATCCAGCGATGCGCGTTCTCCAGGTTGGCGTAGCCGCCCGTCGCAAAGGCGCGCAGCAGGTTCAGGGTCGCGGCCGATTGGCGGTAGGCCTCCAGCTGGCGGCGCGGATCCGGGACGCGGGCCTCGCTCGTGAAGTCGATCCCGTTGATGATGTCGCCGCGGTAGCTCGGCAGCTCGACGTCGCCGACCTTCTCGTTCGGGGCGGAGCGCGGCTTGGCGAACTGGCCGGCGATGCGGCCCACCTTCACCACGGGCGACGAGCCCGCGAAGGTCAGCACCACGGCCATCTGAAGGAAAAGGCGGAAGAAGTCGCGGATGTTGTCGGCCGAATGCTCGCCGAAGGACTCGGCGCAGTCGCCGCCCTGCAGCAGGAAAGCCTCGCCCGCCGCGACCTTGCCCAACGCCCGCTTGAGCTTGCGCGCCTCACCTGCAAAAACCAGCGGCGGAAAGCCGGCGAGCTGCGCCTCCACGGCCTTCAGCTCATCCATGTTCGGATAGGCCGGGACCTGCTGGATCGGCTTGTCTCTCCAGCTCGAAGGCGTCCAACGCTCGCTCATCACCCTCTCCTCCATCATCCACGCCCTGCCGGGCCGCGGAGGGTGTTCGTTCTCGGGAAGCCGGCCTTATACAGAACAGGCGCAGCTTGCGCCACCCGCTGATCTGTCGAACGATCCACTTTGGGACAACCGTGGCCTTGCCGCCAAGATTCAGCCGAATCCGCGCGGCAAGAATTTCGCAACGGATTACGTGGCGTGCGCGTTGTCGCGGCGCAAAACTGGTGACACGAGCGTAGAAGGGGGCCGTCATGCCCGGGATGGATCGCAGAACCGTCTTGTTGGGAGCCGCCGCCGTACTGATGGGAGGGCGAGAAGCCGCTGCCCAGACCTATTGGTATCCGAGCCGGCCGCAGGACGACGTGGAGCAGCTCTACGGCCTCTATCCCGCGCCGCGGCGCCGCGCGCGCCCGCCGTCGGGCGAGGCCCCCGCCGACTCCCTCTATGGCCCGATCAGCGGAGAGCCCTATCCGGTGCCCGGCCTCCGGCCGAATACGGTGCCAGCCGCGTTCCACCGGCGGACCATTTCGTATGACGGCGGCGAGGCGCCCGGCACGATCATCGTCGATCCGCACAGCCACTACCTCTACCTCGTCAACGGCGACGGCACGGCGATCCGCTACGGAGTCGGCGTCGGCCGCAGCGGCTTCGGCTGGTCGGGCGTCGCGGATATCCGCAACAAGCAGGCCTGGCCGGACTGGTATCCCCCCAAGGAGATGCTGGATCGCCAGCCGGAGCTGGCCGCCAAGATGTCGGAACTTCGAAGCGGGATCGGCATGCCGGGCGGCCCCGGCAACCCGCTCGGCGCGCGTGCGCTCTACCTGTGGCAGGGCAACAAGGACACGCTTTATCGCATTCACGGCACCGTCGAGCCGTGGACCATCGGGAAGAGCGTCTCGTCCGGCTGCATCCGCATGATCAACCAGGATGTGATCGACCTCTACGACCGCGTCCCGACGGGCACCAAGGTGATCGTCACCGGGTCGGCCATGCCCACCGCCAAGGCGCGCCCGCGCCGGCGCGGGCCTGAGCAGGCTGACGCCTGGCTCTAGAGGGATCACGCACGTTGCGCCCCGAGTCGCCGGACGAGCCTCGTGGCGGCCCAGGCTTAGGCCGCCACTACCTAGATCGGTCAGCAATCCCCACGGATTATCTGGAACACAGGATCAGCGGATTATCACCGCGTTAACCTATGAAAAGGGCGACGCGTATGTTTCACTGTATCAGCCCTGGTGGAGTTTCGACGCCGGGTGCAGACTGCGGCGGCGGTTTGAACGCCTGGGGTCAGGCCCTCAAGAGCGCTCACAACCATCTCGGCCGCCGAATGTCGAGCGACGGGGCTTCGGCGCACCCGTCAGCCACCGGCGGAATGCGGCCGCGGTTGGTGAGGCCTGAAGCCCAGCCGCTTGCCAACCACGCCCACGGCCTCGGTTACCGGAGCGAGACCTCCAGGCACTGCCGCCCCTCCGACTGGAGCAGAGCCTTCTCCCCGCACTGCTCGCATGGCGGCAAGCCATCCACAACGCCTCTGGATCCCGGCAAGAGCCCGCTGCCAGGCGGGTGGACTGATTTCAAGCCCGTCGACAGCTCGGCGCGTCAGGTTTTCGATCAGGCCACCAGGAACCTGTTAGGCGTTCGCCTGGATCCCCTCTCGGTCCGGGAGCAGGTGGTCGCAGGCAGGAACTACCAGTTCCTCTGCAGCTCTACTCCGATTGTCCCTGGAGCTGCGGCAACCAAGGTCCTGGTCAATATCTACCAGCCACTGAACGGCGCGCCCACAGTAACGTCGGTCACGCCGTATTCGCCATGAGGTTCGGCGTTTTTCGCTCGCCCGGGGCAGCGATGTCGCACTCATAAAAGAGAAAGCCCCGTCTGCGAATGGCTCGGCGGGGCTTTCGTCATGGCTCATGGCCTGGGGCAGTTCCGTGCGGGTGAAAAGCTCCGGATCACCGCCCCAGATAGGTCGTCTGCAACGACGTCGCGATCTGCGAGAACACGCTGGTGAGCATGGAGGAATTCGTCGCGTCGAAGTAGTGATCGCCCCCGGAGGCGCAGTTCTGCAGCATGGTCTTGGCGTCGGCGTCGTCCACCATCAGGGCGATGCTGTAGATCTCGATGCCCTTGGCCTTGATGTTGGCGCACAACTTCTTCGTATAGTCGTCGGCCTGGGAGCGGTTCGTGCCGTCGTGCATGAGGGAGCTGGCGTTCAAGGACTTGGTGTTCACGCCGTCAGTCATGAACACCATGACCTTCCGCGGCATCTTCCCGTTGGGATCGTAGGCGGCCCCCTCGCTGAAAGGTTGGTCCGGCGACAGAACGTTCAGTCCCCAGACGAGACCTGCTGGAAGATAGGTTTCGCCCTGCGCGGTCAACGCGCTGATGCTTGACTTGAGGAGCCCGTAGTTGGTCGTGAGCGGCTGGATCGGGCTGGCGCATGCCCCCGGCGTGCCGTTCGTCTGCGTCATGATCGCCGCGTACGGCGTCGACGGCTTGTCGTCCGAGAGGTTCAGAGGATGGGGCCGGGATTTGACGCAGCCGTTCCACTTGTACCAGTAGTCGGCGCAAGTGGTTTGTGTGCACTGCTCATACGGCGTGCCATACTCGACCTGACAGTCATTCGAGTACCATGTGTACGGGATACCGTCGTTGTAGGCGATATGCGAGTTCTTCACGCAGTTGTAGTATCGAACCACCGGAGTGACGGTTTTGCAGGAGCCAGGCGTGCAGCTGTTCTTGCTGTAGTCGGTGGCCCCGCTGATCCAGGGCTGGTTGCGGTTTGACATCCCCACGTTGACGTATTGCGCGAAGGGCACCACGCCGATCTTCACGTCCGCCTTGGTGTCCTTGGTCAGCGTGTCGATCATGGAGTTGGCGGCCGACTTCAGGGTCGTCAGCTTGTTCTTGCCGGGCTCGTTCATCGACCCCGTGGTGTCCAGCACCAGCGCCAGTTCGACGCTTCCCGTCACAGCCCGAAACGCCTGGGCCACGGCCGAAATGCCGGTCACGTCGTTCCCGAACCGCGACATAAATTCGTTCTTCACGGTCGTGCTCGTCTGCACGGTGACAGACTTGCCGTCGGCGGACAGGGTGGCCTTAATGTTGAGATTACCGAGGAAGGCGTATCGGTCCTGCACTTCCGAGTTGATGATCTGCTCGGCGGTGTGCTGCACCTGATCGGCCGTGTATTTGGGGTTCGCCACGGCCAGTGCGGTCGAGTCGGTGATCGACTGCAACGCTGCGCGCGAGGAACTGGCCCGGGAGTAGTCCACCGCCGCGCCGATCGCGATGACGAGCGGAACAAACAGGACCGCAAAAACAACCGCGACAGCGCCGTCGGCATCGCGGCGGAAATGGTGGGGCGTGCGCACGCTGTAGCTCCTGACGCCACAATCTGGCGTTGAAACTACAGAGCTCCGCTCGCTTTTCAGTTAATTTGATCGGAGAATTTCGCGCAAAACGTGTGTTTTGAGATCTTTGGTTGTACGCGCCTCTATGACGTCTAATCGGAAACCGGCGTCCGCATCGTCACGAGTTCCTCGGCCGCCGTGGGATGAACGGCCATGGTCATGTCGAAATCGCGCTTGGTGGCGCCCATGCGCACGGCGATCCCCAGGCACTGGATCATCTCGCCGGCTCCCTCCCCCATGATGTGGACGCCGAGCACGCGGTCGGTTTCCTTCTCCACGACGATCTTCATGAGGGTCCGCTCCTGCGCGCCCGAGAGGGTCGCCTTCATGGGCCGGAACGAGGTCTTGAAGATGGTGACCGGGCAACGGGCTCGCGCCTGGGCTTCCGTCAACCCCACCGTGCCGATCTCGGGCGTGGTGAACACGGCCGAAGGCACAAGGCCGTGGTCGACCTCCGTGGGCCGCCCCGCATAGACCGTGTCCGCGAAGGCGTGTCCCTCGCGGATGGCCACCGGCGTCAGGTTCACCCGGTTGGTCACGTCCCCCACGGCGTAGATGGACGGAACCGAGGTTTGCGAGAGGCGGTCCACCCGCACGGCGCCACCGGCGTCGAGGTCCACGCCCGCTTCCAGCAGGCCAAGTCCGGCGGTGTTCGGAATGCGGCCGGTGGCGTAGACGACGCGCTCGCAGGCCACTGACGTGTCGTTGGTGAGGTTGACCGCGATGTTCCCTAACCGCCCGTCGATGCTGGCGATCTCCGTCCGGGTGATCACCTTGACGCCGCAGAACGGCAGCTGCGCCATGAGCGCATCCCGGAGATCCTCGTCGAACCCGCGCAGCACCTTGTCGGCGCGGAGCACCAGGGTGACCTCGCTGCCCAGGCGTCCGAGCAGGCAGGCGAACTCGACCGCGATATAGCCCCCGCCCGCGATCACCACCGACTTGGGGAGGCTTTCCCACTCGAAGATGTCGTTCGAGGTCTCGACGAGGCCGCAGCCCTTCATGGCGTCGGGCACGAATGGGTGGGCGCCGACCGCGATCAGGATCCGCTCCGCCGTGATCCGCCGACCATCGGCCAGGAGCCGCACCGTGTGCGCGTCCTCGATCACGGCCCGGCTCGCGACCGCCTGCGCCCCGGAGCGCTCGAGATTGGCCCGGTAGGCGTTCTCGAGCCGGAGGATCTCCTTGTCCTTGGCCGCTTTCAGGGCCGCGAAGTCGAACGAGGGCTCAGGCGCGGTCCAGCCGAAGCCGGCGGCCTCCTCGAACTCGGCGGCGAACCGGCTGGCGTAGACATAGAGCTTCTTGGGCACGCAGCCGCGGATCACGCAGGTGCCGCCGATCCGATGCTCCTCGGCCACCATGACCTTGGCGCCGTGGCCGGCCGCGATGCGGGCGGCCCGGACGCCTCCGGATCCCGCGCCGATGACGAAGAGATCCACGTCGTAGCCCGACATCCCGTCCTCCACCTGCTATCCGGCGCCAGCGGACCGGGCGCCCTGGCCCCGTCCGCCTCTGGTCAGAGCTGGACCCCGCGCTGCTTCATCTCGGCCCGGACCCGGGTGATCATGAACTCCGACAGGCGCTGGCTCCACGCCTGCATCTGGCTGAACAGCTCGTCCATGACCTGCGGCTGCGCCGCCACGTACTTCTGGCCCGAAGCGGACTTGTAGAAGGCTGCGACGTCCTTGAGTTCGACCTCGCTCATCCGCGCGGCGAAGACCTTGGCGGCCGCGTTGACGATGTCCTCGCGCTGCGCCTCGAACTCGGGCTTGAGCTTGGCAAGGACCTCGTTGAGGTCCTTGGCGATCTCCGGACGCGTGGTCAGCAGGCTCGATTTCATCTGCTCGGTGAACTGCGGCACCATCGCGTCGAAGGAGCGAGACATGCCCGAGGCGAGCACGACATCGCGCGCCGCGGCGAGGTGGGACGCGGCGGGCTGCTGGGCGAGCACCGGCGCTGCGGAGAGCGTCAGCGCCAGGGCGGCGGCGGCCAAGGTGGCGCGGGTACGGTAAGCGGTGATGATGGACAAGGGTGCGTCTCCTGTCTGGGCGCCGCGGCGGGGCGACGGGATGTGCTTCAGCGATGGGATCAGCCGAGGTCGCCGATGACCTGGATCCCCGAGGCGGTCGCCAGGATGGCGGCGTCAGCGAGATCGATGAAAAGGCCGTGTTCGACGAGTCCCGGAATGGCGTTGAGGCGGCAGGCGAGGTCCTCGGGATCCGGGATGCGGCCCAGGGCGGCGTCCAGGATCAGGTTGCCGCTGTCCGTCAGGTAGGACGCGCCATCGGGGCGCTTGCGCATGGTGAGGGCGCCGGAGCAGCCCGAGGCCGCGACCGCGTTCTCGATCGCCAGGCGCGTCGCGCCCAGGCCGAAGGTGACGACCTCCAGCGGCAGCGGGAAGCGCCCCAGCGTGGCGACGCGCTTGGTCTCGTCGGCGATGACGATCATCCGGCGCGAGGCGGTTGCCACGATCTTCTCGCGCAGATGAGCGCCGCCGCCGCCCTTGATGAGCCGGAGCCGCTCGTCCACTTCATCCGCGCCGTCGACCGTCAGGTCGAGTTCGGGCGTCTCCTCGAGCGTCGTGAGCGGGACGCCCAGCGACTCGGCCTGCGCGCGCGTGGCCTCGGAGGTGGGCACGCCCACCACGGACAACCCGTCGCGCACGCGTTCGGCCAGCAGGTCGACGAAGTGCTTGGCGGTCGAGCCGGTGCCGAGTCCCAGCCGCATGCCGGGCTGGACCAGGGCTACCGCGCGGGCCGCGGCTTCACGCTTGAGGGCGTCCAGGCTCACGGGCGAACCTCCGCCCGGAAGGAGAAGGCGGCGCCCGTCCCGGGAGCCGCCGCGTCGTGCGCGACCATGCCGTGTTCCGCGTTTGGGCGACGGCGGTATGCCGCGCCCAGGGAAGAGCCGCCGAATGGCGGCGGCAGTTCCCCTAGCACGGCGCCTGTGCGCCAGAAAAGCAGCGACATGAAGGCCGCGGTCGCGGCCGCCCGCGCGTCAGGGCTTGCGCACGGCGCCCGTGGTGTCGCTCGCGCGCGCGCCCGCGCCTGCGTCCGCGACCGCGCCCTTCTCCGGGGGCGTGCACACCACGCGCTCGTCGTACACGTAGCACACGCTCATCGCGCCCGTGCGCGTGTCCACGCGGAACACGCCGCCCTCGCGCTCGTGCCTGGACGCGACGAGCCCGTACTCGGACGGCTCCTGCTTGCCCGCGCCGTCGCCGGCGGGGAAGCACAACGTCACCCCGAACGTGCCTTCCTTCTGGCCGTACTGGCAGGCGCCGACCTCGCCGGTGACCCGGTCGATGCGGTAGATGCGGTTGAGGTCGGTCTGCGGCGCCGCCAGGAACTCGAACTGGCCGGCGAAGGCCGGCGCGGCGCCGGCCGCGAGCGCCAGGAGCGCCAGGAATGAGGTGTTCCGCTTCATCGTCGCCCAATCTCCAAGAGGCCGTCGCGCCGCGCCGCCGGGACCGATTCGATCCGCCGCGCCCGATCCGAGCCTTGGCCGCGACTGTGGTTCGGCGTGGTTAACGAATGGTGACCGGCACTTATCCGGCCAAGTTGACGCCCGCCCCCCGATCCGCCACACAAACGCCATGGCGAGGCAACCTCTCAACGACCGCGCGACCGTGGTCTTCGACCTCGACGGCACCCTGGCCGACACGGCCGCGGACCTGATCGAGACCATGAACGTCCTGATGGCGCGCGAGAATGTCGCGCCCGTGCCGGTCGAGCGCGCGCGCGATGTCGTCGGCGCCGGCGCCCGGGCCATGATCCAGCGGGGCTTCGCGCTGGGGGGCCGGAGCCTGAGCCAGGACAAGCTGGACCAGCTTTTCGTCGATTTCTTGGATCACTACGCCCAGCACCTGGCCGTGAAGACCCGCCTCTTCCCCGGCGTGGTGGAGGCCCTGGACCTGCTGGAGGCCGCCGGCCACCGCCTCGCCGTCTGCACCAACAAGGTCGAGACCCATTCGGTGGCGCTGCTGGAGGCGCTGGGCGTCGCCGACCGCTTCGCCGCGATCTGCGGCCGCGACACCTTCGCCTACGCCAAGCCGGACCCGCGACACCTGACCGGCACGATCGAGAAGGCCGGCGGCGACCCTGCCCGCGCCATCATGGTGGGCGACTCGCGCACCGACATCGACACCGCCAGGGCGGCGGGCCTGCCGGTGGTGGCCGTAACCTTCGGGTACACGGATACGCCGGTCACGGCGCTGGCGCCCGACGTGATCATCGACCGCTTCGACGAACTCTACGACGTGGTCCGGGCCCTCGACCCCGACCTGGCCGCCGCGGTCGCCTGACCTCCGCCGGCCCGCGGAGGCCAGGCCAACCCTGGGTCAGTGCGTCATGTGGGGCATCGCGCCCCCGGTCTTGGCCCCGACGGACTGCACCTTGAACTCGACCGGCACGGCGCCCGCCTTCTCGAAGGTGAGCACGCCCTTGACGCTCTCGCCCTCCTTCAGGCCGCCTTTCAGCTGCATGAACATGATGTGGTAGCCGCCGGGCTTGAGCTCGACCTTCTGGCCCGCCGGGATCTCCACGCCGCCCGCCACGGGACGCATGGTCATCATGCCGTCCTTGGTGGACATCTCGTGGACCTCGCTCCGCCCGGCGATCTCGCTGGACACGGACACGAGCTTGTCCGGCTCCGTCCCGGTGTTCTCGACGGTGAGGAAGCCGCCGGCGACGGGCGCTCCTGCGGGCGTGGCCCGGGCCCAGGGATGGCCGATCACCAGGGATCCAGCCTTGTAGCCATGGGCGAAAGCGGGCGCGATGAGGAGGCCGCCGGCGACGGCGGCCGCGGCGAGGCTGCGAAGAGTGATCATGGAATGCGTGCTCCAGGGCGCAAGAGGCCGGATGATTTCGAAGTCGTTGGCTGGTCAGGCGAAACGGACCGAAACCGGCGGCGCCCGCGGGGCGCCTGGCGCCGCAGGAGGAAACGCGATCGTGACGTCGACGGCGGGCAAGCCCGTCGCCTCGGCTGCGGCGAGCAACGGCGCGACGAGCCCCCCGCCAGCGGCGGCGGGGAGCGCGAGCGGGCTCCACCCCATGTGGCAGGGGCCCGTGAAGCAGTGGTCATGCCCGCCGCCGAGCGGCGCAGGCGCGCCTCCTGCCCCATCGTCCAGCCCGAGGCAAAACACCGGATGCTGGGCGGCGGGATCGACCTGGCCGCCGGCCCAGGCGACCAGCATGGATTGCAGCGCCAGGGCGTAGGCCAGCAGCAGCGTGCCCAGGAGCCGGCGCCCCTGTCCGCTGATTGCGAGCCTTCTGCCGATGGCGTTCACCGCTGGTCCCCGGCTGCACTGCGCAGCGTGCCTTCGCTAGCACGCCCTCTGGCGACCGGCCAATGCGCTGGAACAAACAGGCCGGGGTTTCGGCCTCAGGGCGTCAGGAAATGTGCGTCCCATTCCGAGCGCGGAATGGCCTCGCCCAGCTCGTACGTGAACGCCTCGACGGCGAGGCCGTCCGGCGCCGCCTTGCACTGGTAGGACAGGCGATACCACGCCCCGTGGTCCCGGACCGCAGCGCCGGGCGCCTTCACGCGACTTCCCTCGACCGAGACCTGGCCGAAGGCGTAGGCCACGACCTCGTCAGCGCCGTTCAGCCTGTGCTGCTGGCGCAGCACGTCCGTCGCCCGCTCGTTGCATTCCTGCTCCAGGCGGGTCTCGGGCGCCATCTTGAGGAGCTGGCTGCGCACATTGCGCGCCCGGGCGGATGCGCCCCCGCCGGCGGAAAGCAAGGCGCAGCCAACGGCGAGCACGAGGACGGCGTTCTTCATGGCGGTCTTTCGGCGGTGGTCAAAGGCGCGCCGGCTTGTCCGGGCCGATTCGGGCTTTTTCGTGCGCGGCCAGGCAGGCTTTGGATGAAGCCGGACGGCGGGTAGGAACAAACCGGGAAACGTGCTCCACTCGCCCAAATGGCTCTTCTTGATTCGACAACCGCGCCACCCGGCTACCTCGAGGCGCTGAACCCCGAGCAGCGCGCCGCTGTCGAGCACGGCGCCGAAGGCGGAGCGCCCGGGGCGCCGCTGCTCGTCATCGCCGGCGCCGGCTCCGGCAAGACCAACACCCTCGCGCATCGGGTCGCCCACCTCATCGTCGAGGGCGCCGACCCGCGCCGCATCCTGCTGATGACGTTCTCCCGCCGCGCGGCCTCCGAGCTGTCGCGCCGCGTGGAGCGGATCGCCCGCCGCGTGCTGGGCGAGGGCGCAGGGGCCCTGGCGGACGCCCTGAGCTGGGCCGGCACCTTCCACGGCATCGGGGCCCGGCTCCTGCGCGAATACGCCGAGCAGCTCGGCCTCGACCCGGCCTTCACGATCCACGACCGGGAGGACTCGGCCGACCTGATGAACCTGGTCCGGCACGAACTCGGCTTCTCGAAGACGGAGACGCGCTTCCCCACCAAGGGCGCCTGCCTCGCCATCTACTCGCGCTGCGTGAACGCGGAATGCTCGGTCGAGGAGGCCATCGGCCACGCCTACCCGTGGTGCAGTTCGTGGGTCGATGAGCTGAAGCGCCTCTTCGGCGCCTATGTGGAGGCCAAGCAGCGCCAGAACGTGCTCGATTACGACGACCTGCTGCTCTACTGGGCCGGCGCCGTCGCGCATCCGGAGATCGCGGCCGACATGGGCGAGCGCTTCGACCATGTGCTGGTGGACGAGTACCAGGACACCAACAGGCTGCAGTCCACCATCCTGCGCGCCCTGAAGCCGGAAGGGCGCGGCCTCACGGTCGTCGGCGACGACGCCCAGTCGATCTATTCCTTCCGCGCCGCCACCGTGCGCAACATCCTGGACTTCCCGAGCCAGTTCAGCCCCGCCGCCCAGGTCATCACCCTGGAGCGCAACTATCGCTCGACCCAGCCGATCCTGGCCGCCGCCAACGGCGTGATCGGCCTCGCCAAGGAGCGCTTCACCAAGAACCTGTGGACCGAGCGCGCCTCGGGCGTCCGGCCCCGGCTCGTCGCCGTGCGCGACGAGGCCGACCAGGCGCGCTACGTCGTCGAGCAGGTGCTCGAGAAGCGCGAGGAAGGCGCGGCCCTGAAGCAGCAGGCCGTCCTGTTCCGCACCTCGCACCACAGCGGCCCGCTGGAGCTCGAGCTCACCCGCCGCAACATCCCCTTCGTGAAATTCGGCGGGCTCAAGTTCCTGGACGCGGCGCATGTGAAGGACCTGCTGGCCCTGCTGCGGTTCGTCGAGAACCCGCGCGACCGCGTCGCGGGCTTCCGCCTGATGCAGCTGCTGCCGGGAGTGGGCCCGACCTCCGCGCAACGCGTCCTCGACGCTGTCGAGCAGGCCGCCGACCCCTTGGCGGCCCTACAGGGCGCCCCTCCCCCGCCCCGCTCGGGCGCGGACTGGCCGGGCTTCCTCGGCGTGGTGGCGGATCTGCGGACCGGCCGCGCCGGCTGGCCGGCCGAAATGGAGCGCGCCCGCACCTGGTACGAGCCGCACCTGGAGCGGGTCCACGAGGACGCCGCCGCGCGCCAGGCCGACCTCGTCCAACTGGAGCAGATCGCCGGCGGCTATCCGTCGCGCGAACGATTCCTCACGGACCTCACCCTGGATCCGCCCGACGCCACGAGCGACCAGGCCGGCCCGCCGTTGAAGGACGAGGACTACCTGATCCTCTCGACGATCCATTCGGCCAAGGGGCAGGAATGGAAGTCCGTCTTCCTGCTCAACGCCGTGGACGGCTGCATCCCATCGGACCTCGGGACGGGCTCATCCGCCGAGGTCGAGGAGGAGCGCCGCCTCCTCTACGTCGCCATGACCCGGGCCCGAGACGACCTCCACGTGATCACGCCCCAGCGATTCTTCACCCACGGCCAGGCCTCGCGCGGCGACCGCCACGTCTACGCCTCGCGCACGCGCTTCATCCCGGGCGACCTGCTGGGCCACTTCGAGCGCATCGCCTGGCCCGCCGCGGACGCCTCCCCAGCCGCAACCGCCTCCCGCACGCTCCCGCGGGTCAACCTCGGCGGGCAGATGAGGGGAATGTGGAGGTAAAGCCTACACGCGTGCGTGGCGCAGGCTTGCCGGCGGGGCAGCGCCGTGCTCCGACATGTTCAGTGCCGGTGCACAGAAGAGCAAGGGCTTTCAGGAACTGAGAATGGTGGGCGCGACAGGGATTGAACCTGTGACCCCTCCCGTGTGAAGGGAGTGCTCTCCCGCTGAGCTACGCGCCCGTTCGGTGAGCGGCGCGAAGCGGCGCTGCGAACGTGGGGAGGCTTCTAGGCAGCCGCGGCGGTTGAGTCAAGCGCCACGGGACGGTCTTCTCGGAAGAGGTTGGAGCCGCTTCGCGCACGCCGCGATGGCGCCTGCCGAAGGCCGCACTGTGGCGGGTCAATCACGATTCCGTGCATAGTGACCCCGCTCAGTGAAACTCTATCCCAGGTTGTTGAATTTCTTAAAAAGGTTGGCGTAACGCTCAAGGCTCGCGGCGCCGCCGCACTTTGTCGATTGATGTCCAGATTCGAGGCAACACCCATGCGCCGTTTGGCTCTTGTGCTCGCGGGCGTCGCGACAGGCATGCTCCTGTCCGGCGCCGCCCAGGCTTACCAGATCGATCCGCTCACGCGGCAGCCCCTCGTCGAGGCCTATCCCGAAGGGATGAAGCCCCAGGCGACGGCCGTGCCGCGCGAGATCGTCAACTATGACGGCCGCTATTCGCCGGGCACGATCATCGTGTCCACGACCGAGCGCCGCATGTACTACGTGCTCGGCGACGGCAAGGCGATCCGCTACGGAATCGGCGTCGGCCGCCCCGGCTTCGAGTGGTCGGGCACCAAGACCGTCACCATGAAGCGCGAGTGGCCGGATTGGCGCCCGCCGGCGGAGATGATCAAGCGCCGTCCCGACCTGCCGCGCTACATGCCCGGCGGCCCGGAGAACCCGCTCGGCGCCCGCGCCATGTATCTCGGCAACTCGCTGTATCGCATCCATGGCTCAAACGAGCCGGAGACGATCGGGCAGGCCGTATCCTCGGGCTGCATCCGCATGGTGAACGACGACGTGATCGACCTCTACGACCGCGTGAAGGTCGGCGCCAAGGTCGTCGTCCTGCACTGAGCGACGCCCAGCGCGATCCCCAAGAAGGCCGGGCTTGCCCGGCCTTTTTCGTGCGCATGGCTCGCCCGCCGCTCAGCGGCGGCGCACGGGATCCCGGCTGAGGCCCTTCGCCTCCAGCTCGGCCAGGTAGGCGGCCCAGCGCGCCTCGCGCTCCTCGCCGAGGCTGCGCAGGTAGGGCCAGCTATAGATGCCGGTCTGGTGCATGTCGTCGAACTGGAGGCGCACGGCGTAGTTGCCCACCGGCTCGACCCCGATGATCTGCACCTCCCGCTTGCCGGGCACGGTCTTGCGCTCTGCCGGCGAATGCCCCTGCACCTCGGCGCTTGGGCTTTCGACGCGCAGGTACTCGGCCGGGAGTTCGAAGGAGGATCCGTCGTCGAAGGCGACGCGCAACGCGCGCTTGTCCTTCGCCAGGGTGATTTCGGTGGGCCAAACGGTCGACATGGGCTTGCCTTCGGGTCTCGGGGCGCGCATCGGTCGCAAGTCGCGCGGGCCGCGATGTTTGGCGCCGCCTTGCCAGCGCACATATATCCGTCAGAATGCAGCCTCGCCACGCGGCTCCTCATGATTTTGGCCCCATGAACGACCCGATTCAGCTCTCTTCGCAGTCCCGCCCGCTGGTCGATCCGTTCGGCCGGTCCATCACCTACCTGCGGGTGTCGGTGACCGATCGCTGCGACTTCCGGTGCGTCTACTGCATGGCGGAGGACATGACCTTCCTGCCGCGCAAGGACCTGCTGACGCTGGAGGAGCTGGACCGCCTCTGCTCCGCCTTCGTGCGCCGCGGCGTCCGCAAGCTGCGCATCACCGGCGGCGAGCCCCTGGTGCGCCGGGATATCATGACGCTTTTCCGCAACCTGTCGCGACACCTCGCGTCGGGCGCCCTGGAGGAGCTGACGCTCACCACCAACGGCTCCCAGCTGGCGAAATACGCGGCGGAGCTGGCGGACTGCGGCGTGCGCCGGGTGAACGTCTCCATCGACACGCTCGACGCCGACAAGTTCAAGGCCATCACCCGGCGGGGCGACCTCGCGACCGTGCTGAAGGGCGTCGACGCCGCCCGGGCGGCGGGCATGCAGGTCAAGATCAACGCCGTGGCGCTCAAGGGCGTGAACGAGGACGAAGTCGAGCGCATGGTCGATTGGGCCCACGCCGGCGGCATGGACATGACCTTCATCGAGGTCATGCCGCTGGGCGACATCGAGCCCGCCCGCTTCGACCAGTACTGGCCGCTGCGCGACCTGAAGGCGCGCCTGGCGCAGACCTACGCCCTGGAGGACATTCCCTACCGGACCGGGGGCCCGGCCCGCTACGTGCGGGCCAAGGAAACAGGCGGCCGCATCGGCTTCATCACGCCGCTGACGCACAACTTCTGCGAGAGCTGCAACCGCGTGCGCGTCACCTGCACGGGCACGCTCTACATGTGCCTGGGCCAGGAGGACGCCGCCGACCTGCGCGCGCCGCTGCGCGCCTCCGAAAGTGACGAGCCCCTGGACGCCGCCATCGCGGCCGCGATCGCCCGCAAGCCCAAGGGCCACGACTTCATCATCGACCGCGACACGAGCCGCCCGGCCGTGGGCCGCCACATGAGCGTCACCGGCGGCTAGCCGCCGGTCGCCTCAGGAGGACCAGTTCTCCTTGAAGTCGGGATAAAGCGTCAGACCCCCGTCGATGTAGAGGGTCTGGCCGGTGATATAGCGCGCCTCGTCGGACGCCAGAAAGGCGTAGGCCGGCGCCATGTCCTCCGGCTCCGCCGCGAACCGCATGGGGATGTGCGATTCCACCGCCTCGCGCTTGGACGGATCATGCCGCCAGGCGTCGTTCATGGCGGTTACGGTCGCGCCGGGGCCGATGGCGTTCACGCGCACGCCCTTGTCGGCGAACTCGAGCGCCAGGGTGCGGGTGAGGTGCCCGAGGCCGGCCTTGGACATGGCGTAGGCCGCGTAGCCGGGCTTCGGGATGGTCTCGTGCACGCTGCTGGTGTTGAGGATCACGCCGCCGCCCGGGCGGGACAGGAAATGCCGGATGGCGACCCGGCACGCGACGGCCGGCCCCTGCAGGTTCACGGCGATGATGCGGGCGAGGTCCTCGCCGCTCATGCTGTCGCCCGGCGTCTCGCCCTGGACGCCCGCGTTGTTGACGAGGATGTCCAGCCGGCCCCAGGCTTCCACCAACTCCGAAATCATGCGCTCGACGTCGCGCTCGTCGGCCACGTCCGCCTGCACGATCCGGTGCCGGGCGTCGCGCCCGGCCTCCCGCGACGCCGCCCGAAGGGCGCCAAGCACCTCCTCGGCGTCCTCCGGGTCATTGCGGTGATTGACCGCGACGGCGGCGCCTTCCTGGGCGAAGCGCAGCGCCACCGCCCTGCCGATGCCGCGCGAGGCGCCGGTCACGAGCGCGAAGCGGCCCGCCAGTCTCTGGGGAAACGGGGACAAGACACGATCTCCTGAAGGGCCGGCGTCAGACCTCAGAAGAGGTTCGGCCGCACGCGGCGTCAAGCCGACCGCAAACGGGAAATCAGCAGGTCGAGTTCCGAGCCGAACGCGTTCGACTGCTGGGCGAGCAGCTGGGACCGCTGCCGCATGGCTTCCCCGGACTCCTCCAGGATGTCCATGGCGACGCGCACGCTCTGAGCGGCCTGGCCCACGGTGCCGGCCATCCGCGCCGCGTCCTGGGCGCCGCTCGCGATGGCGTTGGTGGCGGAGCTCTGCTCGCCGACCGCGTCGGCGATCACGGATGCGATCCCGGAGACCTGGTCGATCGAGTCCACGATGGTGGCGATCTGGCTCACCGAGGCCTGGGTCGCGGCCTGGATCGCATGGATCTGTCCGGCGATGTCGTCCGTCGCCCGGCTGGTCTGCGCCGCGAGCGACTTCACCTCGGAGGCGACCACCGCGAACCCCCTCCCCGCTTCCCCGGCCCGCGCGGCCTCGATCGTGGCGTTGAGGGCCAGCAGGTTCGTTTGGGCGGCGATCTCGGAGATGAGCCCCACGACGGAACCCACGCGCTCGACGGCCTGCGCGAGCTCGTTCATCGTGCGCGCCATCTCGGCCACGTCCGTCGACGCTTGCCGGGAGATCGCCAGGCTCCTCTGCGCCTGCCCGCCGATCGCCCCGATGGAGCGCGACAGCGTCTCGGTCGCATTCGCCGTCGCATTGACCCGGTTCGCGCTCTCGACAGACGCCTGGTCGGCGCGGTCGACCTCCTTGCGGGCGTGCTCGGAGGCCGCCAGGGTCTCCGCCGCCGTCGTGTCCACGGCCTCCGCGGTGGCGATCATGGCCGTGGAGACGCTGGCCGACGTGGCCGTAAACGCCGCAAGCGCCTGGTCGACGCGAGCCCGGCGTTCCTCAAGGCCACGCTGCAGTTCGGCCTGCTCGATCGCCATCGCGTTGAGCGAATCCACGGCCACGTAGCGCATCAGCGCGGCGCATTTGCGCGCCACCTTGCGGCCCGAGAACGGGTGAAGGCGGCCGATCTCGTCGAACAGGTGCGCGCTCAGCGCCGTGGCGCTCGCCAGCCGGATGCGCGGGCCATACCCGTCGCGCATCTCCCGCCCGATCGTCTCCCGCAGACGCTCCACATAGGCCGCGTCCATGGCGCCGTTGAACATTTCGGCGTAGTAGCGGGATTGAAAGCTGACGTAGTCCTGCGCGTTCTTTTCAGCGAACCCGTCGAAACCCGGCAGGTCGCGCCAGGTCGCGTAATAGGCCTTCAAGACCGCGGCCCCGTCGCGCCTGACGATCGGTTGCATTTCCCGGATGATCGCGCCCGTGGCCTCGTCGATGGCGAACGCTTTCTGACGGGATCGGAGATCATTCAGGAATGACATGGACGGCCGTAACCCTTCAAGGCACGCCACCTTATTCAGCATACATTAACGTGCAACTAATCGATTTCTCTATTCCAAATTGCGAAATCTCATAAAGCAGGTCGGCAGCCTGAGGGGCGGAAGTGGGCGCCCCACCGCTACGCACTGCGCTAAGGTCGAAGCCCCCGACTCGCGCTCCCGGACCATGCACAGCTTCGCCCAGAACCGCCGCGGCGTGTTCGCACTGCTCGCCGCCATGGCGGTCTTCACCACCAACGACTCGCTGATGAAGGCTGCGCGCGCGTTCGCGCCAGCCGGGCAGGCGTTGTTCGTTCGTGGCGTCGTGGCGACCTTGTGCTGTTTGGGCCTCCTGTTCGTCCTGCGCCAGGGCCCGAGCCTTCGTGGGGCCCTTTCCGGCCGGGCCGCCGCGCGCGCGGCTTTCGAGGCCGCCGTGGCGGCGAGCTACGTGATCGCGCTCGGCCATATGCCGCTCGCCGACATCGTCGCGATCGGCCAGTCCGCGCCCATCCTCATCGCCGTGGCCTGTTCGGCCCTGGGCCTCGAAACCATGGGTTGGCGCCGCTGGGCTTCGGTCATGGTTGGATTTGTGGGCGTGCTGCTGGTCGTCCGACCCGGGGGCGCCGGCTTCGATCTGTACAGCGTGGTCGCCCTGCTCTCCGCGGCGTGCGTCGCGGCGCGCGATCTCGTCACCCGCTACATCGCGCGGGACGTGCAGACGGTTGGCATCCTGGTCGCCGCCGCGGCCGCGGTCTGCCTGAGCGGCGCCGCGATGCGTCCCTTCGAAACCTGGGTCAGCCTCGGGCCGTCCCAACTCGTCATCCTGGCCAGCGCAGGCGTGCTCGTGGCGATCGGCAACTACTGCATCATCACGGCCTTCCGGGATGTCGACGTCGCCGTGGTGTCCCCGTTCCGCTACAGCAGCATCGTGTGGGCGACGTTGTCCGGCGCCCTGTTCTTCCACGAATTGCCGGATGGCTTCACCGTTTTCGGGGCCGGGCTGGTCGTCGGAAGCGGGGTTTACGCGATCCACCGGGAGCGGGTTCGGGCCCGCGAAAGAACAAGCCCCAACCACTCCGACGGGGCTGCCGCAGGGTAGCCCGAAACCGGCGAAAAACAGGCGGACTGACGCCGCCATGCGCTAGCGGCCCTCCAGCCATGATGTTATAGCGGACCCCAAGCGGAGGACCGGGAAGTTGCGTCTCCCCGCTTGAGCACACAAGAAAAATGCGCCAATCGGCGGTCTCCAGAGGGGGTCCAGGTGTCCGGTCTGCTCGGCTTCAGCCGTCTTGTCGACTCGATCAACACGCGCATCGGCCAATGGATGAGCTGGCTCATCCTCGCCGCCGTCATCGTGTCGACGGTCAACGCCATCATCCGCAAGTTGTTCGACGTGTCGTCCAACGCCTGGCTCGAGCTGCAATGGGTGCTGTTCGGCGTCGTGTTCCTGCTGTGCTCGCCTTGGACGCTGCTCAGCAACGAGCACATCCGCATCGACATCGTGAACAGCATGCTCCCCAAGCGCGGCCGCGATTGGATCGACGTTTTCGGCCACGTCTTCTTCCTGCTGCCGCTCACCATCGTGATGCTGATCACCTCCGTGCCCTTCGCCCTCCGGAGCTACGGCATCAACGAGCAGTCGCAGAACGCCGGCGGCCTGCCCCAGTGGCCAGCCAAGTTCCTGGTGCCGATCGCGTTCTTCCTGCTGTTCTTCCAGGGGCTCTCCGAACTCATCAAGCGCATCGCCATCATGCGGGGCGACCTCGCGGACACGGCGTCCGGCGGCGGGCACCATGCGTCGGCCGAAGCCGAGGCGGCCCGCCTGCTGGCCGCCGCGGGGCTTGAGCCCGCGCCCGAGACAAAGACCCACTAATCCGCCGATGGCGCCGCCTGGCCGAACCGGCCGGCGGACGCCCGCGCCTCGCCCTCTGGGATCGTCCGCATGACCGCATTCCTCATCGAGAACATGGCGCCGATCATGTTCGGCGCCCTCGTGGTGCTTCTGCTGCTCGGCTATCCGGTCGCCTTCGCGCTCGCCGCGAACGGGCTCTTCTTCGCCCTGCTCGGCATCGAACTCGGCCAGTTCCGCCCCGACTTCCTCCAGGCTCTCCCCGAGCGCGTGTACGGGGTGATGAACAACGACACGCTGCTGGCCATCCCATTCTTCACCTATATGGGCCTGATCCTCGAACGATCAGGCATGGCCGAGGATCTGCTCGACACCATCGGACAGCTCTTCGGCCCGGTGCGCGGCGGCCTCGCCTATGCGGTCATCTTCGTGGGCGCCCTGCTGGCGGCCACCACCGGCGTCGTCGCGGCCTCGGTGATCTCGATGGGCCTGATCTCCCTGCCCATCATGCTACGCTATGGCTACGACCGCCGCCTCGCCACGGGCGTCATCGCCGCTTCAGGCACGCTGGCCCAGATCATCCCGCCTTCGTTGGTGCTGATCGTGATGGCCGACCAGCTCGGCCGTTCGGTCGGCGACATGTACGAGGGCGCCTTCATCCCGGGCATCGTCCTGTCGGCGCTCTACGCCGGCTACGTCTTCCTCGTCAGCATAGTGAAGCCGAGCGCAGCCCCCGCGCTGCCGCCGGAGGCGCAGACCCTGCAGGACGAGGACGGAAAGGTCCGCCGCCTCTCGGTCTTGGTCCTCACCGTCGTCTCGGGCCTGATCGGCTACGGCGTGATCAAGACCTTCACCAAGGTGGGGGCTGGCGCCGACTTCGTGGTGCTCACGATGACCGTGGGCGTCGCGGTCTCCTTCGTCATCGCGGTCCTGAACAAGCTGTTCCGCCTGGGCCTGCTGTCGCGCATGGCCGAGCAGACCGTGTTCGTGATGGTGCCGCCTCTGGGACTCATCTTCCTGGTGCTGGGCACGATCTTCATCGGCCTCGCGACGCCGACCGAGGGCGGGGCCATGGGCGCAGCCGGCGCCATGCTGCTCGCCATCGCCAAGCGCCGCCTCACATGGGATCTCGTGCGCCAGGCCACCGAGTCCACCGCCAAGCTGTCCGCCTTCGTGGTGTTCATCCTGGTTGGCGCCCGCGTGTTCTCGCTCACCTTCTTCGGCGTGAGCGGCCACGTCTGGGTGGAGCACCTGCTCACCTCCCTCCCCGGCGGTCAGGTCGGCTTCCTCCTCTTCACCAACATCCTGATCTTCCTGCTGGCGTTCTTCCTCGACTTCTTCGAGCTCGCCTTCATCGTCGTGCCGCTGATCGGCCCGGTGGCCGACAAGCTCGGCATCGACCTGATCTGGTACGGCGTGATGCTGGGCGTGAACATGCAAACGTCGTTCATGCACCCGCCCTTCGGTTTCGCGCTGTTCTACCTGCGCTCGGTCGCGCCGCGGGAGGCCTACAAGGACCGCGTCACCGGCAAGATGATGGCCCCGGTCACCACCGGCCAGATCTACTGGGGCGCCGTGCCCTTCGTGGTGATCCAGCTGATCATGGTGGCGCTCGTCATCTTCTTCCCGGCCATGGTGATGCACTACAAGAGCAGCGGCCCCGTGGTGGACGAGAAGAAAGCCCTGGAGCAGTTGCAGAACCTCACCCCAAGCTTCGACGACAACGCCCCGGCGATCGACTTCAACGCCCCGCCGAAGATCCAGTAGCGGCGATGCGGGAAGCAACAGCCGTCATTGCGAGCGCAGCGAAGCAATCCTGGGATTTAGCGCCGATCCTCCTGGATTGCCTCGTCGCTTCGCTCCTCGCAAAGACGGAGACATGAAGCTGACCCGCACGCGTCGTGAGGCAGGGCTTAAATGAGAAGGCCGGGGAATCCCCCGGCCTTTTGCATTTGTGAGCCGCGTGTCCTCCGCAGCCGTCATCCCCGGCGGCCTGCGAAGCAGGCCGGGAAGGGGATCCAGGGCGGCGCGCGCCGATCTCGGCGCCTACGAGCAGATGGCCCCTGGATCCCCTTCCGCTCCGCCGCCTTGCGGCTCCGGCCGGGGATGACGCGGCCTCCAGGCGCTCCGACGCATGAGCGGCTAGAGCCCGCTCGACGGCGCCAGCGTCACCGCCTTGGGATCCTGCTTGCGGCCGGGCAGCGTCCCGGTCGCGTCGATCGTGTCCAGCGCGCGGCGGATCAGGCGCAGGCCCATGGGCGCCAGCTCGCGCTTCCACAGCGACCCCGCGTCATCGTCCGGGTAGACGAAGCACCACTCCTGCTCGCCCACGAGGCCGTCGTCCCAGCCGTCGGCGAGATGATAGATGGAGCCGCCGCCGATCGGGTCCTTGGCCTTGATGGTCCATTCCACGGCGGCGATGCCCCGGTGCCGCGGCAGCAGCGAGGGGTGATAGCCGAAGGCGTTCCTCGCCTTGGCGCGTGCGTCGCGCCCTATGAACGCATGGCAGTGGGCCGCGATCATCGCGTCATAGGAGCCGTCCGGAAGCATGTCGCCCTCGACCCGCCGCGGGTTGTCGAGCAGCTTGTGCGGGACGCCCTTCTCCGCCGCGAGCTTCCCGAGCTGGTCCTCGCCGTTGGTCCCCAGCACGAACACCTCGTCCCCCCGCTCCAGCAGGATGTCGAGGACGCGGGCGGCGAACCAGCGGGAACCGATCAGGGCGACTTTCATGGGCGGGCGATCCGGGCTCGAGGATTGGCTCCGCACGTCATAGCGCGCTTCGGGCCCAGTAGAACCCCCTTTGCTGCAGCGCGGGATTGCCGGGACCGCCGAAACGAAAAGAGCCCCGGGTCAACCCCGGGGCCCTCGCGTCTGGTCAGCGCTGCGGCATCAGCCGCGGGCGCGAGCGCGGATCATGAAGTTGTCGAAGGTGAACTCGGCGACCTGGAACCACAGGTACTCCTCGTTGCGATACGCCACCATGGCGTTGATCGCCTTCTTGAAGTCCTCGTTCTTGGCGCTGATCTCGGCGTAGAGCTCGTTGGACGCCTTGAGGCAGGCCTCCATGACCTCCTGCGGGAACGGACGCAGCTGAACGCCCGCGCCGACGAGGCGCTTCAGCGCGCCCGGGTTCTGCATGTCGTAGCGAGCCTGCATCCAGGTGTTCGCGTTCACGCACGCGTTGGTCAGGATCGACTGATAGTGCTTCGGCAGCGCGTTGAACTTCTCCTGGTTGAAGAAGGCGTGCACCGTCGGGCCACCCTCCCACCAGCCGGGATAGTAGTAGTAGGGCGCGACCTTGTTGAAGCCGAGCTTCTCGTCGTCATAGGGGCCGACCCACTCGGCCGCGTCAATGGTGCCCTTCTCCAGCGCCGGATAGATGTCGCCGCCGCCGATCTGCTGCGGCACCGTGCCGAGCTTCTGCAGCACCTGGCCGGCGATGCCGCCGATGCGCATCTTGAGGCCGTTCAGGTCCGCGGAGGTCTTGATCTCCTTGCGGAACCAGCCGCCCATCTGGGTTCCGGTGTTGCCGCACGGAACGCCGATGACGCTGTACTTCTTGTAAAACTCGTTGAAGAGCTCGTTGCCGCCGCCCTGGAACAGCCAGGAGTTCTGCTGGCGGGCGTTGAGGCCGAAGGGCACCGAAGCGGCGATCGCGAAGGTCGGATCCTTGCCCACGTAGTAGTAGGACACGGTGTGGCAGGCCTCGACCGTGCCGTTCTGCGTCGCGTCGAGCGCCTGCAGGGCGGGCACGATCTCGCCGGCGGCGAAGACCTGGATCTGGAACTTGCCGTCGGTCATCTCCGACACCTGCTTCGCCATGTATTCGGCGCCGCCGTAGATCGTGTCGAGGGACTTCGGGAAGCTGGAGGTCAACCGCCACTTCACCTCCGGCGAAGACTGCGCGATTGCGGGCGCCGCGACGGCGCTGGCCGCGGCCCCGATGGCCGCGGTCTGGATAAACTGGCGACGCTTCATTGCGAGGTTCCCTCCGAATAGCCCAGGGGTATGGGCCGAATGTTCATAGGCTTTTTGGTCGGCTCCGGGCCTCGAACCCGGCGCTCAGGGCGCTGACTGTGGACCATCCTGAAGCGCTGGGCAACGATGCCCGGCGCGCCTGGTCGACCCACCAACAACGTGAGCCAGCTATGCGCTGCGCGCTTGGGCTTGGCAAGAACCGAGTGCGCAAATTCGGCCGAAAGAACGGGCGTTTCGGCCGTTTGCGGAAGGGCTGCGGCGTGACATGGTAAGTTTCATGCGCATTTCGAGGCGATCGGTATGATCGAGGCTTCAACCCACAAGCTGATCGCGATCGCCGGCGGCTACGACCTCGCCTTCGCGGCCTGCCACCTGGCGCTCCCCCTTGCGCTGCGCTGGCGCAGCCGGCTGGCGAAGCTCGACCCGGTCAACCGGGGCGTGGTCAAGACGCTCAACCTGATGCTCGTCCTGGTATTCGCGGGGGTCGGCGCGGCCCTGGCCTTCGGGCCCGCCGCCGTCGCCTCGGACCAGCTCGGCCGGGGACTGCTCTTCGCCGCCGCGGGCTTCTGGCTGCTGCGGGCGGCGCTGCAGCCCGTCATGTTCGGGCTGGGTCACTGGATGTCCAAGGCCCTGCTTGTCGTGTTCCTGGCCGGAGCGGCCCTGCACGCCGCCCCTGCCTGGCCGTAGGCGCGTCGAGGCGCGACGGCGGATCGCCTCACTCGATCACGATGCGCGGCGCCGGCCGGGCCCCGGCGCGCCCGCCTTCCAGCGCGGCCCAGACCTGGGCGGCGATGGCCTTGTAGGCGGCGGCGTGCGGGCCGTCCGGCGCCGTGGCGACCACCGGCAGGCCCGCGTCCGACCGCTCGCGGATCTCCATGTGCAGCGGCACCTCCCCGAGGAAGGGCACGCCCAGCCTTTCCGCCTCGTGGCGCGCGCCGCCATGGCCGAAGATGTCGGAGCGGCCGCCGCAGTGGGGGCAGATGAAGGTGGACATGTTCTCCACCACGCCCAGCACCGGCACGTCGGTGCGCTTGAACATGGCGATCCCGCGCCGCGCGTCGATCAGCGCCAGGTCCTGCGGCGTCGACACGATCACCGCGCCGGCCAGCGGCACGGCCTGCGCCATGGTGAGCTGGGCGTCGCCCGTGCCGGGCGGCATGTCGACCACGAGCACGTCGAGGTCGCCCCAGGCCACCTCGCGCAGCATCTGCTGCAGGGCGGACATCACCATCGGCCCGCGCCAGATCACCGGGGTTTCGTCCTCAATCAGGAAGCCAATGGACATGATCTTGAGCCCATAGGCCTCGAGCGGCTTCATGACCTTGCCTTCGAGGATCTCCGGCCTGTCGTGCAGGTTGAACAGCTTGGGCATGGAGGGGCCGTAGATGTCGGCGTCCAGCACGCCCACCTTGAGCCCCTGGGCGGCGAGGGCCAGCGCTAGGTTGGCGGCCGTCGTCGACTTGCCGACCCCGCCCTTGCCCGAGGCCACGGCGATGATGCGCTTCACGCCCGGCACGCCCGCCCGCGCGGTCGCGGCGGACGCGCGCGGCCCGGGAGCGGCGGGCCCGGGGCGGCCTGCGGGCGCGGCGCCCGGCGCGCGCTCGGCCGTGAGCGTGGCCAGCACGGCCTCGACGCCCGCGAGCGCCTTCACGGCCGCCTCGACCGCCTTGCGCATGGGCTCCGCCTGCCCCGCCTTTGCGGGGTCGACGGCGAGCGAAATGTAGACCTTGGAGCCCTGGATGGAGAGGCCCGACAGGGCGCCCGACTGGGTCACGGGCGTGCGCCCGTCGAGCCCCGAAACCTGCGCGAGCGCGGTGAGGATGTCCTTCTCGGTGACCACGGGCCTTCTCCAAACTGGGCCGCCGGCCACGGATGCGGAGAGCCGGCGCTTCGTCTATGTAAAGATCGCTGGCGCCGGGTCAACGAGCGTAGGAACCGCAATGGACGCAGAGGATGCAAGCGGGCGGCCACCGATTCTCGGCGTCGTGATCGCCGGCGGCCTGTCCAGCCGCATGGGCCGCGAGAAGGCCCTGATTTCGCTGGCCGGCAAGCCCCTGCTCGCCCATGTGCTGGAGCGCTTCCGGCCCCAGGTCGACTGCGTGGCCCTGAACGCCAATGGCGACCCTTCCCGCTTCGCGTCCTTCGCCCTCGAGGTCGCGCCGGACCGCCATGCCGATCATCCGGGGCCGCTCGCCGGACTGGCGGCGGCGCTCCACCTCGCGCGCAGCCGCGGCTACGAACTCGTGGCCACCGCCCCTTCCGACGCTCCCTTCCTGCCCCTTGACGCGGTCGCGCGCCTGCGGGCGGGCCTGGAGCCCGGGGTGGAAGCGGTCGTTGCCTCCGGCCCGAATGGCCTCGAGCCGCTCGTCGGCTTGTGGCGCATCGGGGCGCTGGACGCGATCGAGAGTGCGCTGGGCGAGGGCCGGCGGGCTGTCCACCGGCTGCTCGCTGTCCTGCCGCACCGGGTCGTCCCCTTCACGACCGCCGGCGACGGCCCCGACCCCTTCGCCAACCTGAACACGCCGGAGGAACTCCGTGAGGCCGAGCGGATGCTTCAGGCCTCCCCGTGATTGCTCGCACCGACGTCCTGGCATAATGAATATCCGGCCGTCCGGCCCAAGCGCCCCATAACCACAAATCGGCAGCACGTGAAACAGCGCCTCTTCCTCGCGCTCCCGGCGGCCCTGCTGGCCTGCCTCGTGGCTTTCCCGGTTCGGGCCGGCGATTGGAGCTCGATTCGAATTGCGACGGAGGGCGGGTACCCGCCCTTCAACTTCGTCGAGAACAACCAGCTCCAGGGCTTCGAGATCGAGCTCGCAAAGGCCATGTGCGAGCACATGAAGGCGACGTGCACCTTCGTGACGGACGACTGGGACGACCTGATCCCCGATCTGAAGAAGGGGCAGTTCGACGCCATCGTGGCCTCCCTGGAGATCACCGAGGAGCGCCGGCAGAAGATCGCGCTCACCAAGCGCTATTATCGCACCCCAGCCGTCTTCATGGTCCGCAAGGACACCGACCTGACCGCCGTGACGCCGGAGGCCATGAAGGGCCGCAAGCTGGGGGCGATGACCGGCACGGTCTACGCCACCTACCTTGAGGATCTCTACGGTCCCGGATCGGAGGTCAGCCTCTACGCCAACCAGGACGAAGCCAGCCTCGACCTCGCGCTGGGGCGGATCGACGCGGTGCTCGGCGACAAGATCGCCCTCACGGAGTGGCTGAAGCGCGGCCGGGAGTCGACCTGCTGCAAGTTCCTCGCCGACGCCCCAAACGACGTGACCTATTTCGGCGAGGGCTACGGCATCGGCCTGCGCAAGAAGGATGAGGACCTGAAGCGCCAGTTCGACGCCGCGATCGACGCCATCCAGGCCGACGGAACCTATGACCGCATCCGTGCCCGCTACTTCCCCTTCGACGTGAAATAGGGAGCAGGGTTCGCCCGCAAATTCAGCGGTTTCGCCGCCTGAGCCAGTTGCGTCGGGCGAGGCGGCGGTGTCCAATGCGCGCCAGCCCCGTCCGAAAAAGATCAAGGATTGCTTGGTCCGGACGGGCCGGACGAGCCCCGCGGCAAGCGGGACCATGGAGGGATAGAGTATGAAGACCATTCGTGTCGCTGCTGTCGCAGTCGCGGCCCTCTTGGCCGCCGCGGGCGTGGCCCAGGCGCAGCAGAAGGAATGGAAGGAAGTCCGCATCGGGACGGAAGGCGCCTACCCGCCCTTTAACAACCTGAACGCCAAGGGCGAGCTCGAGGGCTTTGAGATCGACTACGTCAACGCCCTTTGCGACAAGATGAAGATCAAGTGCACCTGGGTCGCGCAGGACTGGGACGGCATCATCCCGGCCCTGCTCGCGGGCAAGTACGACATGATCGCGGCCGGCATGAACGCCACGGACGAGCGCAAGAAGAAGGTCGACTTCACGGCCGTCTACACGCGCACCCCGATCAGCTTCATCGGTCCGAAGTCGGAGACCAACACCGACCTCACCCCGGCGGCCCTGAAGGGCAAGAGCATCGGCGCCCAGAGCTCGACCGTGCACGCCAACTTCCTGGAGAAGGTCTACTCGGGCTCCAGCATCAAGCTTTATCCGACCCAGGAAGAAGCCAACCTCGACCTGAAGAACGGCCGTCTCGACTACGTGCTGGCCGACAAGCTCGCCCTCACCGACTTCATCGAGGGCCAGGGCAAGGACTGCTGCAAGTTCATCGGCGACGTGAAGCGCGACCCGGCCATCCACGGCCCGGGCGTGGCCATGGCGGTCCGCAAGGAGGACACGGCGCTGCGCGACATGTTCTCCAAGGCGATCGAGGAGTCGCTCAAGGACGGCACCCACAAGAAGATCGCCGACAAGTACTTCAAGGTCAGCATCATGGTCGACTGAGGCCGTAAGCCTCAGCGACGTTCGTCCTTGAGAGCGGCCCCCGGGCCGCTCTCGTCACATGACGCCGGCGGAGCGCCGCCTGCGTCGCCTCACGCCCGGATCAGCGCGGCTCCATGGATTACTACCTGAACCTCCTCGCCTGGGGCGACAAAGGCTGGGGAGACGAACTGGCCCACGGGGCCGCCATCACCATCCTGCTGGCGCTCGCCACCCTCCCCTTCGGCGTGGCGCTCGGGCTGCTGGTCGCCCTCGCCAAGCGCTCCAGCAACGCCGCTATCCGGGCTGTCGGCACCGTCTACACCACCGTGTTCCGCGGCGTGCCCGAGCTGCTCACCCTCTACATCGTTTATTTCGGCTTCCAGATCGGCCTGCAGAAGGCCTGGAAAGGGATCGGCCTGCCCGGCTCGATCGAGATGCCGGCCTTCGTGGCCGGCATGGTCGCGCTCGGCGTCGTGCTGGCCGCCTTCTCCAGCGAAGTTTGGGTCGGGGCGCTGAACGCCATTCCCAAGGGCCAGCGCGAGGGCGCCTATGCGCTTGGCCTCAGCCGCGCCCTGGCCTTCCGCCTCGTGATCGCCCCGCAGCTGCTGCGCATCGCCCTGCCGGGCCTCGGCAACAACTGGATGGTGCTGCTGAAGGAAACCTCCCTCGTGTCGGTGATCGCGCTGCCAGACCTGATGTTCTGGACCGGCCGCGCCAACGTGGTCACCAAGGAGCCGTTCCTGTTCTTCGGCGCGGCCTGCCTGATCTATCTGGTCTTCTCCATCCTGTCCGCCTGGGGCGTCGCGGCGCTCGAGGAGCGCGCCAACCGCGGCTTCGTATCCGGCGTGGGAGGCCAGCGATGAGACATCGGCTCCAGCATCCGGTGGCGCTGGCGGCCCTCGCCGTCGTCCTCGCGATCGCGGCGCTCTATGCGAGCGGCGCCCTGGCCTGGGCCGGCGGCCTCATCGGCGACGGGGCCTGCCGGCTGGCCGTGGGAATCGGCGACGTCACCGGGGTCGATGCGCTCCGGAACTACGGATGCCGCATGATGGGCGGGCTCTGGGTCACGCTCCAGCTGGTCGCGATCTCCGTCACGCTGGGCGTGCTGCTCGCCCTCGTCGTCGCGGTCGCGCGGCTCTGGGGCGGCCCTGTGCTGGGCGGGATCGCAACGGCCTACACCACCTTTTTCCGCGGCACGCCGCTGCTGGCGCAGCTCTTCCTCGTCTACTACGGCGCGGGGCAGATCCGGCCCTTCCTGACGACCATCGGCGTCTGGCCCTATTTCCGCGAGGCCTTCTTCTGCGCGGCCTTCACCTTCACGCTGAACACCGCCGCCTACCAGGCCGAGATCTTCCGGGGCGCCATCCAATCCGTCTCGCGAGGGCAGTGGGAAGCGGCCCGCGCCCTGGGCCTGCGGCCCTTCGCAACCTTCTGGAAGGTGATCCTGCCCCAGGCCGCCATGGTGGCCCTGCGTCCGCTCGGCAACGAGCTCGTCATCATGGTCAAGTCCTCGGCCGTAGCCTCGCTGGTCACCATCCTGGACCTGATGGGCTCCACCCGCTTCGCTTTCGCGCGTTCGTTCGACCTGATGGTCTATGTCTTCGCCGCCGCCCTGTACCTGGTGATCGTCGAAATCATCCGCCGGGTCTGGGAGCTCGCCGAACGGCGCTTGACGAGGCACCTCCATCACGCCTGATATGCCGCCCCCGGCTTGTTCGGGGCCGGCCGCAAAGGCGGCCAGGGAGGAATTCAATCGCGAGGGCCCAAGCCCTCCCAAAGGAGCACCGTCGATGGCGAAAGTCGCGTTCCTCGGCCTCGGCGTCATGGGGTACCCCATGGCCCGTCACCTGAAGTCCAAGGGCCATGAGGTCACCGTCTACAACCGCACCTTCGCCAAGGCGGAGAAATGGGCGAGCGAGAACGGCGGCAAGGCCGCGCGCACGCCCCGCGAGGCCGCGGCCGGGCAGGACATCGTATTCGCCTGCGTCGGCAATGACGACGACCTCCGCTCCGTGGTGCTGGGCGAGGACGGCGCCTTCGCCGGCATGGACAAGGGCGCGACCTTCGTCGACCACACCACCGCTTCCGCCGAGGTCGCCCGCGAGCTCTACGCCAAGGCCAAGGAACTCGGCCTCGCCTTCATCGACGCCCCCGTTTCCGGCGGCCAGGCCGGCGCGGAGAACGGGGTGCTCACCGTCATGTGCGGCGGCGATGAGCAGGACTACGCCGCCGTCGAGCCGGTGATCATGGCTTATGCCCGCGCCTGCAAGCGCCTGGGCGGCGCCGGCGCCGGCCAGCTCACCAAGATGGTGAACCAGATCTGCATCGCCGGCCTGGTCCAGGGCCTGTCTGAGGGCGTTCACTTCGCCAAGAAGGCCGGGCTCGACGTGGAGGGCGTCATCGAGACGATCTCCAAGGGCGCCGCCCAGTCCTGGCAGATGGAGAACCGCTACAAGACCATGAACGCCGGCAAGTTCGATTTCGGCTTCGCCGTCGACTGGATGCGCAAGGACCTGTCGATCTGCCTGTCCGAGGCCCGCCGCAACGGCGCGCACCTGCCCGTCACCGCGCTGGTGGACCAGTTCTATTCCGAAGTCCAGAAGATGGGCGGCGGACGCTGGGACACCTCCAGCCTGGTGGCCCGGCTGGAGAAGTAAACCTTCCCCGGGGCCAGACCACCCCCGTTTCAGATCAGGGCTCCAGCGCCCGGGCGACTTCGCTCCGCAGCACGGGCAGGAGGTCTTCGGTGAACCACGGGTTGCGCTTCAGCCAGCCCGTGTTTCGCCAGGACGGATGCGGCAGGGGCATGATCCCCGTTTCCCCTTGGATGCGCCGCCAGTCAGCCACCGTGGCGTCCAGCGTGCGGCCGAGCAGGTCGGCTCGACCAAGCTGGGCCAGGTGCCACTTCAGCGCGTAGAGCCCGAGAGCGACTGTGAGCCGCGGCTCTGGCAGGGCGGCCAGCAGCGGCGCCCGCCACCTTTCCGCGCATTCCCGCCGAGGCGGCAGATCACTGCCCTTCGCGTCCTGCCCCGGGAAGCAGAAGCCCATGGGCACAATGGCGACCCGAGCGGGATCGTAGAACACGTCCGGGCCCAACCCCAGCCATTCCCGCAGGCGGTCACCCGACGCATCCGTGAACGGCCGGCCGGAGGCGTGGACCTTGGTCCCGGGCGCCTGCCCCACGATCAGCAGCCGCGCCGTGCCGGATGCCTGCACCACGGGCCGCGGCTCATGCGGCAACGGCCCCCGGTGCGGAGCTTCCAGGCAGATGCGGCAAGCCCGTATGGCGCTCAGAAGCTGGTCCAGCTCGCTGTCCACGTCGCGCGCCGGCCTCAGGCCGACGCGGAGGGCCGGGCCGAGACCTCGTCCTTCCAGCGCTTGAGGTGAACGAGCTCCTCCGGGAGGGGGATCCGGGTCGGGCGCATGAAGTCCACCGCGCAGAGCGCCGTGATGTCGGCGATGGTGAACTGGTCGCCCGCGACATAGGGCCGGTTCGTGAGCTCCGCGTCCAGGCCGGCCAATTCCTTGAGCAGGCGGGGCTTGTTCGCCTCACCCCAGGCGGCGCACTGGTCCTCCAGTTGCGCCATGGCCGGATGCAGGTGCCGGAACACCGCCTGCACGGTCATCAGCAGCCCCAGCTCCATCCGCCGGTTCCACATCTCGGTGAAAGCCCGCTCCCGCGGCGAGGCCCCGAACAGGGACGGCTCCGGGTGAAGTTCCTCGATGAATCGGCAAATGGCCACGGACTCGCTCAGCGCCGAGCCGTCGTCCAGCACCAGCACCGGCGTCTGCTCCCGCGGGTTGAGCGCGCGGAACTCGTCCGTCCTGTGCTGCATCTTGCCGAGCTCGACGGTCTCGGTCGGGATCTGCAGGCCTTTTTCGGCCAGGAAGATGCGCACGCGGCGCGGGTTCGGCGCAAAGGGGCTGTCGTAGAGCTTCATGGGCGATCGTTCCGGCGGCGGGGCCACACTCGACCATGGCGGTCGAAAGCCGGTCAATACGCCACCTCGCCGGCCGGCGCCATGCCTGCGTCGGCGCCCTGCCCTCAGTGGGAAAAGGGCCGCGGATGGCGGGCCCGCCAGTCGGCGGGCCGCTCGAAGCGGGTGGCCCAGACGCCGCGCTTGGCGCTGCGGGCCGTCTCCTCCTCGCTCTCGTAGGCGCCGTACGCAACGGCGTTTCCGGCCAGCACCATGGCCCGGTTGATCTCCATGTCCCCGGCCGTGCACACGGCGAGGCGCCGGTCGTAGCGGTCGCGGCCGCTGGATCGGCAGCTCACGTTGCCCTTGGCGACGAGAGCGGCGAGCGCCGCCTTGGCCTGGCGACCGCAGGCCCCCTCGATCTCTCCGCGCCAGCAGGTCTGGTGCAGCTCCGGCGCGTCGATCCCCAGGAGGCGGATGTCGTCTCCGCGCAGGCGCAGGCTGTCGCCGTCCACCACCTCGAAGCCGCCCGCAAGGCGCTCCGTCCGCCAGGCCTTCACGGCCTCCTTGCCGCCGGCCAGGAGCGCGGCGGCGATCGCGAGAGCCAAGAGGGAGGGCGCCCGCGCCCAGAAGCGCCGGAGTCCCGCGTCGGTGAAGGTCATTGGATCGAATCGCAGCTTCCCTGTGAGCCGCAAATTAACTGTTTCAAGCCAGGATGCAGAGTGTGATCGGGGTGTTGCGTAGCCGTCCATGTCTCAACTGACGCCAGAGATCATCCAGCGCGGCCGAGGCGCGGACCCGAACGAGATCGCCCGCCGCCGGCGCGCGAACCGTGAGCTGCAGGCCACGCGCGAAAAGCTGACCTCCACCACCGGGCTGGAGCGCGCCTTCGACTACGAGCTCCTGCGCCAGTTCGCCGAGACGCGGCGAAACGCCGCCACCGTCATGGTGCTGCTGGCCGCCGTGGTGGGCGCCGCGAGCAGCATCTGGATCAGCCCGCCGCTGATCGTCCTCTGGCTCGCCCTCATCACCACCGCGCTCAGCGTCGGCTTCCTGATGGTGACCCGCTTCCGGAAGGCTGCGCCCGAGGAGGCGCTGGCCCCGGCCTGGCGGCTGCGCTTCACCGTGGCCGACCTGATCCAGGGCGGCGCCTGGGCGGTGCTGCTCGTGGGCCTCTATCGCACCGACTCGAGCTCGGCACAGACGTTCCTGCTGTTCCTGAGCCTGCTGATCACGGCCGTGATCGCGATGCTGGCCGCCAACCTGCCGAGCGCCGTCTTCGCCGGCATCGGCCCCCTGACCGTGGCGATCCTGGCGAGCCTCGCCCGCAACAACTCCATCGAGTGGATCACCATGGCCGCGGTCGCCATGGGCGGACAGCTCTATTTCGTCATCCTCTCGAACCGCCTCTACTCCTCGACGGTCGCAACCCTCGAGTTCCGGGCCGAGAAGGACGCCCTGATCGCCGAGCTCGAGCAGGCCAAGGCGAACTCGGACGAGGCCCGCCGGCGCGCCGAAGAGGCCAACATCGCCAAGTCCCACTTCCTGGCCACCATGAGTCACGAGCTGCGCACCCCGCTCAACGCGATCATGGGCTTCTCGGAGGTGATGAAGGGCGAACTCTTCGGCCAACACCAGGTGCCCGCCTATCGCGAGTACTCCAACGACATCTACAACAGCGGCAAGCTGCTGCTCGACATCATCAACGAGATCCTCGACCTTTCGCGCATCGAGGCCGGCCGCTACGAGCTGAAGGAAGAGGCCGTCAGTCTCGCCCATGTGGTGGAGGATTGCCGCCACATGCTGCAGATGCGGGCCAAGAACCGCTCCATCAGCATCCGGGAGATGATCGAGCCGCGGTTGCCCAAGCTCTGGGCCGACGAGCGCGCGATCCGCCAGGTGGCGCTCAATCTCCTGTCCAACGCCATCAAGTTCACGCCCTCGGGCGGCGACGTCACCATCAAGGTGGGCTGGACCTCATCGGGCGGCCAGTATCTCAGCGTCAAGGACACCGGCCCGGGCATCCCCGAGGAGGAGATCCCCATCGTACTCCAGTCCTTCGGCCGCGGCTCGCTCGCCATCAAGACGGCCGAGCAGGGCACGGGCCTGGGCCTGCCGATCGTGAAGGGCCTCATGGACATGCATGGCGGCCAGTTGATCCTCAACTCCAAGCTGCGCGAAGGCACCGAGGTGATCATCACCTTCCCGCCCTCCCGCGTCATGGACACCCTGGCGCCGCTGCAAGAGCCCGAGCGCGCCGAGACGCACGCCGCCAGCTCCCGCCGCGCCGCGGCGTGACGGGCCTGTTTCCCTCATCGCAAGCGTAGCGAAGCGACCCAGGGAGCCGGGCGCACTGGTTGGGAACGGGGCCTCGCTGCCCTGGATTGCGTCGTCGCTCGCTCCCCGCAAACACGGAACGGGGGGCGGGAAGTAGCCTCTCAGCCGTCCGCGCGGTCGTCGACGCCGGCCTGGCTGAAGGTGGCCATGCCGTTGTGGCAGGCCGCCGCGGCCTTCACGATGCCCATCGCCAGCGCCGCGCCGGAGCCCTCGCCCAGCCGCATGCCGAGGTCGAGCAGCGGCTTCAAGCCCAGGCGCTCCAGCACCTCGCGGTGGGCCCCTTCTGCGGAGACATGCCCGGCCACGCAGTGGTCCAGGGCGGACGGGTCCATGGCGTGCAGCACGGCCGCCGCCGCCGTCACCACATAGCCGTCGAGCACCACCGGGATGCGGTTGAGCCGCGCCGCCAGGATGGCGCCGGCCATGGCGGCGATCTCGCGACCGCCGAGGCGCCGCAGCAGTTCGAGCGGGTCCGAGAGATGACCCGCGTGGGTCATCAGCGCCCGCTCCACCGCGCCAGCCTTGCGCTTCAGGCCCTCGTCGTCCACGCCCGTGCCGCGGCCAACGAAGCGGGATGAATCGCCGCCGTAGAGGCCGGCGTAGATGGCCGCGGCCACCGTGGTGTTGCCGATCCCCATCTCGCCGAGGCCGAGCAGGTCGATGCCGCCCGAGATCGCCTCCATGCCGAAGGCCATGGTGGCGACGCAGGCCTTCTCGTCCAGCGCCGCTTCCTGAGTGATGTCCGCAGTGGGGATATCGAGCGCCAGGTCGAAGACCTTGAAGCCGAGGTCGAACGAGGCGCAGATCTGGTTGATCGCCGCGCCGCCCGCGGAGAAGTTCTCCAGCATCTGCCGCGTCACGCTCTGCGGATAGGGCGACACCCCCTGGGCGACCACGCCATGGTTGCCGGCGAACACGCAGACGGTGGGGCGGTTCACTTCCGGCTTCGGCTTGCCCTGCCACGTCGCGAGCCAGAGGGCGAGCTCCTCCAGCCGCCCCAGGCTGCCCGGCGGCTTGGTGAGCTGGGCATCGCGCTCCCGGACTTTCCGCTCCGCGCCGAGGTCCGGGCCGGGCATGGACGCCACCAGGTTGCGGATGTCGTCGAAGGGAAGTCCGGTGGCGTTCATCGCCTCTGCTCCTGCGGGCCGTCGCCTGTCGGCTGGGATTCGGGACGGGAGGCCTGCTATACCCGCTGAAGACTTTTGCGGATAGCCGACCAGAGACATGTCCATCGCCCCTGCCGACGCCCCTCCCCCGCCCGCCTGGCGCGATTGGCTGACCGACCTCGCGCAGGCGCTGCGGTTCTACACCCGGTTGCCGACCCCGCGGCTGCCTTGGGAGGCGGATCCGCACGCCGCTCCGGACTTCACCCGCCTGCCCCGCGTCCTGCCGCTCGCCGGCGCCGCGGTGGGCGCGGTCGCCGGCGCCAGCCTGACGATCGCCGGGGCCTTCGGTCTGCCGTCCATGGCCAGCGCCGGACTGGCGCTCGTCGCCCTGGTCGCCGTGACCGGCGGCTTCCACGAGGACGGCCTCGCCGACACGGCCGACGGCTTCGGTGGCGGCGCGACCCGCGAGCGGCGGCTGGAGATCATGGCGGACAGCCGCCTGGGTTCCTATGGCGCGACGGCGCTCGTGCTGGCCCTGCTGCTCCGCTTCGCAGCCCTGGCGAGCCTGGTGACGCACGTGGGCTACGGCCGGGCGGCGCTGGCCCTCGTCGCCGCCTCGGCGGTGGCCCGGGTGGCCGGCCTGATCCCGCTCTGGGCGCTTCCATCGGCCCGACCCGGCGGCAAGTCCGCCTCCGTGGGCCGTCCGGGCGACGCCGCCATGGCGACCGCCTTCGCGGTCACCACGGTCCTGTGCGTGCTGCTGCTCGCGCCCGGATTCGGCCTGCCCAAGGCCCTCGGCGCCCTGGTCGCCGCAACCTTGTCGGCCTGGCCGGTCACCCGGCTTTCCCAGGCGATGCTCGGCGGCCAGACCGGCGACGTCGCAGGCGCCGCCGGCATTGTGGCGGAGATCGCGGCGCTGCTGGCCCTGCTCGCCCACACGGGCGGTTGAGCAGTCCGCGCGATCGGAGGCACGGCCATGTCCGCCCCTTCGCCTTGCGTCAACCTGTGCGTGATCGAGCCGGCCTCGGGCCTGTGCGAAGGCTGCGGCCGCAGCATGGCCGAGATCGGCCGCTGGCCGACCCTGTCGGAGGCTGAACGCCGGCGCATCACGCGCCAGCTCGGGCGCCGCCTGAAGGCGTTGCGCCGAAGCCTGGCCGAGGAGCCGCGGCCGCTCTGATCAGGCCGCCGCCGCTTGTTCCCGCCTTACCTGAGCGACGGCGGCCCGCAGCGTCTCCAACCCCGCGCCCGGTTTCACCGCCTCCGTGGCGAGGTGGCGCCGGAACGCGCGCGCGCCCGGCCGGCCCTGGAAGAGCCCTAGGATGTGCCGCGTCATGGACGACAGCCGCACGCCCGCCTCGAGCTGCCGTGCGATGTGCGGCTCAAAGGCCTGAACGGCCTCAAAGCCGTCCGCCAGCGGCGCGGCCTCGCCGAAAAGCTCCGGATCGACGCGCAGCAGCAGCTCGGGATCATGGTACGCGGCCCGGCCCAGCATCACGCCGTCCACGTGCCGGAGGTGCTCGTGGCAGGCGTCCAGGCTGGCGATGCCGCCGTTGACCGCAATGGGCAGGGCTGGAAGCCGCTGCTTCAGCCGATAAACGCGGCCGTAGTCGAGCGGCGGGATGTCCCGGTTCTCCTTGGGAGAGAGCCCCTGGAGCCACGCCTTGCGGGCGTGCACGATCAAGGCGTCCACCCCGGCGGCGGCCACCGCGTCCGCCATGCGGTCGAGCGCCTCCTCCGGGTCCTGGTCGTCCACGCCGATGCGGCACTTCACCGTGACGGGCACGCGCACGGCGGCCTTCATGGCTGACACCGCCGCGCCCACAAGCTCGGGCTCGCGCATGAGGCAGGCGCCGAAGCGGCCCTCCTGCACCCGGTCGGACGGACAGCCGACGTTGAGGTTCACCTCGCAAAATCCCTCCGCCTCCGCGATGCGGGCCGCCTCGGCAAGATCGCGCGGGTCGGAGCCGCCGAGTTGCACGGCGACAGGCTGCTCGACAGGGTCGAAGCCCAGGATGCGCCGACGATCTCCGTGGATCACGGCGCCGGTGGTGACCATCTCCGTGTACAGCAGCGCCCGCCGGCTCATGCCGCGGTGGAACGCGCGGCAATGGCGGTCAGTCCAGTCCATCATGGGGGCGACGGAAAAGCGCCAGCGGCGCGCGTCGGGTGGCGTGGTCACGGGTCTCGGCTCGGTTTGGGATCGCGCGTTCCTACACCGAAACGCCCGGAAAGGCCAATCGGCCCTGGCCAACTCGGAACGCGCTGTTCCTGCCCCCATCTCGTCACTTCATCGCCACGACCTCCCGGCATAGGCTGCGCCGAAGCGCCCTCAGCGTTACGCAACACGCCTTCGGAGTCCGGAATGTCACGAGAGCCCGCCAACGCTGTCCCGCACGTGTCGCGCCGCGCGGTGCTGGCGGGCGCGGGAGCGGCCGCGGCGGTCGCCGCCCTGGATGGGAGCCCCGCCATGGCCCAGCCGGCCCGGGTGAAGCTGCGCCTGCTCGGGACCACCGACCTCCACGTCAACGTGATGCCGTACGACTACTACCGGGACAAGCCGGACGACACGGTCGGCCTCGCCAAGACGGCCGCCCTGATCAAGACCGCCCGCGCGGAGGCGCCCAACGCTGTGCTGTTCGACAATGGCGACCTCATCCAGGGCAGCCCCATGGGCGACTACATGGCCTACCGCAAGGGCCTGAAGGCCGGCGAGGTCCATCCTATGATGGCCGCCATGAACGCGCTGGACTACAGCTGCGGCACGCTGGGCAACCACGAGTTCAACTACGGCCTGAGCTTCCTCGGCTTTTCCCTGGCCGGCGCGGGCTTCCCGGTTGTCTGCGCCAACCTCCACAAGATCGACGGCTCGCCGCTGGTGAAGCCCACCCTCGTGCTCGACAGGGACGTGGTGGACGAGGCTGGAAACAAGCAGCGCCTGCGCATCGGCGTGATCGGCTTCGTGCCGCCGCAGATCATGCAGTGGGACCAGGGCCATCTCGCCGGCAAGGTCCAGACCACCGACATCGTAGACGCCGCCCGAAAGTACATTCCCGAGCTGGACAAGCAGTGCGACCTCATCGTCGCGCTCTGCCATTCGGGCATCGAGGGCGGCGAGCGCAAGGGCGGCGAGGAGAACGCGGCCCTGCACCTCTCCCGCGTGCCGGGCATCGACGTCATCTTCACCGGCCACCAGCACAAGGTCTTTCCCGGCAAGGACTTCGCCGGCATCCCGGGCGTGGACTCCGACAAGGGCACGCTCAACGGCGTGCCTGCGGTCATGGCCGGCTTCTGGGGCAGCCACCTCGGCGTGGTCGACCTCGACCTGCAGAAAGGCCCGGATGGCTGGAAGGTCGCCGGCTTCGCCGTCGAGGCCCGCCCGATCTACGAGCGCAAGGACCGCCAGGTCGTTCCTCGCGTGGAGGCGGAGGCCGCCGTCGCGGCGACTGTGAAGGCCGACCACGACGCCACCCTCGCCTATGTGCGCGAGCCGGTCGGCGAGGCCAGGAACCCGATCAACTCGTATTTCGCCCTGGTGGCGGACGACCCCTCCGTCCAGGTCGTGTCCCAGGCGCAACTCTGGTACATCCGGCCCATCGCGGCGACGATGCCGGGCCTGAATGACCTGCCGGTCCTCTCCGCCGCTGCGCCCTTCAAGTGCGGCGGTCGCGGCGGGCCCGACTACTACACGGACGTGAAGGCCGGCCCGATCGCCATCAAGGACGTGGCCGACATCTATCTCTACCCCAACACCGTGCGCGCCGTAAAAGTCACCGGCGCCCAGGTGCGCGAGTGGCTGGAGCGTTCGGCCGGGATCTTCCGCCGCATCGATCCCGCGCGCACGGACGAGCAGCCGCTCATCGACGAGGGCTTCCCCACCTACAATTTCGACGTCATCGACGGCGTGACCTACGCAATCGACGTCACCCAGCCGTCCCGCTACGACGGCAACGGCAAGCTCGTCGCGCCGGACGCCCGCAGGATCGTGGACCTGCGCTTCAACGGCCTGCCGGTCGACGAGAAGCAGGCGTTCCTGGTCGCCACCAACAACTACCGCGCGGGCGGCGGCGGCAATTTCCCGGGCGCCGACGGCTCGACGGTCGTCATCGAAGCTCCGGACACCAACCGGGACGTCATCGTCCGCTACGTCGTCGAGCAGAAGGTGATCGACCCTGTCCCCGACAACAACTGGCGCTTCGCCCCGGTCGCCGCGCCCGTGAACGTCACCTTCGTGACTTCGCCGCATGCGGCGAAGGCCCTGCCCAAGGGGCTCAAGGCTGCGCCCGCCGGCGACGCCCCCGGCGGCTTCGCCAAGTTCCGGCTGGACCTGAGCGCCTGAGGCGCCCTCAGGCGCCCTGGCCGGCGAAATATTCCCGCAGCACGGCGGGCAACGCCTCGGAGAGGTCCTCAGCGATCAGCCCCGGCCCGATCCGCGCGCCGGCCTCGGCGTGTAGCCACACCGCCGCGCAGGCGGCCTCGTAGGCCGGGACGGACTGGGCCAGCAGCCCCGCCGTCATGCCGGTCAGGCTGTCGCCGGACCCGGCCGTGCCAAGCCAGGGCGTCCCGTTGGCGTTGATCGCCGCCCGCCCGTCCGGCGCGGCGACCACGGTGTCGGGCCCCTTCAGCACCACCACGACCCCCAGCGCCGCGGCGGCCGCGCGCGCGGCGGCGAGCTTCGACTCCGCCTCCCCGATGTCCGCCCGGCCCCGACACAACCGGGCGAACTCGCCCGTGTGCGGCGTGACCACCACGCCGCGCTCCGGGCGTTCGCCGACGAGCCCGGCCAAGGCGTCGGCCTCGCCCTCGAAGCTCGTCAACGCGTCCGCGTCCAGCACGACATGCGCGCCCGAGCGGAGCGCCGTCGCCACGCGCTCCCGCGTCTCGGCCCCGACGCCGAGCGCCGGCCCCAGCGCCACGGCGTTGCGCCGGCGGTCGGCCAGCAAAGCCGCGAGATCCGCCGGCGTGTCCGCCCGCCGCACCATCACGGCCGTGAGCGCGGCCGCATGGACCGCCAGCGCGTCCGATGGCGACGCCACCGTCACCAGTCCAGCTCCGATACGCAGCGCGCATCGCGCGGCGAGCCGCGGCGCCCCCGTCGCCTCTACGCCGCCTGACACAACCAGGGCGTGGCCGCGGCCGTATTTGTGACCCTCCTCGTCCGGCGCCCGGAAGGCGTCTCCGAACACGGATGGGCCGTTGCGACGCGTCTGCGGCCTGATCGCTTCGAGGACGCTCTCGGGAATGCCGATGTCCGCCACGCGCACCGGCCCGCAAAGGCGTCGCCCGGGATACAGGAGGTGCCCCGGCTTGAGCCGGAAAAACGTCACCGTTTCGCTGGCGCGCACCGCCGCGCCGCGGACGCGGCCCGTGTCGCCGTCCAGGCCGGACGGCACGTCCACCGCCACGACCGGCGTTCCCGAGGCATTGATGCGCTCCACCGCGGCGAGCGCCTCCCCGTCGAGGTCGCGCGCCAGCCCGGCCCCGAACAGCGCGTCGACGACCACGTCGGCCGCAGCGGGCTGCGCCTCCGTGAGCGGTCGCGCGGCCCCGCTCCATCGCGCCGCGGCCTGCGCGGCGTCGCCCTTCAGGGCGTCCCGTGAGCCGAGCAGGAACAGTTCGACACGGTAGCCCCGGGCCGCCAGCACGCGCGCCGCGACGAAGCCGTCGCCGCCGTTGTTGCCGGGCCCGCATACGACCATCGCCCGCGCTCCGGCCGGACGCCTGCGGCACACGGCGTCGGCCACGGCCGCGCCGGCCCGGTCCATCAGCGCGGGCCCGCTCGCGCCGCCCGCCATGGCGAGCCGGTCCGCCTCGGCCATCTCGCGCGTGGTCAGGACCTCGTCCATTGCGCTGCTCCGTCGATCGCCGCACAAAACATGTGCAATTGCCTTCGCGGCAGGCATAGTGTCGCCAAGCTGGGCGCCAGGCGCCCGAAAACGGCCCGGCTTGCCTGCCCAACCATCAGCAGAGTGGGCCTGAAAGGCCAGCCCTGCCAAGTTCCCGGTGGCGTGTCCGGCATGGTTTCTGCTAAGAGCCGCATTGCATCCCGAAGGGCCGCGTCCCCTGTCACCGAGGATCCGGGTCACCGATGAAAAAGATCGAAGCGATCATCAAGCCGTTCAAGCTCGACGACGTGAAAGAAGCGCTCCAGGAGGTCGGCCTCCAGGGCATCACGGTCACGGAAGCGAAGGGCTTCGGCCGGCAGAAGGGGCACACGGAGCTCTACCGCGGGGCCGAGTACGTGGTCGACTTCCTTCCCAAGGTGAAGATCGAGATCGTGCTGCCCGACGACATGGTGGACAGCGCCGTCGAGGCGATCCGCAAGGCCGCCCAGACCGGCCGCATCGGCGATGGCAAGATTTTTGTTTCCCCGGTCGAGGGGGCGATCCGCATCCGGACCGGCGAGACCGGCCTGGACGCGATCTGACCGCCTTTCGACACCCCGCCGCCCCTCACCTGCCGACCCCGCTTCGCAAGACGATCCGTCTCGCATTCTGAAGAGGAATTGACTGATGAAGACCGCCAAGGATGTCCTGAAGGCGATCAAGGACAACGACGTCAAGTACGTCGACTTCCGGTTCACCGACCCGCGCGGCAAGTGGCAGCACGTCACCTTCGACGTTTCGATGGTGGACGAGGACATCTTCGCCGAGGGCACGATGTTCGACGGCTCCTCGATCGCCGGCTGGAAGGCGATCAACGAGTCCGACATGACGCTGATGCCGGACCCGGCCACCGCCCAGATGGACCCCTTCTTCGCGGCCTCGACCATGTCGATCGTCTGCGACGTGCTGGAGCCCACCACCGGCGAGCCCTATCCGCGTGACCCGCGCGGCATCGCCAAGAAGGCCGAGGCCTATCTGCAGTCGACCGGCATCGGCGACACCGTGTTTGTCGGCCCCGAGGCCGAGTTCTTCGTGTTCGACGACGTGCGTTTCTCGTCCGAGCCCTACAACACGAGCTTCAAGCTCGACTCCATCGAGCTGCCGACCAACGCCGACACGGAGTACGAGGGCGGCAACCTCGGCCACCGCATCGCCACCAAGGGCGGCTACTTCCCGGTTCCCCCGCAGGACAGCGCCCAGGACATGCGCGGCGAGATGCTGGCGGCCATGGCGGCCATGGGCGTCAAGGTCGAGAAGCACCACCACGAAGTCGCTTCGGCCCAGCACGAGCTCGGCATGAAGTTCGACACGCTGACGCTGATGGCCGACCAGATGCAGGTCTACAAGTACTGCATCCACAACGTGGCCCAGAGCTACGGCAAGACGGCCACTTTCATGCCGAAGCCGATCTTCGGCGACAACGGCTCGGGCATGCACGTGCACCTTTCCATCTGGAAGGGCGGCAAGCCGATGTTCGCCGGCAACAAGTACGCCGACCTGTCGCAGGAGTGCCTGTACTTCATCGGCGGCGTCATCAAGCACGCCAAGGCGCTGAACGCCTTCACCAACCCGTCGACCAACTCCTACAAGCGCCTGGTCCCGGGCTATGAGGCTCCGGTTCTGCTGGCCTACTCGGCCCGCAACCGCTCGGCATCCTGCCGCATCCCCTACACGTCTTCGCCCAAGGCGAAGCGCGTCGAGGTGCGCTTCCCCGACCCGATGGCGAACCCCTATCTCGCTTTCGCGGCCCTGACGATGGCCGGCCTGGACGGCATCCAGAACAAGATCGACCCGGGCGCCGCGATGGACAAGGATCTCTACGACCTGCCCCCGCGCGAGCTGAAGAAGATCCCGACCGTCTGCGGCTCGCTGCGCGAGGCCCTCGCCAACCTGGACAAGGACCGCAGCTTCCTCAAGGCCGGCGGCGTCTTCAACGACGACTTCATCGACAGCTACATCGAGCTGAAGATGCAGGACGTCATGAAGTTCGAGATGACCCCGCACCCGGTCGAGTTCTCGATGTACTACTCCTACTGAGCCTGCCGGCTTTCAGGAGCTTTTGGGCCGGGCGAACGGGCGACCGTTCTCCCGAGCCAACGACGGGGCGCCCTTGCGGCGCCCCGTTCTTTTAGGGGCTTGCGACCGCAATGCACGTCCCCTCCGCCTCACCTCCGTGCGCAAGCCGGAGAACAACAATGCGTGCCTGAAGGCCTCAAACGTCCTTGCGAGGAGCCCGCAGGGCGACGAAGCAATCCAGGGGATTGGGCCCCATCCCGACCACAACGGAAAAGCGGGCGCGCATTGCCCCTGGATTGCTTCGTCGCTGCGCTTCTCGCAAGGACGGGGGAGTTGCCGCGCCTCAGGCGGCCAGGCGCCGGAAAAGCCAGCCCGCCAGAAGGGCCACGGAGCCGAGCGCGCCGAGGGCGATGCGACGCTCATGCGTGGGCCGGCGACGCGGCTCGAAGCCGGCCGCGGCCTCATCGAAGGCGAAAGCGCCCCCCGCCACGGCGGCGACATGGTCGAGGGATACGGAACGGAAACGCGCAGGCTTGCTCATGAGGCGAAGCCTAGCGGGGGCTGGTTAACGCCAGTATGACGGCGCTCAAGGCGGCGCTCATGACAGTGGATGGACGTTTCCGGTCCGTTCCGCTGGCGCCCGTTGGCGTGGCATACTAAGAGCGCGGCGAATCAGTTTGAGGTTGCGATCCGGCATGGCGAACACAGGCGATCTTTTCGGCGGCGGCGCGGCGCGCAAGCTCCCCGACGGCGAGGCGAAGCCTGAGGCGAAGTCCGCCCGCAAGCCGGACCTGGCGGCCGTGCCCGGCGGCGGCACCCCCGGGGAGGCCGGCTACACCGCCGCCTCGATCGAAGTGCTTGAGGGCCTGGAGCCCGTCCGGCGGCGCCCCGGCATGTATATCGGCGGCACGGACGAGAAAGCTTTGCATCACCTCTTCGCCGAGGTGATCGACAACTCCATGGACGAGGCCGTCGCCGGCCACGCCACCTTCATCGAGGTGTCCCTGGCCGAAGACGGCACGCTGACGGTGACCGACAACGGCCGCGGCATTCCGGTCGACCCGCATCCGAAGTTCCCCGGCAAGTCCGCGCTCGAGGTCATCATGACCACGCTGCACGCCGGCGGAAAGTTCGACTCCAAGGTCTACGAGACTTCTGGCGGCCTCCACGGCGTCGGCATCTCGGTGGTGAACGCATTGTCGGACCGCCTCGACGTCGAGGTCGCCCGCAACCAGCAGCTCTTCCGCCAGAGCTTCTCGCGCGGCCACGCGCTGGGTCCTGTCGAGAAGATCGGCGAGGTCCGCAACCGCCGCGGCACGAAGGTCAGCTTCCACCCGGATGCGGAGATTTTTGGCGCCGAGGCCCGGTTCTCGCCACGCCGCATCTTCAAGATGGCCCGCTCCAAGGCCTACCTGTTCGGCGGCGTCGAGATCCGCTGGGCCTGCGCCCCGGCCTTGCTGGAAGGCGTCGACAATGTCCCGCCGGAGGCGGTTTTCCGCTTCCCCGCCGGCCTCAAGGACTATCTGGCGCGCGAGATCGAGGGCAAGGAGACCGTCACCGAGCAGATCTTCGCCGGCAAGGTGGAGAAGCCCGGCGGCCACGGATCGCTCGAATGGGCCGTGAGCTGGCTTGGCCCGGGCGAGGACGGCTTCGTCAACTCCTATTGCAACACCATCCCGACGCCCGAGGGCGGCACCCACGAGTCCGGCCTGCGCATCGCCCTGCTGCGCGCCCTGAAGGACCACGCCGACCGCGTCGGCCAGACCAAGCGCGCCGCGACGCTGACCACGGACGACGTCATGGCGTCCTGCGCGGCCATGCTGTCCGTGTTCATTCGCGAGCCGGAGTTCCAGGGCCAGACCAAGGACAAGCTGGCGACGCTGGAGGCCTCCCGCATCGTCGAGAACGCGGTGCGTGACGCCTTCGACCATTGGCTCGCCGCTTCCCCCAGCCAGGCCACCAAGTTGCTCGACTGGAGCGTGGAGCGGGCCGAGGAGCGCATCCGTCGCCGGGCCGAGAAGGAGATCCTGCGCAAGACGCCGGTGCGCAAGCTCCGGCTGCCCGGCAAGCTCGCGGACTGCACCGCGGCCGGCGCGGCCGGCTCGGAGCTCTTCATCGTGGAAGGCGACTCGGCCGGCGGCTCCGCCAAGCAGGCCCGCGACCGCAAGACCCAGGCCGTCCTGCCCCTGCGCGGCAAGATCCTGAACGTGGCCTCGGCCGGCCGCGACAAGCTCGCCCAGAACCAGCAGCTCTCGGACCTCGTCCAGGCGCTCGGCTGCGGCTCGGGGTCCCACTTCAAGGAGGACGACCTTCGCTACGAGAAGGTCATCATCATGACGGACGCCGACGTGGACGGCGCCCATATCGCCTCGCTGCTGATCACCTTCTTCTACCGGCAGACGCCCAAGCTGGTCGACAACGGCCACCTCTACCTCGCGGTGCCGCCCCTCTACCGCCTCAGCCACGGCGGCAGGACCGTCTACGCCCGCGACGACGCCCACAAGGCCGAGCTGATGCGCACCGCCTTCAAGGGCAAGGCGAATGTCGAGATCGGCCGCTTCAAAGGCCTGGGCGAGATGATGCCGGGCCAGTTGAAGGAAACCACCATGGATCCGTCCAAGCGCACGCTCCTGCAGGTGCGCGTCGTCGGCGAGGACAGGCCCGTGACGTCGGATACGGTCGAGCGACTCATGGGCAACAAGCCCGAGGCTCGATTCGCCTTCATCCAGGAGCGCGCAGCGTTCGCCACCGAACTGGTGGACTTCGACTAGGCCCCAGGGCCGAGGCCGGGGAACATCCGGCCCCGCCCCGCGTCTCATCCGCGACGCGAGGCTGGGACAATTCATTCCCCCGTAAGGCTGCGGTCATGCTGCAGCGCATACAAGCCTTGTGCGTTAGCCAAGGACCTCCCGCACACAGGCGGGAGGCCGGCGTTCCTGACGGAGGCGAATATGGAGACCCGGACGGGCCCCATCGATCATTACGACGCGGTTTCGCGCTTCTTTCATTGGACCATGGCCAGCCTGATCGTGGTCGTGTTCATCATGGGGCTCACGGTCGACACGCTGCCCAAGAGCTTCGAGCGGACCTACGTGAACCTGCACATGGTGCTGGGGATCCTCATCACCGCGTTCTATCTGGCTCGGCTCGGCTGGCGTTGGAACCACAAGCCGCCGCCCGCCGATCCCACCCTCGGCCGCTTCGTGGACGCGACCTCCCGCCTGGGCCACATCGGCCTCTGGGCGCTCATGCTGGTCGTCCCGCTCATCGGCGTGGCCGTGATCTTCTTCCGCGGCCGGGGGATCGACTTCTACCTCTTCCAGGTCTCTTCGCCCTTCGAGGCCAACCGCGCCGTGGCGCGGCCCATGAAGGAGGCGCATGAGCTCGCCGCCTACGCGCTGGTTGGGCTGGCCGCCCTGCACGCCGTCGCCGCGCTCTGGCACCACTTCGTCCGCCGAGACAATGTCCTGCGGCGCATGCTGCCGGCGACCTGACGGCGACCTTTCAACGCATTTTTAACCATGCTGGGAGATCCTCCAGCGGCGCTCAAGCTGGAGGAAAACCCATGGGATCGATGCTCGGGGCCGGCGGCGGCCGCCTTTTCGCCGCCCTGACCTTGTTCGGCGTTGTGCTCACGGTCGGCTCGGTCAGCGCCGTGCAGTATCTCGCAGCCAATGTCGCGCCGCCTGCGGCCCAGTTCGCGCAGGGCCGAACGGTCAAGCAGTCGATCGCGAGCCTCAAATCCGTGCTGGATCCGATGAGCACCGGCTCAGTGAGCCGCATTGCGACGCCCGTCGTGCTCGATCCCTGCACCGGCGCGCGGAAGAACTGAAGGCGCTCAGGCGCCTGACCGGCCCAGCCAAGCCGCCAAAGCCTCGCTGACCAACTCGGGTTGCTCCAGGCTCGAGAGATGCCCCGCCTCCGGCACGATGACCAGTTCGGCTCCCGGAATGGCGTCCTTCATCTCCTGGGACGTTTCGAGCGGCATCAACAGGTCCTGCTCGCTCGTCAGCACCAGGGTCGGCGCCGAGATCGCGCCGAGAAATGGACGCGAATCCATGCGGCCTATGCAGGCCCGCTGCTGACGGGCGAACGCTTCCGGCCCCACCGCCATCGCCATGCGCCGCACCACGCTCTCAAGATCCGCGTCCCCTCGCCGCTCCGGGTGCACCAGCGTCGGCCACATCGCGCTGTGCACCGCCTCGAAACGTCCCGCCTCGGCCATGGCCATCAGTCGCAGGCGGCGCTGGGTCCCCTCGTCCGTGTCCGGGCGGGCGTTCGTGTTCAGCAGCGCCAGAGCCGCCACCCGCCGGGGCGCCAGCCTCATGACTTCGAGCGCGAGATAGCCGCCCATGGACAACCCCGCCAGCGCGAACTGAGGAGGGGCCGAGGCCAGCAGCCGCCCCGCCATGGCGGCCACCGTGGCGTCCGACACGGTGTCGGCGAACAACACCTTGCGCTCGCTCTCGAAGCGCTCCGCCTGGCGCGAAAAGAGCTCCGCGGTGCAGTTCAGGCCAGGCGCAAAGACCAAGGGAACGGTCATACTCGGAACAATCCTTGGTTTTCAGCGTCATTTCAGCGGGGTCGGACCGTTTAGCGAATTGACTTGATTCGAAATAGCTCTATGTATCGCCCATCCTTTGCGGGGCGGCCGGCCCTTGACGACGCGCGTCTCCCGGCTCCGCACCCCTTCAACGCGCAACAGCGTCGATCGCCGCGCCGTGAGGCGGCCTGAAGAATGAACTTCTCTGATCTTGGCCTGAGTGAAAAGGTTCTCGAAGCGGTCACCGCTTCCGGGTACACGCAGCCCACGCCCATCCAGGCGGAGGCGATCCCCCACGCCCTCGCCCGACGCGACGTGCTCGGCATCGCCCAGACCGGCACGGGCAAGACGGCGGCCTTCACGCTGCCGATGCTGACCCTGCTGGAGCAGGGCCGCGCCCGCGCCCGCATGCCTCGCACCCTGATCCTGGAGCCGACGCGGGAGCTCGCCGCTCAGGTCGAGGAGTCCTTCACGAAGTACGGCGCCAACCAGCGCCTGAACGTCGCCCTGCTCATCGGCGGCGTTTCCTTCGGCGACCAGGACGCCAAGATCACCCGCGGCGTCGACGTGCTGATCGCGACGCCCGGCCGCCTGCTCGACCATTTCGAGCGCGGCAAGCTGCTGCTCACGGGCATCGAGATCCTCGTCATCGACGAGGCCGACCGCATGCTCGACATGGGCTTCATCCCCGACATCGAGCGCATCTGCCGCATGGTGCCCTTCACCCGGCAGACGCTGTTCTTCTCGGCCACCATGCCGCCCGAGATCCAGCGGCTCACCGAGACGTTCCTGCACAATCCGGCCAAGGTGGAGGTCGCCCGCCAGGCGTCCACCGCGACCACCATCACCCAGCGCCTGGTCGGCGCCGGCGCGGAGCCTCACGAGAAGCGCGAGGCGCTCCGCAACCTCATCCGGCAGCAGCCCGAGTTCAAGAACGCGATCATCTTCTGCAACCGCAAGCGGGACGTGCAGACGGTGTACCGCTCATTGCAGCGTCACGGCTTCAACGTCGCTGCGCTTCACGGGGACCTCGACCAGCGCGCCCGCATGGCCGCGCTCGACTCCTTCCGCAACGGCTCGACGCAACTGCTGGTGGCCAGCGACGTGGCTGCCCGCGGCCTCGATATTCCGGACGTCAGCCACGTCTTCAACTACGACGTGCCCCATCACGCCGAGGACTATGTCCACCGCATCGGCCGTACGGGTCGCGCCGGCAAGAAGGGCGTGGCGATCACCGTCGTGACTTCTGACGACAAGAAGAGCCTGGCCGCGATCGAGCAGATGATCGGCGCCTCGATTGAGTGGCAAGGCGAACTCCCGCCGCAGGGCGAAGGCGATGGCGAGCGCCGTCGCCGCGCCGGCGGACGCCGCGGCGGCCGCGATGGGGGTCGGGGTCGTTCCCATGACGGGCAGGCCGAAACCCGGCGTTCGGAAACCGAGTCACCGTCACCGGCCCGCGCGGCGGGCTCTCGCGACCGGCAGCAATCGCATGAGCGCCGCGACCGTGGCCCGCGTCCCGCAGCAGGCGAGGCGCCTCGCCCCGAGCGGCAGGCCCGCGCGCCCCAGCGCCGGCCGGAGCCCGAGGAGCCCCCGGTCATTGGTCTGGGCGATCACGTTCCGTCCTTCCTGCTCCGCTCGGTCAAGCGGACCTGACGAACGGCCAGGAAGGCGCGATTAGCCTTCCCTTAATCCGGTTGTGCAACTCTCAGTCCAGTTGAGGATGGGAGCCTGCCTCATGGTTGCAAGAACTGCCGACGACACAGCCGCGACGAGGCTGGCCGGCGAAGCCATGCGGCACATCGAGGCGCATGGCCCCTCCCCCATCCCGCGCGCCTACGAGGTGTGGTACACGCACGTCGCCGGCCGCAATCCCATGCTTAGCAAGGCGCTCGCCACCGAGTTGGCGGAGGGCGAACGCCTGGACGCCGGCGCGATCGACCGGCTCTATGACCAGTTCCTGTCGCCCAACCGCATGGCCGCGCAGGCGGAGAAGGCCAGCCTCGGCGTGATCGCCGAGATCGACTCGGTCATGAGCACGATCGATGAGGCGCTCGGGTCCACGACGCGCTACGGCGACAGCCTCAAGGAAATCTCCGATGACCTCGCGGTCAGCGTCGACCGCGACCTGATTCGCGACGTCGTGGCCCGCCTCGTGGCCGCCACCCGCGATACCGCCGCCGCCAACCGGGCGCTCGAGACCCGTCTCAAGGAAACGCGCAGCGAGGTGCAGGACCTGCGCCAGGCGCTCGAGTCGATCCGGACGGAGAACCTCACGGACCCGCTCACCACGATCGCCAACCGCAAGCACCTGGACAACACGCTGATCGCGGCCATCGATCACGCGGCGCTGAGCGGCGAGCCGCTGACGCTACTCATGATCGACGTCGATCACTTCAAGGATTTCAACGACACCTGGGGCCACCTGACCGGGGACCAGGTGCTCCGTCTCGTCGCCATGTCGATGAAGGGCGCCGTTCGTCCCACCGACACGGCGGCCCGCTTTGGCGGCGAGGAGTTCGCAATCATCCTGCCCCAGTCTTCGCTCCAGTCCGGTTCCCTCGTGGCGGAGCGTATCCGGCAGACGGTGATGAGCCGCGAGTTGGTCAAGCGCTCCACGGGCGAGGCCCTGGGCCGGATCACCGTTTCGATCGGAGCCGCCGCGTTCCGCGCCGGCGACAACGCAATGATGCTGATCGAGCGCGCCGACCGCTGCCTCTTGCAGGCCAAGCGCGCCGGGCGCAACAAAACTGTCCTCGAAACCGAGGTGGAGCAGGACTTCTCGGACGTGGCCTGACGCCGATCAGGCCTTCACGCGTCGTGAGGTCTTCGCCTTGCGGGCAGCGGCGCGCAGCGCCGCCGAGCGCGCCAGACCGTACCATTGGACCAGGACCTCCGGGTCGTCATGGGCTGCTTCCGGCAGTTGCCGGTAGCCAATCGCCTGAATCCGGCCTTTGACCTCATAACGAAAGGGCTCCAGGCCCTCGGCTTCGAACAGCGGCGCCGTTTCGGGATCGCACTTCAGGTAGATGACGCCCTTCAGCAAGAGGGCCACCATGAGTCCGCCGTCGAACACGCCATGGCCGCCGAACATGCGGCGAACCTCGACCCGGGCGGCTGGGGCGAACAGATCCTCGAGATCCGCCCTATCCACGGACAGGCTCAGGCGCCCGCGGACGCGAGTTGTTCAGGGTTGGCTGGCGTCAGCGCGACCGACTCGCCGCAACCGCACGCCGAGGTCTGGTTGGGGTTCTCGAAAACGAACTGCGACGACAGCTTGGTCACCCGGAAGTCCATGACGGTTCCGAGCAGGAACAGCACGGCCTTGGGGTCGACCAGCACCGTGACGCCCTTGTCCTCGACCACTTCGTCTCCGGGCCGGATGCTGTCGGCGTACTCGATGGTGTAAGACATGCCGGCGCAGCCGCCATTGCGCACGCCGACGCGCACGCCCACGATCGGCGTCTCGGAATTCTCGATGATCTCCTTCACCCGAGCCGCGGCGGCGTCGGTCAGGTTCATCACCTTGAGCTTGGGAAGCATTCCCATCGGGGGTCCTCTCCTCGCTGCCGGGTTCAAGGCCCGGGCAGGATCAGATGCTAAGCCCTAATGTAGCGTGCACGAGCGCCCGTTTAAACCCACGGGCGCGCGGAGCGTTCATGCGAAAGGGCAAGCGCCGGGGCGCTCACCACATGTCCAGCGCGACGCGAGCCTCGTCGGACATGCGGCTTTGATCCCACGGCGGATCGAAAACCATGTTGACCTTGACCGACTGCACGCCCGGCACGGACGCCACGGCGTTCTCCACCCAGCCCGGCATCTCGCCGGCCACCGGGCAGCCCGGCGCGGTCAGGGTCATGTCGATGGAGACGTTGCGGTCGTCGTCCAGGTCTACCTTGTAGACGAGGCCGAGTTCGTAGATGTCCGCCGGAATTTCCGGGTCGTAGACGGTCTTCAGCGCCGCCACGATCTCGTCCGTCAGGCGGTCGATTTCTTCCGGCGGGAGCGCCGTGGGCGCGTCGATGGCCGGCTTGTTGGGGGCGACGACGTCGGTTGCTTCACTCATCGCGGGGGCTTTCTCATCCGAAGAGAGCTTCGGCCTTTTGCAGGGCCTCGGCAAGACGGTCGATCTCCTCGACCGTGTTATAGAACGCGAACGACGCCCGGCAGGTCGACGTGACGCCGAAACGCGCCAGCAACGGCTGGGCGCAGTGCGTCCCGGCCCGCACGGCCACGCCGGAGCGGTCGATCACGGTGGCGACGTCATGGGCGTGCGCGCCCTTGAGCTCGAACGACACGATGGCGCCGCGGTCCCGAGCCCGCCCGAAGATCCGCAGCGAGTTCATGGCCCCGAGGCGCTCCAGGGCGTAGTCCCGGAGCTTGTTCTCCTGCGCCAGGATGGCGTCGCGGCCGATGGAGGTCATGTAGTCGACGGCGGCGCCCAGCCCGATGGCTTGGACGATCGGCGGCGTGCCCGCCTCGAACCGGTGCGGCGGATCCCCGTAAGTCACCCAGTCTTCGGTGACGTCCTTGATCATCTCACCGCCGCCGTTGAAGGGCGGCAGCTTCTCCAGCCACTCGCGCTTGCCGTACAGCACGCCGATGCCCGTCGGGCCGTAGACCTTGTGGCCGGTCAGGACATAGAAGTCGGCGTCCAGCGCCTGCACGTCCACCGGCAGGTGGACCGCGCCCTGGCTGCCGTCCACCATCACGGGGATGCCGCGCTCGTGGGCGATGCGGATGATCTCCCGGATCGGCGTGATGGTGCCCAGCATGTTGGACATGTGGGTGATCGCCACGATGCGGGTGCGCTCTGTCAGGAGCTTGTCGAACTCCTCCAGCAGGAAGTTGCCGTCGTCGTCCACCGGCGAGAACTTCAGCACCGCGCCCTTGCGCTCGCGCAGGAAATGCCAGGGGACGATGTTGGAGTGGTGCTCCATGATGGACACCACGATCTCGTCCCCCTCCCCGACCGCAAGCTGGCCGAAGCTCGCGGCGACGAGGTTGATCGCCTCCGTGGCCGAGCGGGTGAAGATGATCTCGTCCGTGGAGCCCGCGTTCAGGAAGGCGCGGACCTTCTCGCGCGCATCCTCGAAGGCTTCGGTGGCGGCGTTGGCGAGGAAGTGCAGCCCGCGGTGCACGTTCGCGTATTCATGCTCGTAGGCATGGACCATGCGCTCGATCACCTGCCGCGGCTTCTGGGCCGAGGCGGCGTTGTCGAGATACACGAGCGGCTTGCCATAGACCTCCTTGGAGAGGATCGGGAAATCCGCCCGGATCGCCGCGAGATCGAAGGGTCGTGCGGGAGCTGCGGTCATTGTGGTCACCAATCTGCCGCCAGGCGGCATCAATCACCGTCATTGCGAGCGGAGCGAAGCAATCCAGGGGGACTGTCCAGCGATCCTGGATTGCTTCGTCGCTCCGCTCCTCGCAATGACAGCTCACTGCTTTTCGATGGATCCCGCGCCTTACAGGCGCGCCCGGAGCCAGGCCTCGACGACGCCTTCCAGCACGTCCCGGATGCTCTCGTCCTCCACCTTCTCGAGCGCCTCGCCCACGAAGGCCTGCAGCATGAGCGCCTCGGCGTCCGGCTTCGGCAAGCCGCGGGCGCGCAGGTAGAACAGCAGGTCGTCGTCCAACTGGCCGCAGGTCGCGCCGTGAGCACACACCACGTCGTCGGCGAAGATCTCGAGCTCAGGCTTGTTGTTCATGGTGGCGTTGTCGCCCAGCAGCACGGCCTGGCTCATCATCTGGCCATCCGTTTTCTGAGCGTGCGGCTCCACGATGATCTTGCCCTGGAACACGCCCGTGGCCTCGCCGTCGAGCACGTGCTTGTAGAGCTCGCGGCTCTCGCAGTGCGGCACGGCGTGGTTCACCACCAGGGTGGTGTCCGCGTGCTGGCGACCCTTGAGCAGCGCACCGCCGTTCAGCGACACGCGGGAGTTCTCGCCGGCGAAGGTCACGAAGATCTGGTGTCGGGTCAGCGCCGGAGCGGTGACGAGAGCGAAGCTCGTGAAGGCGCAGTCAGCCCCGAGCTTCACGCCCAACGTCGACAGGTCGACCGCGCCGCCTCCGTCCGCATTGAGGCGAACATGCTGCACCGTCGCCTTGTCGCCGGTAATGACCTCGACAACCGTGTTGTCCTGATGGCCGACGCCCGCGGGGCCTTCGTGGGTCTCGGCCAAGGTCAGGCTCGCGCCCTCCTCGACGACGAGCAGCACGCGCGTGAATGCGGCGCGCGCCTGCGAACCCGTGCGGACGAAGCGCACGACGAGCGGCCTTTCCAGCTGGGTCCCGGCCGCCACCCGCAGGATGACGCCGTCCGTCATCAGCGCGGCGTTGAGCGCCAGCACGGCGTCATCGGCCTGGGCCGCCTGGCCCACCTGAGCCGCCAGCGCATGGCCCGTTCCAAGAGCGCCGGCGAGGCCCACGGCCTGGACGCCGGCGGGCATGCCGTGCAGGTCCGACAGGGACGGTTCGAACATGCCGTCCACGATCGCCAGCGCCGGGCCAAGCCCGGCGAAGGGCGCCGCCTTGGTCCGGACTTCGCCCAGCACAGCGGCCGAAGGCGCGTCCGCGAGCGGAGCGGCCTCACGCAGGCTGGCGCGCAGGTCGGTGTACTTCCAGGCCTCGACGCGGCGATGCGGCAGGCCCGCCTTTGCGAAGGCGTCATAGGCCTGCTGCCGCGGCTCGGCTGCGCCGGGCAGGCGCGCCTTCACGGCGGGGAACAGGTCGAGCAGCTGCGTTTCCGCAGCGGTCCGCATGGGGGTCACTTGCGCCATGGCCGCCTCACGCCGCCTGCGAGCGATAGTCGGCGTAGCCGTTGGCCTCGAGCTCGAGCGCCAGCTCCTTGCCGCCCGACTTCACGACCCGGCCATTGGCCATCACGTGCACGGTGTCCGGGACGATGTAGTTCAGCAGGCGCTGGTAGTGGGTGATCACCAGGAAGGAGCGCTTCGGGTCGCGCAGCGCGTTCACGCCGTCCGCGGCGATCTTGAGCGCGTCGATGTCGAGGCCGGAATCGGTTTCGTCCAGGATGCAGAAGCGCGGCTCCAGGAGCGCCATCTGCAGAATCTCCATGCGCTTCTTCTCGCCGCCGGAGAAGCCGACGTTCAGGGCGCGCTTGAGCATGTCCTGCGGGATGTGGAGGCGCTCGGCCCCGGCGCGGACCTTCTTCATGAACTCCGGCGTGGAGAGCTCGCCCTCCCCGCGCGCCTTGCGCTGGGCGTTCAGGGCCGCCTTCAGGAAGGTCATGGTGGCGACGCCCGGGATCTCCAGCGGATACTGGAAGGCCAGGAACACGCCTGCGGCGGCGCGCGCATCGGGCTCCATCTCCAGCAGGTTCTGCCCGTCGAGCAGGATCTCGCCGTCGAGGACCTCGTAGTCCTCCTTGCCGGCGATGACGTAGCTCAGGGTCGACTTGCCGGAGCCGTTCGGCCCCATGATGGCGGCGACCTCGCCGTCGTTCACAGTGAGGCTGAGGCCGTTGAGGATCTTCTTGTCCTCGATCTGGACATGGAGGTTGCGGATTTCGAGCATGGGATCAGTCCTGGATTTCGTTGTCCGTCAGGCCCGGCCTGACCGGGCGTCCGGGCTTCGACGCCGCTGCGGAGGCCGTGGACGGCCGGGCAAGCCCGGCCATGACGCGGGATGGGGTTAGCCGACCGAGCCTTCCAGCGAGATCGAGATGAGCTTCTGCGCCTCCACGGCGAACTCCATGGGGAGCTGCTGGAGCACATCCTTCACGAAGCCGTTGACGATCAGCGCCGTGGCCTCCTCTTCCGAGAGGCCGCGCTGCTGGCAGTAGAACAGCTGGTCTTCGGAGATCTTGGAGGTGGTCGCCTCGTGCTCGAAGATCGCGCTGGCGTTCTTAGACTCGATGTAGGGCACCGTGTGCGCGCCGCACTTGTCGCCGATCAGCAGCGAATCGCAGTTCGTGAAGTTGCGCGCGCCCGAGGCCTTGCGGTGGGCCGACACGAGACCCCGGTACGTGTTCTGCGAGAACCCGGCCGAGATGCCCTTGGAGATGATCCGGCTCGTCGTGTTCTTGCCGAGGTGGATCATCTTGGTGCCGCTGTCCACCTGCTGGTAGCCGTTCGATACCGCGATCGAGTAGAACTCGCCGCGCGAGCCGTCGCCGCGCAGGATGCAGGACGGGTACTTCCAGGTGATGGCTGAGCCGGTCTCCACCTGCGTCCACGAGATCTTCGCGTTCTTGCCGCGGCAGTCGCCGCGCTTGGTCACGAAGTTGTAGACGCCGCCCTTGCCCTCGCTGTCGCCGGGGTACCAGTTCTGGACGGTCGAGTACTTGATCTCGGCGTCATCGAGCGCGATCAGCTCGACCACGGCCGCATGCAGCTGGTTCTCGTCGCGCTGGGGCGCCGTGCAGCCCTCGAGGTAGCTCACATAGGAGCCCTTGTCGGCGATGATCAGCGTGCGCTCGAACTGGCCGGTGTTCTTCTCATTGATGCGGAAATAGGTCGACAGCTCCATCGGGCAGCGAACGCCCGGCGGCACGTAGACGAAGGACCCGTCCGTGAACACGGCCGAGTTCAGGGTCGCATAGAAGTTGTCCGTGACCGGCACCACCGAGCCGAGGTACTGGCGCACCAGATCCGGGTGCTCGCGGATGGCCTCGGAGATCGAGCAGAAGATCACGCCGGCCTTCTTCAGCTCCTCCTTGAAGGTCGTCACCACGGAGACGCTGTCGAACACCGCGTCCACGGCGACCTTCGAGGTCTGCACGCCGGCCAGGATCTCCTGCTCCCGCAGCGGGATGCCGAGCTTCTTGTAGGTCTCGAGGATCGCCGGATCGACCTCGTCGAGCGACTGCGGTCCCGCCTTCTTCTTCGGCGCGGCGTAGTAGTACAGGTCCTGGAAGTCGATCGGCGGGTACTCGACGCGGGCCCAGGTGGGCTCCTGCATGGTCAGCCAGCGCCGGAAGGCGTCCAGGCGCCACTCGGTCATCCACTCGGGATCGCCCTTCCGGGCCGAGATGAAGCGGACGATGTCCTCGTTCAGGCCCTTGGGGGCCTTGTCCACCTCGATGTCGGTGATGAAACCGTACTTGTACTGGTCCACATCGATCGAGCGGACCTGCTCGACGGTCTCCTGCACGGCAGGCATTTCTGGCTCCTTCCTCGACGGCTTCAAGGGCCGGGGGGTTGGGGGTGGGAAGTCTCTGCTAGGCTGCTGCGCGACCCAGCCGCTTATGTAGTGTTTTTCTGAGTTTTTCGAAGGCCCCGAGGAAGCGGATCACGTCAGCTTCCTCGGTAGACCAGCCGAGGCTGACCCTGATTGCGCCGGAGCAAAGGTCCGGCGAGACGCCCATGGCCTCGAGCACGTGCGAACGCTTCACCTTGCCTGACGAGCAGGCGGACCCCGATGACAGCGCCACGCCTTCGAGGTCGAACGCGATCAGCGCCGTCTCGGCCCTGAGGCCGGGCAGCGCGAACAGGGTCGTGTTGGGCAGCCGCTCCACGGCCCCGCCGAAGATGACGGCCTCGGGCGCAATCGTCAGCAGTTCGATTTCCAGCCGGTCCCGCAGCGCGCGGATGCGTCCGCGCTCCGCTTCGCCAGCCTCCCGGGTGGCCTTGGCCGCCGCGCCGAATCCGGCGACGCCGGGCCCATTCTCCGTGCCGGCCCGGGCGCCGCGCTCCTGGCCGCCCCCACGCAGAACGCGGTCGGCGATATGGAGGCCGCCGCTCACCACGAGGGCGCCGACGCCCTGCGGCCCGCCGATCTTGTGCGCCGACAGGGCGACCAGGTCCGCGCCGCTCGCCGCAACCGAGAAGCCGGTTTTGCCGAGCGCCTGCACGGCGTCGCAATGCAGCACGCCGTCGTGGACGTGAACGAGATCCGCCGCCGCCCGCACCGGCTGCACGACGCCGGTCTCGTTGTTGGCGGCCTGGACCGACGCCATGACCCGCTCGCCGGCCGTGGTCGCGGTAGCGAGGCGCTGCCCCAGCCAGGCCAGGTCCACGACGCCGTCCGCCGTCACCGGAATGCGCTCGATGCGGTCCGACGGGAAGCGCGCGCCTTCGAGCACGCAGGGATGCTCCACCGCCGTCGTCAGCAGCCGGTCCAGAACCTGCCGCTCGCCGCAGCGCTCGACGAAAGGCGTCAGCGCCAGGACATTGGCTTCGGTGCCGCCGCTCGTGAACACGATCCGCGATGCGGCGCAGCCGGCCAGCGCGGCCACTTCCTCCCGCGCCGCCTCGATGCGGCCGCGGGCCGCCCGCCCCTCGGCGTGCACGGACGAGGCGTTGCCGCCCGCATCCAGGGCCGCGAGCATGGCCTCGCGCGCCTCGGGACGCAGGTCCGAGGTGGCGTTATGGTCCAGGTAGCTGCGCGGCGGGCGCGACATTGGGGGACAGACCTTGTTTCCCGCTTCGCCAAACGCCATCTCTGAGCGGCAGCAAAGGCTTGCAACCGACCCCGGCGCTTGTGCTAAAAGCGGCGCTCCCACAGTGGAACGGCGGCGACGGGCGGGTCCGTTCACCTTTGTTCCACTGTTAGAATAATTCTAACAGAAATTGTGGGCCGACAGCGCCTCGGAGTCAAGCCGAGGCGAGGCGGGCGATGAGCCCGGGCTGCGGCCTTTTCAACGTCAAAGCTGAGGTCGAGAGCCCATGCCCGAGGTCATCTTCAACGGTCCCGCCGGCCGTATCGAAGGCCGCTATCACCCGTCGAAGACGAAGGGCGCGCCCATCGCCATCGTGCTCCACCCGCATCCGCAGTTCGGCGGCACGATGAACAACCAGATCGTGTACGCCCTCTACTACGGCTTCGTGGAGCGTGGCTTCTCGGCGCTGCGCTTCAACTTCCGCGGGGTCGGCCGCAGCCAGGGCAGCTTCGACCACGGCCAGGGCGAGCTCTCCGACGCCGCCGCGGCGCTCGACTGGGCCCAGGCCATCAACCCGGAGGCGCGCGCCTGCTGGATCGCCGGCATCTCCTTCGGCGCCTGGATCGGCATGCAGCTGCTTATGCGCCGCCCGGAGATCGAGGGCTTCATCTCCATCGCGGCCCCGGCCAACCGCTTCGACTTCTCCTTCCTGGCCCCCTGCCCGTCCTCCGGGCTGTTCGTTCACGGCTCCCAGGATCGGGTGGCGCCCATCAAGGACGTCATGAGCGTGATCGAGAAGGTGAAGACCCAGAAGGGCATCCAGATCGAGCACCAGACGGTGGAAGGCGCCAACCACTTCTTCGAGAACAAGACCGAGGAACTGATGCAGGTCGTCGGGACCTACCTCGACAAGAGGCTCGGCCCGAAGGAGGGCTGAGGGAGGCGCGAAAGCGCGCCCTCATCCTCGACAGCCCACCCCCAGCCGGCATCCCCCGCGCAGCGGGTCGGGAAGGGGATCCAGGGGAATGGGGCGGCCTCCGGCGGCAAAATGCGCGCTGTCCCTGGATCCCCTTCCCCTCCGCGGCTCCGCCGCTCCGGACGGGGATCACGCGCCGAGATTGAGGCAAGCAGCCGGCCGCTCGGGCCAGCGGCGACTTCCCCGCCTTGCGTCCCCGCCCCTCTCCCCCTAAACCTCCGCGCGCGAGAGGTTTCCCCATGTCCGACGATTTCAAGCCCCAGTCCGAATTCCTGCGCACGCTCCTGGAGCGCGGCTACGTGCACCAGTGCTCGGATTACGCCGGCCTCGACGCGCTGGCGGCGAAGGGCGAAGTCACGGCCTACGTGGGATACGACTGCACGGCGCCGTCGCTCCATGTCGGCAGCCTCATCTCGATCATGATGCTGCACTGGCTGCAGCAGAGCGGCAACAAGCCGATCCCGCTGATGGGCGGGGGCACCACGCGAGTCGGCGACCCGTCCGGCCGCGACGAGACCCGCAAGCTGCTCACGCCCGAGCAGATCGAGGACAACAAGAACGGCATCAAGCGCGTGTTCTCGCGCTTCCTCCGGTTCGGCGACGGCAAGACCGACGCCGTGATGATCGATAACGCCGAGTGGCTGACCAAGCTGAACTACATCGACTTCCTGCGCGATGTGGGCCGGCACTTCTCGGTCAACCGAATGCTGTCGATGGACAGCGTGCGCATGCGCCTGGAGCGCGAGCAGGAGCTCTCCTTCATCGAGTTCAACTACATGTGCCTGCAGGGCTACGATTTCGTCGAGCTCAACCGCCGCCACGGCGTGAACCTGCAGATGGGCGGCTCCGACCAGTGGGGCAATATCGTCACCGGCATCGACCTCGGCCGCCGGATGGGCACGCCCCAGCTCTACGCCCTCACCTGCCCGCTTCTGACGACATCCTCCGGCGCCAAGATGGGCAAGACGGCCTCAGGCGCCGTCTGGCTCAACGAGGAGCAGCTCTCGGCCTACGACTACTGGCAGTTCTGGCGCAACACGGAGGACGCCGACGTCGGCCGCTTCCTGAAGCTCTACACCACGCTGCCGCTGGACGAGGCCGCCCGACTGCAGGCGCTGGGCGGCGCGGAGATCAACGAGGCCAAGAAGGTGCTGGCCACGGAAGCGACCGCGCTCATGCACGGCCGCGACAAGGCCGAGCAGGCGGCGGAAACCGCCCGCCGCACCTTCGAGGAAGGCGCGGCCGCGGAGACCCTGCCCTCCTTCGAAGTGGACCGCGCCGAGCTCGCCGCCGGCATCGGCGTGCTCACGGCGTTCGTGCGCGCCGGCCTCGTGCCCTCGACGGGCGAGGCCCGCCGGCAGGTCAAGGGCGGCGGCCTGAAGGTCAACGATGCCGCCGTCACGGACGAGCGCATGAGCCTCACTGAGGCCGACCTCAACGCCGATGGCGCGGTGAAGCTCTCCTTCGGCCGCAAAAAGCACATGCTGCTGCGGGCCCGCTGAGGCGAACACTCTCCTTCCAGGGAGCGGGAGCGACCCGATCCCTACCGTTCCGGGGTCGGCGCGGGCGGCGCCGGCGTCGAGCCTGTCCCCGCGCTCGGCCCGATCACCCCGAAGAACTTGCGCAGGAACCCGGGCGCCACCGCTGACAGCGGGTTGATGGCCACCGTGGGCTGGCTCGCCTTGCCCGAGATGCGGAAATTGACCGCGAACAGGCCCTCGTGCTGACCGCCGCCCAGAATCGGGCCGACGATCGGCACCTGGTTGAAGATATTGTTCAGCCCGTAGGCCGGCACGAAGGTGCCCGAGAAGTCCGCCTTGTCGACGCGGAAGTCCATGTAGCCCTCGAGCGTGCCGCCGACCGACTGCCCCCACATGGTGGCGTCGCGGATCGCCAGGCGCCCGCCGCCCACAGTGAAGCCGGATTTCAGCTTGGTGAAGGCGACGTTGTTCTGCTGGTTCGGGGCGGCGCTCCGGGCCAGGGCCGGCTCGTTCTGCAGCACGAAGTGGTTCACTACCAGGGTGCCGCTCATCACGGGAGCGGCGCCCGTGATCTGCACCAGCATGGCACCGCCCTGCATGCGGCGGTAGATGTCGAAGAAGCGGAAGAAGGCGCCCGCGTTGGCGCTCTCCACCACGATCCCCAGTCGTCCGCTCTCATCGCGGGCCAGCTGGCCAGACACCGGGGCCCCCGCGAAGCGGCCCGAGAGGCGGAAATCCCGGAACTCGCCGGCCCGGATGCCCATGCGGCCGTCCACGCCCGTGATGGTCTCGCCGTTGAGGCCCTGGATGGCGTTCACCTTAAGGTCGAGGTCGAAGTCGCCCGGGCTCGCCATGGGGCTCGCGCCCGGTGACATCAGCGCCTTCAGCACCGGCCGCGCGTCGACCGAGGAGCCGCGCAGCGTGACGCGGGACGACGCGCCCTGGCGCTCGAGGTCCACCCGCATGTCATCGCCGGCCGACAGCCTCAGGGACGACAGTCGCGCCGCCGCGATCGATCCATCCGCCCCGATGCGCAGCTGTCCCTTGGCTGAGACTGGCCCGCCTCCGTCCAGCGTGAACTCGTCGAGCGTGCTGCCCTCAGCGTCCGTGTCGAGCCGGAAGGAGGCCTTCGCCGCCTTGCCGGGCGTCTTCACCCAGCCAGGCAGCAGGTCGATGATGTTGGCGCGCGTGAGGTCCAGGTCCACGCGGGGGGTAGGCTTCGGCCCGCCGATGTCCTTCACGCTGATCTTGGCCTCGACCGGCCCGACCACCTGGGGCAGCTTGATGCCTCTCCGCGCCCGGGCGGCGTCGTCCAGCGTGACGCTGACAAGAGCCTCGGCGAGCGGGGCGCCGGTTGGCTGCCGCAGCTCGAAACTGGCCGGGCTGCCGCCGATCTTGCCGTCGCCCTTGAGCAGAAGCCCGGAGCGGTCGTTCGTGAGCGCGAGCGTGCCGTTGTCCAGGCGCTCCTTCCCGAAGATGTTCTCGGCCGAGAACCCGGTGGCGCCGCCCTGGAGTTGGACCACGACATCGTTCGGGCCCAGTTGCGGCTGCAAGGGGAAGCTCACCTTCGCGCTCAGATCCACGTGCCCCTTCACGATCGCCTGGTCGCTGATGGGCGGCACGTAGGGCTTCAGCGCTTCGGAACGGGCCACGGCCATCGCCGCTTCCGCCGTGCCCGAAGCGTCGAAGCTGACCTTGGCGTTGGCCGGATGCTGGGACGTGTCCGCCACCTCGTAGCGGCCGTTGCTGAGCACGATCGGCTGTCCGGCTCCGCCGGCCGCCAAGGCTCGCCGAACGTCCACCACGACGGTGCGGCCCGTGACCTTCCCCACCGCCTCGACCTCGCTCAGGAGCGGCAAGCCAGGCGCGGGCCGCATCACGCCGCCCGTCACCGTGGTTTCGAGCGCTACTGCCTCCGCCGGCACGGGCCTCTTCGCCAAGGCGTCGGCCAGAACCGCGGGAGACATGCTGGTCGTGTAGCGGAAGGCCTGCACGGCCCCGTCCTGCAGCGATTGCACCATGTAGCTGCGGACGTCGGGCACGATGAAGCTCGGCCAGAAAGCCAGCACGGAGCGCACCGACATGCGGGTCGTCGTGGCCACGTCCAGCTTCAAACCCTCGAAGCCGTCGGCTCGCCCCACCGTCCCGCTCATCTGGAGGCCGACGCCGGGGCCGCTGACGGCGAAGCGGTCCACGATGAGGCCGCCGAGCCCGATGGGTATGCGCCCCTGCAGCACGGCCTGGTCGATCGGGACCGGCTTGTCCTTGGGCCCCTCGCCCGCCAGCGTTCCGTGCTGGCTGGTCAGGTTCACCTGCCAGAAATCCCCCGCGGCCGTGGGCGGCGTCACCGAGCCGGAGATCTCGAAGCGCGTATCGCCCGCGCTCACGTCGAAATGCCGGACCGCCAGGGCATGGCGCCCGGAGTCCCAGCCGATGTCGCCCTTGATCTGGTCGACGAAGAGGGGCTCCGCGTCCGGATCGTCGAACAGCACCATGGCCTGGCCGCCGGTGATGCGGCCGTCGGCGTTGGTGACCGCGTTGTCCGGCCCCAGGGTCAGACGAAGCCGGGCGTCGATCGGCATGTCCGTGGTGACCGGGATCGTCCCGGGCTCCGCGATGCCAAGGAGGTCGGACACGGCCAGGTTGTCGGTGTCCAGCCCGATGGTGCGCTCGCCCCCCTTGCGGCCCGCGAACGCGATGGCCGCCGACCAGGGGCCGGAGGGCCCATTGGCGGCGAGACTCAGCCGGCTTTCCGAGCCCGCGCCCTTGGCGTAGCTGAGCGCCAGGCGATCATAGACGAGCGTGAGCCCCCGCCGACGATCGTTGATCCGCAGGCGCCCGTCCCGTACGCCCCCACGCTCCAGCACGCCGAGCGGTCCCATCTGGTCGGAGAGGGCGTCCAGGAGGGAGGCCGGGCCGAAGCTCGTATCCGTCGGCTGGACGGGACCTGCCGCCTCGGGCGCATCCGAGCCCGTCGCAGAGATCGAGACCGAGCCATCCGGGTCGATGGTGAGGGCGACGGCGAGCCCGACGAAGTCGATGTGCCGCGGCACCAGGCGCCCGAACGCGAGGGAGGTCACATCGAAGCCGATCTCAGCCTGGGGCGCGGCGACGACAAGGTTGCCCTTGGCGTCGCGAATGGTGACCCCCGAGACCGCCAGGAGGGGCGTGTCGCCCCACTCGAGCTGCGCATGTTGGACGTCGACGTCGTAGCCGTTGCCGAACTGCTGCTCCAGGGCGGATGAAACCCGCTCCGCAAAGCTGTCGAACGAGAGCGGCCCCTGCTTCAGCCGGTACGCCGCGCCGCCGACAGCGAGCGCCGCCAGCAGCGCCAGGGCCCCCAGGCTTCCCAGGACCACCGCGAACGCGCGCCAACGCCGGCTCCTGCGAGGACGCGCCCGCACGCACGAGCGCGCGCGCCGGCCGGACCGCGCCAAGCGGCGAGCGATGGGGCTTCCCTCGACAGCCATGCCGGATCGTCGCGCCTGTGCTCTCTCGTCGTGGTTCACAGCAAATGAGGCGGCCCGGGATCATCCGAGCCGCCCCTGCCCGCGTAGGGTAAGAGTCATGCCGATTCGTCGAAAGGAAGGCGACATGTCAAAAAAGATACAGGTGGGGATGCCGGCGCCGGAGTTCGCCCTGCCCCGGGATGGCGGCGGCTCGATCTCCCTGGCCAACATGAAGGGCAGAAAGGTGGTCCTTTATTTCTATCCCAAGGACGACACCTCCGGCTGCACCAAGGAGGCGATCGCGTTCAACGGCCTGCGGGACCAGTTCGCGGCGGCGGGCGCCGAAATCGTCGGGGTCTCGGCCGACAGCGTGGCCAGCCACGACAAGTTCAAGGCCAAATACGAGGTTGGCTTTCCGCTCGCCTCGGACGAGGCGAAAGCGATGCTGGACGATTATGGCGTGTGGGTCGAGAAGAGCATGTACGGGCGCAAGTACATGGGAATCGAGCGGACGACCGTTCTGGTCGATGCGGCAGGCAAGGTCGCCAGGGTCTGGGAGAAGGTGAAGGTTCCAGGGCACGCAGAAGAGGTGCTCGCGGCTGTCCAGGCGCTCTGACTTGCCGTTTGCGGTTGATTAACCTTAATCCTTTTCAATTCCCGCGGGGTCCATGAGAGGCCCCGCGAGGATCGCCATGGCCCCTCCCCCGTATGCGTCGTCCAGCAGGCTGGTGACCTTGTCCATCGAGACCCGGTCAGGGGCGCGCCAGATTGAGCTCCGCCCCGGCGCCCTCATCGCCGCGGTCGCCGTCTGCGGCGTTTTCCTGGCGTGGTCGGTCGCCGCGACGGCCTATCTGGCTTTCCGCGAGGATGTTCTCGGCGCGTTGATGACGCGCCAGACCCAGATGCAGTACGCCTATGAGGACCGCATCGCGGCCCTGCGCACCTCCATCGACCGGCTGACCAGTCGCCAGTTGCTCGACCAGGACTCCTTCGAGGGAAAGGTCCAGGAACTGATCGCGCGCCAGGCCCAGCTCGAGAACAGGCAGGCCATGGTGGCCTCCCTGGCCGCCCAGTTCGAATCTCAGGTCAAGGCGGCGCCGGCTGAAGCCCGCGCCCTCGGGACTCTTCCCCCAAGCCTCTTCCAGAGCAAGGGCCAAGGCGGCCCGCTGCCTGACGGCGCCAGCGCCTATGCGCCGGTCGAGCAGGCAGTCCCGGAGAAACCCCGTCCCGCCTTCGAACCGGCCCCGCTTCGCGGCAGCAGCGCCGACGCGCGGCCCACGGCGCCTCCCTCGCAAACCCGGAAAGCCGGACTTTGGGAAGAGCGGGAGTTCCTGAAGAGCGGCCCGGTGCAGAACCAGCTGGCCGGTCTGGGCGCCAAACTCGCCCGCCTCGAAGCCGGGCAGATCCAGACGCTCGCGCGCATGGAGACACAGGCGCGCGCCTCGACGTCCCGCTACGCCTCCATCCTGGCCGAGCTCGGCCTGCAGCCAAGTCGCTTCCAGTCGCCATCCGCCCAAGGCGGCCCTTATGTCCCGGTGAAGCTCGACGGCAAGGCCGGCCCGTTCGAAAACGTGGCCGCTCGCCTCCAGGACGCGTTGGCCGACGGCGCTCGCCTCAGCGGCGTCATGAAGGCGCTCCCTATCCGCCGCCCCTTGCGGGGCGACGTGGATCAGACCTCCGGCTTCGGCTATCGCACGGATCCCTTCACGCGAAGCCTGGCCCTTCACACCGGGGTGGACCTGCGCGACGAGACTGGCGCCGCGGTCCGCCCGACCGCGAAGGGGACGGTGACCTCGGCCGGCTGGAGCGGCGGCTACGGCAACATGGTCGAGGTGGACCATGGAAACGGCATTGTGACCCGCTATGGCCACCTCTCAGCCATCCTGGTGGAGGAAGGCCAGCAGGTGGACCCGACGACGGTCATCGGCCGCGTCGGCTCGACCGGACGCTCAACGGGGCCTCACCTGCACTACGAGACCCGTATCGACGGGCAGCCGGTGGACCCCACGCGCTACCTGCGGATGGCCGCTCGTTTGGCTTCCTGACCCCTCGCCTTTGCGAGGAGCAAGGCGACGAAACGATTCAGTATGCCCAGGGCCAGAGGCCGGGCTTAACCTTTAGTCGCCAGCACAAAAAAGGCCGGCTCACGCCGGCCTTTCCCGCACTGAGCGCAGGCTCAGTCAATGTCCTGGACCTCTTCTCCGCCCCCATAGACGCGCTGCGCCAGGGCGGCCTCCATAAAGGGGTCGATCTCGCCGTCCAGCACGTCGCCGGGGCTCGTGGACTGCGTCCCGGTGCGCAGGTCCTTCACCAGCTGGTAGGGTTGCAGCACATAGGAGCGGATCTGGTGGCCCCAGCCGATGTCGGTCTTCGACGCGGCCTCGGCGTTGGCCTTCTCCTCGCGCTTCTGCAGCTCGAGCTCGTACAGGCGGGCGCGCAGCATATCCCAGGCCTTGGCTCGGTTCTTGTGCTGTGAGCGCTCCTGCTGACAGGCCACCACGATGCCCGTCGGGATGTGCGTGATGCGCACCGCCGAGTCGGTCGTGTTCACGTGCTGGCCGCCGGCGCCTGACGACCGGAAGGTGTCGATTCGGCAGTCGCTTTCCTTCACGTCGATCTGGATCCGGTCGTCGATGACCGGGTAGACCCATACGGAAGCGAAGCTGGTGTGCCGGCGGGCGTTGGAATCGAAGGGCGAGATGCGCACCAGGCGGTGCACGCCGGATTCCGTCTTGGCCCACCCGTAGGCGTTGTGGCCCTTGATCAGGAGCGTGGCGCCCTTGATGCCGGCCTCTTCGCCGTCGGCGATATCCACCACCTCGACCTTGTAGCCGCGGCGCTCGGCCCAGCGCGTGTACATGCGCATGAGCATGTTGGTCCAATCCTGGCTCTCGGTGCCGCCGGCGCCGGAATGGACTTCCAGGTAGGTGTCGTTCTGGTCCGCCTCGCCGGACAGCAGGGTTTCCACCTGCCGCCGGGCCGCTTCGGCCTGGACGTTGCGGATCGCCTGCTCGCCCTCGCCGATGGCGGACTGGTCGTCCTCCATCTCGCCGAGTTCGATCAGCGTCACCGCGTCTTCCAGCTCGCGCTCGAGGCGCGCGATGGAGCCCAGCCGGTCCTCCAGGTCGGTGCGTTCCCGCATGACCTTCTGGGCGGCGTCGGCGTCGTTCCAGAGATTGGGATCTTCAGCCTTGGCGTTCAGTTCGGCCAGGCGACGCGTGGCTGCGTCGAAGTCAAAGATGCCTCCTCAGCAGTCCAACGGACTGCTTGGCGGATTCGAGCAGAGATTCGATCTCGGCGCGCATGAAACTCTCATGGGTGTGGAGGAAAGCGCGGCGGGACGGCCGCGCGCGATCGTGGGATAGGTAGCGACGAGCGCCGGGGGTGTAAAGGCGTACCCCGTCAGTACAACCCGCCCGTGCCGCTGTTCACCGTCGGGCTCTCGCCTCCGCCGCCGCCCGCGCCGATCACCGAGAAGGTGTCGGGCGGCGCTGTACCCGGCTTGAAGGCCTCGAGGATGGCGCCCGTATCATTGGGCCCGGCGCGCAGACCCGTGGAGCCGGCCACCCGAATGAGCTTGATGCCAGGCGGCACGCGGAACGGCGTCGCGGGCTTGTCCGCCAGGGCGACCTTCATGAAGTCCCGGAAAATCGGGGCCGCGTAGACGCCGGCAGTGACCGAGTTGCCCAGCGAGCGGGGCTTGTCGTAGCCCATGTAGACGCCCACCGCGAGGTCGGGCGAGAAGCCGACGAACCAGACGTCCTTGGCGTCGTTGGTGGTGCCCGTCTTGCCCGCGAGCGGCTTGCCGACCTCCTTCACCACCGTCGCGGTGCCCCGCTGCACCACGCCCTCCAGCATCGACACGATCTGGTAGGCGGTGAGCGGGTCCAGCACCTGCTCGCGCTTGTCCACGAGCTTGGGCTCGCTCTGGCCGTTGTACTTCTCCGCGTCGCAGTTCAGGCACTGCCGCTCGTCGTGCTTGTAGATCGTCTGGCCCCAGCGGTCCTGGATGCGGTCGATCAGCGTCGACTTGATACGCTTGCCGCCGTTCACGAACATCGAATAGGCGGTGGTCATGCGCATGACCGTGGTCTCGCCGGCGCCCAGCGACATTGCGAGCACGGGCAGCATGTCGTCATAGACCCCGAAGCGCTTGGCGTATTCCGAGATCAGCGGCATCCCGACGTCCTGCGCCAGGCGCACGGTCATCAGGTTCTTCGAGTGCTCGATGCCGTAGCGCAACGTGTGCGGCCCGCCCGACTTGCCGTCGTAGTTCTCCGGCCGCCAGACCTCCTGCCCCGGCCCCATGTCGATCTCGATGGGCGAATCCATGATGACCGACGAAGGCGTGTAGCCGTTGTCCAGCGCCGTGGCGTAGACGAACGGTTTGAAGGACGAGCCCGGCTGCCGCATCGCCTGGGTGGCGCGGTTGAACTTGGACTGGTCGAAGCTGAAGCCGCCCACCATGGCGAGCACGCGGCCCGTATAGGGGTCCATGGCCACGAGCGCGCCGGAGATCTCCGGCAGCTGCCGCAGCCGGTACTGCCCGCCGCCCTGCGGCTCCACGTAGATCACGTCGCCGGCCGCCACGAGCTGCCGGACCGGCTTGCGGGTCCACTTGGCGCCTTCGTTGGTCAGGGTTCCGGTCTCGCGCTCGCGCTCGAGCTGACCGCCCGGGTCGCGCTTGGGCTGCAGGCCGATCCGCGCGGTGTCGCCATTCACGTCGATGACGACGGCGAGGCGCCAGGGCTGCACGTCGCCCAGCGCCGGGACTTCGCCCAGCGGCGCGCCCCAGTCCTTGCCGGTGATCTCCAGCCGCTGGATGGCGCCGCGCCAGCCATGCGCCTCGTCATAGCGCACGAGGCCATCGGCCAGCGTCTTGCGGGCGGCGAGCTGCAACTTGGGATCCAGCGTGGTGCGGACCGAAAGGCCGCCCTCGTAGAGCTTCTTCTCGCCGTAGCGCTCGGCCAGGTCGCGCCGGACCTCCTCGGCGAAATAGCCGGCCGCATAGGAGTTCGGCGAGAGCGAACGCGGGTTGACGTTGAGCGGCTCCTTCTTGGCCGCCGCGCCATCCTCGCGCGAGACGTAGCCATTCTCGACCATGCGGTCGATGACGTAGTTGCGGCGGTCGATCGCCTTGTCCCGGTTGCGGAACGGATGCAGGTCGCTGGGCGCCTTGGGCAGCGCCGCCAGGTAGGCCGCCTCCGCCAGCGTCAGCTCGTGCACCGACTTGCCGTAGTAGTTGAGCGCCGCCGCGGCGACTCCGTAGTTGCCGAGACCAAGGTAGATCTCGTTCATATAGAGTTCGAGGATCTTGTCCTTGGTGTAGGTGCTCTCGATCCGCAACGCGAGGAGCAGCTCCTTGATCTTGCGATCGAAGGTCTGCTCGTTCGTGAGCAGGAAGTTCTTGGCCACCTGCTGGGTGATGGTGGAGGCGCCCTGCGGGCGGGTGCCTTTCTCGCGCTTGAAATAGAACACCGCGGCGCGGGCGATGCCCTCCGGGTCGACGCCGGGGTGCTTGTAGAAGTTCTTGTCCTCGGCCGACAGGAAGGCCGCGATCACGAGCTTCGGCACCGCCTGGATGGGGATGAACATGCGCCGCTCGCGCGAATATTCGGCGAGGAGGCTGCCGTCACCCGCATGCACGCGGGTCATTACCGCCGGCTCGTGATTCGCCAGCTGGGTGTAGTCGGGCAGGTCCTGGGAGAACTTCCAGAGGACGAAGCCCACGCCGGCCGCGCCGATGAGGAACAGGATCGCCCCAGCCGTGAACAGGAACCCGATCAGCCGAAGTACATACCGCATCAGTCGCGTTGTCCGCCTTCATGCGCGGGGCCTGGCCCCGTCTCGACCGCAGGATCGGGATCCTGGCGGCCAGCCCTCGTTGAATACGCAACAATCGACATTCGGCCAGGCCGTCCGGCTTCGCCGGAAGGAGCGCGCCCGCAATACCTGGGCGACGCCCCGGATCCGCGCCCTCCTGCGGACCCTGTCGTCAAGCACTCTACATGGCGCGGTCCGGCCGCGCACTCCCAATCGACCGACAGCCGAAGGCTGCGGACTCACTGTGGTGAAAACACGACGGTTTGCCGGAGGTCAAGGTTTCGACGACGCGCCCTGCTGCGCGAGCCGCGGCGCCAGGAAGGCGTTGATCGCCGTCGCGATCGAGTCCGTCGCCTTGTCGCGCCATGCATCCGCCACCAGCAACTCGACGTCGCTCTTGCTGGACAGATAGCCGAGCTCGATCAGCACGGAAGGCACGTCCGGCACCCTCAGCACCCAGAAGCCGGCCGAGCGCTGAGGATTCTTGTTCAGCTTGGCGGCGGCCGTCATCTTTCCCACCAGGGTTCGGGCGAAAAGATGCGAATAGGTGCGCGTCTCGCGGCGGGTCAGGTCGCCCAGGATGCCGGCCACCTCTTCGGCCGAGGCCTCCGTCTCCACGCCCGCCACGCTGTCCGACTTGTTCTCGGATTCAGCCAGCTGGGCCGCCTCCGCGTCCGACGCCTTGTCCGAGTTCGTGTAGACCGTGAGCCCCCTTACCTCCGGGCTCGCCCGCACCGTGTCGGCGTGGATCGAGACGAACAGGCTCGCCCCGTTCTCCTGGGCGACGCGGACGCGGTCCCGGAGCGAGATGAAGGAATCGTCGTCACGGGTGATCACGACGCGATAGCGGCCGTTCTTCTCCAGCTTGCCCTTCAGCTCGCGTGTGAAGGCGAGCACCACGTCCTTCTCGATGACGTGATTGAGCCCGATCGCGCCGGTGTCGATGCCCCCGTGCCCGGGATCGAGCACCACGACGGGGCGCTTGTCCCCCGGCGCCCTGCGCGACGCCACGGAGGGCTCAGCCGCGGGGGCGCGGTCGGCGGCCGCGGCCTTGGCGAAGGCCTCGCGGTCGGCCCGCTTGATGTCCAGCACGAGCGAATTCGCCGCCCCGTTGGCCGCGCTCTCGTTGGCCACCTGCCCCGGCAGCGCCGGCGCGGCGAGTTCGATCACCACGCGCGAGCGCCCGGGCCCGATCAGGCCGTAGCGGAAGGACTTCACCAGCCCCTTCGTCCGGCGCGAGGCTTCGGCGGGAATCTGGAAGTTCACCTCGGGCAGGTCCAGCACGAGCCGGTCCGGTTTCTCCAGCACCTTCACGGAAGGCTCGACCGGCTCGGAGGTGGTCAGGCTGAGGCGCGTCGAAGAGCCGTCGCCAGAGACCTGGGCGTCGATCGCGACTGGCAGCGGCCTGGCCGCGACTGGGGCCGCGGCCGGCTGGCTGTCGGGCGCCGCCTCGGCCTCGGCCGCCCGGGCGCCCGCGCAGGCCAGGCCCAGCGCGACAGCCGCCGCGGTCCAGATCCAAACTGCGCGCCTCGATCCAGCCATTCCCGCGTCCCTGCGGCGCCGCCCTGCGCCATCTTCCCATGGGTTCATAGGCTATAGTTTGCGTTCGGTTAACCAATTCTTCCGGGGGAGTTGAGTTTCCTCCGCCGAAGTTGCGGGCCCGTCACAGTCGCATAAATGCTTGCAAGATTCGGGGTTTTCGCCATATGAGGAAAGGGTCACGTCTCTCCGTCATCGGCACGAGCGCCTCGGCTCCTGAGGCTTCTTGCCGGAACCGGCTCTTGATGCTGGGGCTTTCGGCCGCAGGTCAGTTTTTCCGGCGACAGTGGTGAGCGGCGTGGCGTCGAAGCCTCGCATGGATTTCCGGTCGAGGCGCCACGGCCGACGTCTGGGGCCCCGCCAAGGCCCGCTTCCGATCGTCGGCCCCCGAAAAGGTATCGAGGTCGTGGCGTGAGCATCTGGCTCCGGACCCGTCGAGAGCTTCACACCGCGGGCGTCGCAGGACGCTCGACGGTTCTCCGTCGGCTTCGCAAGCGCCCCGCCTTTCTCAGCGCATGTTCAACCCACGCCGGCCTCCGGCGCAAACAAAGCGCTGCCCCCCTTTCCGTCCGTTCTCTCGTCGCCCCTTTTCCGCCGCCGCTCGTTCCGGGCGGACGGCTATGCTTGCCTGCGTCGAGACTGGTCGGTCCACGGGAGCAGCGCCAATGAGAGACCCTCATGGCCAACAAGATGCTCATCGACGCCTCGCACCCGGAAGAAACCCGGGTCGTGGTGGTCCGCGGTAACCGGGTCGAGGAATTCGACTTCGAATCCGCCAACAAGAAGCAGCTCCGCGGGAATATCTATCTCGCCAAGGTGATCCGGGTGGAGCCGTCCCTGCAGGCGGCCTTCGTCGACTACGGCGGCAATCGCCACGGCTTCCTGGCCTTCAGCGAAATCCACCCCGACTACTACCAGATCCCCGTCGCCGACCGTCAGGCGCTGATCGAGGAAGAAGCGCGCCACGAGCGCGAATCCGACGAATCCGAAGACAACGGCCGGCGCAACCGTCGCCGTGGCAAGGGCAAGGCGGCCCGCCGCAACGGCGGCCAGCAGGGCGACGCCGTGGTGAGCGAGGACGCTCCCGTCGCCGAGGCTGACGCCGAAGGCCTCGCAGCCGCCGAGGCCGAGCACGAGAACGATCACGAGCAGCACCAGGAGCACGAGAGCGAATCCGCCTCTGACTCCGAGCCGGTCGATCCCTCGGCCGCCACGGAGGAGCCGCCCGTCCGCTCCGAGAGCGATGACGAGGACGAGGCGCACGAGGAACCCGAGCACGCCGAGGAGCACGCCGACGAGAACGGCGAGCCGCGCCATGTGATCGAGCAGGTCGGCGCCGGCGACGCCCTCGAAGAGGTGCCAGAGCGCCCGCGCGCGCCGCGCCGCCAGTACAAGATCCAGGAAGTCATCAAGCGCCGCCAGGTGCTGCTGGTGCAAGTCGTCAAGGAGGAGCGCGGCAACAAGGGCGCGGCCCTCACCACCTACCTGTCGCTCGCCGGCCGCTACTCGGTGCTGATGCCCAACACCGGCCGTGGCGGCGGCATCTCCCGCAAGATCACGGACGCGGTCGACCGCAAGCGCCTGAAGGCCGTCGCCCAGGAGCTGGACGTGCCGGAGGGGATGGGCGTCATCCTGCGCACGGCGGGCGCCTCGCGCACCAAGACCGAGATCAAGCGCGACTTCGAGTACCTGATGCGCCTGTGGGAGACGGTGCGCGAGCTGACGCTGCAGTCGAGCGCGCCGGCGCTGGTCTACGAGGAAGGCTCGCTGGTGAAGCGCGCCATCCGCGACCTGTACAACAAGGACATCGACGAGGTCCTGGTCTCCGGCGAAGCCGCCTACAAGGACGCCAAGGACTTCATGCGCATGCTCATGCCGAGCCATGCCAAGAACGTGAAGCCCTACCGGGACGTGCAGCCCCTCTTCGCCCGCTTCGGCGTGGAGGCCCAGCTCGACGCCATGTTCTCCAACCAGGTGACGCTGAAGTCGGGCGGCTACATCGTCATCAACCAGACCGAGGCGCTCGTCGCCATCGACGTGAACTCCGGCCGCGCCACGCGCGAGCACAACATCGAGGACACGGCGCTGAAGACGAACTGCGAGGCGGCCGACGAGGTCGCCCGGCAGCTGCGCCTGCGCGACCTGGCCGGCCTCATCGTGATCGACTTCATCGACATGGAGGAGAACCGGAACAACCGCACGGTCGAGCGCCGCCTCAAGGAAGCGCTGAAGAACGACCGCGCCCGCATCCAGGTCGGCCGCATCTCGCCCTTCGGCCTCATGGAGATGTCGCGCCAGCGAATCCGCACGGGCGTGCTGGAAGGCTCGACGGTGCCGTGCCCGCACTGCGCCGGCGCCGGCATCGTGCGCGCCACGCCATCCATCGCGCTCCACGTGCTGCGCGCGGTGGAGGAGATGCTCATCAAGAGCAACTCGCACCACCTCATCGTCCGCACGCGCACCGACGTCTGCCTCTACATCCTCAACCAGAAGCGCAGCCACCTGCGCGGCCTGGAGGACCGGTTCGGCGTCGACATCACCATCCTGGCCGATGACGCCCACCACACGGGCGTCCACGCCTTCGCCATCGAGCGCGGCGAGCAGATCCTCAATCCGCGCCCGATCGTGATGGCCCCCGTGCATGTCGACAGCGTCGCCATGCCGGAGGAGGACGAGATCGAGGACCAGGCGGTCGAGGAGACCGACGAGGAGGAAGAAGAGGAAGAAGTCGAGGCTCGCGAGCCTCGCGCTCCTCGCCAGGACCGCGGCCGCCAGGAGGCGCGCGAGCCGCGCGCCGAAAGCGAGAACGGCGAAGGCGGTCGTCGCCGCCGCCGTCGCCGCCGCCGCCGCGGCGGTCGTGGCGGCGAGGGTCGTCCGGAGGCCTATGGGTCCGACGCGGCCCCCATGCCGGTCGACGCGCCGCAGCCTGACGTGACGGGCGCGCCCTTCGCGGGGACGCACACCTTCGAGCCGGAGACCGTGGCCGACGACGCCACCACGGAGGGCCTGGCCCTCAACGAGGCGGAAGCCGGGCTCACCGTCCCCGCCGCCGAGGAGGAGGCCAATGGCCGCCGCCGTCGCGGCCGTCGCGGCGGACGCCGCCTGCGCGGCGAGCGGGCCGAGGAGTCCGAGGTCGCGTCGGGCGCCGAGGACGAGTCGCTGACGCTGGCCTCCGAGGCCGCCGTCGAGGCGCAGGAAACCGCCCGCGAGGTGGAGGAGGCTCCCGCCAAGCCCGCCCGCAAGCCACGCGCCCCGCGCCGGACCAAGGCCGCCGCGGCCGCCGCGGCCGAGACCTCTGCGGCGGAAGCCCCGATGGAGGCGAGCCAGCCGGAACCGGCTCCCGCCGCTCCCGCTCCGGTCGCGGCCCCCGCGCCTGCTCCGGAGCCCGTCGCGGCCGCCCCGGCCCAGGAGCCGGAGCCTCAGCCCGAGCCCGCGGCCGAGCCGATCACCACGGAGCCCGTGGTGATCGGCGCCGAGCCCGCCACCCCCCGCAAGGTCGGCTGGTGGGCAAAGGCCAAGTCGGCGCTCGGCGGCTGACCGCAAGCACGAGAGGCAGAAACCCGAAGGGCGGCCACTTGGCCGCCCTTTTTCATTGAAGCTGCAAGCTGGTCCCCTCCCCGTCATCCCCGGCGGCGCGATGCGCCGGGAAGGGGTCCAGGGGCGACCGGCAGCGCCTCCAGGCGAATCGCGACGGATAGAATCCCCCGTCGCGGCCCGCTTACCCCTTCAGGAACCCGCCCAGCCGCTTCACGGCTTCCCGGCAGGTCTCTTCCGTGCCGGCGAACGACAGCCGCATGTAGCGCGAGCCCCGCGCGGGGTCGAAGTCGAGGCCCGGCGTCACGGCGACGCCCGTCTCGTCCAGGATGCGACGGCAGAACGCCATCGAGTCGTTGGTGTATCGCCCGACGTCCACATAGACATAGAAGGCCCCGTCCACGGGCAGGAAGTCCGGCAGGCCGATGCGCGGCAGATCCTGGAGCAGCAGCGCCCGGTTGCGGGCGTAGCCGGCCTTCACGGCCTCCAGCTCATCCGTGGCCGAGAACGCCGCCTCGGCGGCGATCTGGCTGAGGTAGGGCACGGAGATGAACAGGCTCTGGGCCAGCCGCTCGATCGGCCGCACCAGCACCTCCGGCACGACCATCCAGCCCACGCGCCAACCGGTCATGCAGTAGTATTTGGAGAAGCTGTTGATCACCACGGCGTCAGGATCCACCGACAGCGCCGTCTCGGCCGGGCGCTCGTAGGTGAGCCCGTGGTAGATCTCGTCCGACACGAACCACAGCCCGAGCTCCTCGCATGCGCGCCCAAGGTCGGCCAGCCCGGCTTGGCTCATCATGGTGCCCGAAGGATTGGCCGGGCTCATCGCCAGCACGCCCCGCAGCGGCTTCTGCGCATGGGCGGCCCGGATCGCCTCCCCGGTGAGGCTCCAGCCGGTGGCGGCCGAAGTCTCGATCTCCACCGGCTCGATGCCGAGGGCCTTCAGCGTGTTGCGGTAGGCCGGATACCCCGGCGCGCTGATCGCGACCCGGTCGCCCGCGTCGAACATCGCCAGGAACGACAGGATGAACCCGCCCGACGAGCCCGTCGTCACCACGATTCGCTCGGCCGGCACGCTCACGCCGTAGGCGTCCCGGTAGTGGCGCGCGATGCGCTCGCGCAGCGACGGCAGGCCCAGCGCCTCCGTGTAGCCGATGCGCCCGCGCGCGAGCGCGGCGGCGGCGGCCTCCGTAACCGCCCGCGGCGCGGGCGCGCCCGGCTGGCCCACCTCCATGTGCAGCACGCTGCCGCCACCCGCCTCCTTGGCGTTGGCGGCGGACAGCACGTCCATGGCCAGGAACGGCTCGACCGCGCTGCGGGCGGCCGGGCGGAGCGCGGGCCGCCGCGCGCCGGTGGAAAGGGTGTGCTTCGCCGTGTCCGCCATGGGGTCGCCCTGATTGCCGGGCACAGGGGCGGCAAGCGGAAGGGGCGCCGCCGAATTGACCGGAGGGCGCCGGGTCCGTAAGTCTTGCGCCAGGTCCGAGAGCCCGATGCTTCGCTTCGTTCGCCGCTCCCCTATCAGGTCCGCGCCCGCCGCGCCAACCCGCGCCGCCCGGGCGTTCGGCCGCGCGCTGCGCGCCGCCCTCGCGCTGGCCCCCGCCGCCGCGGTGGCCCTGCAGCCGGTCGCCGCCGCCGCCCAGGAGGGCCGCCAGGCCATCATCCGCGACGCGGAGGTGGAGCAGCTGCTGCGCGACTACGCCACCCCGGTGTTCGGCGCCGCCGGCATCCGCCGCGGCAGCGTGCAGATCGTGCTCGTGGGCGACCGCTCCTTCAACGCCTTCGTGGCCGACGGCCGGCGCATGTTCGTCAACGTCGGCGCCCTCATGGACGCCAAGACGCCGAACGAGATGATCGGCGTCATCGCCCACGAGTCGGGCCACATCGCCGGCGGCCACCTCCAGCGCATGCGCGAGCAGCTGGCCAACGCCCAGATCCTGGCCGTGGCCGGCATGCTGCTCGGCGCCGCGGGCGTGGCGGGCGCCGCCGCCTCCGGCAACCGCGTCGGCAACGCCGGCGGCGGCGCAATGGGCATCGCGCTGGGCTCGCAGGAAATGGTGAAGCGCAGCCTCCTGTCCTACCAGCGCTCGGAGGAGCAGGCCGCCGACCTTATGGCCGTGCGCTTTCTCCAGGCCATCCACCAGTCGCCCAAGGGCATGCTCGACACCTTCGAGCGCTTCAACCAGGACGCGATGTTCAAGACCGCGAGCATCGACCCCTACCTGGTCAGCCACCCGATGCCCAACGAGCGCATCGCCAACCTCGAGCAGCTCGCGCGCAAGAGCCCCTATTTCGACGTCAAGGACCCGCCGGCCCTGCAGGCGCGCCACGACATGGCCCGCGCGAAGCTGTTCGGCTTCATGGCGAAGGCGGAGGAAGTCGGCCGCCGCTACCCGGCCTCCGACACCAGCCGGCCGGCCCGCTACGCCCGCGCCATCATCGCCTACCGCTACAAGCGCCTCGCCGACGCGCTCTCCCAGGTGGACGCCCTGATCCGCGAGGACGGCGCGAACCCGTATTTCTGGGAGCTCAAGGGCCAGATCCTGCTGGAGTTCGGCCGCTCCCGGGAGGCGGTTCCCATCCTGCGCAAGGCGGTGTCGCTGGCCCCCTCAGCGGGGCCCATCCGCATCCTGCTCGGCCAGGCGCTGGTGGCGACCGAATCGCCCGCCGCCGCCGGGGAGGCCATTCGCGAGCTGTCCAACGCCGTGCAGCGCGAGCCGGAATGGGCGGAGGGCTGGCAGCACCTCTCCCGCGCCTACGGCCTCAAGGGCGACGAGGGCATGGCGGCCTATGCCGCCGCCCAGGCCTACGCCGCCGCGGGCGACTACAACGCCGCCGCCACCCAGGCGACGCGCGCCAAGGAGAAGCTGCCGCGCAACTCGCCCGGCTGGCTCAAGGCCGACGATATTTTGAACGCACGGCCGCCCAAAAAACCGTAGAGTCGCCCCATATCAGGCGTCGACGCACGCCGCAGCGCGCCGCGCCCTTCGGCGCGCGCCCATCTGGAGTTCCCGCATGGCCCTTTCCGCCGCCCTTCCCTTCCTCCGCAAGGCCGGCCTCGCCCTGGCCCTGGCCGGCGCGGCCGCGGCGCCCCTGCCCGCCGTTGCGCAGAACAAACCGGCCGACTTCACGGACGCGCAGAAAAGCGCCATCCGCGACCTGGTGAAGAGCTACCTCATGGAGAACCCAGAGGTGATCCAGGACGCCCTGGTGGAGCTCGACAAGCGCCAGAAGGAGGCGGAGAAGACCGCCACCAAGACCGCGCTCGGCCAGGTGGCGCAGACGCTCACTCAGTCACCCCGCAACATCGTGGTCGGCAACCCGCAGGGCGACGTCACCCTGGTCGAGTTCTTCGATTACAACTGCGGCTACTGCAAGAAGTCGCTGGCCGACATGCGCGAGCTGGCCAAGACGGACCCGAAGCTGCGCATCGTGATCCGCGACTTCCCGGTTCTCGGCCCCGATTCGGTGGAGGCCTCCTTCGTGGCCGTCGCCGCCAAGAGCCAGATCAAGCCGGACAGGTACTTCGACTTCCACCAGAAGCTCCTCGAATCCAAGGGCCGCGTCGGCAAGGACCGTGCGTTGGCGGTCGCCAAGGAGTTCGGCGCGGACCAGGCGAAGCTCGAGAAGGACATGCAGGGGCAGGACGTGCGCGCCTCCATCGAGGAGACCATGCGCCTCGCCGACATCCTGAAACTCCAGGGCACGCCCGCCTTCATCGTCGGCGACGACGTGATCTTCGGCTCACAGGGCATCGAGCCCCTGCGCCAGGCGATCGCCGCCGTGCGCCAGTGCGGCAAGGCGAGCTGCTGACCGACCGGGTCCCCACGGGTGCCAGGGCGCGCCCTCCCCGGCGCGCCCTTTGCATTTGAGAGGCTTTCCCCGTTGTCGTGGCGCGCGGGCGTCGATATGACATCGGTCAAATGTTCGACGCTCTTTCGATCAGCCCGCGCGACGTCCGGCTTGCGCGCCAGGACCTCGCCGGCGGCGTGACCGCATGGCCCATCTGGACCCACCTGGGGCTCCTCGACATCCGCCAGCGCTACCGGCGCTCGCGGCTCGGCCAGTTCTGGATCACGCTCAGCATGGCCCTGTTCGTGGGCGGCATTGGCGTCGTCAACGCCAGCCTGTTCCGCGCCGCGGCGGCCGACTACATCCCCTACCTCGCCGCCTCCTACATCGTCTGGACCCTCATGTCCGGGCTGGCCAACGACGCTGCGCAGGTCTACGTCCAGGCCGCGCCTTTCCTGCGCCAGGCCGCGATCCCCAGAACCGTGTTCGTGCTGCGCGTGTTGGCCCGCAACGCCGTGGCCTTCGCCCACAACGTGGTGATCCTGCCGGTGGTGTTCGCCCTGTTCGGCGTCTGGCCGGGGGCGACCGCGCTGCTGGCCCTGCCGGGCCTTGCGCTGCTGGCGGCGGCGGCCTTCTGCGCCGTGCATGCGGTGGGGGTGCTGGCCACGCGCTTCCGCGACCTGCCGCAGATCATGCAGAACGCCGTGCAGATGGCCTTCTTCCTCACGCCGGTGATGTGGCGGCCGGAGCAGCTGGGGTCGAACGTGGCCTCGGCGCTCTCCTTCAACCCCTTCGCGGTCTACCTGTCGCTGGTGGTGGAGCCCCTCCTGGGGCGCGCGCCGCCGGCCTCCTCCTGGGCGGCGGGCGTCGCCATGCTGCTGCCGCTGGCGGGCGTCGCGTGGCTTCTCTTCGCCCGCTTCCGGGCGCGCATTCCCTATTGGCTTTAGCAGGCGGCGGGAGGGGCGCCGCCGCACAGGATGGCGCGCCCGCCCGCCGGCATCGAGGAGCGGCCGTGGCCTCCATCACCTTGCAGGACGTCAGCGTCGAGTTCCCCATCTACAACGCCCAGAGCCGGTCCCTGCGGCGCGGGCTGATGCGTAAGGTGGGCGGCGGGCTGGACACGCACGACCCCGCGGTGCTGCGCGTGCAGGCGCTGCGCAACGTGAACCTCGCCCTGCGCCCGGGCGACCGCCTGGCCCTGGTGGGCCACAACGGGGCCGGCAAGTCGACGCTGCTGCGGGTGCTCTCGGGCGCTTACGAGCCCTCCTCGGGCGACGCGCGCATCGAAGGCAAGGTGGCCTCGCTGCTCGACATCACGCTCGGCATGGACGACGAGCTGACCGGCCGCGAGAACATCGCCCTGCGCGGCGCCTTCGCCGGGCTCACCCGCCGCGAGGTGGCGGAGCGCATGGACGAGATCGCCGACTTCTGCGAGCTCGGCGAGTTCCTGGACCTGCCGATGCGCACCTATTCCTCCGGCATGTCGCTGCGCGTGGCCTTCGGCGTCTCGACCGCCCTCTCCCCGGACATCCTGCTCCTGGACGAACTGATCGCCGTGGGCGACGCCGGCTTCGCCGCCAAGGCCCGCGCCCGCATCGAACGGCTCATGGACCAGGCCTCCATCCTGGTCCTGGCCAGCCACAGCGTCGAGATCCTCGAAACCTACTGCAACCGCGCGGTGCGGATGGAGGGAGGGAGGATCGTGGCGGAGGGGGGAGTGAGGGAGGTAGTCGGATAACTGCCCGCTTCCAGCGCTTTAGCCCCTCACTGCGATCCTATGCTAGGCTTTGCTGGCAGCGCCGAAATGCAACGCAGTATGGGCGAGGAAACGGATGAAATTTCTAGCTCTCTTAAACGCCGGCACAGCCACTCTGTAGACAGGCTTCCCCATCGAGGAACTGAGCAACACTTTGTGTATGAATACCTTTATTCTAAGTCCTTTCCTCACAGTGCGTTTAGTGACTTCAGACGCATACTGGTTGGCCATGTCAACGTATTCTGCTGTCTTCGCAGGGTCCACTTGGGTGAGACCCGCGCGCGCCGAAACGGCCTCTCCGATTATCTGGACATAGAAACGAGGAGCTATCAAATCACGAAAATAATACCTGTTTTTCACCGGATCATCCGGGAACTCTTCCGCGAGCTTCCTGAAATACCTCACCCTAGATCTTGACATCTTAATATCGAATGATGTGCTTCCCGAATGTATGCACCAGACTGTTACAGGCGCATCGACAAAATAATTTGTGTAACCTTTGCGGAACATCCGTAAAAACAGATCATCATCCTCATACCCCATAAACTGGGTGTCGAAGCCTCCGACCGCCTCGAAAGCGCTACGGCTTATCAGCGACGCAGAGGGCAATACAAACATATCAGCTCTCAGCAAGTCGAAGATGTCCTGTTTTGGATGGCGAGCGTGACTGCTCACAATCCGCGTACGGACAATAGATCCGTCCTTTTCTGCTTCCGATAGATCACCATATACCCAGCCAAATCGTGGGTCGTCCGTTGGTATGGCGGACGAGAGCTTGCAAATATGGTCATGTAAAAAGTAATCGTCTTGATCCAGAAAACAGATGAATGGCGATTTCGTCGCATGAACTCCCGCATTTCGTGCAGAGCCCTGGCCGCCATTCTCCTTGCGCAAGACTTTGAAGCCGTGACTTGCGGCCAAACCATCAACGAAGCGCGCCTCCTCAGGGCGCGACCCGTCATCGATTACAACGAACTCCGCTGCCGGCGTTTTTTGATCGAGAACGCTCCGCACAGCCCTCTCGATCGTTTCCGATCCATTGTAATAGGGGATTACAACGGCTACGGATTTATCGAAATTCGTATTACACATCCAATCATCTCCCACGCAGAACAAAGGAGTTTTTTTTAAGGGCCCACCAGATCAGAAAGGTAACTTGTCCCTGCAGGGTTTGGCGACGAATGCCTACGTTAATCACGGAGGTGATCGGATTACATTGCTGAAGAGCCGAGATTTGCACCAGTGAGTTACTGGTCATATCCCCCGCGACCGATCTCAGCGCACATAAGTGAGAGCGCAGAGCAGAGGCATAATCCGCTCCCACCAAACGCTTAAGGCGGTGATAGAAAAACCCCAGGCTCCGCCTCACCCCAATCGCGTTCGCCCCGTGCTGCCGGTAGCTCACCCGGGGTTCGGGATCGACGTGCATGAGGCCGCCGGCGCCGGTCACCACGGCGTAGGCCAGCCAGTCGTGGGCCGAGACGGGGCCTGCGGCCGCCGCGCGGGCGAGCAGACGGCGGGCGGCGTCGTTGAACACCATCGTGTGGCCGGGCAGGATGTTCTGCACCAGCGCGTTGCCGAAGGACGGCGGGCGGCGCGGGGCGTCGATGCGGCCCACCACGGCGCCGGCCTCGTCCACGATCCGCACCGCCGATGCGTAGAGCGCAGGCCGGGCCGGGTCGACCGTCCGCAGCCAGTCCACTGCCCGCTCCAGCTTGTCGGCGTCCCAGACGTCGTCCTGGTCGCAGAAGGCGTAGAAGTCGGCCTGGATGGCCGGGTCCTGCGTCATGGACAGGAAGTTGCCGGCGAAGCCCGCGCGCGGGCCCTGGCGTCGGACGAGCCGGTCCCCGCCCCAGGCCGCCGCCCAGGCGTCCAGGATGGCGCCGCTGCCGTCCGTCGAGCCGTCGTCGGACGCGTAGAGGCGCCAGGCCTGATGCGTCTGCCCTTCGAGGGAGGCGAGCTGCCCGGGCAGGAAGCGCTCGCCGTTGTACACGCCCATCAGGATGGCGACCGTCGGGGGGCGCCGGGCCTCCAGGGCTTCAGTCAGGATTCCTGGCGCCGGCGCGTCGGGCCCGATGGCCGGGGGCGCGTCCGCCGGCGCTGCCGCCGTGCGGGACGGCTCCGCCGCCGCGTCGTCCGGGAGCGCCTGGGCTGGGACGCCGTTGTTCATTCCGCCTCCAGTCCGCCCGGCGGCGTCGCGTCGCTCCCGAGGGGCGAGGCTGCGCCTTCCTATGCAACCAGGCAGGTTGGATTATCGGATACGGTTGTGCTTTTTATCGAACAACAAATCACAACTTGTATTTTGGCAGGTGGTCGGTTGTAGCGGCGTGCCCGCGCGGGGGCGCGCCCTGTCCGTGCTCTCCTGCGCGCGCGTGTGCGCGTAGGCGTTCTCGCCTGTTGACGGGCGGGCGGGCGCGCTTCCCCTCGCGCCTCCGAGCGGCTATGAGAGCGCGTCGGCCCGCCCGCGCGGGCGGGCCGGCGCGTGCTGCACGGCCGCTTGCCCGCCCGGGCCCCCGCCCGCCCCCGCGCCCGCAAGCCCAGAAAAAGGCGACGACCCGACCCATGTCCAAGGACCAAGCCATCGACCCGAAGCTCGTGCGCGAGATCGCCAGCATGCTGGCGGACACCGACCTGACCGAGATCGAGGTCGAGAAGGGCGACTTGCGCATCCGGGTCGCGCGGCAGGTGCAGGCGGCAGCGGTGGTCCAGTACGCCGCGCCTCCGCCGGCCGCCATGGCTCCGCCGCCCGCGGCCGTCCCGGCCGCCGCGCCCGGCGCGGGCAAGGCCGAGAGCGCGGCCGCTCACCCCGGCGCCGTCACCTCCCCCATGGTCGGCACCGTTTACCGCCGCCCCTCGCCCGACGCGAAGGCGTTCGTGGAGGTCGGCTCCGTGGTGAAGGCCGGCGAGAAGATCCTGCTCGTGGAGGCCATGAAGACCTTCAACGAGATCGTCGCCCCGCGCGCCGGCACGGTCACCGCCATCATGGTCGAGGATGGCCAGCCGGTGGAATACGGCGAGCCGCTGCTGGTCATCGAATAATGTTCGACAAGATCCTCATCGCCAACCGCGGCGAGATCGCCCTGCGCGTGCTGCGCGCCGCCAAGGAGCTCGGCATCGCCACCGTGGCGGTGCACTCGACCGCCGACGCCGACGCCATGCACGTGCGCCTGGCCGACGAGAGCGTCTGCATCGGCCCGCCCCCGGCGCGCGACAGCTACCTGAACATCCCCGCCCTGCTCGCCGCCTGCGAGATCACCGGCGCCGACGCCGTGCACCCGGGCTACGGCTTCCTCTCGGAGAACGCCCGCTTCGCCGAGATCCTGGAAAGCCACAACATCCACTTCATCGGCCCCAAGGCGGAGCACATCCGCGTCATGGGCGACAAAATCGAGGCCAAGCGCACGGCCCGGCGCCTCGGGATCCCGTGCGTGCCCGGCTCGGACGGCGGCATCACCGACGACGAGGAGGCGATGCGCGTCGCCGCCGACATCGGCTACCCGGTGCTGGTCAAGGCCGCCGCCGGCGGCGGCGGGCGCGGCATGAAGGTCGCCCGCTCCGAAGCCGACCTGCTCCACGCCCTCCAGACCGCCCGCACGGAAGCCAAGGCCGCCTTTGGTGACGATGCGGTCTACCTGGAGAAGTATCTCGAGAAGCCCCGCCATATCGAGCTGCAGGTGCTCGGCGACGGGCGCGGCGGCGCGGTCCACCTTTTCGAGCGCGACTGCTCCCTGCAGCGGCGCCACCAGAAGGTGTGGGAGGAAGGCCCCTCCCCGGCCCTCAACGCCGAGATGCGCTCCAAGATCGGCGACACGGTCGCCCAGGCCATGCAGGAGCTCGGCTACCTGGGCGCGGGCACGGTGGAGTTCCTCTACGAGGACGGCAACTTCTACTTCATCGAGATGAACACCCGAATCCAGGTGGAGCATCCGGTGACGGAGATGATCACCGGCATCGACCTGGTGAACGAGCAGATCCGGCTGGCCGCCGGCGCCAGCCTGTCCTTCACGCAGGACGAGATCCAGCTCAACGGCCACGCCATCGAGTGCCGCATCAACGCCGAGCACCCGGCGACCTTCACGCCCTCGCCCGGGCGAATCGCCTACTTCCACCCGCCGGGCGGCCTTGGGGTCCGCGTCGATTCGGCCGTGTACCAGGGCTACTCCATCCCGCCGAACTACGACTCGCTCGTGGGTAAGCTGATCGTGCATGGTCGCACCCGCAACGAGTGCCTGATGCGCCTGCGTCGCGCGTTGGACGAGTTCGTGGTGGATGGGATCGAGACGACGCTACCGCTTTTTAGGGCGCTGGTGCGGAACCCGGACATCCAGAACGGCGATTACGATATCCACTGGCTGGAGAAGTACCTTTCGGCCGGGGGCATGAACGACGGCGGCGCCTGAAGCGCCGAAGCGCGAGGGCCCGGGAACGGTCCGCGGGTATGGCTAGGCGACAGGACGCAGACACCGAGATCACGCCGGAGCTGCTGCTCCGCGCCTACGCCTGCGGGATCTTCCCAATGGCGGAAAGCGCGGACGACCCGGCGCTCTACTGGGTTGAGCCGCGCGAGCGCGGCGTCATCCCGCTGGATGAGTTCAACGTGCCCTCGCGGCTCGCCCGCACGGTTCGCAGCGACCGCTTCGAGATCCGGGTGGACAGCGATTTCGACGCGGTGATCGCGGGCTGCGCCGAGCCCGCGCCCGACCGCCGGCAGACCTGGATCAACCGCCGCATCCGCGAACTCTATGGCGCCCTGTTCGACCTCGGCTGGGCGCACACGGTCGAATGCTGGCGCGAGGGCCGCCTTGTCGGCGGGCTTTACGGCGTGCGCCTCGGCGCCGCCTTTTTCGGCGAGAGCATGTTCCACCGCGAGCGGGACGCCTCCAAGGTCGCCCTGGTGCATCTGGTCGCGCGACTGCGCGCCGGCGGCTTCCGCCTCCTGGACACCCAGTTCGTCACGCCCCATCTCGCCACCTTCGGGGCCCTCGAAGTGCCGCGGCGCGAGTACCGGAAGCTGCTCGACAACGCCACCGCAACCGAGGCCGACTTCGAGGCCTGGCCCAAGTTTCCCTCTCCCTCGGGCGCGCAGGCCCTGTCCGCCCTGGCGTGAGCTCAACCGCGGCGCCGCGCTCTATTGACCCGGAAGGCCCGGACGGCTAGGCAAGGCCCCGACCGAGCGCGTAGCTCAGCCGGTAGAGCAACTGACTTTTAATCAGTAGGTCCTGGGTTCGAGTCCCAGCGCGCTCACCACCTCTCCTTGGAGCCGGCCCGGGGATCTGTGACTGCGCCCCCTCGGGCCTGCGTGGACCGCTCCTCAAGGAGCGCAGCCGCTCACTAGCCACTTGAATGCGACGCAACGGATGCCGCCCGTCCGCGGTTCAGGTACAATGGAGCCATCGCCGGACCAGCGCCGGCCAACCCCGTTTCGGAGTGCTGGAGATGGGGCGGATCGAGTTCATCTACGTCTTCGACGACGCGACGCGGCAGCATTCCTTTGTGGGCCGTGGGCTTGCGCACGAGCCGGGCGCAGTCCACGCCCATCACCGCGGATCGACCGCACGCCAAAAGGCCGCCGACTTCCAGCGGGCCCTCGCAGAGGCCATCGCGTGGTGCGTGGCCGAGTTCGGCCCTCCTGCGGAAAGCCATTTCGATGGGCGCTGGTCCCTCGTGGGGCACGACACCTTCCGCTTCCGCGAACACGACGACGCCCTCGCCTTCAGCAACCGCTGGTGTTGAGCCTGGATCGGGCGAAGGCTGCCGCCTTCAGGCCCGTTGAAGCGTTTCGGCCCGCAGCTGCCCTCGCCAGCGGGCGCCGTCCATGTCCGACCGGAAACACGTCTTGCATGCGCCAACGACATCCAGACTGACCGCCCGCGCCCTCCTGCTGGGCCATCGAATCGACCTCAGCGGTCTCGAGCGGGACGACATGATCTCGTCCACGCCGTTGGCGTTCCACGCCGGCCCGCGCGGCCGCGTGGCCCTGTATCGGTTCGGCGTGGCCGTCTTCGTGGGCCTGTCGCCGGTGGAGGAGGATGACGTGATCCGCTCCCTCGCGGGCCGCATCGTCGGAGACAGGGAGCCCGGCCAGGACGAGACGGCCGTGATGGAGGTGGGCAGCAGCGAGGACAGGATCCCCCCCGGCGGGCCCTTCAACCTGATCGATCTGTCCAACGACCGCTTCCTGTGCCTGGCCGACGCGCTGGCCAAGACGGTCGCGCTTGGCCGAGACGAGCGCGAGGTCAATGGCGTCCTGGAGTTGATCGAGCCTTTCGCGGCCACGGTGGCGCGGACTGGCCGGCCGCCCTGGAAGCGGCGAGCGATGCTGAAGCTGGTCGGGCAGGCGCTGCTCGTGCAGCACCGGGTCGCGGGCCGCATCGCCGTGGAGGAAAAGCCGGACGTGCTCTGGGACCGACCGGACCTGGAGCGCCTCTACGCGCGCCTCGAGGACGAATACGAGCTGAAGGAGCGCAGCCGCATGCTGCAACGCAAGCTCGACCTCGTGGTCGAAACCGTGCGTGCGCTGACCGACATCCTCGACACGGATCGCTCGACGAGGCTCGAAGTCACCATCGCGGTGCTGATCCTGGTGGAGCTCGCCGTGGCGGTGTACCAGGTCTTCACCTCCATCCAGGGCCATTGAGCGGCCGTTCAGCAGCCTGACGCCGGTCGCGGCGCCCCTCGCCGCAGGGCCGCGAACAGGCCGCAGCAGGTCAGCAACTCAACCTGCAAGCCCCAGCCGGGCGCGGATCGGCTGCCGCGGCGCGACCAGATCCGCCAAGGTGACGCCGTCCAGCTCCTCCAGAAAGGCGGCGAGCGCCCGCCCCAGGGCGCCCGTGAGCCGGCATGCGCCGGTGAAGATGCAGGTCGCGTGCTGGTCGCCCAGGCATGCGACCAGCGCGAGGTCTTCCTCCAAGGCGCGAACGACCTTGCCAAGCCGGATGTCCGCTGGCTCGCGCGCCAGCCGCAACCCGCCGCCGCGGCCGCGCACGCCCTCCGCGAAACCGGCCCGGACAAGGCTCTGGGCGACCTTGCGCAGGTGGTCCTCGGAGAGCCGGTGTCGGCGCGCGAGGTCGTCGATGGTCAGCCGCGTCTCCGGCGCCGCCGCGAGGCTCATCAGGATACGGATGCCGAAATCGGTGTGGGCGGTCAGCTTCACGGGCGCGCTCTGAAATAGGTATTGGCAATGCCTCTTTAACACGCTAGGAAGGAGATGTTCAACAGAGAGCATCCCATGGCGTCGATCCTGACCCGAGGTTTCCTCCTGCCGGGTGACCTCGTCTCCAATCTCATCGGCATCAGCCGGTCCGACGACCGTGGCATGATGCGGACCCTGATCAACATGCTGTTCTGGAACCTCGTGGGCGCCTTCGTGGCCCTTTATTTCGCGTAGGACCTCCAGAATGGGCGATATCTCCCTTTCCCCCGGCGCGGCCTGCGGCGTCGACGAGGACCTGGTGCGCCGGATCGTGGATACGTTCTACGCCCGGGTCCGCGTCGACGCCCTGCTGGGCCCCATCTTCGAGGACGCCGTCTCCGACTGGCCGGTCCACCTGGCGCGCCTCGCCGATTTCTGGTCCTCCGTCACCCTGATGACCGGCGCCTACAAGGGCCAGCCGCTCCAGGCGCACATGCACCTCCCGGAGCTCACGGACGAGCACTTCCTCCGCTGGCTGGCGCTGTTCGAGCAGACCCTGGCCGAGCTGTGCACGCCTGAGCAGGCGGAGCTCTTCATGGTCCGGGCCCGGCGCATCGCGGACAGTTTCCGCTTCGGCCTGGGGCAGGTCCGGGGCACGCTCGTGGAGCCGTTGGCCGCGCGCACGGCGGCCTGATCCCGCCGCACGGGAGCCGGCGGCCTTGCCCGGCGTTGGCAAGGGGAGCACGGCAACGGAGATTCCGACATGCACGACCGTTTGGCGAAGGCACTCCTGGAGAGCGCGGCGGACGCGATCATCGCGACCGATCGCGAGGGCCTGATCACCGCATGGAACCCGGGCGCGACACGAATCTTCGGCTTCGCGGAAGCCGAGGCGCTCGGCCAGAGCCTCGACATCATCATCCCGGAACGCCTGCGCGCCCGCCATTGGGACGGGTTCCACGAGGTGATGAAGACCGGCGAGAGCCGCTACGGCCACGGCGACTTGCTCTCCGTGCCGGCCATCCGCAAGGACGGAGCCGGCATCTCCGTCGAATTCACGGTCACGCCGCTCCACGACGCGGCCGGCGCCATGGACGGCATGGCCGCCGTGCTGCGGGATGTCAGCAAGCGCTTCGGGGAAACGCGTGACCTGCGCCGGCGGGTGAAGGAGCTCGAGGCGGCCGCGAAGGCCGGCGCCTGAGCGCGCCGTCGCCTTCAGGCGAGTTGCAGGGCGACGCCGGCCAGCCCGAGCAGCGCCACCACGACCCAGGGCGGCGCCTTCCAGACCGTCAGCAAGACGAAGCCCGCAAGCGCCGCCGCGAAATCGCGCGGCCCTGCGACCGCACTCGTCCAGACCGGGCTGTACAGCGCCGCGCCCAGAATCCCTACCACCGCTGCGTTGGCGCCCCGCATCGCCGCCTGGGCCAAAGGGCGCGAGCGGAAAGCGTCCCAGAACGGCAGCGCTCCGGTGACCAGCAGCAGTCCCGGCAGGAAGATCGCGACAAGGGCGATGGCCGCGCCGAGAAGGCCGTTTGGCGCGAGGGTGTTGGCCGCGCCCAGGTAGGCCGCGAAGGTGAAGAGCGGCCCAGGAACGGCCTGGGCGGCGCCGTAGCCGGCCAGGAAGCCGTCCGGGCTGATCCAGCCGGGCCGGACGACGGAGGCCTCCAGCAGGGGCAGCACCACGTGGCCGCCGCCGAACACGAGCGCGCCGGCCCGGTAGAAGGCCTCGAACAGGGCGAGGCCATGCGCGCCGACCGCGGCCGAAGCCGCCGGCAGCCCGAGAAGCAGAACAACGAACAGCGCCAGGCAGACCAGGCCGGCCCGGCGCGACACCGGCATGTGCAGCCGTCCCGGAGGGCTGGTCGTGGTTGACCGGCAGAGCGCCAGCCCGGCCAGCGCGCCGGCCGCAATGGCGGCGACCTGCGCAAGGGCTCCGCTCACGAAAACGACCACCAGCACGGCGCCGACCGCGATGGCCGCCCTGGGCCGATCCGGCGTGAGCGTCCGGGCCATGCCCCACACCGCTTGCGCCACAACCGCCACGGCCACCAGCTTGAGACCGTGGATCAGCCCTGCTCCTACTGGCCCGCCGAAGGCCCCGGCGCCGAGTGCGAACGCCACCAGAAGCGCAGCGGAGGGAAGCGTGAACGCGCACCAGGCCGCCAGCGCCCCCAGAGGACCGCCGCGCATGAGCCCCAGGGAATACCCGACCTGGCTGGAGGCGGGCCCTGGCAGGAACTGGCAGAGCGCCACGAGGTCGGCGTACCCTGCTTCGTCGATCCAGCGGCGGCGGAGCACCAGCTCATCCCGGAAATACCCGAGATGCGCGATCGGACCGCCAAAGGACGTGAGTCCGAGCTTCAGGAAGGTCCGGAACACCTCGCCCGCTCCGCCGCGCGGTGAATGCGCGGCTTCGCCGCTGGAGAGAGGAGCTGTCGACATAGGGGGATCTGGGCGATGGAGAGGCCGCAGGGCGCGGCGGTCCAAAGTGCATACGCGACCGACTGCCGGAGCGGAAGCGAGGATCCGCGCCTGGGCGCGGCCTCCCTCAGCCTCAGCCCTTCCCGCCCGTCCCGGCCTTCACGAACGCCGCGAAGGCGTCCGCGTAGTCCGGATGCCAGCGCGACAGGGCCGGCCGGTTCTCCACGATGTCGCCCGCCGCCCACAGGATGCGCCTCTCGTCGAGCGGGCGCGTCACGTCGTTGTCCGGGCACAGGATGTAGAAGTCGCCCGTGGCGAGGCGCTCCAGCATGAAGTCGGCGGTCTGCTCCGGCGTCCAGGCGCCCGCGGGCTTCTCGGTCCGCCCGCGCGCGGTGAGGCCGGTGAACACGAAGCCGGGGATCAGCAGGTGCGCCGTGATGGAGCACCCGGGAGTGTTGCGCAACTCGTGGGCCAGCGCCTCCGTGAACGCCTTCACGCCCGCCTTGGAGACGTTGTACGCCGGATCGCCCGGGGGCGTGGTGATGCCCTGCTTGGAGCCGGTGTTGATGATGAGCCCAGCCCCGCCCTGCCGGATCATTCCGGGCGCGAAGGCCTGGGTTCCGTGGATGACGCCCCAGAGGTTCACCGCCAGGATGCGCTCCCAGGGGGCGGGGTCGAGCAGCGCGCTGCCGGGCTGGATCCCGGCGTTGTTCATGAGGACGTCGACCCGGCCGAACCGATCCCGAACCTCCTTCTCGAGGCGCTCGAGGTCCTCTCGCCTGCTCACGTCGGTCGGACGGGCCACCACCTCCGCGCCGGCGCCCGCATGGGCGCGGATCGCGCTCACGGCCTGCTCCAGCCGGTCGTCGCCCAGGTCGGCGATGCACACCTTCATGCCGCGCTGGGCGAACCGGGTCGCCGCGGCAAGACCGATGCCGCCAGCGCCGCCGGTGACGACGGCGACCGCGCCTGCGGTCAGAACGGGATGATCCATGGCCACCTCCAGGTCAGCGGGTCCGGCCGTCAACGCCGGCGCCCATGCTTCGTTCTCGAGCGTCCATCTCAGTCTCGGCGCGCGCAATGTCGATACCGTGGCGGGGCATAACCGCCACACGCCCGGCGAATGGGCGTTTGCGGCCGCCGATCCGGGTGGTATCCAGACCGGCGCCGACGTTCTTCCCCGCTTTGACCACAATCACAGCGCATCCCGTCGCGCGTTCAAAAAAGGCAGGCGTGCGTTCGATGCGATTCTTCCTTCGCGGGATCGGGTTCTTGTTCACGGCCGGGGCGATCCTGTTCGTCGTCGGCGCGCTCGCCGTGGGCGGCTTGCTATGGAAGATTTCCCGCGAGCTGCCGGATTATACGCAGCTCGCCGACTACCAGCCCGCCGTGATGACCCGCGTCCACGCCGCGGACGGCAGCCTGTTGGCCGAATACGCGCGCGAGCGGCGCATGTTCGTGCCCATCCAGTCGGTGCCCAAGCTGATCATCGCCGCCTTCGTGTCGGCGGAGGACAAGAATTTCTACCAGCACCAGGGCGTGGACCCGGAGGGCATCGCCCGCGCCGCGCTCTATTACTTCAAGCGCGACCAGGGCCGCCGCCCGCAGGGCGCCTCCACCATCACCCAGCAGGTGGCCAAGAACTTCCTGCTGTCGAGCGAGCAGACCTTCGATCGCAAGATCAAGGAGGTGCTGCTCGCGCTCAAGATGGAGAACACCTACACCAAGGACAAAATCCTGGAGCTCTACCTGAACGAGATCTATCTCGGGATGGGCAACTACGGGATCGCGGCCGCGGCGCTGAATTATTACGGCAAGTCGCTGCATGAGCTGACGCTGGCCGAGGTCGCCTACCTGGCGGCCCTGCCCAAGGGACCGAACAACTACAATCCCTTCCGCAACCACGACGCCGCCGTCGACCGCCGCAACTACGTCATCGACCGCATGGTCGAGAATGGCTACGTCTCCCGCGAGGACGGGGCGGCCGCCAAGAAGGCGCCGCTCGAGGTCAACCCGCGCTCGCTGTCGCCCAACACCTACGCCGCCGGCTACTTCGCCGAGGAAGTGCGCCGCGACATCGCCGACCGCTTCGGCGAGAAGGCGCTCTATGAGGGCGGGCTTTCCGTCCGCACCACGCTCGATCCCAAGCTGCAGGTGATGGCCCGCAAGGCCTTGGCCGACGGCCTCGTGCGCTACGACGAGGCCCACGGCTGGCGCGGCGCCATGCAGAAGCTGGACATCTCGGCGAAAGAGTGGGGCCTGGCGCTTGCCGACGTGCCTGCGCTCGGGGATGTGCAGCCTTGGCGGCTCGCCGTGGTGACCGAGGTCGGCGCCAACGAGGCCCGCATCGGCCTGCAGCCCGGCCGCGAGCCCTCCGGCGCCGTGGCGAAGGCCCGCGAGACGGGCCTGATCACGGCCGACGGCCTGCGCTGGACGCGCAAGAGCGCCCGGCAGGCGCTCGCGGTCGGCGACGTGATCTATGTCGAGCCCATCAAGGGCAAGCAGGGCCAGTTCCGGCTGCGGCAGCTGCCTGAGATCTCGGGCGGCCTGGTCGCGATGGACCCCTATACGGGCCGCGTGCTCGCCATGGTGGGCGGCTTCTCCTTCGACCAGTCGAAGTTCAACCGCGCCACCCAGGCCCAGCGACAGCCGGGCTCCTCGTTCAAGCCGATCGTGTACGCGGCTGCGCTCGACAATGGCTACACGCCGTCCAGCATCATCCTGGACGCGCCCATCAGCATCGACCAGGGCCCCGGCCAGGAGCCGTGGCGTCCCGAGAACGCGGAGGAAGGCTTCGCCGGTCCCCGCACGCTGCGCTTCGGCGTCGAGCACTCGCAGAACATGATGACCGTGCGCCTGGCGCAGGACATCGGCATGCCGCTGGTCGTCGAGTACGCCAAGCGCTTCGGCGTCTACGACAACCTGCAGCCGCTGCTCGCCATGTCGCTGGGCTCCGGCGAGACCACCGTGCTGCGCATGACGTCCGCCTACTCGATCTTCGTGAACGGCGGGAAACGCGTGAAGGCGACCCTGGTGGACCGTATCCAGGACCGCTGGGGCCGCACCGTCTACGCCCACGACGATCGCAAATGCGTCGGCTGCGACGCCCAGAGTTTCAATGGCCAGGAGCCGAAGCTGGTCGACAACCGCCCGCAGGTGCTCGATCCCCTCACCGCCTACCAGGTCACATCCATCCTGGAGGGCGTGGTGCAGCGCGGCACGGGCACGGTCGTGAAGGAAGTCGGGAAGCCTCTTGCCGGCAAGACGGGCACCACCAACGACGCCAAGGACCTCTGGTTCGTCGGCTTCTCGCCCGACCTCGCCGCCGGCGTCTATATCGGCTACGACCAGCCCCGTTCGCTGGGCAACTCGGCGTACGCAGCGCAGTACGCCGCGCCGATCTTCCGCGATTTCATGAAGATGGCGCTGGCCGACAAGCCCGCGACGCCCTTCCGCGTGCCGCCGGGCATCAAGCTGATCCGGGTGGATCCGGCCACCGGCGCCCGCGTCTCGGGCGGCGAGAAGAGCATCCTGGAGGCGTTCAAGCCCGGAACGGCGCCGCCCGACAACGCCGGATACGGGTTCGGAGAAGGCGCTCCCGTGGCCGCCGCGCCCATGGACGGCCAGCAGGTCGGAGCCGGAACCGGCGGGCTCTACTGATTGACGGCGGCCTTGGGCGCGACGCCCAGGCCAAGCGCCTGCATCCGGCGCCAGAGATCATTGGGCGAGAACGGCTTCCGGAGGAAGCAGGTCACGCCCATCTTGGCGGCCTTGTCCAGCATCGGCTTGGTGGGCGCCCCGGAGAACACGATCACGGGCAGGTCCGGCCGCGACGAGATCGACGGATCCCGGATGATCTCCAGCAATTGACCGCCGTTCAGGTTCGGCAGGTGCCAATCCAGGAGCAGGAGCTCCGGCGCGAAGGTCTGCAGGGCGTCGAGCGCCGCCTCCCCGTCCCCCGCTTCCGTGACGTTCCGCAGGCCGACCTGACGAAGCATGCGCCGGATCAGGGCGCGGACGAAGCCGCTGTCCTCGACAAGGAGGACGGGCAAGTCGGGAAACAGCGGCGTCATGCGTGCGCCCCGTCTCTCATGCGGGCGAGGCGGCCCTGAAGGGCTTCGGCGTCCAGCAGTCCATTGCGCGCGTTTTCGAAGGCCACTCCGATGTGGAGGCCCGCGACCCAGCACACCAGGCAGAAGCGGGGATGCGCTTCTTCCCCCAGGCGAAGTTGGACGATCCTTGGCAGATCCCGCTGGGGAGAGCGGAACTGAAGCTTCGCGCCCGTGTCGGATATGTCGTTGACCAGGCAGTCCGTCACGCCGGCCGGGGTGACGAGCTTCGCGGCGAGCAAGGCCCGCCGTCTGGTCGATTTGCGTCGCTGCGAAAGCATCCAGGGTCGCTCCATCGCCCTCGGGAAAGGACGATGTGGAGCAACTTATGCGAGAGAGGTGGCGATCCAATTTCGGCTGCGATTCAAATTTGAACGATTGCCGCCACGGCGCGCCTCCCGCCTTCGCGTGAGGTCGTCGCTGAGTTGCACATTCGCCACAGTCTCTTCCAGGCGGAAGAGCTTCGAGCGAAATTTCGATGGTCCCTCTTGCTTTTTCGCACTGCACAATTTAGGTAAGTGTCCATGACGCTTCGGCGTCATAGCCCTCCTTGGGCGTTTCCTCCCTAGACTTGGGGCCGCTCCGTTCGCGTGAGCGGCCCTCTTTCTTTCTGGAACTCCTCGTTGGAACGATCGCCAAGCGCGGCCGTTTGAGCGCAGTCACGGCGCCGTTTGCGCCGGCACGATCTGCCCGTGAGGAGAATCTTATGGCCGCGGCCAAATCTGCATCCCCCAAGTCGTCGCGCAAGTCCGGATCCGAGAACGGCCAATCCGGCCTGGGCGCCGGGGACTCCCTGGCGCCGAAGAGCGGGGCGCGTGGCCAGGCCCGGACGGCCGCGCGCTCGGCCGCGTCCGCCGCGAAAGCCTCGCGGCGAATGGACCAGGCCATGCTGGAAACACCCACCGACCTTGGGCCGGACGCCGTTCAGGCCGTTTCGGACGCGATCAACGGCCTCGTGGCGGACGCCTTCGCGCTTTACGTGAAGACCAAGAATTTCCACTGGCACGTGAGCGGGCCGCATTTCCGCGACTATCACCTGCTGCTGGATGAGCACGCCGCGCAGATCTTCGCCTCCACGGATCCGCTCGCGGAGCGCGTCCGCAAGATCGGCGGCAAGACCCTGAGGTCGATCGGGCACATCGCCCGCCTCCAGCGCGTCCAGGACAACGACGCCGAGTTCGTCTCCGCCGCGGACATGCTCCGCGAGCTGCTGGCGGACAACAAGGCCATGGCGGCCGCCATGCGGCAGGCCCACGACGTCTGCGACGAGCAGAACGATGTGGCGACGGCCAGCCTGCTGGAAGAGCTGATCGACGAGACCGAACGGCGCACCTGGTTCCTGTTCGAGGCGAGCCGGACCGCCGACGAATCCGGGCACTGACCAGGCCCGCCGGGGCCGCGGTCACTCTTCCGAAAGCTTTGGGCGCCCAGTCTCGCCGCCGGACCCGTCTGGCGGCGAATCTCAATGGCTTCCACTTTTCGCGAAGAGCGCAACGCCAAGGCCCGCGAGCGCCTGGCCCGGAGCTTGCCGTCGCTCTTCCCGCCCGAGGTCATCGCCCACGCCCACGCGCGTCCCTTGATTCCGCCCACTCCGCGGCTCGCCATCGAGTCCTATTGGAGGCATCACCCCATCCGGGCGGACCGGCTGGCGCGGGCCCTCGCCACGCGTGCGGGACATCCCCAAGGCTGGACGTGGCGCCTGGGCTCCGACAAGGCCTCGGGCCTGCCCCTGACCTTCCGGACTCCCCCGGCCCCGTTTCGCGAGGCCGCCCGCACCCTTGGGCCCGGTCACTGCCGCGTATGCGGCGGCCCCGTCTTCCGCTTGGGCTGGCATCGCGACCTGTGGGGGGATGGAGTCCTGAACCGCCGCGCCGAATGGCACGCCGGCTGCGTCACGGCCTGGAAACTCTGGACGGCTCCGAGCGACTTCGTCGCGCCTCTCGCGAAATTGCAGCAGCGCCGTTGCGCCGCCAGCGGCAAGCGACTGCTCAAGACCGCCGAGGTGGACCATCGGACACCGCTGTTCCGGGTGTGGCGCGACTTCCGTGACGCGCCCTGGCCCGACCTGCTCGGCTACTGGGGAGCCCCGAACCTGCAGGTCATCAACAGGGCCGCCCACGTCGAGAAATGCGGTGACGAGGCGGCGGAGCGCAGCGCCTTCGGGCGCGGCGCAGACGACGCGCCCGCTGCCTAAGGGCTCCTGCGCCGGAATGTGATGGCGCCGCCATCCTCCCGGGGCTCGCTGTCGAAGCCGGCGCTTCGGGCGTATTGCCGGATGAGGAGCAACGCCGGCTTTTCGATCGAAAGGTCCTCGCGCGGCGGATCGGCCGAGATGGTGACCGATTCGTCTTCAGCGAATTCAATCGCGAGCCGCGCGCCAGGTCGGCCATCCGACAGGATCGCGATGGCCTCGGCCACTCCCAGCATGAAGCTCGAGCCTTGCTCCGCCTGGATGGCGCCGCCGGACGCCTCAGGACCCACGCGGATGGAGAGGCTTGGATTGACGGCGTTGGCGTCCTCCACGGCGCTCGAGACCAGCTTGCGCAGCGGAATGGCGCCCAGGGGATCGAGCGCCTGCAGGCTCTTCTGGGCCAGCGCCATAGCGCTCACGCGCCGATCGAGGACGCCCAGCAGCTTCTGGCCGTTCGCGTCCGCGCCCCTCATGCTGAGACGCACAAGGGCCAGCACGGACTGCAGGTTGTTCCGCACCCGGTGGTAAAGCTCGCGCAGCAACACATCGCGCTCGGCGAGAGCCTGCACCAGCTGCTGCTCCGTCTCCCGGTGGGTCGTGACGTCCACGCAGGATCCGAAATAGCCCGCGAAGGCGCCGTCCCGGAAATAGGGGCGGCCGTTGTCCAGGATGTACCGGTAGACGCCGTCGTGCCGGCGCAGCCGGTACTCCATGGCGAAGGCCTCCTGGCGCCCGAAGGCGGACCTGTAGGTGTGGAGGCAGGACTCCAGGTCATCCGGATGGACGCCCGCCTGCCAACCGTCACCCAGTTCCTCATCCATGCTGCGGCCGGTGAACGTCAGCCAGGGCTCGTTGAACCAGTCGCAGGCCATGTCGAGGCCGGAGCGCCACACCATGACCGGCGCCTGGTCGGCAAGCAGCCGGAACTCCTGTTCCGTGACGGGCATGTTCAGCATGGCTGTCGTTTCCCGGTCCCGAGCGCGGGACGGCCGACCCGCGGCAGGCTAGCGCCGCACTTTGGCGATGGGCAACACATCCCCGAATGTCCACTCACAGTTCAAATGTCAGGATCGCGCGCGTGCCTATCGGCGGCGCGTCGTAGCTGAGCCGGGCCGGCAGGCTCGCGGCCATCGCGCGGATGATCCGCATGCCCAGGCCACTCCCCTGGATGGGCCCCTCGCCGCTCCACCCGGCCCCGTCGTCCTCGACGGCCAGCGACACGGCGCTTCCGCCATTGGAGAGCCGGATCCGGATCTCGCCGGACTGCCCGGCCGGGTAGGCGTATTTAAACGCGTTCGTCACGAGTTCGCTCACGATGACCCCGACGGCGACGGCTTTGTCGGTGGGCACCCGCAAGGGCTCCGCGTCCAGCCGCAGCGCGTGCTCACGAGCGGCGACGCGCATCGCCGCCGCAAGTTCCTCGGCCAGGCCCTCCAGGTACCCGGCCATGTCCACGAAACGCACGTCGTCGGACGTATAGAGACGCCTGTGAACCTGCGCGATGGCGTGGATGCGCCCCTGCGCCTCCGCCAGCGCTTCTCGCGCCGGCCCATCGGGGACCGTCTTCTGCTGCATGGTCACCAGCGACGCGACGAGTTGCAGGCTGTTGGCGACGCGATGGTTCACCTCCCGCAGCAGGATTTCGGCGCGCTCCCGCGCCTCGCGCATCTCGGTCTCGGCCGCCTCCTTCTCGCGCCGCAGCGCCACCTGCACCAGCGCCTGGTCGATGGCCTGTCGGAACAGGTCGATGAAGGCGTTGCCCACATCCTTGATGACGTAGTCCGCCGCGCCCGCCTTCAGGGCCGCGATGGCCACCCTCCCCTCGTCCGCGCCCGTGACGTAGATCACGGGCGGCGCGTTCGGGATCGTGCGCCGGATCTCATCCAGCACGTCCAGGCCGTCCCGGCCGGGCATGAAATGATCCAGCCCGACGATGTCGAACCGGCGCTCCCGCAGGGCCGCGAGGCCCTGGTCGCCGCTGGTGACGTGGGTCACCTCGCAGCCGTTGCGCTCCAGGATGCGCGTGACCAGCCGGCCGAGACCGGCGTCGTCGTCGATGTAGAGGACCGATATGGCCACAGGCGGGGGATCCGTCAGAGGGCTTCGGGGACTTGCATCACGGACAGAAAGAGTCCGAGCTGCCGGATCGCCTGGGCGAAGGTTTCATATTCGACCGGCTTCGTGATGTAGACGTTGCAGCCGAGGTCGTAGCAGCGCTGGATTTCACGCTGGTCGTCGGTGGTCGTCAAGACCACCACGGGCGGGCGCTTCAGCGTCTCGTCTCCCTTGAGCAGCCCGAGGATGTGCGTGCCGCTCATGTCCGGCAGATTTAGATCCAGCAGGACCAGGAGCGGGCCGGCATCGCGCACGGCCGGGTCGAACAGGTGCTCGATAGCGGCTGTCCCGCTGGTGAAATGCCGGATCTCGTTGCAAACGCCGGCGCGACGGATGTTCTTCTCGATGAGGCGCGCGTGCCCCTCGTCGTCCTCGACCATGATGATGGTGACTGGTTTCGCGTTCGGCATCAGCTGTGGTCCGCGCCATGCTCGAGGACCTTGGGCAGGTCCACAGTGAAAGTCGTTCCAACCCCCAGCTCGGAAGCCACCGTGATGGCGCCGCCGAGTCGCCGCACGAGCGCCCGGACATGCGCCAGCCCGATGCCTTCGCCGGGCCGGTCCTGCGCGCCGGAGCGGCGGAACAGGTCGAAGATCCGGTCGAAATCGCGCGGGTCGATTCCGCGGCCGTTGTCCGCCACGGTGTAGCGCACGACAGGCCCCTGCTCCGATCCGGCGATGGTCACGCGTCCGGGCCGCGCCGGATCCAGGTACTTCACGGCGTTCTCCGCCAGGTTCGCGAAGATCTGCTCGATGGCCAGCCGGTCGCTGACGATGTCGGGAAGCTGCTCGACATGGAAGGAAACGCCCTCGGACTGGTGGGCAAGCGTCCCCAGGACGCCCTCCAGCAGGTCCGTCATGACCAGCGGCTCGGGCGCCAGGACCCGCCGCCCTTCTCTGGACAACCGCAAGATGGCCTTGATGAGGCGGTCCATCTTGTCCGTCGAGCTTCGGATGAAGCCGATGGCCTCGGGCAGGTCTTCCTCCACCCCGACGCGAACGGCCTCCGGCACGACCTCTTCCGCCTGCCCGGAGAGAAACTTCGAGAATTGGCCGCGCAGGCTCTCCAGCTCGCTGGTGAACCCCATGATGTTGACGAGGGGGGCCCGCAAGTCGTGGCTGACGATGTAGGCGAAGCGCTGGATTTCGTCGTTGGCGGCCCTGAGATCCGCGATGCGGGCGGTCACGATCGCCTCGAGGTTATCGTTGATCCTCTGGAGCGCGTCCCGCGCGTCCTGCAGCTCGAGCGTCCTGTCCACCACGCGCTGCTCGAGGGTGTCGTTGAGCCGCCGAACTCGCGCTTCGCTCTCTCTCACGGCCTCCTCGGCCCGCTTCTGCTCGGTGATGTCGTTGCCCTGGACGAAGATGCCGGTCACCGCGCCGTCGGCGTCGAAGATGGGCTGGTACACGAAGTCCAGGTAGCGCCGTTCCGGCGCCGCATTCGGCTGAGGCTGCAGGTAGACCTTGATCCCGCGGCCCACGAAGGGCTCGCCCGACTGGTAGACGGCGTCGAGGATCTCGAAGAAGCCCTGCCCGGCGATCTCAGGCAGGGCGTCCCGCAGGGTCCTTCCGACCACGTCGCGGTGCCCGATCACCTTGGAATAGGCTGCGTTGGCGATCTCGAAGACGTGCTCGGGGCCGCGCAACACCGCCATGAAGCCCGGCGCCTGCTCGAAGAGGTTGCGCAGATGGCGCGTCTCGGCTTCGAGGGAGACATTGGCCTGCTGCACGGCGTGGGCGCGCTGCAGGAGCTCGCCTTCCACCTTTCCGTCGGCCTTGTCCGAATTCCAGCCCGCGCGGGCGCTCGCCTCGCGCAGCCGGTGCAGCTCCGTCACGTCGACCGTGTGCTGCAGGATCAAGGCCAGTTCGCCCCGATGGTCGAAAAGCGGCGTGTGGGTCGCGCTCCAGTAGCGCTCCTCGAAGCGTCCGTCGGGCCCGGGAATGTCGTACTTGATGAGCGCGAGGTGGTCGACAGCCCCTGTGCGCAGCACACGGGTGAGCGAGTCCCGCAACATGCGCGTGCTGGAGCCGTCCGCGTCCGCGGGCCCCGCGGGGAACGCCTCGAACATGTTGCGACCCAGGATCTCTTCGCGCCGCCGCATGGTGACGCGCAGATAGGCCTGATTCATGGCGACGATACGGAAGGCAGTATCGAGGATGACGTAAGGATTGGGCGCACACTCGAACAAGGCGCCGAAGTCGAGCTGCGGCGCCTGCCCATGTTCCGGAGCGGGCTGTCGTCGCCCGCCGGTCGTGCCGTCCATCGCCCCCTGGTCTCCGAAGATGCAAAACGGGGCTCAACGCAGGGTGGCAGCCCGAAGTTCCACAACAAAGTGTCGCAGCCGCAGTCCTACGGACTGCGTCGCACCCGAGAATCGGCCTTGATCGTGCGGAACATCATTCCGCGGCTTTCAAGAGCTCTTCAGATGGACGAACTTGCTGCCCTGCGCCGCCGCCGTGGCCTCCCGGCGAGCCGGACGCATCCTCGCCAGATCATGGAGGCTGTCTATGAGGCCGGCTCCGTCTCGCTGTCGCCCGACGAGACGCTGAGCCGCATCGTGGCCGCCCAATTGCACCGGATGGGGCTGTTGCTGGTCGAAGAGATCACGCCGGAGGGCGGCTTGCGGCCGCTCGCGCCCGACACGATGGCGAACGCCAGGCTGCGCCCCTGGCGCGTGTCCCGACCCGCCATCGCCGGCGGCCTCGCGGGCGAACCAGACGCGGTGGGGGCGGCGGTCTAGTCCCGGCCTCCTGCTCATCCGGATAGCGGCCCGCCACCCGGATGGGTTCTCAGCGTGGGGCCCGTCAGCCGTCAGCCCCGGCTCAGCCGCTGCAGGGCCTCGCGCATCTTGGCGATGCGCTCCGCGGCGTCGTCCCGGCGCTCGCGCTGTTCCTCAACCACCTCTTCCGGCGCGCGCGCGACGAAGTCGGCGTTGCCGAGCTTGGCGTCGATCTTGGCGACGTCGGCCTCGAGCTTGGCGATCTCCTTGCCCAGGCGCTGCTTCTCGGCCCCGATGTCGACAACGCCGGCCAGCGGCAGCGCCGCGACCTCGCCTCGGACGACCAGCTGGACCGACTCGCCCGGGGCGAGAACGGTGAAGCTGATGTCGGACAGCCTCGCGAGGCGCTTGATCATCTCGCTCCAACGCTCGGCGCGGCCTCGCGTTTCGGCGCTCGCGCCCACCAGAACCAGCGGGATCTGGGCGCCGCCCGGCACGTTCACTTCCTGCCGGGCCGAGCGGATCTCGTTGATGATGTCGACCACCCAGCCGATCTCGGCCTGGGCTTCCGGATCCGCGACGCCGGCGTCGGTCGGCCAGGGCGCCAGCGCCAGGATGGTGTCGCGCCTGGGTCCCTCCTGCCCCTTGATCTCCCACAGCTCCTCGGTGAGGAACGGCATGAACGGGTGCAGCAGCCTGGCGATTGCGTCGAGCACATAGGCGACGCTCGCCCGCGTCTCGGCCTTCTCGGCCTCGTCGCTCCCGGTGAACACGGGCTTGGCGAGTTCCAGGTACCAGTCGCAGAACACGTTCCAGACGAAGCGATAGGCGGCGTTGGCCGCATCGTTGAAGCGGTACGCCTCGATCGCCGTGGTCACCTCGGCCACGGCCTTCTGCAGTTCCGCCAGGGCCCAGCGGTTCAGCGGCAGTCGCGTCGCGGCCGGGTCGAAGCCCGCGACCCTGGCGCACTCGTTCATCTCGGCGAAGCGGGCGGCGTTCCAGAGCTTGGTCGCGAAGTTGCGGTAGCCCTCGACGCGTTGGCGCGACAGCTTGATGTCGCGCCCCTGCGCCGCCATGGCGGCAAGGGTGAAGCGCAGGGCGTCCGCGCCGTAGCTGTCGACGAGTTCCAGCGGGTCGATGACGTTGCCCTTCGACTTCGACATCTTCGCCCCCTTCTCGTCGCGGACGAGGGCGTGGATGTAGACGGTGTGGAACGGGATCTCCTGCATGAAATGCAGGCCCATCATCATCATTCGGGCGACCCAGAAGAAGATGATGTCGAAGCCGGTCACCAGAACGTCAGTGGGATAGTGGCGCTTCAGCTCCGGCGTCTCGTCCGGCCAGCCGAGCGTTGAGAACGGCCACAGCGCGGAGGAAAACCACGTGTCGAGCACGTCCTCGTCGCGCTTCAGATCGACCGCCTCGCCATAGTGCTTCGTCGCGGCGGCCTGGGCGGCCACCTCGCTCTCCTCGACGAAGACCTTTCCGTCCGGCCCGTACCAGGCCGGGATCTGGTGCCCCCACCACAGCTGGCGCGAGATGCACCAGGGCTCAATGTTTTCAAGCCACTGGAAGTAAGTCTTCGCCCAATTCTCCGGCACGAATTGCGTCCGGCCCGAGCGCACGGCCTCCAGCGCCGGCTGGGCCAGCGTCTTGGCGTCGACGTACCACTGGTCCGTCAGCCACGGCTCGATGACGACGTTGGAGCGGTCGCCATGCGGAACCGTGTGGCCGGTGGGCTCGATCTTGGACAGGAGGCCGCGCTCGGCCATGAGGGCGACGATACGCTTGCGCGCCTCGAACCGGTCGGCTCCTTGAAGCGCCATGACCTCCGGGATCGGGGCGGCGCCGGCCAGGAAGGCAGGATTGTCCGCCAGCAGCATCCCGGCTTCGCCGTTCAGAACGTTCACGAGCGGCAGCCCGTGACGCCTGCCGACCTCGAAGTCGTTGAAATCGTGCGCCGGCGTGATCTTCACAGCGCCGGTGCCCTTCTCCGGGTCGGCGTAGTCGTCGCCCACGATGGGAATCACGCGGCCCACGAGCGGCAGCACGACCTTGCGGCCGATGAGGTGCTTCAGCGCCTCGTTCTCGGGATGAACCGCGATGGCCGTGTCGCCCAGCATGGTCTCCGGCCGCGTCGTGGCGATGCGGATGAACGTCGCAGGATTGGCCGCATCGTAGGTCTCGCCCTCGAGCGGGTAGTCGAAATAGTAGAGGTGGCCGCTGGGCTCGCGGTCCAGCAGCTTGCCCAGCGCCGCGAGATCCAGAGGCTTGGCGTCCTCGGCGTCGACCGCCGGCCGCTCCCATTTGAAGCTGCCCTTCTTCTCGACCTGGACGACCTCCAGGTCCGAGATTGCGGTCTGGAACCGCGGGTCCCAGTTCACCAGCCGCTTGTCGCGGTAGATCAGCCCCTGCTTATGCAGGGCCACGAACACCTTGAGCACGGCCCGCGACAGGCCCTCGTCCATGGTGAAGCGCTCGCGCGACCAGTCGCAGGAGGCGCCGAGCCGCTTGAGCTGGTTGACGATGGCGCCGCCCGACTCGGCCTTCCACTCCCATACGCGTTGCACGAAGGCGTCGCGGCCCATCTCGCGCCGGCCAGGCTCCTGCCGCTGCGCGAGTTGCCGCTCCACCACCATCTGGGTCGCGATGCCGGCATGGTCGGTGCCCGGCTGCCAGAGCACGTCCTTGCCGCGCATGCGCTCGAAGCGGCACAGGATGTCCTGCAGCGTGTTGTTCAGCGCGTGTCCCATGTGGAGCGAGCCGGTGACGTTCGGCGGCGGGATCACGATGGTGTAGGGCTGCGCCCCTGCCCGCTCCGGCCGGCCAGACTTGAAGGCCTGCTCGCGCTCCCACAGCTCGGCGATGCGCTTCTCGACGGAAGCGGGTTCGAACGTCTTGTCCATCGTGAATCCTTCGGCCGGGCCTCCGGGCCCGCGCTGGCGCTAGAAAACCGAGCAGGGAAGCTGAGTCAACGCCGGATGGACCGGAAGCGGCCACACCCGCTCACGCGCGAGTGGCTCCGCGCCGGTTGGACTCCCTGCTCAGCGGACCCCGCGCGTGACGCGCTCGATCTCGGCCTTGACCAGCCGCTCCACGAGGCCGGGCAGGTTCTCGTCGAGCCAGCTCTTGAGCATGGGGCGCATCATGTCCTTCACCAGATCCTCCAGGGTTCGGGCCTGGCTGGTGAGGATGGCGGACGAGAGCATATTGAAGGTGGAGGCGACGGTGGCGCTGGCCGCCGGCGCAAGCAGCGCCTCGTCGCTCGGCGGCGGCGCGATAACAGGCGCGGCCGGCGGGGCCGGAGGCGGCTGGACGGGAGCAGGCGGCGGTTCCGGCGCGGCGGGGGCCGCCGGCTTGCTGGGGATCACCAGCAGCGGCTCGCTCGCCTCCCGAAACTCGACGTCATCCTCCGCCGCAGCCTCTTCCCAGGTCTGGGGGGCGTTGGCCAGATCCAGGACATCGTCATCCTCGGCGTCGTCAGCCGGTGCGGCGACCTGCGCCGGAGCCGGCGCGGGCTCGTTCTGGTCGTCGGCGATGATGCGACGGATGGAGGCTAGGATTTCCTCCATCGAAGGTTCGTTCGCCTTCAGGCTCGCACTCATGGCGCCCGTCGCTCCGCATCGAATCATTCAGGCGCCGGAATGGCGGATCCGCGCCGAATCTCTGGCGATCAGTATCGCCGCGGCTCGATTTCACGCAAGCCGAGGGCGGAAGCTATCCCAACCGTTTAGCGGGATCAGCGGCCATCCGGATTGCGCAGGCCGATCCACTTGTCGCGGACCTGCTCGTAGTGCACCTGCGGCTTGTATTCCTGCGTCGCCAGGCGGAGTCGGCTCGAGGACAGCCAGCCGAGGGCGCTCTGCAGGTTGTAGGACGCCACCACGCGGTCGCGCTGGGCCGTGATGAGGCTCACGCGCGCGGTGAGCAGCTCCTGCTGCGCGTTCAGGACGTCCAGCGTGGTGCGCTGGCCGACCTTGGCTTCCTCGCGGACGCCGTTGAGCGCCACCTCGGCCGCCTGGATCTGCGCCTGCGAGGCCGTGATCCGCTCCCGCGTGGCTTCCAGGTTCGACCACGAGGCCACGACGGCCTGCCGTACCGCGTCGCGGGCCTGGTCCGCCTCGATGCGCCGCTGGCCCAGCGTCTCCTTGGCCTGCCGGACGCGCGAATAGACGGAGCCGCCCTCGTAGATGGGCACCGAGAGCGCGCCCACCACGGAGGCGGTGTTCACCTCGGAGTTCGGCTGCTGGTAGTCCCACCGATGGGAGAGCGTGCCCTGGACGGTGACGCTCGGGGCCAATTCGCCCTCGGTCACCTTCACCAGAAGCGCCGCCGCGTCGACCGCATGCAAGGCGGCAAGGATGGCGGGATGCGTGCTTTGGGAGACCGCAACGGCGGAATCAAGGGTCCGGGGCAGGTTCGCCTCGAGCGGCTTGGCCGGCGCAAGCTGCCTGGCGTCCACGCCGATGACCTGGCGGTAGCGGGCGAGCGACGCCTTCAAGAGGCCAGCCGCCGAGCTCGCGTCGGACCGCGCCGCAGCCAGCCGGGCTTCCGCCTGCGCCACGTCGGTGCGGGTCACCTCGCCGACGTTGAAGCGGTCGCGCGTTTGGCGCAGCTGCTCCTCCAGGACGTCGATGTTGTTGTTGCGAAGGTTCAGAATGGCCGTGTCGCGCAGCACGTCCATGTAGGCGGTCGCGCCGTCGAGCAGCACCGACTGCTCCGTCGAGCGCAACTGCTCGCGCGCGGCGAGCACGCCAGCGTCGGCGCGCCGGACGCTGTTGCCGGTGCGGCCACCGTTGAAGAGCGTCTGGTTGACCTGGACGCCGACGCCCCGGGGAAAGTACTTGTTGTTGCTCGACTGCCCCTGGCCGATCGTGTCCTGCGCCGTGAAGCCGACATCCGCGGAAGCGGCGATTGTCGGGCGATAGCCGGCGAGCGCCTGGGTGACGTTTTCGTCCGTTGCGCGCACGCTGGCGCGCTGGGCGTTGAGCTGCGGATTTGCGTTGTAGGCGCGGGCCAGCGCGCTCTCCATCGTCTCGGCGAGGGCCGGGCCGCCAGGCAGCAGCCAAGCGGACATCGCGCCAGCCATAAGGATCTTGCGCGCCAATTGCGATGTACCTTTGGACAATTCGCCACCCGCCTCATCGGGGCCCGAGGCACGACCGCAGTTCGTCTGCTGTCATACCCGAGCCGAACGCAACTACGTGCCCTGACAGCGCGATAACCGACTCGCGCCGCGATCAACCTGCGACAAGGCTAACCTGTGCTGAGCTGCGAGAGAAGTTGCCGCGCGGATTTTAGAACGACTGGCGCAAAAAAGTGACAGTCAGTTCAGAAGACGAAGGTCTGCGCCGACTTGAAGTCGTCGAGCAATGGAGCGGCGGCGTCGAAGATGGCTCTTCCGCCGATCACATCGCCGGACTTGAGATAGACCATCGCCTTGGCGGCCCGACCCGCTCCAAAGACACCAACGAGCCGTCCGCCGTCGCGCAGTTGCGAGAACAGGGCCGTCGGCTCGACCTCGAAAGCGCCATTGACGACGATGACGTCGTAGGGAGCGCCTGCCGGATGGCCGTCCTTGAGCGCCCCCACGGTCACTGTCACGTTGTCCGCCGCGACGCCGCCCAGCAACTCCGACGCGCGCGCAGCGAGGCCCTGGTCCGATTCGAGCGCGACGACGGAGCCCGCGAGCTGCGCGAGCACCGCGCTGGAGTAGCCGGTCCCGCAGGCGACATCGAGGACGCGATCCTCGGGGTCGATCTTTGCGGCCTGGACGAGACGCGCGAACACCATCGGCGTGAGCATGGTGCGCCGCCCGCCGCCGGGGGCCTGCACGGTCAGGGGCCGGTCCACATAGGCGAAGCTGCGCTGCTCGGGATCCAGGAACAGCTCGCGCGGCGTTTCGTCCATGGCGGCCAGCACGGCCGCCGAGGTCACGTCGTACGTGCGCAGCTGGCAATCCACCATCATGCGGCGCTGCAACGCGAAATCGGCCATCAGTCCGTCTCCAACGGAAATCGCGCGCGAACCCTTGCAGGCCCGCGCCATCTTGGTGCCGCGTTGTCGTCCAGCGCGCGTCAAAACGCAAGCGTCGCAGGCGCGCGACCCAACGCGACCTTGGTCTGGCGCGGACGGCGCCGGCCGACCGAGCGGAGGGTATCTATAAGAAGGGAGAGAGTGGAGGCCTCGCCCGGAATCGAACCGGGGTGCAAGGATTTGCAGTCCTCTGCGTAACCACTCCGCCACGAGGCCTCGCGGCGCCGTCGGCGAGACCAACGGCGTGAGCACGGGTCCAATACCGAACTCGCAGGCGCGGGGCAACGCCTTTCCATGCCATTTTCGGCGCAGATGAAGATTTCTCGCCGGAAGGGCATGCAGGGGGTTGCGCCGCCCGTGGGGGTGATGTAATCCCCCGCCTGCCGACGGTCCCCGATAGCTCAGTTGGTAGAGCATTCGACTGTTAATCGAATGGTCGCAGGTTCGAGTCCTGCTCGGGGAGCCACTCCTTCAAGGAAATGATCGGTCGTCCAAAGCCCGGCAACGCCGGGCTTTTTTGTTATGATCCGGCCCGGGTCAGGCTTCGTAGGCGCAAGTCCTGATCCTTTTAGGCCGGAGCGCTCTTCCCGATGCCTCGCCCTGTTTGCGTCTGGTTCCGCGACGACCTGCGTCTGGCGGACAACCCCGCCCTCGCCGCAGCCAACGCGAGCGGCGCGTCGGTTGTCGCCTTCTACGTGCTGGACGAGGAGAGCGACGGGATTCGACGGCTCGGCGGCGCTTCGAAGTGGTGGCTGCATCACGCCCTGGCGAGCCTGCGGGACGATCTCCAGGCGGCCGGCGCCGACCTGCTCCTGTTCCGGGGGCCGGCCCGCATGGTCCTGGAACGCCTCCGCACGGCGCTCGAACCCGCCGCGGTCTTCTGGAACCGCCGCTACGACGCCGCGGGCGTCGCGGTCGACTCGGAGGTGAAGGCCGACCTGAAGTCCGCTGGCGTCCGCGCCGAAAGTTTCAACGCCGCTCTGCTCTACGAGCCCTGGACGGTGAAGACGGCCGCAGGGCAGCCCATGAAGGTCTTCACGCCGTTCTGGAAGGCGGCCCGCGCCACCGGGGCGCCGCCCTCCCCCCTGCCGGCTCCGCGAGCGCTGCCCGGCCTGGAGGTGAATCGGCGCTCGCTCGGCGCCCTGGCGCTCGACGATCTGCGCCTGCTGCCGACCCGGCCCGACTGGGCCGGCGGATTGCGCGCGACCTGGACGCCCTCGGAATCGGGCGCCCGCGAGCGCCTGAGGAGCTTCCTCAACGAGGGTCTCCGGGGATATGGCGCCGGCCGCGACAGGCCCGACCAGGACCACACGTCGCGGCTCTCCCCTTACCTGCGATTCGGGCAGGTCAGCCCCCGCCAGGTCTGGCATGCGGCCGAACATGCGGCGGCCGAGGGCCAAGCCCCCGGTGACGATCTGGCCAAATTCCAGGCCGAGCTTGGCTGGCGGGAATTCTCCTACCACCTCCTGTTTCATCATCCCGATCTCGCCCGGCGGAACTTCCAGCCGAAGTTCGACGCCTTCCCCTGGCGCAGCGATTCCGCCCAGGCGAGGGCCTGGTCGCGCGGCCTGACAGGCTACCCGATCGTGGACGCGGGCCTTCGCCAGCTCTGGGCCACCGGCTGGATGCACAACCGCGTCCGCATGATCACGGCGTCCTTCCTCATCAAGCACCTGCTGCTCGATTGGCGCATCGGCGAGGACTGGTTCTGGGACACGCTGGTGGACGCCGACCCGGCCAGCAACGCCGCGAGCTGGCAGTGGGTCGCGGGCTCGGGCGCGGACGCCGCCCCCTATTTCCGCATCTTCAACCCGATCCTGCAGGGCGAGCGTTTCGATCCCGAGGGCGCCTATGTGCGCCGCTTCGTGCCCGAGCTCGCGCGAGTGCCGGCGGCCTTCGTGCACAAGCCCTGGGCGGCGCGCGCCGACGTTCTCGCCCAGGCAGGCGTGACGCTGGGCGAGACCTATCCGGCCCCGATCGTCGACCACGAGGGCGCGAGATCCCGCGCGCTGGAGGCGCTGCGCGAGATCACCCCGACTTAGACGGAAAACCGATTGCGCCGGAACTCCGTATACCGTCCATACCGGTAGCCCCGCTCAAGCTCGGAACGTTATGCGCATTGCGATCATTGGAGCCGGAATCGCCGGCAACGCCGCCGCCTACGCCTTGGCGACCGGCTCTTCCCACCAGATCACCGTTTACGAGCAGGACCATCGACTCGGGGGCCACTCGGCCACCGTCGACGTGAACTATGATGGGACCCAGATCGCGGTCGACACTGGATTCATCGTCTACAACGAGGCGAATTACGAGAACCTGACCGCCCTCTTCGCCGAACTCGGGGTCGAGACCCAGGCCTCCGACATGAGCTTCGCCGTGTCCGCGCGTGGCGGGCGTTTCGAGTGGTGCGGCCGCACCACGGATACGGCGAACGGCCTCTTCGCCCAGCGTCGAAACCTGCTTTCGCCGGGCTACCTGCGGATGCTGATCGAGGTCCTCCGGTTCAACCGCGTCTCCGTGGAGGACCGACGCGCCGGGCGCCTCGGCGGACTGAGCCTCGACCACTACGTGACGTTGCGGGGCTTCTCGAAGCGGTTCCGCGACGACTACCTGATCCCCATGGGCGCGGCGATCTGGTCCATGTCGCCGGCCTCCATGCTGGCCTTTCCGGCCGAGAGCTTCATCGCGTTCTTCGAGAATCATCATCTCCTGCAATGGGAACGGCCCGTGTGGCGGACGGTGGTGGGCGGAAGCCGGATCTATGTGGAGAAGATGTCTCGCGCCTATCGCGACCGCGTCAGGCTCGGAGCCGCCGCGACCGCAGTCTCGCGCTCGCCCGCCGGGGTGACCGTCCGCGATACGACGGGGTCCGTGGAGCGCTACGACCATGTGATCATCGCCACCCACTCCGACCAGGCCCTTGCGATGCTGGAGGACCCGTCCCCGGTCGAGGCGGCGGTGCTGGGCGCGATCGGCTATCGCGACAACGCGGTCTATCTGCACCGCGATGCGTCATTGATGCCCCGCCGCCGACGCGCCTGGTCCGCATGGAACGTCATGCAGAATGAGGATCCCGACGCGGATTTGTGCGTCACATACTGGATGAACATCCTTCAGGGCATCGATCCGGCGAAGCCGCTCTTCGTCACGCTGAACCCGCCTCGGGCGCCGCGTGAGGACCTCACCTTCGGGCGGTTTTCCTACGCCCATCCCCAATACGACGCCGGAGCCCTGGCCGCCCAGAAGGCCCTGCCCGAGATCCAGGGGCGCAACCGCACCTGGTTTTGCGGAGCCTGGACGAGCTACGGCTTCCACGAGGATGGGCTCCGCTCGGGCCTGGCCGTGGCCGAGGCCCTGGGCGGCTCTGTATCGTGGCGCCGCCCGCCCCTGCTCCAGGCCGCAGAATGACGTTCGAGGATCGTTTTCGCCCGCCAGAGGACGCAGCCTCTCTTTATATCGGCAGCGTCATGCACGCGCGCCTGAAGCCGACGAGTCACCGGTTCACCTACCGTGTCTTTTCGATGGCTCTAGACCTGGATCGGCTGGCCGATGCAAGCCGGTCTTCCTGGCTGTTTTCCGTCGGACGCTGGAACCTGGTCTCATTCCGCGAGCGGGACCACGGGCCTCGCGACGGGTCCGCGTTGCGGCCCTATGTCGACCAGGTGCTCGCGCGAGCCGGCCTGCCCCGGCCAGCCCGAGTCTTGCTTCTCTGCTACCCGCGAATTCTCGGCTTCGGGTTCAATCCGCTGTCCGTCTACTTCGCCTATGGGGACGATGGCGCCCTGAGCGCGGTGCTCTACGAGGTCCGCAATACGTTCGGCCAGCACCACACTTACGCCTGCCCGGTGCGTCCAGGCGAATTCGGGCCAGAGGGCCTGCGCCAGGAACGGCGCAAGCTGTTCTACGTGTCGCCCTTCAACGACATGGCCATGACCTATCGGTTCAGGATCCGCCCTCCCGGTTTCCATGACGTCGCGGTCCGCATCCTGGAGTGCGACCAAGCCGGCCCGCTCCTCGCCGCCACCTTCCACGGCCGCCACAGCCGCCTGACCACCGGGTCGCTCCTGGCGGCGCTGGCCCGCGTGCCCCTGCTGACCCTTTCCGTGGTGGGCGGCATCCACTGGGAGGCGTTCCGCCTCTGGTGGAAGGGCATGCGGCTTCGCCCCCGGCCGGCCCCGCCGCCGCCGGTCAGCTTCCCGGATGGCCAACAATCCGCGACGTCGCCCTCCGCCGCAACCTCGAACGGATAACGAGCAGGACGCCCCCGCATGCCCGAGCTTCGATTTCCTCCCGCCCCGCTTCGTCTGACGCCCGCGACGGCGGCCGATCTCGCCCGGGGCCTTCCCTTTGCGGCGCGCCAGGCGCTCGCCGTCGCCGCGCGGATCGAGGTCGGGTCCCTGACCATCCACCTGCCTGACGGCCGTTCGCTCCTGGCCGAGGGGAGCGTCCCCGGTCCAGACGCCGTCATGCTGGTGCGCGACTATGGCTTCGCAGGCCGCCTGCTGGACGGCGGCGACATCGGGGTCGCCGAGGCCTTCCTGAGCGGCGAGTGGGACACGCCCGACCTGACCCGCTTCCTGGAGCTGTTCTGCGCCAACCGACGGCTCGTCGAGGACGAGCTCCAGGGCCGGCCTCTGGTGCGCCTCCTCCAGCAATTCCGGCACTGGATGAACCGCAACACGAAGGCGGGGTCCCGGCGGAACATCCACGCCCATTACGACCTCGGCAACCGCTTCTACGAGGCCTGGCTCGACGGCACGATGACCTACTCGTCGGCCCTGTTCGCCCAAGCCGGCGAGGACCTCGCGACGGCGCAACGCCGCAAATACGCGGCCCTGGCCGAAACGACCCGGATCGCACCGGACAGCCACGTGCTGGAGATCGGGTGCGGCTGGGGCGGCTTCGCGGAGTTCGCCGCCACCGAGATCGGCTGCCGCGTCACGGGACTGACCATCTCGCGACAGCAGTTCGACTACGCCCGCAAGCGCATGTTCGACCTGGGCCTGAACGAGAAGGTCGAGATCAAGCTGCAGGATTATCGCGACGAGCGCGGCCTGTACGACCGCATCGCATCCATCGAGATGTTCGAGGCCGTAGGCCAGGAATTTTGGCCAGTCTACTTCCGCCAGCTGGCCGAGCGCTTGAAGGCGGGCGGCGCGGCCGGCCTGCAGGTCATCACCATCCAAGACCGCTTTTTCGAGACCTACCGGCGCGAGGTGGACTTTATCCGGCGCTACATCTTCCCGGGCGGGATGCTGCCCTCGCCTGGCGTGATGCGCAGCCTGGGCGAGAAGGTCGGCCTCGCCCTCAAGGACGAGCGCGTGTTCGGCCACGACTACGCCGCCACCCTGGCGCACTGGCGCGAACGCTTCCGCGCCGCCTGGCCCAGCCTGACCCCGATGGGCTTCGACGAGCGCTTCCGGCGCATGTGGGAGTACTACCTCGCCTATTGCGAAGCCGGCTTCCGCTCCGGCAACATCGACGTGCGGCAGCTGGTCTACGCCAAGCCCGCGTGAGGCGGCGGGCGCGGCCCGCCTCAGGCCCGGCCGGTCTTGCTCGCGGTGGCGCGGGCGACCAGCGGGAAATAAAGCCCGTATGGCAAGATGTTGGCGAGCTTCAGCACCCAGGACAGGCGCCTTGGGAAGGTGATCTCGAAGCCGCCCCTCTCGAAGCCATCGCAGATCCGCTTCGCCGCCTTCTCCGCCGGCATGATGAACGGCATCGGGAAGTCGTTGCGGTCCGTCAGCGGCGTCCCGACGAAGCCCGGGCTGACGAGTTGCATGGTCACCCCGGCCTCGTCCAAGGCGAACTTCAGCGCCGCCGCCATGTTGATGAGCGCCGCCTTGCTGGCGCCATAGGCGGTCGAGGTCGGCAGCCCGCCATATCCCGCAATGGAGGCGTTGATCGCGATCTGTCCGCGGCCCCGCCCGGTCATGCGCGGGATCACGGCGCCGAGCCCGTTCACCACGCCCCCGACGTTCAGGTCGAAGGTCTTCATCACGACGTCCGGGTCGAAGCCGGCGCCCTTCATGGGAAAGAACGTACCCGCATTGAGGAACGCCAGCGCCAGCGGTCCCAGGTCGCGTTCTAGCGTCTCGACCGTGGCGTAGACAGCTGCGCGATCCGTCACGTCGCAGGGGTAGGCACGGATGTGACCATCAGGCGCCTCGCGGGAGAGGGATTCCAGTTCCTCGACCCGCCGCGCGCTGGCCGCGACCGTGAACCCACGCCGGGCGAGCTCCAGGGCGGTCGCCCGCCCGATTCCGGAACTCGCGCCCGTGATCCAGGCCACGCCGTCCTGCGGACGCGCCCGATAGGTCTGAGCCATGGCTGGTTCCCTGGAGGCTGGGCGGACGTGTCAGCGCCCGGTGAGCCGACGCACAAATCGCGCGATGGGCCCCGTCAGGCGCAGCGGCGCGTCTGTCACGGCGAAGCAGATGCAGTCCGGGCCCTCGTCCGCCTTCGGATGGTGGTCCACCTCGGCGTCCGCGATGGCGACGTCGCCCCGTTCGTAGTGACCCGTGCTGTCAGAAAAGCCGCCGCTCAGCACCAAGGTCACCTCGCTGCCCTCATGGGTGTGCGAGGGAATCGTCTTGCCGGCCTTGATCCAGTAGAGCGTCGCCTCGGAGCCGTCGGCGTCCTCGGGCAGCCGGAACTCGCGCACCCCGGGAAGCCTCAGGCGCCAGGGGATCTGGTCCAGCCGCCGCCCGGTGAGCACGCAAAGCGGAGGCGGCAGCACCGCGCACTGGGGCGGCTGGCGAATCTCGATCGGCCGTTCCGCCGCGGCGAAAATGGCCTCCAGCTTGCGGTCGCGATCCGGCATCGGCGCGCACGGCATCGCCTCGAGCGCCTGGCCGCCGATCTGCTCGATCGCGCGCACGAAGGCGCGGCTCTCGGGCCGGAGATGCAGGTGCGCGGCCACGAGCTTGTGCAGGTTGGGCGGCAGCGTGCCGGCCGCATATCCGGCCAGCAACTCCTCGATAGGCGGCGTCGTCTGGTGGGGGGTGTCGGCGTGAGGCGTCAAGGGCTGTCTCTGGGGGCTCCCGGTCGGCGATATATAGCGCATACGGCAGCCTCTTGCGACTGGATCACGCATCGGATCCCAGGCCGGCGCGACTTCTTCGCGGGCCCAAGCGCCCTTCCCGCCCCCGCCGAACTGGTCTAGCTTCGCCCGCCCTGACCTGTGGCGGAACATGCAATGCCGACCGAGCTGCTTTTCAGAACCGACGCCTACCAGCAGAGCTGCGAAGCCACCGTCCTCGAGGTCAACGACCGCGGCGGAGTCGTGCTGGACCGCACCGTGTTCTACGCCACCGGCGGGGGCCAGCCCGGCGACAAGGGCGCGCTGGTCACCGCAGGCGGCGTCGAGATTCCGATCGAGACCGCCGTCTATGGAGAGGACAAGTCGACGGTGGTCCACGTCCCTGCGGCCGGCGCCGCCCTGCCGAGCCCCGGCGACAAGGTGACCGCCCGGCTCGATTGGGCAGTCCGCTTGCCCCGCATGCGGGTGCACACGGCCCTGCATCTGCTCACGACCGTCCTGCCCTATCCGGTGACGGGCGGCTCGATCGGCGACGGCGAGGGCCGGCTGGACTTCGACATCCCGGACGCCGGCCTCGACAAGGACGATCTGACGGCCCGCCTCGCCGAGAAGATCGGCCAGAACGCCGAGGTGCGGGAGCGCTGGATCACCGACGCGGAGCTCGAAGCCAACCCCGGGCTGGTCAAGACCATGTCGGTGAAGCCGCCCATGGGCTCGGGCCGTGTGCGCCTGGTCGAGATCGTCGGCCTCGACCTCCAGCCCTGCGGCGGCACCCACGTGCGCAACACGTCGGAGATCGGCGCCGTGGCGATCACGAATATCGAGAAGAAGGGCAAGCAGAACCGGCGCGTCCGGATCGCCCTCGTCTGAACGCCCCATCCCGTCCGCCCGGAGCGCAGCCGCATGACCGCGAACACGAATCTCGTCTCCACCCAGTGGCTGGAGGACCATCTGTCGTCCCCCGACCTCGTCGTTGTGGACGCTTCTTGGTACCTCCCCGCGCAGAACCGGGACGGCAAGGCGGAATACGCCGCCGGCCACATCCCGGGCGCCGTCCACCTCGACATCGACGAGGTCTCCGACCACGCCAATCCGCTGCCCCACATGCTGCCGGACCCGCACGCCTTCGCGCAGCACATGAGCGCGCTCGGCATCGGCGACGGCATGCGGGTGGTCGTCTATGACGGGCTCGGCATGTTCGCCGCGCCCCGCGTGTGGTGGATGCTGCGCAGCTTCGGCGTGCGCGACGTCGCCGTGCTCGACGGCGGAGCCCCGAAGTGGCGGGCCGAAGGTCGGCCCTGGACCGACGAGCCCACGCGGCGCCGCCCCGCGACCTTCACGCCCCGCTTCGACCATGGCGCGGTGGCCTCGCGCGAGGACATCGCCCGCATGCTGGAGACCGGCTCCCACCAGGTGGTGGACGCCCGCGCCGCCGACCGCTTCCGCGGCGACGCGCCGGAGCCCCGCCCCGGCCTGAAGGCCGGCCACATGCCGGGCGCCAGGAACGTGCCCTGGACGGAGCTCGTCACCAGCGGCGGCCTCAAATCCCCGGAGGAGATCCGGGCCGTCTTCGAGGGCGCGGGCGTGGACCTGCGCAAGCCCATCGCCACGACCTGCGGCTCCGGCGTCTCCGCCGCCATCCTGACCCTGGCCCTCAACACGGCGGGCGTGAATACGAAGTCGCTCTACGACGGCTCCTGGGCCGAGTGGGGCGGCCGCGACGACTGTCCGGTCGCCACCGGCCCGGCCTGACCCCCCAGCCCCTCCCGTCCTTGCGAGGAGCGCAGCGACGAAGCAATCCAGGGGCAAGGCGTGCGTGTCTCTCCGTTGTGACCGGGATTGCGCCCCGACCCCCTGGATTGCTTCGTCGCCCTGCGGGCTCCTCGCAATGACGGGGTGGACAATGGGTCGGCTTCTCCGTCCTTGCGAGGAGCGCAGCGACGAAGCAATCCAGGGGCAAGGCGTGCGTGTCTCTCCGTTGTGACCATCATGGCGCCCAGTCCCCCTGGATTGCTTCGTCGCCCTGCGGGCTCCTCGCAATGACGGGGGTGGACAATGGGTCGGCTTCTCCGTCCTTGCGAGGAGCGCAGCGACGAAGCAATCCAGGGGCAAGGCGCACGTGTCTCTCCGTTGCTGATGAGGATGGCG
>NZ_PVZS01000060.1:2500-5000 GCF_003004785.1 Alsobacter soli
CTCCACCAGGCGCTTGATCGTGGGCGGCGGCTCCCGAGAGATGCTCATCCGTAAAGAGAAAACAGCTTCTTGATTTTGGCCTTGGGCCGAAAACAAGCGAGATCTTTGACATCGTGAAGAGGGACCATGTCCGGACGTTCTATCCAATCCCTGGATAGGATGGCCGAACCAGCGCCGTTGCCTGACCGCACGGACGCCGGACATGGTCGAAGCAAACTGGTCTTTTCGNGCGTGTCGAAGGGCTTCGCCCAAAACTCATCCGGGTAAGAAAACCGAGCTTCTTGATTTTGGCCTTGGGCCGAAAACAAGCGAGATCTTTGACATCGTGAAGAGGGACCATGTCCGGACGTTCTATCCAATCCCTGGATAGGATGGCCGAACCAGCGCCGTTGCCTGACCGCACGGACGCCGGACATGGTCGAAGCAAACTGGTCTTTTCGAGCAATGCGTTCGAGGGTCCGGGCAGGAAACTGCCAGCCGCTCCGAGTGCGGTGGATTCTGAAGCGGCCTGAACCACGCAAGCGTGGCGCGGGCCGGAGCGATCGCGACAGCGATCGCCAAGCGAGCATTGTTCATGAGAACGATCAAGTGCCATAAGGGCATTCGGTGGATGCCTTGGCGCTGAGAGGCGAAGAAGGACGTGGTACGCTGCGATAAGCCTTGGGGAGCTGCGAACGAGCTTTGATCCGAGGATTTCCGAATGGGGCAACCCACCTTCGACCTCCTTCATTGCAAGTCCATGCGGGAACGCATGAACTTGGATTGAGGGTGGTCAATGAAGGTATTTGACCTTGAATCCATAGGGGTCAAAGGCGAACCCGGGGAACTGAAACATCTAAGTACCCGGAGGAAAGGACATCAACGAGACTCCGTTAGNNNTGACCTTGAATCCATAGGGGTCAAAGGCGAACCCGGGGAACTGAAACATCTAAGTACCCGGAGGAAAGGACATCAACGAGACTCCGTTAGTAGTGGCGAGCGAACGCGGACCAGGCCAGTGCTTCTCTTGAACCAACCGGAACCGTCTGGAAAGTCGGGCCTCAGCGGGTGATAGCCCCGTACGGGTGTCGTGAAAGAGAAGACATGAGTAGGGCGGGACACGTGTAATCCTGTCTGAACGTGGGGGGACCACCCTCCAAGCCTAAGTACTCCTCAGCGACCGATAGCGAACCAGTACCGTGAGGGAAAGGTGAAAAGCACCCCGACGAGGGGAGTGAAACAGCACCTGAAACCGGATGCCTACAAACAGTAGGAGCCCAAGGTTCGTCCTGGGTGACTGCGTACCTTTTGTATAATGGGTCAGCGACTTCGTCTGGCGAGCAAGCTTAAACCGATAGGTGTAGGCGCAGCGAAAGCGAGTCTGAACAGGGCGTTCAGTTCGTCGGATGAGACCCGAAACCGGGTGATCTAGCCATGAGCAGGTTGAAGGTGCGGTAACACGCACTGGAGGACCGAACGGGTGTCTGTTGAAAAAGACTCCGATGACTTGTGGTTAGGGGTGAAAGGCCAATCAAACCCGGAAATAGCTGGTTCTCCGCGAAAGCTATTTAGGTAGCGCCTCGCGTGAATGCCCCAGGGGGTAGAGCACTGGATGGGCTAGGGGGACTCACCGTCTTACCAAACCTAACCAAACTCCGAATACCTGGGAGCACTGCGCGGGAGACACACGGCGGGTGCTAACGTCCGTCGTGGAGAGGGAAACAACCCTGACCGACAGCTAAGGTCCCCAAGTCATGGCTAAGTGGGAAAGGATGTAGGGATCCCAAAACAACCAGGAGGTTGGCTTAGAAGCAGCCATCCTTTAAAGAAAGCGTAACAGCTCACTGGTCTAAATAAGGGTCCCCGCGCCGAAGATGTAACGGGGCTCAAGCCATGCACCGAAGCTTCGGGTTTGCACGCAAGTGCAAGCGGTAGCGGAGCGTTCCGTAGGTCTGTGAAGGGACAGCCGTGAGGCATCCTGGAGGCATCGGAAGTGCGAATGCTGACATGAGTAACGACAAACAGTGTGAAAGACACTGTCGCCGAAAGTCCAAGGGTTCCTGCGTAAAGTTAATCTTCGCAGGGTTAGCCGGCCCCNATGCTGACATGAGTAACGACAAACAGTGTGAAAGACACTGTCGCCGAAAGTCCAAGGGTTCCTGCGTAAAGTTAATCTTCGCAGGGTTAGCCGGCCCCTAAGGCGAGGCCGAAAGGCGTAGTCGATGGGAACCACGCAAATAATCGTGGGCCAGCGGGTAGTGACGGATCCCGAAAGTTGTTCTCCCTTACTGGATTGGGAGGGCTGCCTGGGGGTTCCAGGAAATAGCTCCCGCATGAGACCGTACCCGAAACCGACACAGGTGGACTGGTAGAGCATACCAAGGCGCTTGAGAGAATGACGTTGAAGGAACTCGGCAATTTACCTCCGTAACTTCGGGATAAGGAGGCCTTCGGCTTGGGCAACCAGGTCGGAGGGGCACAGACCAGGGGGTGGCAACTGTTTAACAAAAACACAGGGCTC
>NZ_PVZS01000061.1 GCF_003004785.1 Alsobacter soli
GACCGGGAAGGCGCGCCCGTCCAGGCGCTCGCGCGCGAGCGCGCGCGCGTCACGCGCGCCGAAGAGCGCCGCGCCCGCGCCCGTGGCCCAGAGCACGCGCTCGCCGCTCGCGTCGATCACGAGCGCCGCCTGGCCGCGCTCGTCCAGGGCGGCGAGCTCCTGGTCGACGCGCGCGTCGGTCGCGTTCGGGCCGGCGAGATCCGACAAGCTGCTCTCTCCCTTGCGCAGACCACAACCCGCGCGCATATCCCTAACAATCCCTTAATATAGGGCGTTGAGGGCGTTGAGGTCCAACCCTGGAGGGCCTATCTCCCGAGGCGATTGGCGATAGCGTTAACGCGCGCCCGCCTCTTGACGATTGTGCGATGCAGCATTATGTTGCGGCGCACAATCAAGACCGCCTCGCGATGGAGCCGCGCGTGGCGCGTCCCGTCATGGCGGCTCCCACGAAGGATCACGACCATGGCTCAGGGCCCCTTGAACTACGACATCCCCACCGAAATGCGCGACTTCGCCGAGAAGAGCGTCGAGCAGGCCAAGAAGGCTTTCGACGGCTTCCTGGGCGCGGCCAACAAGGCCGTCTCCGCCGCCGAGTCGCAGGCCTCCAGCGTGCAGCTCACCGGCAAGGACTTCGCCACGAAGGCGATCGGCTACGCCGAGCGCAACGTCGGCGCAGCCTTCGACCTGGCCCAGAAGCTCGTGCGCTCCAAGGACGTGCAGGAAGTGATGCAGCACCAGGCCGACTACGTGCGCGCCCAGATGGCCCAGCTGCAGGAGCAGATGCAGGAGCTCGGCGCTTCGGTGCAGTCGACCGTTCAGAAGGCCACCGCCGAGGCCCAGGCCAACATGCAGAAGGCCACCGCCGACGCCCAGGCGACCGTGCAGAAGGCCGCCGAGGGCCTGAAGCGCAAGTAAGCGTTTCGCGTTTGACCGGGGCGCCTCCCCGCCCCGGTCCCATGCTGCCTGGGGCGGCTCCGGAACACGGGTTCCGACATGTTGGGCGGCCCCTCCCGGCCTTGGCTTGCGTCCGAGGCGCCAGAGGACACGAGGTCGACCATGCCTGATCCGAACACGCCCGCCGCCCGGCCCGCGGCCGCCGCCAAGACGCCCAAGCAGGGCGCCGCGAAGCCTGCGCCGAAAACCGCCAAGCTCGAAGTCGCCGTCGCGAAGCCCGCCGCCGCCGCGCCGGCGCAAACGGCCACGCCGCCGGCGAACGCGCCCGCTTCCGCGCCGATCCGCGCGGCCTCGCCTGCCATCCCGGCTGCAGGCGCGACCAGCGCGCCCGCCCCGGCGACGTCCTCCCCTGCCCCTTCCAAGCCCGCGCCCTCCGCATCCGCGCCGGCCGCGCCCGCAAAGGCGCCCGCTCCGGCGAAGGCGGCCAGCCAGCCCGCTCCGGCGCCCGCGCCCGCAGCGAAGCCCGTCGCCCCTGCCAAGGCTGCTCCCGCACCCGCCAAGGTCGCGGCGGCCGCCAAGGCCGTCCGCTCGGCGAAGCCGGCCGCCGCGCCTGCGCCGGCCGCCCTGGAGGCGAGCGTGGCGCCGGCGGCCGTGATCCCTGCGCCCAAGGAGGTCAGCAAGGCCGCCCTGGAGAAGGCCGTCGCGAGCGCCGCTCCGGCTCCCCGGGCCGAGCAACCCGCGCCGTTCCTGCCGCCCGTGCCCGAGGCCCTGCAGGATCTCGCCTCCAAGCCGCTTGAGCAGGCCAAGGAGGCCTATTCGCGGCTGCACACCTCCGCTGACGCCTTCAAGACAGGCCTGGAGACCAGCGGCCAGGCCGCGGCGAAGGGGCTAAAGGACTTCTCGGAGGCGCTGCTCTCGGCGGCCCAGGCCAACACCGATTCGGCCATGGGCTTCTTCAGGGAGCTTTCGGGCGTGAAGACGCTGTCGGAGGCCGTCCAGTTGCAAGCGACGCACGCCCGCAAGTCGTTCGAGGCCCTGACCGCCCAGGCCAAGGAACTCGCCGAGATCGCCAACCGCACGGCTGCGGACGCGTCCACGTCGGTCCGGAAGGCCTTCGACCACACCTTCCACCGCGATTCCTGAGGCAGGGCTTGAGCCCGGCGCGTCGCGCGCGCCGGGCTCTCCCATGCTGAAATCTCGTCTTGAATTTGCGGCGCAATCGGCCTAGGTATCGCGCCGCACAGGGCATGCAGCTGTAGCTCAGTTGGTTAGAGCACCAGATTGTGGATCTGGGGGTCCCCCGTTCGAGCCGGGGCAGCTGTACCACCCTCGCCATCAGGCAGTGTTTGGCGAAGACGCGTCGTTCGTGCGCTGCCTTTAGTACGCCTGCTTCCGACCGGCCTTAAGGCCAGGACCTGCCAGCCTTGGATGCTGATGCGATGGGGCAATGAAGGGCGCCCGGTGGGGCTACTCGACCGGGCCGTCGTCGGGAGGCCTTCGATGATGGAGCCCTGATCCCCTCCACCGAGCGACGCGGAAATCTTCCTCCAGTCCCGTCGAACGCGGAATACGCTGAACTACGCACGCGCAGGTAGCCTCTTGCACGATGGTTACCCCTGCGTTGCCGCGATCAAGAACCCGAGCGCCCGCCCCACGAGACGGCGCGGACTTTTCTCAATTCGGCAGGTCGCTGCCGATCTCGTGCTGCCGGGCGGCCGCCAGCTCCATGCGGCACATCAGGGCGTAGCGACGGGCCAACGCGAGATCCTCGCGCCCCGGATTGCGACGGATGAACTCCTCCCACAGCGCCAGGCCCTCGGTGAAGCGGCGGCGATGCGTGAGCATCAGAGCCAGATTGAAGCGCGCTTCCGCATGGGCCGGCTCGAGCTTCAGCGCCGTCTGGTAGTAACGCTCGGCGTCGTCATAGGCGTCCTTGAGATTGGCGAGCACGCCGAGGTTGTAGAGCGCGTCCACGTAACCCGGATCGCGGGCCAGCGCCGTCTGGTAGGCGATGACGGCCTCCGCTTCACGCCCCTGCGCGTAGAGCACGTTGGCGAGATTGAAGGGCAGCACGGGGTCCCAGCGATCGATGCGCGCCGCCGTGCGATACAGGCCCTCGGCCCGGCCCAGGTCGCCGGCTGTCTCGTACTCCTCCGCGGCCTCGGCCAGGTCGGCCACGCGCACGGGCGTCTCGCCCAGATCCAGGGTGAGCTGGCCGTCGAAGGTCGACAAATGCGGCGCCCGCCCGAGGGCCAGGTCGCCCCAGGGCGCCTCCGACAGTCGCGCTTCGCTCAGGCGCAGTCCGCGCCGGCGCAACGCCGCGCCGGCGTTGAGCAGGGCCGGCATGTCGACGCCGGCGCCAAGCAGGCGGGCCGCCTCGCGGGCGGAGGCGAGGTCGCGAAACCCAAACAGGGCGTCCTCGGGCTCCAGCAGGTCGAAGAGCGCGAGGCGCTCCACCTCCTCCTCGCTCAGGCGCGCGTGGCGGGCCAGCTCCCTCGCCGTCCAGGTGCGGTTGTCCGGATCCATCGAAGGACCGAGCCCGAGGGCCCGGCGCAGGGAGAACTCGCTCACCAGCGTGAAGACCTGCGCCAGGTCGGCGATGTCCTCGGGCTCGAGACCGGCGGCGCTGTGAGCAAGGACCACGTGGGTGGTGGAGGAGCCGACCCGTCTCGCGACGCGGCCTCCGGCCTTCTCCACCAGGCTGGCGACCTGCTTCAAGGTCAGCCCGTCCAGACGTCCGTGGATGTGGAGGGTTGCGCCAGCCAAGGTGTCCATGCGCCGATCCTGCACGCGTTGAACTTTCGCAGCCAGCGCTCCACGGGGAGACTGCCGCCTCGTCCACAGTGAATCTGAGTCGTGTGTCGATTCGGCGCAACGGTGGACAGGCTGGCCCGGCGCTCGACAGGCCTCGCCCGGCAAGACGCGCTGGCCCGGCCGCGCGTGATTGCGCATCGTTAACGTGAGCGGGACCGGCAGCTGGCCTAAAGCGGGACACCGATGAAGCCGGCGGCTGGAGCGCCCCATGACCCGGGAAGAACGTCTTGTGATGCGAGGCATGATCGCGCTCGCCCTGGCGGCGATGGCGATCCTGGTGGTCGCCGCCGTGTTCGGGGGCGGGGTGGAGTTCGGCTGACCGCCGGCGCCCCCGGGGATCCGCCGGAGCTTGACCGGCGTTGACGCCAGCGCAGTTCAAGGCGACTCTGGCGTAGACCCGGGAGACGAGATCATGAAGCCGCTCTGGCGCTTCGGCCTGCTGGCCTCTTTCCTGTGCGGCGTCGGCTTCGCGCCCGCAAGCGCCGCGGCCAAGGAGTGCGCCTGGGGGCAACCCGGATACCGGGCCTGCGTGGAAGGCAAGCTGCACAGCCGCCGTGAGAGCGCCTCCCGGGGCGAGAAGCGGGTCTACAAGACTGCGCCCGCCCGGAAGCGGCCGGGCACGTTGACCCCCGTCCCGCCCGCGCCCACGCCAGAAATGCCGCGCCAGGACTTCGGCGTGCGTCGCCACGCGCCCAGCCAGGAGCACCGGCTGGACGCGATCAATCGGCAGAACATCGAGCGGGACCGCACGCCCAACCTGATCCTGCCGCCCGATCCCATCCACCAGAACACGGTGCCCGGCCGCATCTGCCCCCCGATCGGCGGCTGCTGAGACGCCGCGAATTGCCGAAAGTTCATGTTCCGGTCAGTTTCGCGACAGCCGAACCGTGATCTTCTTCCTGCAGCCGAGGCTCCGCTGAGCCCGGACGGACAGAGGAGAACACGATGGCGACACGGAAAACCCGCTGGATCGTTGGCGGCGTGACCGTCCTGGCGCTCGCCGGCGGCCTGGGAGCGGCGATCGCGCAAGAGCGCGGCATGGGCGGCATGGGCGGCTGGGGCGGAATGATGGGCGGCGGCCCCGGCATGGGCCGGATGATGGGCGCCCGTTTCTGCAACGCCAAGGAGCCGATGGCGCCGCGGCTGGCCGACCGGCTCGAAACCACCCTCAAGGTCACCGACGCCCAGAAGGGCGACTTCGACAACCTGCGGAAGGCCCTGGCCGACGCCGAGGGCAAGCTGAAGGCGGCCTGCCCCACCGAGGCCGAGCTCGCCGACCGGACGCCGCCCGGCCGCCTTGCGCTGGCCGAGAAGCGCATGTCGGCGGGTCTCGACGCGATCCGCACGATCCGGCCGGCCGTTGACACGCTCTACGCCAAGCTCGACGACAAGCAGAAGGACCGGCTGCGCTGGATGGGCCCGGGCCGCATGCATGATGGTCACGGCATGGGCGGCTGGTGGCGCCACGGCTCCTGGGGCGGGCGCGACGGCGAGGGGCCCGGCCGGCGCGGGTGACGTTCCTGTCCGCTCCAGCCGTCATCCCGGCGGCGCCGAGCGCCGGTACGGATGCAGGGCAGCGCACCCAGTCTCCTGGATCCCCTTCCCCTCCGCGGCTTCGCCGCTCCGGCCGGGGATGACGGGGGAAGTGCGCCGCCCGGTCCACGACGGCGTCCGCGGCCCTGGCTGGGGTCCCGAACTACGCTTCAATCATCGGCCCAGCCCTCATCCCCGGCGGCGCGCAGCGCCGGGAAGGGGATCCAGGGCAGCGCGCCCAGTCTCCTGGATCCCCTTCCCCTCCGCGGCTTCGCCGCTCCGGCCGGGGATGACGGGGGAAGTGCGCCGCCCGGTCCACGACGGCGTCCGCGGCCCTGGCTGGGGTCCCGAACTACGCTTCAATCATCGGCCCAGCCCTCATCCCCGGCGGCGCGCAGCGCCGGGAA
>NZ_PVZS01000062.1 GCF_003004785.1 Alsobacter soli
TCGTTAGCCGACAAGACGCGACGGCCCTGAATTGCTTCGTCGCTGCGCTCCTCGGATTGCTTCGTCGCTGCGCTCCTGGCAAGGACGGCGCAGTCCCTCCGCGGCTCCGGCGCCGGACAGCATCACGCCCTGAGGTCGATGCGGATCGGGACGTGGTCGGAGGGCTTCTCCCAGGTGCGGACGTGCTTGTCGATGACGCAGGTCTGGAGCTTGTCGGCGGCCTGGGGGGACAACAGCAGGTGGTCGATGCGGATGCCGTTGTTCCGCTGCCAGGCCCCGGCCTGGTAGTCCCAGAAGGTGTACTGACCCTCGCGGTCGTCGCAGGCCCGGAAGGCGTCCGTGAAGCCAAGCGCCAGCAGTTCGCGGAACTTGTCCCGGGTGCGCGGAAGGAACAGGGCGTCGCCCTCCCAGGCGGCCGGGTTGTGCACGTCCTTCGCCGTCGGAATCACGTTGTAGTCGCCGGCCAGCACGAGCGGCTCCTCCAGGGCGAGCAGGCCCTGCGCGTGGGCGATGAGCCGGTCCATCCAGGCGAGCTTGTAGTCGTACTTGTCGGTCAGGGGCGGGTTGCCGTTGGGCAGGTAGATGGAGGCGACGCGCACAGCGCCCGAGTCGGTCGGAATCTCCGCCTCGATGTAGCGGGACTGGGTGTCGGCGTCATCGCCGGGCAGCCCGCGCATGACCTCGAAGGGCCGCTTCGACAGGATTGCGACGCCATTGTAGGACTTCTGCCCGTGGGTGGCGACATTGTAGCCGAGCGCCTCCACTTCGGCCGTCGGGAAGGCCTCGTCGACGCACTTGATCTCCTGGAGGCAGACCACGTCCGGCTCGGCCTGCTTCAGCCAGTCGACGAGGTGGCCGATCCGGGCCTTGACCGAGTTCACGTTCCAAGAGGCGATACGCATGGGGCGCTCCGGCGATTGCGGGCGCGACCCTAACGGCATTCGCCTGCTTTGTGCATCCCCGCCCCGCATCCGATCACGTCCGGAACAGGCTCATCACCACAGGCACGATGAAGGCCGTGAGCAGGCCATTGAGCCCCATCGCGACGCCCGCGAAGGTCCCCGCGATTGGGTTCACCTGGAAGGCTCGGGCCGTGCCGATGCCGTGGGAGGCGAGGCCCACGGCGAAGCCGCGGGCGCGCCAGTCCTTCAGGCCGAGCGCGTTCATGAGCGGCGCCACCGTCATCGCGCCGATGATGCCTGTGGCGATCACCAGCGTGGCAGTGAGCGAGGGGTCGCCGCCGATCTCGCGCGCGATGCCCATGGCGATGCCCGCCGTGACGGACTTGGGGGCGAGCGAGGCCAGGACGGCGGGCGGAGCCCCGAGGGCGGCGGCGATGCCGACGGCCGAGACCACTGCGGTGAGGCCGCCGGCCAGCAGGGCGCCCAGCACTGGGACGACCGCCTTGAGCACGATCCGGCGGTTCTCGTACAGCGGCACCGCCAACGCCACGGTGGCCGGGCCGAGCAGGAAGTGCACGAACTGGGCGCCGTCGAAATAGACATTGTAGGGCGTGCCAGTGGCCGCAAGCAGCGCGACCAGGGCGGCCACCGAGATCAGCACCGGGTTGGCCAGGGGATGGCGGCCGGCGGCGGCGGACAGGCGGTCCGCGACCGCATAGGCGGCGAGCGTGACCGTGAGCCAGAGCAGCGGGCTGGAGGAGAGGTAGACCCAGAGCTGGGTGGCCGGCGTCATGGATTCGGCTCCCCCGAGCCGTCCAGCCGTCCGGACAGGGCCCGGAACACCAGGGCGGTCACCAGCAGGGTGAGCAGGGTCGAGACCACCAGCGCGGTCGCGAGACCCAGGCCGTTGCTCGCCAGCGCGGGCGCGTTGCGCAGGATGCCCACGCCGGCCGGGACGAACAGCAGCGACAGGTTGGCCAGCATCACGCGGGTGACTGCGCCGAGGGGGGTGTCGGACACCGGCGCGGCCCCGGGCCGAAGCCGGTCCCGCCCCAGCAGGATCGCGACCAGCAGGGCCATGCCGAGGACAGGGCCCGGAACGGGCCAGCCGGCGAGCCGCACGGTCGCCTCCCCGGCAAGCTGGCAGGCGAGCAGGAGCGTAAGCGCTGGAATCATGCCGAATCCTCCCCCGGAGCCATGGTAACGATCCGGCGCGCGGCGGCTACGCGGGCGTAGCGCCCGGCTTCCTGTATGCTGCGCGAACGACGAATCGCCATGCGCCCTGCCCTCCTCAATCCGCTCTTCGCCCCCGTGGCGACGCTGCCCGGCGTCGGGCCGAAGCTCGCTCTGCTGTTCGACGCGCTGCTGGCGGAGCCCGGGCGCGGCGCGCGGGTGCTCGACCTTTTGTTCCACCTGCCCCATGGCGTCATCGACCGGAGCGCCCGGCCGACCATCGCCGAGGCGCCGCGGGAGGGGATCGTCACCCTGGAGGTCACGGTCGAGGAGCACCGGCCCGGGCCGCCGAACCGGCGCAACGCCCCCTACCGGGTGATCGTGTCCGACGGGACCGGGGACCTCGCACTGATCTTCTTCCACGCCCACGCCAAGCGCATGGAGCAGATGCTGCCGATCGGGGCCAAGCGATGGGTCTCGGGCAAGATCGAGATGTGGGACGGCCGGCTCCAGATGGTCCACCCGGACCGGGTGGTGGACGAGGCCGGGCTCAAGAGCATGCCGGCGTTCGAACCGGTCTACGGGCTGACCGCGGGGCTGGGGCCGCGCGTGGTCGCCAAGGCGGCCGCCGCGGCGCTGGAGGACGTGCCCGAGCTGCCCGAGTGGCAGGACCCCGCCTGGGTCCAGGCTCGTCGGCTTCCCACCTTCGGGGACGCGCTGCGCGACCTGCACCGTCCCTTCTCGGCGGCGGCGCTGGGCCCCGACTCGAAGGCGCGGCAGCGGCTGGCCTATGACGAGTTGCTGGCCAGCCAGCTGGCCCTGCTGCTGGCGCGCCAGCGCATGAAGAAGGCGGCCGGCCGCTCGCAGGCCGGGGACGGCCGCATCGCGGCCAGGATCGTGGCCGCCCTGCTCTTCGCGCTCACGGGCGCACAAGCGACGGCGCTGGAGGACATCCGCCGCGACCTGGCCGCCCCGGAGCGCATGCTGCGCCTGCTGCAGGGCGACGTGGGCTCTGGCAAGACCGTGGTCGCCCTGCTCGCCATGGCGAGCGTCGTGGAAGCCGGCCGGCAGGCGGCCCTGATGGCGCCCACCGAGATCCTGGCGCGGCAGCACTACGAGAAGCTGAAGCCGCTGGCCGACGCCGCAGGCCTGCGCACCGCGCTCCTCACGGGCCGGGACAAGGGCGCGGGTCGCCGCGCCACCCTGGAGGCGCTGGCGGGGCGGGAGATCGACATCCTGTTCGGCACCCACGCCCTGTTCCAGGAGGAGGTCGCCTTCGCGGACCTCGGCCTCGCGGTGGTCGACGAGCAGCACCGGTTCGGCGTGCACCAGCGGCTGGCCCTGTCGCGCAAGGGCGAGGCGGTGGACGTGCTGGTGATGACCGCCACGCCCATCCCGCGCACGCTGGTGCTCTCCTATTTCGGCGACATGGATGTCTCGGTGCTGCGCGAAAAGCCGCCGGGTCGCCAGCCCATCGACACGCGGGTGGTTTCGCTCGACCGGCTGGACGAGGTGGTCGCGGGCATCGGGCGGGCCATCGCAGGCGGCGCGCGCGCCTACTGGGTGTGCCCCCTGGTGGAGGAGAACGAGGAGCTCGACCTCGCCGCCGCGCAGGAGAGGCACGAGACGCTGACCCGCATCTTCGGCCCGCGGGTCGGGCTGGTGCACGGCCAGATGAAGGGCAAGGACAAGGACGCCGCCATGGCGGCCTTCGCGGCCGGCGAGACCTCCATCCTGGTCGCCACCACGGTGATCGAGGTCGGCGTCGACGTGCCCGAGGCGACGGTCATGGTGATCGAGCACGCCGAGCAGTTCGGCCTGGCGCAGCTGCACCAATTGCGCGGGCGCGTGGGCCGCGGCACGGGCAAGTCGAGCTGCCTGCTTCTCTACAAGACGCCGCTGGGCGAGGTCGCCAAGGCGCGGCTCGAATGCATGCGGCGCACGGAGGACGGGTTCGAGATCGCCGAGGAGGACCTGAGGCTGCGCGGCGAGGGCGACGTGCTGGGCACTCGTCAGTCGGGCATGCCCGGATTCAAGCTCGCCATCCCGGAGATGCACGCCGAGCTGCTGCAGGCGGCGCGCGACGACGCCAAGCTGGCGCTGGAGCGCGACCCGGGTCTCGCGAGCGAGCGCGGCGAAGCGCTGCGCGCGCTGCTCTACCTGTTCGAGAGGGACGCGGCGATCCGCCTGCTCAGGGCGGGGTGATCACTCGGCCGCCTCGACGGCGGGCTTCGTTTCGGGGTCGGACGGCCTGGCCTCACCAAGCCGCCGCCCCTCGGCCGCCAGCCTGGCGAGGCGCTTCTGCCCGTCGGGCTGGATGAGGCCAGCCGACATGATGAGCTTGGCGCCCTCGTCCACCGTGAGGGACAGCTCAATCACCTCGTGACGTGGGACGTAGAAGAAGAAGCCGGTGGTCGGGTTCGGCGTGCAGGGCATGAACACGGCGACGTACTCGTGCGGGCCCGGCATGCTCTCCGCCAGGTCGCCCTGGGGCGGGGTCGAGAGGAACACGATCGACCACATGTCCTTGGCCGGGAACTGCACCAGGCCCACGGTGCGGAACGACGTGCCCGACTGCGAGAACACCGTCTCGAAGATCTGCTTCATGCTCTTGTAGAGTCCGCGCACCACCGGCATGCGGCCGAGCAGGGTCTCGCCGAAATCGAGCAGGGAACGGCCGACGAGGTTCGCGGTGAGGAAGCCCAGCACCGTAAGGCCGATCAGGGCGACGATCAGGCCGAAGCCCGGGATGGGATAGTTGAGGTAGGTCTCGGGCAGGTAGGTCGCAGGGATGAACGGCTTCACCCAGCCGTCGACCAGGTTGATGAACCACCAGGTGATGTAGGCCGTGATGGCCAGCGGCCCGGCGACCACCACGCCGGTCAGGAAATAAGCGCGCAGCCTGTGGCTCGCCGACCGCTTCGGCGGCGGCACGGGCGCGATGAACGGCGCCGACGCCAGGCTCGGCTCCGCAGTCTCGTCCCGCTCGGTGCTCATTCGAAGGCCTCTCCCGCGCCGCTTCGGCCCGCATCCTGCGAAATGGGCGCGGAATGTTCAATGTTCAATGCGCGCGGAGTGGATTTGGGTCGCTGTACCGACATGCATCCCCCGTCATCCCCGGGCTTGTGGGAAGACCTCTACGACACCCTCGCCTAACAACGCTCCGGTCGTCATCCCCGGGCTTGTCCCGGGGATCCACGCGCTGGGGACAGGCGTGGATGGCCGGCACGAGCCCGGCCATGACGGAGAGGGCGACGGTTGCGCTCGTCGGAAGGCAGGCAGGAGCCATCATCCCCGGGCTTGTCCCGGGGATCCACGCACTGGGGAAAGGCGTGGATGGCCGGGACGAGCCCGGCCATGACGGAGAGGGTGACGGTTGCGCTCGTCGGCACGCGGGCAGGAGCCGTCATCCCCGGGCTTGTCCCGGGGATCCACGCGCTGGGGAAAGGCGTGGATGGCCGGGACGAGCCCGGCCATGACGGAGAGGGTGACGGTTGCGCTCGTCGGCAGGCAGGCAGGAGCCGTCATCCCCGGGCTTGTCC
>NZ_PVZS01000063.1 GCF_003004785.1 Alsobacter soli
CGCAGGAAGTCGAGGTCGCGCTTGGCGTTGGCCACCGCGGCTTCCGCCGCCCGTCGCATGTCGGGGGCGAGCATGGCGAGTTCGTCCAGCATCACGTCGGCCCGGAACAGGAAGTTGCCGCTGTTCCACAGGAAGCCTTGCTCGACGTAGCGCTCGGCCGTCGCCTGGTCGGGCTTCTCCACGAAGGCCTCCACGGTGAGCGCCTCGCCCGAGCCCGTGGCCTTGCCGGCACGGATATAGCCGTAGCCCGTCGCGGGCGCCGTCGGCCGCACGCCGAGCGTCATGACATAGCCGTCCTGGGCGCCCTTGGCCGCGCCCTCGCAGGCGTCGCGAAAGGCCTCGCCGTCCGGGATGTAGTGGTCCGAGGGCAGCACCAGCATTAATTGGCCGCGATCCCGCTGCGCCCCGAGCACGGCCGCAACGGCGATCGCCGGCCCGGACTCCCGCGGCTGCGGCTCCAGCACGATCTCGGCTTCGACCCCGATCTCGCGCAGCTGCTCGGCCACCACGAAGCGGAACTCGTCGCTGGTCACCACGATGGGCGGCCCGAAGAGCTCCGGGTCCGACACCCGCAGGACGGTCTCCTGGAAGGTGGAGCGCTCGCCCGTGAGCGGAATGAACTGCTTCGGCATGCTCTTGCGCGAAGCTGGCCACAAGCGTGTGCCGGAGCCTCCGCAGAGAATGGCGGGCGCGATTGTCAACTTCATTGTGAAACACCATGCCCGATCATCAGTGGATACTAAATCGATCTAACCGGAAATGCAGTTTAAATCTAGCGAGATGCCGAGGCCTTCCCCAAACGCTCTCGTTGAACGGCTTCAGCGAGTCCGACAGCTGAATCGCAGCTCGTAAGTCTTAGGCCATGTGTATCACTGCTCCAGTGGATTTGCAGCTGCTGCCTAGCTCAGTCGGGCCAGCTTCGCATGTTTAACCCCAATCTCGTCGCACTTGCGCGCGACAGGTCGAACGGCTTAAGAACGGGCCCTGAACACGAAGAGTCTGCAGGGGTGATCTATCCGCATGTCGGCAGGCCAAATCGGAGCGGGCTCATTAACGTTGTCTTGCCAGCCGAGCACGAGCCAGCCCGCATCGAGTGCGCTGGTGAGCATAGGGCCAGCTCGCTTCGTGTGAAGTCGAATGTATTTCGTGGGTCAGCCGTGCTGGTCTGCTCAGAGCCTGCGCGCTTCAAAGGTGACTGGTGTCATCGGCGGCCTGCACCCCAATGGCCCGAACAGATGGATTTACATCGCCAAGCGGGAAGGGCACCGCAATTCGATCGCCTTGCGTGTCGCAATGAACGGGACGGCTTACGATGTGTGGAATTTTTGGTTGGATCTTGAGAACTCGAGCCAAGCAGACGGAACGCTTGCTCCAAGGTCTACGCGATGAACTGGCGCACCGCGGACCGGATCAGGCGGGTCATGTTCTCACGAATTTGGGTGACAAGTGGCAAATCGGTCTCGCTCACCGGCGCTTATCCATTATCGATCTTGCCGCGGGTGCTCAGCCCATGGAATCGCATGATGGAAAATATGTGATCATCTACAATGGAGAAATATATAACTACCGCGAGATCAAGGAAGAGTTAATTGGGTCCGGTCATTGTTTTCGCACGGATTCTGACACGGAGGTGTTCATCGAGTCTTTCAGGCGCTGGGGCACTCGGTGTTTCAATAAGTTCAGGGGTATGTTCGCCGCGGCCATATTCGACAAAACGGAGAATCGAGTAATTCTTTGTCGCGATCACTTCGGGAAGAAGCCGCTGTTCTATTTCAGCGGAGAAGAAGGAATCGTGTTCGCCTCAGAGATAAACGCCCTGCTAAAAGCGCCATACGTGGACAAAGCAATCGACTGGGCTGCGCTTCAGGAATATTTGCAGAACAGGTATGTGTCAGGCCCTCAAACGTTTTTCACTGGGGTAAAAAAGCTTCCAGCGGGATCGTTTGCAATCTGGTCAGATGGTGAACTAACCATTTCCCAGTTCTATAGGCCACCGGTGGCGCAATCAGAGCCGAAGCGGATCTCTCTCGAAATTGCTGCTGGACAATTTTCAGAGCTTTTTCAGGACGCTGTCCGGCTGAGGATGAGAAGCGATGTAAGCGTCGGCGCCTTCCTTTCGGGCGGAGTGGATTCGTCGGCCGTTGTTGCAACAATGGCCGGATTCACAAGTACGCCAGTGAAAACTTACTCGGTTGGATTTCCGCAAGAGCGGTTTAGTGAGTTAGCGCACGCGAAGGAAGTGGCTGCCGCCTTTGGTTGCGACCACCACGAGTTGATGTTGGAAGAAGAAGATTTCATCGAAAACTGGCCAAAGGCCGTCTTGCACCGGGGAGCTCCGCTATCGGAAACGGCTGATATTCCAATCTTTCTTCTTTCGAGAGAGGCGAAAAAATCCGTAACCGTCGTTTTGACCGGGGAAGGCGCCGACGAGGTTTTTGCAGGCTACCCGAAGCATCGGGCCGAAAGGTGGGCGGACTGGTATCAGCGCCTTGTTCCGCCCGGCTTGCACTCCACATTCCTCGACCCAGTCTCTGCTCGCCTTCCCGAATCGGCGTCTCGGCTCGCGACATTGCTCTCTGCCTTTGGAGAGCGATCACCTGGGCAGCGCATGTTTCGCTGGTTCGGGAACATGTCTGAGCGAGAGCGAGAGGCGCTCTATCGTGGGCCAGCTGTTAGCTTGCCCGCAAAGGTCGCGCCCTCTGAGGTAAGTGGATCATCATTGCGAAGAGTGCTGCTTTTTGACCAGGTATCCTGGCTCCCAGACAACCTGTTGGAGCGTGCTGACAGAATGATGATGGCTTGGTCAATCGAAGGGCGAATGCCCTTCATGGACACTGAGATTGCCAAGTTTGCAGCTGGAATTCCTGATCATCTTCACCTTCAGCATAGGCGCGGCAAGACGGTGCTGCGTGAGGCGATGAAGAACGTCATACCTCGTCATTTGCTGGAACGCAGAAAGGTCGGCTTCCGTGTCCCTGTGCATCTCTGGATGCGTCACAGATTGAGAAAGCCTCTGACAGACATGTTGTGCAGCGGTGATTCCATTGTACGGTCCTTTTGCAACCCAGTTTTTGTCGACAGGGTTGTCGCTGAACATTTAGAGGAACAAAAAAATCACGAAAAGCTCCTTTGGGGGCTACTCAATCTTGAGATATTCCTGCGAGAGTTCAGGCCGTCCATGTGAGTTGCGGAAATGAACAAGAGAGTTATTCATATTGGGCCTGGTCTGAACCAGCCAGGTGGAATGACGTCGGTTCAGGCATTTCTGTTGTCACTACCTTTCGATGGTTACATTCAGAGCCATGTAAGCACGTTCTCCGAGGGAAGTGCGGCGGTTAGGCTTGCAGCGGCTCTGAGAGGCTTGGCTAAAATTGCTCTCTCTGGTTGGAGCCAAGACTTGGCGCATGTGCACGTCTCATTCAACGGTAGCGTTTGGAGAAAGATGGCAGTCACTGCGCTGCTGCGTGCCTACGGAGTGCCATACGTAATTCACGCGCATGGCAGTGACTTTGCCGAATTCTGGGACGAGCAACGAGCGCGACAAGGAGCCATCAGGCGTTGGCTCAACTCTGCGGCATGCGTCATTGTTCTGTCTTCGAGTTGGAAAAGGTTTTACGCGGATGTCGTCGGGGTCGAACCCGGAAAAATCCGAGTCGTCCCGAATGCCGTGAAGACAGGGGCGGCCAGAAAAGCGGCAACAAGGCGCGAGGTTGTAATCGTTAGTCTCGGTCGATTGTGCGACAGGAAGGGCACATGGGACCTCATTGATGCGTTTGGGGTGGCAGCGAAGTCAGTCTCATTTCCTCTGCGCCTCGTCCTGGCAGGCGATGGCGAACTGGAGAAAGCGCGCGCACTCGTGGCTTCCCATGATTTGCATGGCGTGGAGATCGCGGGCTGGTTGGACGAGCGCAATCGGAATGAACTGCTGGCCGAGGCCGATATATTCGCTTTACCGAGCTACAGAGAGGGCGTTCCGGTTGCAATTCTAGAGGCGCAGGCGGCGGGTTTGCCTGTAATTACATGTCCGGTGGGCGGCATTCCAGAGATAATAACTCAAGGAGTCACGGGGGTCATGGTGCCTCCGGGCGACAAAGCATTACTTGCTGAAGCGATCCGCTGGTTGGCAGCGGACAGTGTTGCCCGCCATAGCATCGGCAAGGCTGCGCGCGAGAGGGTAGCCGTCGAAAACTCGGAGAGCCGCGTCAAGTCGGATCTCCAGGGCATATATGATGGCATTCTGGCCAGGAAACAACGATAGATGTCGTCTTTCTGACGCTTCATTGAAATATGAAGTCCTGAATGGTTTTGATCAGGCTCGGGTTTGCATCGCAGGATATTGGGGAGCGGCTCTCCCGCCCGCAGACCAATCTGTCCATCTTTGCTATGAGTTCTTGCTCGTCGAACGCAACCTCGATGGAGTTGGACGGCGCGAAGTTGCGTGCGGTGCCCAACTGGTGTTCGTTTCGGTGCTCGCCTAAGCATGCCCGTCGTGGCATGACTAGTATTGGCTTTCCCTTTTCCAGGGCTGTTATGATAGTTCCCATGCCGGCATGCGAAACGATAAGATCGGCAGATTCAACGCACCGAGTGAATTCCTGGGGCGATAAGAACGATTGCATGCGGATGCGTTTGGCAGTGTATCCTGTGTCGCCGCATTGAGCAAAAACGTCATTCTCGCCGCGGGAATCTGCCCATGAATCGATGGCCCGGATTAACCGGTCAAATGGCATCTGAGTGCCAACAGCAACGAAGATCAAACCACTGCTCCGACGTAATTTGGCCCATTGTCGTTCGCTAAGTGCGGCCACTGTGTCAGCCAGAGATCCGCGTGCTTGCCTATCTTCTGGCCGGAGGTGGACAGTTGATCGACGTTGGCGATGCTATCAACCCAAATAGTGCGCGCCTTGAATAGCAGGCGAGCCAGCCGGATGGCTATGTAGCCTGGAGCAGCACCTGTTGAGATAACATATTGGGGCCGCTCCTTGAGCACTATGCGGAAGAGTTGCAAGGTCATTGCAACTAGTCCGAGTTTGCTGCTCAAAGAGGCGTCGCGCACCGCATAAAACCGACCGTCTTGGACATCAGCCTCGTGGTCGGGATTCGTTGAGACGAAAGCTACAGACGCACCCGAGAGAGCGGGACGAAGCCGACCCATTTGGATCCAGTGGCCCCCAGTGGAAGCCACTGCTAGCACCCGCGGCCCCTTCTTGCATTCTGACTTTTCTGCCACGACGCCCCCGCTGTGGTTGACAACCGTGTTCTCCCTTACCGGACGGAGCACCCGGCAAGGCTGTGCGACACAGTTAATGCGGCCATGCCGAGTCTTAACATGCGTTAGGGCGACCCGACAATGCTAAACTTATCGTGATTGGCTGTGTTGAGCAAAGGATAATTATTAGCTGCTAATTTCAATTGCGTGAATGGGCCGGACATGGCACGCGATCCCTTCTCCAACGCTGTCCGATGTGGAGCCGGTGTGCTGAAACTGGTGCTTAGATGGCATGAAGTCAGTCTCCAAACGACACAGCGATGTTCCACTAGGATGGTCCATGTTCCCCAAGCCCGTTCCGGCCCTTTCCGTCAACACCTACGGCTACGAGACCCT
>NZ_PVZS01000064.1 GCF_003004785.1 Alsobacter soli
GCGCCCCGGCCTCGCTGTTCTGCCCTTCGGAGCGCAGGGGGCTCTTGTCCCCAAAACGTTCACCCAGTCCCCCTGGATCCCCTTCCCGGCGCTTCGCGCCGCCGGGGATGACGGCGGGGAGGGTGGAGCATCTCAGGCGCGAGCGGCGCGGGCGCCATCCAGAGATCTGCGCCGGGGATCAGTCCCTGTCAGGCGCCCCGAGCGGGAAGAGGCTCCGGAACGGTCGCGCCTCGTCGACGGCGCGAGCGAAGGAGGCACGGGCCAGCAAGGCCGCGCGGTAGGCGCGCAGGCGGGCGTGCTTCACCGGTATGGGGTGGACCCAGTCGGCGTAGAACAGCGCCGGCGCAGCGGCGCAATCGGCCAGGGTGAACGACGGTCCCGCCGCCCAGGCGCGCCCGTCCAGGCGTTCGTCCAGCCAGCCATAGGCCTTTTCCAGCAGCTCATGGGCCTGCGCCACCCCATACGGGTCGGGGTTTCCCTCCGGGCGGAGGGCTTCGGACACGATGCGCTGCATCGGCGTGTGCACGTAGTTGTCGAAGACCCGGTCGAGCAGGCGGGTCTCCAGGGCGGCTTCGCCGTCCGTGGGCACGAGCCGGACTGGGCCGGGGCGCCGGGCCGCCAGATGCTCGATGATGATGCTGGATTCCATGTAGGTCCGCCCGTCGTCGACCAGCACCGGCATGCGTCCGAGCGGCCAGAGCCTGGCGAGCGCCGCACCGTTCTCCGGCGAATCTGGCCCGAGCGGACGCCAGGAAAAAGCGGTCCCGTTCTCGTAGAGCGCCACGAGCACCTTCTGACAGTAGGACGAGAAAGGGTGGCCGTAGAACAGCAAAGTCATGATCGGGCCTCGAAGCGGGGGGTGGCCTCGCCCCGCAGGCTAGGGCCAACGCGGAAGGCGAACAACCGCCGACACGGATGCGCCACCTGTGCGCAGGGGACAGCATTCCACGCGCGAGAAGCCAGCCGCGGCCGGGCGACGCAGCCCTGCCGCGCCCGCGCTTGACCCCCGCCGTTCCCGGCCTGACAAGGTTCCAGCCGGCCGTCGGTCCCGGCCACGGATTCGGGAGGGCGGCATGGGTCGCGTCAGGCTGTGGGAGCTCTTCTCGATCTTCTTCCGCATCGGGATGTTCAGCTTCGGCGGCGGCCTTTCGGCCTGGATCTACCGGGAGATCGTCGAGCTGCGGGGCTGGCTGACAGAGCAGGAGTTCCTGTCCGGCATGGCGCTGTCGCAGATCCTGCCGGGCGCCAACGTCTCCAATCTGTCGGTCTATATCGGCCAACGGCTGCGGGGCGTATCAGGCGCCGTGGTTGCGCTGCTGGCGCTCCTCACCGCGCCCTTCCTCGCCGTCATTGGGCTGCTCGCGGTCTATGACCGCATCTCCGCCATTCCGTGGGCCGCCGCGGCCATGGACGGCGTCGCGGCGGCGGCGATCGGGCTGCTGCTGCGGATGGCGATCCGGGCCGGCCGGCAGGCCTCCACCACCCTCAGCGGAGCCGTGGCGCTCGCGGCCACCTTCATCGGGGTTGGCGTCCTGCGCTGGCCCCTGATCCCGGTGGTGCTGTGCGTCGCCCCGCTCTCGGTCGCAGCGGCCTGGCCAAGGGCGCCCAAGAATGCGTAACGACAGCCTGCTGGCGCTCGTCGCCGTCTTCGTCCCGTTCTCGCTGGTGTCGATCGGCGGCGGCCCCAGCATCTTCGCGGGGATCCAGCACCAGGCGGTGGACGTGCGCCAGTGGGTATCTGCCCGCGAATTCGTCGAGATCTTCGCCATCTCGCGCGCCGCGCCGGGGCCAGGCTCCATGCTGGTCACCCTCATCGGGTGGAAGGTGGGAGGCTGGCTCGGCGCGATCGTGGCGACCCTGGCGCTCTTCGTGCCGTCCTCGGTGCTCTGCTATGGGGTCGGATTGGCCTGGAACCGCTATCGCGGGCGCATTTGGCATACCGCCCTCGAGCGTGGGCTCGCCCCGATCGGCGCCGGGCTGATCCTGGCCGGCGTGCTGTCGATCTTCCAGATCGCCGGGGCGGGCTTCCTGTCCTGGGCGGTCGCCGGGGCCGCCGCGGGGATCCTCGCCCTCCGACCGAGCGTACACCCCCTCCTGCTGTTCGCAGGCGGCGGGGCCGTGTTCGCCGCGGCGGCCATGACGCCCGCGTGAAAGTCAGCGCGGCAGGATGGGCCGCCAGCGCCGGCCATGGTTGCCGAGCAAGGCCTCGGCCTGCTCCGGGCCGCTCGAACCAGCCGGATAGGGGCTGAGCGGAGCGGCCGGGTCCCGCCAGGCCTCCAGGATGGGCTCCACCAGCTCCCAGGCGCTTTCGATGTTGTCGGCCCGCTGGAACAGCGTCTGGTCGCCCGTCATGGCGTCGTAGATCAGCGTCTCGTAGCCGGTGCCGGGCTGGGCCTGAAAATGATCCACATAGGAGAACTGCATCTGCACGGGCTCGAGCCGCAGCCGTGGCCCGGGGACCTTGGCGCCGAACTGGAGCGAGATGCCCTCGTCGGGCTGGATCTGGATGACGAGCCAGTTGCCGGGGCAGCGCTCCATGCCGACGCCCTGGAAGAGGGCGAGCGGCGCGTGCTTGAACTGGATGGCGATCTCCGTCGTGCGCCGGGCCAGCGCCTTGCCCGTGCGCAGGAAGAAGGGCACGCCCGCCCAGCGCCAGTTGTCGATCATCAGCCGCATGGCGACATAGGTCTCGGTCCGGCTGTCCTGGGCCACGTTGGGCTCGCCGCGATAGGCCGCCCGCGGCTCCCCGGCGATCTCGCCGGCCTGATATTGCCCGCGCACCACGTCGCGGACGACCTCCTCGGGCGATAGCGGCTTCGTGGCGAGCAGCACGTCCTGCTTGCGGTTGCGCACCGCGTCCGCCTGGAACGAGCTTGGCGGCTCCATGGCGGTGAGCGTGAACAGCTGGACGAGGTGATTGGGCACCATGTCCCGCAGGGCGCCGGCGGCGTCGTAGAAGGCGCCGCGTTTTTCGACGCCTACGGTCTCGGCCACCGTGATCTGGACATGGTCGATGTGGTCGCGGTTCCAGACGGGCTCGAACAGGCCGTTGCCGAAGCGGAAGGCCATAATGTTCTGCACGGTCTCCTTGCCCAGGAAGTGGTCGATGCGGAATACCTGGTCCTCGCCGAGCAGGCTCAGCACCTTCCGGTTGAGCGCCTGCGCGCTGGCGAGGTCATGGCCAAAGGGCTTCTCGATGATCACTCGCCGCCAGGCCTCGCCCTCCTGTCGCGTGAGACCCGCGCTGTGCAACCCCTCGATGATCGGCTCGAACAGGGAAGGCGCGACCGCGAGGTAGTAGAGGACGCCTCCTTCCGCGCCCTTGCCGCCCCGGCTGGCCGCGATGCGCTCGCCCAGTCGCACGTAGGTCTGCGGGTCGTTGAGATCGCCGGCCAGGTAGTCGAGGTCGGCGGTCAGCCGCTTCCAGGCGTCCTCGTCGACCTGCAATGGGCCGTTGGGCCCCTGCTTGCCCGCTGCGTAGCGCTGGAGGCCTTCGTGCAGGTCCTGCCGAAGGGCGTCCGCGCTCATGTCCGAGCGGCCGACTCCGACGATCGCGAAGTCCGGGGCGAGAAGTCCGCTCCGCTCCAGGTTGTAGAGGGCCGGGGTGAGCAGCCGATGGGTCAGATCGCCCGTCGCCCCGAAGATGACGAGCACGCACGGCGGGGCTGGGGGAGAGCCCAATCCATGGCCGGTGGCGGGTGCGAAAGCGATGTTCATGGCGGTCCTCGCCCGTGCAGGTCGCGCGCCGCGGGCCCGGTGCGGCGATGCGCGTCCAGAACCGGAGCGGGCGCCCCTTCGTTCCGGGCCCGGCCCCCTTTAACATATAGGCGAGAATCCCGGCAGCGCCGCCTGTCGGCAGGCCCTGCGTCCAGGTGAACGGCTCCGATGTCACAGACCACCCCCGAAGGCACGTTCGACTACATCGTCGTGGGCGCCGGCTCCGCCGGCTGCGTGCTGGCGAACCGGCTGTCCGCCGACCCGCGCAACCGTGTGCTGGTGCTGGAAGCGGGCGGGATGGACAACTGGATCTGGTACCACATCCCGGTCGGCTACCTGTTCGCCATCGGCA
>NZ_PVZS01000065.1 GCF_003004785.1 Alsobacter soli
GGGGATCCACGCGCTGGGGCGAGGCGTGGGTGGCCGGGACGAGCCCGGGGATGACGCGTTCTTGCGTCACCGTGAGCACAGCAAGGCGAGTGGGCGTCCTGCATCGGGATCGGCGTCTCGCCGCCCCTGGATTGCTTCGTCGCTGCGCTCCTCGCGAGGACGGCTCGCCTCGCTCTTGCATCGCCAAGCGCCTTCTGCGATGCCTGCGCCCGAGCAAGAGGGCGCCCTGATGACCANGAGGACGGCTCGCCTCGCTCTTGCATCGCCAAGCGCCTTCTGCGATGCCTGCGCCCGAGCAAGAGGGCGCCCTGATGACCAAAGACGAAGTCCTGGCCGAATTCCGCGCCGCAGGCGCGTTGCTGGAGGGGCATTTCATCCTCTCCTCTGGCCTGCGCAGCCCGGTGTTCCTGCAGAAGATGTTCGTTTTCCAGGATCCGGTGCGGACGGAGCGGCTGTGCAAGGCGCTGGCCGAGAAGGCGCAGGAGGCCTTCGGCAAGATCGACGTCGTCGTGTCCCCGGCGGTGGGTGGCATCGTGCCGGGCTACGAGACGGCCCGGCACCTGGGCGCGAAGGCGATCTTTGTCGAGCGCGAGGACGGGCGCTTCCAGCTGCGTCGCGGCTTCGAGATTCCGGAGGGCGCGCGCGTGCTGATGGTGGAGGACATCGTCACCACGGGCCTGTCGTCGCGCGAGTGCATCGACGCCATCAGGCAGCACCCGGGCATGCTGGTGGGCGCGGCCTGCCTGATCGACCGGTCGGGCGGAAAGGCCGATGTCGGCGTCCCGCTGGTCAGCCTGGCCCAGCTCGACATTCCCAACTACGCCCCGGACGCGCTGCCGCCGGAGCTCGCCGCCATCCCGGCGGTGAAGCCGGGCAGCCGTGGGTTGAAGGCCTGACGCCATGTCGCTCCCCGCGCTCCGCCTCGGCGTCAACATCGACCATGTCGCCACGCTGCGGAACGCGCGTGGCGGCGCCCGACCGGATCCCGTGCGCGCGGCCCTGCAGGCCATCGCGGCCGGGGCGGATGGCATCACCGCGCATCTGCGCGAGGATCGCCGCCACATCCGCGACGAGGACATTCGCCGGCTGAAAGCCGAGATCTCCAAGCCGCTGAACTTCGAGATGGCGACGACCGACGAGATGCTCGCCATCGCGCTCGCGACCCAGCCGCACGCGGCCTGCCTGGTGCCGGAGAAGCGCACCGAGCGCACGACCGAAGGCGGGCTCGACGTGGTGGGCGGCTACGACCACCTTGCGCCGGCGGTAGAGAAGCTCGGGGCCGCGGGGATCCGGGTGTCGCTGTTCATCGAGGCCGACGAGGCGCCGCTGCGCGCCGCCGCGAAGCTGGGGGCGCCCGTCGTCGAACTGCACACGGGCGCATGGTGCGATGCCGTGGAGCATGGCGACGCCGCCAAGGCCGAGGCGGAATTCCAGCGGCTCGTCCGCGGGGCGGCATTCGGTCGCTCGCTGGGCCTCGAGATGCACGCCGGCCATGGGCTCGACTACGACACGGCCGAGCGGCTCGCCGCCGTGCCGGAATTCGTGGAGTTCAACATCGGCCATTTCCTGATCGGCGAGGCCGTCTTCGTGGGCCTCGACGCCGCGATCGGGCGCATGCGCGCCGCCATGGCCGCCGGGCGGGCCCGGGCGGCATGATCATCGGCATCGGCTCGGACCTTTGCGACATCCGCCGCATCGAGCAGTCGCTCGAGCGGTTCAAGGACCGCTTCGTCCGCCGGTGCTTCACGGAAATCGAGCAGCGCAAGGCTGACCGCCGGGCCGACCGGGCCGGCACCTACGCCAAGCGCTTCGCCGCCAAGGAGGCCTGCTCGAAGGCGCTCGGGACCGGGTTCAACCGGGGCGTCTTCATGCGGGACATGGGCGTGGTGAACCTGCCCTCCGGGGCGCCCACGATGCGCCTGACGGGCGGAGCCGCCGAGCGGCTCCGGGCCATCACGCCGGAAGGGCACGAGGCGGTGATCCACCTGACCATGACGGACGAGCATCCGATGGCGCAGGCCTTCGTGGTGATCGAGGCGCGCCCCTTGGCGGGGTGAGCCGGCCTCGTGCGAAACCTGCTTTCATTGTGACCGCTCCAGAACGTGCATGGCCGGGTCAAGCCCGGCCATGACGTGGGACGGCATTGTCCGCCGCCTAGATGGTCGAGTGGTCTTCGCCGCGGGCGGTCAGTCGATGCCACTGGTCGCGGATCTCGGCCGTGGCGGACTGGAAGCTGCGGTGGGCGACGTCCCAGTTGACCATGTTCTGGCCGGGCGGCGCGCCGTTGTCGTGGACGTAGGCGACCCCGACGGCGAGCAGGAATCCGAGAATGATGCCGGTGAGCGTGCGCATTCGCCGTGATCCTTTCGAGCAAATCTTGCTCATTTAATCCGGCTGCTCCGCCTCCGGTTCCGATGGGAAGCGCCCACGGCCGGGAGGCCGCGGGCGACGCCCTTATTGCTGGGGCTGCTGCTGGCCGTTCTGGCCCTGCAGGAGCGGCGTGATGCGCCGGACGGTCACGCGCCGGTTCTCCCGCGAGGGGGCCTGCGTGTTCACCTTCAGGTACTGCTCGCCGTAGCCCTGGGTGGTCAGGTTCTCGGGCGGCACCTGATAGTCGCGCGTCAGGATGGCGGCGACCGACTGGGCGCGCCGGTCGGACAAGGACAGGTTGTCCACGTCCGATCCCACCGCGTCGGTGTGGCCTTCGATCAGGAACACCTCGCTGGGGTTGTTCCGAATCGCCTGGTTGAGCGCCTGCGCGATCGTGGCGAGGCGGCCGACCTGATCGGGAGTGACCTCCCAGGACGCCGTCTCGAAGTTGATCGTGTTGACGTCTACGCTGCGCATGCGAGCACGCAGGTCCGGGCTGTACCGAACCTCGTCCAGCGTGTAGCGGCGCGGGATCGGGGCCACGGGCGGCGCGACGATGGTCTCGTAGATGAGGTTCTCGTCCGCGTTGTCCGCGTCCACGATGTAGCGCTCCCGCGGAATTCGCAGCGGGGGCGGCGGAAGCTCCACGATGTCTTCCTCGAAGCTGCGAGGCGGCCCGCGCCAGGTGTTGTCGATGATCACGGTCTCGCGCCCGCCGCGGTCGCGGCGGTAACGACGCAGGAGTCGGCCGCTGTCGTCCGTGACCGTGACGATCTGGTCGCCATCCGGCCGCTCGTAGATCGTGACGTGGTCGCTGCCGCGCCGTTCGGTGCGGACATCGCCGCGAAGCTCGCGGAAACGCTCGGTCTCGTCATGCCGCAGGAAGACGCGGTTGTCCTCGTCGCGGATGATTTGACGCCCGGGCTCCTGGATGACGGTGACGCCGTCCTGCGTCACCTCGCGGCGGCGCTGGCGCACGTCCTCGAAGCTGCGGGCCCCTTCGGAGGCCATGTAGCCGCCAACGAAGCCTGCCGCCGCGCCGAGGGCTGCCGCGCCGGCCGGCCCGAGTCGGCCGCGACGATCGGACGGAGGCAGGGCCCCGGCCTGGCCCGGCTGCGGCGCCTGGCCCTGGTATTGCTGCTGCTGTTGAGGCGCAGCGAAACCCGGCTGGGCGGTTGGGGCCTGCTGTGGCTGGGCCTGGCCTTGCGGAAGCGCGCCGGGCTGAGCGGGCGCGCGCCCGGTCGGCTGAGGCGCGGTCGCTCCCGGTTGCGTCGCGGTGGGCGCCGGAGCGCCGGGCAGGGGCGCGGCGCGCCCCTGGATCGGCGCGGCGGTTCCCGGCTGGGCAGGCTGTCCCGGCTGCCCGGGCTGGCGCAGGCCCTGGGGCAGGGGCGGGGTTCCCGGCGCAGG
>NZ_PVZS01000066.1 GCF_003004785.1 Alsobacter soli
GGGGCGGCCGAGCGGCGCAAACCGCAACACTGGAACTGGAGGAAAGGCCCCCTCTGTCGGCTCCGCCGACATCTCCCGCTGCGCGGGAGAGAATTTTCCCCGTCCTTGCGAGGAGCCCGCAGGGCGACGAAGCAATCCAGGGGGGCTGAGCGCCACCATAACGAGAGGGGCGCGCGCATGGCCCCTGGATTGCTTCGTCGCTTCGCTCCTCGCAAGGAAGGGAAGGGCCGCACGCGGTCGCCCTTTCTCCCGCGCCGGGGGCTCGCTATATCCGGCTTCACGTTTCAACCCGGACAGGAATCAGCCGATGCGGACGATCATCAAGGCCCTGGTGGGCGCGGCGATGCTGGCGGGGCTGGCCGGCCCGGCGGGCGCGCAGACGCAGGTCCCGCAGACCATGGCGCAGGCCAAGGCGAGCTTCGCGCCGCTGGTGCATCGGGTCACTCCGGCGGTCGTCAACGTCTACGCCACGCGGGTCGAGAAGATGCCGCGCAATCCGCTGATGGACGACCCGATCTTCCGGCGGTTCTTCGGCGGGGGCGACCAGGTGCAACCGCGCGTGCAGCGCTCGCTGGGCTCGGGCGTGATCGTGGACCCGTCGGGCTATGTGGTCACCAACCACCATGTCATCGAGGGCATGACCGAGGTGAAGGTCGCGCTCGTGGACAAGCGCGAGTTCGAGGCCGACATCGTGCTGCGCGATCCGCGCACCGACCTGGCGGTGCTCAAGATCAAGGGCAACGAGCCCTTCGCGGCGCTGGACCTCGGGGATTCCGACGCGCTCGAGGTAGGAGACCTGGTGCTCGCCGTGGGCAACCCGTTCGGGGTGGGCCAGACCGTGACCTCCGGCATCGTCTCGGCGCTGGCGCGCACGCAGGTGGGCGTGTCGGACTACCAGTTCTTCATCCAGACCGACGCGGCCATCAATCCGGGCAACTCGGGCGGCGGGCTCATCGACGTCAATGGCCGGCTGGTGGGCATCAACACCGCCATCTTCTCCCAGTCGGGCGGCAGCCACGGCATCGGGTTCGCCATTCCGTCCAACATGGTGAAGGTGGTGGTCGCCTCGGCCAAGAGCGGCAGCAAGGCGGTGCGCCGTCCCTGGTTCGGCGGCAAACTGCAGTCTGTCTCGTCGGACCTGGTGGACAGCCTGGGCCTGGACCGGCCCGTTGGGGCTCTGATCGCCTCCGTGGTGGACAAGAGCCCGGCCGCGGAGGCCGGGCTGAAGGCCGGCGACGTGATCCTGGCCGTGGATGGCCAGCAGGTGGATGACCCGGACGGCTTCGGCTTCCGCTTCGCCACCAAGCCGCTGGGCGGCGCGGCGACGCTCACGGTGCTGCGCGGCGGCAAGAAGCTGAGCATCCCGGTGAAGCTGGCGCAGGCGCCCGAGACCCGGCCGCGCGACACCTTGACCCTCAAGGGTCGCTGGCCGCTGGCCGGCGCGACCGTGATGAACGTGTCGCCGGCCGTCGCCGACGAGCTCTCGGCCGATATCGGCTACGACGGCGTGGTGGTGTCCGACGTGACGCAGGGCTCGGCCGCCGCGGAGCTCGGCCTGAAGAAGGGCGACGTGATCCTCGAGGTGGACGAGAACAAGGTGAAGTCCACCCGCGACCTGGAGAAGCTCGCCAAGCCGCGGCAGTACTACTGGAAGCTCGTCGTCCAGCGCGGGGGCGAGGTGCTGACCACGGCCGTCGGGGGGTAGGGGCGTGCATGGGAGCGCGGGCAGGGGCGCGCATCGGACAGGGGCGGCCGGCGGCCCCTGGATTGCTTCGTCGCTGCGCTCCGCGCAACGGCGGTGAAAGCTGGCGTCTCGGCCGCGCCGNGCGCAACGGCGGTGAAAGCTGGCGTCTCGGCCGCGCCGTCGCTATCTCTGCCACATGACGAACCTCTTCGAAGCCGCAGGTCTGGAGAAGGGCGCGCCCAGGCCGCTGGCCGACCGGCTGCGGCCGACGCGGCTCGGCGAGGTCGTCGGCCAGGATCACCTCGTCGGGCCAGACGGCGCCCTGACCCGGTTGATCGAGTCCGGGTCCTTGGGCTCGCTGATCTTCTGGGGTCCGCCGGGGACCGGGAAGACAACGGTTGCGCGCCTGCTGGCGCACGAGACCACGCTGCACTTCGAGCCGATCTCGGCCATCTTCACCGGGGTCGCCGACCTCAAGAAGGTGTTTGAGGCGGCGCGGGGTCGGCGGACTACCGGGCGCGGCACACTGCTGTTCGTGGACGAGATCCACCGGTTCAACCGCTCGCAGCAGGACGCCTTCCTGCCCGTGATGGAGGACGGCACCATCACGCTGGTGGGCGCCACCACGGAGAACCCGTCCTTCGAGCTCAACGCGGCGCTCCTGTCACGGGCGCGTGTGCTGACCTTCAAGTCGCTCGACGAGGAAGCCATCGGCAAGCTGCTGGCGCGGGCCGAGGCTGCGGAAGGGCGGAAGCTGCCGCTGGACGAGGACGCCCGGGCGGCGCTGGTCGCCATGGCGGACGGGGACGGGCGGGCCTCGCTGACGCTGGCCGAGGAGATCTGGCGCGCGGCGAAGCCGGGCGAGGTCTTCGACACGGCCGGGCTGAGCCGCATCGTGCAGCGGCGGGCGCCGATCTACGACAAGGGCCAGGACGGGCACTACAACCTGATCAGCGCGCTGCACAAGACGGTGCGCGGGTCGGACCCGGACGCGGCGCTCTACTACCTTGCCCGCATGCTGGATGCCGGGGAGAACCCGCTCTACATCGGCCGGCGTCTCGTGCGCATGGCCGTGGAGGACATCGGGCTGGCGGATCCGCAGGCGCTCGTGGTCGCGAACGCCGCCAAGGACGCCTACGACTACCTGGGCTCGCCGGAGGGCGAACTCGCCCTGGCGCAGGCGACCGTCTACCTGGCGACCGCGCCCAAGTCGAACGCCGTCTACACGGCCTTCAAGGCGGCCATGCGGACCGCCAAGGAGCACGGGTCGCTGACGCCGCCCAAGACCATCCTGAACGCGCCCACCAAGCTGATGAAGCAGGAGGACTACGGCGCGGGCTACCGCTACGACCATGACGAGCCGGACGCCTTCTCGGGGCAGGACTACTGGCCCGAGCGGCTGGGGCGGCAGCAGTTCTACGATCCCGTGGAGCGCGGCTTCGAGCGCGACATCCGCAAGCGGATGGAGTGGTGGGCGAAGCTGCGGGCGGAGCGGGGAGAGTAGGGGTCGTGGTCGCTCTCCTCGCACGGCGGGCCGGGGTATCCAGCGTTCCCCGACTTTGCTACTTGGCTCCAAAGCCTTCGGGCATCTCTTTCGTGGCGTGGCCCGCGGGCGGCGTCTCACTCCTCAGGAGCTTCACATGAGCAAGGGCGGACCCAAGCGTCCGGGCGCGGCCGGCGGTCGGGCGGGGCGGGCCAAGCCCGGCTCCGGCCCGCGCAGCGGCCCCGGCGCGAAACCCGCGCGGGGCGCCGCAAGAGCGGCGTCTCCCGCCGGGCGAGGGCAGGGGCCTG
>NZ_PVZS01000067.1 GCF_003004785.1 Alsobacter soli
GGCTCGGCGAGCTCGTTGCGCAGCTCGACCGCGAAGGTCTCGCCCTCGACGAAGGTGAGACCTGGGGTCCCGTCCGCCTGCTGCAGGCCGTAGACGGTGGCGGACTTGCGGTTGACTTCAATGGTGCGCGTCGCGGCGCGCAGCAGCTTGGGCGCAGCTTCAGGAGCACCCCCAGGCGCGCAGCGCCTGCAGGTCGTCCTGGTGGGAGGCCGCGAGCTGCTGGGCCCGGCGCCGGGTGTCGGGGTCGTCCGAGAAGGCGGCGGCAGTCTTGGCCGCGTCGGCCAGCGCCTCCTCAAGGGCTACTGCCAGGCGGGCGAACTCGGCGTCCTGTCGGGCCGGACTCGCCTGCAGGGCGGCCACCGCGCGCTGGGCGATGGCCCGGTAAGTGATGCCCGCGAGACTCTGGTCGAACGCGGCGGCCCGGGCTCCACCGGCAGCCATTCCGGAGCCCATGCCGGAGCCCATGCCTGAAGGCATGCCCGCGCCGGCCTGGGCCGAGCCCGCGGCCATGCCCTGCATCATGGACTGCATCATCTCGGGCATCATCGGGCAGCCCATGGCCGCGGACGCGCCGGCGCTGCCCTCGGCACGGACGGACGGCGCGGGCTGGGGAGCGACGGCATCGGCCGAAGGCGCCGGAGCCGCTTCGGCCGGGTGGTGGGCGGAGTGGTCCTGAGCGTCGCCCGTCTGGGCGTAGGCCGGCGCGGCGAGGGCGCCAATGGTAAGAAGGATCGCTGCGATGCGCATGGTTCAAGTCCTTGTCAACGGAATTGGACCGCCGCGCCGGAACGCGGACGGAACAGGCTCAACCGTGACGGGATCTTGGGGGCCGCTCGCCGGGCGAAGACCGAAGTCCGCGGAGCAGACTGGGACTCGTCAGCGGGCGTGCGAGCGCCGCCATCGAGAAGGCCGGCCCGGTGGCAGCCATTCCGACGAAGGCGCAGCAGCATGGCCCGGCCACGCAACACTGGCAGGGGGCGATTGCCGCTGACGGCGCCAAGGCAGGGTCGGCGAGCGCCTGCGCGTGGTGGGCCCGCATCTCGGGCCCCGCATTCACGGCGCCGTGGGCGGCCGCAGGCCCGGCGTACGCCAGCGCGAGGAAGAGCAGCCCCAGCGCCGCGACGAAGCGGGCCAATCGACCGGTGAGGGGGAGCCGGGTGCTCATGTTTACAGTATGAGCCCGAAGGGCCCGGTTTTCATTGCGCTCAGTCAAACACGCCGGGCCAATGCCGATTTAGCCGCGGAACTGCCCCGAGGCTGTGTCGGCAATGGACGCGCTCTCAGCTCAAGACCCCGGATCGTAGGTAAAGCTGGCCGTCTGCACAGCCGAAGATCCCGGCCTGCGGTTCTCGACTTCGATGCTCTGGCGGCCGCTTCTGAACATCGCCACGAACGCGCCGAAGGTGATCGTGTCGGCGATCTTCATTGGTTCCAGCCTGGCCCGGCGCCGCCCAACCTGGCCTACCTCTGCTATTGCGTCGGACACCTCGGCGTCCTCGACGCGATTGCCAGCAGCATCGAAGATGGCCACCACGACATGCATGTCGCGCCCCTCAGCCGGGCCTCCGTGCATGGTCGCTTCCGGATGTTCGCTCGGGTGCCGCCTCGCGATCTGAGCCGGGATGATGCCGAGGTACACGCCCAGGTCCCCGGCCTTCTGATAGGGCTCAAGCACGTCGGCGTGCGGGCGAGCAGGCCAGAGAAAGCTCCATAGCCTAGCGGCCAGGATCAGCGCAGATCGGCGTGAAACCATGCTCACCATGGTCACTCCCCTTCAGCTCCCGCATCATGGCGGCAACGGCGAGGGCTCACGTCCAAAGCCTGCACTGGATCGTCAGCTGATGCCTTGAGCTGGATGAGGAGCGTCCGGAACAACGTCCTCCGATGGAGACCGCTCTTACGGCGCCACGACCCCTTCGGGCCCTTTGCCGACGGGGTGACAGGCGACCTCCCTGAGGGAGCCCAGGTCCAAGGAGGACAGCCGACCAGAAGCTCAGAGCCGCACGGCCCTGAGCCTGACGGCGTTGCCGATCACGCTCACCGACG
>NZ_PVZS01000068.1 GCF_003004785.1 Alsobacter soli
GTGCTGGTGCTGGAAGCGGGCGGGATGGACAACTGGATCTGGTACCACATCCCGGTCGGCTACCTGTTCGCCATCGGCAACCCGCGCTCGGACTGGATGTTCAAGTCCGAGCCGCAGCCGGGGCTCAACGGCCGCTCCATCGCCTATCCGCGCGGCAAGGTCATCGGCGGCTCCTCGGCCATCAACGCCATGATCTACATGCGCGGTCAGGCGGCCGACTACGACGGCTGGCGCCAGCTCGGGCTGGAGGGCTGGGGCTGGGAGGACGTGCTGCCCGCCTTCCTCAGGCAGGAGGACCACATCGACCCGCCGAACGAGTTCCACCGCTCGGGCGGCGAGTGGCGGGTGGAGTACCCGCGCATGCGCTGGGATATCCTGGACGCCTTCCAGGCCGCCGCCGAGGAGCTCGGCATCAGGCGCGTCAAGGACTTCAACACCGGCGACAACGAGGGCTCGTCCTACTTCCAGGTGAACCAGAAGCGCGGCCGCCGCTGGAGCGCGGCGCGCGGCTTCCTCCGGCCGGCGCTGAAGCGGCCGAACCTGCGGCTCGAGACCGGCGTGACGGTGGAGCGCGTGCTCGTCGAGGAGGGCAGGGCGGTCGGCGTCGCCTACCGGCAGGACGGGGTGGAGAAGGTGGCCCGCGCCGCCGGCGAGGTGATCCTGTCGGCCGGGGCCGTGGCCTCGCCCAAGATCCTGCAGCTGTCCGGGATCGGGCCGGGCGGGCTGCTGCAGGAGCACGGGATCACGGTGCTGCGCGACCTGCCGGGCGTGGGCGAGAACCTGCAGGACCACCTGCAGATCCGCCCGGTGTTCAAGGTCACGGGCGTGCGCACCCTCAACATCGACTACCAGTCGCTGCTGAAGCGCGGGCTGATGGCGGCGGAATGGGCGCTGCTGCGCACCGGGCCCCTCACCATGGCGCCGTCGCAGCTCGGGCTCTTCACCCGCTCCTCGCCGGACTACGCCACGCCCAACCTGCAGTTCCACGTGCAGCCGCTGTCGCTGGACAAGTTCGGCGACCCCATGCACCCGTTCGCGGCCTTCACGGCGAGCGTGTGCAACCTGCGCCCGGCGAGCCGCGGCACGGTGCGCCTCGCCTCCGCCGACCCGGCCGCCCCGCCGGCGATCTCGCCGAACTACCTCGCCGCCGAGGAGGACCGGCGCGTGGCCGCCGACGCGCTGAAGCTGGTGCGGCGCATCGTCAAGGCGAAGGCCCTGGAGCGCTTCCGGCCGGAGGAATACAAGCCCGGCGCCCACCTCACCTCGGAAGAGGACCTGGCGAAGGCGGCGGGCGACGTCTCCTCCACCATCTTCCACCCGGTCGGCACGGCCAAGATGGGCGTCACGGACGACCCGCTCGCCGTGCTGGACGCCCGCCTGCGGGTGCGCGGCGTGGAGCGCCTGCGCGTCATCGACGCCTCCGCCATGCCGCGCATCACATCGGGCAACACCAACTCGCCCACCATGATGATCGCCGAGAAGGGCGCCGCCATGGTGCTGGAGGACGCGCGC
>NZ_PVZS01000069.1 GCF_003004785.1 Alsobacter soli
ATCACGAGCGGGTTGCGGATGCGGCGCAGATCGACCTTGCAGTGCTGGCACAGCCACACGAGGCCCTGCTCCAGCCGGTTGCCGACGAACAGGTTCTCGGTGATGGCCAGGATCTCTTCCCGCCCGAGCATATAGAAGCCGTTCCACCACCGCTCGAATTCCAGGAAGCGCTCGCGCTCGGCCCGCACCCTCTCGAAAAGGTCGGCGTACTTGCTCCAGACGCCCTCCGGCTTGAGCGCCTCGAAGTTCTGGACCAGCCACGCGCCGTCGAAGCGGCCGTCGTCCAGGTCGGACAGGAGGTGCGCCGTCCACATGCCGCCCGTGAACCCGGCGGCCGTGCGCATCGGGTTTACGCCCGGCTCGCCGGCCCAGTAGGACAGGGGCGAGCCGTTGAGCACGGCCGTCCCGACGAGGCCCTGGCAATCGGCCGCCAGCATGGTGATGGCCCAACCCGCCTGGCAGTTGCCGTATAGCACCGGCGGCTGGCCCGGGTGTCGGTGGCCGACCTCCTCCAGGAAGCGGCGCAGCGTCCGGAGTACGTCGTGCAGGGTCTGGCCTGCCACGGGCTCGGGCGCGAACGAGACGAAGTAGGTCGGGTGGCCGGCCCGCAGCGCCAGCCCCACCTCGCTCTCGCGCTTGAAGCCGCCGATCCCGGGGCCGTGGCCGGCGCGGGGGTCGAACACGACCACGGGCCGCAGGCCGGGCTGGAGGCAGTCCCCCAGGCAGTCCTCGCCCACCCGGGTGATCCTGAGCAGGCTGTAGTTGGTCGGGCGCTCGAATCGGCGCGCCTCGGCGACCACCTCGAAGTCGAAGTCGAGCAGCGGCGGCTTGCCGGCGCGCTCGTGGGCGACGATGTTCTCGGCCCGTTGCCGCAGCGCGTCCAGGAACAGGACGGCCCGCTGGCCGGCGTCCAGCCAGTAGGCGAGCAGGTCCTCGGCGCCGAAGGCGGGCTCGCCGCCCTTCGCGCGCACGAGCGGTTCAGGCGCCGCGGGTCTGTCCGTGGCCGAGCGCTTCGCGACTGCCATGGCGTCCTCCTGGTGCTCGGCCGCAGCCTGCACCCGATCCGCTTCGGCGCGCTTTGCGCTGGCGCATCCCGGGCCCGTTCACTTGCCCTTCTGGATCTTCACGACGGAGATCTGGCCGTTCACCCGGTCCGCCTGGAAGCGAACCTTGTCGCCGGCCTTCACGCCCTTGAGCACCGACGGGTCGGGCGTGCGGAACACCATCGTCATCGGATCCATCCCGAGGTTCGGGATCGCCTGGTGGTCGATGGTGATTTTGCCGGCGGCCGTGTCGACCTTCTCCACCGTCCCCGAGACCGTCGGCAGGTCG
>NZ_PVZS01000007.1 GCF_003004785.1 Alsobacter soli
GCCCGCGCCCCGGCCCGTGGACGGCCGCGTGGTCGCCTGCGCCTTCGCGGAGGAGCGCCCATGAGCGCGATCGCAGACGCCCCCGCCCCCGCGGGCCCGGACATGGACGCGGCCGTGGACGTGCGCGCCGTCGCGCGCTGGTTCGGCGGGCGCCCGCGCCTCTTCGGCGCCCCCGCGCCCACCGCGCGCGCGGTCGACGGCGTGTCCTTCCGCGCGCCGCGCGGGAGCGTGTTCGCGATCGTGGGCGAGTCGGGCTCGGGCAAGAGCACGCTCGCGCGCCTGCTCGTGGGCCTCCTGCCCCCGAGCGCGGGCGAGGTGCGCGTGGACGGGCAGGCGCTCGCGGACCTGGACGCCGCGGGCCTGCGCCGCCTGCGCCGGCGCATCCAGCTCGTGCTCCAGGACCCGCGCGCGTCCCTGGACCCGCGCATGACCGTGCGGCAGACGCTCACGGAGGCGCTCGTCGTTCACGGGCTGCGCCCGGACCGTGAGGCGCGCGAGGCGCGCGTTGCGGAGGCGGTCGGGCTCGTGGGCCTGAGCGCGGCCCACCTGGCGCGCTACCCGCACGAACTCTCGGGCGGCCAGCGCCAGCGCGCCGCCATCGCCCGCGCCATCATCTGCGAGCCCGACATCCTCGTGCTCGACGAGCCCGTGAGCGCGCTGGACGTCTCCGTGCAGGCGCAGATCATCAACCTCCTGATGGACCTGAAGGAGCGCCTGGCGCTCACCTTCGTGATCATCACCCACGACCTCGCCCTGGTCGAGCACATGGCCGACGCCGTGGGCGTCATGTACCTCGGGCGCTTCGTCGAGCAGGGTCCGGTAGCGGAGGTCTGCGGCGCCCCGCGCCACCCCTATACGCAGAGCCTCATGGCCGCGTCCGGCCACGGGCCCGCCGGGACCCGCGAGCCCGCGCCAGTGCTGGAGGGCTCCATCCCCAGCCCGCTGGCGATCCCCTCCGGCTGCCCGTTCCACACCCGCTGCCCGGCCGCCCGCCTCGTCGCGGCGCGCGAGCCGGCGCTGGCCGTCGCCACGCCGGACGGCCGCCTGCCCCGGCGCTGCGTGGAAGACATCCCCGCCCCGCGCCCCGCCCCCGGGGGGTCGAGCGTCGCCAGCTGCCATTTCGCCGACGAGCCCGCGGCTCACCGGTCCCCGCCTTCACCATGAAAGGGTCTCATCCCATGTCCAGCACCACCCAAGCCTCCGAGGTCGTGATCGTCGGCGGCGGCATCTATGGAACGAGCCTCGCCTACCAGCTCGCCTCGGCCGGCCGGTCGGTGACGCTGCTCGAGGCCGGCGAAATCGCCAGCGGCGCGTCCGGCGGCCCGGGCGAGCGCGGCGTGCGCGCCAACGGCCGCGACTTCCGGGAGCTGCCCGTCTGCGCGCTCTCGCTCGAGTTGTGGAAGCACTATCAGGAAACGTTCGAAGGCGGCGTCGGCTACCGCCGCATCGGCGGCATCAAGGTGTTCGACGTGCCCTACGGCCACCGCGAGCACGAAGTGCGCGGGCGCATGGAGGCCATGGCGGCCGCCCAGTCGAGCCTCGGCGCGCCTTCGGAGATCTGGAGTCGGGAAGAGACGCTGTCCCGCGAGCCGGAGCTGGCGAGCGGCATCATCGGCGCGGTGCATTGCCCGAACGACGGCGTGGGCGACCACACCTTCGCCACCCGGCAGTTCGCCCGCGAGGCCGCCAAGGCCGGGGCGACCATCCGCACCGGGGCCAAGGTCGTCGAGATCCTCCATGCGCGCGGCGCCGCCACGGGCGTGAAGCTGGCCAGCGGCGAGGTCGTGCCCGTGGGCGACAAGCTCGTCGTCGTGGCCAACGCCGGCGCCCAGGACCTGCTCAAGCCCATCTTCCGGCCGCACGAGTTCAGCCCCGTGTGGAACCTGATGCCGCAGATGCTCTACGTGACCAACCCGCTGAACAAGACCGTCAATCACCTGCTCTCGCACGCCCACCGCAGGCTCGCCGTGAAGCAGATTCCGGACGGAACGCTGATGCTCTCGGGCGGCGCCCACGTGGCCCACACGCCTGACGGGCTCTGGAAGGGCTCGCTGAGCGCCCTGACGCAGAACATCACCGACGCCATCATGACGTTCCCGTTCATCGACAGCTCGAGCTTCCTCAAGGCGGACGCGTCGCGCGTGGAGACCGTGGCGGCGGATGTGATCCCCCTGATCGGCCAGACGGAGGCGCTCTCCAACACGCTCTACGGCTACGCCTGGTCGGGCCACGGCTTCGCCATCTCGCTCGGCTTCACCAAGCTGTTCACCGACTGGATCCTGACCGGAACCAAGCCCGAGGCGCTGGAGCCCTTCTCGCCGGCGCGCTTCCACCAGCCCGCCGCGGCGCTGGCCACATCGGTGGTGAGCCGGGCGGCCTGAGGCCGCGACCTTCGATCCAGAGCCTCGACCAGCGGCGCCCGGCTCCGGGCGCCGCGCGTCCTCACCTGCCCTGAAAGGCGGACCATGCTTTCCGAATTCGACCCCGCGCGCCCGGGCAAGGCGTATTACGACCTCGGGCCGATCACCGGCGCCCTAGACGGCGTCAGCGGCGACGTCCTGTGCTGCATCAACAACGGCGCGGGCCCGTCCGTCCTCCTGCTAGGCGGCGTGCACGGCGACGAGTACGAGGCGCAGGTCGTGCTGCGCCGCCTCGCGGCGTCGATCGCCCCGGAGGCGGTGACGGGGCGCATCATCATCGCGCCTTCCATCAACTTTCCGGCCTCCGAGAAGGGCCGGCGCCTCTCGCCCTTCGACGGGCAGAACATGAACCGGGTATTTCCCGGCAAAACGGACGGCACGCCGACCGAGCGCCTGGCCGCCTTCGCGACCCGACACCTGTTCACAGCCGTCGACCTGCTCATCGATGTCCACGCGGGCGGGCGGGACGTCAGCGTCGTCCCCCATGTCTTCGGCTTCTCGACGGCGTCCAGCAAGGTGGGCTCCGAGGCGCTCACGCGCCTGATGGAGGCCTGGGGCTATCGGTTCATCCAGCACGTGGACGGGATCCGCGAGACCGCTTGCGGCGCGGCCAAGGAGATGGACCTCGCCTCCATCGAGGTGGAAGGCGGCGGCGGACGGATGCAGGGCGCCGAGCTCCGCATCATGGAAGAGGGACTGCTGCGCGGCCTCGCCGCTTTCGGAGTGCTGAAGCCGACCCTGCCGCCCGCGTCCTTTGCAGGCGTCCACGTCACGGCGGGCCCAGAGGGCCAATATCTCGCCTCCGCCCCGGGGCTGGTCGAGCATCTGGTCGGCCTGGGCGACGAGGTGAGCCCGGAGACCGTAGTGGCCCGCATCCACCCCGTCGCCGGGGCGGATGCGCAGCCCCGGCCCGTCCGGAGCCCCGTGCCGGGCTACGTGCTGCGCCAGACGGAGCACGCCTTTGTCATGCCGGGCCAGCTGATCGGCAACGTCGGCACGCCCCTTTCCCGCTGAGGAGGGGCTCCGGAGCAAACCGCCAGGCGCTGGCCGCGCCTGGCCCTTGGCGGGTCCCGCAGGTGGTCAGGCGACAAGCCCGCGCATCGGCGCGATGGCGCCCGATCCCGGGAAGACGGTCTCGCCCAGCGCCGCCGGCGAGCAGCCCAGGAGGTCGACGGCGACGCCCTTGACCACGGCGCGCAGGTCGGTCGTGGGCGCGAGGTCGCGGCCGTCCCTGAGCTGGGCGGCCTTCAGGCCGGGCCAGTCGGCGATTACGCGTCCGCCCTTCACCGCGCCGCCGGCCAGGAAGGCGGTCGTGCCGGTCCCGTGGTCGGTGCCCTCCGTCCCGTTCACGCGCGCGGTGCGGCCGAACTCGGTCGCGACGAGGATCACGGTGTCCTTCCACGCCGGCCCGAGCTCCCGCTCGAAGGCGGCCAGCGCGCCGTCCAGGCCGCCGAGGAGGCGCGCGAGCCGGCCGATCTCCTGGGCGTGCGTGTCCCAGCCCTCGAAGGCCAGTGCGGCGATGCGAGGCCCTTCCGGGCGGGCGATCAGCCGCGCCGCGCCCGTGGCCATCTGGGCCATGCCGACCGGATCGGCCGCGCCGCCCTGCGCCTTCACGTCGAGCCCCGAGGCGACCTTGCCGGTCTCAACCGCTTCCCCCAGGGCCCTCGCCAGGAGGGGATCGGTCTGGCCGTAGAGGTCCATCAGCCGGGGAGCGAGATCGGCGCGGGCGGGCCTGAGCATGGGCGGCGCCCAGCCGAGCACAGGCGCGGGACCACGAATCACCAGGGGGGCCGCCGCTCCCACGGAAACGCCCCGGAGCCCGGCGGCCGGATCCACGCGGGCGCCGGCAGGCACGGTCGCGAGCAGGCGGTTCAGCCAGCCGGAATCGGTGCGCCCGGGACGCTCGTAGCCGGATTCGAGCACATCCTGCCCATCGAAATGGGAGCGGTCGCGGTAGGAAGTGGCCGCGGCGTGCACCACCGCGGCCTCGCCCTTGCCGTAGAGCCGCGCGAAATTCGGCATCGAGGGATGCAGGGCGAAGAAGCCGTCGAGCGCGAGGGCCGCGTTGTCGCCGGAGGCCGACAGGGCGATGGAACGGCGCATGTCCGCGTAGTCGGGGTCTCCGACCGGGGGCACGGCAGTGAGTCCATCCAGCGCGCCGCGCAGAATGATCGTCACGAAGCGGGCGTCCCTGTTCCCTGCCGCGAACGCGAAGCGCGGCATGGAAGCCCAGGCGAAGAGGGCCCCAGCCGCGCCCAGGACGGCGCGGCGGCTCGGCGTGATGAGTTCGCAGGACATGGTCAGCGCCTCTGGAATTCGGGGGAAAGGAACAGCAAGGCCAGGCCCTGCTGGCGCGTTTCGGCGCGGGCGACCGCCTCTCGGGTCTGGGCGGAGAGAAGCGGCCCGAAGAGCGTCTCGGCGAGCGCGCGGGGGTCGTCACTGCTGGCCTGCGAGGCCACGAGCGAGGCGACGTCCATGCGGGCGCTGACCCCCTCGGCGGAAGCCCAGGCGGGCGCGAGGTCGGAGAACCCGTTGGGCCCGGGCGGGGCCCAGAGCGGCTGGCCCATGCTGGCCAGCACGCCCGCGAGGCGCTGCCCGTTGGGCTGGGCGTCGGTGGCCCTCATGAGCGCGATGGTGAACTCCAGCGGCGAGCGCACCTTGGCGCGCTCGGGAGCCCAGGCGAGCTCATGCCGCACGAGCGTCTCCGACACGGCGGCGAGGTTCCCGTCGGTGTTCCGGTAGGTCGCCGCGAGAGCGTCGACAAGGGCTTGCGGCGGCTCGTCCGCGACGAAGTGGCGGGCGAGTTTCGTGGCGACATGGCGGGCGGTCGCGGGGTGGCGCGCCAGCGCCAGCAGCGCCGCCCTGCCCTGCCCGAACCCGGAAGCGGGGTAACGCACGCCCAGGATCGTCCTGTCCCCCGGCTCGTGCGCCCGGGGATTGAACATGAAGCGGCCGGGCTCGCCCATCCGCCCCTGCGGCCCCACGATGGTCCATCCGGTGATGGCCTGCGCCAGGGCGGTCACGTCTCCTTGCGTATAGCCGCCGTCGACCCCCAGGGTGTGGAGTTCGAGGATCTCCCGGGCGAGGTTCTCGTTCAGACCGTTCCGGCCGCCCCGGCTGGCGGGCGAATTGGCGCCGACGGACCGCTGGTTGTCGAGGAACACCAGCATCGCCGGGTGGGTCTCCACCGTCATGAGCATGTCGGCGAACCGGCCGAACACGTGGGGCCGGATCGCCTCCCGCTCGAAGGCGCCCGCGAGAACGCGGACTACAGGCCCCTTGGCGGCGGAGACGGCGAAGTGGTTGCTCCAGAACAGGACCATCCGCTCGGCGAAGCCGACGCCCGGCCTGCGCCAGGCGCCCTCCGCCCGGGCTTCCAGTTCGGCCAGGAAGATGCGCCGGGGCAGCGGGGGGCCTTCGGGGCGATCCTTCGCGCCGGCGCGCTCCGGGCTGCCTGCCGCCATGTCCGGCCGCATGCCTGGCGACGCCTTTCCCGCCCCGCCCTGTTGCGCGCTCTCGCGCGCCTCCTTCCGGGCCTCGCGGAAGGCATAGAACTGACGCAGGACTTCGTCGCTGGGGGCGAGGTCTGGATTGTCCGACAGGGGATCGGCCCCGGCGCGGATTTCCTCGCGCAGCGCGTCGATCGGATCCCCGGGCAGGTCCAGCCCGCGCCCGCGGCGGGCGCCCAGGCCGAACCGCGACATGGCCAGGGCGGGGCGGAGGGCGTCGTCAGTGCGTGTCATCGGCTTCCATCCGGAATTGCGACTTCTGGTTGAACGGACCCGGTCGGCCGTTCCGTCGCTCAAGGACCGGGAATCTTGGTCTGCGGCGGCCCCGCCCTCCGATTGGCCGGAACGAGGGCGCCGGCGAGCTCCCGCCGGCCCTCCGGCCCCAGGGCCACGAGGGCCTGGGCGAGTTCCGGCTCCAGGCGCTCGCGCAGGGCGACCTCGGCTCCGCGCAGGCGCGCCAGGGCCTCCTGCACGGTGGCGACCGACGCGTTCGAATCAACCAGCGCGCGACCGAGCGCCGCCCGGGCCTCCCTCACGTCCCGGACCTGCGGCCTCGATTGCCGGCGGCCCTCGGCCATGCTGGCCCGGAAAGCCTCCCGGCCCCGGGCGTCTGCGGTCAGCATCACCGCCCGGGCGAGCCCGACCCCGGGCCCGACCCGGTGCGCCTGCCGCCACCAGACGAAAGCGCCGCCTGCGAGCAGGCCAGCCTGGAAGATCGCGGTCACCAGAAGAACGATGATCCACCGCCTCTCTCGGCGCGAGCCGGCAGTCCGCTCGCGGCTCCGGCCTTCGTCCACCGCGGGCTCCGCCATGTCGCTGGTCTCCCGTGCCATCAGAGGGCCCCATCCGCTTCGTCGCCGACGGTCCAGGTCCCGAAGTCCGCAAAGGCCGGCGAGGCCGGCGGCAGGACGGCCGTGGCGACGGCGACTCCGGCGAAGGCCCCGGCCAGGCCGACGCCGGCGAAGCCCAGCGCAGCCCACCAGAGCCGGCGTCGGCGCTTGCGGGCCAGGCCGCCGGAAGCGGCCTCCACCACCCGGCCGACCAGCGCCGCGGCGGGCGCGTCCACGGCGTAGCGGTCGAGCTCCGCGTCGAGCGCCAAGGCCCGGCCCAGGATCGCTCGACCCGCCTCCGTGGCGGCGAGCCGGCGGGCGTCGTCGCGATGCTCGGCCGGCCACCGCTCGATGGCGCCGCCATAGGCCTCTGCAAGGGCGCCGAAGCGCCCGATGTCCATGGGCGCGGCTTGTTCAGTCATTGTCCCGGTCCCTGATCAGAATGGCGTGGAGCGCCCGGCGCCCGCGCGCAAGCAGGCTCTCCAGCGCGTCGACGCTGACCCCCATGGCCGCTGCGGCCTCGATGTTCGACAGCTCCTGGTAGTAGACGAGCACGAGGGCCTCCCGCTGGCGCGGAGCGATGGCCTGCAGCGCGCCCTCGACTCGCGACCGGCGCTCCTCGGCCGGATCGTCGCGCTCCGCCTCCAGGGCGAGCGGCGGCTCCTGGGCATGCTCCGACTCGGTCCGAACGGCGCGGCGCCGGAGGCGGTCGTAGCAGAGGTTCATCGCCACGCGATGGATCCATGTGTCGAAGCGCGCCGAGCCTGCCTTCCAGGTCGCCGCGTTGCGCCAGATCCGCAGAAACGCCTCCTGGGCCACGTCCTCGGCCTCCGCGGAGTCGGCCAGCATGCGGCGGGCGAGGGCCAGCAGGCGCGGCAGCTTGCGCTCGACGAGCCTGCGCATGGCGCGCGCATCGCCGCGCCCAATCGCGCGGACCAGGTCCTCGTCGGGATCCTCCACCATCAGGGCAGCCCGCCGTCGTCATCAGCCATGGCGATCCCGAGTCGCCGCGGGGCGCCGCAGGCTCTCGGTCGCGGGGCCGGGATCGTCGGGGCGGGCCACCGGACGTCGGCCGGGCATGATCGTGGTCGGAACGTCGCTCATGGCCGTTCAACGGTCCGGCCGGCGAAATCCGTCGGCCTCGTCCCGCGCGCCATGATGGAACGGGAGAGCGAGGCTCGCCATTGGCTTGGCGTCTCAAATCGCGCGGAGTTCATGCGATGATTAAGTCAGCTCTCCTGGCCGGCGGCCTCCTTCTCGCGGCGACGGGCTTCGGCATGGCGCAGAGCGCCACGACGGCCAGCCCCAACCAGGCCGGCGCATCCCGCAGCATGATGCAGAACAGCGGCCCGGCGAAGCGCTCGGCGGCGCCGGCGGGCAAGGCCGAGCGGTCGGCCAAGTCGAAGGAATGCTCGGCCCAGGCCGACCAGCAAGGCCTGCACGGCAAGGCGCGCAAGTCGTTCCGGTCCAAGTGCATGCGCGGCGCCTGAGGGCGTCGCCGGCGAGGCGCCGGCCTACTGGTTGGGCCGGCCCTCGCCGTCCAGGGCGGCCGTCGCGCTGAGCCTCGCGTTGCGGATGTGGCGGCGCATGGCGATCTCGGCGCCGTCCGGGTCGCGCTGCTCCATGGCGGCCAGGATCGCGGCGTGCTCGTGCCAGGCCGCCTTGGCGCGGCCGGGACGGGTGCTGGACCGGAGCCTGTGGATCCGGAGCTGGTAGTACACCTCGTCCAGCAGCAGCCGCTCGATCCGCTCGCTGCGCGACGCGTGCACGATGGCGAAGTGGAAGTCGTCGTCGTGGGAGTGCTGCCGGTAGGCCTGGCCGGCGGCGAGCGCGGGCCGGTTGGCGTGCTGCCGCAGCAGGTCCCCGAGGCTCCGCAGCTCCGAGTCCGTGATCACTTCGGCCGCCAGGCGGGCGGCCATGCCCTCGAGGGCCTCCCGGACCAGGAACAGGTGCTCCAGGTCGTCCTTGCTGAACTGGATCACCCTGACCCCGAGCCGTGGCGTCCGGGTGACGAGACGGCCTTCCAGCCGCCCCAGGGCTTCACGCAGCGGGCCGCGGCTGATGCCGAGCTTTCGCGCCAGATCCGCTTCGGACAGCTTCTCCCCCGGCTCGAACTCGCCCGACGTGATCGCCTCGACGAGCTTCCCGAAGGCCTCGTTGGCGAGGGATGTTCCTGCAATGGGATTGAGAACGCTCATCGCGCAGCCCTTATCGAGAGATCGCCTCGGTTTCCACCCTGACCTGCTCCGGGCGGTCTCGCCGCCGCCCTGCCGTGAACAATGGCCCACGCCGACTATGATAGCAAACTGTTGACAGTTGACCAACGCGGGATAAGCTCGCCTCCCAATCGGCCCGGCACGGCGATGCTGCGGGTGGGAGGATCAATGAAATCGACTGAACGCCTGAAGGCCATCCTGGCCCGCCGGAACGCGGTGACGGTCCCTGGGGCCGCCAACGGCCTGTTCGCCCGCGTGATCGAGGATCTCGGCTTCGAAGTGGTCTACGTGACCGGCGCCGGCGTCGCCAACATGCGCCTGGGCGCCCCCGACATCGGCCTGACCACCGTCACCGAGGTCGCCGACACCGTCGCGGCGATCGCGGATTGCGTGTCGCTGCCGCTGATCGTGGATGCGGACACCGGGTTCGGCAACGCCGTCAACATGGTCCGGACGATCCGGGTGCTCGAGCGCGCCGGCGCGGCGGGCATCCAGATCGAGGACCAGGTCTTCCCCAAGAAGTGCGGGCACTTCAACGGCAAGGACGTCATCTCCACCCAGGAGATGGTCCAGAAGATCAAGGCGGCGGCAGACTCGCGCCACGACCAGAACCTGCAGATCATCGCCCGGACGGACGCCGCCGCCGTGGAGGGCATCGACCGCGCGATCGAGCGGGCGCAGGCCTTTGTCGAGGCCGGCGCGGACGTCACCTTCGTGGAGGCCCCGACGACGCTGGACCAGCTCGCGCGCATCCCGCGCGAGATCGGCGTTCCGCAGGTCGCCAACATCGTGTTCGGCGGCCGCACGCCCGATCCGGGCCGCGAGAAGCTCGCCGAAATGGGCTTCTCCATCGTGCTCTACGCCAACGCTGCCCTGCAGGCCGCCTTGAGGGCCTCCTACGAGGTTCTGGGCGCGCTCAAGGCCGAGGGCCGGCTCGACTCCGTCGCCGACCGGCTCGCCTCCTTCGAGGAACGCCAGCGGGCCGTGGCCAAGGACGAGTGGGACGCGCGCGAGCAGCGCTACCGCGTGGGATCGTGAGGAGCGAACAATGGCGAGACCCTGGGACGGCATCATCTCCGAGGAAGAGCAGCGGGCCTACAACGCGGCGGGCTTCGGCCGCGCGACCGGCCTGGGCTCCCGCCCTGCCCTTCTGATCATCGACGTCCAGTACCGCACCGTGGGCACGCGCCCCATGCCGTTCTGGGAGGCGATCAAGGAATATCCGACCTCCTGCGGCGAGGTCGCCTGGGATGCGGTGCACAACATCCGCAAAGTGCTCGACGTGTTCCGCGAGCGGGGCTGGCCCGTGCTCTACCCCTATGTGGCGCCCAAGCAGTCGTTCGACAGGGGCCGCCTTTCCGACAAGGTGCCGGCCATCATGAACGTGGCGGCGAAGGGCTACGAGTTCGTGGAGGAGATCGCCCCGGCCGAGCAGGACATCCTGCTGCCGAAGAAGCATCCTTCGGCGTTCTTCGGCACGCCGCTCACGAGCTACCTCATCAACCTCGGGGCGGACACGCTCGTGGTGACCGGGTGCAGCACCAGCGGCTGCGTGCGCGGCAGCGTCGTGGACGCCTTCGCGTACAATTTCCGCGTCCTGGTGCCCGAAGACGCCGTCTACGACCGGTCCGCCACGTCGCACGCGGTCAACCTCTTCGACATGGCCTCGAAATATGCGGACGTCATGCCGACCAGCGACGCCTTGAGCGCCCTCAGGGCGATCGGCTGAGCCACACAATCAAGCCGTTTGTGGAGGGAAAACGATGAAACTCATGTCTCGCTCAATCCATCGCCGGGCGGCTCTCGCCGGGTTCAGTCTCCTTGCCCTGGGGCTCGCGGCCGGCGCCGCCCAGGCCCAGGAGACGTTCAAGTTCGGCCTGGCCATGCCGCTCTCGGGCGGCCAGGCTCTCTATGGCCAGGACCAGGTGAAGGCCGCCGAATGGGGCGTCGCCGCCATCAACGCCGCCGGCGGCGTGAACGGCAAGAAGCTGGAGATGGTGGTGCTCGACACCCGGGCCGACCCGCAAGTGGGCATCCAGTCGGCCAACCGGCTGATCTCGGTGGACAAGACGCCCGCCTTCATCAGCGCCTGGTCGGCGGTCGTGAAGGCCATCGCGCCGGTCGCCAACGACAACAAGGTCGTCCAGCTCTCCGTGGGCGCGAACTCGGCCGAAATCGCCAAGCTCGGCGACTACACCTACACCACCTTCCCGCTTGCGGACATCGACATCACCGCGGTGGCCAACTACTCGGCCACGACCCTGGGCAAGAAGAAGGCCGCCGTCCTCTACATCAACAACGAGACCGGGGTGGTCGCCGCCCAGATCTATCGCGACGTCTTCACCAAGGCCGGCGGGCAGGTCGTCGCCTACGAGGCCTACGACCCGAAGGCGTCGGACTGGACCGGCTCCCTGCTGAAGGTGCGCGCCGCGAACCCTGACATCATCCACATCCAGGGGCTGGTGTCGGATACTCCGCAGGTCATCGCGCAGATGCGCCAGCTCGGCCTGCAGCAGCCGGTCAGCTCCTATTCCGCGGTGTACAATCCCAAGCTGATCGAGCAGCTCGGCAAGGCAGCCGAGGGCGTGATCGCGACCTCCTTGGCCCCCGGCCTCGAGTCCAAGCCCGTGGCCGATTATGTCGAGCGCTGGCGCAAGGAAGTGGGCCGCGAACCGAACGGCCTGCCCTACACCCAGTACCTCTATGACGCCCCGTACATCATGGCGGCGGTGTTCAAGTCGCTCGACGACAAGAAGCTCCCGATCACCGGCGAGAACTTCCGCAAGGAGATGCTGGCGATCAAGAGCTTCGACCTGCCGCTCACCGGCAAGCTCGTGATCAACGAGAACCACACCGTGAACAAGCCCGTCTACCTGATGCAGGTGAAGGACGGGAAGTGGACCCAGCTCGCAGTCGTGAACTGATCGCGCGCGCGACCGGCGGCGGGACAAGCTCGCCGCCGGCCCTGGGGAGGGACCCATGCTTTCCGCCGATATCATCGCGCAGATCCTTTGGACATCGCTCGCGACCTCGAGCTACGCCGTGCTGTTCGCGCTCGCGTTCGCGCTCGTCCTGAAGGTCAATCGCGTCTTCAACTTCGCCCAGGCGGCGATGATGACGGTCAGCTTCTACGCGGCCCACGCCACCGTGGCGCTGGCAGGGCTGCCCTCCTGGCTCGGGTTCCTGGCGGCGCTCGCCGGCTCTCTGGCCATCGCGCTCCTGATCGAGGTCCTCGGCTTCCGCACGCTGCGGCGGCGTCGCGCCGCGCAGATGTTCGTGTTCATCTTCACGCTGATCATCTCGGAGCTCGTCGCGTATATCGCGATGCTGGTCTTCGGGACCTGGCCGGCCACCATCTTCCCCTCCCTGTTCTGGCCAGTCACCCTCGTGGGCGGGATCGCGGTGAGCGCATGGGATCTCCCGGCCGTGGGAGCGATGCTCCTGGCCGTCGCCGCCCTGTTCGGCTTCCTGCGCTTTGCCCGCATGGGCCAGTTCATGGTGGCGGTGTCCGACAACCCGGACCTGGCCGAGCTCTACGGAATCGCCAAGGAGCGGGTGTTCCTGTTCGCGATGGTCATCTCCGCGCTGCTCGTGGCGCTCGCGATGTTCCTGTACGGAACCCGCGCCCAGGTGCAGCCGACGACCTCCATCGAGCTGATGCTGTTCGCCATCGCGGCCACGATCATCGGGGGCATCGGCAATCTCTGGGGCGCGGCCATCACCGCCCTCCTGCTTGGCGTCGTACAGAACGCCAGCGTGCTGTTCATCCCCTCGGAATGGCAGGGCTTTCTTCTCTACGTCTTCCTGTTCCTGGCGATCGTGTTCTTCCCGAACGGCATCCGCCTGCCGCAGCGCTCGCGCCGTCTGACCCGCAAGACGCCGACCCCGACGCTCGACGCCTCGCCGACCTCCGACCCCCAGAAGGTGTGAGCCGATGGAATACCTCTACACCATCATCATCCTGGTCGGGCTCTACGTGGTCCTGGCCTCGAGCTTCAATCTCGTCATCGGCTACGCCGGCCTGATCTCCATCGCCCACCCGGTGTTCTACGCCATCGGGGCCTATGGCTCGGCGCTGCTGGCCCGCGACTTCGGATGGCCGGCGCCTCTGGCCATGCTCGCCGGGGCGCTCCTGGCTGTGGCCGCCTCCATCCTGCTGGCGCTGCCCTCGCTGCGGGTGTCGGGCGACTACCTGCTGATCGCCAGCATAGGCTTCCAGCTCGGCCTGCTGGAGATCATCAAGAACGTGTCCTGGACCGGCGGCGCCGGCGGGCTCACCAACATCCCGGCCGCGTTCGCGCCATCCACGCCGCACTGGGTCTACGCAGTCATCGTGGTGGTGGTCGCCGCCCTGTCCGTCCTCGCGGTGCGGGCGGTCGCCCACGGCGCCTATGGGCGGGCGATGAGCGCCCTGCGCGACGACGAGCTCGCCTTCTCCATGCTAGGCCGCAACGCGGTCGCCATGAAGGTCGGCAGCTTCGCCCTCGGCTGCGGCCTGGCGGGGTTCGCCGGGGCCCTCTATGCCCACCAGTTCCGTTATCTCGCCCCGGACCAGTTCGAGATCCTGCAGTCGTCCGCCATCCTGACGATGGTGGTGGTCGGCGGCTTGCGCACCACCTGGGGACCGGTGGTCGGCGCGGTGATGCTGCAGGCGCTTCCGCAGGCCATCACCTTCATGAACCTCCCCCCGAGCCTGCTCGGCCCGCTGCAGGGGCTGCTGTTCACCGGCCTGGTGCTCGTCTTCATGTTCATCCGCCCGCAGGGGCTGATCCCCGCCGCTGACGTCTGGACCGGCGCGAAGGAGGCCCATGATGTCGGCCGTCGTTGAAATCCGAGGTCTGGAGAAGCGCTTCGGCGGCATCGTGGTCGCGGACGGCATCGACCTGACGCTGACGGCCGGGCGCGTGCTGGGGCTCATCGGCCCGAACGGCGCCGGCAAGACCTCGCTGTTCAACCTCATCTCCGGCGTGGTCCGGCCGGACGCCGGCAGCGTGCGGCTGGACGGCCGCCCGCTGGACGGCATGAAGATGCACCAGAGGGCGCGCCTCGGCCTCAGCAGGACATGGCAGAACCTGCGGCTGTTCCCCTCCCTTTCCGTGCTCGACAACCTGATGGTCGCCCCGCGACGCTATGCGGGCGAGAGCCTGCTGCGGCTGGCCTTCTTCCCCGGCGTGGTGCGACAGGCCGAGGCCGAATCCCGCCGCAAGGCGCTCCAGATCCTGGAGCGAACCGGCCTCGCGGACGTGGCGAACAAGCCTGCGGGCGGGCTCACCTTCGGCCAGCAGAAGCTCGTCGGGGTGGCGCGGGCGCTGATGAACGACGCGCGATGCCTGCTGCTCGACGAACCCATGGCGGGCGTCGAGGGCCAGGCCTACCAGACGATCCAGAACGTGGTGCGGGACCTCGCCGCCTCCGGCGTGGCGGTGTGCGTGGTGGAGCACAACGTCGCCTTCATCCGGGACCTCTGCGACGAAGGGGTCTTCATGTTCGCCGGGCGCGTGCTCGCGCGCGGCGCCGTCGCCGACCTCATCGCCGATCCCCGGCTGACCGAACTCTATTTCGGGACCTGAGCCGATGCTCGAGATCGACCACATCAAGGCTCGCTACGGCACGCTCACGGCGCTGCACGACGTCAGCATCGCCCTCAAGCCGGGCGCGCGCCTGGGCGTGTTCGGGCACAACGGCGCGGGCAAGACGACGCTGCTGCGCTGCATCATGGGCGCGCACGCCCCGGCGGAGGGGCAGATCCGCTTCCAGGGCGAGGAAGTCCCGCCCGGGCGCGTGCCCGAGACCGTTCGGCGCGGGATCGCCTTCGTGCCGCAGGGACACAACGTGTTCCCGAACCTCTCCGTCGAGCGGAACCTCCATATCTCGGGACTGCTGTTCGACCAGAATTTCGTCCGCGAGGTTCTGAAGCTCTTCCCCGTGCTGGACGAGCGCCGGTCGCAACGGGCCGGGTCCATGTCGGGCGGTGAGCAGCAGATGCTGGCCCTCGGCATGGCGCTGATGACCCAGCCCAAGTGGCTGCTGCTGGACGAGCCCTCCACCGGCCTCGCCCCGGTGATCGTCCGCAATGTCATGGCCCAGATGCTCAAGGTCAGCGAGGCCTTCGGCACCGGGCTGATCATCGTCGAGCAGAACGTGCCCGCGACCCTCAAGGTGGTCGACCAGGCGCTGATCCTGAAGTCAGGCCGGCCCGTCTTCCAGGGCGAGGCGCGCGAGCTCGCCGAGAAGCCCGATCTCTGGGAATGGTTCTGATGAACAGCGACACGAACGACGTCCGGGCGCGCACGGCGGCGGCATTCCGCGGCCTCATCGAGTGGTCGGCCGGGCGGCTGGGCCAGGACTTGCCCGAGCACGTGCGCCGGCGCGCGGCGCTGGTGCTGGCGGACGACATCGGCGCCATGGTGGCCGCCACGGCCGAGCCGCAGGTCCTGCTCGCCCAGAACGCCTTCGAGCAGGACTCCGCCAGCCGCGAGGCCACCGTCTTCCGCCATGGCGCGCCACGGCTCGACCGCTATTCGGCCGCCGCCGCGAACGGCGTGGCCGCGACCTGGTGCGAGCTGGACGAGGGTTTCCGGGCCGCGCCCTGCCATGCCGGGGCCTACCTGCTCCCGGCCCTGCTGGCCGAGGCGGAGCGCCGGGCCGCCACGCTGGGCGACGTCTTGAACGCGGTGGCGCTCGCCTACGAGATCACGGCGCGTTGCGCGCTCGCCTTTCCGTTCGGCTCCATGCGGGTCCACCCCCATGCGGCCTTTGCGACCGTGGGCGCCGCCGCCGGGGCGGGCCTGATCCGCGGCCTTGATGCGCGCGCCCTTCTCGGCGCCGTGTCCGGGGCCGCCAGCATGAGCTTCGCTGGACCGTACAACCACGCCGTGGAGGGCGCCCTGGTGCGCAACGCCTGGACCGCGGCCGGCGCCTGGATCGGCCTGCGCTCGGCGGACTGGGCGAGCTTCGGGATCGCGGGGATCGACGCCACCGTCTACGACGTCTTCGTCAACTGCCTGGGCGCGGAAGCTGTCCCCGAGGCGCTTGTGGACGAGCTCGGGAGCCGCTGGGCCATCGCGGGCGGCTATCACAAGGTCTTCGCCTGCTGCCAGTACGCCCACTCGGCGGTGGAAGCCTCGCTCGAGCTCGTGAACCGCCTCGAAGGGAGCGGGCGCGCGGCGGCGGACATCGCCGAACTCGCCGTCGAAACCCACCCCAAGGGCCTGACCCTCACCAATGTCGCGCCCGAGACGGGCCTCGCGGCGAAGTTCTCCATGCCCCACGCGGTGGCCGCGACGGCGCTGCTCGGAACGGGCGGAGCCCGGGCCTTCGCGGACGACACCCTGGCGGAGCCGCGCATTGCGGCGCTGCGCTCCCGGGTGCGCCTCCTCCCGCACACGGCCGTGGGCGAGTGGCCCAAGGATCGGCCGGCGCGGGTCACCTGGCGGTTCCGCGACGGGGAGGAATGGACCGCGGCCTGCGAAAGCGCCCGCGGCGGGGCCGACCAGCCCTTCGACGACGCCACCCTGTTGGCGAAGCTTTCCGAGAACACGTGTGGCGTCTTCCCGCGCATGGCGATGACGCTGGCGGCCGCGGTGGCCGGGGAGACGTCCTTGCGGCGTCCCTGGCCGGCGGTGGTGCAGGACATGATCAGTGGAGCGGCGTGAGATGGCGGTGGATGTGGATGTTCTGGTGATCGGCGCGGGCGCGTGCGGTCTCGCGGCGGCCATCGCGGCTCACGACGCCGGGGTCAGCGCCGCCATCCTGGAGAAGATGGACAGGCCCGGCGGCAACTCCTCCCTGTCCACGGGCTCCGTGCCGGCCGCCAACAGCCGCTTCCAGCGCGAGGCCGGCATCAAGGACGATCCCGAGACCTATGTGCGCGACCTGATGGGCATCGCCAAGGAGACGGACGACATCGCCCTGGTGCGCCGGATGGCGGAGGTGTCGGCCGAGACCGTCGAGTGGCTCGTCGACGACGTCGGCGCGCGCCTGAAGCTCGTGACCGCCTACAAGCACATCGGCCATTCCGTCCCGCGCCTCCATGCGCCCGTGTCGCGCCGGGGCCAGGACCTCGTGGACGACCTGCTGGCCGCCGCGGAGCGCCGGGAGATCCCGGTGGCGGTCGGCAACGCCGTGCGCGACCTCATCGTCGAGGACGGCGCCGTGGTCGGCGCGGTCGTGGAGAACCAGGGCGCACGCTCGGAGCTGCGGGCCCGCAAGGTCATCCTGGCGGTGAACGGCTTCGCCGGGAACCCGGAGCTGGTCCGGCGCTTCTGCCCGGAGATCGCCGGCGCGCAGTACTTCGGCGCGCTCGGGTCGACGGGCGAAGCCGTGATCTGGGGCGAGAAGCTCGGCGCCGGCTTCGCCAACATGCAGGCCTACCAGGGCTACGCGGCGGTGGCCGACCCCCATGGCGGCCTCCTGTCCTGGACGACGATCGAGAAGGGCGGGATTCTCGTGGGCGAGGACGGGCGCCGCTTCGGCGACGAGAGCCTGGGTTATTCGGGCTACGCGCGCGTGGTGCTGGAGCATGGCCAGCGCGCCTACGCCATCTTCGACCAGAAGATCTTCGACATCGCCGCCCAGGAGGAGGAGTTCCTGGAGCTTGCCAACTACGGCGGCGTGAAGAAGGCCGAGAGTCCGGAGGCGCTCGCCGCCTTCTACGGACTCGACGCTGACGCGCTCGCGGCGGAGATCGCCGCCTACAACGCGGCCGCCTCTGGTTCCGGCGCCGACGCCCAGGGCCGGAAGGACTTCGGGCTGGGGCCGCTGCAGGCGCCCTACTTCATCGCGCGCGTGGTGCCGGGCCTGTTCCACACCCAGGGCGGCCTGCGCGTGGACGGCGACGCCCACGTGCTTCGGCCGGATGGCGGCCGCGTGCCGAACCTGTTCGCGGGCGGCGGCGCAGCCGCGGGCATCAGCGGGCGCGCCGGGGCGCTCGGCTACGCGTCCGGCAACGGCCTCCTTTCGGCCATCGCGCTGGGCCGCCTCGCCGCCCTCGCGGCGGCGCGTGAGATCCAGGAGGAAACGCGGTGACGCTGTCGCGGACGCTTGTTCGACGGTCAGCCGAACTGCGGGCGGCGCGCCTTCCGGACGCCGTCGCGCACGCAGCGCGGCTGCACCTGCTGGACGCCATCGGCGTCGGGCTCGCGGCCTCCCAGGGGGCGCAGGGCCAGGCCTACCGCACCTTTGCGGCCGGGCTCCCGGCCAGGGGGCCAGCCACCCTGTTCGGCGCGGGCCGGGGCGCAGGCGCCGCCGATGCGGCGCTCGTCAACGGCGGGCTGATCCACAGCCTCGAGTTTGACGACACCCACACCGAGAGCATCGTCCACGGAAGCGCCGTGCTCGCGCCTGCCGCGCTGGCCGTGGCTGAAGCGCATGGCGCCAGCGGCGGCGCCATGTTGGGTTCCTACGCCCGCGCCTGGGAGATGCTGATCCGGGTCGGCCTCGCCGCCCGGGGGCGCTTCCAGCAGCGGGGCTTCCAGGTCACCTCCGTGGGCGGGGCCATGGCCGCCGCCTTGATCGCGGCCGAACTCTCCGGGCTCGCGGAAGACCAGTCCGTCGCGGCCCTGGGAATCGCGCTCAGCCAGGGCTCGGGCGTGTTCGAGTTCCTGAGCAATGGCTCTTCCGTCAAATCGCTCCACCCGGGCTGGGCGGCTCATGGCGGGGTGATCGCGGCGCAGTTCGCCAAAGCCGGCATGGGCGGTCCCGAGACGGCGTTCGAGGGCCGCTTCGGCCTGTTTACGAGCTTCGCGGGCGCGCCCGACGCGGCTGACGCCTTCGGGAGCGAATTGGCCGACTTGGGGACGCACTGGCGTCTGCCGGACGCCGCGTTCAAGTTCCACCCCTGCTGCCATTACCTGCACCCCTTCATCGAGGCGGCCGGACGCTTGGCCGAGGATGGGGTCAGGGCGGACCGGGTCGAAACCCTGCTGTGCCGCGCCCCGGCCGGCGCAGCGCCGATCGTGTGCGAACCGTGGGGCGAGAAGAGCGCGCCACCGACAAGCCATGCCGCGCGCTGGAGCCTGCCGGTGGCGGTGGCGGCCCGTCTGGTGGACGGGCGCGTGGATCTCGCTACGTTCGAAGACCCGCTGAACCCTGCCGCACTGGCGTTGGCCCAGCGGATCCGCTGGGAGCCGCTGGCCGAAGATCGCTTCCCCCAGGCCTTCGAGGCCGAGATCGTCTGCGTCACGGCTGACGGCCAGACCCGGACCGTCCGCATCGACGACGTCTACGGCAACCGGAACCGGCCGGCGGGAGACGCCGCGGTCCGGGCCAAGTTCCGGGCCAACGCCGGCCTGGCGCTTTCGGCGGAGTCCGTGGCCGCCCTGGAGGCGGCCATCGATCACCTGGACGAGGCGCCCGACCTGCGCGCCGTCACCGCGGCGCTGCGCGGCCCCTCCCCCGCCCTGTGAAAGGAACGAGACCATGAGCGACTACGACCTGGTGATCCGCGGCGGCGAGGCGATCCTGCCCGGCCGCGGCCGGACGGCCTGCGACATCGCCATCCGGGATGGCCGCATCGCCGCGATCCTGGCGCCGGGCGAAGCCGCGCCGGCCCAGGAGACGCTGTCGGCCAAGGGTCTCGTCGTCATGCCCGGCGCGATCGACGTCCACCTGCATCTCGGGCACGGCAAAGACATTTCCCGTCCGCGCGAGCCGGGCGACGCCGACCGGGAGACGGCCGCGGCGGCCAAGGGCGGCGTGACCACCATCGTCCCCTACCTCATGGCCAGCGAGCCCTTCGAGACGATCTTCGACGACGTGGTCTCCGTCACCGAGCAAGGCGCCCGCGTCGACTTCGGCTATCACTTCATCATCTCGACGGAGCAGCAACTCGCAGGCGTGCCGTCCTATGTCCGCGAGTATGGCGCTCCCAGCTTCAAGATCTTCATGAACAACCGTGGCGGGGAAGGCGCCCGCCTCGGGCTGCCCGACATCGATGACGGCTTCCTGTTCCGGCTGGCCGAAGCGGCGGCGGCCAATGGCGGCATGGTCTGCCCGCACCCCGAAACCATCGAGATCGCCTGGGTGCTGCGCGAGCGCGTGAAGGCCCAGGACCCGGAAGGCTGGGGCGGCCTCGCCACCTGGAACGCGACCCGCCCGCCTTTCGTGGAGGCTGACGCCGTGCAGCGGGCTGCCTACATCGCCCACAGCGCCGGGGCCCCGCTCTACGTGGTCCACACGTCTTCGGCCGAGGCGCTGGAAGCGGCGCTGCGCCACCGCCAGGCGGGCGCCAAGGTGTTCATCGAGACCTGCCCCCACTACCTGACCCACGACATCACCTGGAGCGGCGGCGACATCGGCAAGATCAACCCGCCCCTGCGCGAACCCGCCGACCGCGAGCGCCTGTGGCAGGGCCTCATCAACGGCGAGATCGACACCGTCGGCACGGACCACGTCCACCGGGACATCACGTCGAAGCAGGGCGGGATCTGGGCCGCCTCCCCCGGCTGCCCGGGAATGGAGACCATGCTGCCGGTGCTGATCAGCGAGGGCCACCACAAGCGCGGACTGTCGCTGGAGCGTATCGCGGAGCTGACCGCGACCAATCCCGCGCGGGCGATGGGCCTCGGGCACGTCAAGGGAGCCATCGCGCCCGGTCTGGACGCCGACCTCGCCGTGGTGGACCCCGACGCATCCTGGACCGTCGAGCGCGCGGATGTGGTCTCGAGCGCCGGATACTCGATCTACGAAGGCGAGACCCTGAAGGGATCCGTCCGGCACGCCTTCGTGCGCGGGAAGGCCGTTCTCAGGGACGGCGCGCTGGCCGACGACGCAACCGGCTGGGGTCGTTACGTGAGGCGCAAGCTCGAAGGCTAGCAGGCCGCATGCGGGCGCCGCGCCCGGCACATCCGCCGCACGGCGCGTGAGCAGCCTCGCCATTCCCGGCAGAGCAGCCTCGGCGATCCGGCCATCTTGGGCCGGGTCTCCGTGGTCACTTTGGTCCCGTGACAGACAGCGTGGAATACGCGGCAGGGATCACCCGCCCATACGAGAAGGGCTCGGTGCGCCAAACGTCCATCGCCGGGCGTGAGCCGGCGTGCAATCGGCGATCGTCAGGAGAGAAGTTGGGCCCCTCGGACCTACGCCACCCTTGGCGGGTCGGCCCCTGGAGCCGGCGTTCCTGGGTCAGCCCATGACCCAAGGAAGTGATGGTCGGAGTGGCGGGATTCGAACCCACGACCCCTAGTCCCCCAGACTAGTGCGCTAACCGGGCTGCGCTACACTCCGACTTGGCGCGCTTATACGCAGCCGCAGCGGTGGGCGCAACAGGTTCCGACGGGTTTGTGCGACTTTCCTGCGGAATTCCCGCCAAGTGGCTGAGGGTTCTTACAAAAATGGAAACGGCCGGCATTCGCCGGCCGTTTCGGATGCTGGCCTCAGGCCTCCGGCGGAGCGCCGGCGCCGCCGCCCACATCGGGCGCGTCCGGGCCCGGGAAGGAGTCGTCGCCATTGGCCTCGCCATGGCCGTTGCCGTTGGGCGCGTCCTCGCCCTCGTCCGAGATCCGCTCCACGGAGACGACCTTCTCGTCCTTGGCCGTGTTGAACACGATGACGCCCTGCGTGCCGCGTCCGGCGATGCGGATGCCGTCCACCGGGCAGCGGATGAGCTGGCCGCCGTCGGTGACCAGCATGATCTGGTCCGAGTGCTCGACCGGGAAGGAGGCCACCAGCGGCCCGTTGCGGTCGTTCACCACCATGGCGACGATGCCCTTGCCGCCGCGGTTCGTGACGCGGATCTCGTAGGCTAGCGTGCGCTTGCCGTAGCCCCGCTGCGACAGGGTGAGCACGACCTGCTCCTTCGCCGAAAGCTCGGCGTAGCGCTCCTGCGACAGGGACGCGGTCGGGGCGGCGGCCTCCTCGTCGTCCGCCACGGCGCCGTCCTCGCCGACGCCTTCCCCCTGCACCGCGCGGCGCATCTTGAGATAGGCGGCGCGCTCCTCGGCCGAGGCGTCCACGTGGTTGAGGATGGCGAGCGAGATGACCGTGTCGGCCTTGCCCAGCGCGATGCCGCGCACGCCGGTGGAGTCGCGGCCCTTGAAGACGCGAACGTCCTCCACGCAGAAGCGGATGCACTGGCCCTGCGCGGTGGTGAGCAGGACGTCTTGGTCCGCCCGGCAGATCTGGACGTCGACGATATGGTCGCCCTCGTCCAGCTTCATGGCGATCTTGCCCGCCCGGTTCACGTTCACGAAATCCGACAGCTTGTTGCGCCGGACGCCGCCGGAGGCGGTCGCGAACATGACGTCGAGCGTGCCCCAGGCGTCCTCGTCCTCGGGCAGCGGCATGATGGTGGTGATGCGCTCGCCATCCTGCAGCGGCAGCATGTTGATGAGCGCCTTGCCGCGCGCCTGGGGCGCGGTGAGCGGAAGGCGCCACACCTTCTCCTTGTAGACCTGGCCACGCGACGAGAAGAACAGCACCGGCGTGTGCGTGGAGGCCACGAACAGCCGGGAAACGAAATCTTCCTCGCGGGTCTGCATGCCGGAGCGGCCCTTGCCGCCGCGACGCTGGGCCCGGTAGGTCGAGAGCGGCACGCGCTTGATGTAGCCGGCGTGGGACACGGTGACGACCATGTCCTCGCGCTGGATCAGGTCCTCGTCGTCGAACTCGGCGTACTCGATCAGCGTGGTCTTGCGCGGCGTGGCGTAGAGCGCCTTCACCTCGGCGAGCTCGGTGGAGACGATGCCCATGATGCGCTCGCGCGAGCGCAGGATGTCGAGGTAGTCGGAGATCTCCGCCGCGAGCTTGTTCAACTCGTCCGCGATCTCGTCCCGGCCGAGAGCCGTGAGGCGCTGCAGGCGCAGGTCCAGGATGGCGCGGGCCTGGGTCTCGGACAGCCGGTAGGTGCCATCCTCCGACACCCGGTGGCGCGGGTCGTCGATGAGCGCGATCAGCGGCGCCACGTCCTGCGCGGGCCAGTTGCGCGACATCAGGGCCTCGCGGGCCGTGTTCGCGTCCGCGGAGGAGCGGATCGTGTGGATGACTTCGTCGATGTTCGCCACCGCGATGGCGAGGCCGACCAGCACGTGGGCGCGGTCGCGGGCCTTGCCGAGCAGGAAGCGCGTGCGCCGGCTTACCACCTCCTCGCGGAAGTCCACGAAGGCGGCGATCAGGTCGCGCAGCGTCAGCGTCTCGGGCCGGCCGCCGTTCAGCGCCACCATGTTGGCGCCGAAGCTCGTCTGCAGGGCGGTGTAGCGATAGAGCTGGTTCAGCACGACATCCGCCATGGCGTCGCGCTTGATCTCGATGACGATGCGCATGCCGTCGCGGTCGGACTCGTCGCGCAGGTCGGAGATGCCCTCGATCCGCTTCTCGCGCACCAGCTCGGCGATCTTCTCGATCAGAACCGCCTTGTTGATCTGATACGGGATCTCCGTGACGATGATCGCCTCGCGATCCTTGCGGATCTGCTCGGTGGTCGTCTTGGCCCGCATGATGATGGAGCCGCGCCCGGTCAGGTAGGCGCTGCGGATGCCGGCCTTGCCCAGGATGGAGCCGCCGGTGGGGAAGTCGGGCCCGTGGATGTGCTCCATCAGGCCTTCGACGGTGATCTCGGGGTCCTGGATATAGGCGATGCAGCCGTCGATCACCTCGCCCAGATTGTGGGGCGGCACGTTGGTGGCCATGCCCACCGCGATGCCGCCGGCGCCGTTCACGAGCAGGTTCGGGAAGCGGGCCGGCAGAACCGTGGGCTCCTTCTCGGAGCCGTCGTAGTTGGGCTGGAAGTCGATCGTATCCTTGTCGAGGTCGTCCAGCAGGGTCATCGCCGGCCGGGCGAGACGCACCTCGGTGTAACGCATGGCCGCCGCGGGGTCGCCGTCGACGGAGCCGAAGTTGCCCTGGCCATCCACCAGGGGCAGGCGCATGGAGAATTCCTGCGCCATGCGCACCAGCGCGTCGTAGATCGACTGGTCGCCGTGCGGGTGGTACTTACCGATGACGTCGCCGACCACGCGCGCCGACTTGCGGTAGGGCCGGTCCGGGAAATACCCGTTCTCGTTCATCGAGTAGAGAATGCGCCGGTGCACGGGCTTCAGGCCGTCACGGGCGTCCGGCAGGGCGCGCGACACGATCACGCTCATCGCGTAATCGAGGTAGCTGCGCTTCATCTCATCCGCGATGGAGACAGGGCGGATGTCCTGGCCCTCGCCGCCGCCGGCGGGGACGTTGTTCTCTTGGTCGGCCAAGGTGCTGTCCGATAATCGTTTTCGTGTGCTTTCTCTTAAACGATTCCGGGTTCGGAGACCACCCTGACCGGGCGTTTTACGCGCCCAAATAGCGCAACCGGATCAACGCCTTAGCGGAAAGGTGAGATTAAGGCCGATCCGTGGCGGGCGGCGGGCCCGGATTCGGGGTTTTCGCGCCGCCGCGAGGGTCTGCTGCAGCGCGGCGCCGAGCCGAGGATGAACATGGGCGAAAGCGCGCGCGCAAGCCGTTCCGGGGGGCGGCGCGGCTAGCCAGCGCGGCTCCGCGCGCCCTAGGGTGCATCCATGCTCGTCGACTATCTCACCTCCGCCCTGGTCACTCTCCTGGTCACCGTGGACCCGCCGGGGCTCGCGCCCCTGTTCCTGGGCGTGACGCGCGGCATGAGCGACGCGGAGCGGCGGCAAGTCGGCGTGCGCGCCTCCATCATCGCCGCCGTGATCATGGGGGCGTCGGGCCTCGCCGGCGCGAAGCTTCTCGACGCGCTGGGCATCACCCTCCCCGCCTTCAGGATCGCGGGCGGGCTGCTGCTGTTCTGGATCGCGTTCGAGATGGTGTTCGGCGGGCGCGGCGAGCGGAAGGGCGATACGGCCGAGAAGGCGATCACGCTCGACCACATCCGCAACGTGGCGGCTTTCCCGCTCGCCATTCCGCTCATGGCGGGGCCCGGCGCCATTACGGCCACAATCCTGCTTGCCGGGCGCGCCGGGAGCGACCCCGTGCGGCTCGGCTTGCTCATGGCCGTGATCGTCGGCGTCTGCCTGTCGTGCCTGGCCGTGTTCTATACGGCCAGCCAGATCTCGCGGCTGCTCGGCGTCACCGGCAACGTCGTGCTCTCACGCCTGCTGGGCGTGATCCTGGCGGCGCTGGCCGTGCAGTTCGTGGCCGACGGCGTCAAGGCGATCCTGGCGGGATAGGGGGCCCCGCGCTCACCCCAGGCGCGTCAGAAGCCGCTCCATCAGCGCCGTGCGCGGCAGGATGGACGAGATCAGCGCGTGCTCATGCAGCGTGTGGGCGCCGTCGCCGTCGATGCCCAGGCCGTCGAGCGTGGGGATGCCCAGCGCCGCCGTGAAGTTGCCGTCGCTGCCGCCGCCCGTCATGGGCACGTCCTGCAGGTCGACCCCGATCTCGGCCGCGAGCGCCCTCGCCTGCTCGTAGAGCGCCGCAACCTCCGCGGTCTTGTTGTAGGGCGGCCGGTTCATGTCGCCGACGACGGTGATGCGGCAATCCGGATCGACCGGCGCGAGGCCCTTGATGCGGCCCGTGAATTCCTCCCCATCGGCAGGGTTCACGACGCGCAGGTCGACCGAGAACCGGGCGAATTGCGGAATCACGTTCGCGGCGGTGCCGCCGGCCATCATGCCGACCGTGGTGGTCACGCCCCGGGCGTAATCCGTGAGAGCTTCCACCAGGAGGATCTGCCGCGCCGCCTCCCGGATGGCGCTGCGGCCGTCCTGGTGGCGCGAACCGGAGTGGGCCGGGCGGCCCTCCACCTGCACGTCGAAGCGGCCGACGCCCTTGCGGGCGGTGACGATCTTGCCGCCGTCGCGGGCGGGCTCGGTGACGAGCACCGCCGAGGCCTGGCACCCAAGGTCCTCGATCAGCGCGCGCGTGGTCGGCGAGCCGATCTCCTCGTCGGGCGTGAACAGGAAGGTGAGCGGCGCCCGCGCCTCGCCGGACGCGGCCGCGCGCTTGAAGCCTTCCAGCGCCAGGTACGCGCCGCCCTTCATGTCGTAGATGCCCGGGCCGTAGAGCTTGTCGCCCTCGCGGCGGATGGGCAGGTCCTTGGCGAGCGTGCCGACCGGATGGACCGTGTCCACGTGGGACATGACGAGGACGCCGCGCCCGCCCGTCCGGGCGCCGGCGCGCAGGATGAGGCTGTCGCCCAGGCCGTCCTTGCCCGGCACGCGCTCGACCGCGATGGGCAGGCCCGCGACGTCCGCCGCCACGGCGTCGATCATCCGGTTCACGCCCGCGGCGTCATGGGTGGGGCTCTCGATCGCGACCCAGCGCGAGATCCCGTCCAGCATGGACTCGAGGGCGTTATTGGACATGGGGCGGCCTCCTGGGAGCTGTGGCGCTTTTTGTGGCGCTCTTAGAGCACCGCGGCGCGCCGCATACAACACCCGGGAGGTAATCGGCCCGAGATGGAGCAGGGACTCCCCGTTACTTCTCCATGAAGCCGCGGACCTTGTCGGAGAGCGGCGCCATGGCCACCACGCCGTTGAGATGGCCGAAATTCCCGCCAATCTCGCCCGTCTCGACGGGCGCGCCGCCGGAACGGATGATGTCGGCCGTGGCCTTCACGAAGGACTGGTCGAACACCTGATCTGTCGGAGAGTAGAGGATCAGCGTCGGCGCCTTGATCGCCTTCAGCCGCTCTCCTTGCGCCGCCATGAAGAGCTGGTTGGCCTTGACCAGGTAGAGGAAGTGGTTGGCGTCCGAAACAGCCGCACGGGCCGTGGCGGACTGTTCGAGGCCCTGCTCGATCTTGTAGCGGTTGCCGATGGCGGCCGCCGGATCCTTGCCCTCCTCGGCCCAGGCCCGGCCAAAGGTCTTCTCGGCCCAGAGCCAATGGTTGGCGTGGAGGGACACCACCTTGAGCGCCTGCTTCAGCCCCTCCGTGGGCGGCTCCTTGCCGTAGTAGTCGCCGTTGTTCCACTTGGGGTCGACGCGGATCGGCGAGGCCCAGACATCGAGCCAGGCGATCCCCCAGGCGCCGCTGTCGGCTGCCCCGATCACGGCCATCAGGCGCCCCACCTTGTCGGGATAGTCTGCCGCCCACTCATAGGCCTGGAGCGCGCCCATGGAGGCGCCGGCCACCGCATGGAGCTTGCTGATGCCCAGGCTCTCCACAAGCGCCTTCTGGACCTCGACGAAGTCGCGGAAGGACACCACGGGGAAGTTCAGGCCATAGGGCTTGCCCGTGTCAGGGTCGATGCTGGCGGGACCGGTCGTGACGACCTTCGGGTCCCCGGTGTTGAGGTTCACCAGGGTGTCGGAGGCGATCACGAAGAACTTGTTCGTGTCGATGGCCTTGCCCGGGCCGATGATGGCGTCCCAATAGCCCGGCGTCTTGTCGCCCGGCGCGTACTTGCCCGCGGCGTGGCTGGTGCCCGAAAAGAAGTGCGTGACCAGGATGGCGTTGGAGCGATCGGCGTTCAGGGCGCCGTAGCTCTCCCAGCCGATCTTCACGTTCTTGATGGTCCTGCCGCCCTGGGTGGTGAAGGACGGCATCTCGAAGGTCTTCTTCTGGACGATGAGGTCCTCGGCGGCAGCGCCGCCTCCGCCCAAGCCCGCGCCCACCAGCGCCAGCGCAAGCGTGGCCGCCCGCGCGATCCGTCCCAGCCTCATCGCGATTTCTCCCTGCTGGCCGTCTGTGCGGCTTCCGCGCAGGATGGCCCGGTTCGCGGCAGGCGCCAACGCCTCTCTGCGCCCTTCAGGTCGGTTCCGGCACGATAATCCGGCGGTAGAGCCGCCAGGTCGCGTGGCCCAGGATCGGCAGGACCAGGAACAGCCCAAGGAAGAAGGGCGCCGAAGCCGCGACCAGCAGGATCACCACGATCGCCGCCCAGGCGAGCATGGGGCCGGGGCTGGTCGTGACCGCCCGCACGCTGGTGATCATCGCCGTGATGAAGTCGACGTCGCGGTCCAGCAGCAGGGGGAAGGACACTGCCGTCAGGGAGAACAGGATCGCGGACAGGACGGCGCCGTCGACATGGCCAATGGCGAGAAACAGCCACCCCTCGGGGGTGGTCAGCAGCACATGGACGAACTCCTCCATGGCGAAGGTCTGGAAGCCGAAGAACAGGGCGATGAGCAGCCTGATCTGGTACATCCACATCATGAAGATGAAGAGCGTGACGAAGGCCATCCAGCCGAGCTCGCGCCGGCTCTGGGCGAAGACCACGCCCAGGATGGGGCCCCATGCCAGCGGCAGGCCCGCCTCGCGGCGCCGCGAGACTTCATAGAGGCCGACGGCCACGAAGGGGCCGATCAGCGAAAAGCCGGCAGCCAGGGGATAGACGAGATAGCCCATGCCCCAGGACAGGGCCGCCAGCACCATCACCATCCCGCCGACGGCGTAAATGCCGCCGAAGAAGAGGCCGTAGAGCGGCGCCGCCTGGAAGTCGCGGACACCCTGGGCGAGCGCCTCGCCGATGTCCGAGAAAGCGATGCGCCGGACCTGCGGTTCGGGCCTGCGCTCCGCGCCCGGCCCGGGAATCGAATGAAGATCGGTCGCCCTATCGGCGTCTGTCATGGCGCTCCCCCAAAGCGGCCGCTTTGCGCGGTCCGGCCTCGTCTTGACCGGCGCGCGCCGGGGGAAACCCGCGCCGATGGGAGGAGCATGCCAGAACGGGCGGCCGGATCAAGCCGGGGTCCACCCGTTCCGGAGGAGGCCAGGTCAGGCGCCCCATGTCCCGGCGCGTCGCTGAGCTCCGAACGTTCCGGCTCGGCCGGTCACCCGCTCAGGCGCGAGCGAGCGCCCCCTCGCCCGCCTTAGAACGGGATGTCGTCGTCGAGATCGGTCGAGCGCCCGCCGCCGGACGGCGCCGGGCGGCGCTCCATGGGGGAGGACCTGCCGAAATCGCCGCCACGGCTTCCGCCGCCGCCATAGCCGCCCGAGGAGCCGCCATAGCCTTCATCGTCACCCATGCCGCCACCGCCGCCGCCGCCACGGCCGTCGAGCAGGGTCAGTTCGCCGCGAAAACGCTGGAGCACGACCTCAGTGGCCGTGCGCTCGGCGCCATTTTTGTCCGTGTATTTGCGGTTCTGGAGCTGGCCCTCGAGATACACCTTGGAGCCCTTCTTTAGGTACTGCTCGGCGATCTTGGCGAGGTTCTCGTTGAAGATCACGACGTTGTGCCACTCGGTGCGCTCCTTGCGCTCGCCGGAAGCCTTGTCGCGCCAGGTCTCGGATGTGGCGACGCTGAAATTGACGACGGGCTCGCCCGAGTTGAGCCGGCGGACCTCAGGGTCGCGCCCCAGGTTGCCGACCAAAATGACCTTGTTGACGCTGCCCGCCATTGGGGTGCTCCTCGTTCCGATTTGGCGCGACCTTAAACCATCGGCGGCCGGGGAACGCCACGACCGGAAGGCTTATCCACACCGGAGCCGCCGAAGCGCGATTGAAAGCTAAAGCGGCTTTGTTCCTGTTGTGTTCCTAGCAGGTTCGGTTTACAGACTCAAGTGCGGCCGCTGCACGGGGGCTGACGTGATCCGGGTTCCACCGGACCCTGTCGTTTCGGGCCCGGGCGCACTACATGTGGCGTTCAGACTTCCATGGATCGCGGTTGGCGTCGGGCGCTCGGCCCGGGCGGCGCGTGTTTTGCTGAATCAGGGTTTCCGCATGGCCGCCATTGACGAGATGTTCGACCGCGCCCGCGAGCAGCGCGCCAGGGGGGCGGGGCCGGACCAGCGGGTCATCGCCATCCGCGGCGCGCGCGAGCACAATCTCAAGAACGTCGACCTGACGATTCCGCGGGACAAGCTCGTGGTGTTCACGGGCCTCTCCGGCTCGGGCAAGTCCTCCCTCGCCTTCGACACGATCTACGCGGAGGGGCAGAGGCGCTACGTCGAGAGCCTGTCGGCCTACGCCCGCCAGTTCCTGGAGATGATGCAGAAGCCGGACGTCGACCAGATCGACGGCCTCTCGCCCGCCATCTCCATCGAGCAGAAGACGACATCCAAGAACCCGCGCTCCACGGTGGGCACGGTGACCGAGATCTACGACTACATGCGCCTGCTCTGGGCGCGCGTGGGCGTGCCGATCTCGCCCGCCACCGGTTTGCCGATCGAGAGCCAGACCGTGTCCCAGATGGTGGACCGGGTGCTGGCCCTGCCGGAGAAGACGCGCCTCTACCTCCTTGCGCCCGTGGTGCGCGGCCGCAAGGGCGAGTACCGCAAGGAGCTGGCCGACTTCCTGAAGCGCGGCTTCCAGCGCGTGAAGATCGACGGCGAGTTCCACGAGATCGCCGACGCGCCGGCGCTGGACAAGAAGTTCAAGCACGACATCGACGTGGTGGTGGACCGCCTGGTGGTGCGGCCTGATATCGCCTCGCGCCTCGCCGAGAGCTTCGAAACGGCGCTGGAGCTCGCCGACGGCATCGCCGTCATGGAGTTCGCGGACGAGAAGGACGACAAGGGCGAGCCCAGGCGGCTGATCTTCTCGTCCAAGTTCGCGTGCCCGGTGTCCGGCTTCACGATCCCGGAGATCGAGCCGCGACTGTTCTCGTTCAACAACCCGTTCGGCGCCTGCCCCACCTGCGACGGCATCGGCCACGAGATGGCGGTCGATCCCATGCTGATCGTGCCGGACGAAACGGTGACGCTGCGCGGCGGGGCCATCGCGCCTTGGGCCAAGTCCACTTCGCCATACTACGGCCAGACCCTGGCGTCGCTGGCCGATCACTACGGCTTCAAGCTTACGACCAAGTGGAAGGACCTGCCGCAGAAGGCCAAGGACGTCATCCTCTACGGGACAGGGTCGGAGAGCGTCCGCTTCGCCTATGACGACGGCCTCCGCGCCTACGAGGTGCGCAAGCCCTTCGAGGGCGTCGTGCGCAACATGGAGCGGCGCTACAAGGAGACCGAGAGCGACTGGGCGCGCGACGAGATCTCCCGCTTCATGTCCGAGACGCCTTGCGCGGCCTGCAACGGCTACCGGCTGAAGCCGGAGGCGCTCGCCGTCAAGCTCGATGGGCAGCACATCGGCGAGATCTCCCGTCTCTCGGTGCGGGATGCGCATGGCTGGTTCGGCGCCCTGCCCGAGACGCTCAACGACAAGCAGGCGGAGATCGCAGGGCGCATCCTGAAGGAGATCCGCGAGCGGCTCACCTTCCTGCTGGATGTCGGCCTCGAATACCTGACCCTGGCGCGCGCGTCCGGCACTCTGTCCGGCGGCGAGAGCCAGCGCATCCGCCTTGCGTCGCAGATCGGCTCCGGGCTGACCGGCGTTCTTTATGTGCTCGACGAGCCATCCATCGGCCTGCACCAGCGCGACAACGAGCGGCTGCTGCAGACGCTGAAGCGCCTGCGCGACCTCGGCAACAGCGTCATCGTGGTGGAGCACGACGAGGACGCCATTCTGCAGGCGGACTACGTGGTCGACGTGGGCCCCGGCGCCGGGATCCATGGCGGCCAGATCGTCAGCCAGGGAACGCCGAAGGAGGTGCTGGCGGACAAGAACTCGCTTACGGGCAAGTACCTGACGGGCGAACTCGCCGTCCCCGTGCCACCCAAGCGGCGCAAGCCGCAGAAGGGGCGCACCCTGAAGATCACGGGAGCGCGGGGCAACAACCTCAAGGACGTGACGGCCGAGATCCCGCTGGGCACCTTCACCTGCGTCACTGGCGTGTCCGGCGGGGGCAAGTCCACGCTCGTGATCGACACGCTCTACAAGGCCGTCGCTCGTCGGCTCAATGGCGCGCTGGAGCACCCGGCTCCCTTCGACACCATCGAGGGCCTGGAGCACCTGGACAAGGTGATCGACATCGACCAATCGCCGATCGGGCGCACGCCGCGGTCGAACCCTGCCACCTACACGGGCGCCTTCACGCCCATCCGCGAGTGGTTCGCCGCCCTGCCGGAGGCCAAGGCGCGCGGCTACCAGGCCGGGCGCTTCTCGTTCAACGTCAAGGGCGGGCGCTGCGAGGCTTGCCAGGGCGACGGCGTCATCAAGATCGAGATGCACTTCCTGCCGGACGTCTACGTCACCTGCGACGTCTGCAAGGGCAAGCGCTACGACCGCGAGACGCTCGAGGTGAAGTACCGCGAGAAGTCCATCGCCGACGTGCTGGACATGACCGTCGAGGAGGCCGGCGAACTGTTCAAGGCCGTGCCGTCCATCCGGGACAAGATGGAGACGCTGGCGCGCGTCGGGCTCGACTACGTCAAGGTCGGCCAGCAGGCGACCACGCTGTCGGGCGGCGAGGCCCAGCGCGTGAAGCTGTCGAAGGAGCTGTCACGCCGCTCCACCGGGCGCACCCTCTACATCCTGGATGAGCCGACGACCGGTCTTCATTTCCACGACGTGGCCAAGCTGCTCGAGGTGCTGCACGAGCTCGTGGACCAAGGCAACACCGTGGTGGTCATCGAGCACAACCTCGAGGTCATCAAGACGGCGGACTGGGTCATCGACATGGGCCCGGAGGGGGGCGATGGCGGCGGGACCATCGTGGCCCAGGGGCGGCCCGAGGACATCGTCAAGGTCGAAGCGAGCCATACAGGCCGCTTCCTCAAGGAAGTGCTTGCGCGCCGCCCGCTCAAGGCAGCCAAGCGCCAGGCGGCGGAATAGCTCTGACGCGCGGGGCCGCTCCTGGCGGACAGCCGGCGCTCGAATTCGGCTCGCAGCGCCGGCATGCGCCAGCTGCAAGCATTTGTTCAGCATGATGCGAAGCAAGCGGCGCTTCAGGTTCACCGACCTGAGGCGCCGTTTGCCTTTTCAGGAGGCACGCACGGGCTAGTGTTCTCCCGCACTTCAGCGGCCCCTGCGCACCTTTCTAGCGCGTTGGAACGGTTTTTTCGAATTTTTCGCCGGGCCGTGCCCGCATTTTCGGCTTAAGCGCTACTTTTATGCCATGCACGATTCGCGCATCTCTTAACAAATCCTCCCGCTGCTATGCATTGACAGAGGGTCCGGCATGTTGCAGCCCCGCTGGCAGCGCATGGGGCGCGGACGTATATGCGGTGCAGCAAATCGCTGACGCGAAGCGCCGCCAGGACTACGCAATTCTCCTGACTGCCCAGCGTCTTACCGCACCGCACAGGAGTCCGTCATGCTGACCGTCAACACCATTTCCAAGCGCCTCCGCAACTGGGCCCGTTATCGCACCACGGTGCGTGAGCTGTCCCAGCTCACCGACCGCGATCTGAGCGATCTCGGTATCGCCCGTGGCGACATCCGCTTCATCGCCAAGAAGCACGCCGTCAAGGCGTAAGCCTCCTCCGCAGGATCGTCGGCGAAACCTCCCTTCCGCCGCAGATCCTGCGTCCGAGCTCTCCCGGAGCTGGCCGATCCCCTCCCAGGCCGCTCCCGAGCGCAGGCGCCCGCCTCCCGGCGGGCGTTTTGCGTTTGTGGGCCGGGGCGCCATGCGGGCCGTTGCGTGTGCGGCTCTCCGCCCCTAGGTTCCGCCGCATGAGCAAGCTCTCTCCTATTCACGTCATCGGCGGCGGCCTCGCCGGGTCCGAGGCCGCCTGGCAGATCGCCAACGCCGGCGTCCCCGTGGTGCTGCACGAGATGCGGCCGGTGCGCGGCACCGACGCCCACAAGACGGACGGCCTGGCCGAACTCGTCTGCTCCAATTCCTTCCGGTCCGACGACGCGCGCACCAACGCGGTCGGGCTGCTGCACGCGGAAATGCGGCGGCTCGGCTCGCTGGTCATGCGCTGCGGCGACGCCAACCAGGTGCCGGCCGGGGGCGCCCTGGCGGTCGACCGCGACGCCTTTTCGGCGGCGGTCACCCAGGCGCTCGACGCCCATCCGCTTGTGACGATCGAGCGCGGCGAGATCGCCGGGCTCCCGCCGGCCGAGTGGGATTCGGTGATCGTCGCGACGGGCCCCCTCACCTCTCCGGCGCTGGCCGAGGCGATCCTGCAGCTCACGGGCGAGACCTCGCTCGCCTTCTTCGACGCCATCGCGCCCATCGTGCACCGCGACAGCATCGACATGGACGTGGCGTGGTTCCAGTCCCGCTACGACAAGGCCGGCCCGGGCGGCACGGGGGCCGACTACATCAATTGCCCCATGACCCGGGAGCAGTACGAGGCCTTCGTGGACGGCCTGCTGGCGGGCGAAAAGACGTCCTTCAAGGGCTGGGAGCTGAACACGCCCTATTTCGACGGCTGCCTGCCGATCGAGGTCATGGCCGAGCGCGGACGGGAGACGCTGCGGCATGGGCCGATGAAGCCCTTCGGCCTGACGAACCCGCACAAGGAGGGGCCCGCGGCCAAGAGCTACGCAATCGTTCAGCTGCGCCAGGACAACGCCCTGGGCACGCTCTACAACATGGTCGGCTTCCAGACGAAGCTGAAGCACGGCGCCCAGGTCGAGCTGTTCCGCACCATCCCGGGGCTGGAGAACGCCGAGTTCGCACGCCTCGGCGGCCTGCACCGCAACACCTACCTGAACTCCCCCGTGGTGCTGGACCCGGCGCTGCGGCTCAAGGCCCAGCCGCGCCTGCGCTTCGCCGGGCAGATCACCGGCTGCGAGGGCTATGTGGAGAGCGCCGCCATGGGCCTGCTGGCCGGGCGGCTCGCCGCCGCGGAGCGGCTCGGGTCGCCGCTGACGCCGCCCCCGGCGGACACCGCCATGGGGGCGCTGCTGAACCACATCACCGGCGGGCACATCGCCACCATCGACGAGGGCCCGCGCTCCTTCCAGCCCATGAACGTCAATTTCGGGCTGTTTCCCCCGCTGACCGAGGCGCCCAAGGGCGAAGACGGCAAGAAGCTGAAGGGCACGGCCAAGGCGATCGCCCGCAAGATGGCCATCACGGACCGCGCGCGCGTCGCCATGGAGACCTGGGCGGCGGCGCAGGAGGGCGGCCGCGTGGCGGCGGAGTGATCCGCCGGCCCGGGCGGCCAGGGCTTCGAACTTTCAGCGCGCCTGGCGCGAAGCCCGCCAGAGCGTCCAGATTCGCCTGAGTGGCGAGATGTCCACGGCCATTCGGAACGGATCGGAGGCGGCGCGCTCGGAGGCAGCCAGGTAGGGCTCCACCAAGGCGGCCGGGGTCATGGCCATGCGAACGGCAGGCGGGGCGCTCTCCGCCGCACGCCGTGCCGCGTCCATGTGGCTGCGGGCAAGCGCCCTCACGTCCGCAAGCACGGCGCGCAACGGTTCGCCGACCTGGCGAGCCAGCAGGCTCTCGCGGGTGAGGCCGTGGCGGTTCATCAGGTCCACCGGAAGGAACACCTGCCCGCGGCCCACCGCCCAGGGCAAGGCGCGCAGAATGCCGGCCAGCGCGTAGGCCACGCCGGCGTGGCCAACCGCGTCCGAGCCGCCGGGGTCTGCGCCGTCAGCCAGCGCCAGGCTCGCCAGGCGCATCAGGGCCGAAGAGGTCTCGCCGGCATAGCCCTCCAGGTCGGCGACGGAGGGCATCGGGTCGTCGTAGAGATCGAAGGTGCGGGCTTCGATGAGGTCGAGGAGCGCCTTCCGTGGCCAGTTGTAGCGCGCGATGGCGCGGGCCAGCGCCTCCGCGACAGGGTGACCGCTGAACGCCATGGCGTCGCCATGGAGCAGGTCGCGCCAGTATTGAAGACGCATCTCGCCGGGCAGCGGCTCGGAGACGATCTCGCGGACCCGGCTCACCTCGACGTTGAACGCATAAAGGGCGAAGAGCGCCGGACGCTTGTCTTCCGGGGCGAAGAGCGTCGAGAGATAGCGGTCGCGGTCGTGCTGGCGCACGAGGTCCGTGACGTAGTCGCCGCCCTCGCCAGGGGCATCGGCGCTCATCTCACGACACCGCGATCAGCGCGGCGCCGACGCTGCGGTTCTCGGCCAGCATGATGTTGTAGGTCCGAGCCGCCGCGCCCGTCTGCATCACGTCGATGCGGATGCGAGCCTCCTTGAAGCGCCAGCGGGTGCGTTCCGGCAGCGCGGCGATGTCGACGCCGCAGCCGATCAGCAGCACCTCGGGCGGCTCCTCTTCGGCGAAGACCGGCTCGAAGGCGCTCGTGGTGAACTCAGCCGGGCTCGTGACGCTCCAGGCGCGGATCCCGGAGGGCAGCGCCAGGATGGAGCCGCGATGGGACATGTCGGCGAAGCGGAAACCGCCGGCGCCGTAGGCGTCGATGAGGTGGCGCCCGGGGACGAAGCCCTGGTATCGGGCGCCCTCGCTCATTGCGCGGGCCGCTGGGCGGCTGCGCCGCGAACCCGCTTGGGAGCCGGCTTGGCCTCGACCTCAGCGGTCGCAGCCTGCTCGGAACCCACCTTCAGGCCCAGGTAGATCAGCACCGGGGCGGCGATGAAGATGGACGAATAGGTGCCGATCACCACGCCGAAGATCATCGCCCACGAGAAGCTGGAGATCACCTGCCCGCCGAACAGCACCAGGGCCAGAAGAGCCAGCGTGGTCGTGACGGAGGTCATGATCGTGCGCGACAGCGTGGAGTTGATGGCGATGTCCAGCAGCTGGTCGATCGGCATCTTCTTGTAGCGCCGCAGCAGCTCCCGGATTCGGTCGAACACCACGACCGTGTCGTTCAGCGAATAGCCCACGATGGTGAGGATCGCCGCGATCGAGGTCATGTTGAACTCGATCTGGGTGATCGCGAAGAAGCCGATGGTGAGCACCAGGTCGTGCAAGGTGGCGATCACCGCGCCGGCGGCGAATTCCCACTCGAAGCGGAACCAGAGATAGATCAGCACGCCTACGATGGAGAGCACGACGCCGAGCGTGCCGGACTGCACCAATTCGCCCGAGACGCGGGGGCCGACCACCTCGACGCGGCGGAAGTCGAAGTCCTTCTCGAAGGCGGCGCGGACGCGCGCCTGGGCTTCCTGCTGCGCCTTCTCGCGCTCCTGCTGGCTGGCGCCGGGCTGGAGACCAAAGCGGATGGAGACGTCGCCCTTCTCCCCGAACTCCTGGACCTCGACCTCGCCGACGTTCAGGCCGGAGGCCGTCTCGCGCACCTGCGCGATATCGGTCTTGCCGGCCTTCGACTGCATCTCGATGAGCGTGCCGCCGGTGAAGTCGATGCCGAAGTTCATGCTCACGAAGAAGAAGCAGAGCACGGCGATGACCGAGAGAGCCGCCGAGAACGGGAAGCTCACCCGCCGGAAGCTCATGAACGGGAACTTGGTGTCGTCCGGAATGATGCGCAGAAGCTTCATGGTTTCCTCCTGCGATCAGAACGGCAGCCGGGTCGGCTTGGCCGAGCGGTACCACAGGGCGATCATCATGCGGGTCATCGTCACGGCCGTGACGACGGTCGTGACGATGCCGAGGATGAGGGTCACGGCGAAGCCCTTCACCGGGCCGGAGCCCAGGAAGAAGAGAATCGTGGCGGCGATGAACATGGTGACGTTGGAGTCGATGATCGTGGCGAAGGCGCGCTGGAAGCCCGCTTCCAGGGACGAGATCATGGACCTGCCCGCCCTCGCCTCCTCGCGGATGCGCTCGTAGATCAGAACGTTGGAGTCCACGGCCGTGCCGATCGTGAGGACGATGCCTGCGATGCCGGGCAATGTCAGCGTCGAGCCGAGGAGAGACATCAGGGCGAAGATCAGGATGACGTGCACGGCCAGGGCGATGTTGGCGAACAGGCCGAACAGGCCGTAGCTCACGAACATGAAGCCGACGACGAGCACGGTGGCGACGTAGGAGGCCTTCTTGCCGGCGTCGATGGAGTCCTGGCCGAGACCTGGGCCGACCGTCCGCTCCTCCACGATGGTGAGCGGGGCCGGCAGGGCGCCGGCGCGCAACAGGATGGCGAGGTTGTTCGCCGCCTCGACCGTGAAGCGGCCGGAGATCTGGCCCTGCCCGCCGGTGATCGGCTGCAGGATCCGCGGCGCGGAGATCACCTTCTTGTCCAGCACGATGGCGAAGGGCCGGCCGACGTTCTCGGTCGTCACCTGGCCGAAGCGCTGGGCGCCGCGGATGTTGAACTTGAAGTTCACGATCGGCTCGCCGGTCCGCTGGTCGAAGCCGGGCTGGGCGTCGATGAGATCCTCGCCCTGCACCATGACGCGCTTCTCGACCGGGATCGTGCCGCCGCCCTCTTCCTGTGAGGACAGCTGCTCGACGTCGCCCGGCGGGGTGCCGGGATCGGCCACGAGGCGGAACTCGAGCTGGGCGGTGGTGCCCAGGATCTCCTTCAACTTGCGCGGGTCCTGCAGGCCCGGCACCTGGACGAGGATGCGGTCCTGGCCCTGGGCCTGGATGTTCGGCTCCGTGGTGCCCAGCGCGTCGACGCGGCGGCGCAGCACCTCGATGGCCTGGGTGATCGCCTTTCGGACCCGCTCGTTCACGCCGGCGTCCGTGACCGTCATGGTGATGAGGCCGTCCGGCTGCTCGGAGATGTCGATGCTCCGCTGGCCGCCGGCGCCGAGCCCGCCAATGCCGCCAACCGGCTGCGCCAGTTCGTTGAGCCGGGGCAGAAGGCGCTGGCGCTCCGCCTGGTCGGCCACGCGGACGGTGACGCCGCGCGCCTGGACGCCGATGCCGCCGGCCAGCGAGATCTTCTCCTCACGCAGGAGGCGACGGACGTCGTCGCGCAGGGTGTTCACCTGGCCGCGCAGCACCGCCTGGGTGTCCACCTCCAGCAGCACGTGCGAGCCGCCCTGCAGGTCGAGCCCCAGCACGATGGCCTGGTGGGGCACGATCCAGCGCGGCAGGAAGCCTGGGATGGACTGCTCGATGCTCTTGCGCGTCCCCTCCGACAGGAGGCTCGGCATTGCGAAAAGCACGCCCAGCACGGCGATGAGGATGACCCCGAAGGTCTTCAGTCGTGAGAAGCGGAGCATCGTGTCCGGTCGTTGTTCCTGGGCGGCGAAGGCGCGCGTTCAGCGGAGCTAATCACTCCGGCGCGCCGGCGCCACCTTATGTCCAAAAAATCGGCGCGATCGCGACGACAGCGCGCAGAATCAGGCAGCCTTGACGGGCTCGCCCTTGGCGCGGACCTCCGCGATCATCGACTTCACGGCGCGAACGCGCACGCCCTCGGCGATCTCGATCTCCATCTCCGGGTCGTCGCCGGCCTTGGTGACGCGACCGATGATGCCGCCGTTCAGCACCACGGTGTCGCCGCGGCGAACGTTCTTCAGCAGGTCCTGGTGCTCCTTGGCGCGGCGCTGCTGCGGGCGGATGATGAGGAAGTACATGATCACGAAGATCAGCAGGAACGGCGCGAGCTGAACAATCATGTCCATGCCACCAGGCGTGGCGCCGGCGGTCTGGGCGAAAGCGGGCGTGATCACGGGGAGAACCTCCGCACGAGGAAAGGCCCCGCATCCCGCTGGAGCGGGGGGAGCCGGAAAAAGTGGCGCGGACTATAGCCGCGGCCCCACGGAAAGCAATGCGAGAGGCCTTGGCCGAGACGCTTCTTCCCCGTTCTTGCGTGAGTAGCGAAGCAAATCAGGAGGAGCCTGATCGGCCCCGCCCTTCTGGATCGCCTCGCCGCTCTGCTCCTCGAGGTGACGAGAAACGGCGAGGGAGCCGCCAGAAGAGCCGCCGCGGCGTGACACGAAGGGGGGACTTCGCTAAGCAGGCCGCGCGCTTAAACCTCAAGAAGGCCGCCATGTCCGCCGCCCATCCCTCGTCCGACGCCGACCTTTCCGTCCTGGCCCGCATCGCCGACGCCCTCGAGCGGCTGGCCCCGCCCCGGCCGGAAAACCCCGATTTCGGCGCGGCGGACGCGTTCGTATGGCGCCCCTCCCCGGCCGGGCTCGCGCCCGTGCCGAAGGTCAACCGGGTCGAACTCGTGCTGCTCAAGGGAATCGACCGCGCCCGCGACATCCTGCTCGACAACACCGTCCGCTTCGCCAGGGGCTTGCCGGCCAACAACGCCCTGCTGTGGGGCGCTCGGGGCATGGGCAAGTCGTCGCTGGTGAAAGCCGCGCACGCCGCCGTGAATGCTGATCGGCCGGCCGGCCAGGCGGCGCTGAAGCTGGTCGAAATTCACCGCGAGGACATCGACACCCTGCCGGTGCTCATGGAGATGGTGCGCGGCGCGCCATTCCGCTTCGTGGTGTTCTGCGACGACCTGTCCTTCGACGGGGACGATACCTCCTATAAGTCGCTGAAGGCGGTGCTGGAGGGCGGCATCGAGGGGCGGCCGGAGAACGTACTGTTCTATGCGACGTCCAACCGGCGCCACCTGCTGCCGCGCGACATGATGGAGAACGAGCGGTCCACGGCCATCAACCCGGGCGAGGCCGTGGAGGAGAAGGTCTCGCTGTCCGACCGATTCGGCCTGTGGCTCGGCTTCCACAAGTGCAGCCAGGACGAGTTCCTGGCCATGGTGGATGGCTACGCGGAGCACTTCGGCCTTCGGGTGGAAGACAAGGACGCCATGCACCACGACGCCCTGGAGTGGTCCATCACCCGGGCGTCGCGCTCCGGCCGAACGGCCTGGCAGTTCATCCAGGATTTGGCCGGCCGGCTGGAGCAGCGGCTGGGGTAAGGCCTCCGGATCCCCTTCTCAGCTTCGCCGCCCCGGCCGGGATGACGTCGGGACCTTGCGGCCGTCTCCGCTCACCCCATGAGTGCGGTTCAGGCGCCCACCGCTGGGCTCATGCCTGCCATTCGCCCGTTCGAATGTCTTTGACGGGTTCCGGCCACCTCCTCAAGATGCCCGCCACCTGACCCTGACCGGTGACAAGAGCCATGCTGACGAACCTGCAGACGCGCGACGTCGAAACCCTGATCCACCCCTACACCAACCTGGCGAGCTTTCGCGAAGCGGGCCCGCTGGTTCTGGAAAACGGCAAGGGCGTTTGGGTCTACGACACCGACGGCAAGGCCTATATCGAAGGCATGGCGGGGCTGTGGTGCACGTCGCTCGGCTACAGCAACGAGGAGTTGGTCGAGACCGCGCGCGAGCAGATGGCGAAGCTGCCGTTCACCCACATCTTCGGCGGCAAGAGCCACGACCCGGCCATCGAGCTCGCGGAGAAGCTGAAGGAGATCGCGCCCATGCCGGTCTCGAAGGTGTTGTTCGGGGCGTCGGGCTCCGACGCCAACGACACCCAGGTCAAGCTGATGTGGTACTACAACAACGCCATCGGCCGGCCGCAGAAGAAGAAGATCATCGCGCGGATCAAGGGCTACCACGGCGTGACGGTGGCCTCGGCCTCGCTCACCGGCCTGCCGGCGAACCACACCGACTTCGACCTGCCCATCAAGAACATCCTCCACACCTCCTGCCCGCACTACTACCGCTTCGGCAAAGACGGCGAGACGGAGGAGGAGTTCGCGACCCGCTGCGCGGATGAGCTCGAGGAGCTGATCCTGCGCGAGGGACCGGAGACCGTGGCGGCCTTCATCGCCGAGCCGGTGGGCGGCGCCGGCGGCGTCACGACGCCCCCGGCGGGCTACTACGAGAAGATCCAGAAGGTCCTGGACAAGTATGACGTCCTGTTCATCGCCGACGAGGTGATCACGGGCTTCGGGCGGCTCGGAACCATGTTCGGCTCCGAGGCCATGGGCATGCGTCCCGACACCATGTCCTGCGCCAAGGCGATCACGTCCGCCTACTTCCCCGTCTCGGCGGTGATGATCCCGGAGAAGATCTACGCCGCTATGGTGGACGAGAGCCGCAAGATCGGCACCTTCGGCCACGGCAATACCTATGCGGGTCACCCGGTCGGCATGGCGCTCGGCGTGAAGACGATCGAGATCTACCAGCGCGACAACATCATCGGGCACGTGCAGTCGCTGCTCCCGGGCTTCTGGAAGCACCTGGACACGCTTCGGCAGCACCCTCTGGTCGGCGAAGTGCGCGGCAAGGGCCTCGTGGCCGGCATCGAGCTCGTGGCCGACAAGGCCACCAAGCGCGCGTTCGACGCCAAGAAGACGGTCGGGGCCAAGGCGACCAGCCTGTGCCAGGAGGAAGGGCTCATCGTCCGCAACCTGGCCGACACGGTCGCGGTCTGCCCGCCCCTGATCATCAAGCAGGACGAGGTGGACGAGATGTTCGCCAAGCTCACCCGTGCGCTCGACCGGCTGGAGGATCATGTCCGCCAGGCTGGCCTGCGCGACGCCTGACCTAGACGCATCCGACCACGCCCAGCGCCCTCCCCGCCTCCGGTGGGGAGGGCGTTTCTGTGCGCAGCCGCACTGCGCGAGATCAGGTCCGACCTTAGCCGTTCGTTTACCATGCCACCGTCAATCGGTGACGATTGGTCCGACCGATGACGGAAGCCAAACTTCCTCCATACGGTCGCCACCGGCCGGCTCAAAAGCCGCGCTAGGGAGGATTCGTCCTGGACGGCAAGGCCGCGGGACGGGAATGGCACACGAGGATCCCATGGTCACAGCAGCTCACAAGGCCGCTTCGGGCGGGCAAACTTCCAGCACATCGCGCCGCCCTCCTGACATCGCGTTCTATTCGCCGATCGGAATCCAGGCGGTCGCCGCCGCCACGGCGCAGTTGCGCCGGTCTCAGAGGGAGGAGGCGCTGCGCGCCGAATCCTGCCCCAAGGAAGAGCCGGCGGTTCTCAGGAACAAGGACGACGAGGTCGCCTGAGGCGTCGCGCCTTCAGGCTGGGCTACGGCTTGCCTGAGGCCTCGCGCAAGTCGCCGGACCGGCGTCCGGCGGCTCAGCACTGACGAGCGCCCCCGGTGACGAGGGAGTGCCTGCAGTGAGTCGCGCGCCTTGGTCGCGCGTCACTTCACCACGACACGGGCGCCGACGGGCACGCGGTTGTAGAGATCGACCACGTCGATGTTGCGCATCCGGATGCAGCCGGAGGACACGGCCTTGCCGATCGTCTCCGGCTCGTTGGTGCCGTGGATGCGGTAGAGCGTGTCCTTGTTGCCCTCGAACAGATAGAGAGCCCGGGCGCCCAGCGGATTGCCAGGGCCGCCCTTGGTGTGGTGCACGTGCGGCCAGCGCTTCACCATCTCGGCCGGGGGATTCCAGTCAGGCCACTCGGCCTTGCGCTGGATCGTGGCGACGCCGGTCCAGCCGAAGGCCTCGTCGCCCACCGCCACGCCGTAGCGGATGGCCTTGCCGTTGGGCTCGACCAGGTAGAGGAAGCGGGACTTGGTGTCGACCACGATGGTCCCGGGCTTCTCGCCCGTGGGATCGTCGATGCGGTAGCGCTCGAAGGGGCGGTAAAGCTCCGCGCTTGGCACCATGGCCATCCATTCGGCGTCCTTCGCGCTCACGGACGGCTCGGGGACCGGCTCGTACTTGCAGCCCGCCAGCGCCAGCGCCGCCCCCACCATGACCACCGACGTCGTCAGCCGCATCGCAGATCCCACCCGAATCTTGGGCGCCCCCCGGCGCCGGATGAGGGCCAGCCCTAGCAGATGCGGGCGGATTGCGCTGTGATGCTGCAGCCGCACTACACGCGATTGTGAAACCGGTTTGCTGTGGAGGGCGAGGCGTCCATGACCTGCCTCAAACAGCGGGACCGCTCATCGCAGGATGGACGAGGGCGTCCGGACGGCGGAGAATGCCCGGAACCAGAAACGCTCCGGGAGGCGACGTGTCCACCCTGCTGATTTCACATCCGTGTTTCGTCCGACACCAGACTCCCCTCGGCCATCCGGAGCGGCCCGACCGCATGAGGGTCGTGGAACGCATTCTTGAACATGAGCGCTTCCAGCCGCTCCAGCGTGAGTCGTCGCCGGCGGCGACATTCGATCAGCTCTGCCTCGCCCATCCCGAAGATTATGTCCGGGAGATCGAGGACGCGGCGCCCACGGAGGGCATGATCCAGCTCGACGCGGACACGACGATGTCCTCCGGCACCTGGGAGGCCGCGGTCCGTGGCGTGGGCGGCGCCATCCTGGCGGTGGACGAGGTGATGGCCGGGAAGGTCAATAACGCCTTCGCCGCGTCCCGACCGCCAGGGCACCACGCCGAGAAGACCAAGGCGATGGGATTCTGCTTCTTCAACAACGCCGCCATCGCGGCGCGGCACGCGCAGAAGATCCACGGCGCCGAACGCGTCGCGGTCGTCGACTGGGATGTCCACCACGGCAACGGCACCCAGGACATCTTCTGGAACGACCCCAGCGTCATGTACTGCTCGACGCACGAGATGCCGCTCTATCCCGGCACGGGCGCGGCGAACGAGCGGGGCGAACACGACACGATCGTCAACGCGCCCCTGCGGGCGGGCGACGGCGGCTCGGAGTTCCGGGAGGCCATGGAGATCGCGATCCTGCCCCGGATCGAGGCGTTCCGCCCGGACCTGATCGTTATCTCGGCGGGTTTCGACGCCCATGTGCGCGATCCGCTGGCCAACCTGAACCTGGTGGAGGCCGACTATGGCTGGGCCACGGCCCAGCTCATGGATCTGGCGGACCGGTTCGCCAATGGCCGGATCGTGTCGATCCTGGAGGGCGGCTACGACCTCGAGGGCCTGGCGCGTTCCACGGCGGCGCACGTCATGACGCTGATGCGGGGCGGCTGAGGCGCCTCGCCGCAGCGTCCGGCGCGGGTCGGGCGCCCGCAAAGCGCAGATGACAGGGTGGAAGCAGGCGTGGACAATCCGCGCATCCGCTCCACCTCCACCTGTGCGGCCCCTGGCCGCGGAGACCCCCGCCCGAGCGGGCCTTTTGGCCCGCGCATTACGAGAGGGAGCCGCCCGCATCCGGCCCGGCCGCTTGTGCGAGGCTGCTCGACGCCATGAACGTTGCCGCCGCCCCCGAGCTGACGCGCCCCGTCCTCAGCCACGAAGAGATCCGCCGGATCATCTTCGGCATTCTTATCGCCATGTTCCTGGCCGCGTTGGACCAGACCATCGTGGCCACCGCATTGCCCACCATTGGCCGGGAGCTCGGCGACGCCGAGTTGCTGTCCTGGATCGTCACGGCCTATCTCGTCACGGCGACGGCCATCACCCCGCTCTACGGCAAGGTCAGCGACATCGCCGGCCGGCGGCCGACCATGCTGGTGGGCATCACCGTGTTCGTGATCGGCTCGGCCGCCTGCGCGCTCGCGCCCAACATGCTCGGTCTCATCCTCGCCCGAGGCCTGCAGGGCCTGGGCGGCGGCGGACTCATCTCCATGGCGCAGACCATCATTGGCGACATGGTTCCCCCCAAGGAGCGGGGCCGCTACCAGGTCTATATCGCCAGCGTCTTCGTGAGCTCCAGCCTGGCCGGCCCCGTGCTCGGCGGCTTCTTCGCCGAGCACCTGCACTGGTCCATCATCTTCTGGATCAACCTGCCGCTCGGCGTGCTCGCCTTCCTCAGCGTCAACCGCGCGCTCAAGCGGCTGCCCCAGCACAACCGGCGGCATGCGCTGGACGTGTTCGGCGCAGTGCTGATGATCGTGGCCACGACCCTCCTGCTGATGGCCCTGAACTGGGGAGGCATCCGCTTCCCCTGGACCTCCACGCCGATCATGGGCCTGCTCGCGGCCGCCGCCGTCGGCTGGGCCGCGTTCGGCTTGCGGATGATGACCGCGTCCGAGCCGCTCATCCCGGTGGCCCTGTTCACCAACGGCGTCGTTCTCAACGGGACGCTGGCCGCCTGCTTCGGCATGGGCGCGTTCATCGGCCTGACCATCTACACGCCGGTGTACCTGGAGATCGTGCAAGGTCTCTCGGCCAGCGACTCAGGCCTGGCGCTGATTCCCCTGATGATCGGCACTGTGACGGGCGCGACCATATCGGGCCGGGCCATGGCCAAGGTGGTCCACTACAAGCGGCTGCCCCTGGGCGGGCTCGTGGTCGCCATAGCGGCCACGCTGCTGCTGGCGATCGAGGGCGAGAGCCTTCCCTTCGCGCTGATGGAGGTGATCTTCGCCGTGATCAGCATCGGCCTCGGCACCCTGCTGCCCGTGACCACCGTCGCCATCCAGAACGCGGTTCCGCTGCACCAGCTCGGCACGGCGACCGCCAGCATGAACTTCTTTCGAAGCCTCGGCGGGTCCCTCCTGGTCGCGGTTTTCGGGGCCATCCTGCTCGCCGGCGGCATCGTGGGCGGCCTGCACGGCCCCGCCGCGGGCGTCGAGAGCGCGCCGCATTCGCCGGCGGCCGTCGCCGCCTTCCGGACGATGTTCGAGGCCGCGGCCGCAGCCCTTGCGGTGGCGCTGCTGTTCCTGGTCGTCATGGAGGAACGGCCGCTGCGCGGACGCGCCGCGCCGACGCCAGTCGCCGACTGATCGGCGCACGCGAAAACGCCCGGGGCGGAAGCTCCGGGCGTCGTTCTGAGTAAGCCTGGCCTACTGCTGCTTCGTCTGGTTGCCGCCCGGCGGCAGAAAACGCTGGTCGCCCTGCAGCTTCTGGTCGCCGCTGCTCGCAGAGTTGCCGCCGACCGTCGTGCCGGTTGTTTCGCCGGCTCCGCTGCGCCCTCCGACGCCTGCTCCGGCGCCCATTCCGCCAGCCCCGGATCCGCTCACGCCGCCGCCTCCAGCGGCCCCGCCCGCGGCCGCGCCTCCACCGGCGCTCCCGGCCGCTCCGCCGCCAGCCCCTCCCCCGGCGCCCGCGGACTGGGCGTAGGCCAGGGGCGCGGCGGTCATTGCGCCGAGCGCCAGGGCAAGGGCCGTGATGGTGATCGTCTTGCGCATCCGATGTCTCCCGTGGTGAACGGAGCCAACGTCATCCGGCAAGGCGTGTTCCGATGGGCGAAGGTCGAGCCCGGTCACATGATCAGGATCATGGGCCTCAGTGGGCGACGCGCATTGGATTTCGGCGAAATCTTCTTTGGATAGCCAAGCACAGCCTTTGCGCGAGATTGTCGCTTGTGCTTGGTTGAACCATCTCTCCTCACGCCCCAGTCGAGAAATGACCAAGCAGCACATCGAGCGCGCCGAGAAAGCTCTGCAACGCATGCTGGACTGGATCGCCCGGCATGATTCCCGGAGTTCGGCCGTCCTGGGCATCACTATCGCGATGGTCGGCGCATTGTCGGCGTCGATCCCCTCGCCCTCGCAGTGGACGTGGACCTACGCGCTGGCCCTGGCCGCCGCCGTGATCGGACTCGGGGCCGTGTTGACGGAGTTGCTGCGCGGGCAATTTCCGCGCATGCGGTCGACGCCGTCGCTGTTCTTCTTCGGGACCGTGGCGAACCTGCCGCTCGACCAATACCGCAGCGAGGTCGCCGCCCTGGACGATGAGGCCTATCTCAAGGACCTGCTGACCCAGTGCCATACCAACGCACGGATCCTCAGGTCCAAGTTCCGGTCGCTCAAGCGCTCGATCTTCGCCCTGCTGTGCGCGGCCGTTCCGTGGGCGGTCGCCCTCGGATTGGGCAAAGGGCTCTGACGAGCGTTCAGGCTCGCCAAAGGCGCCCGCTCAGGCGGCCGAAATGCTCTTGGGCGCGCCGCCGCCCTTGACGGGCCTGGCGCGCTTTGCGGCGCCATCCGGCTTGGCGGGCTTGGCCGCGACCAGCTTGTCGGCCTTCTTCCGGGCGAACTTCACCAGCTTCCTGAGAGCCTTGCGCTCGTCGTCCAGCGCGGCGAGCTGCGCCTCGACCCGGGACAGGCCATCATCCGAGGCCAGCGAGACCGCAGCTTCATCCACCGCCGCCGTCCGGTCGAGAGCGGACGAAAACTCACGGACGCTTCGAGCCTTCTCGTAGGCCTCATGCAACTCTGCGAATTTCTTGCGCGCTTTGTCGCCCATAGGAACAACTCTCCGGTTTTCGGCGCCGTGCACGAACCCGTACCGAGACGGACTGTCACAATCTACACGCTCATTCCGGCTTCCGCCTGATCCGGCGCATTATCCGGGGCGCGCCAAAGAAGCCGCTTGATCCGGACCTTGCGGCGGCTAGTCTGGCACAACAAATGCCAGTGCGGGGTTCCCGCCGAAAGAGAGCATGCGGATGCCCCCACCTTCCGGGTCCCCCCGGCCCGAGCCTCAGAAGCCAATCCTGTCCGTTGCGGGCCTGAGCATTGCGCTCCGGGGCCGCGGCCGCGAGACCAGTCTGGTGCAGGATGTCTCGTTCTCGCTCAGCGAGGGCCGCACCCTGTGCCTCGTGGGCGAGTCCGGCTGCGGCAAGAGCCTGACGTCACTGGCCATCATGGGGCTGCTCGCTTCGCCGCCGCTCGAAATCACGCGAGGCGAGATCCTGTTCGAAGGGCGGGATCTGCGCGCACTCTCGGCGCGGGACCGGGCCGACCTGCGCGGCGACCGGATGACCATGATCTTCCAGGAGCCCATGACGTCCCTCAACCCCGCCTTCACCATCGGCGACCAGATCGCCGAGGCGGTGATGCGGCACAAGGGCGGCACGGCGGAGGAGGCGCGCGCCAAGGCGCTCGAGATGCTCAAGCGCGTGCGCATTCCGGCGGCCGAGAAGCGGCTGGACGAGTATCCGCATCAGCTGTCGGGCGGCATGCGCCAGCGCATCATGATCGCCATGGCCCTGGTGAACGGGCCGCGCCTGCTGATCGCGGACGAACCCACCACGGCGCTTGACGTCACCATTCAGGCCCAGATCCTGTCCCTGGTCCGCCGGCTGCAGCAGGAGACGGGCTCCGCCATGCTGCTGATCACCCACGACCTCGGCGTCGTGGCCGAGGTGGCGGACGAAGTCGCCGTGATGTACGCCGGGCGCATCGTCGAGCGCGCTTCGGTGAAGGACATCTTCGACGATCCCCAACATCCCTACACCATCGGGCTCATGGGGTCCCTGCCCTCCCTGTCCGGGCGTGAGGAGCGGCTCGCGACCATTCCGGGCAGCGTGCCGGCGCCTGAGCGAATGCCCAAGGGCTGCCGGTTCGCGCCGCGCTGCCCGTTCTGCATCCCGGCCTGCACGGAGGCGCAGCCGCCGCTTCTGGAGGTCGCGCCGGGCCACGAGGCCGCCTGCATCCGCGCGCCGCTCGAACAGCACGTGACGGAGGCCGCGTGAGCGCGATCCTGCAGGCCGAGGGCCTCAAGAAATATTTCAAGACGGGCGGCGGCCTGTTCTCGAAACCGACGGTCGTACGCGCCGTGGACGGCGTCTCGTTCGCCGTGCAGAAGGGCGAGACGCTCGCCATCGTGGGCGAGTCCGGCTGCGGCAAATCCACGGTCGGGCGCATGCTGATGCGGCTGATCGAGCCCACCGCAGGGACGGTGACCTTCGAAGGACAGGACCTCGGCGCTCTTGGCGAGACCGGCCTGCGCAAGCTGCGCGGCGCCATGCAGATGGTGTTCCAGGATCCGTTCTCCTCGCTCAACCCCCGGATGACCGTGGCCGACATCGTGGGCGAGCCGCTGTGGCTCCACGGCGAGGGCTCCGCCAGGGAGAGGCGGGAGAAGACGCTCGAACTGCTGCGCACGGTGGGGCTGCGGCCGGACCTGGCGGACCGATACCCGCATGAGTTCTCCGGTGGGCAGCGACAGCGCATCGGCATCGCCCGGGCGCTCGCGAGCTCGCCGAAGCTGGTGATCGGCGACGAGCCGGTCTCGGCGCTGGACGTGTCCATCCAGGCCCAGGTCATCAACCTGCTGGAGGACCTCAAGGAGCGCTTCGCCCTCACGCTCATCATCATCGCCCATGACCTGGCGGTGATCCGGCACATGAGCGACCGCGTGATCGTCATGTATCTGGGCTCGATCGTGGAGGTCGCCCCCACGGGGCCGCTCTACTCCGAACCGCTGCACCCCTACACGCGGGCCCTGCTCAGCGCGATTCCGCTTCCGGTTCCCGGCCATCACGCCGAGCGCAAGCTGCTCGAGGGGGACATCCCGAGCCCGGCCAACCCGCCGTCCGGCTGCCGTTTCCATACCCGCTGCCCCTACGCCCAGAAGCGCTGCGTGGACGAGGTCCCGGCCTTGCGCGACGCCGGCGCGGGCCGGATGGCGGCCTGCCACTTCTTCGAGGATCTGCCGCCGGAAACGGCCGGCCGCGCGCTCGGCGCGGCCGACAGTCCGGCCAAGGCGAGGCGCCTCGCGCTGTACAAACAGTTCAGGACCCTCCGGGACACCCAAGGGCCCGAGGCCGTCCTTCGTGCTTCCACGCCAACGATGGAAGCCGTCACCAGGGGAGAACAGTCGTCATGACCAGCACCACCCGCGGGCTCCATGGCCTCGCACGCGCGACCGCGCTGGCGGCCGGCCTGCTCGGCCTCGCCACTGCGGCGCACGCCCAGCAGCAGCTTCGCATCGGCCTCGCCGAGGACGCCGACGCGCTCGATCCGCACCAGGCGCGCACGTTCGTGGGGCGCATCGTCTTTACCTCGCTCTGCGACAAGCTGGTGGACGTGACGCCGGACCTGAAGTTCACACCGCAGCTGGCGACCTCTTGGGAGTGGGCGCCCGACAACACCTCCCTCACCTTCCACCTGCGCGAGGGGGTGAAGTTCCACGACGGCGAGCCCTTCAACGCCGAGGCGGCGAAGTACAACATCGAGCGCGCGTTGACCTTGCCGGAGTCCCGCCGCAAGAGCGAGATCTCCAGCGTCCAGAGCGTGGAGGTCGTCGACCCGATGACCATCAAGCTCGTGCTCAAGAAGCCGGACGTCACGGTGCTGGCGCAGCTCTCCGACCGCGCCGGCATGATGGTGTCGCCGAAGGCCGCCAAGGAGATGGGCGCGAACCTCGCCTCGAAGCCGGTCTGCTCGGGGCCGTACAAGTTCGTGGAGCGCGTCCAGAACGACCGCATCGTGCTGGAGAAGTTCCAGGACTACTGGAACAAGCAGGCCTACTCCTTTGACAAGGTGACCTATCTGCCGATCCCGGACTCTACTGTCCGGCTCGCGAACCTGCGCTCCGGCGACCTCGACATCATCGAGCGCCTGGAGCCCACGGACGTGAAGACGGCGAAGTCCGACGCCAATCTCGCGACCGCATCGGCGGTCGGGCTGGGCTATCAGGCCATCAACATCAACCTGAACAACGGCGACAAGGCGAAGAACCCGCTCGGCCAGAACGCGCTCGTGCGCCAGGCCTTCGAGCTTACGCTGGACCGCGAAGCCCTCAACCAGGTCGTGTTCGAGGGCCAGTTCAGCCCGGGCAACCAGTATTTCTCGCCCAAGAACTTCTACTACGACGCCAAGGTGCCGATCCCGCCGCGCGACGTCGAGAAGGCCAAGGCGCTCCTGAAGCAGGCGGGAGTGCCGACGCCGGTGTCGTTCGAGGTCACCATGTCCAACAGCCCGCGCTCGCAAGCGGTGATGCAGGTGATCCAGTCCATGGCCCAGGAGGCCGGATTCGACATCAAGCTGCGTGCGACCGAGTTCGCCACCATGCTGGACGAAGGCACGAAGGGGAACTTCCAGGCCAACCAGTACGGCTGGTCGGGCCGGCCGGACCCGGACGGCAACATCTACGGTTTCGTCACCTGCAAGGGCAACCTGAACGACTGGAAATACTGCAACCCGCAGGTCGACAAGCTGCTCGACGAAGCCCGGACGGTCGCCGACCCGAACGAGCGCAAGAAGCGCTACGACGCGGCGGAGGAGATCCTGGCCAAGGACCTGCCGATTATCGTGATCTACCACGAGAGCTGGATCTGGGGGATGAAGAAGTCCCTCCAGGGCTTTCAGCCCCACCCGGACGGCATGATCCGCCTCGCGGGCGTCAAGAAGTCGTGAGCGCGTGAGAATGGCCGCGATGCCAGCCTTCACCTGTCTCGTGCTGAGGAGCAGGCCCGCGAGGGCCTGCTGTGCAGCCGCAGCCCACCCTCCCGTTGAGGGGGAGGGTCGACGGCCGCAGGCCGGCGGGGTGGAGTGGCGCCGCGCCCGGCGAGGGCGCGCCCGAGCTTTGGCCGCGGCCTTCACACCCCACGCCAGGCGCTCACCCCACCCCGGCCCTGCGGGCCGACCACCCCCCTCGAGGGAAGATTGCGCTGCGCGCCAGGGAGCCCGCCCATGCTGAGCTTCATCGGGCGGCGAATCCTGATCGCGATCCCGACCGTGATCCTCGTTTCGATCTTCGTGTTCACGCTGCAGAAGCTGCTGCCGGGCGATCCCATCCTGGTGCTCGCCGGCGAGGAGCGCGATCCGCAGGTGATCGAGCTCCTGCGGGCCAAGTACCACCTCAACGACCCGCTGCCGATCCAGTACCTCGCCTGGGCCGGACAGGCGCTTCAGGGCAACCTGGGCGTTTCGCTGCGCACGGGCGTGCCGGTGATGCAGCTGATCAAGGACAAGCTGCCCGTCACCCTTCAGCTCGCCGCCATGGCGATGTGCTTCGCGCTGCTGATCGGAATTCCCGCCGGGGTGATGGCGGCCGTCCGGAAGGGCTCTGCCTGGGACTACGGCGCGACGGCGCTGGCCCTGTGGGGGCTGTCCATTCCCAATTTCTTTCTCGGAATCCTGCTGATCTTCCTGATCTCCGTGCAGCTCAACTGGCTGCCGGCGTCCGGCTATGTGCCGCTGTCCGAGAGCGTGTCCCAGAACCTGAAAACCATGATCATGCCGGCCTTCGTGCTCGGCAACGCGCTCGCCGCCTCCATGATGCGCCATACGCGAAGCGCCATGCTGGGCGTGCTGCGGCAGGACTACGTCCGCACGGCCCGCGCCAAGGGCCTGCTGGAGCCGCGGGTGATCCTGAAGCACGCGCTGCGCAACGCGCTGATCCCGGTGGTGACCATCGGCACCCTGCTGTTTGGCGAACTGCTCGCCGGCGCGGTGCTCACGGAGCAGATCTTCACCATCCCGGGCTTCGGCAAGCTGATCGTGGACGCCGTGTTCAACCGCGACTACTCGGTGGTCCAGGGCGTGGTGCTGTGCACAGCGGTCGGCTACATCGCCCTTAACCTCCTGGCGGACGTGCTCTATGTCGTCCTCAACCCTCGCTTGAGGACACGCTGAATGACGCTCGCGCTCGACACGGCCGAGCAGGCCGCCGTTCCCGCCCCGCGCAGCCGGGTCTGGGGCAAGCTGCTGCGCAACCGCTCCGCGGTGGTGGGCGGCGTGCTGGTGGTCGCCTTCGCGCTGATCGCCTTCGTTGGGCCCTTCGTCATCCCGGACGACCCCGTGAAGACGTCCTGGTCTCTGGTGCGCAAGGCGCCGTCGTGGTCGCACTGGTTCGGCACCGACGACCTGGGCCGGGACGTGCTGGCCCGGGTGATCTATGGCGCCCGCGCCTCCCTGCTGGCGGGGGTCGTTTCCGTCACCATCGCGGTCTCCATCGGCGGCCCCTTGGGTCTGATCGCCGGCTATTTCGGCGGTTGGATCGACGCGGTGATTTCCCGCTGCACGGAGGCGATGCTCGCCTGCCCGTTCCTGATCCTCGCCATCGCGCTCGGCAGCGTGCTGGGCGCGAGCCTGACCAACGCCATGATCGCCATCGGCATCGCGGCCGCCCCGATCTTCACCCGGCTCACCCGGGCGCAGGCGCTCGCGGTGAAGACAGAGGACTATGTCGAGGGCGCCCGCGCCATCGGCCTCCCGGATCGCTGGATCATCATCAAGTACATCGTGCCCAACATCTTCGCGCCGATCCTGGTGCAGGCCACACTGATCATGGCCCAGGCCATCATCGCGGAGGCCAGCCTCTCTTTCCTGGGGCTTGGCCAGCAGCCGCCGGCGCCGAGCTGGGGGTCCATGCTCAACACCGGCAAGAACTTCCTCCAGCAGGGCCAGTGGTGGATGTCCATGTTCCCGGGCGTCGGAATCTTCCTGACGGTGCTCGGGTTCAACCTTCTCGGCGACGGGCTGCGCGACGCGCTCGACCCGCGCGAGACCTGAGTTCAACAAGCAAGGCGTACCCCCATGTTCACCACTCGCCCCGAGATCCTGGGGACCTTCGGCGTCGTCACCTCCACCCACTGGATCGCGTCCGCGGTCGGCATGAACGTGCTTGAGAAGGGCGGCAACGCCTTCGACGCCTGCGCGGCGACCGCGTTCACGCTGCAGATCGTGGAGCCGCACCTGTGCGGGCCGGCGGGCGAGGCGCCCGCGGTGTTCTATTCCAAGCGCACCGGCAAGGTGGAGGTGCTGTGCAGCCAGGGCGTCACGCCGGCCGCCGCCACCATCGAGGAGTACAAGCGCCGCGGGCTCGACATGATCCCCGGCTCCGGCCTGCTGGCCACCGTGGTGCCGGGCGCCTTCGACGGCTGGATGCTGCTGCTGCGCGAGCACGGCTCCCTGCCGTTGCGCGACATCCTGGGCCCGGCGATCGGCTACGCCCGAGACGGGCACCCGATGCTGCCGCGCGTGTCGGAAGCCATCGCCGCGCAGGCCGAGTTCTTCGCCAAGGAATGGCCGACGTCTGCCGCCACATGGACGCCGAACGGGGCCGTCCCGACGCCGCGAGCCCTGTTCCGCAACCCCATGCTGGCGATCACCTACCAGCGCATCCTGGACGAGGCCGAGTCGGCCGGCCGGGGCGACCGGGTGCAGGAGATCGAGGCCGCCCGCAACGCCTTCATGAAGGGCTTCGTGGCCGAGGCGATCGACCGCTTCTGCCGCACGACGGAGGTGATGGACGCCAGCGGGCAGCGCAACGGCGCGGTGCTCACGGGACAGGACTTGGCCGAGTGGCAGGCGAGCTTCGACGAGCCGCAGCGCTACGATTATCACGGCTGGACCGTGTGCAAGCAGCGGCCCTGGGGCCAGGGCCCGGCCTTCCTCCAGGCGCTGTCGCTCCTGAAGGGCTTCGACATCGCCGCCATGGACCCCAAGGGCGCCGACTACATCCACACCGTGGCCGAGGCGATGAAGCTCGCCTACGCCGATCGCGAGGCCTACTACGGCGATCCGAACTTCAGCGAGGTCCCGATCGACCAGCTTCTGTCCGACGCCCACGCGGATGAGCGGCGCAAGCTGATCGGCGACAAGGCCTCCAAGGAACTGCGTCCTTCCGTGCTGCCGGGCTTCGAGGAGCAGGTGAAGCACACGCTGGAGAACCTGGCGCGCCGCCGCGACGGAGGCACCGGGGTCGGGGCCGGCGAGCCGACCATGGCCCACCTGCGCACCGCCAAGCGCGGCGACACGGTGCATATCGACGTGATCGACCGCTGGGGGAACATGATCTCGGCGACGCCGTCGGGCGGCTGGCTGCAGTCCTCCCCGGTCATCCCGGAGCTCGGCTTCCCGCTCAACTCGCGCGCCCAGATGTTCTGGCTTGAGCCGGGACTGCCCACCAGCCTGGCGCCGAAGAAACGCCCACGGACGACCCTGACGCCCTCGCTGGCGCTGCATGAGGGCCGGCCGACGCTGGTGTTCGGCACGCCCGGCGGCGACCAGCAGGACCAATGGCAACTCTCGCTGTTCCTGCGCCGGGTCCACCATGGCCTCAACCTGCAGGAGGCGATCGACCTGCCCCTGTTCCACACCGGGCACTTCCCCTCGTCCTTCTACCCGCGCGAGTCGCGACCGGGACACCTGATGGTGGAGGCGAACGTCGGCGAGGACGTGATCGCCGACCTGAAGCGCCGCGGGCATGACGTCGAGGTCGCAGAGCCCTGGACCGTCGGCCGCCTCACTGCGGCCGAGAAGGACGAGAACGGCATCCTCCACGCCGCCGCCACGCCACGGCTGATGCAGGCTTACGCAATCGGGCGGTGAGGGCCGGGCCTGCGCTGGCCCTGCGGTGGAACCAGCCCTCACCCCCTGCCCTCTCCCTCTGGCGTGGGAGAGGGGTAACCCGGCGGCCCGCCGAGCGGCCGCTCATGACGAAGGATGTCGCCTCCGGGCGGCCCTGCGCGCCAGCGCGAGCGTCACGAGGCTGGCGAGGACCAGCACCGGTCCGACGAGGCGATCGGTGCCCACGGCCCGTAGCGGCACGACGGGATCACCCCAGCCCAGCGCCCGGCAGGGGCAGGCGCCTCCGAACGTGGCGGTGACGGTGATCAGAGCCGCCCAAGCCAGCGTGAACAGACTGGCGAGCGCAATCGCCAAATGCGGGCCGCGAGCCACGCCGTGCGGATCGAGCAGCAGGGTGACCCAACCTACGACAAAGAAGGGCAAAGCCATCAGCGCGCCCACATAAAGCGCGCCGGCATGACATTGGCGGCAGTCCACCCAGAGAAAGGCCGCAAAGGCGACGGCGGCGCCCGCCAGCACCGGGCCCAGGGCCGCGCGGCCGTGACGCCAGCCGGTGAGCGCCAGCACGCCGGCCGCAAGCAGCAGTCCGAGGCCAAGCAGCGCTGCGGCTGCGCGCAACACTGCCCCCTCCCGGCCCGGCGATCAGTGCAGGATCTGGCTGAGGAACAGCTTCGTGCGCTCGTGCTGCGGGTTGCGGAAGAACTCGTCTGGCGTGTTCATCTCCACGATCTGCCCAGCGTCCATGAAGATCACGCGGTTGGCGACCTGCCGCGCGAAGCCCATCTCGTGGGTCACGCAGATCATGGTCATGCCCTCCATGGCGAGGGACACCATGGTGTCGAGCACCTCCTTCACCATCTCCGGGTCGAGCGCGGAGGTGGGCTCGTCGAACAGCATGATCTTGGGGCTCATGCACAGCGAGCGTGCAATGGCCACACGCTGCTGCTGTCCGCCCGAGAGCTGGCCCGGGTACTTGTTCGCCTGCTCCGGGATCTTCACGCGGCGCAGGTAGTGCATCGCGATCTCCTCGGCGTCCTTCTTGGGCATCTTCTTCACCCAGATCGGCGCCAGCGTGCAGTTCTCCAGGATGGTCAGGTGCGGGAACAGGTTGAAGTGCTGGAACACCATCCCGACCTCGCGGCGGATCTCGTCGATCCGCTTCAGGTCGTTGGTCAGCTCGATGCCGTCCACGATGATCCGGCCCTTCTGGTGCTCCTCCAGGCGGTTGATGCAGCGGATCATGGTCGACTTGCCGGAGCCGGAAGGCCCGCAGACCACGAGGCGTTCGCCCCGCTTCACCGTGAGGTTGATGTCGCGCAGAACGTGGAACTCGCCGTACCACTTGTTCATGCCGATCAGCTCGATGGCCATCTCGTTCTTGAGCTGGGCGGGCTTGAGGGAGGCGGGCGCGGTAGCGATGGCGGATGACATGTGCGGGGTCTCCCTTACCGTTTGTCCGCCCGCGCCAGGCGCGCTTCCACGCCCCTCGCGTAGCTCGACATCAGGTAGCAGCAGATGAAGTAGAAGACGGCGGCGTAGACATAGCCGGTCGCCGACACGGTCGGCGCGCCCCAGGTCGGGTCGATGCGCGCCGCCTCGATGGTCTTCAAGAAGTCGAAGATGCCGACGATGACGACCAGCGTCGTGTCCTTGAACAGGCCGATATAGGTGTTCACGATGTTCGGGATGGTGATCTTCAGCGCCTGCGGCAGGATGACGAGGCCCATCATCTGCCAGTAGCTGAGGCCCATCGCCATGGCGCCCTCATACTGCCCGCGCGGCAGCGCCTGCAGGCCGGCGCGCACCACTTCGGCCATGTAGGCCGCGGCGAAGAGCGCGATGCCGATCAGGGCGCGCAGCAGCTTGTCGGGCTGGAACTCGTAGGGCACGAACAGCGGCAGCATCACGCTGGCCATGAACAGCACGGTGATGAGCGGCACGCCGCGCACGAACTCGATGAAGATGACGCTGAAGAGCTTGGCCGCCGGCATGGTCGAGCGCCGGCCCAGCGCCAGGATGATGCCGAGCGGCAGCGACACCACGATGCCCACCGCCGAGCACACGATGGTGACCAGGATTCCGCCCCACAGGTTGGTTTCCACCGTCCGCAGCCCGAGCCAGGGCGCGCCGACCAGGAGGATGTAGGACACGATCGGCAGGACGACGAAGAAGTAGATCCCCCCGATGTCCCGGCGCGGCGCCTTCAGGTTGAGCAGCCAGACCACTCCAATGGCGAGCAGCGCGAAGAACACGTTCACGCGCCAGCGCTCCGCCATGGGGTAGGAGCCGTAGGTGAAGTACGCGGCGCGATCCGTCACAAAGGCCCAGCACGCGCCGACGACCGTGCGATCGGGCGTATAGATGCAGGCCTCGCGGTTCTGCCCCGTCCAGATCGCGTCGATGACCAGAAACCGGAGCAGCGGCGGAATGGCCCATGCGAGCAGCAGGGCGATGACGATCGTGAGCGCGATGTTCACCGGCCCGGTGAACAGGTGAGTGCGCATCCAGGCCCAGGGGCCGACCGTGCTGGCGGGCGGGGGCGATGGCTGCAGCGTCGCGCGGCTGACATAGGCGGGGCCGGGGTCGGTCCGCGGCGTGGGAAAGGATGAAGCGTCCGTGGCGGTCATTGTCGTGCCCTCAACGCTCCACCAGGGCCTTGCGGCTGTTGTAGATGTTCATGGCGAAGGACGTGCCGAGGCTGATGGTGAGATAGACCAGCATGGTGATGCCAACCACCTCGATCGCCTGCCCGGTCTGGTTCAGCACCGTTCCGGTGAACACGTTCGCCAGGTCGGGATAGCCTACGAACACGGCCAGCGACGAGTTCTTCGTCAGGTTGAGGTACTGGCTGGTCAAAGGGGGAATGATCACCCGCATTGCCTGCGGGATGATGATCAGCTTGGTCGTCTGGTTGGGCCGGAGCCCCAGCGCGAAGGCCGCCTCGGTCTGCCCGTGCGAGACAGCCAGGATTCCGGCCCGAACCACCTCGGTAATGAACGCGCCCGTGTAGATCGTCAGGCCGAACAGCAGCGCCAGGAACTCCGGCTGCAGCACCATGCCGCCGCCGATGTTGAAGCGCGTGGCCTGGGGGATGTCGAAGTTCAGTGGCCGGCCGAGCGCCAAGTAGGTGACCAGCGGCAGCCCGACGATCATGGCCAGCGTCACCCAGCCCACGGGCGCCTGCTGGCCGGTCTTTTCCTGCCGCTTGCGCGCCCAGTAGCGGAACGCGACCGTGACCACCACGCCGATGGCGAGGGCCAGCCACACGAAGTCGAAGGCCGGCTGGGGATCAGGCCGCGGCGCGTAGAGCCCGCGGTTGTTCAGGAAGATGCTGAAGGGCAGCTTTGCGCTTTCGCGCACGTCCGGCAGCGCCTTGAGGACGGCGTTGTACCAGAACAGCAGCTGAAGGAGCAGCGGCAGGTTGCGCACGATCTCCACGTACCAGCGCGCCACCCCGGCCACGAGCACGTTCTTGGACAGGCGCGCCACGCCCATGGTGAAGCCGAGCATCGTCGCCAGGACGATGCCGATGACGGCCACCAGCAGCGTGTTCAGCAGGCCCACCCAGAAGGCCTGCCCATAGGTGCTGTATTGTTCGGAATAATCGATCAGCGACTGGCTGATCGGAAAACCCGCGGCGTTGTTCCAGAAGCCCAGACCCGTCGCGATGTTCTGCCGGCGGAGGTTCTCGACGGCGTTGGCCGCGGCCTCGTACACCACGAACGCGATGACCAGGCACAGAATGACCTGGAACGCGATGCTGCGAACTCTCGGATCATAGAGCGGCGAAACTTTGGGCCGCTCGGAAGCAGCCTCGATCTGACCGGTCGACATGTCCCGTTCCCCACTCCTCGACGACCTTCAAGCAAGCGCCGTTCCACTTGCAGCCGCCGCGATGCGGGGCGCGGTTGATCCGCGCCCCGCGGCATTCATATCAGCGGATCGGCGGCGCGTACTGCAGGCCGCCCTTGTTCCACAGCGCATTCAGGCCACGCTTGATCTTCAGCGGCGAGCCCTGGCCGACCGTGCGCTCGAAGCTCTCGCCGTAGTTGCCGACGAGCTTGATCACGCGGTACGCCCAGTCGTTGCTGAGGCCGAGCCCTTCGCCGAACTTGCCCTCGGTGCCGAGCAGGCGCTTGATGTCCGGGTTGTCGGACTTGAGCATCTGGTCGACGTTCTTGGAGTCGACGCCAAGTTCCTCGGCGTTCAACTGGGCGAAGAGCACCCACTTCACGATATCGAACCACTGGTCATCGCCGTGGCGCACGGCCGGGCCGAGCGGCTCCTTGGAGATGATCTCGGGCAGCACGATATGTTCGTCGGGCTGGGCGAGGCGCAGGCGTTCGGCGTAGAGGCCGGAGGCGTCCGTGGTGAACGCGTCGCAGCGGCCGGCCTCGTAGGCCTTCAGCGTCTCGTCCGAGGTCGCGAAGGTGACCGACTTCAGCTGCAGCTTGTTGGCGCGGAAATAGTCAGCGAGGTTGAGCTCGGTGGTGGTGCCCTGCTGCACGCAGACGGAGGCGCCGTTCAGCTCGAGCGCGGAGGCCACCTTCAGGTTCTTGCGAACCATGAAGCCCTGGCCGTCATAGTAGTTGACGCCGGTAAAGTTCAGGCCGAGCGATGTGTCGCGGGAGATCGTCCAGGTGGTGTTGCGGACGAGGACGTCCACTTCGCCGGACTGGAGCGCCGTGAAGCGATCCTTGGCGGACAGGGGGGTGAACTTCACCTTCGTGGGGTCGTTGAAGATCGCGGAGGAAATCGCGCGGCAGAACTCCACGTCCAGGCCGGTCCAGTTGCCCTGGGCGTCCGGCTGGCCGAAGCCGGCGAGGCCGGTGTTGGAGCCGCACTGCAAGAAGCCCTTCTGCTTCACGCTGTCGAGCGTGCCAGCCTGCGCCGTTCCGGCGATCAGCGCCGCGGCGACGCCAAACGCCGCCGAAACGAACATGTTCTTTTTCATCTGAAAAAAGCTCCCACTCCGTGGTTTTCGCCCCTGTCCGGGGTCATTCCGTCCGCGCGCGCGCCATCAAGGGCGTTCTCGCGCAGCCGCAATCCATCCATCTCATTTGACTTTTGCGGAACGGTCAAGGGCTTGGCCGGCGCCGTTCGGTCGCGTCTTCGCCAGGATTGAGCCGCGCCCTGGACTTGACGGGTCCCTCCCCCGCCGTGCTCCATGGCGCGCCCGGCGCCGCCGCGCGACTTTGCATCCGGACTTTATCGCATGAAGAAGCTTACGCCCGACGACCAGCGCAATCTGGATCTCCGCACCCGCCTGGTCCATGCAGGACGCGACCCCTCCGAGCAGCACGGCTTCGTCAACACGCCGATCTACCGTGGCTCGACGGTCCTGTACCCGACCATGGACGATGTCCTGAACCGGCGCGGGCGCTACTCCTACGGCACCAAGGGCACGCCGACGATCGAGTCGCTGGAGACCGCCTGGACGCAGCTCGCCGGCGCCGCCGGCTCCGTGCTGCTGCCCTCGGGCCTCGCCGCCATCGCGATCGCCCTGCAGACCTGCCTCAAGGCGGGCGACCACCTGCTCGTGACCGATTCCGTCTACCGACCCACGCGCGAGTTCTGCGAGGGCCTCCTGAAGCGCTTCGGCGTCGAGACCACCTATTTCGATCCCGCCCTGGGCGCCGCGGTCGAGAGCCTCTTCCGCCCCAACACGACCGCCATCCTCACGGAGGCGCCCGGCTCACAGTCCTTCGAGATGCAGGACGTGCCGGCCATCGCCGAGGTCGCCCACCGCCGCGGCCTCTGCGTCCTCATGGACAACACCTGGGCGACGCCGATCTTCTTCCCCCCGCACGAGCGCGGCGTGGACATCGCCATCGAGGCGGGCACCAAGTACCTCTCCGGCGGCTCGGACCTGCTGATGGGCCTCGTCTCGGCCAACGCCGAGTGGTTCCCGCGGCTTCGCCAGACCTTCGACCTCATCGCGCCCTGCGCCGGCCCGGAGGACGCCTTCCTGTGCCTGCGCGGCATCCGCACCATGGCGTTGCGGCTCAAGGAGCATGAGAAGCAGGCCCTCGACATGGCGCGCTGGCTGGAGGCCCGCCCGGAGGTGCACCAGGTGCTCCACCCGGCGCTCGAGTCGCACCCCGGCCACGCGCTTTGGAAACGCGACTTCTCCGGCTCCTCGGGCCTGTTCTCGGTTCTGCTGAAGCCGGCCAGCCGGACCCAGGTCGCCGCCTTGCTGGACGACCTCAAGCTCTTCGGCATGGGCTACAGCTGGGGCGGCTTCGAGAGCCTGGTCATCCCCTTCGACTGCTCGACTTACCGCACGGCTACAACCTGGAGCCCGCCCGGCCCGGCCCTGCGCTTCCACATCGGCCTGGAGAGCCTAGACGACCTCAAGGCAGATTTGGCCGCGGGATTCGAGCGGATGCGCAAGGTGGTGTGAGGGGGAGCGAACGCGCCCTCTGCGAAGCCAAGAAGTCACGCGCCGTCATCCCCGGCGCGCCGCTAAGCGCGGGAAGGGGATCCAGGTGGACGGACGGCCGCAGAGCGGGGCGGCGGAAGCCATCCGAGATCGGCGCGCGCGTCCCCTGGATCCCCTTCCCCTCTGCCGCTGCGCGGCTCCGGCCGGGGATGACGCGGGTTTTAGGCTCCCTACCGCTGTCGAGGGCTAAGCGACGCGTTGCGCGAGCCGAGGGCGGCGTTGGCGCGACGCAGCGCCACCAGGATCTGGTTCGGCGGGGCGGTGAACACCCACTTTTCCGGGGTCAGCTGCGACTGCCGGGTGAGGAAGAAGTAGCCGGTGGCGGTCCAGGAGCGGATGTCGTCGCGCTTGTTGTCCAGCACGAGATCGCCCTTGTCGGTCACAGCGACGAGCACCGCGTGGCCCTCGCCGTGGTTGTCGAGCACGGCCGACATCAGCAGGCGGCCGGAGGGCCAGCCCAGGTCCATGAGCTTGCGCCGCTTCAGGAGAGCGAAGTCCTCGCAATCCCCCGCTCCGTCGTCCGGGAAGCCCCAGACGTCGGACACGCCGAAGTGATCCTGGTCGGTGATCTGGCGGATGGCCCCGTTCACCTCGCGGTTGACGTCGTCGAGCTCGTCCAGGCGCTCGGGCGTGATCTTGAACGACGCCACGTCGCCCTGGGGCGCGCAATCCTGCGGATTCTGCTCGCAGAAGGAATAGAAGGCCCGGGGCGCCGGGGCAGTTTTCCCGACCGTCATGGCGAGCTTGGTCGGAGCGGCCTTGCCGGTCTGCGCCGCCGAGGGCGCGCTCGCCCCGGCCAAAAGAGCCAGCGCGAAGCCGAGCGTCGCCGCCCCTCGAATCGCCCCCATGAAACTACCCCCGGTTGTGCTGCGTTAAGCCTGCCTGTGCCTTCCGGTATTGGCCATCCGGGATTTCACGTAAGCGTCGGTTCGCCCCAGGGGTGAGTCCGCCGGGCAACAGTGGCGATGGGGGGCGACTGCTTTTGCCTGCGCGTCGTATCTCCGCCGTCATCCCCGGCGGCGCGAAGCGCCGGGAAGGGGATCCAGGCGTTTGGGACTGCCCTGAGCAGGGGAGCTAGGCAGGCCTGCGCAGCCTCGCGCGCGCCGCCCCTGGATCCCCTTCCCCTGCGCGGCTACGCCGCTCCGGCCGGTGGGAACGCCGGCCAGTCGCCTGGCCGGCTTGGTTGAGTTCAGGCCGCGATCGTCTCCAGCGCCTGCGCGAGGTCGGCAATGAGGTCGTCCGGGTTCTCCACCCCGATGGACACCCGGATCGTCGCGTCGCTCACGCCGAGGCGGTCGCGGACCTCCTTGGGCACGCCGGAATGGGTCGTGGAGGCCGGGTGGCAGGCGAGCGACTCGGTCCCGCCCAGGCTCACCGCGAGCTTCACGATCTGCAGGGCGTTGAGCACCTTGAATGCCTCCGCCTCACCGCCCTTGACGTCGAAGGAGAAGGTCGAGCCGGGCGCCAGGCACTGGGCGTCATAGGTGCGCCGGGCCGGCGAGCCCTCGGGCAGGAAGCCCAGGAAATACACCGCGCTCACGGCCGGGTGGCCCGCGAGGTATTCGGCCACCGCCTTCGCGTTCTGGCTGGCCGCCCGCATGCGCAGCACCAGCGTCTCCAGCGAGCGCCCCAGCATCCAGCACGAGTGCGGGTCGAGCTGCGTGCCGATGGCGGAGCGCAGCAGCCGGATCGGGCGGATGTGCTCCTCCGCGCCCAGCGCCGCGCCGGCGATCAGGTCGGAGTGGCCGCCCACGTATTTCGTCAGCGAGTAGAGCGACAGGTCCGCGCCCTGCTGAATCGGTTTCTGAAAAACCGGCCCCAACATCGTGTTGTCGCACGCGATCAGCGGCCGCTGGCCCTGCTTCTGTCCGATCGCCTCCGCCACCCGTCGGACGGCCGCGACGTCGACCAGGCTGTTCATCGGGTTGGACGGCGTCTCGATGAAGATCAGCGGCACGCGCCCCTGCGCCATGGCGGCTTCGGCGGCCTGCATCATGCCGGCCTCGTCCACCCCGTCGCCGAGCGGCGCGGCCTTCATGCCGAAGTTGGCCAGCGTCTTGGTGATCAGCGTCTCCGTGCCGCCATAGAGCGGCTGCGAGTGGAGGATCACGTCGCCCGGCCGGGCGTAGGCCAGGATGGCGGTCGAGATCGCCGACATGCCCGAGGAGAACAGCAGCGCCTTTTCCGTCCCTTCGAACACCGCGAGGCGGTCCTCCACGATCTCGGCGTTGGGATGGTTGAAGCGCGAATAGACCAGTCCCGCTGTTTCCCCCGCCGGCAGAGTCTTGCGGCCCGAGACGTAGTCGAAGAACTCCTTGCCGTGCTCCGCCGACTTGAACACGAAGGTGGACGTCAGGAACACCGGCGGCTTCACCGCGCCTTCGGAGAGCGCCGGGTCGAAGCCGTAGCCCAGCATCAGCGTCTCGGGCGCGAGCTTGCGGTTGCCCAGGCGGTCCTTGTGATAGCGTTTCTCGGCCACGACGTGCGGTCCTGTTTTGGAGGGGATCGGAGCGCCAGCCTAGCACGCAACCATGCTTGCGAGCGAAGCGAAGCAATCCAGGGGCGCGCTCCCTTATGGCTCGCCGCTGTACTCCCAATAACGAGCTGAATCGGGGGCCGTCATCCCCGGCGCGCCGCAGGCGCGGGAAGGAGATCCACAGGTGCGCTCTGCAGCCCTGGATCCCCTTCCCCTCCGCGGCTGCGCCGCTCCGGCCGGGGATGACGGCGAGGCACGACCGGCTTCCCTCGACGCGTTCGAAAGCCGCCTTGCTCCCGAAAATATTTTAAGCTTAAATCATCTTGCGGCCCGGCGCGGACCGCGCCAAGGGTCCGCCCCGGCCGTCGCAGCAGCGACGGGAGGCGGACCATGCGCATCAGCATCATCGGCGGCGGGCCCGCGGGGCTCTATTTCGCCATCCTGGCCGCCAAGTCCTTCCCGCAGGCCGCGATTACGGTGAGCGAGCGCAACCGCGCCGACGACACCTTCGGCTTCGGCGTCGTGTTCTCCGACCAGACGCTCGACAATTTCGAGAAGGCCGACCGGGAGAGCTACGCGGCCATCACGAACGCCTTCGCCTATTGGGACGACATCGCCATCCATATCCGCGGCGAGACGCACCGCATCGGCGGCAACGGCTTCTGCGGCTGCTCGCGCCGCACCCTCCTGATGCTGCTGCAGGAGCGGGCCCGGGCGCTCGGCGTCACGCTCCGCTTCGGCCAGGAGCTCGAGGCGATCCCTGGCCCGGACGAGGCCGACCTCGTGGTGGTGGCCGACGGCGTGAACTCGCGCTTCCGCGAGCAGCATCGCGACCACTTCGGCACGCAGGTGGACCTGCGGCCCAACCGCTTCGCCTGGATGGGCTCGACCCGCCCCTTCGACGCCTTCTCGTTCTTCTTCAAGGAGACTGAGTGGGGCGTCTTCATCGCCCATTGCTACCAGTACGAGGCCGACCGCTCGACCTGGGTCCTGGAGACAGACCCGGAGACCTTCGCCAAGGCGGGCCTCGGCGCCCTGACCGAGGCCGAGAGCGTCGCCTTCATGGAGCGCGTCTTCGCCGAGGAGCTCCAGGGCCATCCGCTGATCGCCAACCGGTCGATGTGGCGGCAATTCCCCATGATCCGCAACGACCGCTGGACGATGGACGACCGCGTCGTCCTGCTCGGCGACGCCAAGGCGACCGCACACTTCTCCATCGGCTCCGGCACCAAACTCGCCATGGAGGACTCGATCGCGCTCCACCGGGCTCTCTTGGCCGAGCGCGGCGCGGTCGCCCCGGCCCTCCGCCGCTTCGAGACGGGCCGGCGCGAGGAGGTCGAGAAGACCCAGCACGCCGCCGACGTCAGCCTCGTGTGGTTCGAGCACGTGAAGCGCTTCCTCGACATGGACCCGGTGCAGTTCGCCTTCGGGCTCATGACGCGCGCCAAGTCGATCACCTACGACAACCTGGAGCTCCGGGCGCCCGAATTCGTGCGCGCGGTCGACCGCAGCTTCGCCGCCAACCTTGCCCGCAGCGGAACGCCCGTAAACGTGGCGGAGCCGGTTGCCCCGGCCTTCCAGCCCTTCAGGCTCCGCGAGCTCACGATTCCGAACCGGCTCGTGATGTCCCCCATGTGCATGTACAGCGCGCAGGAGGGCCTGCCCGGGGACTTCCACCTCGTCCACTACGGTTCGCGCGCCATGGGCGGGGCGGGCCTGATCTTCACCGAGATGACCTGCGTGGCCCCGGAGGCGCGCATCACCCCCGGTTGCGCCGGTTTGTGGAACGACGCCCAGCAGGCCGCATGGACCCGCATCGTCGATTTCGTCCATGCCCATTCGGCGGCGAAGGTCTGCCTCCAGCTCGGCCACGCCGGCCGCAAGGGCGGCACGAGGCTGATGTGGGAGGCCATGGACAGGCCCCTGCCCGACGGCGGCTGGGACATCGTGGCCCCCTCGCCCCTGCCCTATTACCCCGAGAGCCGGACGCCCAAGGCCATGGACCGGGCCGACATGGACCAGGTCCGCGACCAGTTCGTCGCGGCGGTCCGCCGCGGCGAGGCCTGCGGCTTCGACATGCTTGAGCTCCACGCCGCCCACGGCTACCTGCTGGCGAGCTTCCTGTCCCCAGTCACCAACCAGCGCACCGATGAGTATGGCGGCTCTCTGGAGAACCGGTTGCGCTACCCGCTCGAGGTGTTCGCGGCGATGCGGGAAGCCTGGCCGGCCGGAAAGCCCATGTCGGTGCGCATCTCAGCCACCGACTGGATCGAGGGCGGGATCACGGGCGACGACGCCGTCGCCATCGCCGAAGCCTTCGCCCAGGCGGGCGCGGACCTGGTGGACGTCTCCACCGGCCAGACCTCCCCGGCTTCACGCCCCTTCTACGGCCGCATGTTCCAGACGCCCTTCGCCGAGCAGATCCGCAACGAGGCGCGCGTGGCCACCATGGCGGTCGGGAACATCACCAGCGTCGACCAGGCCAACACCATCCTGGCCGCCGGCCGCGCCGACCTCGTGGCCTTCGGCCGCCCGCACCTGGCCGATCCCGCCTTCGCCCTGCGCGCGGCCGCCTGGTACGGCGCCGACGCCTTCGCGCCCAACCCCTACCGCCCGGGCTGGGAACAGCTGAAGCGCAACACGCCACGCGAAAAGGCGGACCTCGTGGACCTGAAGCTTAAGGCCAAGCCAAAGTCCCATCGCGTTCAGCAAACCGACGGGAGCCCGTTGCGCGACGCGGCGGAATGATCGTTTGATGGCGGGAACCGGGGGGGGGAAATTTTCGCATGCACGTCATCATCGTAGGGGGCGGGATCGGCGGGCTCACGGCGGCGCTGATGCTCCACCGCCGCGGGATCAAGGCGACCGTCTTCGAGCAGTCTTCGGCCATTCGCGAGGTGGGCGTCGGCATCAACACGCTGCCGCACGCCATCGCCGAGCTCGAGCAGCTGGGCCTGCTGCCTGCGCTGGACTCTGTCGGCGTCCGCACCCGCGAATTGATCTACATGAACCGCTACGGCCAGACCGTATGGCGAGAGCCGCGCGGGACCTATGCCGGGTTCAAGGTCCCGCAGTTCTCCATCCACCGCGGGCGGTTGCAGAAGGTCATCGCCGACGCCGTGGTCGAGCGCCTTGGCCCGGACGCCGTGCGCACCGGGCGCCGCCTGCTCGGCTTCATCGAGGACGAGGGCGGGGTCACTGCCCACTTCGCTGACAGCCGCTACGGCGCGGACGGCGAGACGATCCGCGGCGACGTGCTGGTGGGCGCCGACGGCATCCACTCGGTCGTGCGCGCCCGCTATTTCCCGAACCAGGGCTCGCCCAAGTGGCAGGGCGTCCGCATGTGGCGCGGCGCGATCGACTGGCCGCAGTTCCTCGACGGCGAGAGCATGATCATCGCCGGCGGCATGCAGGCCAAGCTGGTGCTCTACCCCATCGGGAGGGGCGAGCGCCCGGATACGCGCCTCACCAACTGGGTGGTGAACGTGCGCCTGGGCGACCCGGACCGGCCGCCGCCGAAGGAGACGTGGTCCACCCAGGGGCGCCTGGAGGACGTGCTGCCCTTCGCCCGCCGCTTCACTGTGCCGGGCGTGGATGTGGAAGGGTTGGTCAAGGCGACGCCGCAGTTCTGGGAATACCCCATGTGCGACCGCGACCCCCTGCCCCGCTGGACGCACGGCCGCGTGTCCCTGCTGGGCGACGCCGCGCACCCCATGTACCCGGTGGGCTCCAACGGCGCGAGCCAGGCCATCCTGGACGCCCGCTGCCTGGCCGATTGTCTCGCGAAAGCGGAGCACCCGCGCCATGGCCTGGCGATGTACGAGGCCGAGCGCCTGCCCAAGACGGCCGAGATCGTCGCCATCAACCGCCAGGGCGGCCCCGAGCGCGTCATTGACGCCGTCGAGGCGCTCGCCCCCAACGGCTTCGACGACGTGGAGCGCGTCCTGAACTACGCGCGGCGCGAGGCCATCGTGAAGAGCTACGCCGGCGCGGCCGGCTTCGCCCTGCAGCAGCTCAACCGCAAGGCGGGCTAGACCCCTCTCCCCTTTAAGGGTTGAGGGCCTCAGGGCGCAGAGCCCCTGGCCACGTGCATTCCACCGTCATCCCCGGCGACCTGCGCAGCAGGTCGGGAAGGGGATCCAGGGGGTTCGCACAGCAGCCCTGGATCCCCTTCCCGGCGCTTCGCGCCGCCGGGGATGACGGCGAGATAGGCGCGGCGAGATCGATCCAAATGGGACCAGCCCTCATCCCGACCCTCTCCGGCATCGCGGGGAGAGGGAGAGGCAACCCTCACGCCCCCTCGGGAGGAGGCGGCAGGAAGTCCACCTCGTGCTTGGCGGAGAGCGCCACCACGTCGGCCGGGTTCTGATCGGCCATGGAGTGGATGCCCCAGAACAGGTCGAACAGCCGGCGAGTGGGCGACACCCAGAACAGGCACTTGTTGACCCCGTCCGACTTGTTGAAGATCCCGTGCGGGATGCCCATCGGCAGGCGGATCAGGTCGCCGGCCGTCGCCGACATCTCCTGGCCGTCAAGCACGAGGTCGAAGCGGCCCTCGAGCACGTAGATGAACTCGTCCTGGGTCGGATGGATGTGCGGCGGCACGAAGGTCCCGGGCGGGAATGTCGCGTGCCAGGAGAACGAGCTCTCGGTCAGGTGCTTGGGCACATAGGTCTGGCCCAGGATGTTCCAGACGATGCCGTCCATCCCTTGCCCGGCCGGCGTCACGCCCGCGGTCATCGGCTTCATGGGTCCCCTCCCTTCGGGTTTTCAGAGGTGCAGATAACGATCCTTCACGCTGGCGTCGGCCAGCAGCGCCGCGTTGGCGCCGGACCAGACCACTTGGCCCTTCTCAAGAACCACGTGTCGGTCTGCGATGCGGGCCAGCGCGTCGACGTGCTTGTCGATCACCAGGATGGCCTCCCCCTCGGCCTTCAGCGCTGCGAGGCAGGTCCAGATCTCCTGCCGGATGATTGGCGCAAGCCCCTCGGTGGCCTCGTCCAGGATGATGAGCTTCGGATTTGTCATCAGCGCACGGCCGATCGCCAGCATCTGCTGCTCGCCGCCCGAGAGCTCGTTGCCCCGGTTGCCCCTGCGCTCCTGCAGGCGCGGCATGAACGCGTAGACCCGCGCCAGCGACCACCGCGCCTTGCCGAACCGATCGGCGGCCGTGGCGACGAGGTTCTCTTCCACCGTGAGGGTCGGGAACACCTGCCGGCCCTCTGGCACGAGCCCGAGTCCCGCCTGCGCCCGCCGGAATGGCGGCGCGGCCGTCAGGTCCCTGCCGTCGAAGCGCACCATGCCGCCCCGGGCCTTGATGAGGCCCATCACGGTCATCACGGTCGTGGTCTTGCCCATGCCGTTGCGGCCGAGCAGCGTCACCACTTCGCCCGGGCCGACCGTGAGGTCGACCCCGAACAGCACCTGGGCGTCGCCGTAGCCGGCCTGGAGGTTGCGGACTTCCAGCATCAGGCCGCCTCGTCGCCCAGATATGCCGCACGCACGGCCGGGTCCGACCGGATCGCCTGCGGCGTCCCGCTGGCGATGACTTCGCCGTAGACCAGCACGCTGATGCGGTCGGCCAGGGAGAACACCGCCTCCATGTCGTGCTCCACCAGCAGCAGCGCGTAGCGCCCTTTCAGCGAGCGCAGCAGCTCGACGATGCGGCCGGATTCCTCCCGGCCGACGCCCGCCATGGGTTCGTCCAGCAGCAGGACCTTCGGCCCCATCGCGAGCGCCATGGCGATCTCCAGCGCCCGCTTCTCGCCATGGGACAGGCGGCCCGCCGGAACCGCCGCACGGGTGGACAGCCCCACCGCGGCCAGCGCCGCCCGAGCCTCGCCGTTGAGCGCCTCATCCGCCGCAACCCGGCCGAACAGCCGCAGCGGCCGCTTCGCCCGCGCTTGCGCCGCGAGCGCGACGTTCCCGAGCGCGTCGAGCGAGGGGATGATGGACGTGATCTGGAACGTCCGCGCCAGCCCGGCCCGGGCCCGCGCCGCAGGCGGCGCGCCTGTAAGGTCGGCCCCGTCGATCAGCACGCGCCCGGCGTCCGGCCGCAGCGTGCCCGCGATCTGGTGGATCAGCGTGGTTTTCCCTGCGCCATTCGGCCCGATCAGCGCATGCAACTCGCCGGGCATGACGTCCAGGGCGACGTCGTTGGTGACGGCCAGCGCCCCGAAGGACTTGCGCAACCCGTCGATGCGGACGATCGGCTCAGCCACGGGCGCCTCCCCGACTGGTCAAGCGGCGCAAGAGGTCGGCGAGGCCGCCGCGCGTGAACAGCACGAAGAGGACGATCAGGACGCCGAAAGCGAGCTTCCAGTGCTCGGAAAAGCCCGACAGCGCTTCCTCCAGCAGCAGGAAGGCCGCTGCGCCCAGCACCGCGCCCCACAGCGAGCCCAGCCCGCCGATGATGATCATGAAGATCAACTCGCCCGAGCGCTGCCAGGCCATGTAGGCCGGGCTCACGAACTCCGCCTGGTTGGCCAGCAGCACTCCCGCCACTGAGGCCAGCATGCCGGACATCACGTAGGCCGCGAGCCGGATGCGGAACACGTCGAAGCCGAAGGAGGCGACCCGCACCGGGTTGTCGCGAGCTCCTTGGAGCGCCCTGCCAAAGCGCGAGCCCACGATGGCCCGCACCAGCGTGTAGGCGGCCGCGAGGAACCCAAGCGACACATAGAAGAACGCGACCTTGTTCTCCAGCACCGGGAAGCCTGCCACGGTTGAGCGCTCGAACAGCGTCAGCCCGTCGTCGCCACCATAGGCGTAGAGCGCCTGCGAGAAGAAGAACGCCATCTGCCCGAAGGCCAGCGTGATCATGATGAAGGCCACGCCCTTGGTGCGCAGCGAGGCTGCGCCCGTGAAGGCGCCGAAGGCCGCCGCCAGCGCCAACGCGACGGGCAGGACGAGCAGCAGGTCCCCTCGACCGCCGTCCACCATGATGCCGGCCGTATAGGCCCCGATGCCAACGAAAGCCGCGTGGCCGAAGCTGACCAGCCCGCCGACGCCCAGGATAAGGTCCAGCGACAGCGCCGCGATCGCCATGATGACGATGCGGTTCACCAGGGACAGCCAGTAGGTCTGCCCCGTGGCGATCGCGACCAGCGGAAATAGCCCGAACAGCGCCAGCAGCACCAGCGGCGAGACCCCGTCCAGGGCCAACGCGCGCCGCGGCGCCGGGGGCGCGGCGCCCGCGCCGGTCGCTTCCGCGCTCATGTGCGCCCCCGCGCCGGCATGAGCCCCTCGGGCCGGAAGAACAGCACGACCGCCATGAGGATGTAGATGAACGCCGAGGACAGCCCGCCCGCCACGCCCCGAGCCGCCGCGGGGGGCAGGAACAGACGCAGGAGGTCCACGGAGTACGACCGCCCCAGCGTGTCCAACAGGCCCACGATCAGCGCCGCCGCGAAGGCGCCGCGGATGGAGCCGATTCCGCCGATCACGATCACCACGAACGCCAGGATCAGCACGCTGTCGCCCATGCCGGGCTCGACGGAGAGAATCGGCGCCGCCATCGCCCCGGCGAATCCGGCCAGCATGGCCCCGAAGGCGAACACGATCATGAACAGCCGGTTGATGTCGACGCCCAGCGCCGAGACAATGGGCGCATTGGAGGCGCCTGCCCGCACCAGCATGCCGATGCGGGTCTTCTCGATGAGGAGCCAGAGCAGCCCCGCCACCGCCAGCGCGGCCAGGATGATCGCGAAGCGGTACACGGGGTAGAGCACGCCCTCGCCCATGGCCACGGCGCCCTGCAGCGCCTCCGGCACCGCCACGCTGATCGGCGCCGCGCCCCAGATCATCTTCACCGTTTCGTTGAGGACGAGGATCAGCCCGAAGGTCGCCAGCACCTGGTCCAGGTGGCTGCGCGCGTAGAGGTGGCGGAAGATAAGCCCCTCCATCGCCAGCCCGATCGCCAGCGCGCCCACGAGCGCCAGCACGAGACCGAGGGCGAAGCTGCCCGTATAGGCGATCAGCGCAGCCGCCAGATACGCGCCCACCATGTACTGCACGCCATGGGCGAGATTGATGAAGTCCATCACCCCGAACACCAGCGTCAGCCCCGCCGCCACCAGGAACAGCAGCAGCCCGAGCTGGAGCCCGTTCAGGACCTGGATGGTGAGGAGGGTGATGGACATCGAGAACTGTGCTCGCTCGCGAAATGCGGGTCTTTGGTTGGGTGCGAACTCTCAACCGCCATCCCCGGGCTTGTCCCGGGGATCCACGTCCGGGGCGCCCGCGTGGATGGCCGGGACAGGCCCGGCCATGACGACTGAAGCACAACGCGGCGGGCCCGATGATCCAGGCCTAACGGCGCGTCATCCCCGGCGGCGCGAAGCGCCGGGAAGGGGATCCAGGGGCAGAGCGCGGACGCCCTGGATCCCCTCCCCCTCCGCGCCTGCGGCGCTCCGGCCGGGGATGACGGACGCCAAACGTCCGTCACTTCAGCGGGCAATCGGCCGCGTGGGTGTCGCCGTAGTCCGTGAACACCTTCTCGGCGATCTCCGTCTGGAACTTGCCGTCCGGCCGCTTGGCGACCTTCACGACGTAGAAGTCCTGGATGGGATAGCCGTTGGTGTTGAACTTGAACTTGCCGCGCAGGGACTGGAAATCGGCCTTCTTGATCGCCGCCCGCAGCGCCGCCTTGTCGGCGGTGTTCCCGTTCGTGGCCTTCAGCGCGCTGTTGATGATCTGGGCCGCGTCATAGGCCTGCATCGCGTAGGAAGCCGGCACCGCGTTGTAGGCCGCCTCGTACTCCTGCACGAACTTCTTGTTCTGCGGGTTGTCGAGGTTCGGCGCCCAGGTCATGCCGCCGTAGAAGCCGAGCGCCGCGTCCTGCTGGGCCGGCAGCGTGGATTCGTCCACCGTGAAGGCGGAGAAGAACGGCAGCTTGTCGGCGAGCCCCGCCTGTCGGAACTGCTTCACGAGGTTCACCCCCATGCCGCCCGGCATGAACGCGAAGAACACGTCCGGCTTGGCGGCCGCAATCTTCGCGAGCTCGGAGGAGAAGTCGAGCTGGCCGAGCGGGATGTAGGCTTCGTCGACGATCTCGCCCTTGAAGTGCTTCTTGAAGCCCGCCAGCGAATCCTTGCCGGCCTGGTAGTTGGGGGCCATCAGGTAGGCGCGCTTGTAGCCCTTGTCCTGGGCGTACTTGCCCATGACCTCGTGCGGCTGGTCGTTCTGGTAGGACGAGACGAAGAAGTTCTCGTTGCACTGCTTGCCGGCGAAGTTGGACGTGCCGGCGTTGGGCGAGATCAGGATCGTGCCGCTGTCGGTGACCGGCTTGAAGATCGCCTGCAGGATGTTGGAGAACACCGGTCCGACAACGAAGTCCACCTTGTCGCGCTCGAGCAGCGTGCGGACCTTGGACACGGCCACGTCCGGCTTCAGTTCGTCGTCGACGATCACCACCTCGACCGGCCGGCCGCCCATCTTGCCGCCGAAATCCTTGATCGCGAGCTGGAAACCGTCCCGAACCTGCTGCCCCAACGCGGCCTGCGGGCCGGTGAGCACCGTGACCAGGCCGATCTTCAACGGCTCCTGCGCCCAAGCGCCAGCCGCGGACAGCGCAACCACGCTGGCGGCGAGCGAAACTGTTTGAGCGATACGCCTCATTGCACAACCCCTCCCCTTTTTCGGGCGCCATGCTAGGACGGCCGCCCTGCCGGGCTCCAGCCCTAAGTGTTGGCACGCCCCAATGATCTGCGCAAATTATTTTAGGGTTCAAATATCCTCCTCGTCATTGCGAGGCGCGCAGCGACAAAGCAATCCAGAGCCGCTGTGCGTGAGCCTCTCCAGGCGGTGCCTGCCCGTGAATTGCTGCGCTGCGCTCGCAATCACGGTTGAGGCTCATCCAACTCCCGCCATCACGCACGGCCTTGCGCTCAGCCCCGCAATAGCTTTAAGCTTAAAACATCTGGCGCGGGGATCCCTATGGGCGACTGCAGCGGACGCAGAGCGATCGTCACCGGCGGCAGCCGCGGCATCGGCCGGGCGATCGCCCGCGCGCTGACTCGGGCGGGGGCTGAGACGATCATTCTCGGCCGCTCCCAGGTCTCGCTGGACGAAGCCGTCCACGCTGGGGACGCCAGCGCCGCACGTGCAGCCGACATCACCGACGGCCCGGCCCTGCGGCGCGCGCTCGAGCACGTCCTCTCGGACGGTCAGGTCGACATCCTGGTCAACAACGCCGGTTCAGCGGCATCCGGCCCGTTCCTGAAGGACGACGGGGCAGCCCTCGCCTCTATGCTGACCCAGCACGTGGCGGCGCCCGCCGAGGCCGTCCGTCTCGTCCTGCCCGGCATGCTCGCCACCGGCCGCGGCCGCATCGTCAACATCGCCTCCACGGCCGCCCTGAAGGGCTACGCCTTCATGAGCGCCTATGGGAGCGCCAAGCACGCCATGCTGGGGCTCACCCGCTGCCTGGCGCTGGAGCACGCCCGCACGGGCGTGACGATCAACGCCATCTGCCCCGGCTTCACGGAAACCGAGCTCGTGCTCGGCGGGGTGCAGCAGCGCGCTGCCAAGCTCGGCCGCGAGGCGGCCGACATGCTGGCCGAGTTCAAGAACAGCAAGCCCATGGGCCGCCTCGTGCAGCCCGACGAGGTCGCCGCCGCCGTGCTGTGGCTGGTCTCGGACGCCGCCGCGGCGGTGACCGGCCAAGCCATCGTGGTGGACGGCGGCGAGACGATCGCCTGAAAGGCCTGACGCATGATGCTCGATGCGGAAACCAAGGCGCTGGAAGAACCCTCGGCCCACGAGGCGGAGGTGAGGCTCTGGCTTCGCCTACTCACCTGCGCCAACCTCATCGAGGGCGAAATCCGCTCCAAGCTGCGCGAGCGCTTCGACATCACCCTGCCGCGCTTCGACCTGATGGCCCAGCTCGACCGCGCGCCCGAGGGCATGACGCTCTCCGACGTGTCCAGGCGCATGATGGTGTCCAACGGCAATGTCACCCACATCGTCGACAAGCTGCTCGCCTCCGGCGACCTCGACCGCCGCACCGCGGAGCACGACCGGCGCGTTCAGGTCATCAGCCTGACCTCGAAGGGACGAGCCGAGTTCCGCGCCATGGCGGCCGAGCACGCGGATTGGCTGGCCCGCCTCTTCGCCGGCCTCGGCGAGACCGACATCAACGATCTCATGCGTCTGCTCGCCAAGGCGAAGGCCTCCGTGCGCGCCGGCCTTGCCGAGGAGACCGCCCGATGAGCGCCAACCCTGTGACCCTGCCGCTGAGCGGCTACGCGGCTCGCAACTTCGGCTTCGAGGTCAGGGGAAAGACGGCCGTCGTCACCTTGAATTGCCCTGAGAAGAAGAACCCGCTGACCTTTGAATCCTATGCGGAACTCTGCGACCTGTTCCGGGTGCTCGCCCGGGATGAGGCGGTCAAGGCTATGGTTGTGACCGGCGCGGGCGGTAACTTCTCCTCCGGCGGGGACGTGCACGAGATCATCGGCCCGCTGATCGCCATGGACACGGTCGGCCTGCTCAGGTTCACCCGCATGACCGGCGAGCTGGTGAAGGCCATGCGCGCCTGCCCGCAGCCCATCGTGGCCGCGATCGACGGCGTCTGCGCCGGCGCCGGCGCCATTGTCGCGATGGCGTCTGACCTGCGCTTCGGCACGGCGCGCGCCAAGGTGGCCTTCCTGTTCAACCGCGTCGGCCTCGCCGGCTGCGACATGGGCGCCTGCGCCATCCTGCCCCGCATCATCGGCCAGGGTCGCGCCTCCGAGCTGCTCTACACGGGCCGCGCCCTGCCCGGCGAGGAGGCCGAGCGCTGGGGATTCTTCAACCGCCTCTGCGCGCCTGAGTCGGTGCTGGCCGACGCCCTCGCCATGGCGGACGAGATCGCCGCCGGTCCGACCTTCGCCCACGCGATGACCAAGCGCATGCTTCACATGGAGTGGGCCATGAGCGTCGACGACGCCGTCGAGGCGGAAGCCGTGGCCCAGGCGCTGTGCATGCAGACGGAGGACTTCGGCCGCGCCTACCGGGCCTTCGCCGCCAGGCAGAAACCCGTCTTCGAGGGCGACTGACATGCCCGACCGCTCCGCCCTCGCCTGGCCCTTCTTCGAGCCCAGCCACGGGGAGCGGGCCGGCGCCCTCGACGCCTGGGCCCGCGACGCCCTGCCCTCGCTGGTCGACCACCACGACGTGGACGGCTCCTGCCGCAGGCTCGTGGCCGAACTCGGCCGGGCCGGCTGGTTGAAAGCCGTTGCGCCCGCCGCATTCGGTGGCGAGGGCGGCGGCTATGACCTGCGCACGCTGTGCCTCTCCCGCGAGACGCTGGCCTGGCACGATGGCCTGGCGGACTTCGCCTTCGCTATGCAGGGCCTGGGCTCGGGCCCCATTGTCCTGTTCGGGACGGAGGAGCAGAAGCGACGCTGGCTGCCCGAGGTCGCCGCCGGTCGCGCCTTGCCGGCCTTCGCCCTGTCCGAAACGGAGGCCGGCTCGGACGTCGCCGCCATGGCCTGCGCGGCGGCGCCGGACGGACCTGACCACGTCCGCCTCGACGGCGAGAAGACTTGGGTCTCCAACGGCGGTATCGCGGATGTCTACGTGGTCTTCGCTCGCACCGGCGAGGCGCCGGGCGCGAGGGGCATCAGCGCCTTTATCGTGCCGGCGGACACGCCCGGCCTGCGGATCGCCGAGCGCATCGACGTAATTTCGCCCCACCCTTTGGCGCGCTTGTCCTTCGAAGGCTGCCGCGTGCCCGTCTCCAACCGCCTCGGCGGCCCCGGCGAGGGCTTCAAGGTCGCCATGGCGACGCTCGATGTGTTCCGCTCGACGGTCGGCGCCGCCGCCCTGGGCTTCGCCCGCCGCGCCCTCGACGAAGCGCTCGACAGGGCGCTCACGCGCAAGCTGTTCGGCGCCCCCATGGGCGACCTGCCGCTCGCCCAGGCCGCCCTGGCCGAGATGGCGACCGACGTCGACGCCGCCGCCCTCCTGGTCTACCGCGCCGCCTGGACCCGGGATCAGGGCGCCGCCCGCATCACCCGCGAAGCCGCCATGGCCAAGATGACGGCTACCGAGAACGCCCAGTCGGTGATCGACAAGGCCGTCCAGCTGTTTGGCGGGCTCGGCGTGAAGTCGGGCTCCATCGTGGAGCGGCTCTACCGCGAGATCAGGGCGCTGCGCATCTACGAAGGCGCCACCGAGGTGCAGAAACTCATCATCGCCCGCGAGATCCTGAAGGCGCGCGCGGCGAACCACGGCAGGACTGGGCCATGACGGATCGAAGCACACGTCGTGAGTGCGCCGTCATCCCCGGGGTCGCGCAGCGACGGGAAGGGGATCGAGGGGAAGGGGCTCGAAGCGGCCCGTGGTTCCCCTTCCCCTCCGCGGCTTCGCCGCTCCGGCCGGAGATGACGGCCTCGTTTGCCTACCGACGGTCCCCATTCTGAGCAGGAGCGAGGGTCCCCCAATGGCTCGTTCAGCGCATGTCGACACGTTCACCCGGGACAACCTGCCCCGGGCGGAGCTGCAGCCGGACTTCCTGTTCACCCTGCCGGAGTTGCAATACCCGGAGCGGCTGAACGCCGTGACGGAGCTGCTCGACTCCTGGGTGGCGAAAGGCCACGGCGACCGGCCCTGCATCCACGCCCTGGTGGGCTCCTGGTCCTACGGCGAGCTCGCCGAGCGCGTGAACCGCATCGCCAACGTGCTGGTGAAGGACCTCGGCCTCGTGCCGGGCGCCCGCGTGCTGCTGCGCTCCGCCAACGCGCCGATGCTGGTGGCGGCCTACCTCGCCATTCTGAAGGCAGGCGGCGTCGTCGTCGCCACCATGCCGCTGCTGCGGGCCAAGGAACTGGCCTATCCCATCGCCAAGGCGAAAATCGGCCTCGCTCTGTGCGACGCCCGCCTCGTGGCGGACCTCCAGGCCGCCCAGGCGCTCGCGCCGGACCTCCGGCGAATCGTCACCTGGGGCGACGGCGCGCCGGGGTCCCTGGAAAGCCTCATGGCCCAGGCCTCCCCGGACTTCGAGGCCGTGGATACCGCCGCGGAGGATTGCTGTCTCATCGGCTTCACCTCCGGCACCACCGGCGAACCCAAGGGCACCATGCACAACCACCGCGACCTGCTGGCGATCTGCGACGCCTATGGCCGCCAGGTGCTGAAGCCTACCGCGGACGACGTCTTCATAGGCTCTCCGCCGCTGGCCTTCACCTTCGGCCTCGGCGGCCTCGTGCTCTTCCCCCTGCGCGTCGGCGCCTCCGCGGTGATCCTGGAGAAGGCGGCCCCGGACGACCTCCTGGCCGCGATCGAGCGCTTCCGCGCCACGATCTGCTTCACCGCCCCCACCGCCTACCGCGCCCTGCTCGGCAAGCTGACTGGCCGCGACATCTCCAGCCTGCGCCGCTGCGTATCGGCCGGCGAGACGCTGCCCGCCGCCACCTTCGAGGCCTGGAAGACGGCGACCGGCGTCAGCATGATGGATGGCATCGGCGCCACCGAGATGCTGCACATCTTCATCGGCGCGCCCTACGAGAAGGTCCGCGCCGGCTCCACCGGCACGGTCGTGCCCGGCTACGAGGCCCGCATCGTCGACGACGAGGGCCGTGAGGTCCCGCGCGGAACGCCCGGCCGCCTCGCCGTGCGCGGGCCCACCGGCTGCCGCTATCTCGCTGACGAGCGCCAACGCAACTACGTCCAGCACGGCTGGAACGTCACCGGCGACACCTTCCTGCAGACGGAGGACGGCTACTTCGTCTACCAGGCCCGTACGGACGACATGATCATCTCCGCCGGCTACAACATCGCCGGACCGGAGGTGGAGGCGTCGCTGCTCGCCCATCCGGCCGTGGCCGAATGCGGCGTGGTCGGCGCGCCCGATCCCGACCGCGGCATGGTCGTGCGCGCGTATGTGGTGCTCCGCGACCCCGCCGCCGCCAACCCGGTGATGGCGAGCGAGTTGCAGGAGTTCGTGAAGGCCGACATCGCGCCCTACAAGTACCCGCGCTCGATCGTGTTCGTGGACAGGCTGCCCCGCACCGAGACAGGCAAGCTGCAGCGCTTCGCCCTGCGCGCCCAGGCCCTCGCCGAAGGCGCCCCGTCCGAGGCAGCCCCCATGTCCCTTTCCGCGTGACCGCCATGAACGAGATGCGCCCTCCGCGGGCCGAAGCCGGCCTCCCCCGCCCGCTGCTGCCGGAGGGCTGGCCGCGCCCGCGCGGCTACGCCAACGGCATGCTGGCCCGCGGCGCCCTGCTGGTCACCGGCGGCGTGGTCGGCTGGGACGCCGACGAACGTTTCCCGGAGGGCATCGTCGCCCAGGCCCGGCAGGCCCTGGAGAACATCCGCGCCATTCTGGCGAGCGGCGGCGCCGAGCCGCGCCACCTCGTGCGCCTCACCTGGTACGTGACCGACATGGACGCCTACCTGGCCCATCTGAAGCCCCTCGGCGCCGCCTACCGCGACGTCATGGGCCCGCACTACCCGGCCATGGCTCTCGTTCAGGTGGTGCGCCTGGTCGAGCCCGCTGCGCTGGTGGAGATCGAGGCGACCGCCGTCGTTCCGGACTAGCGCCGCAGTCGCCCACCCTCCAATGGAGGAAGAGGAGCCTGCCCTCAGGCTCGACCCGAGGGTCGTCGCGCAGCGGCGCCGCAGGATGAGGCAGCCGGTTGAGATCGAGACTCCATCCCCGGCGACGCGAAGCGCCGGGAAGGGGATCCAGGGGTAAGGCGCTCGCTGCCCTGGATCGACTCCCCCTCCGCCGCTCCGCGGCTCCGGCCGGGGATGACGCTCCCCTCACGTGTGCGCCAGCTTCCCGCCCCGGTACGCGAGCAGCATGGCGATGATCACGGCGCCGTAGATGATCTGTCGACCGGCCTCCGGCATCTGCATGATCGACAGCACGCTGTTCAGCAGCACGATCAGCACCACGCCCACCACCGTCCCGGCGTAGCGCCCGCTGCCGCCCAGGATGTTGGCGCCGCCGATCACCACGGCCGCGATGGCGGGCAGAACGTAGGGCACGCCCATGCCCTGGTAGGCCTTGGTGGAATAGCCCGCGAGCAGCACCCCCGCGAGGCCCGCGCAGGCTCCCGAGATCATGAAGGCCGCGAGGATCACGCGACGCGTCGGCATGCCCGACAGATAGGCGGCCTGCTCGCGGTTGCCGATGGCGTAGATGGCGCGCCCCAGCACCGTGCGCTTGAGGACGAGCACAATCAGCACGGACACGGCGGCCCAGACGAACAGCGCATTGGGCACGCCCGCCGTCCGCTCCGCGCCCAGCGCCCGCATGAGATCGGTCGCCGCCGTCTGCGGGGCGAAGCCGCCCGTGTGCGCCACCATGAGGCCGCGCAGCACGGCGTCCATGCCGAGCGTGAAGATCATGGACGGCACCCGGAGGTAACCCACGCCCAGCCCGTTCGCGAGACCCGCCGCGAGCCCGACGCCGACCCCGACCGGGATCGCCCAGGGCCCGCCGACCGCCGTCGCCATCATGGCCGCCGCGGTGAGGGTCCAGGAGACGGAGAGGTCGATGTGCCCGAGCAGGATAACGACCATCATCCCGGCGGAGACGATGCCCAGGAAGGCGCCCACCTGCAGTTGCTGCAGCAGGTAATTGGGCGAGAGCAGCGTGGCCGTCCCCTGGGTCGCCATCGTGTAGGCCGTCCCGGCCAGCAGGATCAGCACGATGGAGGCCCCGGCGATCAGGATGGGGCGGTCGTCAGCCCTGAGGGCGAGCCGGAGAGCGGTCATCGGAAGAGATCCAGCGTGTTTCGTACCCTGAGCGCCCGCGCGGCCCCCAAGCTCACGGCGGCCAGCAGCACCAGCCCCTCGAACAGCGGCTGTAGCAGCGGCGGAATGTCGAAGACCCGGAAGCCGAACGAGATCACCCGCAGCACCAGCGTGCCGAAGATGGAGCCCACCGGCCCGCCCGAGCCGCCCACCAGCGAGGTCCCCCCGATCACCACGGAGGCGATCGAGTTCAGCGTATAGGCCCCGGCCTGCGGCAGGTCCGCGTTGCCGGACGAGGTCTGGATGGCGAGGAAGAGCCCGCCGACCCCGGCGAAGAACCCGGCCAGTGTGAAAGCCGCGATCTTGGCCCGGTTCAGGGGCAAGCCGGACATGTAGGCGGCGCTCTCGGACGAGCCGATGGCGTAGATGGTTCGCCCCGTCACGGTGCGTCGGAACGGCAGCCACACCAGCACGACCACCAGCACGAGCAGCACGACCGGCACCGGCAGCCAGGCCACGGGCGCCAGCCACGGCGCCTTGCCGCCGTCCGCGAGCCCGAAGGTCTCGGCGAAATCGGCCACCGAGTTGGTCATGGCCCAGTTGAGGTCCTCGTCCAGCTTGCCGCCCGGCGTCGGCCGCAGCAGCAGCGCGACGCCAATGGCGATGGCCGCCGTGGCCAGCGTGGCGATGATGGGCGGGATGCGCCCGTAGACGACGACGCAGCCGTTCACGAAGCCGGCCAGCGCGCCGGAGGCGAGGCAGGCCAGGATGCCGAGCGCGATCTGCCCCGGCGAGCCGATCACCAGGTGGCTGGCGATGCAGTTCACCATGGTCATCACTGCACCGACCGACAGGTCGAGCCCGCCCAGCAGAACCGGGATGGTCTGCGCCATGGCCACCATCGCCAGCGTGAACGCCTCGTTGGCGTTCTGAACCAGCACCTGCGTGGTGAACCCGCGGGGGTGCGCGAGGTGGTAGCCGAGATAGAGCAGCGCGAAGAGGGCGATGGCGAAGAGGAGGCTACCGTTCTGGCGCAGGACGAGAAGCCAGTCCCCTCCCCGTCGCCGCCCGGATCTCGGGGCGGCCGGCGCCGCGTCCGCCGGCAGGACCTGGTCAGACATGCGCCGGCGCCTCCGCGTCGATGTTGAGGGAGCTCGCCACGATGGCGGTTTCGGTGATGGCGGCGCCCTCGAGCTCGCGCACGACCGCGCCGTCGTAAAGGATCGCGACCCGGTCGCAGCAGCCGATCAGCTCGTCGTAGTCGGTCGAATAGAACAGGATCGCCGCGCCCTCGTCCGCCATGCGCCGCAGCAGGCGGTAAATCTCCTGCTTGGTGCCCACGTCGATGCCGCGCGTCGGGTCGTTGAGCAGGATCACCCGCGGCTTCGTCATCAGCCACTTGGCGATCACCACCTTCTGCTGGTTGCCGCCGGAGAGGGTCCAGACCGGGTCCTCCGGCGAGCCAACCTTGATCTGCAGCTCGCGGATGGCCTCGCCCACCGCGATGTCTTCGGCCTTCCTGTCGATGAACGGGCCTGACGCGAACCGCCCCAGGGACGCGGCGGCGAGGTTCTCGGCCACCGTCATGGGCAGCATCAGGCCTTCGGTCTTGCGGTCCTCCGGCACCAGCGCAATCCCCACGTCGGCCGCCTTGGCGTCCGCCGGCGAGCGCGGCGAAACGGCCTTGCCGCCGACCCGGATCTCGCCCTTCACGCCGCGCAATACGCCAAACAGCGCGAGCAGCAGCTCCTTCTGCCCCTGCCCGTCCAGGCCACCCAGCCCCACGATCTCGCCCGCGCCCACGTCGAGCGAGATGTCGCGGAGACGACCCTCCCAGCTCAGGCCGCGCACCTCCAGCATGGGCGCCGGCCGCGGCCGCTCCGGCTTGGGCGGGTACTGGGAGGAAATCTCGCGCCCGATCATCATCTGCACGATGGCGGCGTTGCTGCGCGCGCCCTTTGCGAAGGTCTCGATGTGCCGCCCGTTGCGGAACACGGACGCCACGTCGGCCAGCGCCTCGATCTCGTGCATGCGATGGGAAATGTAGAGGATCGCGACATCCTGCCGGCGCAGCCGCCCCAGCACGTCGTAGACGCGCTCCACGTCAGCGCTGGTGAGCGCCGAGGTCGCCTCGTCGAGGATGAGCAGCTTCGGGTTTTTCCCGAGCGCCTTGGCGATCTCCACCATCTGGCGCCGCGAGAGCGGCAGGTCACGCACCCGGGAACGAGGGTTGACGTCCTCGCACCCGATGGCTGCGAGCAGCTCCTCCGCCCGGCGCCGCTGCGCGCCCTTGTCGATGAGCCCGAACCGCCGCGGCGGGGTGGACACGCAGATGTTGTCCGCGACCGAGAGGTCCGGCAGCAGCGACAGCTCCTGGAAGATGCACACCACCCCGGCGCCGTTCGCCTCGGCCGGGCTGGCGAAGCTGACCTCCCGCCGCTCGACGCGCATCACGCCCTCGTCGGGCGCCACGACGCCGGACATGATCTTGATCAGCGTGGACTTGCCCGCGCCGTTCTCGCCCAGGATCGCGTGGATCTTCCCACGCGAGCAGGCGAAGTCGACGCCCTCCAGGGCGCGCACGCCGCCATAGCGCTTCGTCACGCCGGAGAGGGTGAGAAAGGGGTCGGCGATCGGGTCCGGCATCCGGCCCTGCTCCGGGGTGACTGCGGAAACGAATGCGGCCGGGCTTGGGGCCCGGCCGCGCGGCCAAGTTACTGGGTGTTCTTCTCGTCCTTGGCCATGATCTCCGTGGCCGTGATGGTGACCCCACACGGCGGGAAGTCATTCGGAGTGAAGAAGTTATCGGTCAGGTTCGACCAGTAGTTAACTCCGTCTTTCAGCGTATCCGAAGTCGCCACCGGAATCGGGATCGAGATGAGCTGTGGCATCGGATTGCCCTGGAGGGCCGAGATCGCCGCCTTCGTCGCAATCGCGACCAGACCGGCGGACTGACCATAGCTCAACCCTTGCAGACCATCCTTGGTATGCTGCGCGATCAGCTTGCGATAACCATTCTCACCCTCGCCCGCCATGGGCACGAAGGGATGCTTGGCGTCCATCATGGCGCGCACGGAGCCCGTCGAGCCGCCCTGCGTGAACACGCCGTCGAAGTGGCCGTGCACCGCGATCGCGTCGGCGGTCGCCTTCTGCGCCGTGCCGTCGTCCCAGTTGCCGACCACCTCGACGATCTGGAACTTGTTGCCGGGCGCCTCCATGACCTCGCGGAAGCCGAGGTGGCGATCGCGGTCAACCGAGTTGCCGGGCAAGCCGCGCACCTCGAGCACCTTGCCTTCCTTCTTGCCCATCTTGTCGAGGAGCCACTTGGCCGACATGCGGCCCATCTCCTTCTGGTCCTCGTTCACCTGCATCACCTTGTCGGTGTCGAGGATGTTGTCGAAGGGCACGATCACGACGTTGTTCTTGTCGGCGAGCCGGATCACGCGGTCGAAGCCCTCGGGCGACACGGCGAGCGTGATGATCGCGTCATAGCCCTGGTTGATGAAGTCCTCGATGGCTCCGAGCTGGGCGGCGACGTCCGTGCCGGTCGAGACGACCTTGAAGTCCTTGATGTTCTCCTTGACGCCAGGCTGCTCCGAGTAGGCCTTGGCGGTCTTGATCATCTGGATGCGCCAGGTGTTGCCGACGAACCCGTTGACCACGGCGATCCGGTAGGGCCCGGGCTTCTTGTCCCACTGCAGGTACTTGGTCTTTTCGGTCCAGGGCTTGAAGCACTGCGGATCGGCTCCAGGTCCGTTCACGACCTTGGGACCTGCGAAGGCGACGACGGAAGACAGGAGAAGGCCGGCGAGCGCGACGCCGGACACGCGGAGAGCGGTCATGAATAGTCCTCCCAGATGGCGTCTCTTTGCGGTCTCGGAGCCCTCGCATGGGAGGCCCCGGCCAAATCGCGCCGGAGTGGAGGATGGCGCCGAGTCCTGGAGCTTGGCAAGATTTCCAGGTTTACGCGCGAGGCAGGGGCGATACGCCGGCGGCGCGCAGTGCGGCGACCGCAGCCCCTGGCTATTTTGCGAAGATCGCTCGCGGGCGCGCGGCCCGGAAGCCGCGACGCCCGCGACGCGAAGCCCGACGGGCTCCATGGCCGGGACCATCCAGCACTCTCGCGGGTGGGAGCTCCTGACCCATGCTGGATGGCGCTGCCGGATCGCCGGCAACGTGCGCAATGTGCCGGTCCGGCGCGAGTCGCTGCTATCCCGAAGGCGCAGATCCTATCCCGAAGGCGCAAGACGTGCGTTGATGAGAAGCGTTACGGTGTTTAGAATGTTACGGCTTGGGGACAAGCATAAGTGGATCTACGGATCGCGGGGAGCGTGAGATCTCGAAGCCGGGCCAAACGCGATCGGAATGGGACCTGGCGCCAGCCCTGGCGCCCGAGGTCAGCCCGCAGGATGTGGATTACGCCTCGCCCGACGAGGCGCTTCACCAGTTGCGGATGCGCACGAGTCGCGTTCGCGCCATCGCAGCCCTTAGCCCCGGTTTCCGCCTGCGCTACAGGTCGCAGGCGCTGCTCCAGACGCACCTGTCGCGAACATGGGAGACGGACGCTGTCTTCGACATTGAGGGCCAGGTCGTACCTGTGCTCTTCTTCCCCTTGCGGGGCTGCACGGTCCTGAGCAGCGGGAGCGCGACACGTCGTTTTCGGGCCGAGGACGCCGGCTGCTTCACGGTAGCGGAGCGCGCCCAGTTTGCGCCCTCGGCGGGCTACAGCGAACTGGTGGTCCGACTGGACGGGGAGCGCCTGGCCGCAGCGTTGCGGCTTCTCGACGTCGACGCGGACGTTCCAACTGCGCTCAGAGTCGCGGCCCTGAGAACGGATCTGCCGGGAATGCGACAGCTGAGAGCGTTGGCCCTGGAGGTGTTCGAAGAGCCTCGCCCGGCGCCGGGGCCCTTCCGGACGCGCTACGAGCAGGTGCAGCAGGAAAATCTCACCCTGCGCGCCGCCTCCGCACTGGGCGCGGCTGTCGCTCCCGTTCCTCGCTCGCTCAGCGGCAGCCATCCCGCGCTGAGGCGCGCAAAGGACTATATCCACGAGAGGCTCGGCGAACCCATGTTGCTGGCCGATGTGGCTGCGGCCTCGGGCGTGAGCCTCCGGCTCCTGCAGGACCTGTTCCGGCGCGAGGCGGGCTACGGCCCCGCCGACTACATCCGCCAGCGCCGGCTGGCGCTGGCCCGCGAACTTCTCCTGTCCGGCCGCTGCGCCACGGTGACGGAAGCCGCGTTCGAGGCAGGCTTCAATCACCTCGGCAAGTTCAGCGCGCTCTATGCGCAGCGCTACGGCGAACCTCCATCCAGGAGCCTGCGGCGGTCCCCCTGACGGGTCCGCCACGCGACGTTCAGGCGACGGCCTGGCGCCCGCGAGGCTTGGCGATGGCGGCGGAGCCGCTGAGCAGCCGATAATCCCACGCGTCGAGCGCGATCGGCCCGCGTCCGTCCTGCAGGTCCAGGCTGGCCCTGGCGTCAGAGAGATTGAACACGCATAAGGTGCGGCGCCCCTCATAGCTGCGTTCGAAGCCGACAAGGGGCTCCGGCAACGCCAGCGGCCTGAGGTCGCCCAGCCGGATCTCCGGCGTGTTGCGCCGCCACTGCAGCAGGTCCTGGAAGCGATTGAGGAAGCTGCGCCAGTCTTCCTTCTGCGCCTCGACGGTCAGGGCCGCGTGGCCGTCGCCGAGAGGCAGCCACGGCTTGCCCGCGGTGAACCCGAGCCCGGCGTCTCCGGGACGCCAGGGCATCGGCGTCCGCGACCCGTCGCGGCCCTTGAACTCGGGCCAGTACGCGATGCCGAACGGGTCGCGCAGGTGCTCCAGATCCAGCTCGGCGTCCGTGAGCCCAAGCTCCTCGCCCTGGTACACGCAGACCTGCCCCCGAAGCGCCATCTGCAGCGCCGCCACAAGCTCCAGCTTGCGCCGGTCGACGCGTCCCTCGGTCAGGCACCACCGCGAGGCCACCCGCGTCGTGTCATGGTTGCTGAAGGCCCAGCAGGGCGATGAATCGGCGCGCGCCGCCTCCCGCGCAAAACCCTCGGCCGCGGCGCGGTCGAAAGCGCCGCGCATGGGGGCCAGTGTGTAGGCCGTTTGCAGCGGCCCGACCGGCCCCGTGTACTCGGCGATGCGCTCGAAGGCGCCCGGCTGGCTGGAGACCTCGCCCAGCAGCACCGCGCCATAGGCGTCCGCAACCTCTCGAAGGCGCTGCAGGAAGTTCATGCGGCCGGGATGCAGCATGTCGTTGTCATGCTTCTGCATGGCGAACAGCTTGGCGGGCGCCTGGTCCGGGTCGATTCCCGAGGCGGGATTGCTGCGCAACAGTGGGTCGTGCGCCAGGAAGTCAATGGCGTCGAGGCGCAGGCCGTCCACGCCGCGATCGAGCCAGAAGCGCGCGATACCGAGCAGCGCGTCCTGCACGGCAGGATTGCTCGTGTCGAGCGAGGGCTGCTGCGCCAGGAAGTGATGCAGGTAATACTGCCGCCGGCGCGGCTCCCAGGCCCAGGCCGGGCCGCTGAACACCGACAGCCAATTGTTGGGAGGCGTCCCGTCCGGCTGCGGATCGGCCCAGTGATACCAGTCCGCATGAGGGCCGTCGCGCTGCGAGCGGCTGCTGACGAACCACGGATGCTGGTCGGACGTGTGACCGGCGACGAAGTCCAGCATCACCTTGAGGCCGAGTTCGTGCGCCCGCGCGATGAAGCGCTCCGCATCCTCGCCGGTCCCGAACAGCGGGTCGACCGCCGTGTGGTCGGAGACGTCGTAGCCGAAGTCCCGCATCGGCGACACGTAGAAGGGCGACAGCCACACCGCGTCCACCCCCAGCCAGGCGACGTGGTCGAGCATCTGCGTCGCGCCCTTCAGGTCGCCAACGCCGTCACCATTCGTGTCAAGGAAGCTGCGCGGATAAATCTGGTAGATGGAGGCGCCGCGCCACCAATCTTTGCCGTTCATGGCATGTCCTGAGTCGCTGCCCGAATGGGTTTCCGAGCAGAGGGGTATGTTGAAGCGAAGTTCTCGCCCTGCGCAATGTGCCCCTTCGGCATGAATGGCGCCTGAACGACTTCGCCTTACTTTGTCCACAAGAAGTACGACAGAGCGGAGCGCTTGGATGTGGCGGGCGCCACAAGACTCCGTTCAGGCGGGATGCGCCGCCTTGAAGGCCCGCATGGTGAAGGCCGCATGCTGCGGATCGTGCGCATGATGGGCCCCCACGGGGCACGTCCGCCGCGCAAGACACCCCCCCTCCATGCAGGCGCGGCCCTCCGGCGTCCCCAGGTGAGCGGCGCAGCGATCGACGGCGAAGCCGGCCTCTGAATACGCGCCCACCGGGCAGGCGCTCAGGCAGGGCTTGGCTGCGCAGACGTCGCAGGAGGACGCCGCCGCCCGCAGCGGTTGCGGAGCCTTGATGCGTTCGACAAGCGCGACGGCGCCTCGATAGCTGTGCCAAAGGCCCCAGACGGGGTGGATGAAAAGGCCGAGGGGTGAAGGCCTGACATCCTCCGCCCGCGCGGCCCAGCGCTGGAAGGGATGGTAGGGAGGCCCGCCGAACGGAAAAAGCGCCTTGCCCCCGGCGTCGGCGGCCAACGCTTCGACAACCCGGCGCGACCACCGATCCAGCGGATGCGGGAGGCCGTCCGCAAACTCCGGTGACTGGGCGAAACGGCTGAACCCGTCCCGCCCGGCGAACCCGAACAGCGCCAACGTCCCGGTTGGCTGGCCAGGACGCGCGTCCGGCACGCTGTCCGTCGGCCTTGGCGCGAAGGCGCCGCGATACGCGAGCCCTTCCGCGGCCGCCGCCTCGCGCAGGCGCTCCAGGCAATCCTGACGATTCATGAGCCGCCGCCCCGCATCCGCTCCCATCCCCGCCATAGCCAGTCACCGCCCTGGACGGGTGGCCGCGCCCGCCGCAGCATAGGCGCCCTCGCCCGATCCCGGTAGCCGCATGTCCCCTGAGTTCCTGCTAGATGGTCCGGAGCACGCCCGCGCCACGCTGCTGCTCGCCCATGGCGCCGGAGCGCCGATGGACTCCCCGGCCATGGAGGCGCTCGCCCAGGCGCTTGCGGGCGCCGGATTCAGGACGGCGCGGTTCGAGTTCGCCTACATGGCGGCGCGCCGGGCGGGCGCCCGCAAGCCGCCGCCCAAGGCCGAGACGCTGCTGCCGGAGTACCGCGCCGCCGTGGATGCGCTGGGCGCGCCCGGCAAGCGGCTGATCATCGGAGGCAAGTCCATGGGTGGCCGGGTCGCCTCCATGGCGGCGGACGCCCTGCTCGCGGAAGGCCGCATCGCGGGCCTGCTGTGCCTGGGTTACCCGTTCCACCCGCCGGCAAAGCCTGCGCAGACCCGCACGGCCCACCTCGAGGCTCTCCGGTGTCCGACGCTGATCGTCCAGGGAACGCGCGATCCCTTCGGCTCCCCGGAGGAGGTCGCGGGCTACGCCTTGTCCCCCGCGATTGAGATCCTCTGGCTCGATGACGGCGACCACGACCTGAAGCCCCGCAAGGCCATATCGGGCTTCACGGCGGCCGACCACCTGCGCGCCCTGGCGGAAAGAGCCCGCGCCTGGGGTGACGCCGTACTTCCCTAAGCCCGAGCACCGGGCTCTCAGAAGCCGCGCGCTGGCGCCCGCGCAAGCGGATTCCGCGCGTCTTTCAGGACACGCTCCGCACTCAGCCACTTTCGCCACGATAGGCTTGCATTCGTGCAAGAAAGCCAGCATGGCGCTGGCTGCGATCGGTCATATCTCTGGACGACCTCGGGCGGCAGCCCTTCCCCATAAGGACCCCCACCATGCTCCAGACCGGCATCCATCACGTCACCGCCATCGCAGGACGGGCCCAGCGCAACCTCGACTTCTACACCCGCGTCCTGGGGCTGCGTCTGGTCAAGAAGACCGTCAATTTCGACGACCCCGGTACCTATCACTTCTACTACGGCGACGAAGCCGGCCACCCCGGCGCGATCCTGACCTTCTTTCCCTGGGAACATGCCGCGCCCGGTCGGCTGGGCGTGGGCGAGACCCAGGAGGTGGTTTTCCGCGTCCCTGCCGGCTCGATCGGCTACTGGACTCACAGGCTGGTCGAAAAGGGTGCGCCGCATGACGCGCCCGAGAAGCGCTTCGGCGAGACCGTGCTCGCGTTCAGGGATCCGGACGGGATGCGCCTCGCGCTGGTCGGGGTCCCCGGCGCCGAAAGCGAGCCCGCGTGGAGCGGAGCCGACGTCCCGGCGGAGCATGCGATCCGCGGTTTCCACAGCGCCAGCCTCCTCGTAGGCCGGGCCGAACCGACCGGCGCCATCCTGACCGACGTCCTCGGGTTCCGCGAGGTCGCAAGGGAAGGCTCGGTGATCCGTTACGGGGCGGGCGATGCCGTTCTCGGCGGCCTGATCGACCTGCGGGAGGCGGGAAACTTCCCGCGCGGCAGGCCGGGGGCCGGCACGGTGCACCACGTTGCCTTCCGGGCCGCCAGCGACGCGGTCCAGGCGGAGATGGTCCAGCGACTGGCCGAGGTTCACGGCATCCGCGCCACGGAGCAGAAGGACCGCAACTACTTCCGGTCCGTCTACTTCCGCGAGCCGAGCGGAATCCTGTTCGAGATCGCCACGGACGATCCGGGCTTCGCAGCTGACGAGCCGGCCGAGTCCCTCGGCCAATCCCTGAAGCTGCCCCGCTTCCTGGAGCCGCACCGGGAGTCCATCGAAGCGGCGCTGCCCGCGCTCACCTGACCCACTTGCCCCTCGCCGCGCCAGCGGCGAGGGGTCCCCCACTCCCCGAAATCCGATCGGAGCGCCCATGAAAACCGCGAACGAGCTCTCCTTCATCCACCGCTTCCAGCCGGGCTCCGAGCCTGGGAGGCCCCCGATCCTGCTGCTGCATGGGACGGGGGGGAACGAGGACGACCTGCTGCCGCTCGGCGGCATGATCGCCCCCGGCGCCGCGCTCCTCTCGCCGTGTGGCAAGGTGCTGGAGGGCGGGATGCCCCGCTTCTTCCGTCGCCTGAGCGAGGGCGTGTTCGACGAGGACGACGTTCGCCGGCGCGCCCATGAACTCGCCGACTTCGTCGCCGAGGCGAGAGAGGCCTATGATCTCCCCGCCCCTGTCGCGCTCGGCTTTTCGAACGGGGCGAACATCGCCGCAGCGGTGCTGCAACTCCGGCCCGAGGCGCTGGCCGGAGCCGCTCTCCTGCGGGCGATGACCCCGCTCAGAGATCCCCCGTCTGCCGACCTCGCCGGCAAGCCCGTGCTGATCGTCTCCGGCGCCATGGACCCCATCGTGCCCGCGGACGACCCGAATCGGCTCGCGCATCTGCTGGAAGCGGCAGGCGCGATCGTCACCCATCGCGTGCTCCCGACAGGCCACGGGCTGTCCCAGACGGACGTGGACTTGGCCAGGGCCTGGATCGGCCAGCTCGCGTCCGACCCGGCCGCGGAACGGTGAGAACCGGCCTCAGATTGGAATCCGGCGCCGTCGCGGTTGGTCAACTGCTGCGGCGCCGGGAACAACCAGCTGTCTCCCTCCACGCAAGATTTTGGCCCTGTGACGCCCGCCACAGCGCGGCCTTCGACGGTGAGAGATCCTCTGAACATCGGGGCGAGACAAACAGACCCGATCTCGACCAAGCCAACTCACCAGAGGAGACCACACATGGGCGACATCAACATCGGCGTGAACCAGGCGACCACCGAAGTCGGCAACGGCGTCGGCAACCTCGTCCTCGGCGGCGCTTCCGCCACCGCGACCCAGACGGTCGGCAGCGATCACTTCGGCTTCGGCTCGCACGGCGGCGACTTCAACTTCGGCCAGAACGAGGCCCTGAACCAGTCCGGCAACGGCGCCTTCAACCAGATCCTCGGGCCGGTTTCGGCCACCGCGGACCAGCACATCGGAAGCGAGCACGCCGGCTTTGAGCCCGGCTTCGGCGGCCTCAGCGGCATCCCCGGGGTGGGCGACATCAACATCGGCGTGAACCAGGCCTTCAACATCTCGGGCAACGGCGCCTTCAACGTGCTCGGGCCGACCTCCGCCGACGCCCACCAGGACATCGGCAGCGTGCACGCCGGACCCGTCTTCGAGCCGCTGCACTTCGCCTGACCGGCGTTCCCTTTCACCCTTCCTTCCCCTCCCTCCCGCCTTGCCCTCCCTGCCCCCGCAGGGAGGGCTTTTTCGCCGTCCCGGGTTTGGGCCCTCAAGCTGGCGTCTCGCGACCCTGTGGCCGGCGTCACTGCGCCGGATGCGAGCATAGTCGATGATGGATCATCGAAGACCCCCCCAGCTTTGGGAGACCATCATGCCACTCTATGATCTCGCCATCCGAAGCGCCCAGGGCCAGTCCTGGCGCATCGAGCAGCGCTATTTCCTCGACGAAGACGACGCGCTTCAGGCCGCCATCGCCCAGTACGAAGACCTCCTCGAAAGCGAAGAGCCCGACGGCCAGGAATGGGAAGTCGAGGTCCGCGACCGTTCGGGGACGGCCCTGCGCCTGGGCATGGCGCCGCCGCCGCATGGCTGGACGCTGCACTGAACCCGACCTCAGGGCGTGGACGCCAGGGCGCCGTTCCTGGCCAGCCACTCCGAGGCGCGGCGGCGCCCTATGGCGCGCAACTCGGCCAGGAAGCGGGGATCCGTGTCGAACTTGCTCTGGGCGCCCAGCCCGCGCAGTTCCTCCTCCGCATCGATCATGTGGACGTTCAGCCGCTTGAAGCGCGTCGCGTCGAGGACGCCCTCCTCGACCAGCCCGGAGACGAACGTGATCGCGCGCAATTCGCGCTGCAGGCTGGAATTGAAGCTGATGGTGTTCACCCGGTCAGCGATCTCCTGGGGCGTCGTCGGCAGCCTGGTGATCGACCTGGGATTGATCTGGATGATCAGCACGTCCTCGCAGGTCGTGTTGTAGATCACCGGAAAGATGGCCGGATTGCCCAGGTATCCACCGTCCCAGTAATAGTCGTCGCCGATGCGCACGGCCTGGAACACGGTGGGCAGGCAGGCGGAGGCCAGGACGTGGTCCGGACCGATCTCCGTCTGGTCGAAGACGCGCAGGTCTCCCGTGAGGACGTTGGTCGCGCACAGGAAGAGCTTCACCCGCCCGTCGCGCAGCAGACTGAAATCCACGAGCTGCTCGAGAATGCGTCTAAGCGGATTGTAGTTGAGCGGATTGAACTGATAGGGCGAGAACGCCCTCCCCCAGACTTCCGCCGCCGCCCAGGCCCACGCCGCCGCAGCCGGCCCGAACATGGCGAATGTCGCAGGCCCGAAGCGCGGCGCGCCCTCGTGCGAGACCCGGTCCCAGAACGCGTCCAACAGGGAGCGCGCGCCCTCATGACCCCCGCTCGCCAGTCCCGCCGCAAGCATCACGGCGTTCATGGCGCCGGCGCTCGTCCCCACTACGCCCGGGATTTCGAGGTCGTCCTCCTCCAGCAACCGATCGAGGACTCCCCAGGCGAAGGCGCCATGCGATCCCCCGCCTTGGAGCGCGATGTTGACGCGCAGGCGAGAGGGCCCAGGTCGGCCCGCATCTGCGGCGCCGACCAGGCGACCGTCCTCAGTCAGGTCGTCGGACAGGCCTTCGGTCATTTGGCCAGCAGAGCATCGTATTGCTCGGCCGTAAGGTAGCCGCTCACCGGCGCGCCGCGGCTTCGCTGGTAGCCCATGATGGCCTCACGGCTCAGCGGCCCCAGGATGGCGTCGACTGGTCCCGTGTAAAGTCCGAGCGCCTTCAGCTTCTCCTGGATTTCCTGGCGTTGGCGGGCCCCCATCTTCGTCTCGTCCAGCGGCGTTTGCGGTTCCGTTCCGGACGTGGGGGCGCCCTCTCCCGGTTCCGTCGCAGCCTTGGCCAGCGCGCCGGCGGCGGCCTGCCGGTTGGCTTCGGCCTTTGCTCGCACCGCTTCTGCGACAGCGCGCTCGGCGTCGGCCTGCGCCTTTGCGGCGTCCGCCTGCGCGCGTTCGGCGTCGGCCTGCGCCTTGCGGGCCTCGGCCTGGGCCCGGACGACGTCGGCGCGCGCCGCCTCCGTCTCGGCCTTGGCCTGCTCGACCCTGCTGGCCTCCTCCCGCGCCTTGCGCTCGGCGACTTCCCGCGCCTGGCGCTCCGCCTCGAGTCTGGCGGCCGCGGCCGGATCCGGGTCACTTTGGCGCGAGGTGAGCGAAGCCGGCTGGAAGGGCGGAGCCTTGGGTGGGATCGGCCGCGACAGGCTGACGTCGGGAGGGGTTCCCACCACGATGCCCAGGTCTCCGTTCGCTCCCGCCCGGACAGCCTGAGCCAGGCTCACCTCGGATTGGCTCAGGACCTTTGCGAGCCCATCGGCCGCCTGCTCGCTGAGCGCGTCGATGCGGGAGACCGGCGCACGGGCCGAACTGGACAGCACGGCGACGGTGTTGCTGGGGAGCGAAGCGCTGAACTGGGGCCTGGCCTCGAGCCCCTCGATGATGGAGCCGAAATCGGGCGTGGTCGGCAGCACGAACACTGCCGCAGTTTTCGCGTGGCTCGCGATCTGGGCGATCGTGGGCACCGACAGCCCCCGCGACAGCAGGTCCGTCGCGCGGCCGATCTCGCTGTTCTTGGACAGGAAGAAGGTCTGCCCGGCCCACGTCGCCGTGTGGCCGATGACGAACACCAGGGCGATGTCGGCGGCCTCGGCCTTCGACTGCAACTCGCGGAGGGCGGCTCGAGCGGCGGCGTTGCTGGGGTTGGCGCTGAGCGCCACGTCGAAACCCCTGGCGGTCAGCGCGTCGGCCAACGCTGTGGCGCGCTTCACTCCTACTGTCGACTTCGGAAGCTTATCGTAGTCCTCGGCGGCGAGGACCAGGGCGATCTTCCCGGCGGCATGCGCCCGCGCCGTCCCGAACATCACGCCGCAGAGCGCGAGAACCGCCACGAGGCAGGCCGAGGAGATCACCCGCAACCTTCGGATTATATCTTTCGGCCAATACCCGACAGACTTAATCCTGAGACGCCCCGTTGACCGGATGGAACTCATGGCACCGCTCCGAGTGTTGGGCTATCATCGCTGACGCTGCTATTTTTCTGCAGAAAGCCGAGATCTAGGGGAGTTCTCCGATGGGATTGCGGCTGCGGTTCAACCTAATCCTTGCAACTTGCTATCTGCTGTGCCTGGGTCTCTCCGTTGTGCTCTTTTACCAGATTTCCCGGCGCGAAGCCATGGAACAGCTGCAGAGTCAGATCGATCTCCTGAGAGCCCAGGCCCTGTCCGTTCGGCGCTACACCTCCGAGGAAATCCAGCCGCTCCTCGCCGACCAATCCAGTCTCCAGTTCCTGCCCCAGACGATCCCATCCTTCTCGGCGCAGACCGCCTTCCGCAACTTCCGGGACTTCTACCCCCAGTTTTTCTACAAGGAGGCCGCGCTCAACCCGACCAATCCGGCCGACCTTGCCAAGGACTGGGAACGGGACATCATCAACCGCCTGCGCGCGGATCCACAGCTGGACAAGGACGTCAGCATCCGGACCACCGATACGGGGGCCCACTACACGGTGACCTACCCGCTCGTGATCAAGAGCGCGTCCTGTCTTGAGTGCCATTCCACACCCGAAAAGGCGCCGCCCTCCATGGTCGCGCTCTATGGCCCAAAGAACGGTTTCGGCTGGAAGCTCAACGAGACCATCGGGGCCCAGATCATATCGGTGCCGATGAGCGTCGCGGAGTCGCGCATCTGGAGGAACCTGGCCCTGTTCGTGGGCGCGTCCGCCATCGTGTTCCTGTTCCTGATGGCTTTGCTCAACGTGATGCTCAACCGGTACGTAATCAGTCCGGTGATGCGCATGGCCAAGACCGCCGAGGCGGTCAGCATGGGCGACGCCTCGGTGCCCGAGTTCGAATACGCCGGGTCGGACGAGATCGCGTCACTGTCCCGTTCGTTCAACCGCATGCGGCGCAGCCTGGATAGCGCGATGAGCATGCTCGACAAGTAAAGGGGCGAGCGCGGGGGGGGGGGAAGGAGGCGTCGATGGGCGTAACCGGTCGGCATGATGGCGGGATCGGGATCCAGAGCGTCCCGGCTCTCGTCCCGGCGCGCGTCGGCAAGTACCGCATCGACGGCATCATCGGGCGCGGCGCGATCGGGCTCGTCTACAAGGGACACGACGAACAGATCGACCGCCCCCTGGCGATCAAGACCCTCCGGCCGGAGGTGCTCGAAGATTTCGGCGAGAAAAACGAACTCCTGAAGCGCTTCGCCGCGGAGGCGAGGTCCGCTGGCCGCTGCCTCCACCCCAACATCGTCACCGTGTTCGACTTCGTGGAGCACGAGGGCGCGCCCTACATCGTCATGGAGTTCGTGGACGCCGGCACGCTGGAGAATGTTCTGAAATCGGGCGCCCTGCTGCCGATGCGGCAGGTCGGCGAGATCATGGCCCAGCTCCTGTTCGCGCTGGGCTACGCCCACTCCAAGGGCGTGATCCATCGCGACGTGAAGCCGGCCAACATCCTTTGCCCGTCGGCGGCCTCGATCAAGGTCTCGGACTTCGGCGTCGCCCACGTGGATTCGCTCAACCTCACCAAGCCGGGCGGCATGGGGCCGGTCGGCACCCCGAACTACATGGCCCCGGAGCGTTTCCTCGGGCGGCCTGCGGACGCGCGCTCGGATCTCTTCTCGGCGGGCGTGGTCCTCTTCCAGCTGCTGACCCATGCCAAGCCGTTCGTGGCGACCGACCTGCCGGACCTGATGCGTAAGCTGATGAACGAGCCGGCGCCGGCGCCCTCCTCGCTCCGACCGGAGATCTGGCCGGAACTCGACGGCGTCGTGGCCCGGGCGCTCGCCCGCAACCCGGACGACCGTTTCGCGTCGGCGGAATCTTTCGTAGACGCCCTCAACGCCGCCGTCGACGCGCGCCCAAATGACCTCGCCCCTCCCCTCGACCTCAGTTGCCTGTCCATGCGGTCGACCAGGCCGACCGCCTCGGCCAAGGAGGAGCTCAATCGGACCATGGCCGACCGGCTGTCGCCGACCGCCCTCGAAAAATTGAGCCAGTCCCTTGCGCGGGCGCTGGGCCCGATCGCCAGGCTCATCGTCAGGCAAGCCTCCCGCGAGGCGACCGATGCGGAGACGCTGGTCGCCACGTTGGCACAACACATCAAGACGGAGCCGGAGGCGGCGTTCTTTAAGCGGATGGCGACGGAGACGCTGCTGGAGGACATCGGTCTCGCCGCCGCGCGGATCGAGGAGGCGATTTCCGAGACGGAGCGAAGGGTCATCGTCGATGCGCTCCTGCCCCTGATCGGGCCTGTCGCCCGCGTGCTGGTCGCAAGGCAGGCGGAGACCGCGGTGGGGCGCGACGACTTCTATGGGCGGCTTGCGGCCCGCATCCCCAACGAGATCGACCGAGCGCATTTCCTCGCCCTTCGCGACAAGCTGCGCCCGGCGCCCCACGCGTGAGGGGCTGACGCATGTCGGAGCCGCCTACCCCGCCCCCTGCTCCGGCCACCCGCCGCCGTCGCCTCCGGGCCGTGCTGGCGGCGGACGTCGTGAACTTCACCGGGCTGGTTTCGATCAACGAAACGATCGCCCTCGACTCCCTGCTGGTCGCTCACAAGATCGCCCGGGAGGAACTCGCCGAGCACGGGGGCTGGCTGTTCGGCTTGCCCGGCGATGGGATCTTTGCCCTGTTCGAGAGCGCGGTGGACGCGGTGCGGTGCGGTCTGGACATCCAGGATCGCCTGGACGCCACCGGCTCACGCCAGCTCCGGTTCCGCATCGGCGTCCACCTGGGCGAGGTCCTGTTCCAGGACGAGGCGCCTTTCGGGGAGACGCTGGTGATCGCTGCGCGCCTGGAGGCTCTGGCCGAGCCGGGCAAGATCCTTGTCTCCGAGGCGGTGCGCGAGGCCGTGGCGCCGCGGATCGTCGCCAACTTCAGCGAGGCGGGCTTCTTCAACTTGAAGAACAGCCCCCGCCGCATCGAGACATTCCTGGTGACGAGCGTGGAGGCGCGCGGCGGCGCCCTCGACGCCACCGCCAGCGGGCTCGACAGAACGGTGCTGGCCCGCCCCCAACCCGAGGTCGACGAGCTCCGGGTGGAGCCGCGCCCGGCGATGCGGCTGCCGCAGGCGGCGCCGCTTGTGGTGCGCCCGGTCGAGCCTGCGCCCGATGCCGATGCGCAGCCGACGACGGAGACGCCCTCCCCCGTCCCTTCCGCCCAAGCGCCCTACACGCTCGCCTTCCTGGACGAGGTGACATTGCTTCTCACCACGCATCTGGGACCGGTGGCGCGCGTGCTCGTGCGCAAGCACGCGGCAGCCGAAACCGACGTCGCGGCGCTGATCGAGCGCCTCGCCCGACAGATCCCCACTGCGACCGAGCGGCTCGAGTTCTCGGAGCACGCCGCGGCGGCGGTGCGCCGCAAGCTCTGACTCAGCCGAATTCGGCAAGCTCCTCCAGTTCGTCCACGTCCTTGATGACGATCCGGCCGCCATCCTGGATCACGAGGCCGTCGTCGCCCCAGCGGCTGAGCAGCTTGTTGAGGCTCTCGCGGGACATGGCGGTCCACTGCGCCAGTTCCCCCTGGGTGAGCTTGATCTGGATTTCGACGCCGCGCGCCGTCTTGCGGCCATGCTCGGCCGCGAGGTGCCCGAGGATGCGGGCGAGACGCTGTGGCCCCTGTCGCAAGGTGGCGTCCTCCATCCGCGCGCTTGTCCAGCGAAGACGGGCGCACAGGACCTGAATCACGTTGCGGGCGATGCGCGGGTCGCGGTCGAGCGCATCGAAGAATACGCCGCGGGATATCGAAACAACCTGACTGGGCGCCATGGCGGAGGCGCCGGCCGTCCGGCCGCTGCCGTCCAGCATCCCGATCTCCCCGAACAACGCCCCCGGCGTGAGCACATTAAGGGTGACTTCGGCTCCCGCGGCCGACACCGTCCAGATGCGGATGCGGCCGTCCACGACGATATAGAGCGCATCGGAAGGATCGCCGGCGCTGAACAGCAGCTCGCCTTTGCCGAGGGGCCGACGCTGCATCCGTCGCGCGATCTGCGCCAGGACCTCCGGGTTGGCCCCGGCGAAGATCTCGAGGCTCTCCAGGCTCACGGCCCCTTGGCGCTCCGACATCGTCCTGCTCCCACGCTGGTCCGCGCCCCCGCGTCCGGGAGTATAGGCCGCCGCGCGGCGCGGCGCCCACGCCCCCTTCCGGGCGCCTGTGGCGCGGGTCACAGCGCCCTCGCGCGCGCCCGCGCACTCTCCCGTGACGACCGCCCGGGCGCCTGCGCTCCGGCGGCCGATCGCAACGGAGGCGCGCCATGCCGCACGACGGGGAACGGGGACACCATCATCACCACCATCACGATCACGGCGATGACCACGACCAGTGGCGGGAGCAGTTCGGCTCCGGGCTCCACCAGGGCCATGGCGACGGCGACCACAGCGGCCCGGGGCACGCGCGCCATGACGGCTTCCACGACCCTGGCGCCCCGCACGACTCCTTCGGCCAGGGGCCGGACGGCGCCGCCGCTCACCACGACGGCTCGTCAGGCCAGCCGGGCCCGGTCGAGCCGGCCCACGGCGACGGCGCCGGCCACCCGGGCGGGACTGATTTCGGCCTCGACGGGCATGGCCTGGACGCGTTGCTGTTCGGCCACCTCGCCGACCAGTTCGGGTCCCCTGGCGCTTCGGGCGCGCCCATCGTGATCATCCCGATCGAGCACCTGGACCTGACCCTGGTGAACCTGGTGCAGAACACCCTGGTCGAGAACACCTCGGTGATCTTCAACGCCGCCCCCGGCGGCGCCATCGACGTGGCGGGCAACGTGAACGCGCTCGGGTCCCAGACATCGCTCGTCGACCACGCGCCCACGGCGCCCGACCAACACCTCCTGGCCTGAGCCCAACGCAGAGGCCCCCTCCCGGGGGCCTCTTCCTGTCTGGCCCGGTAGCGACGCTCCTCCGTTGTGACCCGGGCCACAGCATCGCCGGGCAGGCCCGCGCAAGCTCTTCTCTGACCACGATGTCTCCCGCACGGGGAAGCGCCATGAACACCCGAGATTTCACGACCGCCCAGGGACAGCTCAAGAGCGCCATCGCCGCGCTGCGAGGACCCTTTCTCGGCGCCAGCGCGATCAGTTGCATCGGCAACGTGCTGATGCTGACCGGGCCCGTGTTCATGATGCTGGTCTACAACAAGGTGCTGTCCAGCAAGAGCCTGCCCACGCTCGTGGTCCTGTGCATCCTGGCGATGCTGCTCTACGGCTTCTACGGCCTTCTCGATATCCTGCGCGGCAAGCTGGTGGCCCGGATCGGGATCACCTTCGACCAGCGGCTTGCGCCCACGCTGTTCAACACCACGCTCCGCCTGCCCCTGCATTTCGGCCCGCATGCGCGCGAACACGATCCGCTGCAGGACCTCGCGACCATCCGCAACTACCTCATGGGCCCCGGTCCGGCCGCGCTGCTCGACCTGCCTTGGATCCCGATCTACTTCACCATCCTGTTCCTGGTGCACCCGGTGCTGGGATTTTCCGCGGGCGCCGGCGCGCTTTTCCTGGTGCTGCTCAGCATGGTGAACCAATGGGCCACCTCGGGCGCCTCCATCGCGGCCAGCCGGGCCCAGGCGTCCATGATGACCATCCTGTGGGACGCCAAGCGCAACTCCGAAGCCGCCGCCGCCATGAGCATGGGCGACGACCTGTGCAAGCGCTGGGGCGCCGGCTACGTCTACGCCACCCACCAGGCGCGGCAGCTGGCCGACCACGCCAGCGTCTTCGGCGCCGTGGCGAAGACAGCGCGCCTCGTGCTGCAGTCGGGCATGCTGGCGATCGGCGCCTATCTGGTGATCGAGAACCTGATGTCGCCGGGCTCCATGATCGCCTGCTCAATCATCCTGTCGCGGGCGCTCGCGCCGATCGACCAGGTGATCGGGCATTGGCGGGGCAGCGCCATGGCGTGGCAGTCGCTGAAGCGCCTGCGCGCGCTCACGGCACGGTTGCCGCAGGTCTCGCGCCAGCAGCACGGCATGCCCCGCCCGCGGCAGAGCCTCTCCGTGCGCGACGTCGTGATCGTCCCGCCCGGCGGATACGCCCCGACGGTGGCGGGCGTGTCCTTCGAGATCGAAGCTGGCGACGCGTTGGGGATCATCGGCCCGAGCGGCTGCGGCAAGTCGACCCTGGTGCGCGCCCTCGTGGGCGCCTGGCCTGCGGCCCGCGGCGAGGTCCGGTTCGACAACGCCCTCATCGGCCAGTACTCGCCCGACGCGCTGGCGGACGCCATCGGCCACCTGCCCCAGAACATCGAGCTGTTCGACGGCACCATCGGCGAGAACATCGCGCGCTTCCGCAAGGACGCCACGACGGAGCAGATCATCACGGCCGCCAGACTGGCCGGCGTGCACGACATGATCCTGAGCTTCCCGCTCGGCTACGATACGCCCGTGGGCGAAGCCGGCGCGATCCTGTCGGGTGGGCAGCGGCAGCGCATCGGGCTGGCTCGCGCGGTCTTCGGCGACCCCTTCCTCGTGGTTCTGGACGAGCCCAACTCCAACCTCGACCCCATCGGCGAGCAGTCGCTCAACGAGGCGATCCAGCGCATGCGACAGAAAGGCCAGATCGTGGTGATCGTGGCGCACCGGCCGAGCGCGATCTTCGCGGCGAACAAGATCCTGTCCCTGCGCAACGGCCGAGCCGAGATGTTCGGCCCCAAGAACCAGGTCCTCGCCGCCCTCTTCCCGCGCATGGGCCAGCCCCACAAACCGGCCCCTGCTCCCGCTCCTGAGCAGGACTCCGCGTCCCTCCGGCCTGATCAGATCGCCGGCGCGGAGCCCGCGGCCGGGCAGCAGACGACCGACGCCCGCGTGACGAGCCTCGACGAAACCCGCCTGTCCCGCACGAGGGCGACTGCAGCCCAGGGGCTGTGACGGCCCTCACTGCGCCGGCCCGGCGCGGCTCCGACAGTGGCCAGCGACGGCCGGGCTTGGCCCGGCCTCCGTGCTGGAGGACGCCATGGCAGACTTTGAATTCGCAGCCGACCTGGTCGAGAACACGTCGGCCATGCGCCGGCTGATGCGCTCGTTCTTTCTCAGCTCCACGTTGATCCTCGCGGGCGTGGGAGGCTGGGCCGCCTGGGCGAAGGTGGACAGCGCCGTGCTGGCCCAGGGCTCCTTCGTGGTCCAGTCCAGCGCCCAGGCGGTGCAGCACCTTGAGGGCGGCGTGATCGGCGCGATCCTCGTGAAGGACGGCCAGCGCGTCGAGGAGGGTCAGGTCCTGGTCAAGCTGGACGCCGCGAAGGTGATCGCCGACCTGGCGATCCGGGACCGCAAGCTGATCGAACTCACGGCCCAGAAGGCCAGGCTGGAGGCCGAGCAGGCCGACAGGGCCGTAATGGCGACGCCCCCTCCGCCTTTGCCGACCCGTGAAGCGCGGAGCGCCTACGCCGAAGCGATCGCCGCCCAGCAGCGGCTGCTGACCGAGCGGCTTTCGACGCGCGCGAGCCAGCTGTCCCAGCAGCAGGAGCGCAAGCGGCAGGTCGAGGCGCAGATCGCAGGGCTGAACGACCGCATCACCGCCATCAAGGAGGAGATGAAGCAGGCGACAGGCGAACTGACGGACCTGCGCATGCTGGACGCGAAAGGCCTGGTGCGCCGCCCCGTGCTGCGCCAGAGCGAGCGGGAGGTCAGCCGCCTTCGCGGCGAGCTGGGCGACACGGAATCCCGCGTCGCGGGAGCGCGTTCGCAGCTCAGCGAGGCCGAGTTCAAGATCGCCGAAATCGTCAGGACGGCCCGCTCGGAGGCGTTGACCCAGCTTCAGTCCATTTCCGCACAGTTGGCGGAAGTCCAGGAGGATCGCCTCGCGTCGCTCGACCGCATGCAGCGCCTCGAAATTCGCGCGCCACGGACGGGGCTCGTCCACGAACTGGCCGTCCACACCGTCGGGGGCATCGTGGCGCCGGGCCAGAAGCTCATGTCGATCATTCCTACGACGGATCCGCTGCTGGTCAACGCCCGGATCCCGCCGGATGAAATCGACCAGGTTCGGGTGGGGCAGGACGCGGTTGTCCGGATCAGCGCCTTCAAGCTTCCGGTGACGCCCGAACTGAATGGTCACGTCACGGGCGTGTCCGCCGACCAGGTCGTGGACGACCACACGGGCCAGCCGTACTTCTCCGTGAAGATCGCCATCGCGCCGGGCGAGCGGAGCAAGCTGCAGGGCAAGGACCTGGTTCCAGGGCTCCCGGCTGAGGTCATGATCCTGGGCGAGCCCCGGCGCGTGATCACCTATCTGGTGCAACCCATCACCGACAAGCTCAACCTCGCCCTCCGCGAGAAATAGGAACGTCCTTCGGCGACCTCGGGCGCGGCTTTGCGAGCCGCGCCCGTTGGCGTTTGAGAGAGCCGGAAGGGCGAACCCGGCGGCCTGTGACAGGCGCCACTGCGGGCTTGGCGGGAAAGCGAGACGCTCAGGTCATCCACAAGGGAGACCTGACCATGACCCGCTCATCTTCTTTCTCCACCGAAGGCGCCCACCTCGTGATCGTCGGCTCTCGCACAAGCGCCGCCGCGCTTCCGCAGCCCGCTCCAATGTCCCTCGCCGAATGCATGATCGCATGGTCGACCGGCCTGGGTTGCATCGTCGCCATGTGGATCGGCCACGTCTTCTGAATAGAAGCAGGCTCTCTTGTCGATAAGGCCCTCCATTTCGGAGGGCTTTTCCTTTTTCCTCGCATCTTCTTCATTTGTTTTTTGGCCCTGTGACGCGCGCCACAGCGCGGAAATGCGCCCTGCGCCATCCTAACATCATCGGGGACGGAACAGAGAACCTCCCGATCTCGACAGAAGTCCTTCACATCAAGACCAGAGGAGACAAGACATGGGCGACATCAACCAGGGCTCGAACCAGGCGGTCACGGAAGTCGGCAACGGCGTGGGCAACGTGGTGCTCGGCGGCGCTTCGGCCACGGCGACCCAGAGCGTCGGCAGCGAGCATTTCGGCTTCGGATCCCATGGCGGCGACTTCAACTTCGGGCAGAACCAGGCCATCAATGAGTCAGGCAATGGCGCCTTCAACCACATCCTCGGGCCGGTATCCGCCACCGCCGACCAGCACGTGGGCAGCGACCATTTCGGATATGAGCCCTATTCCGGTCTGCCGGGGAGCGGCGACATCAACCAGGGCTCGAACCAGGCGCTCAACATCTCCGGGAACGGCGCCTTCAACGTGCTCGGCCCGACGTCCGCCGACGCCCACCAGGACATCGGGAGCGTGCATTCCGGTCCTTGGTTCGAAGTGATCCACCCGCTCTAAGCCCGTTCATTCCCTGCAGCGCCCTCCCTGCCCCCCGGCAGGGAGGGCGTTCTGCTTTGGGCCGTCTTGAAACGAGGGCGACCGGGCTGCGGCGCACGATTCTGCGATACGGCCCACCTTACGCCGTCGTCGATGCGCCCCTGTGACCAAGACCACTGAGGCCGGCCGCGCCGTCGCTAGACTGAGACTCAAGGTGCGCCGCGCCGCGGCCCCGACCTTTCCGACATCCAGGGGAAACACCCATGCGCAACTCGTCGCGGTGGGCGGGCGCGATGTTGGCGCTTGCCATGCTTCAGTGCGGTTCGCCTGCGGGGGCGCAGGAACAGGGCGCGCCAACCACATCGAGCTTCCTCGCCGTCGGCGCCAAGACGCAGCCGATCAACGGCTGGACGGTCTTTTGCCAGCGCTATTTCCCCGAATGCGAGACCAAGCCTCTCGAGCCCCGCACCATGACGCTCGACGCGGATGCCTGGTCATTGCTCCAGAGCGTGAACGCCGAGATCAATGATACGGTGGAAAGCGTCACGGACGCTGATCACTGGGGCATTGCCGAGCAGTGGGATTATCCGCTGGATGGACGTGGCGACTGCGAGGATTACGTTCTGGCCAAGCGCAAGCGCCTGATGGAGCTCGGCGCGCCTCGCCAGGCCCTGTTGATCACCGTCGTGCTCGACACCAGCGGCGCCGGGCACGCCATCCTGATCGTCCGGATGGACAGGGGCGACTTCGTCCTGGACAACCTGACCTCGACCATCAAGCCCTGGAGCCAGACGGGCTATCGCTACCTGAAGATGCAGTCCCAGGAAGACCCGAACACTTGGCTCGGGATCACCTCGGACGAGACGACCCCGGTCGCTGCGTCCGCCCGGCCTCCCCGGGCGGCCTCCCTGGCGCGCCTGCATCCTGGGCCACGCAACGCCATGGCGAAGGCGCGCTAGATTCTGCCGTCGCGCGATCTCAAAAGGCTGGAGTCGCTTCCAGGCTCCACCTCCTCAGAGACCGTCCGCCTGGTAAGATTGGCGGGAACTTCGCCAGACCACGGCTCGTTTTTCTGAGGGCTCGGGCGGCTCCCAAAAAGACAAGCTGACGTGGAGGCTTCCATGGCTAGCAGTCACCATCTCCTGGCCCTCGCAGTGGGCGGACTCACAATCGTTGCAAGTCCAGCGCTCGCCGGCCCTTGCACCGATCGAATCGCGCAATTCGAAAAGACCTTGGCGAGCACCGACGCAGGTTCTGGCCCGACGGGATCCATCAGCAAAGGCGCCTCCGGCGCTTCGCAACAGCAGGGCGCGTCCGGCGCCCATCCGCCGACCGCGCGCATGAACCAGGCCACAGGCGACAAGGCCGCCTCGCCTGCTGACGTTCGTGCCCAAACGCAGGGCGAGAACACCGCCTCGAAGGGGGGAAGCCCGCCCATCGATCCGGCCATGCAGGCGCTTGCTCGCGCACGCACCGCTGATGCCCAGGGGAACGCCGCGGAATGCAACGCCGCGTTGGACCAGGCGATGAAGGCCACACAAGCCAAGTGATCGGGTCCGCGGGGCAGCCAAACCTCGCCCCCCGGCGGCGACCGCACCGCCTCCCAGACCCCGGCATTGCGGCGCGCTGCTTCTCGTCGGTCGCCCGAGCCGAGGGCGCCCGCATCGGCTATCGGACGGCGCTGCCCATGTGGGCGTTCAGCGTGGTCAACTGATCGCGTATCTCGGCCAGCAGCTTCACGTCCGCCGGAATCTCGGGCGCCTTTGGCACATCGGCCTTGGCGTCCTGGGCGCGAAGGAGCTGGTTCATGGCCCGGATCACCAGGAACAGCACGAAGGCGACAATCAGGAAATTCAGCAAGACCGTGAGGAACTGCCCGTAGCCCAGCACGGCCCCCTGCTTCTTCGCGTCCACATAGCTCAGCCCGGACTGCACCTTGGAAGACAACGGGATGTAGTAGTTGGAGAAGTCGAGGCCGCCGGTGATCGCCCCGATGATGGGCATGATCACGTCGGCGACCAGCGAGGCGACGATCGCACCGAAAGCCGCTCCGATGACGACGCCGACCGCGAGGTCCACGACGTTTCCTCGAAGGGCGAACTTTTTGAACTCCTCAATCATGGCGCGCCTCCAGCTTGGTTTCCCCTGGGCGATGCTCGGATCGGGCGCACCCTCCGTCAAGCGGGGCGTCGGTCAGCCCCACCCTTTCCAAAGATGCCGACCTTAGGGCCGCCGGTTCGCCATTGGAACTTCACCTCATTCTTCCACGTCATCGGTGAGATCTTCGACCGCGCTTACCAGGGCGCGAGCCTTGGCGGGCCACCGGCCACCGGCTTGCAGACTGTCGCCGTCCCCCCGGGCGGCGCCACGATTGTTGAGATGAAACTCGACCGCCCCGGTCACTACGCCCTGGTTGACCATGCGCTGTCGCGGGTCGAGCGTGGGCTCGCGGGAATGCTGATCGTGGACGGTCCGGCGAACGACGACGTCATGCATGCCGGCCAGGCGACCACCAAATAGAAGGAGTTCCCCCTATGGCTCAACATCGCGCCGCGCCCGGCGAAGTCATTGACCTGAGCCCGCTCGGCGCCTCACTGCCTGCCGCCCGGACCACCGCGTTGGTGAAGACGGACGCCTTCGAGGCCGTGCGCCTCGTCATGAAGGCCGATTCCGACATCGCCAGTCATCAGGTGGCCGGGCCCATCACCCTGCACTGCCTTGAGGGACGGGTGGTCTTGAGAACCACGGAGGGCGCGGTCGAACTGGGCTCGGGCGGATGGATTTACCTGCAGGGCGGCGCGCCGCACGGGCTCCATGCGATCGAGGACTCGTCCTTGCTGCTGACGATCATGTTCGGGCGATGACAGACCAGCGGCGCCAGGAGCTCGTCTGCGACGCGGCTGGCCAGGCGCCCGCTCCCCTAGCGCGAGAGCGTCCTGGCGCATCCCGCCGCCCTGGCGGCTTCATACGCCGCTCCGGCCACGGCCAAGTCGGCGGCGCCAAGTCCGCGAAATACGAAGATGGCCCGCTGCCTCCCATCGCTGCGGCCAGGCTTCGCGCCGCCGCAGAGTTCCGAGAGATCGGCATGGTAACTGCCTGAAGGCCCGAAGTCCGTGGACAGGGGCGCACTCTTGGCCGCCTGCTCATGGCTGTCCGTCACCACCAGATCGAGTTCGCGAAGGCCCTCGGGCGCCCAGGAGCGGGCGATGTCAACGGCGGACACGAAGGCTCCGGGCCGGAGCCAGCGCGGGTCCAGGAAAGGTTCGAGTCCGGCCGTCATTGGCACCGTCGTGACCACCACGTCGCTGTGGGCGACGACCTCGCGGGGATCGTCGAGGACCTCCACCCCCCAACCGTCCGCACGCGCCCTTTGGGCGAGGCTTTCGGCCGAGGCCCGCGTGCGGCTGAAGGCCCGGATGGTACGGAGGCCGGGCAACACCTCCCGGAGCGCCGATAGGTGAGTCCGCGCCTGAAGTCCGCATCCGATCAGGCCGAGCGTGGCGCTGTCCGGCGCGGCAAGATAGTGCGCAGCCGCCGCCGACATCGCCGCCGTCCGCAGCCCTGTGATGACGTTGCCATCCATCAGGGCGAGCAGGCGCCCTGTCTCGAAGTCGTTCAGCGCGATGACGGCGTCGACGCCCGGCGCGTCCGATCCTGGCGCCACGGGCGCCACGCCCAGCCACTTGCAGGCAGCGAAGCCGGCGCGCTCCCAGGCCGCCGCGAGCGACTGGAACGAATGTCCTGGCCCGATATCCAGAACCTGCTTGGCGGGCGCAACCACCTCGCCCGCGTGGATGGCCCGAAAGACTTCCACCACCCGCCGCCGAACCGCGCCGGCCTCCATCCCTAGGTCGTCGATGTCACGCGCCGAGAGGTAAAGCACGTCCGTCATGGCCGAGTTACCGAAACCGAGCGGACACGACGCAGAAACTCATGCCGTCTTTCTCTCGTCGAACTCGCGCCTGAACTTCTCGCTCACGGCGACCCCGCTTCTGAAGCGCCCGATCCCGAACGGCTCGAGCGGAGTTTCGGTCCCGCCGTCCAGGATCATCTCGCTGAGGCAGAGGCCGACACCGGGCCCGATCTGGAAGCCGTGACCGCAGAAACCGAAGGCGTGCCACAGCCCCGGCGTGGTCTCGCTCGCGCCGATCACCGGCACCATGTCCGGAAGGTAGCCCTCCGTTCCCGACCAGACTCGGATGACGCTGCAGGAGCGAAGCACCGGCGCCAGCTCGGCGAGGCGCTTCATGGCGGCCAGGGTCTTCTGCGGCGGCACGGGCACGCGCTGGGAGGCAGGATCGGCTGCGGTCCGAGGATAACCTGCCAGGATGAGGTTGCCCCGCCTTGTCTGGCGAACGATCACCGAGCCATCGATGGTCTGCACCGACGGGCTCATGAAGTACGGGAACGGCTCCGTCACGAACTGGGGCGGGCCGGCCGCAAACAGCGGAGCCGTCTCGCCGAACTGTTCGGCGATCTCGACCGCCCAGGCTCCAGCGGCGTTGACGACGTTGGCGCAATGGATCCGCAGGTCGGGGTCGGCCCGCAGTTCGAATCCGGATCCGGACTTGCGGACCTCGCTCACCCGAATGTTCTCGAAAACAGACGCGCCAGCGTCGCGGGCCGCACGCGCTACGGCGGGAGTGACCAGCCGCGGGTTGGCCGTGGCGTCGCGAGCCGAGAACGTGGCTGCCGTGACCTTGTCGGCCAGCCACGGGTAGCGGTGCTTCAGGTCCTCTCGCCCGAGCCTTTCGATGGAGAGGCCGTACGACTCGGAGACCTTGGCGTAGCCCTCCAGCTTCTCGGCCTCGCCCTCGTCGAAGGCGCAGTAGAGGTGACCTGTTCGCTCGTACTCGCAGGCGCTGCCCACGAAGTCCTGGAGCTGTTCCCAGATCGCCTGGGAGCGCAACGACAGCGGGTACTGGCCGGGAAAGCGGCCCTGCAGCCTAAGATTGCCGAAATTGGTCCCGCTCGACTGGGCGCCTACGGATCCCTTCTCAAGGATTGCGACCCGCGCCCCGCGGCGCGCCAGGAACAGGGCCGTCCAGCACCCCACCAGTCCGCCGCCGATGACCGCGGTGTCGAACGTGGCGACCGTCATGCGACGCACTCCTCTCCCGGATGCCGGGCCTGATCGGAGCAGAGCATTTCAACCCTGCGACATGGCGTGGGCGGTCGCCACGACGATGGGCGCAAAGCGGGGCGCGATCTCGTCGCGCGCGTACCGCATGCAGGAGACGGCGACGTTGACCGCCGCCTGCGGCCGGCCCTTCGCGTCGAGGATCGCGGCCGCGACCGAAGCGTCGCCGATGTAGAACTCCTCGAACGCGGTCGCGTAGCCCTGCTTGGCTGCGAGGCGGATCTTCGCGATCAGGTCGTCGCGCTTCCACGTGGTGTGGGGCGTGTGGGCCGCCAGGTTCGACCGATCCAGGATCGCGATCGCCTCCTGCTCCGGCAGGCGCGACAACAAGGCGATGCCCGGCGCCGTGCAGTAGGCGGGCATGCGCGTGCCCACGATGACGTCCGTGTTCAGCATGTGGCGGCTGACGAACCTCGACACGAAGATGATGTCCGTGTCGTCCAGCTGCGTGAGGTTGACCGTCTCCTCGGTCTCCTTGCTGAGATGGAGCAGGTACGGCATCGCCAGTTGGACGAGCCTCTGGCCGCTCAGGAAGTTGTACCCCAGGTCGAGGGTCCGGGCGGTCAGTTCGAACCGCTTCGTGGCCGGATCTTTCTTCAGCAGCCCGATTTTGACGAGCGTATGGGTGAAGCGCTGGCAGGAGCTCACATCCATCCCGCTGAGCTGCGCCACCTGGGACAGGCTCAGGGTGTCGTGCCCCTTTCCGAAGACCGACAGGACCCGGAAGGCCTTCTCCACGGACGTGACCATGAGCGGATCGGCGCGCCGCGCTTCTTCCTCGCCCGCGGCCGACCTGGTCAGCTTTGCTCCACCGGAACGCGACACATCCGCCTCCACACGCAAATCGAGAATTCCATTGACACGAACGCCGGTCAACAGTTCAATATTATTTATCGCATTGCAATAAAACAGGGAGATGCGCCGGTGGGACAGTTCATTCTGCGTGAGGTTCGCGGCAAAGTCGGCGTCATCACCCTGAATCGCCCAGAGGTCTTGAACGCCTGGCACGGCCCCATGCGCGCGGAGTTGATCGAGGCCTTCAGCGAAATGGAGGCGAACGAGGCCGTCCGCGCCGTGATCCTCACCGGCGCCGGCGAGCGGGCGTTCGGAGCGGGCCAGGATCTCAACGAGACCAAGCAATTCGATCCCGACCGCGCCGAACTATGGATCGGCGAATGGGAGGCGCTCTATGACCGCATGCGCAGCCTCTCCAAGCCGATCGTGGCGGCGCTGAACGGCGTCGCGGCCGGCTCCGCCTTCCAGGTCTCGCTCCTGTGCGACTTCCGTATCGGCCATCCAGGAGTCACCATGGGGCAGCCGGAGATCAACTCCGGCATCGCGAGCACGACTGGCCCCTGGATCATGCGGGAAATCATCGGACTCGCCCGGACGATCGACCTGACGCTCAGCGGCCGCATGATGGATGCGGACGAATGTTACCGCATCGGCGTGATCAACCGCATCGTCCCCCAATCCGAGGTCATGGCCGAGTCGCTGAAGCTCGCTGGCGAGCTCGCCGAGAAGCCTCCTGTCGCCATGCGGCTGAACCGGGCGCGGTTCCGGGAGGTGACCGAGCCAGGGTTCCGCGACTGCCTCGCCGCCGGCGCCCGCAACCAGCGGATCGCCTATGAGACCGGCGAGCCGGCGCGCATGATGGAGCAGTTCCTGGCCACGCGCGCCGCACGGAAGAAATCCTGAACCGCGCAGAGAAGCGGATCGAACCGGGAGAGGGAGAGGGAACGCCATGAGCAAGACAACGCTGGAGACGACTCGTCGCGGTCTGCTGACCGCCGCCGGCGGCCTCGCGGCTGCGATCGCCGCGCCTGGCCTGATTGGCCGCGCCGCCGCCGCCACCCAGATCACTGTCGCGGATCCGGGCGGCCCCTTCGGCCCCGCCTTCCGCAAGGCTTTCTACGATCCCTTCGAGAAGGCGACCGGGAACAAGGTCGTCAACGTCGCCCGCGAGGCCGAGCCGACCGCGCAGTTCAAGGCCATGGTGGAGACCAAGTCCTACATTTGGGATGTCTGCACCCTGACCCTGTCAGCCCGCGACATCCTGGCGAAGCAGGGGCTTCTGGAGCCGATCGGCTTCGGCCGGAATGAAGCGCCCAAGCTCATGCCGGAGGCGATCTCCGAGAACTGGATGGGCACGGACGTCTATTCCACGGTCTTCGCCTACCGGACCGACCGGGTGAAGACGCCCCTGAACAGCTGGGCCGACTTCTTCGACGTGGAGAAGTTCCCCGGCCGCCGCTCAATGCGCAAGAACCCGATCGACTCCCTCGAGCAGGCGCTGCTGGCCGACGGGGTGCCGCTGGACAAGCTCTACCCCCTGGACGTGGAGCGGGCCTTCAAGAAGCTCAACGCCATCAAGCCGCACATCGCGGTCTGGTGGACGGGCGGCGCCCAGACCACCCAGCTGCTCCAGAGCGGCGAAGTCGACATCATCACCGGCTGGAACGCGCGTTTCCAGGCGGCGATCGACGGCGGCACGCCGGCCAAGATCGTCTGGAACCAGGGGCTCTACTCCATCGAGGGCTGGTCCATCCCGAAGGGGTGCCCCCGCGCCGACGTGGCCCGGGCCTTCATCAAGTTCTGCAGCGATCCCGAGCGACAGGCCGCGATCACCGAAGGGCTCGCCTACGGGCCGACGAACCTCGACGCCTACAAGACGATCCCTGCGAAGCGGGCCGAAGACCTTCCGACCTCGCCGAACAATCTCAAGAAGATGGCCATCGCCGACGAGAACTGGTGGAGCGCCAACCGAGCGGCGGTCACCGAGCGCTTCAACAGCTGGATCCTGTCGTAAGGTGGAGGCTTCGGTGGCGAACCACCGAGAGAGTGCGGCATGACGCCATCGAAGCTTTACGTAGACGGCCTGTGCAAGAAGTACGGGCAGGTCACGGCCCTCGAACCAACGCAGCTCGAGGTGGCCCAGGGGGAGTTCCTGACGCTCCTGGGTCCGTCCGGGTCGGGCAAGACCACCCTCCTCCAGCTCATCTGCGGGCTGGTGGAGGCGACCTCCGGCCGCATCCTCATCGACGGGCAGGACCAGTCCGACGTCCCGGTGTATCGTCGGGACATCGGGCTCGTGTTCCAGCACTACGCCCTGTTTCCGCACCTGACCGTCGCGGAGAACATCGGCTTCCCGCTGAGGATGCGCGGGCGTCCGAGCGCCGAGATCAAGACCCGGGTGGCGGCAGCTCTCGACATGGTCCATCTCGGGCACCTTGCGGGTCGATTCCCGCGCGAGCTGTCCGGCGGCCAGCAGCAGCGGGTCGCGCTGGCGCGCTGCTTCGTCTACCAGCCCTCGATCATCCTGATGGACGAGCCGCTCGGGGCGCTGGACAAGAAGCTGCGCGACCACATGCAGATCGAGATCAAGCGCCTGCATCGCGACAGCGGCGCCACGATCGTCTACGTGACGCATGATCAGGACGAGGCGCTCGCGCTGTCCGACCGCATCTGCCTGATGAACCACGCACGCATCGAACAGCTCGGGACGCCGCAGGACATCTACCGCAAGCCCCGCACGGCCTTCGCGGCGGACTTCATCGGGATCTCCAACATCTTCCGGGGAACGTTCCGGACAGAGGGCGAGCGCATCTGCCTGGAGACTCCGCAGGGGGTATTCCGTCTTCCCTCCGAATGCGCCCCGACTGGCGATGGCGGTGGACTCGTGGTGCGGCCCGAGCAACTGCAGTTGGGCGGCCGCCCCGAAAACGCCCTCGCCGGCCTGGTGCGGGAAACCGTCTACGCAGGGTCGGAGACCCGCATCATCGTCCGCAGCGCCGGAGACCAGGACGTCACGCTCCGCCTCCCGTCCCACCAGCGGGCGCCCGCGATGGGCGAGACCGTCACGATCGGGTGGGACAGCAACGCCGCGGTCCTCGTCCCATGAGTGTGGCGTCATCGTCGTCCACGGAAGGCGCTGCGCCACTGGCGCCCCGCAGCGCCCGCGTCCGGCTCACCGCCACGTGGCTGGTTGCGCCCGGGCTCGCCTTCCTGGCGGTGTTCTTTCTGTACCCGGTTGCGAGCCTGCTCTTCCTGTCTGTGACGGACCCGGAAGGCGGCGGCTGGAGCCTGCGCTCCTTCGCCCGCATCGCCAGCACGGACGTGTATCTCCGGGTTCTGGGCATCACCTTCAGGGTCGCAGGCAGCACCGCCGTGCTCTCGCTCCTGATCGGCTACCCCCTCGCCTACTGGATCGCATCGCTGTCCGAAGCCGTGCGGAACCGCGCGCTGCTGTTCGTGGTCGTGCCCTTCTGGACGAGCTATCTCGTCAAGACCTTCGCCTGGATGCTGATCCTGGGCCGCAACGGCGTCATCAACAAACTGCTGATGGGCGCACACGTCGTGGACGGGCCCCTGCCGCTGCTGCAGAACGAATTCGGCGTCATGGTCGGCATGGTTCACAGCATGGTCCCGCTCGCGGTGATCACCATGCTGCCCGTGCTGACGAGCATCGACAGGCGGCTCGTGTCCGCGGCCCAGACCTTGGGGGCAAGCCCCTCCCACGCCTTCTGGATGGTCTACTTCAAGCTGTCCCTGCCCGGAGTCACGGCCGCCGGCCTGCTGGTCTTCATCTCGTCCCTGGGCTTCTTCATCGTGCCGGCCTTCCTGGGCGGGCCGCAGCAGACCATGCTCGCCCAGCTGATCATCACCCAGATCTCCGAGCTGCTGAACTGGTCCTTCGCCGGCGCCCTCGCCGTGATGATGCTGGCCACCGCGCTCGCGGCCTTCTGGATTTATGATCGCGTCTTCGGCATGTCCTCGATCTCGGGCGGCGCGTCCGTGGAGACCGACGGCAAGCTGCGACGGGTCGGGATCGAGGCGCTCGCGCTGCTCGCGAGCGCTTCGGAAGCCTTGGCTGCAGGCGCCCGCGCGGTTCTGGGACGACGGGTCACGGCGGGGCTCCTGCCCGCTGCATCCTGGCTCATCATCGCTTTCTTGGTGCTGCCGACGCTCCTGGTCATCCCGATCGGCTTCACCAGCTCGGAGTTTCTGTCCTTCCCGCCGCCGGGCTATTCCGTCCGCTGGTTCGACACGTACTTCTCGTCGCCCCTGTGGATCGCGGCCACGCTACGCTCCTTCGGCGTCGCCTTCGCGACCGCCCTGGTCTCCACGGTGATCGGCGCAGCCGCGGCGATTGCTCTTGCGGGATCGCGAACCCGCTTCGGCGGCGCTATCTTCGCCTTCTTCCTGGCGCCCATGATCGTGCCCCGCGTAGTGATCGCGGTCGGCATGTTCTACCTGTTCGCCCGGCTGGGGCTGGTGGCCACCAACACAGGCCTCGTCATCGGCCATTCGGTGCTCGCCCTGCCCTTCACGGTCGTCACCGTCACCGCCATTCTGAAGACCTATGACCCCCGCCTCGACCAGGCGGCCGCGACGCTCGGCGCCAATCGCGCGCGCACGCTCGCCTATGTCACGGTCCCGATCATCCGGGGCGGCCTGGTCGCAGCCTTCCTGTTTGCGTTCATCACGTCCTTCGACGAACTCACCATCGCCATCTTCATCAGCGGCGGCATCGCCACGACCCTGCCGAAACAAATGTGGGACGACATGATCCTACAGCTCAATCCGACGCTTGCGGCCGTTTCGACGGTCGTCTTCGTGGTGGTCACCGCCCTGCTGCTGGTCGCCCAGCGGCTGCGACGGACGGCGTAGGCACTAAAGGATAACGGCATGAACCCGACACAGACGGTCCTGTCGGAACTGCTGCGCGAGCAGGCGCGGCGCGATCCGGACGGCGCCTACGCCCGGTTCAACGGAGCGCCGGTCACCTACACCGCGCTCGACCGCCAGTCGGCCGCGCTCGCCGCGCGCCTGCGGGACGAGGGCCTGGAGCGGGGTGCGCACGTGGCGGTGATGATGCGCAACAGCGCCGCAGCGCTGGCCGTCATCTTCGCCCTGGCCAAGGCCGGTCTGGTCTGGGTTCCCGTGAACGCCCAGCAGCGCGGCGAGGGCTTGCGCTACCAGCTCGAACATTCGCGGCCGGCCTTCGTCATCGCGGACGCAGATTTCGAGCCCTCCATCGCGGAAGCGCTGGACGGGCGGGCCGTCCCCAGCCTCTGGCATGCGGACGACGCGAAGGGAACGCTGCAGGATGCGCTTTCCGGGCCCGCCTCCTTCGAGGAGCCCGCTCCGAGCCTCGATGACCGCTTCGCCATTATGTACACGTCCGGAACGACCGGACGCCCCAAGGGCGCCATCGTCACCCACCGCATGCTCCTGCTCGCGAGCCACGCCGTCGGGCTCGTCTCGGCTGGACGGCCGGGAGACGTCTTTTTCGTCTGGGAGGCCCTCTACCACATCGGCGGCGCCCAGCTCCTGCCCCTGCCTATGACGCACGGCATCCGCCTCGCCATGGTGGACCGATTCAGCGCCAGCCAGTTCTGGACCCAGGCCAGGGCCGAGGGCGCCACCCATATCCACCATCTGGGCGGGATCCTGCAGCTTCTGCTCAAGCAGCCGCCTTCCGAGCTCGACCGGACCCACGGCGTGCGGGTCGCCTGGGGCGGCGGGTGCCCCCCGGATATCTGGACGCAGTTCCAGGACCGCTTCGGCGTCCACGTGCGCGAGTGCTACGGCATGACCGAGGCCTCGAGCATCACGACCTACAACGACACAGGGCTGGTCGGCAGCGTCGGCAAGCCGGTCCCCTGGTTCACGGTCGACCTGCTCGACGCCGCCGGCCAGCCGGTCGCGACGGGCGAACGCGGCGAGATCGTCGTGCGCACGTCGCTCCCTGGCGCGATCTTTCCCGGGTACTTCGACAATCCGGAAGCCACGGCCCGGGCGCTCCGCGACGGCGCGCTATTCACCGGCGACCTCGGCTCCCTCGACGCCGGCGGCGACATGTTCTTCCACGGCCGGATGACCGACAGCGTGCGCTGCCGCGGCGAAAACGTCTCCGCCTGGGAAGTGGAGCATGTGGCCGCCAGCCACCCGGACGTGGAGGACTGCGCCATGGTCGGCGTGCCGTCCGACATCGGCGAGCAGGATATCAAGCTCTTCCTGAAGCTCAAGCCGGGGCGCCGGGCCAGCGAGGAGGCGCTCTCGGCCTGGCTGGGCGCGCGTCTCGCGCCCTACCAGAACCCGCGCTACCTTGCTCTTGTCCCCGACTTCGAGCGCACGGCGAGCCAGCGCATCATGAAGGGCAAGCTCTCGACCCGCCTGGACGACTGCTTCGACCGGCTCGCGAAGAGCCGCGCCGTGGGAAGGGCCGCGTCATGAGCCAAGGATGCGACATTCTCCTGTCCGGCACGGGCGCCTTCGCGGCCCGGATCGCCTTCGACATGGCCGCCATCGCCCGCAAGCCCGTGCGCTGCGTGATCGCGGGGCGCAACCGGGAGCGGTTGTCCTGGCTGGTGACCGCCGCCAACGCCAGGGCCAAGATCTTCGGGACCCCGGCCCGCTTCGCGGAATTCGGCGTGGACCTTCTGGCCGAGGGCGCCGCGGCCGAGATGCTTGGGGCGACCGCGCCCCGGCTCGTGGTGCAGGCCGCATCCGTCCAGACCTCCGCCGTGATCGCGCGGACGGACGACGCCTGGTCGGCCCTGGTGCGCGACGGGGGCCTCAGCGCCACGGCGGTGGCCCAAGCGCTGATCTCGTCCCGGGTCGCAGCCGCGACGGCCGCGGCCGGCCGGGATATCCGTTTCGTCAACTGCTCGTTCCCGGACGTAGTCAACGGCCTCATCGCCGCCATGGGCTACCCGGTGCTCTGCGGCATCGGGAACGTCGCGATCCTGTCTTCCGTGTTCGCGGGCGCCCGCGACCTCGATCCCTCCCGCATCAAGATTCTGGCCCACTACCAGAACCTGGCTCCGTTCCGGCTGCCCCGGGAAGGCCGGACCGGCCGTCCGCCGCGGGTCTGGATCGACGGCCGGGAGATCGAAGGTGTGTTCGAGGCGTTCAGCGACGTGAAGCTGACCCCCGAGCCGGTGATCGACGTCTCCGGCGCGTCCGGCGCGCCCTTGTTCCTGGCGCTTTCGTCGGGCGATGACTGGACCGGGCATGTCCCCGGCCCGCATGGATTGCCGGGCGGCTATCCGGTTCGCCTGAGCGGCGGCGCTCTCGAACTGCATCTTCCCGCCGGCCTGTCTCGCGACGATGCGATCGCCTGGAACGGCTCGTTCGAGGCCGAGAAGGGCCTCGTCGTCGATCGACAGGGACGGGCCGCCTACACTGGGCGTTTGCGCGACCTGCTCGCAATCCATTCGCCGGACCTCGCCAAGGGCTTCGATGTTCGAGACATCGAGGACGTCTACCTCGAGATGCAGCGGCTTCGCGCGCGTCTCGAAGCGACCTCCTGACCCGGCGGCGCCGCCCAGCCCCCTCTTGCCGAGAGCTTGCGACCATGCTCGACCGAACCGCGCCGCAGACGGCCAAGCCCACCAAGATCTCCTGGTGGCTTGACGAAGCCCTCGCCAGCGAGCGGGACGCTCCCGAGACCCCGGCCTTGCGCGGCTCTCTCGAAGCCGACGTCACAGTGGTCGGCGGCGGCTTCACCGGACTTTGGACGGCCCTCCTGCTCAAGGAGCGCAAGCCCGATCTTCGGGTGGCCCTGATCGAGGCGGATATCTGCGGCGCCGGCGCCAGCGGGATGAACGGCGGCAAGGTCCACGGCTACTGGGCCGCGCTGCGGGGTCTCTCCGCGACGGTCGGCCCCGACGGCGCGCTCGAGGCCGCGCGCCTGGGCACGATGGCGCAGGACGCCATTCGCGCCTTCTGCACGGCCCCAGGGCGCGATGTGTGGTGGAGAGAGTCCGGCAACCTGCGCGTCTCCACCTCGGAGGCGCAGGACGGGAAGCTGGATCTCGCCTTGGAAGCGGCCCGCCGCCTCGGCGCGCCCGACACCGCGGTGCGGCTGGACAAGGCCGAACTCGACCGGCGCATCCGATCGCCGAAGTTCCGCCGGGGCATCTTCTACCCGGAGGGCGCGAACCTCCATCCTGCCCGGCTGGCGCGAGAACTGCGCAAGGCGTGCGTCCAGGCGGGCGTGAGCCTTTTCGAGCACACCTGCATGACGCGGATCGAGGAGGCGGACGAATGCGTCGTCCACACGGACTCGGGCCAAATCCGCTGCAGGCAGGTCGTGCTAGCGACCAATGTCGCGCTCGCCACCCATCCGTTGGCCTCGGCGCACCTGGCCGTCTTTTCGTCGTACGCCGTGATGAGCGAGCCCATCCCGGACATGCACGAGCGCATCGGCTGGCCGGCTGACGAGGGCGTCGCCGACCTGCGCATGTTCCTCCACTACTTCCGCAAGGCGCAGGGTGACCGCATCCTCATGGGCTCCGGCTCCGGACCCATCGCGTTCAACGCCCGCTACCACGACCGCGCCATGAACGAGGACGAGGCCTCCGCCGCCAGGGCGCAAGAGGCCCTGTGGCGCCTTCTGCCGGATCTCGGCAGATCTGGGATCGCCAAGGCTTGGGGCGGCGGGATCGACATCTCAGCGGACCGGCTGCCGTTCTTCAAAACGTCCGACAAGGGTCGGGTGCATATCGGCTGCGGCTTTTCCGGCCATGGGGTCAACGCGACCCGCATCGGGGGGGAATGCCTTTCGTCCCTGATCCTGGGCGAGCGCAACGCCTGGACGGAGTCGCTCTTCTGCCGGCGGTCGCCGCCGCGCTTTCCTCCCGAACCGTTCAAGACGGTGGGAGGACGTATGGTGCGCGCGGCGATCCTGTCCTGCGAGGAAGCCGAGGACCGCGGGGAACAACCCGGCACGGCGGCGCGCTTCGGAGCCTGGTTGCCGCGGGCGCTGAACATCAAGGTGGGAATGCGCTAGACGGGATTTCGGCTCTCGGCCCGAGCGGACGCTCGGAAGCTCAGTTCCTGTCCCTCGCCCGCTCCCACCATTGGCCTGCCAGCGGCAGAGGTTTGGCTGCTCCTTTCGTGATGAGCGCCTGACGCGCTCTAGATGACTGCGGTGAAGGCGATCACCGTCCATGCTTGCAAGCCCCGACCCTGGCGGCCCGAAGATTTTTGCATAGCAGCATTGGCGAGCAAGCCATTGTTGCGCTGCAGCAATGGGATTATTTGACCGCGCAAAGACCGTTTCTCGAAGGAATCGTGGAATGACCGCGCTTGCGCTCTCCCAAACCACTGGCCCGCGTGAGGGCCTCCTGGCCCGACTGGCTCGCTTTTTCAGCCTGTTCTGCGAAGCCTACGCCGAAGCCTTGGCCACGCAGCGCCGCCTGACCGCCCGCTTCCCGGAGTGATCTTGGGGCGCGATGAGACGCCGGAACAAGTGCGCCCGTTGAGGCGGCGGCTCGCTTGATTGCTTCGCCTGACTGGACCAGTCGGCCGCCTGATCTTTCAGCGGGATCCGTCCTGTTAACGCACTGGCGAGCGCAGAAGGCGAACCAACCCGCCGTTCGGAACGCCTCCGGAGCCCGTCCGGAAAGCTCTCCTCTGGTCCGAAACGAGTGAAACATCTTCTTTCCAGACCGAATGGTAACGTGACAACCTGCTGCGCCGAACGTTCAATAAGGGCTTGACGGTATACCCCGGCTCCAACGCTGGAGGGTAACTTGTTGATCAGCCCACGTATGCTTGCGGTTGGCCTTGCCACGCTCGTCCCCGGGCTCCGAAGCCTGACCGGCAGGAGAACGGGAGGCACGGTGTCCTCCTGCTACTGCTATTCGGTCTGGCTGCGTCACTTGTGCATGCTTCATGAGCATGGGCTGCCGACGGACTTCGAGACCGTGGCCGAACTTGGCCCAGGCGACTCGCTCGGCGCCGGCCTCGCCGCCCTCCTGTGCGGAGCCGAGCGCTACATTGCGCTTGATGCGGTCCGATACGCCGACAGGGCCACGAACCTGCGCGTGTTCGACGAGCTGGTCGAACTCTTCCGGAATCGCGCGCCCATCCCAGATCAGCGGGAGTTCCCACGCGTTCAGCCCCCGCTGCGCTCGTACGCGTTTCCGTCGGATCTGCTGACGCCGGCCCGCCTTGAAGCGGCCCTCAGCCCGGATCGGGTAGGCCGGATCCGCGCGGCCCTCGCCGCGCTCGGCACGGACCGCCGCGACGGACCGATCTGCTATCACGCTCCGTGGACGGCCGACATGATCGACGATGCGTCGGTCGACCTGGTGTTCTCGCAGGGCGTTCTTCAGTTCGTTGAAGACATCCCGGCCGCGTACGCCGCAATGGCGCGGTGGCTGAGGCCAGACGGTGTGATGTCCCACGAGGTCACGTTCCAGTCGATCGGGATCACGACCGAGTGGAACGGCCATTGGGCCTGTTCCGAACCGCTCTGGAAGCTCGCGGTGGGCAACAGGCGCCACGCCACCAACCGCGTGCCTCATTCGGCGTACGTGTCCCTGTTGCAAGACATGGGATGGCGCATCCTGACGGAGGTGCGCGTCGAACGGTCGTCAGGCATCGACCGCAGCCAGCTCGCCTGCCCTTACCGGCACCTGAGCGACCGGGATCTCTCGACGAGCAGTTCCCTGCTGCAGTCGATGAGGCAGACAGCCTCTCCCCCGCAATTCGCCAGGGCGGCCGTCGCGAAGGCGACGTAGGCCAAACTTGGCCTGACTGGTAAAGGCGTCCCCGACTGGCTTGCACAAAGCCAATTTGACTCCTCCGCCGCAGCTTGCTGCAACCTGCATGCGGCAAGCGGCGGGCTCGCGCTTGCGCGTGCGCCGGCGCGTTCCGCATCCGATTTTTGGGGGACTCATGGACCTGATCGAGCGGCTCTTGGCCAGAGGGCTGCACGGCGCCATCCATCGCGGATCTCTCGCCGTGACCTTCGCTTCGGGGGACGTCCGGCGCTTCGGGGATGGAAGCGGTCCCGCGCTCGCAGCGCGCTTCACGGACCGGCGGGCCCAGGCCCTGATGGCCCTCGACCCCGATTTGCGCTTCGGCGAACTCTACATGGACGGGCGCTTCGTCCCGGTAGCCGGATCCATCCGCGACATCCTCGGCCTCTTTTACGAGAATGCGGAGGCACAAGCGCAACCGTGGCTCGCGAGGGTCCTGGCCGCCGTCCGCTTTCGCGCGCGCCGGCTTGCGCGCTCAAACCTGCCGGCGCGGTCGCGGCGGAACGTGGCCCATCACTACGACCTGGACGAGCGCCTGTTCCGGCTCTTCCTGGACGAGGACATGCAGTACAGCTGCGCCTACTTCGCCAAGGACGACGATACGCTCGAGCAGGCCCAGGCGGCAAAGAAGCGACGGCTGGCCGCAAAGCTTCACCTCGGGCCCGGTTCGCGCGTCCTGGACATCGGCTGCGGGTGGGGCGGACTGGCGCTCACTCTCGCCGACGCCGGCGCTGGCGAGGTTCTCGGGGTCAGCCTTGCGGAGGAGCAAATCCGGGTGGCCCGCCAGCGCGCGTCGAATGCGGGGCTGGAGGATCGAGTCCGGTTCGAGCTGACCGACTACCGAAGTCTGGAGGGCCGTTTCGACCGGATCGTTTCGGTCGGCATGTTCGAGCACGTCGGCGTAAATTTCTACCGAACATTTTTCCAGAAGGCGGCCCGTCTCTTGGCTGACGACGGGGTCATGGTCCTCCACACGATCGGCTCGTCAGAAGCGCCGGGCTTCGTGACCCCCTGGCTCGACAAATACATCTTCCCCGGCGGCGATATTCCGTCACTCTCCGAGATCGTGCCTCGCGTGGAGCGCGCCGGCCTGATCGTCACGGACGTGGAGGTGTTGCGCTTCCACTACGCCCTGACCCTGGCGGAGTGGGCTCGCCGCTTCCAGCGGCGTCGCGCCGAGGCGGCGGCCCTCTACGACGAGCGGCTCTGCCGCATGTGGGAATTCTATCTGGCCGCGGCCGAGTGCGCGTTCCTTCACGAGAACCTGGTGGTGTTCCAGATCCAGTTGGCCCGCTCGGCGCGCGCTCTGCCGCGCACGCGCGATTACATGTCCGCTAGCCTCGCTACGCGAGCGGAAGCGTCAAGGGCGCCGGCGCAGGCCTAGGAACTCGCACCGGTTCGCCCCCTGCTCGCCCATCAGGACCGGCGGCGCCAAACCTGGGTGCGGCCGAACAGGGAGACGCCCTTGAAGCCGCGAACCTCCAGGGCCTGGCCATTCGGGCGGAGCTTCGCCTCCAGTTGGTATGTGTCCCCCGTGTCGGGGTCCAGGATCTGACCGCCCCGGTAGCCCTCGGGCGTTCGCTTCAGGTCCCGGATCACCGTCAGGCCGACCACCGGCGCATCCTTGAGGGGGCCCTGGCAACGGCTGCACACGGGATTCTCGGGTTCGCCCGGCTCGGGAAAGACCTTCACGATCACGCCTTCGACGACGCCGCCGCGCTCCCTGAGCGCGACGAAGGCGCCAACCTGGCCATCCTCGTCGACCTGCTCCCACTCGCCCACGATGGGATCCTGCCCCTTGGGCCCGGCGGCGGTCACGGAGGCGAACGCCAGCATCGCGAGAACAGCGATCGCCGCGGTGCGTGGAAGCGCAAGGGGAGTTCGGACCATGGCTGCGGCCTCGTTGGGGGTGAGAACAGGCCCGATCAGGCCGGGATCACGGCCGTTCCCGCCATGTCGCGTTCCTAGCATCCGATGGGCGAGTATGTGGACGTTCAGCGCCGCTGCATCAAGTCGAAAGTGGAGCCAGCCCCAGGTCAATTCTCGCTGAACTCAGAGTAGCGCGGGCGCTTCAACACGTTTTGGTGGGACCTCCATTTTTTGGAGCCATGCGTGCGCGTTCAATACTCTGGAGAGGCGGCGGCGCTCCTTGTTTCAAGCATTTAGCGCTGCGCCTGATGCTGGCACGGAGGTTGCGAAGACATCTCGACCACTGGCGCGAGCCACGGCTCCGTTCCGTCCCACCTCCTCCACACCAGCGCGAGCTTCCCATGAACTACATGCCTGCCCACTCCCGCACCGCGAGGAGCGGCGTCCTGTTCGATGCGGCCCGCCGGGTCATTCCGGGCGGCGTCAACAGCACCGCCCGCGCCACCTGGTCGGGGTGGACGCCCTATCCGCTCTTCGTGGAGCGTGGAACGGGGTCGCGCATCGAGGATGCGGACGGCAACGTCTACATCGACTACCTGCTGGGCCTGGGACCGATGATCCTGGGCCACCGGCCGCCGGAGGTCACGCAGGCGGTCGTGGACTTCATCGAGAACCGCGGCACGGTGTTCGCGCTGCCCACGGCGGACGAGGCCGTGCTGGCGGAGAAGATCGTCGCCGCCCTCCCCTCCGTGGAGCAGGTCCGGCTCTGCAACACCGGGACCGAGGCCGTGCTCTACGCCACGCGCCTGGCCCGGGCTTTCACCGGCCGGCACAAGATCGTCCGCTTCGAGGGCATGTATCACGGCTTCTCGGACGCGGTGTACTGGAGCAAGCATCCCTCGCTCGAGAAGGCCGGCCCGGACAGCCGTCCCCAACCGGTGGCGCAGGGGCCGGGGATGCCCAAGGGCGTCGAGGCCAACCTCATCATCCTGCCGTGGAACGACGCCGACGCGTTGCGCGACGTTGTTTGGACCCATGGGCACGAGATCGCCGCCGTGCTGACAGAACCCCTAATGTGCAACACGGGCTGCATCCTGCCAGAGCCGGGATATCTCGAGGCCATGCGCGCCATCACGGCCGAGGCTGGCATTCTGCTGATTTTCGACGAGGTCATCACGGGCTTCCGGCTTGGCCTGGCCGGCGCCCAGGGACGGCTCGGGATCAAGCCCGATCTCTCCGTTTTCGCGAAAGGCCTGGGCGGCGGCTTCCCGGTCGCGGCCATGGGCGGACGACGGGACGTCATGTCCTTGGTGGACCAGGGCCGCGTGTCGATGGCCGGCACCTACACAGCCAATGGCATCGCGATCGCGGCCGCGAACGCCACCCTGGACATGCTGGCCCGCCCGGGATTCTACGAAAACCTGGACGCGGTGTCCGACCGGCTTCGGCTGGGGCTTGAAGACGTCCTGCAGGACGCCGGGCTTCCCGCCCATGTGGTCGGCCTCGGCCCGCTCATGCAGGTCTGGTTCTCCGAGAAGCCGATCCGGAACTACCGCGAGGCGGAGCGCCACGCCGACCAGGCCCTCTTCGATCGGTGGTGGCGCGGCATGCTCAGCCGCGGCGTGCTCTTCCACCCGGGCGCGTACGAGAACCTCTTCGTGTCGGCCGCCCACTCGGCGGAAGACGTCGACGCCACCCTGGACGCGGCCCGTGACACGGCCCAGGAGCTGCTGCGGGGCGCCTGAGCCCCGCCTCAGCGGCCGATCGCGAAGGAGTAGGTGATCTCCGTCCCCACCGTGAGCTGATCCCGCGAGCCCATCCGACGCACGATCGGGCTCGCGGCGGCGTCTCGCACGAGCCGGTCGTAGCGGATGTAGCCTGTGGTGGTCCAGGCGTCGGACCACGCGTAGCTCAACGCGGTCTCCCACCCGACGGACTTCAGCCCCGGCCCGGGATCATAGGCGTAGACGCGCGGGTTCAGGGCCGCCTCGCTCGGAAGCACGCCGAAGTTCGCGTCCATGTAGTCGGAATCCGCGAAGGAGGCTCGTGGACCGCCGGACAGGGTGAACTTGCCGAACCGCTGCACCCAGTCGGACGAGAGGTCGGCCACGAAGCCGTCGGCGCGCCCACGAAACCCGTGGCGAACCTCCAGGCGCATGCGCAGGCGGTCGAGAACCGGCCAGAACTCCGCGAAGACGCCGCCCTCGATCGTCCACGGCACGTCTCTCAGGCCGTTCAGGTCGTGGTTCGAGGAGCGATAGCGCCCACCACGCAGGTTCGCGACCGGGCCGATGGCGAACCGCTCGTTTCCGAACAGGGTGAAATCGAACCCGTCGTCCGGGGCCGAGAAGCCAGCCGGCTCGTCGGCGCGGCGAATGCTGAACGATGGCAGCGCATAGACGTCATAGAGCGCCGCGCCGTCGTAGCGGGGCGCTGCCGAGAGGTTCGCGCCCATGGTGACGATCCACCCGGAGGCGGGCTCGGGGCTCGTCACGGGCGGCGCATCCGCAGCGCGCACGGCGCCGCTGAAGGCCAGGCATGTCAGAGCGATCAGGACGGGACGAAGGGTCACGAGTCGGTTCGCAAGTGGATGAAACCTGCGGGGAGCGCACGCCCCGCTGACGTTCAAACCTTACGTCGCGCCGCCCACCCCGGCCAGCACGCTTATTCGGGGTGATCTCCAAAATTTGGAGCTTGGAAGCGTCAAGGTCCCGGGGCGTGGAACATGACCAGTCGAAACATCAACGCCTTAGCCACCGCCGCCCATCTGGCACGAGGGTTGCCCAGAGGGGACCATGAACTGTCGATCACCTGTGCGAACCTCCGCGCCGTCCCTCCGCATCCTGTGCGACTTCGATGGCACCGTCACCCGCCAAGACGTCACGGACGCGCTGCTGGAGGCCTGGGCCGATCCTACCTGGACCGACGTCGAGGAACTTTGGACGACGGGCGCGATCGGGTCCCGCGAATGCCTGACCCGGCAGGTGAGCCTGCTTCGGGGAGAGCCGTCCGATATCGACGCCGTGATCGACGGGATCGAGGTCGAGGTCGGATTTCGCGAGTTCGTCGCCTACTGCGCGCTGCGCGGCTTTCGGCTCGAGATCGTGAGCGACGGCCTGGACTATGCGATCCGGCGCATCCTGGAGCGCCTCGATCTGACGGTCCCATTCCGGGCGAATGGCCTGACGCGTGACGCCGAAGGGGATTGGGCGCTCCAGACGCCCCATGCGGACTCGGGCTGCGCGGCGGACTCGGCGCACTGCAAATGCCGCTCGGGCGTCCCCTTCCAGAGCGACGCGCTCACGGTCGTGATCGGCGATGGCCGCTCCGACATCTGCCTCGCCGGCTCCGCCGACCTGGTGTTCGCGAAGGAGGGCCCGTCCGGGCCTTCCACGCTGCTGCGCCACATGCGGGCGCACAGGCGGCCGGTCGAGCCGTTCACGACCTTCTTCGACGTCGTCGCCGGCTTGGAGCGCTGCTTCGGAGCCGCCCCTCGCATCCTGGAAGGACAGGCCGCGTCATGGCTGTAACGCTCGCCACCACGCTGCGCGCCGGTCTCGCCCCGAGGCAAGCCCCGGTGGTGACGGTGCTGGACCTCGACGGCAGCCAACCGAGCCAGCCGCCGATCCGCCACCGCATCGCAGCCGGGGCCGCGGCCCGGCTCGACCTGCGCGACGTGGGACGCAAGCTTCGTCTGTGGGCGTGGGACCGCGATTACGCCGCCTTCGCCCGCCGGCTGCCCGCTCCTTCGGGCGCGCCCGAGATCTTCCTGCTGGGATCGGGCGATTACCACCATCTGACTGCGGCCCTGATCGAGCGTCGGGCCGAACCGCTCACCGTCATCCACTTCGACAACCATCCGGACTGGGCGTGGACATTCCCCCGCCGGCATTGCGGCTCCTGGGTGAACGCCGCGCTCAAGATGCCCCATGTGGCGCGTGTGATCACCATCGGGTGCTGCAGCGACGATCTCGCCCAGCTCGACCGAGCCGGCGAGAACCTCGCCGCCCTCCGCTCGGGAAAGCTCGAATTGCACCCCTGGTACCGGACCCCGACCGCGTTTGACCGGGACGATGCCCCCGTTCCCGGCCATGTGGTCGCCCATGGCCAGCTCGAATGGGCCAACCTCGCCGGGGAGGACTGGACCGGCTTTCTGGCCCGCCTGGTCGCCCGCCTTCCCACCGAGGCGGTCTGGATCACGATCGACAAGGACGTGCTGGCGCCCGATGAGGCCGCCACGAACTGGGACCAGGGCGCCCTGCCCCTTCCCTTGCTGGAGCAGGCCGTCTCCACCCTGGCGCGCGCCTGCCGGGTCCTCGGCGTCGACCTGTGCGGCGACTATTCCCCCGCCGGTCATCGTCACCCCATGAAGATCGCAGAAGCGTGGCTGGACCAGCCGCGCCGCGCTCCGCGAGACCTGGGGCTCAACGAGAGCACGAATGCCCGCCTCCTCGATCTCCTGGAGGAGGTGCTGTGACTCCCATAATCGCCGCCCTCTTCGCCGCGACCATCCTGTTGGACGTCGCGGGCCAGACCGCCTTCAAGCTGGGCCTGTCGAGCCACGACGGCCCGCTATGGCGCAAGGTCCTCACAAACCCGACGACGCTCGCCGGCGTGGCCGCCTACGCGCTCGAGATCCTGCTGTGGCTCGCCGTTCTCTCGGAGGCGCCGCTGAGCGTCGCCTTTCCGGTAGCCGCCCTCGCCTATTGCGGCGTGCTGCTCACCAGTCGGTTCGTGCTCGGTGAGCGCGTATCCGCCCGGCGCTGGCTCGGAGCCTCCATCATCACCCTGGGCGTCGCCCTCGTCTGCATCAGCGCTGCGTGAGACCACAACCATGAGCGACAACAGCTTCACGTTCGAGGGCGGACCGGTTGCGGTTCTGCTGATCCATGGGCTCACGGGCACGCCCTCCGAGGTCAAGAGCGTCGCCAAAGCGATCGCCCGCAAGGGCTATACGGTGCACGGCGTGCAACTCGCCGGCCACTGCGGCACGGAGGCGGATCTGCTGCGCACCGGCTGGCGCGACTGGAGCCGCAGCGTGGAGCGCGCCTTCGACCGGCTGCGCGAGCGGCATGAGATCGTGTTCGTCGGCGGGCTCTCGATGGGCGCGCTTCTCGCCATCAACCTCGCCCATGCGAGGCCGAACGAGGTGGCGGGCCTCCTCTTGTATTCCACCACACTCTTCTACGACGGGTGGGCCATACCGCGTTCGCGCGTGCTGCTGAAGCCGGCGCTGGCGCTGGGCTTCGCGCGATGGGTCCGCTTCGTCGAGGACTCGCCCTACGGCATCAAGGACGACCGTCTGCGCGAACGCATCGTCCGGGCCATGCAGGGCGGGGACAGCGGCTCGGCCGGCAACGCCGCCACGCCCGGCGGCAGCCTGGTGGAACTGCACAGGTTGATTGACCGCGTGAAAAAAGCCCTGCCGAACGTCCGCGCGCCGGCCCTCGTGGTCCACGCACGCGACGACGACATGACCAGCCTGCGCAACGCGCACTATGTCGCGAGCCGGATCGGCGGCGACGTGGAAAAGGTGATCCTGGAGGATAGCTACCACATGGTGACGCTGGACCTCGACCGCGACCGGCTGGTCGAGCACACGCTCGGCTTCCTGGAACGCCGCAGGCCGCGACCCGCAGCCCGCGAAGCGGCCGTGCCGATGCTGCGGGCGCGCGCCGGATGAGGCCGCCCTCCCCGGCAGTAGCCGTGTACCGCAGCATCGAGGCCATCTCCCCTGCCGCCTGGGATCGATGCTTCCCAGGCGACCCGGAAGGCTGGGCCTTCTATCGGGCCGTTGAGGACGCCGGGCCGCCGGGGTTCGATTGGCGCTACATCGCGCTCCTGGAGGACGGCCAGCCGGTGGCGGTCGCGCCCGTCTTCCTCACGCGCTATCGCCTGGACACGACGGTTCAGGGCCCATTGAAGCGGATCACGGAGGCCATCGGCCGCGCGCTGCCCCGGCTGATGACCCTGAACCTCGCCGCGCTTGGTTCGCCCGTGGCGGAGCAGTGCCACCTTGGCTTCGCTCCCCAGGTCCCCGACGCGCGCAAGCCGACGTTGCTCGAACAGTTGCTCGACGCCTTCGAAGCCCTGGCGGAAGCGGAGCGCTGCGGACTGATGGCGATCAAGGACGCCAGCGAGTTGGACATGCCCCTGTGGCGGCAGGTCGCCGGCCGCCGTGGCTACCAGCCCATGCCTGGCCTGCCCACCGGCGTCCTGAAGATCCCATCCGGTGGCCTGGAGGGCTACCTCGCCACGCTCAGCCGCGCGACGCGAAAGGATCTCAAGCGCAAGCTTCGCGCCCGGGATGGGCTCCGGGTGGAGCACCGCCACGCCATCGACGACGTCGTCGCCGAGGTCGGCGCGCTCTACGAGGAGACAGTCGCGAACAGCGAGTTGCAGTTCGAGCACCTGCCGCCCGACTATTTCGCCGCCGTGCTGCGCCGTCTGGCGCCGGCGGCCAGCATCGTCCTCTATTGGGCGGAGGACCGGCTGGTGGCGTTCAACCTCATGATCGAGACGCCGACCCGCCTCGTCGACAAGTATATCGGGATGCACTACCCCACAGTGCGACGTTACAATCTCTACTACCTGAGCTGGCTGGAGAACGTGGCCTACTGCGCCGAGCGCGGCATCGGGACCTACCAGAGCGGGCAGGCCTTCTACGGCCCCAAAGTGCGGCTCGGCTGCAGGCTCTCGCCCAACTGGCTGATGTTCCGCCACCGTCGCCCAGCCCTGAACGCCGTTCTCCGGCTCGTGGCCAGGGTAGTGCGGCTCGACCGTTTCGACCCGGAGGTCGCCAGGCAGATGGAGGAACACGCGTGACCCGGACCATGGCTGCGGACCGCGCCTCGGCGGCAGTCCTGACAGGCGCCGCGTGGACGCTGCTGGTCGCCTTCGAGACACTCGCGCAGGTCGCCCTCAAGGCGGCCGGGGAAGCGCTCGCGGCCGCGCCGGACCTGTCCCACTGGATGGCGGCCGCCGCAGGCAACGGCTGGGCCTGGCTCGGCGTGCTGGGTTATCTCGGCTCCTTCGCGGCGTGGATGGCGATCCTGGACAAGCTGCCGCTCAGCCTTGGCTTCCCGCTCACGTCCGTGGTGTATGTCACGGTGACGGCCTGTTCGGCGCTCGTTTTCCGGGAGGAGATCGGACCGCTACGCTGGGCCGGGATCGCGCTCATCATCGTGGGCGTGATCGTGCTGGGCACGGAGGACGAACCCGCGTGCGCTCGCTGAAGCGCTTCAGGTCCATACGCCTGAAGCTGATCATCGCCTTCATGCTCGTCAGCGTCGCGCCGACTTTGGTCGCGACGGAGTTGGCCACCCAACTCGTCGTCGACACTTTCGAGTCCAGCCTGCGCGTGTGGCTCTACGAGACCTCGCGCTTCTTCTTCGGCAACTTGCTGGACGAGCGCCGCGAGGCCATCGGCATCGCCGAGAGCATGATCGAGCAGGGCGCGCTGGACCCGGTGGCGAGCGGCGCGGCGAAGACGCTGCCCGGGAGCATCCAGAAGCTCATGGACGCGCTCGGCTACGATGTGCTGGTCATCTATGACGCGGACAAGAAGGCGATCTTTTCGTCACGTCCGGTGGCCGGCCTCGAGGAGGCGCCTCTCTCGGAGGAAGCCACGCTCTACACCGTCCAGCTCGATGGCCGCCCCATGCTGATGGCGGGCGCCTTGCGGCCCTTCGAGCGAGACGGGCGACGCATGTTCCTGCTCGTCGGCATCTTCATCGACGAGAACTACATCGGCAACATCAACGCCCTGAAGTCCTTCGAGATGCGCCTTTACTACAGGCAGGGCGCCGACCTGGTCGAGTTCTACTCGTCCCGGGACGGCGTCCGGGCGGACCGGCTGCTTCGGCGCTCGGTCGTCTCGGACCTCGCCGGCGGCGCCCCCTACGTGTTCCAGCGCGCCGCTGAGGGAGGTCGTTTCCTTGGCGTCTACACGCCCCTCTACGATAATCGCCAGCAACTGCTTGGGGTCATCTTCTGCGGCCTGCGCTCCGATGTCGGCGTGGCCGGGTGGGTGAACCGGACCAATATCTTCGTCGCCATTCTCGTCCTCGGCTCGGCCCTGGCCGTGCTGGGAGCGCTGCTGCTCTCGCGCCAGCTCACGAAGCCGCTGCTGCGCCTCGCCGAGGGCGTCCGGGCGGTCTCGGCCGGCGACTACCAGCAGGCCGTCGCCGTGACCGGGCGGGACGAGGTGGCGGAACTGTCCGAAGCCTTCAACCGCATGACGGTGCAGCTCGCCAGGCTGCGGGAGGTGGAGGAGCGGATGCGCCGCCAGGAACGGCTGTCGACCCTGGGAGAAGTCGCGGCCGGCCTCGCCCACGAGGTCCGCAACCCGCTCGGCATCATCAAGACCACGGCAGAGCTGCTGCAGCGTTCGCGCAACCTGAACGAGGCTGAAACCCGCCGCCTCGGCTATGTGGTCGAGGAGGTCCGGCGAATCGACGCGCTCATCCGCGACTTCCTGACCTTCGCCAAGACGCCCCAGGTCTTCGCGCTCATCAAGCCCTCGGAAATCGTGGCCAGGGCCCTGGACTTCGCCCAGCAGGAGGCGGAACGACGCGGGGTGGCGATCTCGTTCGCCGACAGCGCGCACGACGCTGTCGTCCGGGGCGATCCCGGCCAGGTCTACGACGCCATCCTCAACCTCATGCTGAACGCGCTCGATGCGATGCAGGGCGGCGGCCAGCTCAGCATCCGTCAGTGGTCCGACGGCGAGCACGTTCGGCTCGTGTTCGCCGACACTGGGCCCGGTGTGCCGGAAGAGATCCGGCCGCGCTTGTTCGATCCCTTCGTGACCTCCAAGCCCTCCGGCGCCGGGCTCGGCCTGGCCAAGGTCTTCGCCGTCATGGAGACCCACGGAGGCAAGGTGGAGTACAAGGGAAACCCTGGCGGGGCGGTGTTCGAGCTCACCTTCCCGGTCGCCGCCTCCGAGGACGACGCGCGCGCATGAGCCATACGATCCTGATCGTCGATGACGAACCGAAGCTCCTGGACGTACTGTCCGGCATGCTGGAGCAGATGGACTACCGCACCCTGACCGCCGGAAGCGGGGTCGCGGCCCTGGACGTCCTCGAGCGTGAGGGCGTGGACCTCGTTCTCTGCGATTTGCGCATGCCCGGCATGGGCGGCCGCGAACTGCTCGCCGAGATGCAGAGGCGCGGCCACGCGGTTCCGCTCGTGATCATGACGGCCTACAGCAGCGTGCGCGACGCCGTGGCGGTCATCAAGGAAGGCGCCTTCGACTATATCGACAAGCCGATCGAGCTCGACGATCTCACCGCCACCCTCTCCAACGCCCTGCGCCTCCAGGACGCGCTGCGCGACAACGCGCGCCTGCGGGAGGAACTCGAGGGCAAGCACCGCTTCGACACGCTCATTGGGGTCTCGCCGGCGTTCCAGAAGGTGCTGCGCGCCGTCGGCGAGGTCTGCTCCGCCAGGACGACGGTGTTGCTGACGGGCGAAAGCGGAACCGGCAAGGAGGTCGTCGCCCGCGCCATCCATTTCAACAGTCCCCGGCACGAGGGCCCCTTCGTGGCCGTTAACTGCGCCGCCGTGCCGGAAGCGCTGCTCGAGAGCGAGTTCTTCGGCCACGTGAAGGGCAGCTTCACCGGAGCGCTCACCAACCGCGTCGGTCGCTTCGGACAGGCGGACCGCGGAACCCTGTTCTTGGACGAGATCGGCGACATGCCGCTGGCCCTCCAGGCCAAGATTCTGCGCGTGCTCCAGGATCGCACCTATGAGCCCGTCGGCGGAACCCAAAGCAAGACAACGGACGTCCGCATCATCGCGGCCACGAACCGCGACCTCGAGAAGATGGTGGCCGAAGGGCAGTTCCGAGGGGATCTGTACTACCGCCTGAACGTGTTCCCGATCGCCCTCCCGCCGCTGCGGGACCGTCGCGAGGACGTCCCGCTGTTCCTGGACCGCTTCGTGTCCGAGTTCGGCCCGGCGCTCGGCAAGCGTGGCCTGAGCTTCGCCCCGGATGCCGTGCGCGCCCTGGCAGCCTACGCGTGGCCCGGCAACATCCGTGAACTGCAGAACTGCGTGGAGCGGTCGGTGCTGTCGGCGCGCGGCTCGGTGATCACCGCGGCCGACCTGCCGCCCTACATCACCCAGGCCCAGGGCGCAGCCTCCGCCAATGGCGAGGTCGTCTTCCCGATGGACCTGGAGGAGGAGTGCGCGAAATTCGAGCGCAGCCGCATCGTGGCCGCGCTCAAGCGAACCGAGGGGGTCCAGGTTCGCGCAGCCGAACTCCTGGGCGTCTCGGAGCGCAGTCTCTGGCACCGCGTCAAGAAGCTCGGGATCAGCGTGGGCAAAGCCGTCGCCGAGCCATGACCGGCCCAAGCGGCCCTGACCGCCCCATGGCGGCGCTTGCGGCGTGACGCCAGCGACGGCATTCAAACTCTCGTGCTTTGACACGCATGCCGGGCCACCGGAGGATGTCCGGGGGCGTATCGGCGAGGAATGGGTCCATGAGACTGCTGGCGGCGCGCAACCTTGCCGTGATGTCCGTTGCCTGTCTTGGCGCACAGATGCTCGGCGACCCCGCGGCCCGGGCCCAGGACAAGCCAGTCCCTGAGCAGATCGTCGACGTCATGAACCGGCTCTGGGGACAACACCCCGGCATGCGCGCCAACCACGCGAAGGGAGTCGTCGTGGAAGGAAGCTTCGCGCCATCTCCGGACGGCGCGGCGCTCAGCGCGTCTCCCTTGTTCGCGGGCGGCCCGGTCCCCGTGACCGTGCGTTTCTCGGACGCCACCGGCATCCCGACCATCGCCGACGGCTCGCCTCAGGCGAATCCACACGGCATGGCCGTGAAGTTCAAGCTTAGCGACGGGGGCGAGATGGACATCGTCGCCAATTCGCTGAAGTTCTTCCCGGTCGCGACCGGGGAAGAGTTCCGCGACATGTTGCAAGCCGCGGCGGAAAGCGGCCCAGGCGCGCCAAAGCCCACGCGGCTTGAGCAATTCGTGGCCGCCCACCCGGCCGCGCTCAAGGCGGTGCAATCGGTGCAGACGCCCGCCAGCTTGGCGCGCGAGACCTACAACGGCATCGACGCGTTCGTTTTCGTGAGCCGCGACGGCAAGCGCCAGCCGTTCCGCTTCCGCATCGACCCGGACGAGGGCGCTGAGCACCTCGATGCCGAGGCGGCGGCCGCCAAGCAGCCCGACTTCCTCATGAAGGAGATCGCGGAGCGGGTCTCCAGCCGCCCGGTGGTCTTTCATCTCAAGGCCCAGCTCGCCCAGGCTGGAGACCCGACGAGCGACCCCACCAAGCCCTGGCCCGAGGACCGCAGGATCGTCGAGCTGGGCAGGATCACGCTGACCCGCCCGGCCCCTGACAGCGCGACGGCTGAGAAGTCCCTGCTGTTTTTGCCGCAGAACCTGACGGCAGGCGTCGAGCAGTCCGATGACCCGCTCATCGACGCCCGCAACGCAGCCTACGCTGTCTCCTTCGGGCGTCGGCAGTAGCGCTTCGCCGCCCGTCTCGCCTGCGGCGACCCGTCCCGTCAGTGGATGCGAAGGCGCTCCACCCGCTCGCACGGCCCCGCTTTGGCCCTTCTTCACGGTCAGTAAAGGGCTCGGCCCCGACGATTGGGCGGCTCGGGAGAGAGGTGACGCATGAAGGCGATTGCGACAGTGCTTGGCGCCGCGCTGATGCTCGCGGCCTGCCAGGACGGGTACAGCAACCGGCACCTTGCGCCGATTCCGCCCGGAACCATGGCCCTCATGCACGAGAAGGGGACGACTCCGTCGCAGCCCATCCTCTTGCGCGCCTTCAAGAAGGAGGCGGAGCTCGAAGTCTGGAAGCGCGGGGCCGACGGACGCTACGCTCTCTTGAAGACATTCCCCATCTGCCGCTGGTCGGGGCAACTGGGCCCGAAGGTGCGCGAAGGAGACCGGCAGGCGCCCGAGGGGTTCTACACCATCACGCCCGCCTCCATGAACCCGAACTCGGCGCTCTACCTGTCCTTCAACCTGGGCTTCCCCAACGACTTCGACAGAGCGAACGACCGGACGGGCTCATACCTGATGGTGCACGGCTCGTGCTCGTCCCGCGGCTGCTTCGCCATGACGGACGACGCGATTTCAGAGGTCTACGCCATCGCCCGCGAGGCGTTCGCCGGCGGGCAGCGGGAGTTCCAGTTCCAGTCCTATCCGTTCCGCATGACGGCCGAGAACCTGGCCAGGCACCGCGCCGACCCCAACATCGCCTTCTGGCGCAACCTGAAGGAAGGGAACGACGTGTTCGCGCTGACGCGACAGGAGCCGCAGGTCGGGGTGTGCGACCGCCGCTACACCTTCAACGCCGCCGACGGCGGCTGCGGCCCCCAGGACGCCGCCTTGTCCTCGGCGCTGAAGGTCAGGGAACGGGCCGACGACGCCCAGGTGGCCCGGCTCGTGGCGGCCGGCGTGCCGGCCGTCAGGCTCGTCTACCGCGATGGCGGCCAGAACGCGGCGTTCATGTCCGGCGAGGCCAAGGTGGGCGACGTCTCCAGGCCCGAGGCGCTGACCAAGCCCGAGGAGATCATCATGGGCCCCTCCTCCACCGGCTCCGTGCCGCGCGCCGGGGCGGGCGCGCGATCCTGAAGCTGGCGCAACGAAGCGCACACCCAGCGCGGCGAATGCTTCTGCTAGCCTGCCTTCACCCGTGACCGGAGCACCGACATGCCCAGCGCCATCCTTGTCTTCTATGGCTCCTATCGCTCGGATCGCGCCGGCATCCGGCTCGCCAAGTACCTGGTGCGCGAACTGGGCGCCCGCGGCGAACGCGTAGAGTTCATCGACGCCAAGGCGGTGGGACTGCCGATGCTCGATCGCATGTACAAGGAATACCCGAAGGGCGACGCGCCGCCCGCCATGGAGGCCCTGGCCGAAAAGATACGCTCGGCCGACGCCTTCGTGTTCGTGACGGGCGAATACAACTGGGGCATGCAGCCCGGTTTGAAGAACCTGACCGACCACTTCCTCGAAGAGTGGTTCTGGCGGCCCGCAGCCATCGCCAGCTATTCGGCCGGACGGCTCTCGGGCGCGCGTTCAAACTCCATGTGGCACGGCACCCTCTCCGAAATGGGCATGGTCGTGATCTCCAGCACCCTCACGGTCGGGCCGATTGGGGACACCCTCGATGAGGACGGCAACCTCGCGGGAAGCGGCGGCAAGTCGCTCGGACGCGCCTTCCCCCGCTTCGCCGACGACCTCGCCTGGTGGACGGAAGCCTGCCGGGAGCAGCGCGCCCGCAAGGCTCCGCCTTATTGATCCGGCGCGTGCGCTCAAGCCAGCCCGGGGCGGCCCACGTGAATAGCCCGACCCGGCGCCGACCCAGCTGACCTCAGCGACCCGCCTGCAGATAGGGAATGGAGCCCGCCACGTCCGTGTCGTCGATGACGTAGAACTGACTCACGCTCCCATCCTGCCGCGATTTCGCGAAGGGCGCGTAGGCCGGGTCGTGCACGAAGCCGTCCAGGGCCTCCATCGAGGGGAACTGAATGAGGGCGATGAGGGTGGTGTCAGGCGCCTCGCCCTCGATCGTCCTGATGTTGGCGCTGCGGGAGAGATACCTGCCGCCGTGCTTGGCGACCATGTCATGCACCTTGGCGGCGTATTCGGGGATCCAGGACTCGTCAGTGACTTTGACGTTGGCGATCAGGAACACGGCCATCATCGTCCTCCCCTGGTTTTTCGCTCGCCTCGGGGGCTGAGCTCTCGTCGTCGATCGGAGGATCGGGCGACGCGGCCGCGCCAGCAAGTCTTCTTTGTTGCGAACGCCCGGCGTTTCTCCAGCCTGGCGCGCTTCAGCCCTCGGTGCGGACAATAGCGGAAGCCGCGCTGTCCTTCTCGAAGTGGTGCAAGGCGATGTCCTGCAACGCCGCGCAGGCTTGATCGATTTTCGAAAGAAGCTCGTCCCAATCGTGCGCCGCCTCCTCCCCATCGACGCCGCTCTCCTGACGAAGCTGACGAGCGATCAAGGCGAACATGTCTTCGTATTGTTGGAGTTGGTCCGGCTGCAGCATGGAGACGGCTCCACAGGACGCCACTGTCGCGCACAGATTGAAGGCGCGGTCGAGGATCTTCCGTGCGCAACAGCACCTGGCGGCGCGCTCCGCCGCGGAGATCGAGCCTCGGCCGGGCGATCTCCTATCCCAGCCACGGGGACAGCGAAGCGGCCACGGTCGGAGCGACCCCAATCACATCGAGATTGCCCGGCGGCGCACGCCTCAGCGCGGACGGAAGCTCGACGGTGTCCGTCACGGCGATCCGGTCCACCGGGGAAGCGAACAAGGCGGGCGCGCCCTCGGCGAACAGGCCATGAGCGGCTGCGCAAATCACGCGCGCTGCGCCGCGGCGCCGGCACTCCTCGGCGGTCCGCGCCATGGAGCCCCCTGTGCTGATCATGTCGTCGACGATCACCGCCGTGCGGCCCGCCACGTCGCCGGCGAAGAGATCGCCCCAGACCTGTCCCATGCTGCGCTGCTTCTCCATGAACGCCTTGGAGACCGGCTGGCGCGTGGCGTCCTCCAGCGCCAGGCGCAGCGCCTCGGCCCTCTTCATCCCGCCTGAATCCGGGGAGACCACCGCCAGCTTATCACCGCTCGCGATCCGCAGGAGGTAGGGCAACAGCGCCCCCGTCTGCTCCACGTGCAGCTTGGGGATCCGGAAGGCGTTCTCGAAAGCCGCCTGATTATGCACCTCCACGGTCGCGATCCCGTCGGCGCCCATCGCCTCAAACAATTGCCCGAGGTACCGGGTCGTCACCGGATCGTGGAGCTTGGTGCGGCGGTCCTTGCGGGCGTAGCAGAGGTACGGCGCCACAAGCAGGACGCGGCGCGCGCCGGAATCTTTCAGGGCTCCGGTGAAGAACAGCATTCGGCAGAGCTTGTCGTTGACGGACTGGGCGTCGTCCCCGTGGAGGCTTTGGACGAGTACGGCGGTCCTGCCGGCCACGTCGCAGAGGGGCCGGGCCTTGTGCTCGCCGTCCTCGAAGTCGCGTTCCTCATGGGCGGCCAGCGCGAGGCCGAGGGCGTCTGCAAGCGACCGGCCGAAGGCCTGCGACGCATTCAGCGCGAACAGGAGCGGTTCGTCGGTTTGTGCGGGCGTTTTGCCGCCCCTGCCCCGCCGCGACGGAGCCGGCTGCCCCAGCGCAATGGCGCCGACAACGGCGTCCACCCGGACGCCGTCGGAGGACAGCGGCAGAACGAGCCATTCGACGCCTTCCCGACTGGGGCCGGCAGCATCCGCCCACGCTCGCAGGGGCTCGCCCCGGCTGACCACGGTTTCCGCCAGTCGGCGCAGCCGGACGGCCATCCGCCGGGCTGGGGACTCCCTCCGGTCCGCTCCTCCGGCGCAGAGGATCGCCCTCGCACGGACGCCAAGATCCATGAAGGCGAAAGATCGCCCCGGCTGAACGGCCAGCGAGAAGGCCCAGGGCTGGGCCGCCCAGGCCTTGGCGTCATCCGGTCGAGGAAACAGCCGATCGCCCCTGCCCCGCTCCCATTGCTCGCGCAGGGCTGCGAGAGCTTCGGATTGCGGCCGGGCCGCCTCGTCGATTTCCTGGAAGAGACGGCGAAGCGGCGGTGCGGTGACGGCTAGGCTGGTCATCGGGACCTCCCAGGCGGGTGGCGCTTCTCACGGAAGTTGCAAGGCGGAGGCTTCCGCGATCGCCAGGTAGGCGCGGGCCAGGGGCGGCCACTTCGCGGGCTCCCGCGGCGCGGGTTCGAGCAGGTGTCGCAAGGCGAAGCGGGCCCGCATCAAAGCGCGGACGCTGCGATAGAAAGCCAGGAGCGCAGGAGGCGGCCGGTGCTTCAGCCGTGCCGCGACACGGGCGATCAGGAGGCGGCCCACATGGGGCGCGCCAAGCCGCTCGCATTCGAGCGACAGGTAGGACAGCTCGTCGAACGGGTCGAGGCGGCGCAGGTCGGCGTTGAATTCAAGACAGTCGATGACCACCGGATCGGAGCCAAGCCAGACGTGCTCGGGACGAAGGTCGCCATGGCCCTCCACGATCCGCCCCATGGCGGCGGGCCGGCCGATGGGGTCGGCCGGCCCCATCAAGAAGCGAAGCTGAGCGCCCGCGATCCGGCGAACCCGGCCCTCCGAAAGGCCGAAGCGCGGGTCGGACAAGCCCTGCCGGGCGGAAAGGATCTCGTGGCGGAAGCGCGCCACGTTCTCCCCAGCCGAGATGGGCGCCCGCGGCGCCGCGCGGTAGAACGCGGCAAGCCTGTCCGCCAGGATCTCGATGCGATCCGACGGAAGCGCACCACTCAGCGCCCATTCATCCAGGAATTCGGCCTGGTTGAGGCGGCGCATCTCCACCAGCCAATCGACGGCTTCGCCCTCGCCGCCAAGCCTCAAGACTCCGTCGGCCCGCGTCACCGGGACGACGCCGAGATACACGTCGGGCGCGAGGCGCCGATTCAGCCGGACTTCATCGATCGCATTGCGACGCCGGGCTTCGGCGGAACGGAAGTCCACGAATTCATCAACGATGCGCTTCTTGAGCTTGAACACGTGGCGGGGTGTGAGGAACACCCACGAGGTCCGTGTCTCCCGAACGCTGAGTTCCCCGGGCGTGCCCGGATAAATCGACGGATCACGCAGGAATGCGACCACCTCGCAAGCCTGGCTGACCTCGCCCATGGGGGCGGGGTCGCGCGGGGAGAAGGCACGGTGAGAAGCCGACATCCCGCCCACCATGGCGCGACGTCGTCCCCGACGCGATGACCGACGTCAGATTGAGCCGCCTCGCGCTTCTGAAAACTGGTCGCCGTGTTGCTTGCGGGCAGCCTCTTGCACGCAGACTAGCGCGTGCTCGCGCCCCGTTCAGAAATCGCGCTGAATCCGGATGCGCCCGATGACCTGATCCCCCGTCTTGCGGATCCAGTTCGGTGGGTCCGTGCTGATGGTGCTGAAGACGCCGCCCTGGCCGGCATTGGCGCGCACGTAGTTGACCTCGGCGCCGATGTCGAGATTGGCGACGGGCGACCAGATCAGGTTGGTTCCGATGCCCCAGTAGCGCCAGTCGCGATACGGATTGTTGCCGTTGAAGGCGAAGCTGAACCCGTTGGCCGCGTAGAAGGCGCTGTTGCTGAAGTCCACCGCCATGTAGGTGCCGAACAGCGATTGCCGCACGGTCGGCGTCCAGTAGTGCAGCGCGGCCGCGGTCAGCCCCCAGATGCTGGTGAGCTTCAGGTCGCCTGGCGCGGCGCCGGCCACGACCGCATCGGGCATGCCCACGTTGCCCACGCCGCCGATGCCCCACCCCGCGGCTTTTCCGAGCCCGAAGTAGTTGCCCATGATGTACGAGCTGGCGCCGTGCGTGTAGGTGCCCTGCAGATAGAGCGCATCGCCGGAAGCGATCATGGGCAGGTTGAACTTCACGCCGGCGTTCAGCGCGTAGCCGTATTCAGTTGAAGGGGTGAACCCCTGCGGCGTCACACCGCTGGCGAGCGCCGTCTGCTCCCCAACCCGCACCTGGTGGAGGGCGCCCGACACCTGCGCCGCGCCCCAGGACGCGTCATAGCGCAGGAGCCCGACGACGTCCGGCGCGCCGGAACCGGTGTAGGCGTAGGTGGGAACGAGGCCTGGCGCGGGCGCGACCGCGGTGGCGATGGCGTTGCGCGCTTCAACGGGATCTTCGATCGCCAGCGTGGCCGAGAAACCGGACCCGAAGGTCGCCGTGTAGGCCAGGACGTTCGTCAGGTCGTTGAGCGACGACTGTCCGGCGGTGATGCCCACCCATTCGAGGTCGCCCTGGTAGAAGCCGAAGAAGGATTGCGTGCGCCCGGCCGTCAGCCCACCGAACTGGATAAAGGCGCGATCCAGGACCACCTGCGTCTGTGCGGTCCCATTGTAGTCGACGCTCGTGCCGGTGAAGGCGTTGCCGATCCGGGTCGCCGTGCCGCTGTAGATGGCGCCGTTGCGGCGCGCCACGTCGACGCGCACGAAGGCCCGGAGCAGGCCGTACTCCGTCTCGGTGCGCGTATCGGCATAAAGACGGCCCAGTCCGCGCGTGCCGGTCGTGTCGTCGTTGCGCGTGTAGGGCGTCTGCAGCTGGAATTCATAGCGGACGCGGCCGCCGACCCGGATGCAGGTGTCAGTGCCGGGGATGTAGAAGAACCCCGCCCCGTACGTTGAGCACACGCGCACGTACTCGACAGGCGCCGCCTTGCGGGCCGGCAAATCCGCCGCCATCAGCGGCGAGGCCGCCAGCGCCCCAGCCACGGCCCCCAGCATCTGCTTCATCAACACGCCCCCGAATCGAGCGCCAAAGCGGTTGAACACACGCAGCCCACTACTCAAGGTCGAGTGTCGCGACTTGGGCGGGAGAAGACAATGTCGCGGCTGCAACACGCCATGCAAAAAACGCCGGCAGGAGCCGGCGTTTTCTTGAGCCCGTGGGCGCGATCCTACTGGGCCAGCACCATGGCGAAGTAACCGAACACGGTGAGCAAGATGCCCGAGACGGCGTAGGCGACGGGGAAGCCGATCCACGGCACGTTGCTCTGGATCTCCACCGCGGCCTCGCGGCAGGGACCGGAGTGACTGCGGGCGCCGGCGACGCCACCCATCAGAACCGCCGGATTGAACTTGAATACGTGGTAACCGATCGCCCAGACGATCACGGGGGGCAGCGAGCAGGCGACGAAGCCCACCAGGAAGATCTTGAGCGCGATCGCTCCGGTGAGCTGGGTCAGCAGCGAGTTTCCCGCGTTGATGCCCACGATGGCGACGAAGACGACGAGCCCGAGATCCTCGAGGATGTTGCGTGCGGCGTTCGGCGTATTGCCGAAGAAGCGGAGCCGCGACGCGATCGACGACATGATCACGCCCGAGACCAGGAGCCCGCCGGCGTTGCCGAGGCCGACCGAGGCGCCGAACGCCGGGAACTGAATGGCGCCGATCAGCAGCCCTAGCATCATCCCGGTGGCGAGCGTCAGGAGGTCCGTGGCCGCGCTTGGCCGCACCACGCGCCCGAAGAACTCGCCGACGGCGTTCACGGCGGACTTCAGCCCAACCACCGTGACCACGTCCATCCGCTGCAGCTTCGTGTCGCGGCCGATCGGGACAGGAACCCCTCCCCGCTCGAGCTTCGTCACCTGAATCTGGTCGACGCCCGGCAGGTCGCGCATCTGTTCCTGCGTGAGCTTCACCGCCTCGCGATTGGTGACCAGGATCTCGGCGCTGTCGAGCGGGATGTCCAGGGCCGTGCGGTCCGAGACTTCGGGGCCGATCAGGCCCATCTTCTCCGTCATGGCCTCGCGGCGTCCACCGAGCGCGATGACGTCGCCGTGCTGCAGGACGAGGTCCCGGGAAACAGGCAGGACCTTGGAGTCCCGCACCACGTTCGCCACGCGGTACTCGGGATTCTCGCGCAGCAGGTCGCCGACGGTGCGGTCGAACCACTGGCGGTTCTCCAGCCGGTAGGCCCGCAGGGCGCCTGGGGTCCAGCCGCTGAGGGTCGGCAGGTCGCCGCTGTTGACGCCGTGCTCGGCCTCGTACTGGCGCGCCGCCGCCTTGGCGTCGATGCCCCACCAGTTCGGCAGGTACTTGGTGATCAGGATGATGCCGACGGTGCCCCAGATGTAGGTGATGCCGTAGGAGAGCGCGATCATGGAGCTCGCGGCCTCCTTGCTGGAGCCCTCAGGCAGCCGCACGACGCCGGAGTTCACGGCCTCCTCGGCGGAGCCGATGGCGGCCGACATGGTTTGCGAGCCGGCCAGCATTCCGCCGGCGGCCCCCGGCGGCAGGTCGAAGAGCTTGGCGCCAAGCACCACCAGAGCCAGTCCGACCACCGAGCTCACGACGGCGAGGCCGGTGAACTTGAGGCCGTCGCCGCCCAGGCTGTTCAGGAACGACGGCCCGACGCGCAGGCCCACCCCGTACATGAACAGGTAGTAGAAGATCGACTTGGTGAAGTTGTTGAGCTCAAGCTTGTGGCCGTAGGCCGAAGCCCACACGGACAGGCCGCAGCCGATCACGATGGCGGCCGCCACCATGCCGAGGCCATAGCCCTTCACGCTCTGGCGTCCGAGCCATACTGCGAGCCCCACCGTCAGGAAGAGCAGCAGGTAGGGGTTGTTGGCGAGATAGCCGAAAAAGGCGGACATGGGGATGCTCCATTCGCCGGGTCTGATCGGGCGGCTCGGCTCAGAGGCGGTCGGGCCTGAGCAGCTTGAGGCCCCTGGCCGCCTCGTAGCCGTGGATCTCCTTCACATCGAGCTTGCGCATGAAGGTGATGGCGTCCTTGGTCAGGACCTGGCCTGGCACCATGATCGGGAAGCCCGGGGGATACGGGATCACGAAGTTCGCCGAGATGAGCTCGGGCCCGTTCTCCAGGCGTTTGTCGATCTCGGGGCTGCGCAGCGGCACGTACTCGCAGTTCTCTTCGCGATAGGCCGCGAAGAAGGCCGTCCGCATGTCGCCCTCGGTCGTCTGGGGGCCGCCGTCCTTGCGGTAGGCGTCATGGAAGCGGCTGAAATTCGGCAGGTCCGGGACCTCGGTCATGAGGCTGTGGACCTTCCTCTTGAAGCCGTCGGTCGTCGTCCCGCCGCCCTCCTCCAGTTCGCGGCACACCTGCACCAGCACGCGCAGCAGCAGCGCCACGTCGCTGCGGCTGTTGTTGATGTTGGACTGGATGAGGACCGAGTTGCGGGAGGTCTTGTTGACCTGGATGTTGAAGCGGTTGGCCAGGAGCCCCTTGAAGCTCGTGCCGTCGAACCCGGCCGTGCCGCAGACCAGCGTGAGGCGGGTCGGGTCGAGGAAGAACTCGTCCTCGTTCACGGCCTTGAGCACCGTGCCCCAGTTCGCGCCGGGCGACAGGTAGTCCACGAAGCCCGAGTTGCGGAACTGCTCCGGGATCATCGCGTCGGCGCCGAGCACGCGGAAGTACTTGGACACCAGGGGGTGGCCGTTCACGGCCATCCGGATCTTCAGCGCGATCGTGATGGCGTTCATCACCAGCCCGTAGCCTTCCAGCTCCATCTGCCGGCGCGCCACGTCGAGGCTGGCGATGAGTTGCTGGTTCGGGCTTGTGGAGGCGTGAGTGAAGATCGCCTCGTGGAACTGACTCTCCACGTGCGCGAAGTCGACGTCGCGCACCAGCACCATAGAGCCCTGGCGAATGGCCGACATCGACTTGTGGGTCGAGTTGGTCTGGTAGACGCGCAGCCGCACCTTCCGGGGATCCGGGACGAGGCGCGTCTTCAGCAGCTTCTCGCGTGACGGATCGGGGCCGAGCTCGGCCTGCTGCCGCTCAAAGGCGTCGACGGCTTCGGGGCTGCACAAATAGTCCTTCAGCGCCGCCGCCGCGCCCATGGCGGTGCGCGGGCGCAGGAAAGGCGACCAGTGGGCGAAGCCCGACCAGGCCTCGTCCCACAGGAAGATCAGGTCGGGCTTGATGGCGAGGCATTCCTCCATCACCCGCCGCGTGTTGTACATGTGCCCGTCGAACGTGCAGTTCGTCAGGTCCAGCATGCGCACGCGGTCCAGGCGGCCCTCGTCGCGGAAGTCCAGCAGGGTCTTCTTGATCGTCTCCAGCGGCACCGCGCCGTACATGGAGTACTGGGTCAGCGGGAAGGCCTCGACATAGGCCGGCTGGCCGCCGCTGAGCACCAGCCCGTAGTGGTGCGACTTGTGGCAGTTGCGGTCGACGATCACGACGTCGCCCGGCCGGACCAGGGCCTGCACCACCATCTTGTTGCTGGTCGAGGTGCCGTTGGTGACGAAGAAGACGTGGTCGGCCCCGAAGGCCCGGGCCGCCATCTCCTGCGCCTTCTTGATGTTACCGGTCGGCTCAAGGAGGCTGTCCAGGCCGCCCGTGGTGGCGCTGCTTTCGGCCAGGAACAGGTTCATGCCGTAGAACTCGCCCATGTCGCGGATCCAGTCGGACTGGAAGACCGACTTTCCGCGGGCGATCGGCAGGGCGTGGAAGGTGGCGATCGGGCGCTGGGCGTATTTCTTCAGGTTGTCGAAGAAAGGCGTCTCGTAGCGGGCCGCGACCCCCTCCAGGATGGAGAGATGGAGCTCGATCGGCTCCTCGATCGAGTGGAACACGCGGCGCAGCACATCGGCGTGGGGGTCGCCGGCGATTGTCTCCACGTTGCGGCCGGACAGCATGTAGAGGTCCAGCTCGGGCCGGATCCGCTTGAGAGCGCGGGCCAGCTCCAGTCCCAGGGGCGCCTGGAGCTTCGCCTGGGCGACATGCTCCAGCAATTCGCGGATGACCGGCGCCTGGTGGCGGGAATGGAGCGGCACGTTCTCTCCGACCACCACCGCCGCAAGCCGCGGGTTGAGCACGGTCGCGCAGATGGCGTCCTCGACAGAGCCGACGAACACCGGCTCGTAGACGAACTGATCCTCGCGCCGGCGCAGGCGACGCACCTGGCCCCGCAGCGTCTTCCAGCGCGGCTCCTCCTGGGCGGTGACGTAGAGGACCTCGAAATAGGGTCGCCGAGCCTCGGCCGGCGCGACGACGCTCGGCACGATGTCGGCGGCGACGACGTCCTCCTCCGCCTCCCACTCCTCCACCAGGTCTGAACCGCGGCCCACCATCAGCACTTCGGCGACATGCCGGGCGAGCCGCGCCGCCTCCGCGGCCTCGCCGGTCTCCACCAGGCCCCGCAGGCGCTCCACCGTGGGGCTGCCCGGGATGGCGTGGAACTGTTCGAGCACGGCGAGTTCGTCGAGGGTGTCCGCGAGACCCTGCGGGCGCTCCGCGCCTGCGGCCCAGTCGCGCGCCAGATCGGCCACGACCTGCCAACGGTCGTTGCGCGTGGCGTGCAGCACGAAGAACTGGTCGATGCGGGTCGCCGTCTTGGCCATGAATGCCTCCCTCATGCGCGTGAGGCGGCATCCCGGGCCGGGCGCGCCGCGCAAACATGAGCGCAGCATCCGCGGGCCGACGACCCGGGCGAAGTATCTTACTGTTTCAGGGCGCGACGGGATCGTCAGGCCGGTGACAACCGCTCGGCTGGAGTCCGCCTACAGTAAAATACTGCCCGCGTCGCCCGACGGGCCGCATGCTTGAAGGCGAAATAAATCTCCTCCAGCGAGCGGCTGATGCACAAGAGGATCATCGCGATCGCCGCGGCCTTTGGCGCCGAGCAACGCGCTGCGGACCTCTATGCGCGCAGCCCGGGGTTCCGGACGCTCTGCGACGACCTGGCGGAGGTGATCCGGCTGTCTGAGACGCTTCCCCGCACGCCCGAAAACGCCGTCGCCGCGACGGAATATGACCGGCTCGTGGCCGAACTGGTCGGAGAGCTCCGGGAGTACGTCAGGAATGCGGATCAGTATCGGGGCGCAGGGAAGCAGTCAGAAAAAGGGGGCGACACATGAAGATGATGGTCACCGCCGCCGTCGCGGCGCTCGGGTTCCTCGCGCCGGCCGCGGCCTTCGCCCAAAAGGCCCCGGCCATATCGGGCGCCTATGTGGGCCCTGGCCAAGGCTGCGAGGAGGTTTTCGTCTTCCGCAAAGGGAAGGCCAGCTTCAAGGAGCCCCGCAACGCCTTTGGCTCCGCGTTCCTGGTCCAAGGCGGATCCCTGCGCACCGCCATGGCAAGCTGCAGGATCGGGCGCCGGTCGTCCGACCCGAATGGCGTCACGACGCTTGACCTGAATTGCACCAACACGATGTCGTCGTCGGGCATGAAGGCCTACTTCCGCGCCCGGGAAGACGGCAGCCTGATGCGCCTGTCCGGCCCCAACGAAACCAGCGGCGACAGCTATCATCAGTGCGCGCCCTGAGCGGCCGCGCATCGCTGGGCGCAAGCGCCGGGGCGGCCTCTGACTTTGGGGGCCGCCCCGGCCTTTTCCGTTTCCAAATTTCCGTCTCTCGCTGGGAGGCCTCTCGCTGGGAGGCCTGGAGCCGGAGGCTGGCGGAGGGCCAGGCCCCGCCCTCCGCTGTTCAATGGCCGCCGCTGAAGATCAGGCTCTTGATCGGCATGATCAGCGCCTGGATGCGCAGCAGCAGCGCATGGACGAGTCCGACCGCGTCCACGCCGTGGAGCACGAAGCGCTGGAACGAGCTCAGGTCGGCGCTCTTCAACTCCTCGTGGTGGCTCGTATAGGCGTTGGCGACGCAGCTGCTGCCCGGCGTCACGTCCTCCAGGCCGTTGTCGAAGAGCGGGTCGAGCCGCACCAGCACCGTGCCGGGCTTGGCGACCTGCTGGGCTTCGAGGAGCTGCTCGCCCCCGCGGAACTGGCCGGCCGCGATGTAGTCCTGCACGTCGGTGACCACCATGGGAATGATGCTCCACGGCTTTGAGATGCAGGCCGCCTCGGCCACCATGCCGGCGCGCATCACCTGCGCCTCGATCTGCCCGAAGCCGGCATACAAGGACCGCCGCCCCGCGCCTTCGGGGATCAGCACGCCCGCCGCGCGCATGAACGGGTTGACGATGTCGCCGACCTGCAGCGCGAACTGCTCGACGCGGCCGCTGACGCCGGCGCGGATCACGGTCTTGTTCAGCTCCACCTCGGCTTGCGCCAGAGCGGCCTCGGCGCTGGCCTTCTGCGCCGGCAGCAGCGTGGAGATGCGCGTCTCGACCGCCTGCTTGGCGGCCTGCGCCGCGTCCACCCCGCCCTGGCGCGTGTCGACCAGCGTCTGCAGCTTCTCGATCTCGCGGCGGGCCACGATGTCGGGGTTGCGGCGGTTGAGCTCCTGCTTGGTGGTGAGCTCGTTCAGCGCCTGGTCGTAGGCGCCCTGCGCCTGCGTGATCTGGCCTTCTGACGCCGCCAGGTCCGCCTGCGCCATCACGAGCTGGGCTTCGATCTCGGCCACCTTGCGCCGCGCGGTCTCGGCCTCCGCCTGCTGGCGGGAGTTGTCGAGCCTGAAGATGGGCTGACCCTTCTTCACCTCGTCGCTGCCCTTGACGAAGATCTCCGCCACCCGCCCGTTGGCCTCCGGCACGATGGGCACCGTGCGGAAATAGGCGGTGACGTTGGTCGTCGCCGGGTGGTTGTAGAACACGGTCGTGATCAGGGCGACAGTGAGCATCAGGCAGCCGACGATGCCCCAGCGCAGCTCGAACCACACGGAGAACAGGTTGATCTCCTTGCCGAGCCGCTTGCCCTGCACGAGGCGCCGGTAAAGGTAGTCCGGCAGGAGCGTCAGCATGGAGCAGAGAATGAGTTCGAGCATCGGTCAGCGCTCCACCTGCTTCATGGGACGTTCCTGAACCGGACGGTCCTGCATGGGACGGTCGTGAACCGGGCGGTCGTGAACTGGGCGGTCTTGAACTAGGCGGTCCTGGGCCAGGCTTTCCTGCGCGATGGGCGGCGGCTGCTCCGGGATCCCCTTGCGCTCCACGGCATCCGCCGCATCGGCGCCGGAGTCGGGCGCAAGCCCGGCCATCTTCTCCAGCGAGCCCGCCATGCGCCGCAGCGGCGAGCCCCAGTCGGGGAGATCGACCAGCGCCAGCAGCAGGCCCGCGACCCAGAAGATGTGCTCGTGCGTGAAGAGGGCGAGAAGCCCGAGCACGGCCACGATCTCGAACTGCAGCTTCTGCGACTTGTGGGCCATGCGCTCCGGCAAGGTGTGGATGCGCAGGAACAGCAGCCCCACCCCGAGCACGGCGAACAGGAGGAAGACGCCCGTTCCCACCATCAGCACGTCGGTCTGGCCTGGGGCCGTGATGAATACCGGAAGCTGATGCGGGGCGGCGGGGTTGACGGCGACGGACACGGGGCGGCCTCACGTCTGCGTTGAAGCGCCGCGTCCGCCCGGAGGCGGCGCTGGCGTGCTTCCCCCTAACATCCGCGTCCGCCCGGGGGAGGTTAGTTACGGTAAGATACTGGCGTCCCTCGCCGCGCCCCCGCCAAATCTTCGTGGGGCTGCACGCGCGAATCCGAATGGGCGTTCGATTGATCGCGCCGAGCCCTCCATGCGAAACCGGCCCGCAGCGGCCTTTGGAGGACACCGGGATGCTCAATCGAGGACTGGCCTTCGGCCTTGCGCTCGCCCTGTTCGGCCTGCTCGCCGGCATCGCCCCCGCGGAGGCGCGGACGGGCACGGTGCGCATCCAGATCTTCAAGGCGGGATTCGTGGTCGGGGTGTCGGGCGGCTCCGGCATGCTTACGGTGGCCGGCCGCAGCTACCCGTTGGGGATCGGGGGCGTCAGCCTGGGAGCCACCGTGGGCGCCTCCAAGGCCGAACTGGTCGGCCGCGCCTACAACCTGACCCGTCCCAGCGACATCGAGGGCGTGTACACGGCCGCCGAGTTCGGCGCCGCGATCGCCGGCGGCGGCAAGGTCGCCAAGCTCAAGAACGCCCGCGGGGTCATCCTGGAGGTCCAGGGCCGCCAGGCGGGCCTCATGTTTTCGCTCGACCTGAGCGGGATGCAGATCTCCCTCAGGCGCTAACGCTATCGGAAGCACACGCGCAGGACGAGGCCGCCATGAAGGAAGACGTCTCCCTCAAGGGCAAAACCTACCGCAAAAGGCTCGCCGAGCTGCATGCGGAACTGGTGAAAGTGCAGCTCTGGGCCCAGGCGACCGGAGCCAAGGTCTGCATCGTCTTCGAAGGTCGCGACGGCGCCGGAAAGGGCGGCGTCATCAAGGCCATCATGGAGCGCGTCAGCCCGCGCATTTTCCGGGTGATCGCGCTGCCCGCGCCCACAGAGCGCGAGAAGACGCAGATGTACGTGCAGCGATACCTGCCGCATCTGCCCGCGGGCGGCGAGATCGTGATCTTCGACCGCTCCTGGTACAACCGGGCGGGCGTCGAGCGGGTGATGGGCTTCTGCAAGGAAGAAGAGGCCGAGTTGTTCCTGGACGCCGTGCCTCTGGTGGAACGGGCGATCGTGCACTCGGGCGTCATCCTGCTGAAATACTGGCTCGAGGTGAGCCAGGACGAGCAGACCGCGCGCATGAAGGAGCGCATCGCCGACCCGCGCAAGGTCTGGAAGCTCTCGCCCATGGACCTCGAGTCCTACAGGCGCTGGTATGATTACTCCCGGGCGCGGGACGTGATGTTCGTGAAGACCGACAGCGCCCATGCGCCCTGGTACGCGGTGCGCTCCGACGACAAGAAGCGCATGCGCCTCAACGTGATCCGGCACATTCTCGACCACATCCCCTACGAGGACGTGCCGATGAAGAAGGTGAAGCTGCCCAAGCGCGACAAGGACCCGTCCTACGTGGAGCCGCAGTACGCCCGCAACTGGGTGCCCAACGTCTATTGAAGACCGCGGAGGCGCGCCTTGTAGCCGTCGCGCCTGCCACGCTCACGACGCCATGAGACCGACGATGATCGAGCCCCAGGTGGTGAGCAGGATATGGCCCACCGGAACCGCGGGAGTGTAGCCGAGCACCGCGACGGGGCTGCCGGAGCGCTCCTGAACGGCCGCCATGGCGGCCGTCATGGTTTGCGCGCCCGCAATCGCCCCGAGCACGAGCACCGGGTTCATGCCGAGCACGTAGCGGCCCAGCAAGAGGCCCACCACCGGCGGCGCCAGGGTGACGACCATGCCGCCGAACACGAGCCCGACGCCCGCCTCCGCGACGGCCTTGAAGAACACCGGGCCGGCATGGAGTCCCGTCATCCCCACGAACGCGGCCAGTCCCAGCGCCGTCATGAGGTTGACGGCGCCATCGGGAATGCGTCCGAACAGGGGATAGCGCGTGCGCAGATGCCCGACGGCCAGACCCGCGAGCAGCGTGCCGACGCTGGTGCTGAGCGTGATCCTGAGGCCTCCGATCGGAAAGGTGACCAGCACGCCGATGAGGCCGCCGAGGAAGATCGCCAGGCCCAACACGACGAAATCCGTCGCCGTCGTGGGCGCCACGACGGCGCCGATGCGCGCCGCCGTTGTCCGGACAACCTCTTCGGGGCCGACCAGGCGCAGGACGTCGCCCTTGTCGATCACCAGGCCGGGGGCGATGGGCATCTCCTCGCCCCCCGGGTCATGGATCGAAGGTAGACGCAGCGCGTCCAATCCTCCTGGCCGACCTCCGCGACGGTGCGCCCCGCAAAATCGGGGCTCTGCACCAGGACGTCGAGCGAGGCTATCGGGAGGTCGAGCAGCTCACGATCATCCACTTCTTCCGCCCGCGGCCCGACCCGCTCGACGATGATGTCCCGCCGTCCGGAAATGGAGAGAACATCCCCTGGCTCCAGGATGAGTCCCATCTCCGCCGCCAGGATGCGCTCCCCCCGGCGGACATGCTGGATGAACAGCCGATGGTCACGCGCTCCCGCCTCCGCCTCCGCGACCGTCCGGCCCGCCAAGGGCGACTCCGCCGCCAGCCGAAAGGCGCGGAGCTCGAATTTGCGCCAGGCGGAGGCGACGCCCGGCTTCTGCCGGGAGATGCCCAGCTTCTTCTCCAGGGCCAGCGCTTCCTCGCGCAGATCGACCCCGAGCAGCGCCGGGGCGATCACGCTGCAGAACAGGATGAGCCCTGCCGTGCCGAAGACGTAGCAGACGGCGTCCGCCACCGCGATATGCGCGACATAGCGGGCCTTGTCGGCGTCCGGGAGCGGCAGTTGGTTGATCGCCTCGGTCGCCGTGCCCATCGCCGGACTTTCGGTGAGGGCGCCGGAAAGAAGGCCGGCGGAGAACCCCGGATCGAGCTTCAGGGAGCGTGCGACCGCCACGGCCACGATCAGCCCCGTCACGGTGCACGCCAGCGCCAGCAGCACGGGTTTCAGACCGTCACGCCTGAGGGACTGCAAGAACTGCGGGCCGACCGAATAGCCGATGCCGAACAGGAAAAGCAGAAACAGGAAGGACTTCAGCATGCCCGAGACCGGCGCCTCGGCGAACTGCCCGACGAGGATGCCCGCGAACAACGAGCCGGTGACCGGGCCAAGTCCGAACCCGGCGATCTTGAAGCCGCCGATCCAATACCCGGCGCTGATCACCAGGAAGAGGGTCAGTTCGGGATATCGGACCAGGAAGTCGTGAAGCCACGCGAGCACGGCGGTTTCTCCGGCCATGCGCGAACCGCGGAAGTCCGGCCGCGCTCGAGCCAGCATGCGCCCGCGGCTTGCCTTGCATGAGTGTCTTACAGTAGCGCCGCCTCCCGGAGATCGCGCCCTCACCAGCTCGCTGAGAGGCGCTCCCGCGCCGGAGAACGTCCACGCGAATCTTACCGTAAGATACCTGTCCAGGCCGCGTCGAAGTGCTTGGATATGCAAAGCGCCACCCGATAAATGCTCGGCGATTCACGCCTTGAGCTAGGCCACGCTGTTCGCTGTCGAGCGCTGCGTTTCACCATGACGAGGAGGACGACCATGCTGAAACCCGTATTGATCGCAGCCGCCGTGATCGGATTGGGCTGGAGCTCGGCCCACGCGCAGTCCGCCTCCCCTGCGGCGGCCGGCTCGGACAGGTTGAGCAGCGCCGACCTCAGCGCCATCCTGGATGCGCGGATCGCGGCGACCAAGTTCGCCCTTCAACTCACCCCTGAGCAGATGAAGCTGTGGCCACCCGTGGAGGAAGCCATCCGCGCCAGGGCGGCCGCACGTCATCTCAGGATCGCCCGTCTTCAATCGGGGCAGTTCGAGGACGCGAGCCTGGCCGACCTGATGCGCAAGCGGGCCGACAACCTCATCCAGCGGGGGGAAAGCCTGAAGAAGCTTGCGGACGCCTGGCAACCCTTGGCCGCGACCCTCTCCGACGAACAGAAGCATCGGTTGGCGGTTCTCACCCTCTTCGTCCTGCGGGAAGTTCGCGACCTGAGATCCCGCGGGCATTCTTCGGTCGATTTTTCGGACGACGATGACGAAGAGTAGGCGAGCGAGGCGCATGGCGCTCCCTCGTCGCGCGCTCCCTGAGAGCATCCCAAGGACGCGATCCATGCGTGACCAGGGCCAGACTCCGCCGATTTGAAAAGAACCGCAGGGCGCCGGCGCGGACCGGCGCCCTTGGATCTTTCCACCGGGCCGCCTTCGAGGGCGGCTCGGCCGATCGGTTACGGAGGTCACGATGAAAAAGATCGCTTCTGTCGCCCTTGCGTCGATGCTGGCCCTCGGCGTTCTCGGTCCTTCCCCGGCTTCCGCGCAGTGGCGCGGCATGGGGCACTGGCGCGGCGGCTGGGGCCATGGTGGCTGGGGCCACGGCGGATGGGGCCACGGCGGGTGGGGCGGCGGCTGGGGACGCTGGCACGGCGGATGGGGAGGCGGCTGGGGCTGGGGAGCCGGATTGGCCGCAGGTCTGACCGGGCTCGTGATTGGATCCGCCCTCGCCGGCCCCGCTTATGGATACGGCTATGGCTATGACTACCCCTATGACGACTATGGCTACGGTTACGGCTATGGCTCGCCCTATTACGGGGCCGCGTATGTCGACGATCCCTACTACAGCTACGGCTACGCCCCTGTGTATGCGGCGCCGCGTGTCGTGGTCGTTCACCGGGGCTACTGGCCCCGCCGGGCCTATTATCGGCGGGCCTACTGGGGACCCGGCTACCATGGCCGGTTTTATCGGGCAGGCTACTATGGCCGTCCCCTTTATCGGGGAAGCTACGTGAGGCGGGTAGCCTGGCACGGCCGGCGGTTCTGACGCAGAGAGGCGGGGCCGCCCCGGCTCCGCCACTCCGCATTGCACCCACTTTGCACGATGAAGAGGCCCGCGCATTTTGCTGACGCTCGCCAGCATCGGCCTGGCTCAGGCCAATGCGCCCCTGCACTCCGCTGAGACGCCGGAGACCTTAAGGATGACTGGCTCGGAAGACATCGGAACCACAGTGCTCCGCAACATGCTCCTCGGCCGGTGGGCCGCCGACAAGCTGAGCATCACAGGCTCCGATGCCGACAACTATGCGCAAGACCTCGCCCAGGGAACATACGATCCGGCCCGCAACGACGTGTTCAGCAAAATCCGCAAGGATTTCGACGCCGCAGGCGTCTCGATCTCGGACACGCAGATCCTGAGCGCCATGACGGAGCTCATGATCAGGGCCGGCAACCAGCTGTCCCGCAGCACTGGCGGCGTCGCTGACGCAGCAGCCGTGAAGCTCAAGCGCAACCTGATGGGGTGACCAGGGGGTCAAGGAGAGTCTTGCTCCCGGAGCAGGACCGATTTTAGGGAAAGGCCGGGGTGCGAGGCGGAGCTCCAGTGAGCGCTCGCTCCTCAAAGGCCCGCGCGCTCGCCGCCCGACATGATCATGTGGGTGAGATCGTCCGGCTCCAGTCCCTCGATGGGGCGGTCCACCACCTTACGACCGCGGCTCAGGATGGCCACGCGCGAGGCGAGCGCGACGACGTCGCGCATGTTGTGGCTGATCAGGATCACGGTGCGCCCGTCCGCCTTGAGGCTGCGCACGAGGTCGAGCACCTGTGCGGTCTCGCGCACGCCGAGGGCGGCCGTGGGCTCGTCCATGATGATGATGTCGGCGTTCCACCGCAGGGCCCGCGAAATCGCGACCGCCTGCCGCTGCCCGCCCGAGAGGCGTTCCACCGGCTGGCGCATGTCCGGCAGCGATACAGAAAGACGCCCGAGGTAGCGCTTCGCCTCCTCGCGCATGCGCGCCTTGTCGAGCCAATGGACGAAGCCGACGCGGCGCGTCAGCTCGGCGCCCATGAACACGTTCTCGGCCACGGACAGCCGCGGCGCGAGAGCGAGGTCCTGGTAGATGGTGGCGACGCCCTTCTGCAGGGCGTCATGCGGCGAGCCGAAGCGGACCGGTTCGCCGCGCAGCGTCATGGTTCCGGCGCTCGGGGGCTGCGCGCCGGAGATGACCTTGATGAGCGAGGACTTCCCGGCCCCGTTGTCGCCGCAGATGGCCAGCACGTCGCCTCGACAAACGTCGAGGTCCACGTCGGACACGGCCTGCACGCCGCCATAGCTCTTCGAGATCCCCCGCAGGCTGAGGATCGGGGTCGCCGCCTCGCTCATCAGGCCGTCACTTCAGGAACTGCTTCACGTTGGACTGCTCCACGAGCACCGCGTCCACATAGAGGTAGGGTCCCTTGGTCACGTTGTCCTTGGGCTGCTTCTTCGCCACGATCGTGTCAACGGCCTCCACGGCCGCCTTGCCCATCTGCTCGAACGGGATCGCGACGGTGGCCAGCAGCGTGCTCTCCGGGTCGGCGATCCGGCGATAGGTCTCCTCGCCGCCATCCACGGACACCAGCGGGATCTGGCCCTTCTTCACGCCCTGCTGCTGCAGGATGTCGTCGATGATGTAGGCCTGGCCGTCGAAGGACGCCCAGATTCCCTGGACCTTGCCCTGGTTCTGCAGCAGCAGCGCCTGCATGCCGCTCTTCACATCGTCGCGCCAGCTCTGCGTGCGCGCCATGGAGAACTTGCCGACGTCCTTCACGGACGGGTTCTCCGACAGCACGGCGTCGAGAACCTTGCCGCGGATACGCGTGGCGACGTTGCCGTCGAACCGCGCCGTGAGCAGTTGGCCCTGGTAGTTCATCTGGCCCAGCAGATACATGGCCGCCTCGGCGCCGACCTTGTACTCGTTGGGCTGGATGTCGAAGAGCGTGTGCGGGCTGCCGCCGGACATCACCGTGATCACGGGGATGCCCTTGTCCTTGGCTTCCTTGAACTGCGCGTCGGCCTCGATGGGCTTGCCCATCGCGACGATGATGGCGTCGACCTTCTTGGTGATCAGCGTCTCGAACTGCTCGGCGTGCTTGGGCAGCGCGCCCTCCGAGTTGAGCAGCGTCACCGTCCAGCCCTTGGCCTTGGCGGCCGCCGCGGCCGCATTGGCGACGCGCGCGTGGGTCTCGGACGAGAACTGGAATCCCACGATGCCGACCTCGAAGGCCTGCGCGGCCAAGGTGCTCGCCATCAGAGTTGCGCCGGCCAGAATGGCCGCCTTCAGGGCGTTCATATTGCGCCTCCCCCCGTTTTTCACACTCATACTTTGAACGCGGCCTGCTTGACCACGCTCGCCGAAAAAGCCACCGAGCCGATGATGATCAGGCCCAGCATGATGTCCTGCACGTAATAGGCTGCGCCCATCAGCACGAGGCCGTTGCCGAGCGCCTTCAGGACGAAGGCCGCGAACACGGTCCCCGGCACGTTGGGTCGGCCCGGCTCGAACATCGTCATGCCAAGCAGCACCGCCGCGATGGCGTAAAGGAAATAGTCGCCAGCCATGTTGGGCGCGGCCGACGACACGTTGGCGGCCAGCAGCACGGCCGTGAGACCGGCGCAGAGGCCCGAGAGAACGAGCCCGATGCGCTTCATCCGGGCGGTCGCGATGCCCGCCAGGCGGGCCGCCTCCTCGGCCTCGCCGGTCGCCACCATGCGGGCGCCCGTCCGCGTCCACTTCACGAGGCCGTAGGCGAAGGCGGTGGCCCCGACAAGCCACAGGACGAGGTTGGGCACGCCGAGAGTCGCGCCGCGGGACAGGCCCGTGAAGCTCGTCGGCCAGCGGCCCACGAAGGCGACTCCCTGGGTTTCCATGAAGGCGAGGCCGCGGGCGATGGCGGCCGTGCCAAGCGTCGCGATCAGGGAGGGCACGCGCAGAACCGTCACGCTGACGCCATTGACCAGCCCGAGCCCGAGCCCGACGCCGAGCCCGGCCAGCACGGCGAGGTTTGGATCGAACTTGTTCTGGATCAGCGCGCCGGTGGTCACGGCCGACAGGCTCGCCACCTCGGCGATCGAGAGGTCCAGCTCGGCGATGGTCAGCGCCAGCCCGAATCCCAGCGCCAGGATGGCCAGGAAGCTCGTGTCCTTGACGACGTTCAGCAGGTTGCCCGGCGAGGCGAAATTCGGTGCGAGGACGACGAAGGCGAGGACCATCGCCAGGCCGGCGATGGCCGTACCGTAGAGCTCTATGAGGCGTTTCATGAAGGGCAGTGTGGGCGGGGGCGAACGCGGAAGGGTTGCACAGTAGGGGCGGCGCGCGGCCCGCGCCAGCCGTTTGCGATGGATTTGGCCCTATTTCGCGAATTGCGCGCCTGCGAGCGCGTGCGAAAGGGGCGCGAGGGCCTGCTCAGCCTGTCGATAGAGACCGTAGAGCCGCTCGAGAGCCGCCGCCCTCTGGCGGTTGGGCTCGAACCGCGCAGCCGGACGCGCGAGGCGGTCCTGCGCGGCGGCGAGCGGCTCGCCGTCGAGGGCCGCAGCCGCAGCGATGGCCCCGCCCAGCAGGCCGGGCTCCGCATGACCCGAGGTCACCACCGGGACGTTGCACACGTCGGCCTTCGCCTGCGCCCAGGCCGGGCTCGCGGCGCCGCCCCCGCCGAAGCGGATCTCGCCCACTCGAAAGCCCAGCGCCGCTTCCGCGCGTTCGAACACCAGCCGGTTCAGGAAGGCGACGCCCTCCAGCACCGCCCAGGCGCAGTCGGTCGCCGTGTGGCGCCGATTGAGCCCGACGAAGGCGCCCCGCAGCAGCGGATCCCAGTAGGGCGTGCGCTCGCCTTGGAGGTAGGGCAGGAACAGGAGCGGCTGCGGGAGGCGCTCCCGCGCCAGCAGCGCGTCGAGCGTGGGCCCGACGGGCGCACCTGCATGGCCCAGCAGGTCCAGCGCCCACCGCAAGGCGTCCGCCCCGTTCTGGCCGGGGCCGCCCAGGTGGCAGAGGCCGCCCCAATCCACGCTCATGAGGCCCTCGGCCGCGGCGGGCGTTTCCGAGAAGACCCCGATCACCTCGGTGGTGCCGGACAGGTTGTAGGCTCCCCGGTGGCGCAGGGCGCCCAGGCCGAGCACCGAGGCCCAGGTGTCGTGCGCCATCATCACCACGCTCGCGCCGGCGAGCTGGCCCAGCGCGCCCGCAAGACCCGGCCGCACCGTCCCGAGCGCGGTCGCCGGCGCCAGCAGCGGCGGGCAGAGATCCGGCATGCCGGCGTGGGCGAAAAGCGGCAGCCCGGCGTCGTCCTTGCGCGCGCAGGCGGCCATGCGGGCCGAGGCGATGGGATCGGAAGCGATCCGGCCTGTCAGGCGCGCGTTGATCCAGTCCTTGGGGTCGAGCACCCGGGCGACGCGGGCGAAATCACCGGGGCTGCGCCGCCGCGACCACGCCAGGCGGGCGAGCGGGTGATAGGCGTTGACCAGCGCTGTCTCTGGGTCGTCGGGGGACAGCCGGGCCCGGAGTTCATCGGCCATCTCCGCCGAGCGGGCGTCCGTCCAGGTGAGCGCCGGACCGACCGTATCGCCCTTGTCGTCGACGAACACCTGGGTGCGGGTCACGCTCGTCACGGCCACGGCCGTGGCCGCGCGGAAAGCCGCCGGGGCAGACCTGGCCAGGTCCACGGCGGCCTCGCCGAGCAGGGCCCACCAGCGTTCGGGGTCAGCCTCGGCGCTGCCCGCCGGGCCGAAGGGCTCGGCCTGGCTCGACGAGGCGAGCACGGCTCCGTCGCCCGAGACGAGCGCAGCCCTGAGGCTGGTGCCCCCCAAGTCCACCGCCAAGACGATCCTGTCCACGCCCCTCTCCTTCCGTAACCGCGCCAGCGCTTGCGCTCAGCGGCCCGCGTTGTCCAGCCCTTATCCCGCTCGGCGCGTTCGCGCCGGCGGGAGCGCTTGTCCAAAGCGGAATGGGCCTCGCCCATCATTTCGGTTGTGGCCCAGCGGCCAGGTTGTAGGTTTCGCGGCAGGAGACCTTTGATGACCAAGCCTGCCATGTTGTGGGGCGGCCGCTTCCGGCACCCCCCGGCCCCCGAACTGATGCGCCTGTCGCGCGCGGACGCGAGCTTCTTCCGGCTCACCCTCTATGACGTCGACGCCTGCCAGACGCATGCGCGCGAACTGGAGCGCGCGGGCCTCCTCCAGCCCGACGAACGCGCCGCCATCTGCGAGGCGCTGGCCGGAATCGCGAAGGACCACGCCGACGGGAAGGTCAGCCCGATCGCCACGGACGAGGACGTCCACACCTTCATCGAGCGCCTCCTGGTGGAGCGGCTCGGGGCTCTCGGAGGCAAGCTGCGGGCCGGGCGCTCGCGCAACGACCAGGCCGCCAACGACCTCAAGCTCTACCTGCGGGACGGCGCCCGGCGGCTGGCGGAGGAGATCCTCGGCCTGCAGGAGGCGCTGCTCGCCCAGGCCGGCCGCCACGTGGAGACCGTGGCGCCCGGGTTCACCCACCTCCAGCCGGCGCAGCCGGTGAGCTTCGCCCACCAGCTCCTCGCCCACGCCCAGACCCTGTGGCGCGACGTCGAGCGGCTGCGCGACTGGGACCGGCGGGCCGCGACCTCCCCGCTCGGCGCCGCCGCCCTGGCCGGCTCGGCCATCGCCCTGCGCGCGGACCTGTCGGCCGCCGAGCTCGGCTATGACGCGCCGTGCGAGAACTCCATCGACGCGGTCGGCAGCCGCGACCATGTCGCCGAGTTCGTGTTCGTCGCCGCCATGGCCAACGTGCACCTGTCGCGGCTGGCGGAGGAGCTGTTCCTGTGGTCGTCGCGCCAGTTCGGCTGGATCGAGCTGCACGACTCCTACGCCACGGGCTCGTCGATCATGCCGCAGAAGAAGAACGCGGACATCGCGGAGCTCGCGCGCGGCCGCGCGGCGCGCCTCATCGGCGACCTCGCCACCACCCTCACGATGCTCAAGGGCCTGCCCTTCGCGTATAACCGCGACCTCTCCGAGGACAAGCGCGCCGCCTTCGACGCGCTGGACTCCATGCTGGTGATCCTGCCCCCCATGGCCGGCATGGTGGCGACCATGACGGTGCGGGTCGACCGCTTGCTGGCGCAATCCACCGACGGGTTCACGCTGGCGACCGAGGTTGCGGACTGGCTGTCGCGCCGAGGCGTCCCCTTCGCGGAGGCCCACGAGATCACGGGCGCCCTGGTGCAGGCCTGCGAAGCCAGGGGCATCGGGCTCCAGGACCTCACGGCCGCCGACCTCGCGGCCGTGGACCCGCGGCTCGAGGCGTCGCTCATGCGGGCGCTGACCCCGCAGGCCGCGATCGCGGCCCGCTCGGGACCGGGCGGCACGGCGCCGGAGCGCGTGCGCGAACAGATGGCGCGCCTGGAGGCGCGGATGGCCGAGCAGCGCGCCTGGGCGCAGGCCTATACGGGCCCGCGCCACCTCCCCGCGCGGGACGCGCGCGCATGAGCGGGCCCGCCGTCGCGGCGCCGGGCGGGCCCGCCGGGGTCTCGCCCTACGAGATCGCGCATCTGACCCATGTGCGGCCGAAGCATTACGGGCGCTGGATCGCGGCCGCGCTGGTGCTCGCGGCCTTCGCGGCGGTCGTGAAGGCGTTCGTCGAGGGGCAGATCGCCTGGGCCGTGGTCGGCCAGTTCCTGACGGCCTCGGCCATTCTGAGCGGTCTGGTCAACACGGTCGCCATGACGGTGTGGGCCATGGCGCTGGGCGTCGCGCTCGGGGTGCTGTTCGCCATCATGGTGATGTCGCCGAACCCGGTGCTGCGCTGGCTGGCGCGCTTCTACATCTGGTTCTTCCGCGGCACGCCGCTGCTGCTGCAGCTGCTGCTGTGGTTCAACCTCGCCCTCGTGTTCCCGCGCATCGGCATCCCGGGGCTGATCGAGTGGCGCACCGTGGACGTCATGACGCCCTTCATGGCGACGCTGCTCGGGCTCGGCATCAACCAGGGCGCCTACACGGCCGAGGTGGTGCGCGGCGGCATTCTCAGCGTGGACCCGGGCCAGACCGAAGCCGCCAAGACCATCGGCATGACGCGGCTCACGACGCTGCGCCGGATCGTCCTGCCGCAGGCCATGCGGGTGATCATCCCGCCGGTCGGCAACGAGGTGATCAGCATGGTGAAGCTCACCTCCGTGGCCAGCGTGATCCAGTACTCCGAGATCCTGCGCAACGCGCAGACGATCTACTTCGCCAACGCGCGCGTCATCGAGCTCCTGATCGTGGCGGCCATCTGGTACCTGGCCGTGGTCACCGTGCTCACGGTCGGCCAGCACCTGCTGGAGCGCCGGTTCGCCCGGGGCGGTCGCACGCAGCCCCGCCCCGAGGCGGGTGCCGAGGGGGCGCAGGCATGACGCCCATGATCGTCGCGCTGGACGTGCGCAAGACCTTCGGGCCCCTGAAGGCGCTGGACGGTGTCTCTCTCGAGGTCGCCCGCGGCGAGGTGGTGTGCGTCATCGGCCCGTCCGGATCCGGCAAGAGCACCTTCCTGCGCTGCATCAACCAGCTGGAACGCATCGACGGCGGCGCCATCTGGGTCAATGGCGAGCTGATCGGCTACCGGCGCGAAGGTGACCGGCTGTTTCCGCTCAGCGACCGCGAGGTCGCGCGCCAGCGCCTGGCGAGCGGCATGGTGTTCCAGCGCTTCAACCTGTTCGCGCACCTGACCGTGCTGCAGAACATCATCGAAGGGCCGGTCACGGTGTTGCGGCGGCCCCGCCCCGAGGCGGTAGCCGAGGCGATGGCCCTGCTGGAGCGCGTTGGCCTCGCGGACAAGCGCGAATCCTATCCGGCCGAGCTTTCCGGCGGCCAGCAGCAGCGCATCGCCATTGCCCGCGCGCTCGCAATGAAGCCGGAGATCCTCCTGTTCGACGAGCCGACCTCGGCCCTGGATCCCGAGCTCGTCGGCGACGTGCTCGCCGTGATGCGGGATCTCGCCCGCGGCGGCATGACCATGGTGGTGGTGACCCATGAGCTCGGCTTCGCCCGCGAAGTGGCGAACCGGGTCGTGTTCATGGACCGCGGCCGCGTGGTCGAACAGGGCCCTCCTGCGACGCTGCTGTCCAACCCATCCCACGCCCGCACACGCGAATTCATCGCGGCCGTGCTGCCCTGACCGCTCCGACCAATCCGAGAAACTGGAGGACTCCCATGAAGCCCATCGCCACCCTCGCCCTCGCGGCGGCCGCCCTGGCTGCGAGCGCGTCGCTTGCGGCCGCGCAGACCGCGCCTGACCGCATCAAGCAGGCCGGCAAGCTCGTGATCGCGACCTTCCCGAACTATGCGCCGATCACCTACAAGGACCCCGGCTCCAACACGCTGACGGGCTTCGACATCGACCTGGGCGAGGCGATCGCCAAGACGCTCGGCGTCAAGGCCGAGTGGCAGGAGATCGCCTTCGCGCAGATGCTGCCGTCCTTGCAGACAGGCCGCGTCGACATGGTGATGGCCGGCATGAGCGACCTGCCGACCCGCCGCGAGGTGGCGGATTTCGTCGATTACATGACCTCGGGCGCACAGTTCTACACGATCACGGCGCTCGCCAACGAGATCAAGTCGCCGGCCGACCTGTGCGGCAAGAGCGTGGGCGCGAGCCGCTCCACCAACTGGCCCCAGCAGATCGGCGACTGGAGCAAGGCCAACTGCGAAGGCAAGGGCAAGCCCGCGATCACCGTTGTCGGCACCGAGGGATCCGTCGACGCCCGCACGCAGCTGAAGACCCAGCGCCTGCAGGCGGCCGTGCAGGGCAACGAGACCCTGCCCTATTTCCAGAAGCTCGAGCCCAACACCTATGTGCCTCTGGGCAAGGCGTTCACGCAATCGCTGGTCGGCATCCCGTTCACCAAGGCCGAGGGCGGCCTGCGCGACGCCGTGAAGGGCGCTCTCGAGAAGCTGCAGGCCGACGGCACCTACGACCAGCTCCTCGCCAAGTACGGCCTTCAGGACAACGCGCTGAAGCCGATCTCGATCAACAAGGGCGAGTGAGGCATCGGACAGCCATGAGCCCCGCGCAGCCGCCGATCCGCGACGCCGCCCCGTGCGACGCCGCGGCGATCGCGCGGCTGCACAACGCGCTATGGCATGAAACCTACGCCGTCCTGGCGCCCCCGGAAGTGCGCCAGGCGATGACGGAGGAAATCCGGCTCGAGCGCTGGCGGGCCCTGCTGGGCGGCCCTGGGCCGCATGCGGCGCTGGTCGCCGGAAGCGGTCCGGACCTGGCAGGCTTCGCGCTTCTGGGTCCCCCGACGGAGGCGATTTTCGGCGGCCGGTGCGAGGTCAAGCACCTGTTTGTCCGACGCGACCGGCAGGGCGAGGGACTGGGCAGGCGCCTGATGGCCGAAGCAGCGCATCGAGCGGTCCACTTCGGCTTTTCGGGCCTGGGACTCGGGGTCGTGGATGGCAACGACGGCGCGATCGCCTTCTACGCCGCATTGGGAGGGGTCCGCGCTGCTCCTACATCGACCCCGGCCCACGCTGGCGGTCAAGAAATTGGCTGTTCACCTGGGACGATCTCGGCCGTCTGAGCCGCGGCCAGGAACGTCAGGGGACCCATCGCGACTGACCCCCAAGGCTCCTACCGATGCGCCGACGGCTGGAGGTGAAGGCGCATCAGGATGTCCTGGTTATAGTTGCCGAAGCCGCGGCCGAAGATGTTCACCCCGCCGGGACGCGCAGCATGCGGGTCGATCCCGATGCGCAGGCGAATGGAATGGTGCTCCGCCAACGAAAGATCGCCCAGCGAGACATTCGATAGCTTGACGTCATTCATGAAAGTCCCGTCGGGCGTCACCCGCCAGTGCGTCAGCACGCCGTACTGCGAGCCCTCCAGCTTCCACCACCGCGGCGTCAGCGCGCCGCGCTGGTCGCCGTAGTCGCCCGGGCAGGTCCAGGCGCCGATCTCGACGCCGTTCACCCAAAGGCTGATGTCGGAGGGCCAGTCGGTGTTGGTTCCGGGCACCTCCGACGAGAGCTCCATCACGAACTCAAGGGCGGCGAGATCGGTCTTGAGCACCTTGGCGTTGTTGGGGAACTTGTATTCCACGAAGCCGCGGCCGAACCAGATCAGGGCCGCCTGCACCCGGCATGGGTCCAGGAAGAGGTCCGGGACATCCAGCAGTCCCATGATGCTCTGGGTCGAGCACATGCCGCAGGGCGCCGAGACGTCGTAGCTCGTGTAGAGTCCGAGCGGCATCTCGACCTCGATCATGTTCCGGTCGCGGTTCGGGTCCTCCGCGTCCAGGCGGACGACGATCTCGTCGAAACGCGCGGAGCAGATCTTCTGCTGGCCCTTCGCGGCCTTTCTGACCTCCGTGAGGATGAGCTCGGCGTCCTCGAGGATCTGGACATTCGTGGCGATCGTGGACTGCGGCAGCTCGAGCTTTTCGGCGATCTGGTTGACGTTGAGGGCGCCGCTTCGCCGCAGCAGCCGCAGGATGCGGACGCGCACCGGCGAGGCCAATCCGCGGATCACGCCGAGGTGGCGTTCCGGGTTCACCACCAGGAAGCTGCGCCCGGGCTCCCGGGCTTCAGCTTCCGGCCGCGGCGGGTCGGACGGGCTTCTCGGCTTGTCCTCGCGATCGAGCATCGGCGTGGGCTCCATCCCGGACGGCGGAGGTCCGCCGCCCGGGAGCATGTCTCAGCGGGGCGCGAGGCGGATCACGTTCCACGAGGCCGGCTTCAGGGTGACCCGAACCTTTCCGCCGTCCACCACGACGCCCTCCAGCGGCGCGGGCGAGACCCGCTCCGGCGCATCCTTGCTGTTGATCGCCTGCAGGTCGTCATGGCGCAGTTCGAGCGCCTCCTCGACCGTCAGCGCTCCGAAGCCGCGGGCGTCGATGCTGGCCTCGAGCTCCTGCTTGACGTCGCGGTTCAGGAGGAACAGCGACAATCCTCCCTTCTCGTCGGACACCGCCGCGACCTTCAGGTAGGCCACGTTCGAGACCGGGAAGGACAGCTCCTGCTGCCCGCGCGGGTCGTAGTACTCGGCGTCGTAGCCTTCGCTCTCGACCTGGGCGCGCAGCACCTTGCCGCGGCCGTGTTTCGACATCTGGGCGAAGGGATGGAAGATGGTCTGGCGCCAGGCGGGACCGCCCGTTTCCGTCATGATCGGCGCGATCACGTTGACGAGCTGCGCCAGGCAGGCGGACTTCACCCGGTCGGCATGGTTGAGGAGGGAGATGCAGGCTCCGCCGAAGGCGAGCGCATCCTCCATGGTGTAGATCTCTTCCAGGATCGGCGGCGCGATCGGCCAGCCCTCCTTCACCCGGTCCTGGCGCTTGCGGCGGGTCCGGTACCACACGTTCCACTCGTCGAAGCTGAGCATGATGCGCTTGGTCGAGCGGCGGCGGGCGGCGACGCCGTCGGCGATCGCCACGACCTCGTCGATGAAGTTGTCCATGAGGTCGGGCGAGGCCAGGAAGGAGGCCGTGTCGCCCTTGTAGTTGTTCAGGTAGGTGTGCAGCGAGATGTAGTCGGCATGCTCGAAGGTGTGCTCGAGCACCTCGTCCTCCCAGCGGCCGTAGGTCGGCATGTTACGCGCGGAGGAGCCGCAGGCGGCCAGCTCGATGCTGGGGTCGATCCAGCGCATCATCTTGGCCGCTTCCTTGGCGACCAGGCCGTATTGCGTGGCGGTCTTGTACTCCATCTGCCAGGGGCCATCCATCTCGTTGCCCAGGCACCAGAACTTGACGTCGTGGGGCTTCTCCCAGCCGTGCTTGCGGCGCAGATCGGACCAGTAGGTGCCGCCAGGATGGTTGCAGTATTCGACCAGGTTGCGCGCCGCGTCCCCGGCGCGGGTGCCCAGGTTCACCGCCATCATGGGCTCGACGCCGGCCGCCTTGCACCAGTCCATGAATTCATTGGTGCCGAAAGTGTTGGGCTCGGTGGTGAACCAGGCGAGATCGAGGCGCGTTGGGCGCTCCTCCACCGGGCCGACGCCGTCCTCCCAATTGTAGCCGGAGACGAAATTGCCTCCCGGGTAGCGCATGATGGTGGGGCCGAGCTCGCGCACGAGGTCGAGCACGTCGCGGCGGAAGCCCTTCTCGTCCGCGGTCGGATGGCCGGGCTCGTAGATGCCGCCATACACGCAGCGGCCGAGATGCTCCACGAATGCGCCGAACAGGCGCGGGTCCGTGTGTCCGATCGCGAAGTCGCGATCCATGAGGACGTTGGCTTTTCTCATCGGGGTCTCCGTCGAAGGCTTGTTCCGGAAGCTCAGGCGCTGAAGGCCGGCGTCGCGTCGGGCGTCAGGACGGCCTCGCGCAGCTGGCGTGAATAGGGGTGCTGGGGCGCGGCCAGCACGGCGCGGGCCTCGCCCGCCTCCACCACGGCGCCCTTCTGCATGATGATGATGCGGTCGCTGATGGAGTAGGCCGTGGCCAGGTCGTGCGTGATGTAGATGATCGAGATGCCAAGGTCGTCCCGCAGGGCCTTGAACAGGGTGACGATGGCCATGCGCAGCGAGGCGTCGACCATGGAGACGGGCTCGTCGGCGACGATCAGCTTCGGGCTGGACACGAGCGCGCGCGCGATCGCCACGCGCTGCAGCTGCCCCCCGGAGAGCTCGTGGGGGAAGCGGCCCTTCACCTCGGCCAGCGAAAGCCCGACCTTGCGCAGCGCCTCGTCCGCCAGCCGCTCCGCGCCAGCCTCGTCCGTCGCGCCCCCGAAGCGGCGCGCCGTGAGGAGAAGGTAGCGGTCGAGCCGCTTCAGCGGGTTGAACGCCTCGAAGGGGTTCTGGAAGATCGGCTGCACGGCGTGCATGAAGCGCATCCGGTCCTCCCGGGTGCGCAGGGCGCCGACATCCAGCCCATTGAAGGTCAGCGCTCCGGCCGTAGGGCGCTCGACGCCGAGGATCATGCGGGCCGTGGTCGACTTGCCGCTGCCGGACTCGCCGATGATGGTGAAGATCTCGGGCCGGTCCTGCCGGATGGCGAAGGACAGGTCCTTCACGGCCTCGACCTTGCGGGAGGTGAAGAAGCCGCCCCGCGTGAATGTCTTGGACACGTGGTCGAGCCGCAGCAGGTCCCCGCTCATGCGGCTGCTCCCGGGTTCACGGCATGGCAGGCCACGCGATGGCCGGGCAGCGTCTCCACCATGGGCGGGACCTGCCGGGAGCAGATATCCATGGCCAGGGGGCAGCGGGGATGGAAGCGGCATCCCGGCGGCGGGTCCGCGAGGTTGGGCGGGCTTCCCTCCAGGCTCTTGCGCGGCGTGTCGTCGCCGATGCGCGGCAGGCTGCCGATGAGGTAGGTCGTGTAGGGATGCAGCGGGCGGGCGAAGACCTCGGGCGTGGGCGCCTCCTCCACGAGCCGCCCGCCATACATGATGCCGAGCCGGTCGGTGAGATGGGCGTGCACGCCCATGTCGTGCGTCACGAACAGGACGGACGAGCCCATCTCGCGCTGGATGCCGCGGATCATGCCGAGCACGTCCTTCTGCACGATGACGTCCAGCGCCGTCGTGGGTTCGTCGGCGATGATGAACTCGGGCTTACAGATGGTGGCGAGCGCGATGGTGACGCGCTGGCGCATGCCGCCCGAGAGCTCGTGCGGATAGGCGCGCAGCACGGCGGGATCGAGCCGCACCCGCGAGACGTGGTCGGCGACCCGCTCCTCGAACGCCCTGCGGGAGCCGCCGATGTGCCGCCACGCGAAGTCCCGGAACGTGTCGATGACCCGGCGCATCGGGTTCAGCACGTTCATCGAGCCCTGCATGACGTAGGACAGGTGGCGCCAGCGCACCCTCTCCAACACCTCCGGCGGGGCGGCGTGCAGGCCGGGATAGTCCGGCAGGAAGCTGAAGCGGATCGAGCCGCCGACCACCTCCAGCGGCGGCTTGATGGCGCCCGCGATGGTCTTGATCAGCGTGGTCTTGCCGGAGCTGGATTCCCCCGCGAGGCCGTAGATCTCGTTGCGGCGCACGTCGAAGGTGACGCCGTCCACGGCGCGCACGTCCCGGCTCACGCCGAAATGGTGCGTCCGGAAATGGGCCTGCACGTCCCTGACCTGCAGCACCGGCTCGGTCGAGGCGGCGGCGCTGGCGACAGGCGTCATGGGCTGCTTCAGGGCGACGGGACCGCTCATCGCGCGCCTCCCCCCATGCGGCTCAGCCGGCTGCGCGGGTCGATGTACTCGTTCATCGATACGGCGAGCAGGAAGAGCCCGACGAAGGCCATGATCACCACCGCCACCGGGAAGGCGATCCACCACCAGACGCCGGCCACCATGGCGGTGTGCTGGTTGGCCCAGTAGATCATGCCGCCGATGGTCGGGGTGTTGATGTCCGTGAAGCCCAGGACGGAGAGCGTCACCTCGAGCCCGATGGACCAGTTCATGTTGTTCATCGTGGTCGAGAACACGATGGGCATGACGTAGGGCAGGTGCTCCCGCGCCAGGATCTCGCGCGTCGTCATCCCGGAGAAGACGGCCGTCTGCGTGAACTCGCGCGTTTTCAGGCTCATCGCCACGGAGCGGATCAGGCGCGCGTCATAGGCCCAGCCGAGCGCGGCCATGATCACCGCCAGCAGCAGCCAGCTCATGCTGTCGCGCAGCACGAAGTAGAACAGCACCAGCAGCGGAAAGAGCGGGATGACGATGAAGGTGTCGTTCACCGCCATCAGGGCGCGGTCGATCCAGCCGCCCTTGTAGCCGCTGAGCAGGCCGATCACGAGCGACAGCACGCGGCTGATGACGGCCACGGTGAGGCCGAAGAGCAGCGTGTTGCGGATGGCGACCGTCAGCTGCCAGAACACGTCCTGCCCGCGCGAGGTCGTGCCGAACCAGTACTCCGCGGAGGGCGGGACGTCCGGCGCCACCACGTAGACGTCGGTCGGCGGGTAGGGCGAGAAGAAGGACAGTCCCGCCAGCCCGATCACGATCCCGACCAGGATGATCCCGATCCGGAACTCGAGGTTGTACTTGAGGAGGTCGCGCAGGATCGCCAGCATCAGCGCACCTGCACGCGGGGATCGAGGAGCGGGTACAGCAGGTCGATGGCGAGCACGCCGATCGACACGCCCAGGATCGAGATCGTGGTGACCCCGAGCACCAGGCCGTAGTCGCCGGCGTAGACCGCGTCGACCAGCAGCGTGCCCACGCCCGGGTAGCCGAACACCTTCTCGGTGATGATGGCGCCGTTGAAGATGCCGCCGAGCGACATGGCGAGGCCGGTCACCTGCGGGCCCAGCGCGTTGCGCATCACGTAGGAGCCCAGGATGCGCTCCCGGTTCACCCCGCCGAGTTCGGCGAACTGGACGTAGTCCTCCGTGACGATGTTGGACACGAGGGAGCGCATGCCCAAAAACCAGCTGCCCACGCCGATGAGGATCAAGGACAGGGCCGGCAGGATCGAGTGGAGGAGGACGCTGGACGCGTAGGCCCAGGTCCAGCCCTGGGGCAGGTTCATGGCCGAGCCGCCGTTGATCGGCAGCACTGGCCAGACGAAGCCGAAGACGATCAGCAGCACCAGGGCGACGATGTAGTACGGGATGGGATGGAGGCCCATGGCCACCACGCCCATCAGCTTGAGCGCGCGGTTGCGCTGGTAGTAGCCGGCGAGCCCGCCAAGCAGGTTGCCGAGCGCCCAGGTCACCACCGTGGACACGATCAGCAGCCCCATGGTCCAGGGCAGCGCCCGCCCGATCAGGGCCGACACCGGCGTCGGGAAGGCCGAGAGGGAGGGGCCGAAGTCGGCCCGCAGGATCCGGGACCAGAACGTCAGGTACTGCTGGCTCCAGGATCCGCCGAGCCCGTAGAGCTCCTTCAGGGACTGGCGCATCTGCTCGATCGCCTCCGGCGCCGTGTTGCCGAAGGAGGTGGCGGCCGAGATCGACTGCTCGACAGGGTCGATGGGCGTGGCGTGCGTGACCACATAGGCGAGGTTCACGCCAATGAAGACCACCAGGACGAACTGTCCGAGACGCTTGGCGAGGTAGGCGAGATAGCCGCTCATGAGCCTTCCGGATGTGCGGGGGCTTGCGGGCGGCGAGGCCGCCGCCCGGCGATGGCGCGGGGCGCCTTATTTCCCGGTGGGCTTGAGCTTCACGAACATGTAGCGGGAGTTGCCCCAGTTCGGGACCGGGTTCGTGTACGGGTTCGCGGCGGTCGGGTAGCCGGTCCAGTAGGTCTGGTCCATGGCCGTGAAGACGTTGTAGGCCATCAGCGGAATGGTCGGCATCTCGCGAACGGCGAGCTTCACGTAGTCCTTGCCGAGCTCGATGGCCTTCGGGTCATCGAAGTCGATGGTCCGCGTCTTCTCGATGATCTTGTCGAGTTCCGGATTGGACCAGCGCTGCCAGTTGCGCAGGGGCTGCGGCTTGCCGGGCTCGGCCACGAACTGGGAATGCCAGCTGTCCATGAAGTAGGACAGGTCCTGGTGCCCGCCCCAGGTCTCGACGCTCCACCCGATGAAGGTGTCGAAGTCCCCTGCCCCACGCCGGGTCAGCAGCGTGCCCTGGGCGACGTCGATCTTGGCGTCGATTCCGGCCTGCTTCCATTCCTGCGCGATCATGGATCCGGCGCGGGTCATCACCGGCCGCAGGTCTCCTTCCACCATCACCCGGATGGTGAACGGCTTGCCGTCGGGCGTATGCCACTGGCCGCCCACCTTCTTGTAGCCGGCGCGCTCCAGCAGCTCCTGGGCCGCCTGCGGGTTCTTCTTCCACCAGCCCATGCCGAAGGCCTTCTCGACCTCCTTCGGGTCCTTCGGGATCTGGTCGCCGAGCGAAGGCCGGAGCATGGCGGCGATCTGCTGGCCGACGCCCGGGTCGTACGGCTTGAACTTCTGCTTGCCGGTGTCGAGCTCGAAGTCCTTGAGCCAGGCTTCCATGGGCTCGTGGTAGGCCTGCACGTGCTTGCCCGTGGGCGGCACGCCGATGGCCGAAATGGTGGCTGCGCCGCGATAGGCGGCCATCACCACCGACTTGATGTCGATGAGGAGTGCGAGCGCCCAGCGCACGTCCTTGTTCTTGAAGTTCTCGTTCTGCGTGTTGAAGATCAGGGCCGGCAGCGTCGGATCCGGGTGCCCGTAGGGGAAACCCTTGAACCATGAGATCGTGCTCTTGCCCTGCTTCGCGAGCGTGAACATGCCTTCGGGCGCGATGTCGTGGACCACGTCCAGCTCGTGGTTCAGCTGCGCGATGACCCGCTTGTCTGGCGGGCCGGGATCCACATAGGCGAGGTACTTGGGCCCGGGCTTGCCGAAGCGGGCGAGCGTGGTGCGCTGCCAGTCGTCCCGGAGCTGCCAGATGTACCACTTCCCATCCGGGTCATAGCTGTGCAGCACATAGGCGCCCAGCGACACCGGCTTGTTGAAGTCGAACTTGAGCGGATCGGCCACCTTCTCGAAGATGTGCTTCGGCAGGATCCAGATGGCGCCCCAGCGCACGGTGAAGTTGGTGTGGAAGCGCGAGTTCGGCTTCTTCAGCTTGAAGACGACCGTGTAGTCGTCCGGCGTCTCCATGGAGGCGACGTTGTTGGCCAGCACCGCGCTGAAGCGCATGCCCGGGTTCTTGATCTGGGTGTCGACCGTGCCGACCACGTCGGCGGCGGTGAACTCGACGCCGTCGCTCCAGTAGATCCCCTTGCGCAGCTTCACCGTCATCTCGGTGAAGTCGGCGTTGTAGGCCGGCTTGTCCGAAGCGAGCGAGTTGTCCCAGACGCCATCGATCCCGCTTTCCGGGTCGATATACCAGAGCGTATCGAGCGCTACCTGCTGCAGTCCATTCGATTGGCTGCCAGCATTGATCGCCCAGATATTGAACCACCCGGCATTCTTGATGGTGCCTTCGGGGTTTTCCAAGATGAGCGTTTCGTTGCGCGGAATATTCTGCGGAATCCCTTGCGTATAGCCTGGTGAAGATAGGCCGAATAGACTTGGCGCGAAGACGCAGGCTGCCAGCAGCCAGGCACGTGGAGTGCGGCTCATCATGTCCTCCCAGGCACGACGCCTTGCAACGGCGTTCGCTTATTGAGGGAGCATAGATGCCGCTGGTTGTCTCAACAACGGGCTTTCTGATTTGTACCCGAATGACCGATACGGACGCGGTTGCTGATCATTCGAACGACCCAGGGGCGTCCGGCGCCTCTTGAGAACTAGCCGGCCCGAGACAGAACAGGCGTCTGCGTCGCCAGGGCGGTTGGCTTGCCCATGTCGCCTTCCAAAGGGACGTGGCGGGCGATGTCGTCCCGCGCGCCCAGCAGCAACGCGGCCGCGGCGTGCTGGCGCCCCGCGTCGAATCGCGAGTAAGGGCCCGAAATCACCAGCGCCCCGATGAGTCGTCCGGCCATGTCGTGGACCGGCGCCGCGACGGAAGCCGTATGCGGTTCTCGCCCCCGCGCCATCAGCACGCCGTCCGCGCGGATCCGATCGAACTGCCGCCCTTTCGCGCCCTGGAACGCCTGCAGCACGCGGCCGACCACGCCCTCGTGCAACGGCAGCCTGGTCCCCTCCTCCAGGTGATGCCTGATCACGTGGCGCGAGTTCTCGCGAACGAGGCACACGCGCTCCGTATGCTCCGCGACGTAGAAGGACGCGCTCTCGCCCGTCTGGTCGCGCAGGCGCTGCAGAACGGGCCGGACCACTGTCTCGAGCCGGAACTGGTGGCGATAGCCTTGCGCCAGCCGCAGCACCTTCGGGCCGATCCGATAGATCATGCGCTCGTCGCGGTCGAGGTAGCCGCACGCCTCCAGGGTGGCGCACAGGCGCAGGGCCGTGGCCTTGCTCATCCCGTTTCGGGCCGCCAGCTGAGTCAACGTGTAGCCCTCGGGCCGATCGAGGAACGAGTCCATCACGTCCAGCGACTTGCGGACGGTCAGCGAGGTGGATCCCGTTCGGGCGCCTGCATCCTTGGTCGGGTCCGCCTTCGCCATGATTACAGCCCACGTGATCGCATCATGCGAAAGCTAGCACAAGCGGTTCAGCATTTGAAACAGCTTCGCTTGGCGGATCTACACTCCAGGCGACGCAGACAGCCGGCCAATTCCGCCGGTTCCGAGAGGGATTTCCAGGCCTGCAGGCGCAGAACGGAGCAGCACGCACGGCTCTTGTTTCAAATTTCGGAACATAGGTTCATTTTTGATTGCGGGGTCGCGATCTCCTCACTAGCCTTTCCTTGCGACGGAGCCCAAGCTCGCGTCGCCGAGCGAAGAAAACTTCGCCGACCAAGGGGAGGATGGCGATGGCTGAGCCGTCAAGCGCCGGACGGGAGCGCTTCGGGGTGGCGTCCGAGCCGACGATGCGCCTTTCGGCGCCGGTCTTGGACCTGATCGGGGGACTGCTGTTCCTGGCCACCGCCCTGTGGCTGTGGTTCGGCGCCGCGTCCATCGAAGACACGGGCCAAGGCCTGAATGGCCCTGCGGGCTTTCCCCGCGGCGTAGCGATCCTGCTGGGGGGCTCGGCCCTGATGCTGGCGATCCAGGGCGCGGCGGCTCTGTCCGGGCGCCGCCTGGAGCGGCCCGTGACCGTACAGCGGCCCATGTCGGTGCTGGCGGCCATCATGCTGGTCATCCTTTACCCATTCCTGCTGCACTGGCTCGGCTACTACGCCGCGACCGGGCTTTGGCTGCTGCCCTTCTTCTGGATCTCGGGCTGCCGCAGCCCCTTGCTGATCCTCGGGTGCTCCGTCGGGTTCCTCGTGTTCACGAAGGTGCTCTTTGAAACGGTGCTCGGCACCCCCCTGCCCTGAGGAGCAACGGCATGTTGACCGGTTTCGGAGTCGCCCTGTCGCACATGATCTCCTGGCACGTGCTGGCCGGGCTCATCGTCGGCATTCTGGTCGGATATCTGGTGGGGGCCATCCCCGGCCTGACCTCCAGCATCGGCATAGCCCTCATGGTGCCGTTCACGTTCGCGCTGTCGCCTGTGGTGTCCATCGTGATGCTGGTCACCTTGTACATGGCCACGGAATACGCAGGGGCGATCCCGGCGATCCTGATGAACACGCCAGGGATACCCGCCGCAGCGGTGACGGCTCTGGACGGCTATCCCATGCGGCTGCGGGGCGAAGCCGGAACGGCCCTCACGATGTCCATCCTGAGCGCCGCATTCGGATCCTTCGTCAGCACGGCCCTTTTGATCGTCACCTCGACCTCCATCGCCTCCGTCGCGCTCGCATTCGGGCCGGCGGAGTATTTCGCGATCGCGGTGCTCGGGCTGAGCCTGGTCTCCTCGCTCTCGGGCTCGTCCATGCTCAAGGGGTTCATCGGCCTGTTCTTCGGCCTGGGCATCGGCGTGATCGGCACGGATCCTCTCGACGGCGTCAGCCGGTACGTCTTCACGGACGGCCTGCTCAGCGGCGTTACGTTCCTGCCCGCCTTGATCGGCCTGTTCGCCATGTCCAGCGTCTTCTCGATGGTGGAGCACGCGGCCGAGGCGCCGGAAGCGCTCAAGAGTCTTCCCAAGATCTCGGGCCAATTCGGCCTCATGCGCCCCTATCTGGGCACGCTGACGCGCAGCACCCTGGTGGGCTACCTCGTCAGCGTCATTCCCGGCCACGGGGCGGTCATTTCCGCCGTCGTGTCCTATGGCCTTCAGAAGCGGCTGTCGAAGCGGCCGGAGACCTTCGGCCACGGCAACCCGGAGGGGCTGGTCGCGGCTGAGACCGCGGCCAACGCCTCCGTTCCCGGAGCGCTAGCCCCCATGCTGTCGCTTGGGATTCCGGGCTCGGCGAGCACCGCGGTGCTGATCGGCGCCCTTACGCTGCACGGCGTTCAGCCCGGCCCGCTCCTGTTCGACAAGAACCCGGAGATCCCGTTCTCGATCTTCATCGCCATGGCGGTCACTATGCCGTTCATGGTCGCCCTGGGCCTGGGCGGCGCGCGGCTGTGGGTGCGCGTGACCCAGGTGCCGAAGAGCGTCATCGCCGGTCTCGTCGCCGCCATGTGTATGCTCGGCAGCTACGCCTCGCAGAACGACGTCTTCTCCATCTACATCACGATCTTCTTCGGCGTGATCGGCTACGCCATGAAGAAGATCCATGTCGAACCGGCCCCGATCGTCCTGGCGCTGGTCCTGGGCTACCTGACCGAGTCGAATTTTCGGCGTGCGCTGCTGAGCTCGGGCGGCGAATATGGCGTCTTCGTGCATCCGGTGCCGATGCTCTGCCTGGTCGCCGCAGTGGCGGTCCTGGTGATGCCCATGATCCCGCGTCCGGGCGCGAAGAAGGCCCTGGCGGTGTCGTGACCGGCTTCAGGCGTAACGGCGCGGCCTGCGATGCGCGCCGCATGGGAGGGCACATGCTGAGTCGCCGTGATTTCATGCAGAGAGGCGCCGTGGTGGCTGCGGGCCTGTCCGGAGCGGCCGGTCTGGCGCGCGCCGCCGAGACCGTGACGCTGCCCTTCGAGGCTGGCGAGCGACCGCTGGTCCGCTACCCCCAGAAGCGGCCCCTGATCCAGATGACGGCGCGCCCGCCGCAATTGGAAACGCCGTTCTCCGTGTTCAACGAGGGCGTGATCACGCCCAACGACGCGTTCTTCGTGCGCTATCACCTCGCCGGGATCCCCCTGTCGATCGATCCGGACGCGTTCCGCCTCGAGGTCGGCGGCAAGGTCGACAAGCCGCTGTCGCTTTCCCTGGCCGACATCAAGGCCATGGAGGCGGTGGAGGTGACGGCCGTGAACCAGTGCTCCGGCAACAGCCGCGGCTTCTTCGAGCCCCGGGTGGCCGGCGGCCAGCTCGCCAACGGCGCCATGGGCAACGCCCGCTGGAAGGGCGTTCCCCTCAAGGCGGTTCTGGACAAGGCCGGCGTGCAGGCCGGCGCGCGCCAGGCCACGTTCGACGGCCTCGATGGGCCGGTGGTCCAGGAGACGCCTGATTTCGTCAAGGCGCTCGACATCGACCATGCGCGCGACGGCGAGGTCATGCTGGCCTACGCCATGAACGGCGAGGACCTGCCGTTCCTGAACGGCTACCCGCTACGCCTGGTGGTGCCCGGCCACTACGGCACCTATTGGGTGAAGCACCTGAACCGGATCACCGTGCTGGACTCGGTCTTCAGCGGCTTCTGGATGGCGACGGCTTATCGGATCCCGGACAACGCCTGCGCCTGCGTGGACCCCGGGACCGCCCCCAAGGCCACGACGCCCATCAAGCGCTTCGACGTGCGCTCCTTCATCACCAGCCTGGCGGACGGCGCCGCCGTAAGGGCGCGCGAGGACGTCGTCGTGCGCGGGATCGCCTTCGATGGCGGCTACGGGGTGACGGACGTGGCCGTGTCTCCGGACGGCGGCGCGACATGGATCGCGGCGCGGCTGGGCGAGGACCTCGGCCGCTACTCCTTCCGCGAGTGGCAGGTCGCCTTGCGGTTGCCGCCCGGGGAGCACGCCCTGAAGGTCCGGGCGGTGAACCGCATCGGCCAGTCGCAACCCATGGAGCCGCTTTGGAATCCGGCCGGCTACATGCGCAATGTCGTCGAGACCGTGCGCGTGCGCGCGGCGTGAGGGAGGCTCTGATGAACGGACGCAATCTCGCGCGCGCCCTGTGGGCCGGCGCCCTGCTCGCCACGTCGGGCGCCGCCTTGGCGGCCCCCGTCACCTATACGCTGCCGGAGGAGACCGCGACGCTGCGGCCCGGGCCGGGAGTGGAGACGGCCCGCAACAACTGCTCCGCGTGCCATTCGGCGGACTACCTCGCCATGCAGCCGCCGAAGCAGGGGCGCGCCTTCTGGGAGGGCGAGGTCGCCAAGATGATCAAGACCTACAAGGCGCCGATCGCCGAGACGGACGTCAAGGCCATCGTCGACTACCTCGCGGCGACCTACTAGGCCCAGGGCCCAGGCGGTCACGCCCCCATGTGCCAGCCGCCGTTGAGATGCAGCGTCTGCCCCGTCACGAACCGCGCCGCCGGCCCGGCGAGGTAGCGCACGGCGGCGGCGATCTCCTCCGGCGCGCCCGGGCGCCCCGCCAGCGGCGCCCGCTCGCGGAAGTGCGCCGGGACCTCGCCCGCGCGCGCGGTCGCGACGTAGCCCGGGGACACGCAGTTCGCGGTCACGTGGGGCGCCCATTCGCGCGCGAGCGCGCGCGTGAGCCCGAGCACGCCCGCCTTCGCGGCCGACACGTGCGCGCGCCCGGACAGGCCCACATGCGCGGCCACGCCCCCGAGCGTCACCAGCGCGCCCTGCCCGCTCGCGCGCAGGTGCGGCCCGGCCGCCTGCGCGCAAAAGAACGTCCCATCCAGAATGCTCGACGTGATGCGGCGCCACTCCTGCGGGGTGATGGACTCGATGGCCCCGTCCGAGCGGGCGGCCGCGTTGCAGACCAGAATGTCGAGGCGCCCGAAGGCGCGCAGCGCCGCGTCGACCAGGGCCTGCGCGCCCGCCGGGTCGGCGACATCGGCGAGCGCCACCTCGGCCGCGCCCCCGTCGGCGCGCACGAGCGCGGCGGTCTCCTCGGCGGCGTCCCGCGACGCATGCGCGGCGACCAGCACCGAGGCGCCGCCCCGGCCCAGCCCCAGCGCGATGGCACGCCCGATATTGCGCGCCGCGCCGGTGACCAGCGCCACCCGGCCCTCCAGTTCGCGCCCCGCGAAGACCCCGCTCGCATCTGCCTGCATGGCGTCCTCCGTCCGTTGCTCAAGCCCGTGTTGCAATGACTAAACGAGCGTAGTAGCAATAGCAACAACCACCGGGCGCGCTGCGGCGCGACGCCGCGAAAAAGCAGGATCGGGGAGGCTCATGGCGCGCATCGAACGGATCGAAGTCCGGCGGCTGAGGCTGCCGCTGGTCAAGCCCTACCGGCTCTCCTATCGGACCTTTCAGGAGTTCGAGCCCTACGTGGTCTTCGCGCACGACGACGAGGGCCGCAGCGGCTTCGGCGACGCGCACGTGTCTCCGGGGTCCAGCAGCGAGACCCGCGAGGGAGCGTGGGCTTTCATCGCGGACCACGCGGCGCGCGCGCTCGGACGCACTCCCGCCGAGGCCAAGGCGCTCGTTCTCGACGATTTCGAAGAGAGCAAGGCCGCCACCACCGCGTTGGTCAGCGCGATCGAGGTCCTGGAGCGCAATCCGCTGCTGGACATCCCGGCCGACCTCACGCTGCCGTTGCTGGTCCCGGTGGGCGCCCTCGACGAAGCCGGTATCGCCCGCGAGGTCGAGGCGCTGCTTGAGCAGGGCTTCCGCACCTTCAAGGTCAAGGTGGGGGCCGACGTGGAGGCCGACCTCGCCCGGGTCGCCGCCATCCAGCGCAGCGCCCGCGGACAGGCGACGCTCCGCCTCGACGCCAACCGGGCCTACACGCGCGAGCAGGGGGTCGCCTTCGCGTCCCGCCTGGATCCGGAAGGGATCGAGCTCTTCGAGCAGCCCTGCCACGCGGACGACTGGGAGGCCAACGGCGCGGTCGCCAAGGCTTCCACCGTGCCGCTGATGCTGGACGAGCCCATCTGCACGCTGGCCGACATCGCCCGGGCCGGCGGCATGGAGCGCGTGGCCTTCTGCAAGCTCAAGCTGAAGCGCTTCGGCGGGCTCGACCGCCTCAAGGCGGGGCTCGACGCCGTGCGCGCCCATGGCATGGAGCCCGTGTTGGGCGACGGCCTCGGCAGCGAGATCCAGGGCTGGCTGGAAGCCTGCGTGGCCCGCACCACCATCCGCGGCGCGGGCGAGTTCAACGGCTTCCTGAAGCCGCACGATCGGCTGTTCCGCAACCCCCTGCCCTTCAACGACGGCTCGATGCGCCTGCCGGCGGGCTACTGGCCCGACCTCGATCGCGACGCCCTCGAGCGCTTCACCACCGAGCGCATGACGTTCGGACCCGACCACGAGAGGACAGCCTGATGGCCCACGAAGAGATGCTCGCCGAACTCGACCGGCGTCGCGCGGCGGCGAGCCGCATGGGCGGACCCGACAAGTTGCGCAAGCGCGAGGAGCGCGGCCAGCTCAGCGCGCAGCAGCGCCTCGACGCCCTGATCGATCCGGACAGCTTCCTCGAGGTCGGCCTTCTCGGCGCCTCCGGCGTATTCGAGTCAGACGTGCCCTCCACCCCACGCGACGGCAAGCTCACCGGCTTCGGCCGGGTGGACGGCCGCGACGTGGGCGTCGTGGTGAACGACTTCACCACCAAGGGGGCCTCTACGAGCGCCACCAACTCCAAGAAGATGGGCTACATCCGCAAGACCTGCACGGAGAAGGGCATGCCCTTCATCCATGTGGGCGAGTCCACCGGCGCCCGCCTGCCCGACGCCATGGGCTCCAAGGGCATGGGCGCCCTGCTCGGCAACGATGTGACCCAGTTCAGGCGCATGCGCGACACGCCCTGGGTCTCGGCCGCGCTGGACACCTCCTTCGGCTCGTCTGCCTGGATGTGCTGCTGCGCCGATTTCGCCGTCATGAAGAAGGGCTCGATCATGTCGGTGTCGAGCCCGCGCCTGGTCTCGATGGCCATCGGCGAGAAGGTCGACCTGGAGGCCCTCGGCGGCTGGCGCCTGCACGCGGAGCAGACCGGCCTCATCGACCATTTCGTGGACACGGACGAGGAGGCCATGGCGGCCATCCGGCGGTTCCTGTCCTACATGCCGAGCCACAACGGCGAGCTGCCCCCCGACGCCCCCGTGGCGGAGGGCTCCGGCGACAGGCAGGAGCGCATCCTGGAGGTGCTGCCGGAGAAGCGCACCCAGGTCTACAACATGAAGGCGATCATCGAGGTGATCGTGGACCGGGGCTCCTATTTCGAGATCAAGCCCCGCTTCGGACGCTCCGCCACGGTTGGGCTCGCGCGCCTGGGCGGCAAGGCCGTCGGCGTCATCGCCAACAACCCCCAGGTGGGCGGAGGCGCCCTGTCGGCGGAGGCCTGCCGCAAGATCATCGACTTCACGGTGATGTGCGACAGCTTCAACATCCCGCTCGTGCGCTTCATGGACACGCCCGGCTTCGTGGTGGGCCTCGACGCCGAGCGCAAGGGCGCCCCTGGGCAGATCATGAACTTCATGAACGCCACGTGCCTCACCACGGTGCCGCAGGTGACGGTCATCTGCCGCAAGGCCTATGGCCGCGCCTACGTGGCCATGGGAGGCGGCGCCCACAACGACGTCATGGTGGCCTGGCCGGGCGCCGAGGTGAGCTTCATGGACCCGGTGTTCGCCACCAACATCGTGAAGAACAAGTCGCCCGGGGACGAGGGCTTCGAGGACGCCCTGGCCGAGATCCAGAAGGATCTGGAGATCTGGGACATGGCCCGCATCTTCTCGGCTCACGACGTGATCAAGCCGCAGGAAACCCGCGTCTATCTCATCCGCATGCTGGACATCCAGCGCCGCCGCCGGTCGGGCGGCCTGGGCCAGCACCTCATGCGCACCTGGCCGACGAGCTTCTGAGGGCCGCGGAGATTCTCGCGAGTCCCTCCCGGCGTCATCCCCGGCCGGAGCCGCGGAGCGGCGCAGGGGAAGCGGATCCAGGGCCACGCGCGCTGCCTCTGGATCCCCTTCCCGCGCGTTCGGCGCGCCGGGGATGACGCCCTGAGCCACGACTCCATTTCGACCAAACCCGAGGTCCTCCATGACGTTCCAGTCGCAAAGCCCGCTGACGGGCGATCAACTGCTCGCCCGCGCCGTCGCCGAGGGCCGCTCCGCCCTGGATGAGAAGTCCGGCAAGGCCGTGCTGGAAAGCTTCGGGGTGCGCACGCCGCGCTCCGCCGTGGCCGCCGATGCGGCCGAGGGTGAGCGCCTCGCGGCCGGCTTCACCCCGCCCTTCGTGGTGAAGGTGGTATCGCCCGACATCCTGCATAAATCCGACGCTGGCGGGGTGGCCCTCAACGTCGCCGACGCGGCTGCCGTACGGACTGCAATCGCAGCCATGGCGCAAAAGCCCGCCATCGCGGGCGCAAACGTCGAAGGCTGGCTGGTCGAGGAGATGGTCCCGGCAGGGCGCGAGGTGGTGGTCGGCGGCTTCCGCGACCCACAGTTCGGCCCCATGGTCATGGTCGGGCTCGGCGGCATCTTCGTCGAGGTGCTCAAGGACGTGTCCTTCCGCATCTGCCCTATAGACGCGGGCGAGGCGCGCGCCATGCTGGCCGAGCTCAAGGGCCAGGAGCTGCTGCGCGGCGCGCGTGGCTCGGCGGCGGTGGACGAGGACGCCCTGGTCGACGTGATGCTGAAGGTGGGCGGCGCCGACGGCCTGCTCATGCGCCACGCCGACGTTGTCGCCGAACTCGACCTAAACCCCGTGATCGTCTCCGCCAAGGGCGCCGTGGCGGTGGACGCGCGCGTGCTGCTGCGTCCCGCCGAAGCGCATGAGGGCCGCGCGGCGGATGCCGACCCGGTGGCGGCGTTCCGCCCGCTGTTCGAGCCGCGCACGGTGGCGGTGATGGGCGCATCCACGAAGGACGTCGCCATCGCCAACACGTTCATCCGCCGCCTGAAGGCGTTCGGCTACGACGGCGCGATCTATCCCATCCACCCGACCGCGACCGAGATCGAGGGCTTCACCGCCTACCCGGACCTCGGCTCGACGCCGGAGCCCGTGGACTACGCCTATGTGGCCATCGGGGCGGCGCGCATCCCGGACGCGATCGCGGCGGCGCGCGGCCGCTGCAGGGTCGCACAGGTCATCTCGTCCGGCTTCGGCGAGGTGGAGGAAGGCAAGGAGCTGGAACGCGACCTTGTCGCCAAGGCGCGCGAGGCAGGCGTCCGGGTGATCGGCCCCAACTGCCTCGGGACCTACTCGCCGCGCGGCAAGCTCACTTTCCCCGCCGGCGCGCCCCAGGAGGTAGGCACCATCGGCGTTGTCGCCCAGTCGGGCGGCCTGTCGACGGACATCATCAAGCGCGGCCAATGGCGCGGACTGCGATTCAGCGGCCTCGTGACCATCGGCAACAGCGCCGACGTCGCCCCGCATGAACTGCTCGAGTACTATTTCGCCGACCCGGTCACGAAGGCGGTCGGGCTCTACATCGAGGACGTGAAGGACGCGCGCGCCTTCTTCGACCTGATGCGCTCGCCGAAGGCGACAAAGCCGGTGGTCATCCTCAAGGGTGGACGCTCCAGCCAGGGCCGCCTGGCCGCAGCCTCGCACACGGGCGCCCTGGCGGGTGATGACAAGGCCTGGGACGCGCTGGCCCGCCAGACGCCCGCCGTGCTGGTGGCGACGGTGGACGCCTTCATCGACACGCTGCTCGCGCTCCAGCACCTGACCCTGCGCGCGGAGCGTCCCACCCGCTCCGTGACCCTGTTCGGAAACGGCGGCGGCTCGAGCGTGCTCGGCGCGGACGCCTTCGCGGCGGTCGGGCTTGATGTGCTGCCCTACGAGGGGGAGGCGCGCGAGCGCCTGGAGGCCATGGGCCTGCCGCCCGGCACCAGCGTCGCCAACCCGATCGACACGCCGGTCCGGACACTTCAGGAAAAGGACGGGCTCGTCGCCGGGGAGATCCTGGACATCGTCTACGCCCACGCGGCGCCGGACGCGATCGCCATGCACCTCAACCTGGCGGCCTTCGTGGGGCGCGGCAGCGTCGACCCCATCGACAACCTGTTCGCCGTGGTGGAGCAGACCCAGCGCAAGTGGGCCGGCAAGGCGCATTTCCTGCTGGCCCTGCGGACAGACGGCTCGGCCGAACTGGACGAGCGCCGCCGGCTCTACCGGGAAAAGGCGCGTGCGGCGGGGGTCCCCGTGTTCGACGAGATCGCCCCCATGGCGGCCGCCCTCGCCAATGTGCGGCATCTGGAGGAAAGGCTCGTCGCCTGAGGGCGCCGGCATCCCGCGCCGTCTCTCCCGGGAGCCGGCGCGTCTAGAAGCCCTCCGCCGTCATTGCGAGCCGCAGGCGAAGCAATCCAGTGGGGCTGGGCGCGACGCCGGTATCGTTTCCCCCGTCCGCCCCTGGATTGCTTCGTCGCTGCGCTCCTCGCAAGGACGGGGGAGCTCGATCCGCGCTAGCCTAGTCCCGTCCGCTCCTGGAAGGAGCGGATCTCGGCGGGCGAGAAGCAGGCCATTCGCAGGTCGCGCAGGTGGAGCCCGAAGGCGGCCTCGATCTGCGGGCCGAAGCGGGCGAAGATTTCGGCCATGTAGTAGTCGTGCCGGACGAGCGACTGGGCCAGGGTCACGATGGGCTTGTTGCGGGTGTGCGCGGCCACGACCTCCTGGTCGAGGCGCGCCGTCAGCATCTGGGCGTGGTCGACGGCCACCGTGAACAGGTTGTCGGCGGAGCCCATGCGCACGCCGTTGCCCTCGTGGATGTAGACGCGCCAGCGCTCGTTGAATCGGAACTCGTCGGCATCAGGTCCGAACAGCACGATCAGCGCCTCGACGCCCCGATCTGCGGCCTCCTGCAAGGCGGCCTTGTGGCGGCGAAGCACTTCGTCCGCCGCCTTGATCCACAGCACGCTCTGGGCTTCGCGGATCAGGGTGTCGATCTTGTCGTGGACGCTCGCCTCGCCGCGCAGCGTCCAGACGTACTGGTCTTCCAGGGGCGGCGTCAGAGCGGAGAGCTGGTCGGCCAGGTCCGTGCAGAGATTGCGGGTCTGGCGCGCAATGGCGTCGAACAGCTGCTTGGGATCGGCCGCGACATAGCGGATGGGGTTCTCGCTGACAGGCAGCACGGCGCCGCGCTGGGCGAGCGCCTCCAGCGCCTGGTAGGCGTTGGGGCGCGGCACGCCGGTGGTCTTGGAGATCTCGTAGGCGGTGGCGGGCGACTGGCGCACCAGCTGCACGTAGATCCTCGCCTCATAATCCGTGAAGCCGAGGCGACGCAGGTCAGCCGTCGCCTCGGTTCCTGTCGCTTGCGAAACGCTGAGCTTGCCGGCCACTTCGAGATCTCCTCGTCCGGAGAGTGAGACGATTTTCGCCGCGGCCGCAAGCTTGCGCTGACGCTCAGGCCGAACGCCCCAGCCAACGCCAGGCCACGGGCGCCAGCGCCGCCGCAAGCGCCGCCTTGATGGCGTCGCCGACAAGGAAGGGCGCGACGCCCAGCGCCACCGCCTTCGACGGCCCGACGAAGCCGGCGAGCCAGGCGGCGCCGAAGACGTAGATCGTCAGCGAGCCGGCCAGCATGGCGGCGGCGACGCGCAGCGGCGTGCGGCTCCAGCCGCGGCTCGCCAGGGCGCCCGCGAGGACGGCCGCGGGGAGGAAGCCCATCAGGTAGCCTCCCGTCGGCCCGACAAGCGTCGCGGGCCCGCCGGTGAACACCGGCGCGCCGACGAGGCCCTCGAGCAGGTAGGCCGCCACCGTCACGGCCGCAAGGCGAGGTCCGTAGGCCAGGCCGATCAGCAGCACCGCGAAGGTTTGCATGGTGACGGGCACGGGCCACATCGGCAGCGCGACATGGGCCGAAAGGCCGATCAGGGCCGAGCCGGCGAGCGCCAGCGCGCCGTCGCGCAGCAGGCGGTTGGAAGGCGCCCAGAGGGCGTCGGCGAAGACGGTGTCGCGGGTGGTCATGGCTTGTCTCCCGTGGCGAGCAACTGGGCGCGGCGGCTGTCAATGAATCCGGTGTGCACGTCGCCGGAGGCGAAGGCCTCGTCCGACAGGCAGGCGAGGAGGAATTCGCGGTTGGTGGCGATGCCCTCCACCGCGAAGGCGCGCAGGGCGTCGGCCGCCCGGCGGCGGGCGGCGGTCCGGTCCGGTCCCCAGGCGATCACCTTGGCGAGCATCGGGTCGTAGAAGGGCGTGACGAGATCGCCTTCGCGGTAGCCGCTGTCGATGCGCAGGTCGCGCGCAGCCTCCGGCGCTCGGAAGATGCGCAAGGGGCCCGGCGACGGCATGAACATCTTGGCCGGGTTCTCGGCATAGAGTCGGCACTCGATCGCGTGGCCCTTGGCGGCGATCGCCTCCTGGGCGAGCCGGCCGGGCTGGCCGGCGGCGAGCTCCAGCTGCATCGCCACGAGGTCGCGGCCGGTGATCATCTCCGTGACGGCGTGCTCCACCTGGATGCGGGTGTTCATCTCCAGGAAGAAGAACGCGAAGCTCTCGGCGTCCACGATGAACTCCACCGTGCCCGCGCCCTCGTAGCGCACGGCCCGGGCGAGCCGCAGCGCGGCTTCCGCCATGGCGGCGCGGACGGGCTCCGGCAGCCCCGGCGCGGGACTCTCCTCGATCACCTTCTGGAAGCGGCGCTGGAGCGAGCAGTCGCGCTCGAAGAGATGCACGGCGGTTCCGTCCCCGTAGCCGAACACCTGGATCTCGACGTGCCGCGCCTTGGGCACGAAGCGCTCCAGGAACACGGCGCCGTCACCGAAGGCCTTGGCCGCCATGGACTGGGTCGCCCAGACCGTGTCGGCCAGGGTCGCCGGGGCGTCCACCCGGCGCATGCCGATGCCGCCGCCGCCGGCGGCCGCCTTGACGAGGAGCGGATAGCCCACGCGCTCCGCCTCGGCGGCGAGGCCCTCTGTGTCTCCCTCGGCGAAGCGCCGGCTGCCGGGCACCACCGGCACGCCCGCCTGCTCGGCCAGGTCGCGGGCGCGCTGCTTGTCGCCCATGGCGCGGATCACCTCGGCGCGCGGGCCCACCCAGACCAGGCCGGCCGCCGCGACCGCTTCCGCGAAGGCGGCGTTCTCGCTGAGGAAGCCGTATCCGGGATGGATCGCGTCGGCCCCCGCCTCGCGGGCGGCGGCCAGCACCTTGTCGGCCACGAGGTAGCTTTCGCGCGCCGCGGCGGGCCCGATGTGGACCGCGCGGTCCGCGGCCTGGACATGCGCCGCTTCGGCGTCCGCGTCCGAGTACACTGCGGCCGTCTCCAGCCCGAGCGCCTTGCAGGTGCGGAACACGCGCAGCGCGATCTCGCCGCGGTTGGCGACGAGCACGCGGCGGATGGGGCCGAGCCCGCTCATGCCTCGATCCTCGCCACCACCGTGCCCTCGGTCACGGTGTCGCCCTCGGCGACCAGGATCTCGACCACGACGCCGCTTTCGGGCGCCGAGACCGGGATCTCCATCTTCATGGATTCCATGATGAGGATCTGCTCGTCTTCCTCCAGCCGGGACCCCGGGGCTGCGACGATCTTCCAGATGTTGCCGGTGATTTCCGTCTTGACGTCGACCAGGGCCATGCGCGCCTCCTCCGGGACTGCTTGTTGAGGGCGACCCTAGTCCAGCGTTTTAGTAGTTGCAATAGCGACAACGCACGACTGCGCGGCCTCGCCGGAGCCCTGCCTTGGCGCGCGCGTCGGCGCACGAGCGAACACGGCCAGACAGCGGGAACAAAAGTAGTTGCATTAGCTGCAACTAGTCACCATCATCCGCTCGCGCAGGGGCCGGAGAGCCCACGAAAAAGCGGACACGGGTGGCAACACGGGAGGTTCACGACATGGCGTCGTTCATCAAGGTCGCGGCCGTCGCCGTCGCCATCGCGGCTGCGAGCACCGCGGCCAAGGCCGAGTATCCGGACAAGCCGATTCGCTACGTCCTCCACGTCTCGCCTGGCGGCGCGACAGACGTCATGGCCCGCAAGCTGGGCATCGGCCTCCAGCAGGAGCTCGGGCAGCCTCTGGTCATCGACAACCGCGCGGGCGGACGCGGCGCGTCCCAGATGGCCGAGCTGAAGAACGCCAAGCCCGACGGCTACACCATCGGGAGCGTCACAAACACCCACATCGCGGCGTTTCACCAGACGCTGAAGCAGTACAAGATCGACAGCGTCGATTGGATCGCCCGCCTTGCGGCCGAGCCCTACCTGATCGTCGTGCGCAACGACAGCCCCATCAAGAGCCTGAAGGACCTGGTCGAGAGCATCCGCTCCGCTCCCGGCAAGACGGTGATCGCCGGCTTCACTCGCGGATCGGGCAGCCACATCGCCTGGGAGATGCTGATGAAGGCCGCGGGCCTGCCCGGCAACGCGGCCAACTGGGTGCCCTACGACAGCGTCGGCGACGGCGTCACCGCGGTGCTGGGCGGCCATGGCGTGGCTACCGTCTCTTATGTGGACCTCGTGAAGGACCACGTCGAAGCGGGCAACCTGCGCGTCGTCGGCGTGATGACGGAATCGCGCATCGCCCAGTTCCCCGATGTGCCCACCTTCAGGGAGCAAGGCTTCGACGTGCCCACCGAATGGCAGCAGTGGCGCGGCGTCATCGGCCCCAAGGGCATGCCGGCGGATGTGAAGCAGAAGCTCGCGGCGGCCATCGAGAAGGTGATGAAGTCGCCCGACATGCAGTCCTATCTGAAGACCGGCTCCCTGGAATACAGCTTCGCCGGCCCGGAGGACTTCACGGCCTTCGCCAGGAAACAGGACCAGATCACGGTCCAGTGGCTGCAACAGCTCGGCATGATGAAATAGCAGCCTCCTTCCCTGCCGCTCGCGCGGCGGAGGATGGCGCGCTCGAAGGCTTCCATGACCGCACAACGAACCTCCTGGGCCCTGCCGGGGCCCGTTCAAACCCTGGCGCCCGGCGTGCTCCTGTGCGCGGCGATCAGCCTGGCGGCTGTTGGCGTGCAGCGGGCCGAGGAGCGGTTTTTCGGCCACGGCTACGTCGAGGCCCTCGTGCTCGCGATCCTCGCGGGCGCGGCGCTGCGGAGTAGCTGGACGCCGGGCGTTGCCTTCCGGAAGGGAATCGCGTTCAGCGGCAAGACTCTGCTGGAGATCGCCGTGATGCTGCTCGGCGCCTCGATCAGCACCGCCGCCCTGGCGGCCGCCGGGGCGCCGCTGCTGCTCGGCATCCTGCTCGTGGTGGCCGCATCGCTGGTCATCAGCTATGGGCTCAGCCGCGCCCTGGGTCTCAGCGCCACCATGGGCCTGCTGATCGCCTCCGGAAACGCAATCTGCGGCAACTCGGCCATCGCTGCGGTCGCCTCCGTCATTGAGGCCGACGCCGAGGACATCGCCTCCTCCATCGCCTTCACGGCCATCCTGGGCGTGATCGTCGTGCTCACCTTGCCGGTGGCGGCCGGTCTGCTCCGCCTTGACGAGATGCGCTACGGAGCCTTGGCGGGCCTGACCGTCTACGCCGTTCCGCAGGTGCTGGCTGCGACCGTTCCGGTCGGGCCCATCGCCACCCAGCTAGGCACCGTCGTGAAGCTCGTGCGCGTCATGATCCTCGGTCCGCTCGTGTTCGGCGTGGCGCTGGCGCGCCGGGCCACGCGCGGCGCCCCGGGCCCCGCCGTGCGGTTCAGCATCTGGCGCTTCGTGCCGTGGTTCGTGGTGGGCTTCGTGGGCCTGGCCCTGCTCAGGGCGGCGGGCGTTATCCCGGAGCGCGCTCTTGCTCCCATCCAGACCACGACAGCCATTCTGACCATCATGTCCATGGCCGCCCTCGGCCTCGGCGTGGACATCCGCCAGCTGCGGCACGTGGGCGCGCGCGTCACGGCCGCCGTGACGCTGTCGATCATGGCCCTGGCGACGATGAGCTATGTCCTGATCAGCCTGCTAGCCCCGTGAGCGGCCCTGCCGTCCGGGCAAGCCTGCCGACATGCGGGCCAGCCCGGACGAGCCTTCGAGCTTCCAGGTCGGCCGGCCCGCCGAGCGATTGCAGAGCCGGCCTTCACGGGCGAGATCAGACGATCTTCACCGACATGTCCGGCAGGCCCTCGATCTTGCACAACAGCACGTCGCCCTTCACCACCGGCCCGACGTTTTCCGGCGTGCCCGAGTAGATGATGTCGCCCGGCATGAGCTCGAACGCCTCCGACAGCTTGGCGATCTGCTCGGCCACGCTCCAGATCATGTTGGACAGGTTGCTCGACTGCTTCACCTGGCCGTTGACCGCCAGCGAGATCGCCCCCTTGGTGAAATGGCCGACCTTGTCCACCGGGTGGATGGGTCCCAGCGGCGCGGAATGGTCGAAGCTCTTGCCGATCTCCCAGGGCTTCTTCTCGTCGCCCATGGCCCGCTGCAGATCGCGCCGGGTCATGTCCAGGCCGACAGCGTAACCGAAGACGTGGTCGAGCGCCTTGTCCATGGGGATGTTGCGGCCGCCGCTCTTCAGGGCCGCCACCAGTTCGACCTCGTAATGGTAGTTCTTGGTCAGCGACGGATAGGGATGGTCCGCCACCTCGCCGATCTTCACGTTCTGGATGGCGTCGCTGGGCTTCTGGAAGAAAAACGGCGGCTCGCGGTTGGGATCCGACCCCATCTCGCGCGAGTGCGCGGCGTAGTTTCGGCCGATGCAATAGATGCGTCGGACAGGGAAGACCTGGTCGCTTCCCGCGATCGGAATGGTCGTCTGCTGCACGGTGAAGAGCGTCTTCGGGCCGGCGTTCACCTGCGCCTGCGCCTCGGACGCCAGAACGGCGCCCGCGCCGGCCAGAGCCGCAAGGCTCAGCATCTCCCGACGGTTTTGCTCCATGGCGTTTCCTTCAAGCTTATGGTTGTCGTAGGCCGGCGCGCGCCGACTCCGCCATCTGGCGTAACGGACGCCAGCTTTGTCAACGCTGCGTGACGCATACTCGCAGACGCTTGAACAAGGGCGGCTGTCGCCTGAAGCTCCCCCCAACGAACACGAGGAGGGACGGCGATGCGAGGCAGGGTAGGAACCGCGGTGATGGCGGCTGCGATGATGGCCGCAGGCGCCGCGCGGGCCGGGGAGGTCGTCTTGGTCGGCACGGGCGCGGTGCGCCATACGCTCGAGAAGCTGGCCCAGGACTTCAAGACCAGGACAGGCCACGACCTGAGAGGGACCTATGGCACCGCCGGAGTCGTGACACGCCGCATCGAGGCGGGAGAACCGGCGGATATCGTCGCCTCCAGCCGCGCGAGCATCGCCGCCCTCGGAAACGGCGGGAAGATCGTCGGCGAGCCTCGCGACCTGGGCCACGTCCGCATGGCCGTCGCCGTGCGCAAGGGCGCCGCCAAGCCGGACGTCAGCACGACCGAGGCCCTGAAGGCCGCCCTGGTCGCGGCGCCCAGCGTCAGCTATGGCGATCCCAAGGCCGGCGCCACGACGGGCATCCATTTCGCCAAGGTGCTGGAGCAGATGGGCGTCGCTGAAGCCGTGAACGCGAAGGCCAACCTGCAGAAGGACGGCCTGGACGTGATGCGCGAGGTGGCCGAAGGCCGCGCGGTTCTCGGCGTCACCCAGGCCAGCGAGGTGCTGGCGGTCCCGGGCGTGGAAATCGCCGGCTTCCTGCCCCAGGCGCAGCAACTGGTCAGCACCTACACCGCCGCCCTGACGCCGGCAGGCCGGTCGAATCCCGCTGCTCAGGAGTTCCTGGAATACGCCACGGGCCCGGACGGCAAGGCGGCTTTCCGGGCCGCCGGGTTCGAGTAGCGCGCAGCCTCGCGCCTCCCGCGCCCCCCTAATCGGCGTGCTTGGCCGCGAGGTCCTCGATCCGTTTGGTCCAGGGGTGCTGTCGCCGTTCCCAAATGGAGCGGGCTGGCGCTGGAAACGTCGGGTCGGCGAAGGCGCCGACCGCGACGGCGATCTTCCCAGGCTGTTTGTCCGCCCGCCAGAATACCGTACTGCCGCAGCTTCTGCAGAACCCGTAATGCACGGAGCCGCCGCTGTCGGCGACGCGGGTATGGCGCTCGATCTCGCCGTTCGGCAGGGAGACACGGTCCTCGGCGAACCAGGCCTGGACGCCGAACGCACTCCCGGTCCTGCGCTGGCAATCGAGGCAGTGGCAAAGCGACACGATGTCCGGCTCGCCATCGCAGGCGATCCGCAACCGTCCGCAACTGCATGTGGCCTCGCGCATTCGTTTCTCCGAGGGCTTGCCCTGCGAGCCGCATGCTTGGGCAAGGTCTCGGCGGTCGCAAGGCTGGAACCGACTGTTCAGATCGTCGGTGACGCGCCATTCAGGGTAGCGGAGATTTCCGCCAAGGTCGCTTTCTCGGCTTCGCTGACCTGGACCCCGCCAAACCCCAGGAACCCGCCCTCATTGCCGGCCTCGGCTGCTTTCTCGGCCACGTGCTGGAGCCATAGCTTGAAGGCGGCCGCGTCCTCGGGGGCCTTCGCGTCGAGGATCTGCGCAACGTCCCTGAGTTCCTGGAGCGCGCGCGCCTTAAGGTCCGCCGCCTGCGCGCCCTTGAACCGCGATCCCAACCAATCGCGGGCCGCAGTCCGCGTTTGGGAGTTCGACAGGCCGTCCGCCACCGCCTTCACGAGCGGGTTTGCGTTCGCATCCTGCTTGGCCTCCAGCAGAACCCAGCCGCCCGACATGGCTTCCTTCAGGAGGCCCCACAGCCCGCTGGGGTCCGCGGCCGTGATCGCGAGCCCTGCCACCATCGGGCTCCCTACGACGCGCGCCCATTCCTCTGGTGTGAAGCTTGCCTGGTTCGCCATGGTGTCCTCCCTCGACGGCTGTCAATCACGTGGCGGGGGCATGGTTCCTCCATCGAACGCCCGTCTGCTGATCGCGAACAGACATCCAGAAAAAGGCCGCCCCTTCCTGGGCGGCCCCGATAAACACTGGAGCGCACGCTCGCTTCGGGTTCTTAGCCCCGCGTCGCCACGGCCCTGCTCACATGTATTCCGGGCAGCAGGCGACGCAGAGGCTACTTCTTCATTTCGATGCGGACGCCGTGGATGCGCTTGCCGGAGCGGTTGAGCACACGGCCGGCAGGCTGGGGAGCCATGTTCACGACGAGGCAGCCTTTGCCGTCCCAGGTCTCGATGGCGCGCATGACGTCCCGGTTCGGCGGGAGCATCGCGCCATCGGGCGCGACGTCGTGAACAGGGCCCTGCACTTCGTCGAACACAAAGACCGATGGCCAGCGGTGGTGGTGAACCGGCTCTTCATCGTCCGGATCGAGCGTGACTTCGAGAACCCGAAGCGCCTCATTTTCGAAGAGAACTCGGTGGTGGCGCGGAGCCGCGGCGACCGCGTCCAGCTCCGCCGGCCAGAGCGCGGGATCTTCGGGGGCATTCGCAGACTTCGCAGACGATGTCATGGCTCATCCTCCCTTGCCGTTGGCGGCGTGCGCCGTTCAGCAGTTCGCAAAACCGTCCGCGGCCAGGATCCCGGCGGCTTTGCTGGCGGCTTCAAGCGGGCTCAGCGCCTGGGAGCGTGTCGAGGACGGCGGGGCTACGAACGCGGCCGGGAATGAATCCGTGCGCGCCCCCTCCCCTGTGGGGAATTGGGCTCCCGCAGGCCAAAATCGTCAATTGGATTCGCGCCAAAGGTTCCCCAGCGCGCCGCCCACCATGCGCTCGGGCCAGTTTCAGACCCCCGCCTATCCGCCTGCCGCTCTCGCAAGTTCGCCGTGGTCGCGCACCGAGAACGAGCTCGGCCCCGTCGCGATCGCGGCGCTCTTCTTGAGAGCCGAGAAGGCCCGGGAGATCGTTTCGATCCGGAGCCCGAGGAAATCCGCAATGTCCATCCGGGACATCGGAAGCGGGATCTCCGACCGCCGAGCCGACCGGCCCGCGCGGTCCAGCAGAAACCAGGCGACCCGTCCGAGGGCGTTCTTGCGGCCCAGGTTCGCCGCCAGTTCCTGCGCGCGGTGGGCCTGGGCGGCGAGCATGTTGTCCAGCTCGGCCAGGACCGCCCGCTCTTCGCTGCAGGCGTTCTCCAGCCGAATCTTCGGAAACGCGCAGACCTCGACGGCGTCAACGGCTTCGCAGCCGGCGATCTGCCGGTCCGACAGGTGCCCGATCAGGTCGCCGGGGCCGAGGAAACCGACGATTTGCCGTCGGCCATCGGGAAGCATCTTGAACGCGCGCACGCATCCTGAGACCACGACCTGGATCGTCGCCACGGACTCGCCCTCTTCCACAAGGGTCTCGTCAGGGCCGTGTTTCTTCCGGGCGCCCCTGAGCCGGCCGCAGGGATCGGCCGCGGCGCCGCAGATGCCGAGCCGGCGGACTGGGCACTCGATCGGGGCTTTGCGCGCACGTCGATCCAATGAGCCGGCCATCTACTCGGCGACTTCCACGGAGATGAACTGCCGCATCCCGACCTCGATCGCGAGGGCGGCGTTGAGCACAGGCTCGGGCACCTCGAGGCAGCGCAGGAGCGCGTGCAGGGCCTCGTACTTCTCCCTCAGGTCCGACAGCGACGACACGGGACGCGCCGCGAGCTGGTCCAGCAGCTCAAGTCCGAGCAGGTAATCAGGCATGTGGGTGAAGGTCCGGGAGAATTGAAGACAGCGTGACCTGCGCCTACTTTCTTTCCAATTCGTAATTCCGCTGATAGCCGATACGTCTTTCGTTGGCGGATCTTGCCTCAGTCGCGCGATCCCGTCGGCGTCGACCCGCAAGCGACCGCGGCTGCAGGACGGCAGGAGCATCGACCAGCGGCCCGCCGGGACGCGCGGCTTCTGACCTGGCTGTTCCTCCACGCCAGTATCGTAGGATTTGAGCTTTGATCTCGCGCATTGATGGGTGACTTGCTCAATTCCAACATCCCCGAAAAGGGGATGTACAATGGGACTGCTCGACGAAATCACGGCGGCGCGGGAAGCGGATCTTGACGGCGAAGCCATGCTGGATCTCCTTCGGGCCCGACTGACCGCCTACGGCGTCTGCGTCGGCCGCCGGGACTGGAAATCGCTGGACCTGGCGGCCAAGGCCGAACGGGTCAACACTGCGCTGGACCAGTTGGAGGCGCGCTATCTGACCGCCTCGCTCCTGGCCTAGGCGGCCTCCGGAATCCACGAAGCGTTGGTATTGCTGGCGCGCCTGGCTTACGACCGGCAGGTCGCAGCCGCACCGGGCTGCGAAGTCCTGCATAGCCTTAAGCGGCTCTCGCCGTCGTTTGCGCCAGGGATGACGGCGGGACCATCGAGCCGGCGGCCTCGGCCACCTGCCCAAGGGCCAGAACTGATCCTCAGCAACCCCGTTCGAGCGCTCGCGGCCTAGTGTGGCGCATCTGAACCGAATGCGGGAACCCCGGACGGGGCCGGGCGAAGGCGCGGTCCGACGCCGCCGGCCGGCCGGCGGGCTCCCGTTCGAACCTCCAGGTGGACCATGCAAACACCCGTCGAGATCGACTTCCAGGGCATGGAGCCGGTCGACTTCGTGCACGAAGAGGTCGTCGAACACGTGCAGAAACTCGAAAAACGCTATGGCCGGATCACGGCCTGCCGCGTGGCGGTGAAGAAGCCCAGCGGCCATCACCAGACAGGCGGGCTCTACGAAATCAACATCTGGCTCTCGCTGCCGGAAGGCCGCGAGGTCGCGGTGGTGAAGACGCCGCAACTCGACGAGCGGCATTCCCATCTGATCTTCGCCCTCGGGGACGCGTTCAAGCGCGCCGAGCGCCGCCTGCAGGACCATGTCCGCAAGCTTCAGCGGCAGGTGAAGGTCCATGAGGACGCGCCGGTGGGGACGGTGACGCAGCTCTCGCCGGATGCGGAATTCGGCTTCCTGACCACCGCGGACGGGCGCGAGATCTATTTCCACCGCAACAGCGTCCTGCATGGCCAGTATCCCCGCCTCAAGGTCGGCTCGCGGGTCTCCTTCGCCGAGGAGATGGGCGACAAGGGCCCGCAGGCCAGCACCGTACGGCCGCTGGGCCGGCACGGTATGCGCCTGTGAGCGCCGGCGGGCGCGCTGATCACGACGGACGGGAGACGACGATGGCGGACGTGGAACTTGCGATCTCGCCCGAAAAGGTCTGCGCGGTGGCGGCCTTGGCGCGCCGATGGGACGCCAAGGACGCGGTCACGGAAACGGATGTCGCCTCCAACCCCGCCGACGACCTGCAGGCGGCGGTGCTGGAGAACCATCCCGACGACCCCGCCCTGAGGGAGCTCGTCAGCCTCATAAACGGTCTCAGCGAGGACGAGCAGATCGACCTCGTCGCCCTCGCCTGGCTCGGCCGGGGAGACGACAGCGTCGAAAACTTCGAAAGCCTTCGCCAGGCCGCCGCCGAGGCCCACAATACGAGGACGGCGCGTTACCTTTGCGGCACGCCGCTGCTGGGCGACTATCTCCAGGAAGGGCTGGCCCAATTCGACCTGTCCTGCGAGGAGTTCGAGCCGGGCCGTCCCGACGCGGAGTCCCCCGAGGCGTCGGGCGGCTCCTCCGGCTGAGAGCGGGCCGAGAGGTGGCGGTCACGGCGCCAGATCCGGCTCGCCGAAGGCGGGCAGCAGCTTCCTGCGCACCGCATCGCGCAGGCGCACCGCCGCTTCGAAGCCGGATCCCTCGGGCGTCTCCGGCGCCAACGCCTCCACGACGATCGCCGCCTTGCGGGGAAACCATTGGTCCCCCCGCAGCACCGATCGCGTTCCGCGCAGGGCGACCGGCGTCACCGGACGGCCGGTCGCGGCGACCAGCAGGAACGCGCCGAGGCGGAACGGGCGAAGCCCCGCCTCGCGGGTGAAAGTGCCTTCGGGAAAAACCACGACATATTCCCCGCGGCCAACCGCCTCCGCGGGGCCCGACAGGTCCGCCGTGGCGAGGTCGGAGGCGTCCCGAGCGACGAACACCGTCCCGAGCGCACGGAGGAACGGCCCCGCCACCCATTGGGAGGCGAGCTCCTGCTTGGCCACGAAGGTCAGGGGTCCGGGCAGGACCGCCGCCAGCGCAAGCCCGTCCACGTAGCTTGCGTGCGTGGCCGCGATCACCCCATCCCGGGGGATCCGTTCGGCCCCGCGCAGCTGGACGGGCGTCCCCGCCGCCCGCAGAACGGCGCGCGCCACGGCGCGGAGCACGCGCCAGCGCCGCTCCCGGCCCGGGGTGGCCACCACCAGCGGCCAGCCGACCACGCCCCCGGCCACGATGGCGCACCACCAGCGGGCCGCGAAGGCGTAGGCCCTTGCCGCGCGGCCGGCCCGCGCCGCCGCCGCCCCGAGGGACTGGAGGCCGAAGCGCACGCCTTGCAACCACGGCGGGAGACTGGAGGGCGCCAGGCGGCCCTCGAGGTAGAGGTCGCGCGCCGCGGAGCGCCGCAGCTTGCCGCTGGACGTCTTCGGGACGACATGCGGCGGCACGAGCACAACCTCCTCGGGCGGCGCGTCGAGCAGGGCCCCGGCCGCGGCGGTCACGCGCATGCGCAAATCGGACAGCCTGGCCGGCTCGGCGTCGCGCGCCTCGGCCATGACGACGATCTTCTCGGTGCCGGCCTTGACGTCCGGAGCCGAGAACACCGCCACGCATCCCTTCCGGACGCCCGCGACTTCGCCGACGGCCCCCTCGATCTCTTCCGGATAGATGTGCCGGCCCGCCCGGATGATGATGTCCTTGCTGCGGCCCGTGATGAAGATCTCCCCGGCGACCGTGTAGGCGAGATCGCCGGTGTTGAGCCACGGCCCGTCGAACAGCTCGCGGGTCTTGGCGATGTCGTTGATGTAGCCCGCCGTGGCCGAAGGTCCCCGGAACTGCAGTCGTCCCTCGCGCCGGTCCGGCGCCTCGCCCGCCTCGTCCAGGATGCGCACTTCGTGGCCCGGCAGCGGCCGTCCGCAGCCGACGAGCTCCATTGCGTCCGGAGCGTCCGCAGGCGCCGGACGGGCGCGGCCCTCCCGGGCGAGCGCGCCGCGGTCGATGCGGTCGAACACCGGCGCGCGCCCCGGCGGCGGAAAGGCGAGGCCCACGGCGTTCTCGGCCAGGCCATAGACCGGCGCCATGGCGGACGGCCTGAATCCGCAGCGCGCGAAGCGTTCGGTGAAGCGGCGAACCGTGCCGGCGCTCACGGCCTCGGCCCCGTTCGCCGCCATGCGCAGGCAGGAGAGGTCGAGCCCTTCGAGATCCGCGTCCGCGACCTTTCGGATGCAAAGCTCATAGGCGAAGTTCGGGGCGGCGGTCAGCGTCGCGCGATGGCGATGGATGCACCAGAGCCACTCGGACGGCCGCACGAGGAACACCAGCGGCGCCATGATCACCACAGGCGCTCCGAAATAGAGGCTGCCGAGCCAGGCCCCGATCAGCCCCATGTCGTGGTAGAGCGGCAGCCAGCTGACGAACACGTCCCTGGAGCTCGCCTCCATGGCGGCGCCCATGGCGCGGATGTTCGCGAGCAGGTTGGCGTGGCTCAGCGCGACCCCTTTCGGCCGGCCGGTGCTGCCGGACGTGTACTGCACCAGCGCCAATCCATGAGGGTCGGCGGCGCCGGTGCTGTCCGGCGGCGTGTCTCCCAGGTCTTCCACGGTGGCGACGAGCCTCAGCGACTCCACCTGGAGGCGGAGCATGCCGGCCATGGCCTTGCCTTCCGCCGGGACGACCAGCGCTGCGGCCGCCGCATTGCGCAGGATCTCCGCCTGCCGCTGCAGGTGCTCCAGCAATTGCGACGGCCGCGACGGCGGGTAAATGGGCGTCGGCGCCCCTCCGGCGTAGAGGACGCAGAACAAGCCGACGAGGAAGTCTGCCCCGGTGGGCAGCATCAGGGCGACGCGCTCGCCTGGGCGCAAGCCGGCGCGCAGAAGGCCGCCGGCCGCGGCCAGAGCTCGCCGGCGCAGCTCGCCGTAGGTGATGGGCGTTTCGGATCCGTCGCCGCCATGAAGCACCGCATGCACGCGGTCTGGCCAGCGCTGCGCATGCCAGTCCAGCGCGGCGGTCAAGGTTTCGGCAGCCACGGGGGCGCCAACCTCCCCGGACGACAGCATCGGCGCGGCGACGGGGGCGACCGGGTGGGCGCCCGCGCTCAGGGCGGCTTCCACGAGCGTTTCGAGATTGTCGGCCCTGGCCAGCAGGGTCTCCGGAAGACGGACCCGAAAGGCGCGCTCGACGCGCAGGAGCAGTTCCGCACGCGAAAGGCTGTCGAATCCCCAGTCGCGGTCGAGCGAGCTGGCGGGGGTCAGGCTTTGCGGGGGCGGTCGCCCGCCATGCAGCTGGACATACAGGTCGGATGCGACCGCCATGGCCGACCGAAGGGCGTCCGGGAGATCCCGCCCGGCCTCGACCGTCTCAGTCCTGCGTTCGTCCACGACCACGTCCTCGCCGCGCGCCGGGCAGCGACGGCCCGCTCTCGCCCGCCCTTCGGCGGCCGCAGCCGCCATCGGGCGAACGCTCCCGCGTCAGGTCAGGGCCTGCCACGGCTCGGCGCCGCCGGGCCTGATCACCAGGACCGGGACCTTGGAATGGGTCAGCACCTTCAGGGTTTCGCTGCCCAGGATCATCGCCGCGAGCCCGCGGCGTCCATGGGAGGCCATCACGATGAGGTCGCAGTCCCGATCGGCCGCCGCGTCCATGATCGCCTGGTAGGGCCTGTCGGATTCGACCTGCACCAGGTCGTGGCTGACGCCCTGGGCGCGCGCGAGCGCCGCCGCATCGTTGAGCGCGCGGTCGGCCCACTCGCGCGCGTGCGCCTCGTATTGGGTCCGCGTGTCCTCGAGCTGCTGGACCTCGAGCGAGAAAACATGGAACGGCTCGGTCACCGTCACGATCGAGAGACGGGCTCCGAGCGCCCGGGCCAGCCCAACGGCGTGTTCCACGGCGTGCCTGGCGAACGGCGTTCCGTCCGTGGCGGCGAGGATGTGGCGGTACATGGCGCTTCCCCCTGGCCGGCGGTCCGCGCCGCCATTCTGCACAGGAGATCAGGATGGGGCGGCTGATGCGCCGCGATGCTGCCCCGGATCAGTTTTGCCGAAACCGCCTCGCCGGCCGCGCTGCGATGACCCGGATCAGAGCGGCCGTCTCGTGATAGTGTAGGGCTTGTGGGGTGTTCGTTGCGGGCTCGTCGGACATGCAGCCGAACCTTTCGTCGGAAGACGCCCTCCTCCTCGTTGACGTGCAGAGCGACTTCTGCCCCGGCGGCGCCTTGCCCGTTCCGGACGGAGACGCCGTGATCCCATCCGCGAACAGGTGGATCGAGCAGGCGGCCGCTGCCGGAGCGCCGGTGATCGCGTCGGTGGATTGGCACCCAGCCCAGCACCCAAGCTTCGCCGCGCAGGGCGGGCCCTGGCCGCGCCATTGCGTGCAGGGAACGGCCGGCGCGGCCCTGCATCCCGGCTTGCGGCTGCCGCCCGACGCCGTCCTGGTGGCGAAGGGAACGCGGCTCGACCGCGACCAGTATTCGGCCTTCGACGACACGGGGCTCGCGTCCTTCCTGAGGAAGCGGGGGGTAAGGCGCCTGTGGGTCGGCGGGCTCGCCGAGGACGTGTGCGTGCGCGCGTCGGCCCTGGACGGCGCGGCCGAAGGCTTCGAGGTCCGGCTGCTCACGGAGGCCACGCGGGCCCTCAGCCCCGAGGGGCAGGCCGCGGCCCGGGCCGAGATGCGGCAGGCCGGGGTGACCCTGGTGGGCGGTTGACGAGGTCCGCGACGATGGCTCCACTCTTCGCCGACCTTTACCTCTTCACCATGCTGCGCGCCTACCAGGCCCTCGGCATGCAGGAGCGGGCGACGTTCAGCCTGTTCGTCCGCAAGTTGCCGCCGTGCCGCAACTACCTCGTCGCCTGCGGCCTCGCGGACGCGCTCGCGGCTGTGGAATCGCTGCGCTTCGCGTCCGAGGACATCGAGTACCTGTCCAGCCTCGGCCTGTTTCCGCCGCCGTTCCTGGACAGCCTGAAGCATTTCCGGTTCAGCGGGGACATCGACGCCGTGCCGGAAGGCTCACCGGTCTTCGCCAACGAACCCCTGCTGGAGGTGACGGCCCCCATCGGCGAGGCGCAGTTGCTGGAGACCTTCCTGGCCAACCAGATCGGGCTGCAGACGATGCTCGCCACCAAGGCGGCCCGGGTCGTGCGGGCCGCGCAGGGGCGCCCGGTGGTCGATTTCGGCAGCCGCCGGGCCCAAGGGCTCGACGCCGCCGTGAAGGGCGCCAGGGCGTTCGCGATCGCCGGGGTTGCCGCGACGTCGAACCTCATGGCCGGACGCCGCGACGGCCTGCCCGTCGCCGGGACGGTGGCGCACAGCTTCATCGAGGCTTTCGACTCGGAAGATGCGGCGTTCGAGCGCTTCGCGGCGCTCTACCCCAACACGATCCTGCTGGTGGACACCTACGACACCCTGGAGGCCGTCCGGAAGATCGTGGGGCTGCATCGGGCCGGGCGCCTGGGCCCGATCCGCGGGATAAGGCTCGACTCGGGCGACCTCGACCCCTTGTCCCGCCAGGCCCGGGCCTTGCTGGACGAGGGAGGGCTGTCCCACGTCCAGATCTTCGCCAGCGGCGGTCTCGACGAGAACAGGATCGAGGCGCTCGTCGCCGCCGGAGCGCCCGTGGACGCCTTCGGCATCGGCACGGCGATGAGCGTCTCCCGCGACGCCCCGGACCTCGACATCGTGTACAAGCTGACCGAGTACGGCGGACGCGGGCGCATGAAGCTGTCTGCGGGCAAACGCACCTATCCTGGGCGAAAGCAGGTCTTCAGGGAGATGCGCGACGGCCGCTACCGCCAGGACACGCTGGCCCTGCGGGACGAAGGCCTTACCGGCGAACCGCTCCTCCAACCGGTGATGCGCGACGGCGCCATCCTGCCTGCCGGAATCCGCCCCCTGGGCGAAATCCGCCGGCGCGCCGCCGAAGCCCTCGCGCGGCTCCCGGATCCCGTCGCCGCCAACGCGCCTGCGGCTACGCCCTACCCCGTTGTGATCAGCGAAAGTCTCGGCGACGCGGAACGGCGTCTGCGGGAGGCCCTCGTCAGGACCCGGGGCGAAGGACCGTTCTGAACGCGGCGGCGCAGGCTGGACGGACGGCCGCGCGTGGTCCTCCAAGCGGCTGTTCGCGAGTCCACTGGCCGCCGCTCAGGCGCGCAAGCTCACGATCCTGGACCCGCCAGCCGCCTGTTCCGTGGGATTGACCTCGATCCGCGAGATGTTGACGTGGTCGGGCGCGGCGAGCACGCCCGCGATCGCCTCGGCGACGTCATCGGGCTGCAGGTTTCGGAAGCCCTCGTACAGCGCTTGCCGGCCGGACTCGTCCAGGGCGTCCCGGTAGAGTTCGGTCTGGACGCGCCCAGGCGCAACATCGGTGACCCGCACCCCTGTTCCCAGCAGGTCGCAGCGCAGGCTGTCGCTGAAATGGGCGAGGGCCGCCTTGGTGGCGGCGTAGAGGGCGATGTCGGGATGGGGGACCCTGGCCACGATGGAGGTGACGAACAGCACATGCCCTGTCCGTCGTTCGACCATTTGGGGCAGGACGAGGCGCGTCAGCGTGAGCGGCCCCGTGACGTTGGTGACAACATGCGCCGCGATGGCCTCGGGCGGGGTCTCCTGGAAAGGCGCCTTGATCGACAAGAGCCCGGCGTTGTTGACGAGCACGTCGATGGCGCGACCCCTCACGGCGCGCTCCAGCGACTCGGGATCCGCAAGATCGGCGACGAGCGCCTCGGCCCCGGTCTCGGAGGCCAGCCTGTCCAGCGCCTCGCGATTGCGCGCGAGCGCCAGCACCCTGTAGCCGACTCGCGCCAGGCGAATGGCCGTCGCCCGACCGATCCCGCTCGATGCGCCCGTGACGAGCACCGTCAGTGTCATGCGTTTTCCTTCATCCAAGGCGCAGGCCGGCCTGCGCCGGCTTCCAGCATAGGCCATCCGTGGATCAGCTTCGCCCCTGCCCGCCGCGCGACCTTACACCCCGATCTCCTGCGCGAGAGCCAGAAAGCCGGCGACATAGCCCACACTCTCCTCCCCCCGGCGCACGCCGAGGTTGATGCTCTTCTGGATGCCCTGCTCGCCCAGGCGGACAGCGCGGACGGGAAGATGCGCTCCCTCCTCGCGGAGGAGCCAGTCCGGCAGCACTGCCACGCCGCGCCGGGCCGCAACCAGTTGCAGCATCAGGTCGATGGTCTCGGCGGTCCTGTGCTCGCGCGGACGGCACTGCCCGGGCACGAGGAATCGCGTGTAGACATCAAGCCGCTCGGCGCCCACCGGAACGGTGATCAGCACCTCGTCGAGCAGATCCTGCGGCTTCGCGAACCCGCGCCGGGCAAGCGCATGCTCCTCGTGCGCCACCAGCACGAGCTCGTAGTCGATCACCGGCTTGAACAGAACCTCGGGCAGGTCGACCGGGTCAGGCGTGATCAGCAGGTCGATCTCGTGGCCCAGGAGCGCCGCGACGCCGTCGAACCGGAAGTCCGTGCGGATGTCGAAGTCCACATCCGGCCAGGCCGCCAGGTAGTGCGGGGTGATCCGCATCAGCCACCGCTGGCAGGGGTGGCACTCCATGCCGGCGCGCAGCGAGCCGCGCCGTCCCCGGGCGAAATCGCCCAGGATCCGCTCGGCGTGCTCGACCTGGGGCAGAATGCGCTGCGCCAGCGCGAGCAGGTATTCGCCGGCCTGGGTGAAGCGCAGGCCGCGGCCCTGCTTCATCCAGATCTTCACGCCGTATCGCTCCTCGACCTTGCGGATCATGTGGGACAGGGCCGACTGCGTGACGTTCAGCCGCTCGGCGGCCGCCGTGACGCTTCCCGCCCGGTGGACCTCCCGCAGAATGGCCAGGTGTTGGCAGTCCAGCATCATGACTCCTGCTCATGCAAGCATGAGAACATACCATTTTTCGTCATGAGAGCCAGCCGCTACGGAGAGGCGACGCGGCGCCCCTGCCCGGCTCGCGCGCTCCGCCCTGCCAAGAGGACAGCACATGACCATCGCGACTGACCCGAAGACGCTCGCCGCCTCGCGCCGCCTCGCGACCGTGTTCGACGACGTGATCGACCGGCGTCAGTCGAACTCCATGAAGTGGGCCTGCGGACACAAGCTGCTGAAGCCGGCGGAGGCCGCCGCCGACCCGTTGCCCATGTGGGTCGCCGACATGGACTTCCGCTCCCCGCAGCCGGTCATCGACGCCTTGCAGGAGGCGGTGGCCGAGGGCGTGTTCGGGTATCCCGGCGGAGCCACGGCAAGTTACGTCGACGCCGTCGTGGGCTGGCAGGCCCGGCGGTTCCACTGGGAGGTCGCCAGGGAGTGGGTCGTCCAGACCTCGGGCATCATCACCGCGTTGAAGACGGTCATCCAGGCGTTCACCGCGCCGGGCGACAGCGTGCTGATCCAGCCGCCGGTCTACGGGCACTTCCACACCGACGTGCTGCTGAACGGCCGGAGCCTGGCCTTCGCGCCCCTGCTGCGGACCGAGACCGGCTACCGCTTCGACGCGGCGACCTTCGAGGCGGCGATCCAGGACAACACGAAGCTGTTCATCCTCAGCAATCCGCACAATCCGACCGGCAACGTCTGGTCGGCGGACGAACTGCGGACCATGGGCGAGATCTGCCTGCGCCGGGGCGTCCTCGTGATCTCCGACGAAATCCACCAGGACCTCGTCATGAACCAGGCGAAGAGGCACATCCCCTTCGCCTCGCTGGGCGACGCCTTCGCCCAGAGCAGCATCACGTGCACGGCCCCAAGCAAGACCTTCAACCTCCCCGGGCTGCAGAGCGCCAACCTGTTCATCCCGAACCGGCGCCTGCGGGAGGAATTCCAGCGTCAGTACGACCGCAACATGTTCCCGCTGGTCAACGTCCTCGGCATGGTCGCGGCGGAGGCTGCCTACGCCCATGGCGAGCCGTGGCTGGAGGACCTGCTCGCTTATCTGCGCCAGAATCACGCGCGCTTCGCGGAGGGCGTGAACGGCCTCGGCGCCGGCGTGACGGTTCTGCCGGCGGACGCCCTCTACCTGGCGTGGATGGACTGCCGCGGCCTGGGCATGGACGCGGACGCGCTCAACGCCTTCATGCTGACGAAGGCGCGGCTCTGGCTCGACAAGGGGCAGAAGTTCGGGGCCGAGGGGCACGGCTACATGCGCGTGAACCTGGGCTGCCCGCGCGCCACGGTGGAAGAGGCGATCCGCCGGCTGACGGCCGCCGTCGCCGGGCTGTGAGCCCGGCGGCGCGGCCTCGCCCTCAGAGCCTGATGTCGTAGGTCACCCACTTGGTGCGTTCGGCCACCCGGTCATAAAGCCCGCGGGCGCGATAGTTGTCCTCGGCCGTGATCCACCGGATCACGGACCAGCCCCGGGCCTGGCCCTCCGCCTTGACGGCGGCGATCAGGGCTTCGGCGGCTCCGGAGCCCCGCGCGGCGGGATCGACGAAGAGGTCGTCCAGGAAGCCGCCCGTCGTGGCCGAAAGCGGCCTGGCGAAAGCGCGGAAATGAGCCAGCCCCGCCAACTGGCCGCCGTGCTCGGCCACGAGGCCTTGGACCTCATGCGCGGGATCCCGGATCCAGTTCCAGACCCGGTCACGCATGCTCTCGGTCTGCTCGACCTTGTAGAAGGCCGCGTAGCCTGCGTAGAGCCGCCCCCATGCGTCCCTGTCCTGAGGTTCCGGCGACCTGACCCGTACTCCCGGCTGCATGCCCGTGCTCCGTTTCAACCGCTGCCCTGCAGCCATAGCCCACGGTCCTCGTCAAGCGAAGCGGGACGCGTTGGCGTTCGTCCGGTTCCGACGCCTGCGTCTGGGCCTCCGACTGGCCCTACCTGAAGGCGAGGCAGCGGGTCGACTATGGCCCGCTGCTCACATTGATGGCCAGCCTGGTTCCCGACCAGGCGAACCGGCGCAAGCTCTTCATGGACACCCCACGCCGCCTGTTCGCCTTTGGCCCGGCGTGACGACGCTGATTTTGCGCGCCTTCTAGCGGGCCGAGCGTTCGCACAGCCAGCCGAGCAGGTTCGTCCACAGCGGCTGGAAGCCGTTCCACGCCAGGAACTCGTTCGGCAGCCAGTGCGGGCCGATGTCCGTGGTCCAGGCCGCCGTGCGGCCCTGACCGTGGCGGCCGACCGCCAGCAGCGGCCAGCCGCCCTCCTCGTCCGGCAGCGCGAGCAGCACCTCCGCGCCCGGCTTGGCCGTGACCTCGTTGACGCCCAGCACGTACGGGATCTCGCCCGCCACCGCGCCCAGGGCCGCGTGGCCGCGGCCTGTCTCCGTCACCGCGGGATGCACGCCTTCCGGCATCTCGCGCCTGTCGTCCCAGGGCGAGATCGCGACCGGCAGCGCCTCCTCGACGGGCGTGCCGCGGAAGCGCGCGCTGCCGTTGATGCCCTGGAAGCTCAGGTAGCCGCCCACCATCATGAGCCCGCCGCCGCGCGCCACGTAGTCGCGCAGGCCCTTGAGGCGGTTCGGCGCGCGCCGCGAATGGATCCACACCTCGGGCGGCAGCAGCAGCGTGTTGGCTCCGATGTCGGACAGGATGACCGCGTCGTAGCGGTCGAACTCCTCCGGCGTGGACGGGAACCGCTCCGCCGCCACATGGCAGGGCATGTAGTCGAAGGTGAAGCCGCAGCCGTCGAGCGCGGCCATGAAAGGGTCCGCTCCACGGTGGTGCGTCACGGAGGCGAACTGGTCCCAGCCCTTGATGTGGGTGGCGGTGGACGTCCAGCTTTCGCCGGCGAGGAGGATGGTCTTGGTCATGGAGCCTCTGGTGGGCGGGCCCCTCCGGCGCAGGCCGGAGGGGCGCAAGGTCACTTGAACTTGGCGAACTGCAGGTGGAAGGCGCCGTCCGGATACTGCAGCCAGTCCAGGCTGGAGACGGAGGCCTGGATGGTGGCCGGGAAGGTGAGGAACAGCATGGGGGCGTCTGCCGCGATCTGCTTCTCGGCTTCCTTGTAGAGCTTCGCGCGCTCGTCCTGGGCGGCGACGCTGCGCGCCTGCATCAGCAGGTCGGTCACCTTGTCGCTGGCGTAGCCGGCGAAGTTGTTGGGGCCGGTCTTGGTGAAGTAGTTGAACATGTTGCCGTCCGGGTCCGAACGGCCGGACCAGGGCGACATGCACAGGTCGAAGTCCTTCTGCCGCAGCACGGTGATCAGGCTCGTGGCGTCGATCTGCTTCACCTCGGCCTTGAAACCGGCCTGGTTGGCCATAGCCTGGAGGATTTCCGCGGTGCGCACCTGCGCCGGCGAATTGGTCACCGTGATCGCCACCGGCACGGGGGTCGTCACGCCGGCCTCGGCCAGCAGCTTCTTGGCGCCCTGCGGGTCGGCTTTCGGATGGGGGGCGGTCTTGTCGTAGGCCCAGCCGATGGACGGCGGGATGGGGCCGTAGGCAGGCGCGCCCGTGCCGAAATACACGGCCTTCTGCACCGCCGTCGGGTCGATCGCCATGGCGAAGGCGCGGCGCACCTTGGCGTCGTTGAAGGGCGGCCGGGTCGTGTTGAACGAGAAGGCGTTGAAGCCGAGGCCGTCCGTCTGCTTGACCGTGATGGCGCTCTCGCGCCCGAGCTGGGCCACCGTCTGGGCTGGAACTGCGTCCACCAGTTGCACCGTGCCGGAACGCAGGTTGGTGACGCGCACGGTTTCGTCGGCCATGGGCCGGAACACGATGCGCTCGATCGCGGCCGGGCCGCGCCAATAGCCGGGGAAACGCTCGAGGACGAGTTCGGAGTTCTTGGTCCAGCTGACCACCTTGTAGGGCCCCGCCCCCACCGCCTTGGTCGCGAAGTCCGCCCCGAGGGACTTCACCGCCGCGGGCGACACCAGCATGCCGGCGCGATTGGCGAGCACCTGCAGGAAGGGCGCATAGGGCGTCTTCAGCTTGATCGTGAAGGTCAGCGGCCCGGTGACCGTGACCGAGTCCACCGGACCGAGTTCGCTCCGGCGCGGCGATCCGCCATTCGGGTCGAGCATGCGGTCGAAGTTCGCCTTCGCGGCCTGCGCGTCGATCGGCGTCCCGTCGTGGAAGGTCAGGTTGGGCTTCAGCGTGAAGGCGTAGGTGAGCGGATCAGGCGTTTCCACGCTGGCGAGCCCGGGCTCGATCTTCAGATCCGGCGTCATGTGCAGGATCGGCTCGTGGATGTTGTACTGGACCGACAGTTCGAAGAACGACGCCATTTGGGCGGGATCGAGCGTCACCGGGTCGGATACGATGCCGACCGCCAGCGATTTCTTGTCCTGCGCCGCGGCAGGGTGGGCGGCGGCCAGCGCCAAAGCGACGCCCAACCCGGCGCCCAGGATCCGTCTCAGCATCGATCAGTCCCTCCCAACAGTGTCATGGTCAGCGTGTCTCGCGGGGGTCGAAGCGGTCCCGCAGCCCGTCCCCAAGCAGGTTGAAGCCGAGCACCACGAGGAAGATCGCCAGGCCCGGAAACCAGGCGAGCCACGGCCCCATGTCGAGGAACCCGATCGCGTTGCGCAGCATGCTGCCCCAGGTGGGCGCTGGGGGCTGCACCCCGAGCCCCAGGAAGGACAGGTAGGATTCGGTGATGATGGCCGAGGCGAACAGCAGCGAGCCCTGCACGATCAGGGGCGCGGCGATGTTGGGGGCGACCGTGCGCAGCAGGATGGCCCAGGGTCCGAAGCCGAGCGCCCGCTGGGCGTCGACGTATTCCAGTTCGCGCACCACCATGGTTTGCGCCCTGGCGATGCGTGCGAAGACGGGAAGGTTCACCACCGCGATCGCCAGGATGGCGTTCTGCAGGCTCGGGCCCAGCACCGCCGTGATCGCCAGCGCGAGCAGGATGCTCGGGAACGCGAACAGCACATCCATGACGCGCATGATCACCGCGTCCGTCCAGCGTCCGAAGAAACCCGCCGCGAGGCCGGCGGCCGCGCCGACCACGAGAGCCCCGGCTACGCTGAGGACGCCGACCACGATGGAGGCGCGGGCCCCGAAGATGATGCGCGACAGCACGTCCCGGCCCAGGTCGTCCGTGCCGAACCAATGCTCTGCGGAGGGCGGCGACAGGATCGCGCCGAAGTCCGGCGTTTCGGGATCGAAAGGCGCGATCAGCGGCGCGCCGATCGCCAGGATCACGGCCAGAAGCACCAGCGCGACGCCGAGCGCCGCGCGCGGGTCACGCAGCAGGCCCCTTGTCCAGTCGCGGCGGGGCTTTTCCGCGTTCGCGAGAGCGGCGTCGGTCATGCCACCCTCACGCGCGGATCGATCACGGTGTAGACGAGGTCCGTGGCGAGGTTGATGAGCACGAACAGCGCCGCCGTGAGCAGAACCGCTCCCTGCACGACGGGGTAGTCCCGCGCGAAGATGGCGTCGACGGTCAGCTTGCCGATGCCGGGCCAGGCGAACACGGTCTCGGTGATCACCACGCCACCGAGCAGCTGCCCCATCTGGATGCCAAGCAGCGTCACGATGGGGATCTGGGCGTTGGCGAAGGCATGGCGCCAGACCACGCGCGACGGGGCCAGACCCTTGGCCCGGGCGGTGCGGACATAGTCCGAGCGCAGCACCTCCAGCATCGCAGCGCGCGTCATGCGCATGGTGGACGCCGCAAGGGCGGCCCCCAGGGTGACGGCCGGGAGGACGAGCCGGGCCAGGAAGCCGGCGGGATCCACGAGAGGCGAGACATAGCCGGACGCGGGCAGCAGCGGGATCTGCACGGAAAAGAGCAGGATCAGCAGGATCCCCAGCCAGAAACTGGGCAGGGACAGGCCGCAAAGGGCCACGAAGGAGGCCGCATAGTCCGCCCCCGTGTTCCGCCGCGTGGCGGCGATCACGCCCGCCGGAATCGCGATCACGAGGGAGATGGCGAGGGCGGCGGCCGACAGCAGCGCCGTGGGGCCGAGCGCCGATGCGAGCAGGGGCAGCACCTCGCGCCCGCCCTGGATCGAGCGGCCGAAATCCCCCTTCAGGATGGCGGCAAGCCACGAGAAGTACTGGACCCAGAGCGGCTGGTCGAGCGCCAGCTTGGCGCGCAGCGCGGCAAGGGCCGTGTCGTCGGCTTCCATGCCGAGCAGCGCGACGGCGGGATCTCCGGGCACCAGCCGGATCAGCAGGAAGGCGACGAGCGACGTGCCGAGCAGGATTGGGACGAGGCTGCCAAGCCGTCCCAGCAGATAGCGTCCCATGGCCGTCCGCGCCGCCTTGAACCGGTTCAATGCGTCTGATACTGCAGGTGTCGTCGCCGGTGTCAATGCCAGGCGCACGCATTCCAGACGGGGCTCCCGCTGCATGTCTCTGGACAGAACGCCTGCCTCCGGCGACCGCCCGGTCCTCGACGTGCGCGGCCTGCGCGTCGATTTCGGCGGGCCGCCCATCCTGGACGGCGTCGACCTGAGGTTGAATCGGGGGCGGCTCCTCTGCCTCGTGGGAGAATCGGGCTCGGGCAAGAGCATGACCGCGCTGTCGCTCATGGGGCTCCTGCCGCCCGGCGCCCGCGTCACGAGCGAGCGTTTCGCCCTGGAGGGCGAAGACCTCTCGAAGGCATCCGAAAAGGCCATGAACGCCCTGCGCGGAGACCGCGTCGCGATGGTGTTCCAGGAGCCGATGACCTCCCTCAATCCGGTGATGTCGGTCGGGGAGCAGATGGCGGAGATCCTGGAGGCCCATCGCGGGGCCAGCCGGGCCGAGGCCCGGACCGCCGCGCTGGACATGCTCCGCCGAGTCAAAATCCCGGACCCCGAGGCGCGGCTCGCGGCCTATCCCCACCAGCTCTCCGGGGGCATGCGGCAAAGGGTGATGATCGCCATGGCGCTGATCTGTCGCCCGGCCCTGCTGATCGCCGACGAGCCCACCACCGCGCTCGACGTCACCATCCAGAGCCAGATCCTCCACCTCGTCGANCGACGTCACCATCCAGAGCCAGATCCTCCACCTCGTCGACGCGTTGCGGGCCGAGCTCGGGACGGCGGTGCTGTTCATCACGCACAACCTCGCCCTCGTGTCGGAGATCGCCGACGAGATCGCGGTGATGTACGCCGGCCGCATCGTCGAGAAGGGTTCCCGGGCCGACCTGTTCTACGATCCCATGCACCCCTACACCCTCTCGCTGCTCGCCGCCCTGCCGCGCGAGGAGGATGTCGGGGGGCCGCTGACCACCATCGAGGGCCAGCCCCCCGCGGTCGGCCGCATGCCGCAGGGCTGCCGCTTCGCGCCGCGTTGCCCCTTTGTCCAGGAGCGCTGCCGAGCCGCCTATCCGCCCCTGGCCGAGGTCGCGCTCGGCCATTGGGCCGCGTGCTGGCGCGCCCCCCTCGAGCGGAGCGTCGCCCCATGAGCGCCGCGCTGCTCGAACTTCGGAACGTGTCCAAGAGCTTCCGCTCGGGCGGCGGCCTGTTGCGGCCTCCCCGTGTCGCGAAGGTGGTCAGGGACGTGAGCTTCGCCGTCAACCGCGGCGAGGTCTTCGGCCTTGTCGGCGAGAGCGGCTCGGGCAAGTCCACCATCGGCCGCATGATCTTGCGGCTGATCGAGGCGGACGCGGGAGAGATCCTGTTCGACGGGCAGGACGTCCGGGGTCTCGGGGCCGCCGACCTCCGCCGCTTGCGGCGGCGGGTCCAGATGATCTTCCAGGATCCATTCGCCTCCCTGGACCCGCGGGTCCGGGTCGGGGACGCCATCGCGGCTCCCATCCGCCTCCATGGCCTTCGCCCGGCGGCCGGCGTTAAGGACAGGGTCGTGGAGCTCCTGGAGCTGGTCGGCCTCTCCTCCCAGCACCTCGATCGCCATCCCCACGCCTTCTCCGGCGGGCAGCGCCAGCGCGTCGCCATCGCCCGCGCCCTCGCCGTCGAGCCCGAGCTGATCGTCTGCGACGAGCCGGTCTCCGCGCTGGACCTGTCCGTGCAGGCGCAGGTCGTGAACCTTCTCGCCGACCTGCGGGCCCGCCTGGGCGTCAGCTACGTCTTCATCTCCCACGACATGGCCGTGGTGAGGCATCTGGCTTCGCGGGTGGGCGTGCTCTACGCGGGGCGGCTGGTGGAGACGGGCCCGGCCGGGCAGGTGCTGGGCGCGCCGCGCCACCCGTACACGCGCATGCTGCTGGAGGCGTCCCCGCGCCCGCATGCGGCCGTTCCGCGCCTGAGAGGCGCGGTCGCGGGCGAGCCGCCGAGCCCGTTCGCCCAGGCGCAAGGCTGCGCCTTCGCGTCGCGCTGCCCGCACGCGCTGGACGCCTGCCGCGCGGCCGAGCCCGGGCTGGACGCCTACGTGGACGGCGCGCGCCGGGCCGCCTGCATCCGCGCTGCGGAGCTGGGCGCCTGGC
>NZ_PVZS01000070.1 GCF_003004785.1 Alsobacter soli
ATCACGAGCGGGTTGCGGATGCGGCGCAGGTCGACGTTGCAGTGCTGGCACAGCCGCACGAGGCCCTGCTCCAGCCTGTTGCCCACGAACAGGTTCTCGGTGATGGCGAGGATCTCCTCCCGCCCGAGCACGTAGAAGCCGTTCCACCACCGCTCGAAGTCCAGGAAGCGCTCGCGCTCGGTCCGCACCCTTTCGAACAGGTCGGCGTATTTGCTCCAGACTCCCTCCGGCTTGAGCGCCTCGAAGTTCTGGACCAGCCACGCGCCGTCGAAGCGGCCGTCGCCCAGGTCGGACAGGAGGTGCGCCGTCCACATGCCGCCCGTGAACCCGGCGCCCGTGCGCATCGGGTTCACGCCCGGCTCGCCGGCCCAGTAGGACAGGGGCGAGCCGTTGAGCACGGCCGTGCCGACAAGGCCCTGGCAGTCGGCGGCCAGCATGGTGATGGCCCAGCCGGCCTGGCAGTTGCCGTAGAGCACGGGCGGTTCGCCCGGGTGTCGCCGCCCGACCTCCTCCAGGAACCGGCGCAGCGTCCGGAGCACGTCGTGCAGGGTCTGGCCTGCGACGGGCTCGGGAGCGAACGAGACGAAGTAGGTCGGGTGGCCGGCCTGAAGCGCCAGCCCCACCTCGCTCTCGCGCTTGAAGCCGCCGATCCCGGGGCCGTGGCCCGCGCGGGGGTCGAAGACGACCACGGGCGGCAGGCCGGGCTGGAGGCAGTCCTCCAGGCAGTCCTCGCCCACCCGGGTGATCTTGAGCAGGCTGTAGTTGGTCGGGCGCTCGAAGCAGCGCGCCTCGGCGACCACCTCGAAATCGAAGTCGAGCAGCGGCGGCTTGCCGGCGCGCTCGTGGGCGACGATGTTCTCGGCCCGCTGTCGCAGCGCGTCGAGAAAGAGGATCGTGCGTTGGCCGACGTCGAGCCAGTAATCCACAAGGTCCTGGGGGCCGGGCGCAGGCCGAGGGCAAGGCGGCTCGGCGCTCACCGCAGGAACGAGGGGTTCTGACCGCGTTCGCCTGCTCGATGTTTGCTTCGCGACTGCCATGGCGTCCTCCTTGCCGGCCAGACACTGCCCCCGCTGCCCCGGCGCCGCTTTGCGCTGGCGCATCCTGGGCTCGGTTCATTTCCCCTTCTGGATCTTCACGACGGAGATCTGACCGTTCACCCGGTCCGCCTGGAAGCGCACCTTGTCACCAGCTTTCACGCCCTTGAGCACCGCCGGGTCGGGCGTGCGGAACACCATCGTCA
>NZ_PVZS01000071.1 GCF_003004785.1 Alsobacter soli
GACAACCCGTTCCGGGCGGCCGAGCACGCGTGGTTCTCCGGCGTGGGCGCGATGATAGAGGCCGGCCGCCGCGTCCGGGACGCCTGGGCCGAGCGGCTGTTCGACGCCGCCTACGGCGACAAGCCCGGCCCCCTTGACCTTCCCATCGCGGGAAGCCCCACAACGCCCGCCGCCACCGCCGTTTCCGCGTGAGGACGCCATGAGCCACGACCACGCTGCGCACGCCCACGACCATGCCGCCGGGCACGGGAATGACGACCACGGCCGCGCCCCCGCCCCCGCCCCCGCCGGCGAGGGGATGGTCAAGGACCCGGTTTGCGGCATGGCGGTCGACCCGCACGGGACGAAGTTCCGCGCCGAGCACGCCGGGAAGCCGTATTACTTCTGCTCGGCCGGCTGCCAGTCCAAGTTTAAGGCCGATCCCGGCAAGTACGTCGCGCCGGCAGCCAGGGCGGCGGCGGCCCCGCCGGAGGGCACGATCTACACCTGCCCGATGCACCCGCAGATCCGGCAGTTCGGGCCGGGCTCCTGCCCGATCTGCGGCATGGCGCTGGAGCCGGTGATCGCCGCCGGCGGGCACGAGAACGCCGAGCTCAGGGACATGTCGCGTCGCTTCTGGGCGGGCCTGGTCCTGAGCCTGCCCGTTTTGGCCCTGGAGATGGGCGGCCACCTCACCGGCCTCGACCACTACGTCCCGCGCGGCGTCTCCAACTGGGTGCAGATGGCGCTGGCGACGCCTGTGGTGCTGTGGGCCGGCTGGCCCTTCTTCGTGCGGGCCTGGGCCTCGCTGGTGAACCGCAGCCTGAACATGTTCACGCTGATCGCCATGGGGACGGGCGTGGCCTGGGNGAACATGTTCACGCTGATCGCCATGGGGACGGGCGTGGCCTGGGCCTACAGCATGGTCGCCGTGCTGGCGCCGGGCGTGTTCCCGCCCGCCTTCCGGGGCCATGACGGCTCCGTGGCCGTGTACTTCGAGGCCGCGGCGGTGATCACGGTTCTGGTATTGCTCGGGCAGGTGCTGGAGCTGCGGGCGCGCGAGAGCACCGGCGGGGCGATCCGGGCCCTGCTTGACCTCGCGCCCAAGACGGCGCGCCTCATCCGGCCGGATGGCAGCGAGCAGGAAGTCCAGCTCGACGCCGTCGAGGTCGGGGC
>NZ_PVZS01000072.1 GCF_003004785.1 Alsobacter soli
CCGGTCTTCCAGTAGTCCGCCTTGACGCCATTGGCGCGCAGCACGGGATCGGTGGCGAAGAGCCCGGTCGACTTCACGTCCACCACGAAGATGGCGCCAGGGTGCAGGGCCGAGAGGTCGCGGGCGAGCATGACGCCGATCTTGTCGGCGAAGATCTCCTCGCCCTCGTTGTCCACCACGCCGCAGCGGTCGCCGTCGCCGTCGAAGCCGAGTCCCACGTCGGCGCCGTGCTCCTTCACCGCATGCGCGATGGCGTGGAGCATCTCCATGTCCTCGGGGTTCGGGTTGTAGCGCGGGAACGTATGGTCGAGCTGCGTGTCGAGCGGCACGACCTCGACGCCGATGCGCTCAAGGATCTGGGGCGCGAAGGCCCCCGCCGTGCCGTTGCCGCAAGCGGCCACCACCTTCAGCTTGCGCCGGATCGGGGCGCGGTTCGTCAGGTCGGCGATGTAGCGGTCGGGGAAATTCTCGACGAACACATAGGAGCCGCCCTCGGCCGTGCGGTAGGCGCCTGACAGGACGATCTCCTTCAGGCGGGCCATCTCGTCGGGACCGAAGGTGACCGGCCGCTGGGCGCCCATCTTCACCCCGGTCCAGCCGTTGTCGTTGTGGGAAGCGGTCACCATCGCGACGCAGGGAACGTCGAGATCGAACTGGGCGAAATAGGCCATGGGCGAGAGCGCCAGGCCGATGTCGTGCACCTTGCAGCCGGACGCCATCAATCCGGTGATGAGGGCCATCTTGATGGCCGAGGAGTAGCCCCGGAAATCGTGCCCGGTGACAATCTCCGGCTTCACGCCCATCTCGCGGATCAGCGTGCCCAGTCCCATCCCCAGGGCCTGGACGCCCATGAGGTTGATCTCCTTCTCGAAGAGCCAGCGGGCGTCGTACTCCCGGAAGCCGGTCGGCTTCACCATCGGGAGGGTCTCGTAGCCGTAGGTGTTGACGGA
>NZ_PVZS01000073.1 GCF_003004785.1 Alsobacter soli
TCGCGTCCCTCGACGGCGCCGATGTCCGCGGGCCGGGAGGTCACGAGGTAAAGGGCGAGGCCTATCAGGGAGAAGAAGAAGACCAGGATCGGCCAGCAGACCTTCAGCGGCGGGTTGAGGGCGGCGTTCGCGTGCTGGGCGTCGTAGACCACCCAGGCCGCCCCGAACACGCCGACGACGTACCACGGGATGGCGAACCAGGGTTCGGCCAGGAAGGTGAGCGCGTCCGCGATGATCGCCATAGCCAACCGGGGTTTCTCAGGAGCAGACAGGGTCGCCGGCGCATCGGCGACGGCGGGTCAATGGCGCGCCTCCGGACATGTTCCCAAAGGTCGGCATCGAACACCGTCATGTGGCGAACCGAGCTTCGCCCGCGACGCGCTCAGCCGGGTTTGCCGGCGAGGGGTTCCGTAGGGGTGGCGGGGGCAATCGGCGGTGCTGGGTCGCGGAGGCAGGCCGCGGCCAGCGCGACGCTCCCGATGACGACCAGGCAGATCTTGAAGTGCCTCTGAGCCAACCGCCTGGCCCGCTGTCGCATGCGGCGGCGGAGCGGGCGCCCGCTTCCGATCCGAACCTTATTTCGGAACAGCTTCTTGCTCACCTCGCCATGGCGCCCGCCCCGAGGCCTCCGGTCAAGCCCCGGGGCGGGCGGTCGCGCCAGGTCCCCTCAGCGCCGAAGGAGCCGGTTGTAGACCGGCACGAACAGCAGCGTCGCCACCCACGCCCCGGCGATGCTGCCCAGCACGCCCTCGACAAAGGTGCGGCCGACGTTGTCAGGGTCGCTGGCGAACAGGCGCACCCAGCCGTGGGCCAGCCCCGCTGTCGGCCACACCAGGGCCGCGAGCTCGCACAACACGAACAGGCCGACCAGGGTCGCGGT
>NZ_PVZS01000074.1 GCF_003004785.1 Alsobacter soli
TGAACCTGCAGGTTAGCGCCTACCTGCGGTCCGACCGGAGCCCGGAAGCCCGCGCCTCCTTCGCGGTTCAGTTCTTTCCCGATCTCTGAAAGGAAACCGGATGATTATTCGACGCCTGAGCCTCGCCTTGCTGGTCCTCTGCGGCGCCCGCCCGGCGTGCGCCGGCTCCGTTCAGCTCGGACAATTCGAGGACTGGAGGGCGATGAAGACGACCGTGTCGGGGCGGCCCCTATGCTATGCCGTCACGCAGCCCACTCGCCGCGATCCGGAAGGGCTCCGGCGCGGCGAGGCCTATCTGTTCGTGACGCACCGCCCCGCCGAATCCGTGCATGCAGAGGTGAGCGTGTCCTTCGGCTTTCCCCTGTCGTCAGCCTCGCTCGCGGTGGGCGGCGGCGATGAGACCACCATGCTGGACTCCGGATCCCTGGCCTGGCTTCAGAACGCCGATGCGGACGCGGCCACCGTGCGCCTCTTCAAGAAGGAATACACGGCCACGATCGCGGCGAAGTCGCTCCGTGGCAACGAGACAACAGACACCTACTCGCTCAGGGGCTTCTCGAAAGCGCTCGAGGCCATCGACGAGGCATGCGGGGCGGGCGAGGACAACGCTTGACTGCGCGCCTGCCCTATTCGGACAGGTCGTCCAGCCAGCCCTGCGAAACGCCGAATCGCACGATCTCCGCGCGCGAGCGAAGCCCGAGTTTCTCGGCGGCCCGCGCCTTGTAGGTCTCGACCGTCTTCATGCTGATGTTCAGGAGGTGGGCCGTTTCCTTGTTGGTCAGGCCCTGCGCGGTCATGCGCAGGACCTCGGTCTCTCTCTGGCTCAGTGGCTCCCCAGT
>NZ_PVZS01000075.1 GCF_003004785.1 Alsobacter soli
CTGTGGGGCTACAACGGCCAGTCGCCAGGCCCGACCATCGAGGCGGTGGAGGGCGACAAGGTCCGCATCTTCGTCACCAACCGGCTGCCGGAGAACACGGCCGTGCACTGGCACGGGCAGCTCGTGCCCAACGGCATGGACGGGGTCGGAGGGCTGACCCAGCCCCACATCCCGCCGGGCAAGACCTTCGTCTACGAGTTCATCCTGCAGAAGTCCGGCACCTTCATGTACCACCCGCACTCGGACGAGATGGTCCAGATGGCGATGGGCATGATGGGCTTCTTCGTCGTCCATCCGCGCGACCCCGCCTTCCGCCGGGTCGACCGAGACTTCGTGTTCCTCCTGAACGCCTTCGACATCGAGGCCGGCAGCTACGTGCCGAAGGTGAACACCATGACCGACTTCAACCTGTGGTGCTGGAACTCGCGGGTGTTCCCTGGCATCGACCCGCTGGTGGTGCGTCAGGGCGACCGGGTGCGGGTGCGCTTCGGCAACCTCACCATGACCAACCACCCGATCCACATGCACGGGTACGACTTCAAGGTCAGCTGCACGGACGGGGGCTGGGTGCCCGAGGCGGCGGCCTGGCCGGAGGTGTCGGTCGACTGCGCGGTCGGCCAGATGCGGGCCTTCGACTTCGTTGCCGACCGGCCGGGCGACTGGGCCATCCACTGCCACAAGTCGCACCACACCATGAACGCCATGGGCCACAGCGTGCGCACCTA
>NZ_PVZS01000076.1 GCF_003004785.1 Alsobacter soli
GGAGAGCGCGTTGCGCCTCATCGTCGAGGGACGACGGGGTCGGCTTCGACGGCGACGCCGTGGAGTCCGCGTCTGGCGGAAGCCGGCTCGGCCTCGCGGGGATTCGCGAGCGGCTGGCGCTTGTGGGAGGCCAGTTGACGATCGAAAGCACGCCAGGGCAGGGCACGAGCGTCTATGTGGTTATCCCGCTGTCGGGAGGAGGGCTGCGATGAGGCCCATCAGGGTCTTCCTGGTCGATGATCATCCAGTCATTCTTGCGGGAATCCGGGCGCTGCTGGCCGAGGATCCCGATTTCGACCTCGTCGGCGATGCGCCTGACGGCGAGAAGGCCCGAGACATGATCAACAGCATCCGGCCTGAGGTGGCCGTGATCGACATTTCGGTGCCGAAGCTGAACGGGGCCGACCTCGCCAGGGCGCTGACGGAAACCTGCCCGGAGGTGAAGATCCTCGTCCTGACCGTGCATGAGGACCGCGCCTATGTGCGCCGATTGATGGACGCCGGCGCGCGGGGGTACGTCCTGAAGCGCTCCGCCGCAGACGACCTGCCCAGGGCCCTTCGGGCCGTGGCCGACGGCGGCTTGTACCTGGACCCTCAGGTGGCCGAGATAGCGCTGGTGCGGGACGGGGATGCGGTCTCGGCCGAGCGAGGCACTGGGGA
>NZ_PVZS01000077.1 GCF_003004785.1 Alsobacter soli
TGCCCGATCTGCGGCATGGCGCTGGAGCCCGTGGTCGCAGCCGCCGGTGCGCACGAGAACGCCGAGCTCAGGGACATGACCCGCCGCTTCTGGGTGGGCCTCGCCCTGAGCCTGCCGGTGCTGGCGCTGGAGATGGGCGGCCACCTCACGGGACTGGACCACTACGTTCCGCGCGGCGTCTCCAACCGGGTGCAGATGGCGCTGGCGACGCCAGTCGTGCTGTGGGCCGGCTGGCCCTTCTTCGTGCGGGCCTGGGCCTCGCTGGTGAACCGCAGCCTCAACATGTTCACCCTGATCGCCATGGGAACGGGCNCAACATGTTCACCCTGATCGCCATGGGAACGGGCGTCGCCTGGGCCTACAGCATGGTCGCCGTTCTGGCGCCCGGCGTGTTTCCGCCGGCCTTCCGGGCCCATGACGGCTCGGTGGCGGTCTACTTCGAGGCCGCCGCGGTGATCACGGTGCTGGTGCTGCTCGGGCAGGTGCTGGAGCTGCGGGCCCGCGAAAGCACCGGCGGGGCGATCCGGGCCCTGCTCGACCTCGCGCCCAAGACGGCGCGGCTCATCCGGCCGGACGGGAGCGAGCAGGAGGTCCAGCTCGACGCCGTCGAGGTCGGGGC
>NZ_PVZS01000078.1 GCF_003004785.1 Alsobacter soli
TTACGCGATGATGGAGGCCACCACGCCGGCGCCGACGGTGCGGCCGCCTTCACGGATGGCGAAGCGCAGCTTCTCCTCCATGGCGATCGGAGCGATCAGCTCGACTTCCATGGTGACGTTGTCGCCCGGCATCACCATCTCGGTGCCCTCGGGCAGCTTGACCATGCCGGTCACGTCCGTCGTGCGGAAGTAGAACTGCGGACGGTAGTTGGTGAAGAACGGCGTGTGGCGGCCGCCCTCCTCCTTCGTCAGGATGTAGGCCTCGGCCTTGAACTTCGTGTGCGGCTTCACCGAGCCGGGCTTGGCCAGAACCTGGCCGCGCTCCACCTCTTCGCGCTTCGTGCCGCGCAGCAGGCAGCCCACGTTGTCACCCGCCTCGCCCTGGTCGAGCAGCTTGCGGAACATCTCGACGCCGGTCACCGTCGTCTTGATCGTCGGCTTCAGGCCGATGATCTCGATTTCCTCGCCGACCTTCACCACACCGCGCTCGATGCGGCCCGTCACCACCGTGCCGCGGCCCGAGATCGAGAACACATCCTCGACCGGCATCAGGAACGGCTGGTCCTTCGGACGCTCCGGCTGCGGGATGTA
>NZ_PVZS01000079.1 GCF_003004785.1 Alsobacter soli
TCAGATCGACTGGTTGTAGGCGCCCACCTCGGGGTTCTCGCGCAGAACGCCGTCCACGGCCTTGAACATCTCGCGCATGCGCGCTTCCGAAACCGGGCTCTCGATCACTACGACCAGCTCCGGCTTGTTGGATGACGCGCGGACAAGCCCCCAGGTGCCGTCCTCGGCGGTCACGCGCACGCCGTTCACGGTGACGACGTCGCGAATGGCCTGGCCGGCGACCGGCTCTCCCCGCGCCTGCATCGCCTGGAACCGCTTCGTCACGCGCTCGGAGACCTGGTATTTCACCTCGTCCGGGCAGTGGGGCGACATGGTCGGCGTGCCATAGGTGCGCGGCAGGGCGCGGTAGAGGTCGGCCATGCTCTTTCCGGGATTCCGGTCGAGCATGTCGAGCACCGCGATGGCCGTCACGAGCCCGTCGTCGTAGCCGCGGCCCACCGGCGCGTTGAAGAAGAAGTGACCGGACTTCTCGAAGCCGGCGAGCGCCTTGAGGTCGGCCACCCGGCGCTT
>NZ_PVZS01000008.1 GCF_003004785.1 Alsobacter soli
CCGCGCCCCCCGGCGCCGCGGCGCGCAGCGCCTGCGTGTACGGGTGCGCCGGCCGCTCGAGCACGCGCGCCGCGTCCCCGCGCTCCACCACCGCGCCCGCGTACATGACCGCGATCTCGTCCGCGAAGCGCGCCGCGAGCGCGAGGTCGTGCGTGACGATCATGATCGCCATCCCGCGCCGGCGCTGGATGTCGCGGAGGAGGGCGAGGATCTGGCGCTGGATGGTGACGTCCAGCGCGCTGGTGGGCTCGTCCGCAAGCAGGAGTTGCGGGTTCTGCGCCAGCGCGATGGCGATCACGATTCGCTGCTTCATGCCGCCGGAGAACTGGTGCGGATACATGTCCAGGCGCCGCTCGGGATCGGCGATGCCGACGTCGGCCAGCAGATCCACGCAGCGGCTGCGGACCGAGGCGGCGTCGAGGTCGGTCCCCACGCGGACGGCCTCGGCCAGCTGGGCGCCGACGGTCAGCACCGGGTTGAGGGCGCCGGCGGGGTCCTGGAACACGACCCCGATCCTGCGCCGGCGCAGGTCCTGGAGCGCGGCGGGCGAGAGCCCAACCGCGGGTTCGCCGGCGACCGAGATGGTCCCGGCCGTGACCGCCACCTGCTCGGGGTTGGCGAGGGTGGCGATGGCGCGGAGCAGCGTCGTCTTGCCCGACCCCGACTCGCCCACCACCGCCAGGGTGCGGCCGGGCTGGATGTCCAGGTCCACGCCGCGGACCACCTCCAGCGGCCCCGCGCCGGTGCGGAAGGCCAGATGCAGGCCGCGCACCGACACGGCCGCGGAAAGGTCGGCCTGCTTGGGGTCCAGCCCGGCGCCCGCCTGGTCGCGGCCGCGCAGAAGGGCCAGCCAGGAGCGGCTTCGGGCGACACGCCGGCTGGCGGGGTCGTACACGCTGCGCAGCGCGTCACCGAGCAGGTTGAAGGCCAGGGCCGACCCCGCGAGGAACAGGCCGGGGAACGTCGCCATGTAGGGATGGCTGCGGATATAGGAGCGGCTCTCGCCCAGCATGGTTCCCCATTCCGGGAAGGGCGGCTGCGTGCCGAGCCCCAGGAAGCCCAGTCCCGAGGCGGACAGGAGCGTGGAGGCGAAGAGCAGGGTGGAGAGCGTCAGCAACGTGCCGGAGATGTTGGGCAGCACGTGGCGCAGGATGATGCGCCCGGGCCTGGCGCCGAGCGCGGCCATGCCTTCCACATAGGGCTCGGCCAGGATGCTCAGCGTCACGGCGCGGGCCGTGCGGGCGAAGATCGGGACCGAGACCACGCCGACCGCGATGACGACGTTCTGGGTGTTGGCCCCCAGGATGGCCACGATGGCCAGCGCGAACACAATGTCCGGGAAGCTGAGCATCACGTCGACCGCGCGCATGACGAGCGTGTCCACCCAGCCGCGCCGCCACGCGGCGAGGACTCCGAGCGGCACGCCGATCACGAAGGCGAAGGCGACCCCGCCAACCCCCACCCCAAGCGTGGCGCGGGCCCCGACCAGGATGCGGCTGAACACGTCGCGGCCGAGCTGGTCCGTGCCGAACCAGTGGGCGGCCGATGGCGGCTTCAGGGTGAGCGCGAAGTTCTGCCGGAAGGGGTCCAGCGGCGCGAGCATGGGCCCGAAAACGGCGAGCAGGAGGTAGGCCGTCACCAGCGTCAGGCCGACCACGCCCTTGGGCTGCGACAGCAGCAGCCGCAATGTCGCCCAGCGCCGGCGCGGGGCCGGGCTTCCGGCGCGATCCGGAACCCCGGTCGCCCCGATGTTGTCCGCCGCGGCCGTCATGCCGTCCTCCCGTGGTCGCGGGTGCGCGGGTCGAGCCACTGGGTGATGAGGTCGGTCGCGAGGTTGATGAGCACGAAGAAGATCGCGAACATCAGGATCGTGTACTGGACGACCGGGTAGTCGGCCCGGGTGACGGCGTCGACCAGGAGGCGCCCCACGCCGGGGATGCCGAACACCGTCTCGGTCACCACGGAGCCGCCGAGCATGCCGCCGAACTGGACGCCGGCGACGCTCACCGCCGCGACCAGCGAGTTGCGCAGGGCGTGTCCGATGATGACGCGGGTTTCGCTGAGCCCCTTGGCCCGGGCCGTGTCTAGGTAATCCTTGCTCAACGCCTCCAGCAGGTTGGCCGTGATCAGCCGACTGAACATGGCCGTGGGCCGCGTGGCGACCACCAGGATCGGGAGCACGAAGTGCATCGGGGTCGCCGCTCCCGCGGCGGGAAGCCAGCCGAGATGGACGGCGAAGAGCCAGATGCACAGCAGGCCCAGCCAGTAGATCGGCATGGAGATCCCGGCCAGGGTGAGGACGGTGATCGCCGCCTCCGCGAGGCCGCCCTGCCGCATGGCGCAGACCACGCCCGAGATCGTGCCCACGACGAGGCCGAGCGCGAGGCCGCCCACCGCCACGACCAGCGTGTTGGGAAGCCGCTCGGCCAACTCCACCGCCACCGGCCGGTGGGTCCGGAAGGAGGTGGCGACGGACGGGTCCCACAGGCCCTTGATGAACAGGCCATAGCGGGTCATCACGGGCTGGTTCAGGCCCAGGAACTCGCGGATGCTCGCGACTTCCTCATTGGTGGCTCCCGGCCCCGCCAGCATCTGGGCGGGGTCGCCGGGGATCATGTCCATGAAGAAGAAGACGAGCAGCGAGACGATGAACAGGGTCGGAATGGCCTGGGCCAGGCGTCGGGGGATAGACATGGCCGGTCACCGGAGTTTGGGGGCTACTTCAGGGTGACCTTGTCGAACACCAGCGTCTCGTTGGGCTGGACTTCCAGGCCCTGAACCTTGTTGGCCACGCCGAGGGCCTGGGTCTGGTACCAGAGGAACACGAACGGGGCGTCGTCCCAGATGATCTTCTGGATCTCGCCGTAGATCTCCTTCTGCTTCGCCAGATCGGTCGTGCTCCGGCCCTCCGCCAGAAGTTCGTCCACCTTGGGATTGCTGTAGCCGGTGCGGTTGGCCCCGACGCCGGTCTTGAACAGGCGATAGAGCGTGTAGTCCATGCCGGCCGTGGCGCGACCGACCATGCCCATGTTGTCCGTGCGGGCTGCGGGATCGAGCCCGACCACCTTGCTCCACGTCCCGCGGTCCACGACGTTGGCGGTCGCCTTGACGCCGATCGCCTCGAACGAGCCGGCGAGCGCCTGGCAGACCTGGGCGTCCTTGATGTAGCGGCCCATGGGGCAGGTCATCGTGAGGGTGAGGGAGCCAGGCTTGTAGCCGGCCTCGGCCAGGAGTTTCTTGGCGCCCTCGGGGTCGAAGGGGATGGGCGCAAAGGTCCGGCGCAGTTCGTCCTGGGTGCCGGGGCCGACCATGCCAACGGAGGGTGTGCCGAGTCCGCCCAGGATGCCCTTGGTCATTCCCTCGCGATCCAGCGCCATGTTGAGCGCCTTGCGGACGCGCACGTCCTGCAACGGGCCGCGCAGCACCAGTTCCATGTTGATCGAGAACATGCTGGGCGGGTTGATGACCTTGGCGTCCTTGAGCGCGTTGATGGCGTCCATGGACTCGGGCGGGACGCGCTCGACGACGTCGGCCTCTCCGGTCTCCAGCAGCGCCATGCGGGCGCCGTCCTCCGGCACGACCGTGTACTCGATGGCCTTCAGGGTCGCGGGGAAATCGCCCGCGTAGTTCGGGTTGGGCACGAGGCGGAAGCTCTCGCCGCCGACGAATTTCTCGACCATGTACGGGCCGCTGCCGACCGGCTTGCGGCCGTATTCGGCGCCCATGGAGGCGACCGCCTTCACGTTGACGATGCTGGCGGCCGTGTTGGCGAGCAGCATGAGGACGTGGCCGTTGGGCTCGGACAGGTGGAACTCCACCGTGTCGTCGCCCACGGCCTTGGCCTGCCCGAGCGAGGCGTAGAGCCCGCGGTAGATGGAGCCGACCTTCTCGTCGAGCAGGCGGTTGAAGCTCGCGGCCACGGCGGCGGCGTCCAGCGGGTCGCCATTGCTGAACTTGCGGCCGGTCTTGATCTTTACGGTGAAGACCTTGCCGTCCGGCGACCAGGCGTAATCGGTCGCGAGGTTCTTCTGGATGTTGTTCTTGGCGTCCAGGCGGAAGAGCCCGTCCATCACGGCGAGGTCGACTCCGTTGGCGACCGGGAGGTCGTTGAAAGCCGGATCGAAAGTCGCGGGATCGGCGCCGACGGCCACCCTCAGCACGCCCTTTGGCTCGGCCAGGGCGGTGGACGCCATCATCGCGGCGGCGATGACGGTGGCGCAACGAACAAGACGCAGCTTCTCCATAGCCGTGGTTCCCCAATGCTAGTCGGTCGTTGATGTCCGCGGGGGATCAGCACTGCGCGAACCCCGGAACGGCTCCGGCGGCGCGGTTTCAGCCTGATGGGGCGCTGGCGCTCCGCTGATCGATCAGGGGCGGAGGACAGCGACTAAAGTAGGAGATACGAAACCCGGCATTGCCTCAAATCACTAATCTTCCCATAGTCATCACCCGTGGTTATGGCGTTCGGGCATGAACTACCGACAGGTGGAAATTTTCAAAGCCATCATGGACAGCGGCTCCATAACCGGCGCCGCTGACATTCTCCGGATCTCCCAGCCGGCCGTGACCAAAGCCCTCAGGCTCCTCGAACTCGACCTCGGGCTGCAGCTGTTCGTGCGCACGACGAAGGGCATCGCGGCGACCGACGAGGCCCGCGCCCTCTACGCCGAGGTCGAGCGCACCTATTTCGGCATGCAGAACCTCAAGCGCTTCGCCGGCGGCCTGCGGGACAGCAAGCAGGGCAGGGTGGTGGTGACCGCGATCCCGACGCTGAGCGTCGACTGGCTGCCGACCATGGCGGCGCGCTTCGCCAAGGCGCACCCGGGCGTCACGCTGTCGCTTTACTCGGACAATTCGGCCGACGCCGTCCGCCTCGTGGGGTCCGGGGAGATCGACATCGGCATCGCCCAGATCCGCAGCGAGGAAACCAACCTGTCCCGCCGCAAGCTGTTCGACCTGGAAGGCCTGATCGCCCTGCCGGCCGGGCACCGTCTAGGGGAGAAGGACAGCATCACGGCGGACGATCTGGCGGGCGAGCCCATCATCGCTCTGGGTCCGGCGGACGAATTCCGTCGCAGGCTCGTGGCCGCCATGGAGGCGGCGGGCGCGCCGCTCCGGTCGGTGATCGACGTCAGCCTCGGACTGACCGTCTGCGCCATGGTGGAGAGAGGCCTCGGCGTGGGGGTGGTCGATTCCGAGACGGCCCGGGTGAAGCGGACGGCCGACCTGGTGTTCCGGCCCTTCGAGCCGAAGATCCTCGTGCCGATCTACATGTTCCGGCAGCGCCAAAGGCAGGCCAGCAGCATCGCCGAAGCCTTCAGCGCCAGCCTGCAGCCTCCGCCCCCGTTCCGGATCGACGCGTGAACGCAACTCGACCCTCCCGGTTCGCGTAAGCAAATCGCAACCGCTCGTAGCTAGGATCGGATTTCGTCCGCATCTTCACCTGGGATCCGATGAACCTTTCCGCCTTCCTGCCGGCCTCCGGGCAAGACGCCCGCGAGAGCTCGCCGCCGCGTCCTGCCGCGGCGGGGGTGGGCGCGGGCAAGGTCGTGGTCAACACGCGGGCCGCGGTCTTCGAGACGGGCGGCCAGCAGCGCATGACCCTGGAACTCATGCAGCGCCTGCCGCAGCTCGACCGGCTGTCGCCGGCGCGGCCGCTGCGGGGCGCCAAGGGCCACCTCTGGGAACAGGCCGTGCTGCCGTTCCGCGCCGGAGGGCGCCTGCTGTGGTCGCCGTCGGCGACCGGACCGGTGGCCTATGCGCGCCAGATCGTGACCCTGCACGACATCGCCTTCTTCGACATCCCGGAGTTCTTCGCGCCCTCTTTCGTGCGCGCCTACCAGGCGCTGATCCCGCTGCTGCTGCGCCGCGCGACGCACGTGGTCACGGTTTCCGAGTTCTCCCGCGGCCGCATCATCGACCGCCTGGGCCTGCCCGAGGACAAGGTGAGCCTGATCTACAACGGCGTCTCGCCCCGTTTCGGGCCGCGGCCTCCGGCGGAGGTCGATGCCGTGCGCGCCCGCTTCGGGATCGCCGGGCGCTACCTCCTGATGCAGGCCACGTCGGACCCCCGCAAGAACCTGTCCCGGACTCTCGAGGCCTGGAGCGCGGTGGCGCAGCGGACGCCTGGCGACCTGGAGCTCGTCGTGTTCGGGCTCACCGGCCGCGCCCACGTGTTCGGCCGCCAGCAGGACCTCGCCGCCATGCCGCGCGTGCGTCACCTTGGCTTCGTGCCGGACGACGACATGGCCGCGCTGATGAGCGGGGCGGAGGCCTTCCTGTTTCCCTCGCTCTACGAGGGTTTCGGCCTGCCGATCATCGAGGCCATGCGCTGCGGCACGGCGGTCCTGACAAGCGAGGCCAGCTCCACTGGCGAGGTGGCCGGCGGCGCGGCGCTGCTGGTCGATCCCGCGTCGGCCGAATCCATCGGCCGCGGAATCGTCGCGCTCACCGAGGGGCAGGACCTTCGGGCCAGCCTCGTCGCCAGGGGCCACGAGCGAGCCGCCTGCTTCGACTGGGACGAAGCCGCGCGGGCCTATTCCAGGCTTTTCGACCGCTTCGCCTGAAATCGGCTCCGGCGGGCGCGATCAAGCGCTGACGGCAGCCGGCGAGCGCGAGGCGGCCCGCTCCCGGCTCGCCACGATCGCGAGGCCCCACAGGATCCCCATCAGCATCCAGAAATGCCGCCAGTGGTCGGTGTCGATCTGGAAGCCCTGCAGGATCTGCGGGAACAGGCAGGACCAGACCGCGATGGCGTCGCTCTGGACCCGCGTCCGCTGGAACACCAGCCGCCAGCCGATGGCGCAGGTGACCAGGATGATCGCCAGGTAGGAGATCCCGCCCAGCCAGCCGTAGGAGCTGAAGGCGAAGATGAAGACGTTGTGCGGGTTCTCGCCGAAGCGCTTGTCGAACTGCAGCGGGCCGAAGCCGTTCGGCAGGTCGAGCAGCATCGGGATCGAGCGCCGCTGGTTGCCGAAGCGGCCCGTCTCGCCTTGGTCGTAGCTCTGCAGGAGGACGCTGCGCTCCTCCACCATCTTGCCGATGGTCGGCACGGAGAGCGCCCCCAGGCCCGCGGCGACGACGCCGGCCAATCCGACCGCCGCCACGATGGCGATGCGCCGCCGCTGCGCCCAGCTCCGGGAGGTCAGCAGGTTCAGGCCCACCACCAGGATCAGGCTCAGCGCGTAGACGCCCCAGGCACCGCGGGAGAAGGAGATCAGCACCGCGAAGCTCAGCAGCCCGAGCGTGAGCAGGCTCACCCAGAGGCGCCGGGCGCGCCCGCACACCACCGCGTGGAACAGGAAGGTGGCCGCAACCGTCAGGAACGGCCCGAACACGTTCGGATCCTTGAACGGCCCGGACGCGCGGCTCCCGCCGAACTGGGTGAACACCGCGGAGAGCCCGGCCACGTTGAAGTAGCCCAGGACGCCCGCGACCGCCGCGAGCACGGCCGCCACGATTTGCGCCCGCTGGATCACGCGCAGGCGCGCCTCCGTGTGGTCCAGCATCAGCATGACGAAGAACATCGTCACGAACAGCAGGTAGAACGAGATCGCCACGAAGGTGATCGCCTTCGGGTCGTGCGTGAACTCGACGAGCGAGATCGCGCCGCCCAGGTTGAAGGCGGTCATCAGGCCCAGATAGGGCAGGGATTCGCGCGGCAGCTTCAGCCCCGTCGCCAGGAAGGCGAGGGCGGCCAGCACGAAGACGATCTCGAAGGGCGACGGCTCGATGAAGACGATGCAGCCCGAGAACACGAGCAGCCAGAGGATGCCGTTCTGCAGCGCCCGGACGGGGATCCCCCGCGCGGTCTGCGGGCGGACCAGGTCCGACCCGCCGGCGGCGGTCGCGGCCCCCAGGCTCAATACGCGTTCTCCGTCTTGGCGAGCGCGAAGGGCGTCGCCAGCAGGATGTAGAGGTCGAAGAACACGGACCAGTTCTCGATGTAGTAGAGGTCGTGCTCGACGCGCTTCTGGATCTTCTCGAAGGTGTCGGTCTCGCCGCGCCAGCCCTTGATCTGGGCCCAGCCGGTGATGCCGGGCTTCACCCGGTGCCGGGCGAAGTAGCCGTCGATGATGGCGTCGTAGCGCTGGTTCTCGGCGCTGGCGTTCACCGCGTGGGGGCGGGGGCCGACCAGCGACAGGTCGCCCTTGAGCACCACGTTGATGAGCTGGGGCAGCTCGTCCAGCGAGGTCTTGCGGATGAAGCGGCCGACGCGGGTCACCCGCGGGTCGCCCTTTGTCACCAGCCTGGACGCGGTGGCGTCCGACTGCTCGACATACATCGAGCGGAACTTGAAGACCTCGATCAGCTCGTTGTTGAACCCGTACCGGCGCTGGCGGAAGAACACCGGCCCCGGCGAATCGAGCTTCACCGCCAACGCGGTGAGCAGCATCACGGGCGCGAGCGCCAGGAGCAGCAGGCCACCGACGATCCGGTCGAACAGCCACTTGAACACCACGTCCCAGTCGGCGATGGGCCGGTCGGTGACGGCCAGCACCGGGACGGAGCCGATATACGAGTACGAGCGCGGCCGCAGGCGCAGCTTGCTCTGATGGGCCGAGAGGCGGATGTCCACCGGCAGCACCCACAGCTTGCGCAGCATGCTCAGGATGCGGTCTTCCGCCGTGATCGGGAGGGTGAAGATGACGAGATCGAGCTTCGCGCGGCGCACGAAGTCGACGAGGTCGTCCGTGGAGCCGAGCTTGGGATAGCCGGCCACGCTCTCGGGCGAGCGCTGCTCGTCCCGGTCGTCGAACACGCCCAGCACGCGCACCTCGGAATCGGCCTGCGCGTCGAGGGTGCGCAGCAGGCTCTCGGCGGCGGGGCCGCCGCCCACGATGGCCGTGCGGCGGTCGAGCAACCCGTCGCGCAGCATGCGCTTGACGACCAGGCGCACGCCGAGCCGCGACAGCAGGAGCGCGAGGAGGCCGTAGAGATACCAGGCTCCGAACCAGAAGCGGGAGATCTGGTCCCCCAGCTTGAACGCGAAGGCGAGCGCCAGGCCCACGAGGCATACCCCGGACCAGGCCGCCAGCACGCTCATGACGCGCGAGACTGCGCCCCGCAGGCTGGCGAGGTCATAGGCGTGGAGGTATTGCAGGGCCACCACCAGGCCCAGGGCGGAGCCGATCACCAGGGCGGCGTAGGGCGCGTCCGGCGCCAGGCCCGTCCGCAGGTACGCGGAGCGGAGCAGCAGGCCGCCGCCCACGAGAAGGATGAACTCGGTCAGTCCCACCAGTCCGGACAGGATGGTGGCGGACATGGCGGACCGGCGGGGATGGGACGCGATCGACTCGGCGACCGCGCTCATGGGCCGGCGGGGGCCCGGTCGCGGCGCCGCGGCGAGCCCGGCGTCGTGCCGCAAGAGATCGTCGATCCCGAGTTTCGCCATGTCCCTGCCAGGGCCGTCCGGCCCGCGCTCCTGCCCAAAATGCAGGCTGGACCATACGCAGGATCGCTGACGGAACCGTTAAACCCGGGCCAGCGCCTTGCGGTACGCGGCCTCGACGCCCGTCGCCATGGCCTCGATGGAGAAAGACTGCTCCACATGCCGCGCCAGGGCGGCGGCTTCGGCCATCCGCTCGTCATCGGACTTGAGCAGCATGGCCTCGATGGCCGCGGCGAGCGCGCCGGGGTCGTCCGGCGCGATCAGGCGGTCGCGATGCGGCCCCAGGATCTCCGGAACGCCGCCGACCCGCGTCGCCACCAAGGGCCGGTGGGCGGCCGCAGCCTCGATGACCACATAGGGCAGGGACTCGGCGCGGGACGGAACGGCCATGAGGCGACCCAGCCGGAAGGCCTGCCGAGCCGGCATGGGCGGGCGGAAGGAGACGGCCCGCAATTCGAGCCGCTGGACCTGGGCCCGGTAGGAGGCCTCGTCCGGTCCGGCGCCGACGAGAAGGGCCGAGGGCTCCCAGGGCAGCCTCGCCCGCAGCAGGGAGAGCGCGTCGAGCAGGGTGTCCACGCCCTTGAGGCGCCTGAACTCTCCCAGGAAAAGCACGTCGGCCGCGTCCGGGTCCTCGCCGACGGGCTCGAATTCGAATTCGGCAAGGCCGTTGCGCACCACGGTCGCGGCGTGCGGAGCGTCGCCGAGCATGGCCTCGAAGCGCTCCGCGACGAACTCGCTTTCGAAGGTGAATACGGAGGTACGCTGGGCCAGGGCGCGTTCGATCAACGTGTAGGCCCTGCCGGCCAGGCTGTCGGGTCCATAATGCGCGCTGCCGCCGTGCGGCGTGTAGATGCGGCCGACGCGCCGCCATCCGGCCGGGGCGAGGCGGCCATAGAAGCCGCCCTTGGCGCCATGGCCGTGCACGATGTCCGGCCGGGCGCGGAGGACGATGCGGCCCACCCGGGCGAGGGCGACCGCGTCGCCTGGCCCCGGTTCTCGAGGCATCGCGACGCGATGCAGTCCCAGGGCGAGCAGCGGCGAAAGCCGCCCGAGCGCCTCGTCCGCCCGGGGCGAGCCGCCGCTGTCGCAGATGATCCCCACGGCGTGCCCCGTCCGGGCCTGCGCCTCGGACAGGTCGAGCACATGCCGGAACAGCCCGCCCATCGGGGCGCGGAACACATGGACGATCCGGAGCGGAGCCTGGGCCATCCGGGCGCTTAGAACCACCGCTCGCGCACCATGATGGTGTCGCCGGGGCGGACCGGGAATGTCACGGGCACCGTGCCGGTGACCAGCCGTCCGCCGATCTGGCGGGTGATGTCGGCCTGGGTGCGCAGGGCCCGGGGCGAGAACCCGCCGGCGATGGCCACTGCGGTTTGCACCGTCATGGCGTTCACGAAGGGGTACTGGCCGGCCGTGGTGACCTCGCCGAGGATGAAGAAGGGGCGGTACTGCTCGACTTCCACCGACACGCGGGGTTCCCGCAGGAAGCCGTTGCGAAGTTTCGCTTCGATGGCGCGTTCGAGCTGGGGGGTGGTGAGCCCGCCCGCCTGCACCGGCCCGATCAAGGGCAGCGAGACCCGTCCGGAGCCGTCCACGGCGTAGCTGTTGGACAGGTTGTCCTGGCCGAACACGATGATGCGCAGGCGATCGCCGCTCGCCAGGGTGTAGGGCGCGTCCAGACCCTCGGCGAAACCTGCCGGAGGCGCGGCCTGCGGGGCGCAGCCGGCGAGAGCGGCGGCTCCGAGAAGGACGAGGAACTGGCGACGCGACATCGGGGACTCGCTGGGCAGGGCGGTCGACGGGCGATGTTGTGCGTCCCTATGGTTAATAAAGCCTAAGGATTGGCGGTCGCGCGCTTAACCACATCGAAACTCAACGGTGACCATGATTTATCAATCGTTCAGTCGACGCGTGAGGTGGAGTGATGGCGTACGCCGGGCCCGGACAAGCCGCAGGCGGCGACCTGGACGCCGGACAGATCTGGCGGGCGCTGAAGCGTCGCAGCGCCTGGATCGTCCTGCCGGTGATGATCGCCTGTGGCGGCTCCGCCTTTTTCGTCACCACGGCGACGCCGCGCTATACGGCCGACGCCCGGGTGCTTCTCCAGCCGGGCGACAACTACTACACGCGGCCGGGCTCCACCCCGGAGCGTGACTCCCAGATCCAGATCGACGAGCGCGAGGCCGCCAGCCAGGTGCTGGTGATCTCCTCGCGCGACCTCGCCAAGCGCGCCGTCGATCGCCTGGGTCTCCAGGGCAATCCCGAGTTCGACAGGAGCGCCTCGCTGTTCGGCGCGGCGACCAACCTTCTGGCTTCCCTGGGGCTGGTGCGCGCGAACGACTCCGAGCGGCTGATCGACCGCTTCGTGGAGCGCGTCACTGCTTTCCCGGTGGGCCAGTCTCGCGTGATCGCCATCGAATTCACGTCGCAAGATCCGGACCTTGCCGCCCGCGGCGCCAACACGGTCGCGGACATCTACTTGGAGATGCAGGAAGAGGCCAAGCAGCGCATCGCGCGCTCCGCGAGCAGCTGGCTCAACGGCGCCATCGAGCCCCTGCGCCAGAAGGTGGCCGACGCCGAGGCCAAGGTGGAGGCGTTCCGCGCCCAGGCCGGCATCATCATCGCCACCAACAACGCCACCCTCCAGCAGCAGCAGCTGGCCGAGCTGAGCACGCAGCTCAATCAGGTGCGGGCCGCCCAGGCTGACGCCCAGGCCAAGGCCAAGCTCCTGCGCGAAGCGCTGGCCAGCGGGCGCACGCTCGATATCTCCGAGGTGGCCAACAACGAGCTCGTGCGCAAGCTCGTGGCGGATCGCACCACGGCCAAGGCGCAGCTCGCGCTCGAGTCGCGTTCGCTGCTGCCCGGACATCCGCGAATCAAGGAGCTGCAGGCGCAGCTCGCCGACATCGACGCCCAGATCACGGCGGCCGCCAGCAAGGCGGTGCGCACGCTGGAGAACGACGCCCGCATCGCAGCCGGGCGGGTCGACGCGCTGGCCGCCGCCCTGGAGGCGACCAAGCAGCAGAGCATCGCCGCCGGCGAGAAGGAAGTGGAGCTGCGGGCCCTGGAGCGCGAGGCCAAGTCCCAGCGCGAGCAGCTCGAGGCCATGATGACCCGCTACCGCGAGGCCAGCGCGCGGGAGTCGAAGGAGGCGACCCCGCCGGACGCGCGCATCGTGCAGCGCGCCGATCCGCCGGTCTTCCCGTCCTTCCCCAAGAAGCTGCCCACCATCATCATCGCCACGCTGGCGACCTTCCTGGTCACCACGGTGGGCGTGGTGACGGCCGAGTTGCTGTCCGGGCGCGCCTTCACGGCCCCGGCCGCGCCTGCTCCCGCAGCCGAGCCGCTTGGCCGCGCCGTGGCCCGCGCCGACGAGGACCTGGGCTGGCAGCCGAAGCCACGCCGGAACCGGGAAGCCAAGTGGGAGCCGGATCCGGAGCCCGTCCCCCCCTCGGCTGCCCCTGTCGAGTCGGCCTTCGCCCGGGCTGTGGCGGCCGCCGAAGCCGCAGACCGCGACGACCTGGTTGCGCCGAAGGCGGCGCTGGCCGGAGAGGCCTCGGCCTCTGCGGTCGCCTGCCAGCAGGTGCAGGTCAGCGACCTGGCCCGCGAGGTCGAACTTGCGGCCCACGCGGCCTCGCCGTTCCGGTGCGTCTTCGTCCCAACGGCGGGCGCCTCGGCGCGCGACGCCGCGCTGACCGTCGGACGCAGCCTCTCGCGCACGCGGCGCGTTGTCCTGGTGGACGGCGACGCCACGTCCCAGGCGCGGGCCGGCGCAGGTTTCGCCGAGCTGGTCGCCGGGCAGGCGTCCTTCGTCCAGGTGATCCACCGTGACCCCGCGTCCCGGCTCCACCTGGTTTCCGCCGGCGCCTTGGACGCTTCAGCGCTTGTGGATCAGGCGCAGGGCCTGGAGCTGGCGCTGGGGGCCCTGGGACAGACCTATGACGGCGTTCTGGTCGCCGGGCCCTATCCCCGTGACGGCGCCCCCAGTCGCGATGCGCTCGAGGCGATGCTGGGCAACGCCGAACTGGCCGTGATCGTCGCCGGGCCGGGTGGCGCGCCGGCCGAAGTCGACGAACTCGCTCGCCAGTTCAGCCATTCCGGCCTGCGGACCGCCTGGCTTTCCTGGTGGCAGGAGAAGGGCGTGGCGGCCTGAGGCCGCCCGCCGCCTTCATGGCGGTCAGAAGCTGCTCACGAGCCGGAACGCTCTCCGCACGGTGCGCAGGACGCGGTCGTCGCGCTTCACCAGCTGCTTCACGCGCCCGGCGCCGCGCAGCGCGAAGGCGACCGCGTGCCCGAGCGGGGTGACCGGCGTGATCACGTCCACCCGCCGCTCCTGCTCCGGGCATACGTGCCGCTTGTAGCCCTCGTCCCCCATGCCGAGGTCGAATTCCGCCAGACCGCGGCTCAGGGCCGCCTGCGCCAGCTCCATCGTCAGCAACTCGCCGGGGCTCGATCGCATCAGGGCCGGGTCGGGCTCGAACGAGATGAAGGTTCCGCTGAGCCGGCGCCCGTCGCTGCAGCCGCCGAAAGTGGCCGCGATCCGGTCCCCGCAGCGAAGAGCGTAGAGCTCCAGGGCCGGGCGGCCCTGCCCGAGGCCCGACAGGGCGGCACGCCGGAGGAAATCCTGGGTCGCCGGGCACGCGAACGGGTTGCCCATGCCCCGCTCGGCGAAGCGGGCGGCGCGCTGGCGGAAAAAGGCCTCGAGGATCTCTTTCGCCTCAGCCGCGGTTTGCGCCCTGTGCAGCGCGGTGGGGCCGATCTCCTGGAGCCAGCGCTTCTTTTTCGCCAGCTTCTTGCGACTGTCCTTGCCGAGAAGGCGTCGCGCGAGCGCGTCCGGGCTTTCTCCGGCCTGGAGCGTCAGCGCGAAGGCTTGCTCCGCCTCACGGGCCCCGCCCAGGCAGGCGAGCGGATTGGCGAAACCTGCCCAGGCGACGGGCTGGGACCGCAGGTCGAAAGCGTCGACGCCAGGCAGGCTCTCTCCCATCGCGAACAGGAGGGCTGCGGCCCGTGTCGAGTCGAGGCGCGGGGCGAAGTCGGCCGCGTACACGCCCATGTTGGCGTTGCAGTGCTTCCCACCAGCGAAACGCGCCACCCTGGCGGGGCCGCTCGAATCGATCACCAGCGGAAACAGGGCTGCCGGACTGTCGCCAGGTCCATGAATCGTGACGATGGCCGGCTGCAGTCGACGCGCCTGGCCCACGGTCTCGTACCAGGCCGCGAGCCAGTCGTAACGCTGGTACGGGGTGCAAAGGCCTGTGGCCTCGAGCGCGCGCCACTCCGCCTCCGCGCGTCGCGGAAGGCTGTGGACCGCGATGCGGGTCCAGTCTGGGGACATGGCCAGGGCGGCGGACATGAGGCTCCTGCGTCGGCTGCTGGCGGACATTCGCCGCAGCCATGCGGGATGGTCAACGAAAGCTTTAAGCCAAGCTTAACGCGGGACCGGTAAAGATTTTGACCAGCAGCGAACGCTAAGTCGCTCGTAACCGGATAATCTACTTGGGGTTGAAGCATCAGGTTTTCGCTCACGCGCTCACGGTGCTGGGGCGATTGGGCGTCGCGCGGCGGACAGGACCCCGCCTGCGCGGTCTGGGCGCCATCCTCATGCTTCACCATGTCCGCCCCTGGATGGAGCGGGCCTACGCGCCCAACCGGCTCCTGGAGGTGACGCCCGCATTCCTGGACCAGGCGCTGGCGCACGCCGCCGAACTCGGATTCCGCTTCGTCACGCTGGACGAGGCGGTCGACCGGGTCGAGCGGGGCGGGGAGGGCGCGCCGGTGCTGGCGATCACCTTCGACGACGGCTATCGGGACAACTTGGAGTATGCGCTGCCGGTGCTGCGCCGCCACGGCGCACCCGCGACGGTGTTCGTCACGCCGGGATTCGCCGAGCGGCAGGTCGGCCTGTGGTGGTGCGACCTGGAGGGCGCGATCGGCCGGGCCGACCGCGTGCGGCTGTCGATCGGTGAAGAGCGCTTCGATCTGCCGGCAGGCGCAGCGGTTGAGAAGAGCGCCGCATTCGAAACCCTGTACTGGCGTCTGCGGGGGCTTCCCGAAGGGGAGATGCTCGCCGTCATCGGCCGGCTCGCGGCCGAGCAGGGGATCGACAGCCTGGCCACGACCGAACGGCTGTGCCTGGACTGGGACGGCCTGCGCCGCCTGGCCGCCGATCCGCTAATCGCGGTGGGCGCGCACACGATGACGCATCCGATGCTCGCCAAGCACGACGCCGCGGTCGCGCGAGCCGAGATCGCAGAGTCCAGGGCCGCCATCGAGCGCGAGCTCGGCCAGGCTGTGCGGCATCTGGCCTACCCGGTGGGGGATCCGACCTCGGCAGGGCCGCGCGAATTCGCCATGGCCCGCGAGCTTGGCTTCCGCAGCGCGGTGACGACCCGTCCGGGCATGCTCTTTCCGGAGCATGCCGGCGCCCTGACGGCGCTGCCGCGCCTGTCCGTGAACGGCCTGTTCCAGAACGTCGGGCAGTTCGAGGCCCTGCTGAGCGGCGTCCCCTTCTGGCTCTGGAATCGCGGCCGACGCCTCAACGTGGCCTGACGTCGGCGCCTGGGGGCGGCTTCACACGTCCTCGGGATCGGGGCGCTCCATCCACTTGATCAGCGGCATCAGCGGCAGCACCCAGGCAAGGCCGCCGACCACGTAGAACAGCGCCTGGGCGAGCTTGCCGGCGTCCCGGATCGTGCCCTGGGCCAGCGCCATGACGGCGAGGGCGTAGACGATGACGAAGACGATCATCGCCACCGCGCCGATGAACTTGCGCTGACGTCGCCGCATGCGGGTCCTGTCCGGTTGGTCGCCCTGCGGCGACGGCGGCCATTGTGGCCTGGAGCGGCGCGGACTATGTGTCGGCCCCATCGAGCGATCAAGTCCGCCGGCCCGGCGTTTTTCGCCGCGGCCAAGGCCGCCCCTCTGGGATGGGACCATGACCTATTCGGCAGTCGACCAGGATTTCGAGGCCGCGCGCGCCGCCGCGCCCGCCGCCCGGAACGTGCGCGCGATGCGGGCCGTCAGGATCTGGCTGTTCACCGTGGCGGCGCTGGTCTTCGCCATGGTCGTGGTCGGCGGCGCGACTCGCCTGACGGGCTCGGGCCTGTCCATCACCGAGTGGAAGCCCGTCACCGGCGCCCTCCCGCCCCTGACCGAGCAGGCCTGGAACGTCGAGTTCGACAAGTACAAGCAGATCCCCCAGTACGAGCTCGTCAACAAAGGCATGACGCTCGGCGAGTTCAAGGAGATCTACTGGTGGGAGTGGTCCCACCGGCAGCTGGGCCGCTCCATCGGCCTCGTGTTCGGCCTGGGCTTCGTCGCCTTCCTCCTTTCCGGAGCCCTGCGCGGGCGCCTCGCCCTGACCGTTGCGGGGCTCGGCGTCCTCGGCGGCCTCCAGGGCGCCATCGGCTGGATCATGGTGGCGTCGGGGCTGAAGCCCGGCATGACGGCGGTGGCCCCCGTCAAGCTGATGCTGCATCTCACGACCGCCAGCCTCATCTTCGCCGGCCTCGTGGCCGTCGCCTCCGGCCTCGGGCGCCGCGAGCGCGAGGCCACCACGCCCGGCGTGCGCCGCTTCGCGAGCGCCATGCTGGCGCTGGTCCTCGTCCAGATCGCGCTGGGCGGCCTCGTCGCCGGCGCCAAGGCGGGCCTGACCTTCAACACCTGGCCGCTCATGGACGGCCACTTCGTCCCGCCGCTCTCGGCGCTCTTCCTGCAGGCGCCGTGGTTCGAGAACCTCGTCGACAACCCCATGACGGTGCAGTTCAACCACCGCGTGGTCGCCTACGCGGTCGTGGCGCTCGCGCTCGCACAGGCGTGGGCCGCGCGGCGGAGCCAGCCGGGCTCCCCCGTGTGCCGGCGCGCCAGCGCCATCGCCGGCCTCGGGCTGGCGCAGGCCGGGCTGGGCGTCCTGACGCTGCTGGAGATGGTGCCCCTGCCGCTGGGCCTCGCCCACCAGGCCTTCGCCATGCTGGTGCTCGGCATGTCGGCGGTGCACTGGCGCCTGACGCGCGCCTGATCGGCTCAGCGATACACCAGCACCGGGATCTTGGAGTGCGTGAGCACCTTGGTGGTCACGCTGCCGAGCACGACGGCCGCGATCCCGGAGCGCCCGTGCGACGCCATGGCGATGAGGTCGCAGCCATGCTGCCGGGCCGCGTCGATGATCGCCTTGTAGGGATCGTCGTCCTGGATGTGCGTGGCCTCCACCGCGACGCCGAACGGCTGGAGCGCGCCCAGCGCCTCCTCCAGGATGCGGCTCGCGCGGCCATAGAGCTCCTGGCTCTGTTCCGCCATGGCGGTGGCCGCGAAGGGCTCGACGGACAGCGCGGCCACCCGCGGCGTGACGGTCAGGACCGTGACGCCGGCGCCGAGCTGCCTGGCCAGGGTCCCGGCCTGCTCCAGGGCGCGCGCCGACAGCTCCGAGCCGTCGATCGGGACGAGGATTTTCTTGTACATGGGTCGATCCTGACGTGAAAACGCGCCCGGGAAGCCCGAGCGCGTCCTGTCTGGTCGATCTCGAAATCGGCCGCCATGACCCGGATCAAGGCGGCCGAGCTTGCGCTCAGCTCGCGGCGAGCGCCTCGTCCAGGTCGGCGATGATGTCCTCGACGTCCTCCAGGCCGATCGAGAGGCGCACGACTTCCGGACCCGCGCCCGCCTGGGTCTGCTGCTCCGCCGTGAGCTGGCGGTGCGTGGTGGAGGCCGGGTGGATCACCAGCGAGCGCGTGTCGCCGATATTGGCCAGGTGCGAGAACATCTTGAGGTTCGACACGAGCGCCACGCCGGCGTCATAGCCGCCCTTGAGGCCGAAGGTGAACACCGCGCCGGCTCCCTTGGGCGAGTAGCGCTTGGCGAGCCCGTTGTACTTGTCGCCCTCCAGGCCCGGATAGCTGACCCACGCCACCTTGGGATGCCGCTGCAGGTGCTGCGCCACCTTGAGCGCGTTGTCGCAGTGGCGCTGCATGCGCAGCGGCAGGGTCTCGATGCCGGTCAGGATCATGAAGGCGTTGAACGGCGACAGGGCCGGGCCCAGGTCGCGCAGGCCGAGCACGCGGCAGGCGATGGCGAAGCCGAAATTGCCGAAGGTCTCGCCCAGCACCATGCCGTTGTATTCGGGGCGCGGCTTCGACAGCATCGGGTAGCGGCCCGACTTGATCCAGTCGAACCTGCCGCCGTCCACGATCACGCCCGCGACCGAATTGCCGTGGCCGCCCAGGAACTTGGTCGCCGAGTGCACCACGATGTCGGCGCCGTGCTCGAAGGGCCGGATCAGGTAGGGGGTGGCCATGGTGTTGTCGACGATCAGCGGCACGCCCGCCCTGTGGGCGATGTCCGCGATGGCCTGGATGTCGACGATCACGCCGCCCGGGTTGGCGATGGACTCGATGAAGATCGCCTTGGTCTTCTCGGAGACGGCCGCCTCGAAGGTGGAGAGGTCATCCGGGTCGGCCCACTTCACCCGCCAGTCGAAGTTCTTGTACGAGTGATTGAACTGGTTGATCGAGCCGCCATAGAGCTTCTTGGAGGCGATGAACTCGTCTCCCGGCTGCAGCAGGGTGTGCATCACCAGGAACTCGGCCGCGTGGCCGGAGGCGACGCCCAGAGCCGCCGTGCCGCCCTCGAGCGCAGCGACGCGCTCCTCAAGCACCGCGCAGGTCGGGTTGCCAAGGCGCGAGTAGATGTTGCCGAAGGCCTGCAGGCCGAACAGCGAGGCCGCGTGGTCGACGTCGTCGAACACGAAGGACGTCGTCTGGTAGATCGGCGTCGCGCGCGCGCCAGTCGCCGGATCCGGGGCGGCGCCGGCATGAATCGCGAGAGTGCTGAAGCCGGGTGCTTTCGGCTCGGTCATGGCTGTGTCCTCGCTGTCGCGCGCGGGTCGAGCGCCCGCGTCATTCTTGGGAGAAAAAGTGGCGTTCGTTTTAAAGAACGCGATTTCGGGCGTCAACGCCGGCGGCCTCCCCAACCGTCATCGCGAGGAGCGCAGCTACGAACGAAACCCGCTAGCGCCGTGTGCCGAACGGATTCACGCCCGGCGGCCCGAGGGTGCGCTTCTGGAAGCCCTTCGCCGCCATGGTGGCGCGCTTGGACGAGATGATGCGGGAGTTGATGCCCTGCCAGCCGATCTCGCCGGACAGGCGGCCGTACTCGATCTTGGGGCAGCGGTTCATGATCACGGTGACGCCCTTGGCCTCGGCCCGGGCGGCGGCCTCGTCGTTGCGCACCGAAAGCTGCATCCAGATCACCTTGGGCAGCGGGTCCAGCGCCAGCGCCTCGTCCGTGATCGGCCCTGCGGCTTCCGAGTTGCGGAAGATCTCGACCATGTCGATCGGGAAGGGGATGTCCTTCAGGCTGCCGTAGACCGTCTGGCCCAACTGCTGCTGGCCCGCGAGTCCCGGGTTCACCGGGACGACCGTGTAGCCGCGCTCCAGCAGGTACTTGGTCACGATCCAGCTCGGCCGCGCCGAGTTGGCCGAATAGCCCACCAGCGCGATGGTCTTCACGTTGTGCAGGATGCCGCGGATGAGGTCGTCGGGGTAGGCGTCGTGGGTCATGCGGCTGTGGTACACCAAGCCGCGCCTGCGCGCCATGGCGGGCCCAGTCGCCGGGATGCGAATGCGGCTCTTCGAAACCTTGCGCGCCAGAACCAGTGATGCGCGTGCAATTTCGCTCCTGCGTCCTTGCGAGGAGCACAGCGACGAAGCAATCCACACGCCGGGGCAAGGCTCTGGATCTCGTTCCTTCGCTCGCTTTGGCGGAAACACACACCGTCATGGCCGGGCTCGTCCCGGCCATCCACGAATCCCAGCCGCGTGGATCCCCGGGACGAGCCCGGGGATGACGGAGTTGGGTTCCGTCATGGCGTGTTGAGCAATCCAGTGTGGCTGGGGTTGATCGCTGGGGCGCAATGACGACGAGCGCAAGCCCGCGGCCCCTGGATTGCTTCGTCGCTGCGCTCCTCGCAAGGACGATGAGGGACGGGGTCCAGCCCTTTCTCAGCGGGCAGGGCGCAGGGCGACCATGAGGTCCGTCGTGAAGCCCGGGACCGTGAACCGGCACACCCTGTCCCGGCTCTCCGCCACGAAGCGCGCTCGCCCGCCGCCCGCGGCCGTATCCCAGAGCGTGACCTCTCGCGCGCCGTCCGCCAGGCCGGGGACGGAAACCGCCACGTCCAGGGGCGCGGCGTTTGCGTCCACCATCCCGTCCGGCGTCACCGCATCGCCGCGCAGGAGATAGAGCAGCGCCTGGCGCTCGTCGCCGCACGCCATGGCGTGGACCTCGCCGGCGGCCTGCACGCCCACGTCCAGGCTCTCCCGCCGGAAGCTCAGCCAGTCGACCTCCGGCAGGAACGCCGCCAGCTTCGCCTGCTCGCGCCGCATGCCGGGCGTCAGGCGGTGCGGCCTCCGGTTGGGCCAGCGCATGCCGCCGCCGGCGCCGCCGGCCGCCAGGTGCGCCCACTGAATGTGCCGGAAATATTCGTCGTCGAAGGCTTCGGGCAGGGTGATCTTCTTGTCCTTGAAGGTGTGGATCGGCCCATGCTCGCTGTCGCAATAGGGGCGCCCGTCCGTGATCTCGGCGAGATGGGCCCGCACGTGCCGGGCCATGTCCAGCGCCGGGGCGATCGTGTCCCGCGGGTCGTCGATGGTGCCCATCTGGTAGACATGCACGGTCGCGAAATCGAGGTCCGGGTGGCGGAAGATCGGCTCCGTCAGCGGCATGTGGGCCCGCCATTCCAGCTCGGGCCCGAAGATGGAGACCGTCTGCGGGTGCGAACGGCCGTAGAGGCTGAGCTCGAGCCGGCGCACATGCCCCGACAGGTCGGCGATGAACTCCGGGAAGCATTCGGCCGTCTCGCCCGCCTGGGCCGGGTGGATCTCGTTCCACAGGTCCCAGGCGAACAGGGTCCCGGAGCCGCCCCAGCGCCGCACGGCGAATTCGAGCCGCGCCTTGATGGCGTTGCGGGTCTCCCGGCAAAGCAGGATCTCCGACGGGTGAGCGAGGGGGCCGCCGTTCGCCCGGTTGTAGGGGTGGTGGCGCCAGTGCAGCCACGTCCAGAACGTGTCGAAGGGCGTCAGCAGCAGCCTCAGCCCATGCTTCTGGCAAAGCGCGAACAGGTCGTCCCACAGCTGGACCATGGCGCGAGGGAAGCGCCCGGCGGGCCGCTCGAAGTAGCGGTGCCGAACCTGGGCGTATTCCAGCATGAGCCGCAGCGTGGTGACGCCGTTGGCCGCGAGGTCGGCCAGGTAGGCGTCGGCTGAGGCGAGGTCCCGCCGGCGGAAAAGCCCGGACAACTCGCGCCAGGAGATGGCCTCGTTGGCCCCGATGGGGTGCCAGGCCTCGCCATCCTCCGTCTGGAAATAGGGCGCGCCATGGGCTGCCTGAATCCAGGGAAGACCCTGGCGGACGGGGGCGGCGAGGGGCGATTGAAGGGCGAAGTCGTCCTTGAACATGCGCGGGCGAATATCTCAGCCGGGGCCCAGGGCGCCCCATCGCCCAACGCGCAAAGTCCCGGAGCGATCCAGAGTACCTGCCTCACTCCCAGCGCGGCTGGCGCTTTTCCAGAAAGGCTCCGATTCCTTCCTCGGCGTCGCGGGCCAGCATGTTCTCGGTCATGACGCGGGACGCGTGCGCGTAGGCGTCGGTCAGCCCCATCTCGAGCTGCTCGTAGAAGGCGCGCTTCCCGATGGCGAGCACGGGCGCGGCCTTGGAGGCGATGGTGGCCGCGAAGCGCTTCGCGCCGTCGAGGGCGTGGCCAGCCGGCACGACCCGGTTCACGAGGCCCATACGGAGCGCGTCGGCGGCCGGGATCGTCTCGCCGGTGAGCAACATCTCCATGGCGTGCTTGCGCGCCAAGTTGCGCGACAGCGCCACCATCGGGGTGGAGCAGAACAGGCCGATATGGACTCCCGGCGTGCAGAAACGCGCCTCCTCGCCTGCGACCGCGAGGTCGCAGGAGGCCACCAGCTGGCACCCCGCCGCGGTCGCCAGGCTTTCCACCGCCGCGATGACGGGCTGGGGCAGCCGCACGATCTGCTGCATCATGGCCGAGCAGCGGCCGAGCAGGTCCTCGAAATAGGCCCGCCCGCGGTCGGGGTCGGACCGGCGCGCCGTGATCTCCTTGAGGTCGTGGCCGGACGAGAAGCACGGCCCCGGCGCCCCGGTGACGATCACCGCCTTGACGGTCCGGTCGTCGGCGATGGCGTCGAGCTCGCGCGCGAGCGCGTCGATCAGCGCCTCCGACAGCGCGTTGCGCGCCTGCGGCCGGTTGAGGGTGAGGGTGGCGACCCCGCCCGCGTCGGAGCGCAGCAGGACCGCGCCCTCGGGCGCGCGCTGCGCGGTTTGGCTCACCTGCATCTGGTCGTCTCCACCCGTTGCGCGCCGTGCGCGTCGTTTCATAAGAAGAATAGGACGAAGCGGCCGGCCGAGGAACGCCGGCGAGCATGGGGCTGGGACGCATGCCGAGTGGGGACAAGCGCGCCGCAATGACGGTGGCGGAGCTGGACGACTTCCTGGAGCGCGAGTTCCCGCAGATGTACGTCCATGGCCGCATCTGGCACGTGCTGGAGCTGCCGCCGCATGGCGCGAAGCTGCGGATGGACTACCACCCCAGCCAGTTGCGCCCGGGCGGCACCATCTCGGGCCCGTCCATGATGGCGCTGGCGGACTTCGCCCTTTACGCGGCCGTGCTGGGCGCCATCGGCCCGGTCGGGCTCGCCGTCACCACGAATCTCTCCATCAACTTCCTGCGCAAGCCGGAGCCCCGCGCGCTCCTGGCCGATTGCCGCCTGCTGAAGCTCGGCAAGCGACTCGCCGTGGGAGAGGTCTGCATTTCATCCGAGGGCTCGGACGAGCCTGTCGCGCACGTGACCGGGACCTACTCGATCCCGCCGCGCTGAAAGGCGTGGGGTAAAATAATACCGCGACAGCTAACCAGCTGAATTTTCGATGGTTTCGCGCGAAAGCTGCGCAAAGCATGCGTTGACGAACCCCGGCGCCTCGCGTATACGCACCGTCATCGCACGGGCGGCCCTGGTCGCCCGCGTTTTCATTCCTGCGCCAGCGCGTCGCGTCGGCGCTCCACGATCGGAACGTCTCTCATGAAGACCTATTCGGCCAAGCCCGCCGAGGTCGAGAAGAAGTGGGTGCTGATCGACGCGAAGGGTCTCGTGGTGGGCCGTCTCGCGTCTCTCGTGGCCATGCGGCTGCGTGGCAAGCACAAGGCGAGCTACACGCCCCACGTCGACTGCGGCGACAACATCATCGTCATCAACGCCGACAAGGTGGTCCTGACCGGCCGCAAGCGCGACCAGAAGGTCTATTACCACCACACCGGCTACCCGGGCGGCATCAAGGAGCGGACTGCGAAGTTCATCCTGGAAGGCCGTTTCCCCGAGCGCATCGTCGAGAAGGCCGTGGAGCGCATGCTTCCCCGTGGCCCGCTCGGCCGCAAGCAGCTCGGCAACCTGCGCGTCTACAAGGGCGCTGAGCATCCCCATGTCGCCCAGGAGCCCGTGACGCTCGACGTCGCCGCCCTGAACCGCAAGAATGCGAGGAACGCCTGATCATGGCCGAGACCCTCCAGTCCCTGCAGGACCTCAAGGGCGCGGTCGAGACCGCTTCCCCCGAGTCTCCCAAGCACGTCCAGAAGCTCGACGCCCAGGGCCGCGCCTACGCGACCGGCAAGCGCAAGGACGCCGTCGCCCGCGTGTGGATCAAGCCGGGCGCCGGCAAGGTCACCGTGAACGGTCGTGACATCGGCGTGTACTTCGCCCGTCCGGTGCTGCGCATGATCCTGCAGCAGCCGCTGCTCGTCGCCAACCGCGTCGACCAGTACGACATCATGGTGTCCGTCAGCGGCGGCGGCCTCTCCGGCCAGGCCGGCGCGGTGCGCCATGGCCTGTCGAAGGCCCTGACCTACTACGAGCCCGAGCTGCGCGGGATTCTCAAGAAGGTCGGCTTCCTGACCCGCGACCCCCGCGTGGTCGAGCGCAAGAAGTACGGCCGCAAGAAGGCTCGCCGGAGCTTCCAGTTCTCGAAGCGCTGATCGGCGCTTGCACCAAAGTGTTCGCGTTTCGCGCGAACGGAGAGGGCGGCTTCGGCCGCCCTTTTTTGTGCTCGGGCTCCCGGAAGCTCCTGCGTGGCCCGTGGCGCCGGCGGGCCGAGACGATCTATGATCCCGCGGGAGGATCGTCCAGCATGCAACGCCCCTACGCCACGCTCGCCGGCTACAACGCCTGGGCCAACCGCCGGCTCTATGACGCCGTCGCCAGGCTGCCGGATGCAGACTACCGCGCCGACCGGGGCGCGTTCTTCAAGTCGCTGCACGGCACGCTGAATCACCTGCTGGTCGCGGACCGCATCTGGATGCGGCGTTTCACCGGCGAAGGCGAAAGCTACAAGCAGCTGAACCTGATCCTGTTCGACAGCCTCGCCGACCTGCGGGCGGCGCGAGAGGCCGAGGACGCGCGAATCCTGCGCTACGCGCAAGGCCTCACCGACGAGGCGCTGTCAGGCGCGATCCGCTATTCCCGGGTCAGCAGCCCGGAGGTGTTCGAGCAGCCGCTGGCGCCCGCGCTGGACCACTTCTTCAACCACCAGGCCCACCACCGCGGCCAGGCCCACGCCATCCTGACAGGGCTCGGCGCGGAGGCGCCTGAACTCGACCTGCTCTTCTACCACCGCGAGAGCGGCGAGGGCGCGGCGCGGAAGGTGGAGGACGCGACCTCCTGAACCAGGTCAGGCCAATCGGCGGCCGTGACCAGGATGGCGCGGGCAGGGCGCTCGCGCGCGTACAGGGCGGCGCTCGCCACCAGCGCCATCCCGACGACGAGGGCGGCGACCACAAAGGCCATCACAACGGCGGACCACTGCTTGTGCTGCATGCTGCAACCCGAATCAGCTCACGATTCCAGTGAGTTGACGTCATGGACGCGCGCGATCGGGGCAGGATCGTGGCGGAGCGTGGGCTGAATTGCGCAAGGACGGGCCGATCAGCCCAGAAACGGGCTGATCAGGGCCGGTTGGGGGCGGGCACCCTCGAGATGGACGCGGTTTCCCACCCGTTTGGCGTGTCCGGCGGCCACCAGCGCCAACCCGAGCGGGTAGAGCCGGTGCTCCACCCCCAGCACCCGCGCCCCGAGCGAATCCGGCGTGTCGTCGTCCAGCACCGGCACGGCGCCCTGGGCGATGATCGGGCCGGCGTCGAGCTCTGGCACGACGTAGTGCACCGTGCAGCCATGCAGCCGCACGCCCTCCTGCAGGGCGCGCTCGTGGGTGTGCAGCCCCCGGAAAGACGGCAGCAGGGAGGGGTGGATGTTGATCAGCCGGTCTTCCCAGCGGGCGATGAACCCGGGCGTGAGGATTCGCATGAAGCCGGCGAGGCAGACGAGCTCGATGCCGCGCGCCTCCAGTTCGGCCTGCATGGCGTCCTCGAAGGCTTCGCGGCCGGGATGCGCCTTGTGGTCCACCACGCAGGTCGGGATGCCCGCCGCGGCCGCTCGGTCGAGCGCCCCGGCGCCCGGGCGATTGGACAGAACCAGCGCAATTTCAGCCGGATAGGACGGGTCCTTCGCAGCCTCGATGAGGGCCACCATGTTGGAGCCGCGCCCGGACACGAGCACGGCGGTGCGCCGGCGGCTCACGGGGCTTCGATCTCGAGGTCGAGCTTGCCCTTGTACACCACGGCCGCGCCGTCCTTGCGCGGAGCGAGCTTGCCGAGCTGCACGGGCTTCTCGCCTACGGCCCGGAAGGCGGCGAGCGCGGGCTCGAGCTGGTCCGGCGCCACGACCACCACCATGCCGATCCCGCAGTTGAAGGTGCGCAGCATCTCGGACGGGCTCACGTCGCCGACGGCGGCGAGCCACTTGAACACCGGCAGCACCGGAATGGCGTCCATGTCGACCACGGCGGACAGGGTGTCGGGCAGCACGCGCGGGATGTTGTCCGTGAAGCCGCCTCCCGTGATGTGGGCCAGCGCCTTCACGCCCGAGGTGGCCTGCAGCACGGCCAGCACCGGCTTCACGTAGAGCCGGGTCGGCTCCAGCAGGGCCACGCCGATCGGGCACTCGGGCTCGAACGGGGCGGGGGCCTCCCAAGGCAGGCCGCTGAGGTCCACGATGCGGCGCACCAGTGAGAAGCCGTTGGAGTGCAGGCCGGAGGAGCGCAGGCCGAGCAGGATGTCGCCCTCGGCGATGTCGCCGCGCGGCAGCAGCGCGCCGCGCTCCGCCGCGCCCACCGCGAAGCCGGCGAGGTCGTAGTCGTTCTCGTTGTAGAGGCCCGGCATCTCGGCCGTCTCGCCGCCGATCAGCGCGCAACCAGCCTCCATGCAGGCCCGGGCGACTCCGGCGATCACCTCTGCGCCCACATGCGGCGCGAGCTTGCCGGTGGCGAAATAGTCCAGGAAGAACAGCGGCTCGGCGCCCTGGACGATGAGGTCGTTGACGCTCATCGCCACGAGGTCCACGCCGATCGTGTCGTGCTTGTTGGTCTCTATCGCGATCTTGACCTTCGTGCCGACGCCGTCGTTGGCCGCGACCAGCACGGGATCCTTGAACCCGGCCGCCTTGAGGTCGAACAGGCCGCCGAAGCCGCCGATCACCGCGTCCGCGCCGGGCCGGGCCGTGGCGCGCACCAGCGGCTTGATCGCCTCCACCATCGCGTTGCCGGCGTCCACGTCGACGCCCGCCTGCGCGTAGGTGAGGCCCTTCTTCTCGTTGGTCGGCATGTCAGGTCCTCTGTCTGGCGCGGGGTTACCGCGCTGCGCTGCGGGATGCAAGCGGCGCGGGTTTGGCGTAGGCTAAGGCGCATCGGCGCCGCACGGCGCTGGACGAGAAGGGGCGGGCTCGCATGGCGGTTGTACCTCGAGCGGAACAGGCGGGCGCAGCGTCGCCGCCTTCCGCTGTCGAGCCGGCCAGGCTCGCCGCCCTGGCACCGCCCCGTGAGAGCGACCTTTGAACTACCTTCCCAACCTTCCGAACCTGATCACCATCGGACGGTTCCTGCTCGTGCCCTTCGTGGTGGCGATGATCGGACAATCGAGCTGGGGCCTGGCCTTCGCAGGCTTCGTGATCGCCGGCGTGTCGGACGGACTCGACGGCTGGATCGCGCGGCGTTTCGACATGCGCTCCGAACTCGGCGCCTACATGGACCCGCTCGCCGACAAGGCGCTGCTCATCTGCATCTACGTGTCGCTGGCGGTCGTCGGGCAATTGCCGGCCTGGCTCGCCATCGTGGTCGTGTCGCGCGACGTGATGATCATGGGCGCGGTGGTGCTTTCCTGGCTGCTCAGCAAGCCGATCGCCATCAACCCGTCCTACATCTCGAAGGCGAACACGCTTGCGCAGATCGCCTTCGCGGCGCTCATCCTGTGGTCCCTCACCTACGGGGTGGACGACTCCCTCTGGCTGCGCGCGGGCATGCTCTTGGTGGCCAGCTTGACGATCATCTCGGCCGGCGCCTATCTCGCGAGATGGCTGAAACACATGGCGTCGTGACCGAGATCCAGGTGCGCCGGGAGCCCGTCGTCCCCGAGGCGGCCTATGACCAGCCGCTCCCCTGGCAGAAGCCGCTCGTGTTCTGGCTGGGCGCGCTGGCGCTGTTCGGCCTCGGGCTCTACGTGTTCAGCGGCATCCTGCTGCCCTTCGTGGCCGGGCTGGCGCTCGCCTATTTCCTCGACCCCGTGGCCGACCGCCTGGAGAGGATCGGATTCAGCCGGCTCTGGGCGACCGTCGTCATCCTGGGCGTCTTCATTCTGGTCTTCGTGCTGGCGCTGCTGCTCCTGGCCCCGCTGCTGGCGAGCAGCCTGGCCGACTTCGCCGCCAAGGTGCCGGGCTACGCCCAGCGCCTGCAGCAGCTCCTGGTCGAGCGCGGGACGCCGTACCTCCAGCGGCTGGGGCCCAACTTCCAGCCGCCCGATCTCCAGGGCTCACTCGGCGACTTCATCGGGAAGGGGGTCGCATGGCTGGGTGACGTGCTGCGGTCGCTCTGGAGCGGCAGCCAGACGCTGATCGGCATCGTCTCCCTGGTTGTGGTGACCCCGGTGGTCGCCTTCTATCTCCTGGTCGACTGGGACCGCATGATCGCCCAGGTCGACACCTGGACCCCGCCACGCTACCGCCCGACGGTTCGCGAGCTCGCCCGCGACATCAACGAGGCGATCGGCGGCTTCATCCGCGGCCAGTCGCTGGTCTGCCTGCTGCTGGGGGCCTGGTACGCCATTGGCCTGCTGCTGTGCGGCCTGAACTTCGGCTTCCTGATCGGCATGCTGGCCGGGCTGATCTCGTTCATCCCCTATGTGGGCTCGCTCACCGGCCTCGTGCTGGCGACCTCCGTCGCCATCGTCCAGTTCTGGCCGGATTGGGTGATGGTGGGGGCCGTGCTGGCCGTGTTCTTCTCGGGCCAGTTCCTGGAAGGGAACATCCTGTCGCCCAAGCTCGTCGGCGAGGCCATCGGCCTTCATCCAGTCTGGCTCATGTTCGCCCTGTTCGCCTTCGGCGCGCTGTTCGGATTTGTCGGACTTCTCCTCGCTGTCCCCATGGCGGCCACGGTCGGGGTGCTGGCCCGCTTCGCCTTGAAGCGCTATCTGGCGAGCCCGATCTACACCGGGCGGCCCCACGCGCCGCCGCTGTTGCCCCCGGACGCCTGACCCGTGCCCGACAAGCCCAAGCAACTCGCCCTCGACCTGCCGGTCGAGGCGCGCCAGGACGCCGAGGATTTCCTCGTCAGCGCCTCCAACGAGGCCGCCTTCGACACCCTCGAACGCTGGCCGGAATGGCCCGATCCCGTCCTGCTGCTGATCGGCCCGCCAGGGTCCGGCAAGTCGCATCTCGCGGCCATCTGGGCCTCGCGCAGCCACGCCTGGACCGTCCCGCGCGCGCGCCTGCGGCTCGCGGACGTGCCGCACCTCGCCTCGGCGGGCGCGCTGGTGATCGAGGATTGCGACCAGGCCACGGGCCACGAGGAGGCGCTGTTCCACCTGCTCAACATGGCCCGGGAGCGACGCTGCTTCCTGCTGCTCACGGCCCGGACGCCGCCGGGCGACTGGGGCCTGCGCACGGCGGACATCGTCTCGCGCCTGAGGCTCGCGCCGGCGGTCGAGATTGGCGAACCCGACGACGCCCTGGTGCGCGCCGTGCTGGTGAAAATGTTCATCGAGCGGCAGATCGTGGTCGACACGGCGGTGATCGAGTTCATCGCCATGCGCATCGAGCGCTCCATCGCGGCCGCCCAGGCCGTGGTCGAGGCGCTCGACCGCGAGGGCCTCGCCCGCGGCCGGCGCATCACGCGCCCGCTCGCCGCCGAGATTTTGCGCGGGCTGGAGGAGCGATCCGGCTCCTGAACGACCTGGGTCAAGGTTGCCTGTCGTCGAATTGTCGTAGAGCCTTGGGACAAGCAGCACGGATCGCGAACAGGGGAGACGGCGCGTGGACCTGAAGGACGAACAAACCATCGCTCGCGCCAAGGCGCCGGCGGAGGCCAAGCCGTCCGAAGTGAAGGTGCGTCCGCCGGCCAAACCCAAGGCCGCGCCGAAGGCGGCCAAAGCTCCTCCCGAGCCCATCGACCCGCAGGCGCTCATGGTCTCGCCGGAGCGCTTCATCAACCGTGAGCTCTCCTGGCTGCACTTCAATCGGCGCGTGCTGGAGGAGGCCTCCAACACCAATCACCCGCTGCTGGAGCAACTGCGGTTCCTGTCGATCTCGGCCAACAACCTGGACGAGTTCTTCATGGTCCGCGTCGCCGGCCTGCGTGGGCAGCTCAAGTCCGGGATCGTGCAGCTCTCGCAGGACGGCCTGACCCCGGCGGAGCAGCTGGCCCGCATCGGCGAGGCCGTGACGGCGCTGGCCAGCGACCAGCAGCGCCGCTGGCGCGAGCTGCGGGACGCGCTGTTCGACGTCGGCATCGTCCTCGTGGACGGGCCGGAGGTCACCCGCAACGAGCGCGCCTGGCTGGAGGACTTCTTCCTCCATCACGTCTTCCCCGTGCTGACGCCGCTCGCGGTCGATCCCGCGCATCCGTTCCCGTTCATCCCGAACCTGGGCTTCTCGCTGGCGCTGGAGCTGTTCCGCACCACCGACGGGCGTCTTCTGAACGCGCTTATCCGCGTGCCGAACAAGGTGGACCGCTTCATCCGCCTGCCGGACCTCGCCGAGACCGGGGCGGTGCGCTTCATCGCCCTGGAGCAGGCGATCTCCCTGTTCATCGGCCGGCTCTTCCCCGGCTACACGGTGCGGGGCCTCGGCGGTTTCCGCGTCATCCGCGACAGCGACATCGAGGTGGAGGAGGAGGCCGAGGACCTCGTCCGGGTGTTCGAGACGGCGCTGAAGCAGCGCCGGCGCGGGTCCGTGATCCGCCTGGAGGTCGAGGCCTCCATGCCGGAGAACCTCCGCCACTTCGTGGCCGAGGAGTTCGGGGTCCAGAGCGAGGAGCTGTTCCTCACCGAGGGCATGCTGGCGCTCAACGACCTTTCGCAGCTGGTGGCGCTCGACCGCCCGGACCTGAAGTTCACGCCCTACAACCCGCGCTTCCCCGAGCGCATCCGCGACCATGGCGGCGACTGCTACGCCGCCATCCGCCAGAAGGACCTCATCGTCCACCATCCCTACGAGTCCTTCGACGTGGTGGTGCAGTTCCTTGCCCAGGCGGCGCGCGACCCGAACGTGGTCGCCATCAAGCAGACGCTCTACCGCACCTCCTCGGACAGCCCCATCATCAAGGCCCTGGCCGAGGCCGCGGAAGCCGGCAAGAGCGTGACTGCGCTCGTCGAGCTGAAGGCCCGCTTCGACGAAGAGGCCAACATCCGCTGGGCCCGCGACCTGGAGCGCGCCGGCGTGCAGGTGGTGTTCGGCTTCATCGAGCTGAAGACCCACGCCAAGCTCAGCATGGTGGTGCGCCGCGAGGCGGGGCAGCTGGTGACCTACTGCCACGTCGGCACGGGCAACTACCACCCGATCACGGCGCGCGTGTACACCGACCTCAGCTTCTTCACCGCCGACCCGGTGATCGCCCGCGACGTGGCGCGCATCTTCAACTTCATCACCGGCTACGCCGAGCCTGCGGAGCTCGAGCGCATGGCGGTGTCGCCGCTGACCCTGAAAAAGAAGCTTCTCGCCCACATTGAGGACGAGATCGCGCATGCGAGGGCAGGGCGCCCGGCCGCGATCTGGGGAAAGTGCAACGCCCTCGTGGACGCCCAGATCATCGACGCGCTCTACGAGGCCAGCCAGGCCGGCGTGCAGGTGGACCTCATCGTGCGCGGCATCTGCTGCCTGCGCCCGGGGGTGCCGGGGCTCTCCGAGAACATCCGGGTGAAGTCCATCGTCGGGCGGTTCCTGGAGCACTCGCGTATCTACGCCTTCGGCGGCGGCCATGGCTTGCCGCACCCCAAGGCGCACCTGTACATCTCCTCCGCCGACCTGATGCAGCGCAACCTCGACCGGCGGGTCGAGGCCATGTGTCCCATCCTCAACCCGACCGTGCATCAGCAGGTGCTCGACCAGATCATGCTCGCCAACTTCCTCGACAACGAGCAGAGCTGGGCCGTCCTGCCGGACGGCTCGAGCCGGCGCATCCACCCGGCGGACGGGGAGACCCCGTTCAACGCCCACCGCTACTTCATGACGAACCCCAGCCTGTCAGGCCGCGGGAAGTCCCTGAAGAGCTCCAGCCCCAAGAGCCTGGCGGCGCAGCGCATGCGCCTCGAATCCGTGCTCGCCAGCGCCTCAGACGTTTGATTTCAAAGGTTTCCAGATGCCGGAAAACGCGCAAGGGCGCCTGAAGGTCGGCGCGCCCGTCGCCATCATCGACATCGGCTCCAACTCGGTGCGCCTCGTCGCCTACGAGGGGCAGACGCGCTCGCCCACGCCCATCTTCAACGAGAAGGTGCTCTGCGGCCTCGGCCGCAACGTCCTGACCACGGGCAAGCTCGCCCAGGACGCCATGGACAAGGCGCTCGCGGCGCTCGCCCGCTTCCGCGTGCTGTGCGACACCATGCGGATTTCCGAAGTGCGGGTGCTCGCCACCGCGGCGGCCCGCGACGCCGGCAACGGGGCCGAGTTCCTGGCCCGCTGCGAGCAGGTCACCGGCCAGCCGGTGGAGCTGATCTCGGGCAAGCGCGAGGCGAAGCTCTCCGCCATGGGAGTCGTCTCCGGGATCTGGAAGCCGGACGGCGTGGTCGGCGACCTCGGCGGCGGCTCGCTGGAGCTCATCGAGGTCAAGGGCCACAAGCTCGGCTCCGGGGTCACGCTTCCGCTCGGCGGCCTCGCCCTGCAGGACCGCTCGGGCGGCAGCATCAAGAAGGCGCTCAAGCTGGTGCGCGACGCCTTCGAGGGGCTGCCGCAGATCGAGGCCTGCAAGGGTCGGGCCTTCTATGCCGTCGGCGGCACCTGGCGCGCGCTCGCCCGCCTCCACATGAGCCAGCGGGGCTATCCGCTGCACGTCATGCACAACTACGTCATCCCCGCCCGGGACGCCGTGGACTTCGCCCGGCTGGTCGAGCGGGTGGACGCCGACATGCTGGATTCGATCGAGTCGGTTTCCGCAGCACGCCGGCCCCTGCTGGCCTATGGCGCGCTGGTGCTGGAGCAGATCATCCGCCTGGCCAAGCCCAGCGAGGTCGTGATCAGCGCCATGGGCGTGCGCGAGGGACTGCTGTTCGAGCAGCTCGACGACGAATCCAAGGCGCAGGACCCGCTGCTGGCGATGGCCCGAGAGCTCAATGTCCTGCGCTCGCGCTCGCCGCAGCACGGCGAGGAGCTTTGCGCCTGGACCGACCGCTTCTTGGCCTCCACCAGCCTGGACGAGACGGCGGAGGACAAGCGTCTCCGGCACGCCGCCTGCCTCCTGGCGGATATCGGCTGGCGCGCCCATCCGGACTACCGGGGCGAGCAGTCCTTCAACATCATCGCCCATGCCGGCTTCGCGGGCGTCGACCACCCCGGCCGCGCCTATCTCGCCCTGGCGGTGGCCTACCGCCACATGGGGCTTTCGGACGAAAAGGTCAGTCCGCGCCTGCGCGAACTGGCCACCGCCCGCATGCTCGACCGCGCCCGCATCCTGGGCGCCGCCATGCGCGTGGCCTACATCATCTCGGCCGCCATGCCGGGCGTCCTGCCCCGCACGCCGCTCCACTGCGCCCATGGGCTGCTGGAGTTGAACCTGCCGGAAGAGTTTGCGGCGCTCGCCAGCGACCGACTGTTCAACCGGCTCAAGTCGCTCGCCCGCATCATCGGCCGCACCCCGCATATCCAGGTGGGGTAAGGCGCTGCTTCAGAGCCACGCTCGCCTGGGCACGAGCCGCAGGGGCGCCAGCGGCAGGCAGATCCGCTCAGGCTCGAAAGAGCCCTTGGAGTCCTCCCTTGCGGGCGCCGACAACGCGACGAGGTCGATCTGCGTATCCTGAAAGCAATGGCCGCACATGAATACTCGGTTTTGGGCGATCCATGCGCCCTTGCGCACGCACGCCGCGCCGCAGTGGCCGCAGGCGAGCCTGAAGGTCGTGGTGCGTTCCTGATTGATCAAGCCGACGAAGCGCGCCTCGCGCGAGCGCGTAAATTCGCTGCCAACAACACTCATGTTTCATCGATCCCGCGCTACTGGGACAGAATTGCGCGTCACGGTGAATGATTGATAAATGCCGTATGAAAATTGATGAATTACGGCGCGGCGTTGAAAGGGGCGCCTAGCGAGGCACGCCCACGACCTTGCCGTCGTTCATCGCCAGCGCAAGCCGCCCGTGCTTGAGCGCCAGCGCGCGATCCCCGAACAGCTCGCGCCGCCAGCCGTTCAGCGCCGGCACCTTGGCCTCGTCGTCCGCGGCGATCGCCTCCAGGTCGTCCACCGTGGCGACGATCTTGGCGGCCACGCCCTCCTGCTCGCAGGTCATCTTGAGGAGCACCTTAAGGAGTTCCACCGTCGCCTGGTTGAAGTTGCGGCGATGGCCGCGCTCCAGCGGCGGCAGGGTCTTGGGGTCCCGGTCGAGCCCGCGCTGCACGGCGGCCACGATGTCCTGGCCGGAACGCGAGCGCTCGAACCCCGACGGGATGGAGCGCAGGTGGCCCAGCGCCTCCGTCGAGCGGGGCGCGGAGGTCACCACGTCCATCACGGCGTCATCCTTGAGGATGCGGCTGCGCGGCACGTCGCGGCTCTGGGCCTCCCGTTCCCGCCAGGCGGCGAGCTCGATGAGCACCGCCAACTCCTTCGCCTTGCGGACGCGCCCGCGCAGGCGCTGCCAGGCGTCCTCCGGATGGGCCTGGTAGGTGGACGGAGACGTCAGGATCTCCATCTCGTTCTCGAGCCAATGGGTCCTGCCCGACTCCTCGAGCTTCTTCACGAGCTCCAGGTAGACCTGCCGCAGGTGCGTGACGTCCGAGCGGGCGTAGACCAGCTGCGCCTCCGAGAGGGGCCGCTTCGACCAGTCCGTGAACCGTGACGACTTGTCGATCCGCGCCTTGGCGAGGTCATGCGCCAGCTGCTCATAGCTCACGCTGTCGCCATAGCCGCACACCATGGCGGCCACCTGGGTGTCGAACAGGGGCGTTGGGATGCACTGGTCCATGTTCCAGAGGATCTCGAGATCCTGCCGGCCGGAGTGGACCACCTTCACGACAGCCTTGTTCCGCATCAGCTCCAGGAAGGGGCTGAGATCCAGCTCCGGCGCGAGCGGGTCCACGAGCACCACGTCCTCCTCGCTCGCCAGCTGGATCAGGCATAGCTTGGGGTAGTAGGTGGTCTCTCGCATGAACTCCGTGTCGAAGGTGACGAACGGGTGCTTGGCGAGGCGGGAGCAGGCAGCTTCGAGAGCGGCGGTCGTCGTGATCAAAGGCATGGTGCGCCTGATATCGCACGAAGGCCGGAAAGGCCAGTGCAGGACTGGGGATTGGCGCGCTTGCTCCCGCTCGGAAGCCTGGGCCGTCATGGCCTGGCTTGTCCCGGCGATCCACGCTGGCGGCCGACGCGTGGATGGCCGGGACAAGCCCGGGGATGACGGCGGAGAGCGACCCTCCGCTCGCCTTGACAAAGCGGGGAGCCTATGGGTTTTTCCGCCGCACGTTTCCGGGCCTTGGGCCCGTCTTCAAAACCAAGGCGCAGGCTTCGCCGCGCGGATCAGGACGACCCCATGCACCGCTATCGCACCCACACCTGCGGCGCGCTCCGGGAGAGCGACGTCGGCCAGGAGGTCCGCCTCTCCGGATGGTGCCATCGCATCCGCGACCATGGCGGCCTGCTCTTCATCGACCTGCGCGACCACTACGGCATGACCCAGTGCGTGGTGGATCCCGATTCCCCGGCCTTCAAGGACGCCGAGCGCCTGCGCGCCGAGTGGGTGGTGCGCATCGACGGCAAGTGCCGCAAGCGCCCGGCCGGCACGGAGAATCTCGACCTGCCCACGGGCGCCGTCGAGGTGTTCGTCACGGAGATCGAGGTTCTCGGCGCGGCCGCCGAGCTGCCGTTGCAGGTCTTCGGCGACCAGCCCTACCCGGAAGAGACGCGGCTGCGCTACCGCTTCCTCGACCTGCGCCGTCAGAGCCTGCACGACAACATCATGAAGCGTATCGCGGTGATCGATTCGCTGCGCCGGCGCATGAAGGGCCAGGGCTTCAACGAGTTCCAGACGCCGATCCTGACGGCCTCCTCGCCGGAAGGCGCGCGCGACTTCCTGGTGCCCTCGCGCCTGCATCCCGGCAAGTTCTACGCCCTGCCGCAGGCCCCGCAGCAGTACAAGCAGCTGATCATGATGGCGGGCTTCGACCGCTACTTCCAGATCGCGCCCTGCTTCCGCGACGAGGACCCACGCGCCGACCGCCTGCCCGGCGAGTTCTACCAGCTCGACCTGGAGATGAGCTTCGTCACCCAGGAGGACGTCTTCGCCGCCATGGAGCCGGTGATCGGCGGCGTGTTCGAGGAGTTCGGCGACGGCAAGCCCGTGACCCCGAGCCCCTGGCCGCGCATCCCCTACGCCGAGGCCATGCGCAAGTACGGCTCCGACAAGCCGGACCTGCGCAACCCGCTGGTGATGCAGGACGTGTCCGAGCACTTCCGCGGCTCGAACTTCAAGGTCTTCGCGCGCATGCTCGAGGATCCCAAGAACCAGGTGTGGGCCATCCCCGCGCCGGGCGGCGGCAGCCGCGCCTTCTGCGACCGCATGAACTCGTGGGCGCAGGGTGAGGGCCAGCCCGGCCTGGGCTACGTGATGTGGCGCGAGGGCGCGGGCGCGGGCCCGATCGCCAACAACATCGGTCCTGAGCGCACGGCCGCCATCGGCCAGCAGCTCGGCCTGAAGGACGGCGACGCCGCCTTCTTCGTGGCGGGGGACCCCGACAAGTTCGTGAAGTTCGCCGGCTCGGCCCGCAACAAGGTCGGTTTTGACCTCAACCTCGTGGACGAGAACCGCTACGAGCTGGCCTGGGTCGTCGACTTCCCCATGTTCGAGTGGAACGAGGACGACAAGAAGGTCGACTTCTCGCACAACCCCTTCTCGATGCCGCAGGGCGGCCTGGAGGCTCTCCAGACGCAGGACCCGCTCACCATCAAGGCGTTCCAGTACGACATCGCCTGCAACGGCTACGAGATCGCCTCCGGCGGCATCCGCAACCACCGCCCCGAGGCGATGGTGAAGGCCTTCGAAATCGCCGGCTACGGCGAGGAAACGGTCGTCGAGCGCTTCGGCGCCATGTACCGCGCGTTCCAGTACGGCGCGCCGCCCCACGGCGGCATGGCGGCCGGCGTGGACCGCATCATCATGCTGCTGGTCGGCGCCCAGAACCTGCGCGAGGTGGCGCTGTTCCCCATGAACCAGCAGGCTCTCGACCTGCTCATGGGGGCCCCCAGCGAGGCCACGCCCAAGCAGCTGCGCGAACTGCACATTCGCCTGAACGTGCAGGAGAAGTGAGGCTGGCCCCACCCTCAGGCATCCTGCCCCAATCTCTCCGTCATCCCCGGCCGGAGCCGCGGAGCGGCGGAGGGGAGGGGGATGCAGGGGCGCTGGCGCGCCTTGCCCCTGGATCCCTCTCCCGGCGCTCCGCGCCGCCGGGGATGACGGCTGAGAGGCGGCGCCGCGTCGCCCGGGATCTCGGCCCATGTGGGGGAGGGCGCCCGTGAGCCCGCAGTCCTCCGACGTCACCGCCGTCGTCGTCACCTACGACAGCGCCCACGTGCTGCCGTCCTGCCTCGCCGCGCTGAAGCGGGAGGGCGTGGGCGTGCTGGTGGTCGATAACGCCAGCACGGACGGCACGCTGGAGCTCGCCGAGCGCTCTGGGGCGCGCGTGATCCGCAATGCGCGCAACGAGGGCTTTGGCCGCGCCATGAACATCGGCGTGCGCGCCGCCGGCACGCCCTTCTGCCTGCTCACCAACCCGGACCTCGTCTACGACGAAGGGGCGGTCGCCGCGCTGCTGGCCGCTGCCGACCGCTGGCCGGATGCGGGCCTCCTGGCGCCGCGCATCATCGAGCCGGACGGCCGCTTCTTTTATCAGGCGACCTCGCTGCTCGCGCCCTATCTCCAGAACACCGGCGGCAAGCTGGCGCTCCCGGAGGGCGATTGCTGCGCGCCCTTCCTGTCCGGCGCCTCCCTGCTGGTCCGCACCGAGCTCTTTCTCCAGCTCGGGGGCTTCGACGAGGCCATCTTCCTCTTCTACGAAGACGATGACCTCTGCCGCCGCATGGCGGACGCCGGCCTCGCCTTGGTGCACGTGCACGATGCGCTCGCCCGCCACGCCCGCGGCGCGTCCACCGCCCGGAAGCGCGGTCGCGTTTTCAAGGCCCGCTGGCACATGGCCTGGTCGCGCGCCTATGTGAGCCGCAAATACGGGCTTCGGGACCCCGCCCGCGGCACGCTCGCCGTGAACCTGCCCAAGACGTTGCTGGGCGCCCTTGTGCTGCGCCGGTCCCTCGTGGAGCGTTACGGCGGTTCCGCCGCCGGCGCGCTCGCCTGGATGCGCGGCGAAACGGCGCTGAAACGGGAGGGGCTGGAGTGAGGGGTCGGTATCCAAGTTGTCGTCGTTGCGAGGAGCGCAGCGACGAAGCAATCCAGGATTTTGGGCATCCGGTCCCCCTGGATTGCTTCGCTTCGCTCGCAATGACGGCTGAGCGATCCACATGCGCAAGCTGATCGCCCGCTGGTCCAACCCGCATAACCTCACGCGCGTCCACCTGCAGGCGCAGGCCGCCAAGCGCGGGTGGGAGATCGCCGACTACAGCTACGGACGCATCCGCGTCCGCGACTGGGGCGACGGCGCGCGCCTCAAGATCGGGCCGTTCTGCTCCTTCGCCGACAGCATCCAGGTCTTCCTCGGCGGCAACCACCGCACGGACTGGGTCACGACCTATCCCTTTTCCGGCATGCGCAGCCTGTTTCCCGAGGCTCCCGCCGACGCGCCCTACCATGGCAGCCGGGGCGACGTGGTCATCGGCGCGGATGTCTGGATCGGCTCGGGCGCGACCATCATGTCCGGCGTCACGATCGGCCCCGGCGCCATCGTGGCGGCCCGCGCGGTGGTGGCGAAGGACGTGCCGCCCTACGCCATCGTGGGCGGCAACCCCGCCAAGCTGATCCGCATGCGCTTCGACGAGGCGACCGTGGCGGAATTGATGCGCACGCGCTGGTGGGAACTCGACCGCCAGTCCATCGCCAAGCTCATCCCCGCCTTGCAGAGTTCAGATGTGGCAAAATTGATCGCGGCGTGCGATGCGCTGCGGGCAGGACGCTCCGCGGAAAGCTGAATCGCGCCCGCGGAACAAGTGTTGGAACTTCATGGCGCCGTGACCGCCTCGCGCAGGCGCGCTACGGTCGGCGCAATGAGGGCTCGCTCCCGCGCAGCCGGGAGTCGCAAGAGGGGAAGAGGGCGACAATGGCCTCGAACATGTCGAACATGTCGGACGATCTGCGCTCGGGCGCGCTCGTCTATCACCGGCAGCCCAAGCCCGGGAAGCTGGAGATCCAGGCCACCAAGCCGCTCGGCAACCAGCGCGACCTGGCGCTGGCCTATTCGCCCGGCGTCGCCGCCCCCTGCGAGGCCATCGCCGCCGATCCCTCCCAGGCCGCCGAGCTGACCGCCCGTCAGAATCTCGTGGCCGTGGTTTCCAATGGCACCGCGGTCCTCGGCCTGGGCGACATCGGCGCGCTGGCGTCGAAGCCGGTGATGGAGGGCAAGGCCGTCCTCTTCAAGAAGTTCGCCGGCATCGACGTGTTCGACATCGAGGTGGGCGAGAAGGAGGTCTCCCGGCTCGTCGACGTCGTGGCGGCGCTGGAGCCGACCTTCGGCGGCATCAACCTCGAGGACATCAAGGCGCCCGAGTGCTTCGAAGTCGAGGCGCAGCTGCGCGAGCGCATGTCGATCCCGGTCTTTCACGACGACCAGCACGGCACGGCGATCATCGTCGCCGCAGCCGTGGTGAACGCGCTGGAGATCGCCGGCAAGACGCTCCCGCAGGTGAAGATCGTCACCTCCGGCGCCGGCGCCGCCGCGCTCGCCTGCCTCAACCTGCTCGTTTCCATGGGCGCCAAGCGGGAGAACATCTTCGTCACGGACATCGAGGGCGTCGTCTACGAGGGCCGCACCTCCCTGATGGACCGCTGGAAGTCTGTCTTCGCCCAGAAGACCGACGCCCGGAAGCTGGCCGAGGTGATCCCCGGCGCGGACGTGTTCCTGGGCCTCTCGGCCGGCGGCGTGCTGAAGGCCGACATGGTGGCCAAGATGGCCGCCAACCCGCTCATCCTGGCGCTGGCCAACCCGAACCCCGAGATCATGCCGGACGAGGCGAAGGCCGTGCGGCCGGACGCCATGATCTGCACGGGCCGCTCGGACTACCCGAACCAGGTCAACAACGTCCTCTGCTTTCCCTACATTTTCCGCGGCGCGCTCGACGTGGGCGCGACCACCATCAACGAGGCCATGAAGCAGGCGGCGGTCGAGGCCATCGCAAAGCTTGCCCGGGAGGCGCCCTCGGACGTGGTGGCCCGCGCCTATGGGGGCGAGGTCACCACCTTCGGCGCCGAGTCGCTGATTCCGAGCCCGTTCGATCCGCGCCTGATCCTGCGCATCGCTCCCGCCGTGGCCCGCGCCGCCATGGAGTCGGGCGTGGCCACGCGCCCGATCGAGGACTTCCGGGGCTACGAGGATCGCCTGTCGCGATTCGTGTTCCGCTCCGGCTTCGTGATGAAGCCGATCTTCACGGCCGCCAAGGAGGCGCCGAAGCGCGTCATCTACGCGGACGGCGAGGACGAGCGCGTGCTGCGGGCCGCCCAGGTGGCGATCGAGGAGGGCATCGCGACGCCGATCCTGGTCGGACGCCCCGCGGTGATCGAGACGCGCTGCAAGCGCTACGGCCTGTCCATCCGCCCGGGCACGGACATCCAGGTGGTCAATCCCGAGGACGATCCGCGCTATCGCGACTACGTCGCCACGCTATGCGAGGTGGCCGGCCGGCGCGGCATCACGCCCGATGCGGCCCGGACCCTGGTGCGGACCTCGACCACGGTGATCGCCAGCGTGGCCGTGATCCGCGGCGACGCCGACGCCATGATCTGCGGCCTGGAGGGGCGCTTCCAGTCCAAGCTGCGCCTCATCCGCGACATCATCGGGGTCGATCCGGCGGTCAAGGGCCTCGCGGCCATGACGCTGATGATCACCTCCAAGGGCCACTACTTCCTGACCGACACCCATGTGCGTCCGGACCCGACGGCCGAGGAGATCGCCGAAACGGCGGTGCTCTGCGCCCAGCACGTGACGCGCTTCGGCATCACACCGAAGATCGCGCTCGTCTGCCACGCCGACTTCGGCGAGGCGGATACGCCCTCCGCCCGCAAGATGCGCCAGGCGCTGGACCTCATCCAGCAGCGCGCGCCGGAGCTTGAGGTGGATGGCGAGATGCAGGGCGACACCGCGCTTTCCCAGATGGTGCGCGAGCGCAAGCTGCCCCAGTCCCGGCTGAAGGGCGAGGCCAACATCCTGGTGTTCCCCAACCTGGACGCGGCCAATGCCGCCTACCAGTTCACGAAGATCCTGGCCGACGCGCTGCCCGTGGGGCCGATCATGATCGGCCCGGCCCGCCCCGCCCACATCCTCACGTCCTCCGTGACGGCCCGCGGCGTGGTCAACATGACAGCTTTGGCCGTGGTAGAGGCCCAGGCGCAGGCTGAGGCGGCCGCGGCAGGGTAGGAGACTCGCCGCTAGATACCCGCGAGAGCCGCGATTTTCTCCCGTCCTTGCGAGGAGCGCAGCGACGAAGCAACCCAGGACCGCCGGGCGCAAACTCATGTCGTCGGCGCCCGGCCCCCCTGGATTGCTTCGCTTCGCTCGCAATGACGGACCTGCCGGCAGAAACTTCGCGCTCCTGCACTTGCCAATCATTCGCAACTGACCCAGATTGATCGTGCGGCCTTCTCCGGCCGCGCGGAGACGGTCGCATGGATCAGCGGGTCGCGGAGCTGCAACCGCTGGAAGGGGAGTGGCGGCGCGCCCGAGGGGACGCGTCGCTCGCGGACGTGCACGGCACGGTGGCCGTGCGCCGCGCGGGGCCTGCGTGGCGGCGCCTGCTCGCCTTCCTGGGCCCGGGTTACCTCGTCGCCGTCGGCTACATGGACCCGGGCAACTGGGCGACGTCGCTGGCGGGCGGGTCCAAATTCGGCTACGCGCTGCTGTTCGTCGCGCTGCTGTCCAACATCATGGCCATCGTGCTGCAGGCCCTCGCGGCCCGGCTCGCCATCGGCTCGGGCCGTGATCTCGCCCAAGCCTGTCGCGACGCCTATCCGGGGCCGGTGGCCTGGGCGCTCTGGCTCCTGGCCGAGCTCGCCATCGTGGCGACCGACCTCGCCGAGGTCATCGGCACGGCGATCGGCCTCAACCTGCTCTTCGGCATTCCCCTCGAGCTCGGAGTGCTGCTGACGTCGCTCGACGTCTTCCTGGTGCTCTACCTGCAGCGGCTCGGATTCCGCTACGTGGAGGCGTTCATCATCGCCGTGCTCGGCGTGATCGCCTCCTGCTTCGCCGTCCAGATCGCGATGGCGAGCCCGGACTGGGGCGCCGTCATTCGCGGCTTCGCGCCCACCACCGACCTCGTCTCAAACCCCGACATGCTCTACCTGGCGCTGGGCATCATCGGGGCCACGGTCATGCCCCATAACCTCTACCTGCACTCGGGAATCGTGCAGACGCGCGATTATGGCCGCAGCCTGCCGGAGCGGCGCGAGGCGCTCCGGTTCGCCACGATCGATTCGACGCTGGCGCTGATGTTCGCCCTGACCATCAACGCGTCCATCCTGATATTGGCAGGCGCCGCGTTCCACGGGGCGGGACGGCACGAGGTGGTGGAGCTCGGGGACGCGCACACCCTGCTGCATCCGCTGCTGGGCAGCGCCCTTGCGCCCACCCTTTTCGCTATCGCGCTGATCGGCTGCGGCCTGAACTCGACGGTGACGGCCACCATGGCCGGCCAGATCGTGATGGAGGGCTTCCTCTCCATCCGCCTCGCGCCTTGGCTCCGCCGGCTGGTCACCCGCCTGATCGCAATCGTGCCCGCGGCGGTGGTGACCATCTGGTACGGGGAGAGCGGGACGAGCAAGCTGCTCATCCTGTCCCAGGTGGCGCTGAGCCTGCAGCTGCCGTTCGCGGTGGTCCCGCTGGTGATCTTCACGGCCTCCCGCCGGAAGCTCGGCGCCCTCGTGGCCCCCCGCTGGCTCACCGCGACAGCCGCCGCCATCGCGGCCGTGCTCGTGGCGCTGAACGTGAAGATGATCGCGGACTACGTGGTCGGGTAGCGCTCCCCGCCGTCATCGCGAGCGCATCGAAGCAAAGCAATCCAGGCGGCGGGAGCCCGCTTCTGGATCGCTTCGTCGCTGCGCTCCTCGCAAGGACGGTTGCTGCAAGCCGGGTGCGACTGCGCAGGCCCGCTTACATGGGCCGCTTCAGCTTGCAGGCGTCGAGGTTGCGGAAGCCCTTTTCGCGGCTCGAGTCGTCGAAGTAGCTCTTCTCACGGAAGAAATCGAACTCGGCCTTGGTCATCTGGTCGATGGTCTTGGTCGCGTAGCAGCTGCAGGGCGAGTGCACCGCCTCGCGCGTCGTGCCCTGCAGGCGCGACTGGCTGATGAGGCAGCCGTCGAACACCCACAACTTCGCCTCGTAGCGGGTCATGTTCCGCGTCTTGGGATCAGGCTGCGGCTCGCCGAAGTTGGACGAAGACGCGCCCGCGAAGGCGGCGCTGGAACAGGCGAGCGACAGGGCGGCGGCGAGAACGGCGAGGCGCATGCGGAGAATCCCCTAGGGCAGGTTTATACCTCACCCTTCGCAGGTGCGAGCCCGCCGTCAAGCCTTCAACACGCGCACGTGATTGTCGTGGAACGCGGCTCCGCCGAAAGGAGCAGGCGCATCCGCCCCAGTCAGGTGGTTGATGCCCTTGCCGTCCGGGTAGGCCGAATCCGGGAAGATCGATTCGGCGATCAGCACCCCGCGGCGCACGCCGTCGAAATGCCGGGCCGCGATTAGCACCGAGCCGCGCTCGTTCTCGAGCCGCACCTGCTCGCCATCTGCGATGCTGAGCGCCGCGGCGTCGTCGGGGTGGATCATCACCGTCGGCCGGGGCTCGTTGGCCCGCGAGGTGGGGGTCTCGTTGAAGCTCGTGTTCAGGAAGTTGCGCGCCGGGCTGGTCGCGAGCCGGAAGGGGTAGAGCGGCGTCGCGTCCTCGATCACTGCCCAATGATCGGGCAGCTTCGGCATGGTGTCCATCGGCCCCATCGGGCCGTCATTGGCGAAGGGCACGTTGGGCCAGTCGGGCTTGAAGCGGAACTTCCGGTCCGGCCAGGCGAAGCCGTTGAGGTAGTGGGACTGCTCGAATGAGGGCTGGGCATCGATCCACTTGCCCGCCTCGAGCTCGGCCAGCGTCCCCCAGCCGGAGTTCTGGAGGGTCCAGTCGATGATGTCGCGCGGAGTCATGTCGAAACCGCGGTGCTTGGCTCCGACCCGGGCGGCGATGCCGCTGATCACCTCGTGGTTGGAGCGGCATTCGCCGGGCGGGTCGACCAGCTTCGGCCCGAGCATGATGTATTGGTGCCCGCCGCCCTGGTAGAGGTCATCGTGCTCGGTAAACATGGTCGACGGCAGCACGATGTCGGCGTGCCTGGCCGTCTCCGTCATCACCTGCTCGTGCACGCAGACGAACAGGTCCTCGCGGGCGAAGCCCTTCTTCACCAGCCCCTGCTCGGGCGCCACGGCGGCCGGGTTGGTGCTCTGCACCAGCAGCGCCTTCACGGGCGGGCCGCCGCGCAGCGCGACCGGATCGCCCGTCAGAACGCGGCCGATCTGCGACTGGTCGAGCCTGCGGACCTTGGGGTCCTGGGCGTCCAGGCCCTCGATCAGCGCCTTGCGCCAGTGGTAGATCGCGCCGTTGTTGTGGAAGGCGCCGCCGCCCTCGTATTTCCACGCGCCGGTCACGGCCGCGATGCAGGACGCCGCGTGCATGTTCACCGCGCCGTTGCGCTGGCGCGAGAAGCCGTAGCCCAGGCGGAAATAGGTCCGCGGCGTGCGCCCCACCAGATGGGCGAACTGCTCGATCTCGTCGACGGAAAGCCCGGTGATCGCGGAGGCCCAGTGCGGCGTGCGGCCCGCCAGGTGATCGCGCAGCTCCTCCGGCGCGTCGGTGAATTCGCGGAGGTAGTCCCAGTCCGCCATCCCATCCCGGAAGAGCACGTGCATCACCGCACAGGCCAGCGCGCCGTCCGTGCCCGGCTTGAGGCAGAGGCCGAGGTCGGCCTGTTTCATGGTGGCGTTGCGGTAGACGTCGATCACCACGATCTTCGCCCCGCGCTCCTTTCGGGCGCGGATGGCGTGGGTCATCACGTTCACCTGCGTGGCGACGGCGTTGGTGCCCCAGATCACGACGCAGTCGGCGAGCCCCATCTCGCGCGGGTCCGGGCCTGCGAGCTTGCCGGTTCCGGCGATGTAACCCGGCCAGGCCAGATTGACGCAGATCGTCGAGTAGAAGCCCGAATAGCGCTTCACGTTGGTGAGCCGCTTGATGCCGTCGCGCATCACGAGGCCCATGGTGCCGGCGTAGTGGTAGGGCCAGACTGACTCCGGGCCGAACTCCCGTTCCGCCTTGAGGAAGTTTTGCGCCACGATGTCCAGGGCGTCGTCCCAGGAAATCCGCTCGAACTGCCCGGAGCCCTTGGGTCCGACCCGCCGCAGCGGATGGGTCAGCCGGTCCGGATGATGCGCCCGCTCGGCGTAGCGCGCCACCTTGGCGCAGACCACGCCCGCCGTGTAGCGCTGCTCGGCCGAGCCATAGACGCGCCCGATACGGGAGCCGTCGATGACCTCCACTTCCAGCGCGCAGGCGGAGGGGCAGTCATGGGGACAAACGGAATTCTTGCGGACGATGGAGGCTGGTGCGTTCATGTCGGGGGCCATTCAAGCGACCCCGCAAGACATCACGCGGCCCGGCGAATGTCCATCAGCATCCGCCACGCCTCCTGGCGGCACAGGTCCCGCAGGCTCTGCCGGGACTCGTCCCCCGCATCGGCCCCGAAGGCCTCGTCCAGCCGCCCTTCGGTCGCGGCCATCACCTGTTCGAGCACAACCATGCTGGGCTGGTTCGTCCAGGCGGCGGCCTGCGCCCATTCTCGAACCTGGGCCAGGATGGGAGATACCTCGCCGCCATGAGCCGGCGCGCGGCGGCGCGCGGCGGGCATAGCCGCCGCCATCGCATCGGCCGGGGCGTGGTCCTGCCCATCGCTCCGCAATGGGAGCCGCACGAACAAGCGGCGAAGCAGGCTCTCGATCTCTGGTCGAATAAGCACAGCGTGGGCCTTGGTGAAAAGGTCCACGCCATTCGGCGAAGCGCCGTTGATTCGTTCAACGAACCCTCAGTTGCGCCGCGGCTGCGGTTCAGCCGACGATTTCATTGCCCGAAAAGAACTGCGCGATCTCGACCGCGGCCGTCTCGGCGGCGTCCGAGCCGTGCACCGAGTTCTCGCCCACCGACTTGGCGAACTGCTTGCGGATTGTGCCCTCGGCGGCGTTGGCCGGGTTGGTGGCGCCCATGACCTCACGGTACTTGGCGATGGCGTTCTCGCCCTCGAGCACCTGCACGACCACTGGGGCGGAGATCATGAAGTCGACCAGCTCGCCGAAGAAGGGACGCTCCTTGTGGACCGCGTAGAAGGTCTCGGCCTGCTGGCGGGTCATGCGGATGCGCTTCTGCGCCACGATGCGCAGGCCGGCGGCCTCGATCACGGCGTTGACCGCGCCGGTCAGGTTGCGCTCGGTGGCGTCGGGCTTGATGATCGAGAAGGTGCGCTCGAGGGCCATGGGTCTCTCCGATTGGCGATGGGCCGCCTGCTTCCGGGCGGCGGAATGGCGTGCGGTGGCGGGCTTATAGCCGCGGCTCCCGCGACCCACAAGGCGGGGGAGGGCGCCCTGTCAGGTCACCTCGATCCAGGTCGAGAGGCCCGTGTCCAGCCGCTCCAGGACCGTGGAGCCCAGCAGCCACCGGCCCTTGTTGTCGGCCACGAAGGCGATGCGGGACGTTTGGCCCTCCGGCACGATCACGGTGTCGAGCCAATACGGCTCCCAGCCGTCATCGAGCGGGTGCAGCAGCCGGAAGCTGTGCCCATGGAGGTGCATCACCTGCGGGAAGCTTGTCCGGTTGGCGAGCGCCAGCACCACGGTGGAGCCGCGCTTGACAGATACGAGCGGCTTGGATGCGACTTTCTCGGCCGAGGTCGCCCCGCTGACGCCGTTGATGGTCCAGATCCGGGCCGGGTCGCCCGTGTAGGACGGCTTGCCGTCCGGCCCGAGCTTGGCGCCGCCCTCGATCGCGACGTCCGCGCGTTGCGCCTTCTGAAGCGGGATGGCGGGCGGCAGCCGGCCGTTCTCGCCGAGCGGCGCCAGCGGCGGCAGGGCCGGGCGTCGCCGCGACATGGGCTCGCCCTCGACCTTGACCTCCACAAGCGGCAGGCCCGAGCCGAGCATGGCGGTGACGGCCCCGCCCGAGCCCGCCTCGCCGGCCTCGAAGATCACGTCGTAGCGCGTGCCCGGGGCGAAGGGCAGGGTCGAGCGCAGCGGCTCGAAGGTGTCGGTGGGTTGACCGTCGATGGCCGACACATAGGCCTTCAGCCCGTCGAAGCGGATGCGCATCAGCCGCGCGTTGCACAGGTTGGCGAGCCGGATCCGCACCCGGGCGCCGGGCGGGACGGTGAGCTTCTGAGGAGCCCGCAGGCCGTTGACGGTGAGCACGTTGCCCAGCCGCCCGAAGCCGGAACGCTCCTCCACGCTCGTGAAGGAGTCCAGCTGATGCTCGTCGGTCAGGCGCCAGTCGTCGACGGCGCACACGCGATCGATGTCGACGGGCTGCGCCCCGGATGCGTCTTCCACCACCACCACGCCCGCGAGCCCGCGCTCGGTCTGCTCGGCGGTCAGCCCCGGCGTCAGCGGGCGGTAGATGAAGGTGCCGGCGTCCGGCGGCGTGAAGGTGATCTCCGCGCTCGCGCCAGGCGCCACGGCCTCCTGGGTCAGTCCGGCCACCCCGTCCATGTCGTTGGCGATCCGCATGCCGTGCCAGTGCACGGAAAGCGGCTGGGTGGCGCTGTTCACAAGCTTGGCCCGGAACGGCTCGTCCTTGCGGATGCGCAGCTCTGGCCCTGGGGTGCGGCCGCCGAAGCCCCAGATGTCCGTGGGCGCGCCGGGCTCAAGCTCGGCCACGGCCGGCTTGGCCTCGAGCAGGGCCGTGGGCAGGCCGTCCGCCTTGGTCGCGGCGCCCGCGGCCGGCGCGGCGGCCTGGGCCAGGAGGCGTGTCGAGGAGGCAGGCAGCACGAGCGCCGCCCCGGCGGCCTGCAGCAGGCCGCGGCGCGAAACGTGCAGCGAAGGAGGCGCTCCAATCATGAGCGAATACGGATCCCAGCCGAGGCGAAGCGCCCCAGCGCTCTTGTGCCATGCGTCGCGGCGAAGCGCGAGTGACCGTTTTGCGAAGGCTCGCTGGCGCACGGCGCCTTGCGGAGGATACGCCATCTTTTCGCTGGCGTCCGGGCGTTTGCATGGTATAGAGCCGCACCCGTCGGGGCATCTGCTCCGCGGTGGGGCGCGGTCGCCCTCATGCGGGCGTGGCGGAACTGGTAGACGCGCTGGATTTAGGTTCCAGTGACGCAAGTCGTGTGGGTTCAAGTCCCTCCGCCCGCACCAGGTCGCCGCCAAACGCGCTTCGCAGCGCGGCTTGAGGAGGCGCCGTGGGCTCCGGCCCATGCTCCCGCGTACCCTTGCTCCAATTCACGCTCGAAGGCACGTCACGCTATGCAGGTCACGGAAACACTCTCGGAGGGGTTGAAGCGCGAGTTCACCGTCGTTCTCCCGGCGAAGGATCTCGAGGAGCGCCTCACCAACGAGCTCGTCGGTCTCAAGGACAAGGTGCGCATCAACGGCTTCCGCCCCGGCAAGGTGCCGGTCGGCCACCTGCGCCGCGTCTACGGCCGCTCGGTGATGGCCGACGTGCTGCAGAACTTGGTCAACGAGACCAACCGCAAGATCGTCGAGGACCAGGGCCTGAAGCTCGCCCTCGAGCCGCAGATCGTCTTCCCCGAGAGCAAGGAAGAGGTCGAGGCGGCCATGGAGGCCAAGGGCGACCTGTCCTACAAGGTCTCGCTCGAGGTGCTGCCCAAGTTCGAGATCCAGGACTTCGCCGGCCTGTCTGTCACCCGCGAGACCTACGAGGTCCCGGAGAGCGAGCTGCAGGAGGCGCTTGAGCGCCTGGCCCAGCAGAATCGCCAGTTCTCTTCGAAGGAGGAGGGCGCCAAGGCCGAGAAGGGCGACCGCGTGATCGTCGACTTCGTCGGCTCCATCGACGGCACGCCGTTCGAGGGCGGCGCCGGCACGGACGTCCCGGTCGACATCGGCTCCAACGGCTTCATCCCCGGATTCGAGGAGCAGCTGATCGGCGCCGCCAAGGGCCAGGAGCTGACGATCACCGCCACGTTCCCGGCCGAGTACGGCGCGGCCCACCTCGCCGGCAAGGAGGCGCAGTTCGCCACCACGGTGAAGGACGTGCAGGCGCCCCAGGCTGTCGAGATCAACGACGAGTTCGCCAAGCAGTTCGGCATGGAGAACCTCGACGCGCTCAAGACCGCGCTGACCGAGGCCATTTCCCGCGACTACACGGCCGTGTCCCGCCGCAAGCTGAAGCGCCAGCTGCTGGACGCGCTGGACGCCCAGTACGCGTTCGACCTGCCGCCGAGCCTGATGTCCCAGGAGTTCGACAATATCTGGCGCCAGGTCCAGGCCGACATGCAGCAGTCGGGCAAGACCTTCGCGGACGAGGACACCACGGAGGAGGAGGCTCGCGCCGAGTACGAGAAGATCGCGGCCCGCCGCGTCCGCCTCGGCCTCGTGCTCGCCGAGATCGGCGAGAAGGCGCAGGTGCAGGTGTCCGACGAGGAGGTCTCGCAGGCTCTCGTCGAGCGCGCCCGCCAGTTCCCCGGCCAGGAGCGCATGGTGTGGGACTTCTATCGGAAGAACCCGCAGGCGCTCGCCGAGATCCGCGCCCCGATCTTCGAGGAGAAGGTCGTCGACCACATCCTGGGCTCCGCCAACGTGACCGAGAAGAAGGTCTCGAAGGAAGAGCTGATGGCTGAGGACGAGGACGAGAAGCCGGCCGCTGCGGCGTCCGCGGAGGACAAGCCCAAGAAGGCCCGCGCCTCCAAGAAGAAGGCCGAGGCCGCCGAGCCGGCCTCCGACACGCCCCAGACCAACGCGTCGGAGTGAGGGTCCTCGACCCACCGTCATTGCGAGCGCAGCGAAGCAATCCAGTCTGGCCCCAGGTCGCCCCTGGATTGCTTCGTCGCTTCGCTCCTCGCAAGGACGGCTACTGAAACGACAGGCGGCCACACGGCCGCCTGTTTTGCTGGTGAGGCTTCGTTCACTCCGTCCGCCGGCGCCCCTTTGCGCAGGCGGTTCGGGTCACTATGTTGGGATGCGTCGCCGGGTCCCCGGCGCGCCTTCCTTTACCCCTTTCCTTGAAGAGCACGGCCATGCGCGATCCGATCGAAGTCTACAACAACATGCTCGTGCCCATGGTCGTGGAGCAGTCCAACCGCGGCGAGCGCGCGTTCGACATCTATTCCCGCCTGCTGCGCGAGCGCGTGATCTTCCTGACCGGGCCGGTCGAGGACAACATGGCCTCCCTGGTGGTAGCCCAGCTGCTGTTCCTTGAATCCGAGAACCCGAAGAAGGAGATCTCGATCTACATCAACTCGCCCGGGGGCATCGTCACCTCGGGCCTGGCCATCTACGACACGATGCAGTTCATCCGCCCCGCGGTGTCGACGCTCTGCATTGGCCAGGCGGCCTCCATGGGCTCGCTCCTGCTGGCGGCCGGTGAGAAGGACATGCGCTTCGCGCTGCCGAACGCCCGCATCATGGTTCACCAGCCGTCCGGCGGCTACCAGGGCCAGGTGACGGACATCCTCATCCACGCCCGCGAGGTCGAGGGCCTGAAGCGCCGTCTCAACGAGATCTACGAGAAGCACACCGGCAAGGACTATAAGGCGATCGAGGAGGCCCTCGAGCGCGACAACTTCATGACCGCGGAGGGCGCAAAGGCCTTTGGCATCGTCGACCAGGTCATGGAGAAGCGGCCGGTGGACACCACGGCGGCCTGAGGCCCTTCAGGCGCGCCTGTTCTGTGCCGGAATGAGGCGGGCCGGGCGCCCGCCGAGAACCGCCGTGCAAGGACATAACAGTCACATGCGCGACACAAGGGCGCGATTTCGCCTTTCGGGCGCATTGCGCGCTTGGCGCGCGCCCTCAAACTAACCGATGGAACAGACGGGCTTTTACGCTGGTTTGTGTCCTGTGGTCGGCGTCCCGCATCCGGGATGCACGCTATTGATCCCCGGCGGGCGCCATGTTTGCATCGGCAGGCATGGTCCCGAATCCGACATGGTTCGGCGCCAGACGGGGATATGTCCCTGGGGTCACGGGGTGGCGGAACTACCGTTTCTTCACCTTGCGCCCCATAACCTGATCGAACGAGCCGCGCGGCTGCCGTCCGGCTCTCGATCGAGTGGAGGTTCGCCATGAGCAAAGTCGGCAGCGGTGATTCCAAGAGCACGCTGTACTGCTCGTTCTGCGGCAAGAGCCAGCACGAGGTCCGCAAACTCATCGCGGGTCCGACGGTGTTCATCTGCGACGAGTGCGTCGAGTTGTGCATGGACATCATCCGCGAGGAGAACAAGTCCTCGCTGGTGAAGTCCCGCGACGGGGTTCCGACCCCGAAGGAGATCCGCAAGGTTCTGGACGATTACGTCATCGGCCAGGATCACGCCAAGAAGGTGCTCTCCGTCGCCGTGCACAACCACTACAAGCGGTTGAACCACGCCACGAAGCACAATGACGTCGAGCTGGCCAAGTCCAACATCCTGCTCGTGGGCCCCACCGGCTCCGGCAAGACGCTGCTGGCCCAGACGCTGGCCCGCATCCTGGACGTGCCGTTCACGATGGCCGACGCCACGACCCTGACCGAAGCCGGTTACGTGGGCGAGGACGTCGAGAACATCATCCTCAAGCTGCTCCAGGCGTCCGACTACAACGTCGAGCGCGCCCAGCGCGGCATCGTTTATATCGACGAGATCGACAAGATCTCCCGCAAGTCGGACAACCCGTCCATCACGCGCGACGTGTCGGGCGAGGGCGTGCAGCAGGCCCTGCTGAAGATCATGGAAGGCACCGTCGCCTCCGTGCCTCCGCAGGGCGGCCGCAAGCATCCGCAGCAGGAGTTCCTGCAGGTCGACACCACGAACATCCTGTTCATCTGCGGCGGCGCCTTCGCCGGCCTCGAGCGGATCATCTCCGCCCGCGGCAAGGGCACGTCGATCGGTTTCGGCGCCAAGGTCGAGGCCCCGGACGACCGCCGCACCGGCGCGATCTTCCGCGAGGTCGAGCCTGAGGACCTGCTGAAGTTCGGCCTCATCCCCGAGTTCGTCGGCCGCCTGCCGGTGATCGCGACGCTCGAGGACCTCGACGAGCCCGCGCTGAAGAAGATCCTCACCGAGCCGAAGAACGCGCTTGTGAAGCAGTACGCCCGCCTCTTCGAGATGGAGGACGTGGAGCTCACCTTCGCGGACGAGGCGGTGTCGCTGATCGCCAAGAAGGCGATCGAGCGCAAGACGGGCGCCCGCGGCCTGCGCTCCATCATGGAGGGCATCCTGCTCGAGACGATGTACGACCTGCCCAGCCTCGAGGGCTGCGAACAGGTGGTGATCGGCCCCGAGGTCATCGAAGGCAAGGCTCGTCCGCTCTATATCTACTCGGACAAGGCCAACGAGCAGGCCGCCTCCAGCGCCTGACGCCCAACCAGTCCTGGCGCTCCCCGCGGGCGCCAGGGCTCCCTTCCGGCTTGAAGATGGGCCGTTGCACAACCATCTGATGGCTAACGACAACAGCCGGTTCGCTCATGCCAAACAGGCCGTTTCCCGAGTGGGAAGCGGTTCTGGAGGAGCCGGGTGCGCCAGCGGCGATCGCAATCCCTCGCGCCGTCGCTTTCTCGTTCGCCGGGCTGCCCGTCGGGAGCCCTCGCGAGCGCACCAGAAAGGATGACCCCTTCTATGACGACTCCCAGACAGCGTCCGCAGATCGAGCCCGGTGCGGTTGATGTGTTTCCGGTGCTGCCGCTGCGTGACATCGTCGTCTTCCCGCACATGATCGTGCCGCTCTTCGTCGGCCGCGAGAAGTCCATCAAGGCTCTCGAGGAGGTGGTGAAGAGCGAGAAGCTGATCCTGCTCGCCACCCAGAAGAACGCCGCCGACGACGATCCGGCGACGGATGCGATCCACGCCATCGGCACCCTCGCCAGCGTGCTGCAGCTGCTCAAGCTGCCCGATGGCACCGTGAAGGTGCTGGTCGAGGGCGTGGGCCGCGCCAAGGTGCGCCAGTACGTCCGGTCCGAGGACTACTACGAGGCCGAGGCCGAGGCGCTCGCCGACCAGATCCCGAACAAGATCGAGGCCGAGGCGCTCGCGCGCTCCGTGGTCTCCGAGTTCGAGAGCTACGTGAAGCTCAACAAGAAGGTCTCGCCCGAGGTCGTCGCGGCCGTCGGACAGATCGACGATTATTCCAAGCTCGCCGACACGATCGCGTCCCACCTGGCGGTGAAGATCACCGACAAGCAGGACGTGCTCGAGATCACCGAGGTCTCCAAGCGGCTCGAGAAGGTTCTGGGCTTCATGGAGAGCGAGATCTCCGTGCTGCAGGTGGAGAAGCGCATCCGCTCGCGCGTCAAGCGCCAGATGGAGAAGACCCAGCGCGAGTACTACCTCAACGAGCAGATGAAGGCGATCCAGAAGGAGCTGGGCGACGAGGACGGCAAGGACGAACTCGCCGAGCTCGAGGAGCGCATCGAGAAGACCAAGCTGACGAAGGAAGCCCGCGACAAGGCGCAGGCGGAGATGAAGAAGCTCCGCCAGATGTCGCCCATGTCGGCTGAGGCGACCGTCGTCCGCAACTATCTCGACTGGATGTTGTCGCTGCCCTGGGGCAAGCGCTCGAAGGTCAAGAAGGACCTCGCCAGCGCCGAGGAGCTTCTGGACGCCGAGCACTACGGCCTGGAGAAGGTGAAGGAGCGGATCATCGAGTACCTGGCCGTCCAGGGACGCTCGAACAAGCTCACCGGCCCGATCCTGTGCCTCGTCGGCCCTCCGGGCGTCGGTAAGACCTCGCTCGGCAAGTCGATCGCCAAGGCGACGGGTCGCGAGTTCGTGCGCATGTCGCTCGGCGGCGTGCGTGACGAGGCCGAGATCCGCGGCCACCGGCGCACCTATATCGGCTCCATGCCGGGCAAGATCATCCAGAGCCTGCGCAAGGCGAAGACGCAGAATCCGCTCTTCCTGCTCGACGAGATCGACAAGATGGGCATGGATTTCCGCGGCGATCCGTCCTCGGCGCTGCTGGAGGTGCTGGATCCCGAGCAGAACAGCTCGTTCAACGACCATTACCTCGAGGTCGACTACGACCTGTCGAACGTGATGTTCGTGACGACGGCGAACACGCTCAACATCCCGCCGCCCCTGCTGGACCGCATGGAGGTCATCCGCATCGCCGGCTACACCGAAGAGGAGAAGCTGGAGATCGCCAAGCGCCACCTGATCCCCGAGGCCGTCAAGAAGCACGGCCTGGAGGAGAAGGAGTGGGCGATCGAGGACGACGCGCTGCTGATGCTCATCCGCCGCTACACGCGGGAGGCGGGCGTCCGCAACCTGACCCGTGAGCTCCAGAACCTCGCCCGCAAGGCGGTCAAGGAGATCATGCTGTCGAAGAAGAAGAAGGTGGTCGTCACCACGGCCAATCTTCCCGACTTCCTCGGCGTGCCGAAGTTCCGCTACGGCGAGACGGAGGAGGAGGACCAGGTGGGCGTGGTCACCGGGCTGGCCTGGACCGAGGTGGGCGGCGAGTTGCTGACCATCGAGGGCGTCATGATGCCCGGCCGCGGCAAGATGACCGTGACCGGCAACCTCAAGGACGTGATGAAGGAGTCGATCTCGGCGGCGGCGTCCTATGTCCGCTCGCGGGCGGTGGACTTCGGCATCGAGCCGCCGCTCTTCGACCGGCGCGACATCCACGTCCACGTCCCGGAGGGGGCGACCCCGAAGGACGGCCCGTCGGCCGGCATCGGCATGGCGACCGCCATCGTGTCCGTGCTCACCGGCATCCCGGTGCGCCACGACATCGCGATGACGGGCGAGGTGACGCTGCGCGGGCGGGTGCTGCCCATCGGCGGCCTCAAGGAGAAGCTCCTTGCGGCGTTGCGCGGCGGCGTCAAGAAGGTGCTGATCCCGGAGGAGAACGCCAAGGACCTGGCGGATATCCCGGCCAGCGTGAAGAACGGTCTCGAGATCGTGCCCGTCTCGCGCATGGACGAGGTCATCCGGCATGCCCTGGTGCGCCAGCCGCAGCGGATCGAGTGGGAAGAAGACCTCACCGCCGTGCGGGCCAAGCCCGCGGGCGAGGAGGACACCTCCGGAATGGTCGCGCACTAAGTCACGACCTTTTCCGCTGCAGGAACTGACATTTGAGGGCTCGCGAGCTTGCTCGCGGGCCCTTCTCTTATAGAAAACCTAGAGAATCCCTCAGATTTTCGGCGAACGGCGCTTGCGCCGGGGCGCCCGACCTGAAAAAACCCATCGGCGTCGTTCGAATCGACGCGAGAGATTTCAGAGGAGAAACCGATGAACAAGGGCGATCTCGTCGCCGCCGTCGCGGAGCAGGCGGACCTCAACAAGAACCAGGCCGCTGCGGCTGTCGACGCTGTTCTCGATGCGATCACGAACACGCTGAAGAGCGGGACGGAAGTTCGCCTCGTCGGCTTCGGCACCTTCCTCGTCACCGACCGTCCCGCCGGCGAGGCGCGCAACCCGCGCACGGGCGAGACCATCAAGACCAAGGCCTCCAAGGCTCCGAAGTTCAAGGCCGGCGCCGGCCTCAAGGCCGCCCTCAACGGCTGAGGCGCGACGCGGCGCACGCGCGCCGCGCGTTCAGGGCCGGCCCTCTGCGGCCGGCCCGTTCCGTCTCGGCCGGCGCTTGCGCCCGCCGGGCGGGGTTGTCATAAGGGGCCGCCCACGCGGCGGCGCCTCCGGCGCGCCTGCGGCCGGTTCGGGGGCGGTTAGCTCAGTTGGTAGAGCGCCTCGTTTACACCGAGGATGTCGGGGGTTCGAGTCCCTCACCGCCCACCATCGCCCGTCGTGATCAGCGCCTCCGCCAAGGCCGCGCCAAGCTGCGCGGCGGCCCTGGCGCATGCGCGCCATGGGCCCGGTTGAGCCAGAGCATGGCGCTTTCCTCGCGCACCCTCCATGCTGGCCCTCGGGAGGCCGCATGCAGTCCGTCCACGTCACCCGCGCCCTGTTCGCCGTCGCCGTGCTCGGCTTGGCCACAGGGTTGGTCCTGACCCTGGTCGGGCGTCCGGAGCAGGCGAGCCTCGCCTGGGCGGCGGGAGCCGCAGTGGTGCTGGCGGGCCTCGTCGTCTCCATCGTGGTCAGCCTCTGGCGCGGCGAGTTCGGCCTCGACATCGTGGCGGCCCTGTCCATGACGGGGGCGCTCGTCCTTGGCGAGACGCTCGCCGCCGCCGTGGTGGCCCTGATGTACGCCGGCGGGTCCATGCTCGAGGCCTTCGCCGAGCGGCGGGCGGGGCGCGATATGACGGCGCTGCTCGCCCGTGCGCCCCGAAGCGCCTGGCGCCTTCGCGGCGGAAAGCTGGAGGAGGTTCCCCTTGGGTCGGTCGAGGCCGGCGACAGGCTGCTGGTGCGGCCTGGCGACGTCACGCCGGCCGACGGCGTCGTCGCCGATGGCGAGGCTCTCCTGGACCAATCCGCCATGACGGGCGAATCCCTGCCGGTCCGGGCGCCGACCGGCGCCGAGTTCGTCAGCGGCTGCGCCAACGCCGGAGGCGCCTTCGAGATGGTGGCGAGCCGCAGGCCCTCCGAGAGCGCCTATGCGGGCATCGTGCGCATGGTGTCGGCCGCCCAGCAGTCCCGGGCGCCCATGGCTCGCCTCGCCGACCGCTACGCCATGGCGTTCCTGGGGCTCACCGTGGCCCTGGCCGGGGGAACCTGGCTCGTCACCCATGACCCGGTCCGGATGCTGGCCGTGCTCGTCGTGGCGACGCCGTGCCCGCTGATCCTGGCGGTTCCTGTCGCCATCGTAGCCGGGATGTCCCGATGCGCCCGGGCCGGCGTGCTCATCAAGAACGCTGGCGTGCTCGAGCGCCTTTCCCGCGTCACGGCGCTGCTGTTCGACAAGACTGGCACGCTCACTGTCGGGACGCCCATGGTGGTGGGGATCGACGCCCACGAGGATTTCACGCCGGACGAGATCCTCGCGGCCGCTGGCGCGCTCTCTCAGGGCTCGTCGCACGTGGTGTCCGCCGCCATCGCCGAGCATGCGCGCCGGCAGGGGCGCGCGCTGGCGCCGCCGCGGGCGGTATCGGAAGCGCACGGCGCGGGTCTGACCGGCGAGGTGCAGGGGCGGCGCGTGGCCGTCGGCGCCTATGACCATGTGGCCGCCCATGCGGCCGATCGGTCCTGGGCCGAGTCGCGGCGCGCCCGGGGCGGCGAGCGCGGCATGACGGCCTATGTGGGAATCGGCGGCCGCGTAGCCGGGGCGATCACCCTGGCGGACGTGGTCCGCCCGGAGGCGGCGAGGGCGCTGGCGCGGCTGCGCCGAAGCGGCGTTTCCCGCATCGTGCTGGTCACGGGCGACGCGCCCGCCGTGGCGAACGCCGCGGTCAAAGGCTTGCCCGTGGACCTGGTCATCGCCGGCGCGAGTCCGGCCGAGAAGGTGGACACGGTGCGCCGCGAGCATGGGCGCGGGACGACCGTCATGGTGGGCGACGGCGTCAACGACGCGCCGGCCCTCGCTGCGGCGGACGTGGGCGTCGCCATGGGAGCCCGCGGCGCGGCAGCCGCCTCGGAGGCGGCGGATGCGGTCATCCTGGTCGATGACCTCGACAGGCTGCCCTCGGCGATTCTCATCGCCCGCCATTCCCGTCGAATCGCGCTGCAGAGCGTCTGGGCCGGCATGGGGCTCTCCCTGGCCGGCATGGTGGCCGCCAGTCTGGGCTACCTGAGTCCCCTTGAAGGGGCGCTCCTGCAGGAGGGCATCGACGTCGCGGTTATCGTTAACGCGCTCCGCGCCTTGCGGATTCAAGCGGAATCCAGGCCTGAGCCGCAGAGTGGCCGGACGGAGGAGGCCGCCGCTCCCCAGCCCGCGGCTCCCGGCGCGTGAAATTTGCGCCGAGGCTGTTGACAGGGGAGGGGGGCTCCCGTAGATCAGCGCCACCGCAGCGGACTGCTTCGACGGTTCGCCTCGCGGGGGTGTAGCTCAGTTGGTTAGAGCGCCGGCCTGTCACGCCGGAGGCCGCGGGTTCGAGCCCCGTCACTCCCGCCACTTTCCCTCTCAAGATCACATACATGGCCTCAGCTCGGGGATCCCCATCGAGGGAGGCTGGAGGACAGGTTCCGATTCCTGATCGGTTTCGGTTCTCGTCGTTTCGCCGTGTCTCCCGCCGGCCGAGTTGCGGCCTGCGAACCGCGCGCCGGGCGAAGCGTCCGGCGCGCGACAGCCTTCCCGAATGTGCTTTCCGCCACATCGTGGACATGCTGCGCGCCGGCGAAGTCTCGCTGGGCATCGCCATGAACAACCAACCGCACCACGACATTCACGTCGAAACCATCGGGCATGCCGATCTGGTGTGCCTCATGCCCGCATTATGAGCTGGGCTGGGCGTGTCGCCCCATAGGCCGCGCTTATGGGGCGCCTCGATTCCCAACTTTGACGCGATCAGGTGGGAGCGGCAGCTTGCCAGCTCGGAATTCCGCGCGGCCTGGAGAAGGCGATGAACGTGATCGTGCTCGGCGGCGGCTTCATGGGGACGGCCGCCACGTTCTTTCTCGCCCGCCGAGGTGTGCGCGTGCCTTCGGGCGATCCTCAGCTGAGCGCGTGGCTCGCCAATCCGTAGACCCGTGGGGTTCCCCCCGCGTCAGGCGTCCGGAGCCACGGCCCGGGACCGAGCGACATGGTCGTGACCGTGTCGAAGACCGGCAGGCCCGACCGGACGAGCAGCTCTGCGAAGGGACCTGTTTCGTTGCGGGTGTCCAGGCGAACGAAGGAGCCGGCGTGCTCGGCGATCAGGGGGCTTGCGAGCGCGGCGGCGTCCTCGTCGTTGCGCGCGACGAGCGGCCCGATCACGTGCCCCCGGCCGAACGGCCGGCACAGGGCGTAGCCGACCACGTCCCCGCCGCGCTCGAGCACGAGCCCCGTCGATTGAGGCAGGAGCAGCTCGAGCAAGCGAAGCCTGTCGGCCCCGAAGGCCTCCCGGTCCAGCGCGAGCACCGCCGCCGCGTCGCCGGCCCTGACCCGACGAAGGGCCCCAGGCGCCTCGACGCGCGGCGGCGCGAGGGCCTCGCCCTGGCACTGGAAGACGGTGGCCTCCACCTTGAAGCCCATGGATCTGTAGAGCGGCATGGCCGGGCGCGTGGCGTTGAGGCCCAGCCGGCGCGGCCTCGTGCGGGCGATGACGTGCTCCATCAGCCAGCGTCCGGCGCCATGGGTCTGGAGCCTGGGCGACGTGATCAGCATGCCCATGGTGGCGAAGTCGTCCCCATGGTCGAACCACATGGCGGTGGCGAAGACGCGTCCAATCTCGTCGCATGCGGCGACGCCCTGTCCGAAGCCGCGCAGCATCTCCCAATCCGCCCCGCGGTGGGGCCAGCGGACCGCCATCGAGAGCGCATGCAACTGCTCCAGTTCGACATCGCGGATGTCCGCGATCCGCATGCGGTAGGATTCGATCGTCAGCTCGTCCGTCGCACCCGTCACCAGCGTGCCCACCCTGCCTCAGCGCCCCTCCGTCTTGTATCCCAAGCAGCGCCGCATCATGCGCTGCGGATCGCCGATTAGTCGGCACATTCCGTCGATTTAGGTGTCCTGGGCGCTCCGGAGGACGCGGACTCCGCCGCTCGGCCGCATTTCGGCGCGATCTGCCGCGGGGCGGCTTCGGTTCGACGCAAAATGCCGCATAGGGCCGGCGATGCTTGGGTCAACCGCTATGGCCGGTCCAGCGACCACATCCCGCCGACCGGATCTAAAGCCGCGCGGGCGCTTATGGCGGCCATCGAGCGCACGACCGCGTCGGGCGTCGGCGCCGTCCCGGGCAAGGACCGCACCGAGGCGATCACAGCCGCCCTGCTGGCGGCGCTCTGAACGAAGGAGATCCGACATGCTGAGCCACACGGGGCTGCTGCGGCAGAAATGCCTGATCGCCGGCGCCTGGCGCGACGCGGGCAGCGGCGCGACCATCGACGTCACCGATCCCGCCACCCGCGAGGTGATCGGGACCGTCCCGGACGCCGACGGCCAGGACACGCGCGACGCGATCGAGGCCGCGGCGGAGGCCTTCGGTCCCTGGCGGGCCAAGACCCAGGGGAGCGCGCGGCGCTGCTGGAGCGCTGGCACGCGCTGATGCTCGAGAACCTCCAGGCGCTCGCGCTCATCCTCACCACCGAACAGGGCAAGCCCCTGGCGGAGGCGCAGGGCGAGATCCGCTATGGCGCGTCCTTCGTGAAGTGGTTCGCCGAGGAGGCGCGCCGCATCGGCGGGACCACGATTCCGTCCCCGACGCTCGACCGGCGCATCCTGGTGCTGAAGGAGCCGGTCGGCGTCTGCGGGATCGTGACGCCCTGGAACTTCCCGAACGCCATGATCACCCGCAAGGTCGCCCCTGCGCTCGCAGCCGGCTGCACCGTGGTGATCAAGCCCTCCGACCTCACGCCCTTCTCGGCCCTGGCGCTCGGGGCCCTGGCCGAGCGGGCCGGCATCCCGGCCGGGGTGATCAACATCGTGACGGGCATGCCCGCCGCGATCGGCGCGGAGCTCACCGGCAACCCGACCGTCCGGAAGATCTCGTTCACCGGTTCGACCCGCGTCGGCGCGCTGCTCATGCGGCAGGCCGCGGACAGCATCAAGCGGCTGAGCCTCGAACTCGGCGGCAATGCGCCGTTCATCGTGTTCGAAGATGCGGACCTCGACCGGGCGGTGGAGGGCGTGATCGCCTCCAAGTTCCGCAACGGCGGCCAGACCTGCGTGTGCGCCAACCGCATCCTCGTGCAGTCCGGCGTCTATGACGCCTTTGCGGAACGGCTTTCGGCCCGGGTGTCCGCCATGAAGGTCGGACACGGCACGGAGGCGGGGGTCGACATCGGACCGATGATCAATGCGGCCGCGCTGGAGAAGATCGAGCGGCACGTGACGGATGCCCTGGCCAAGGGCGCGCGGGCCCTGTCCTCCCGGGCGCCTGCGCCCAGGGGCGGCTTCTACACGACCCCGGTCGTGCTGGGCGGCGCCAACACGGACATGCTGCTGGCCGGCGAGGAGACTTTCGGCCCGGTGGCTCCGCTCTTCCGGTTCGACACGGAGGCCGAGGCGCTCGCCATCGCCAACGGCACGCCGTACGGGCTCGCAGCGTATTTCTACACGGAGAGCCTGAAGCGGGCTTGGCGCGTGGGCGAAGCGCTCGAGTTCGGCATGGTGGGCCTCAACACTGGCGCCATCTCAACCGAAGTGGCGCCCTTCGGCGGCGTGAAGCAGTCCGGCCTCGGCCGCGAAGGCGCCCAGGTCGGCATTGAGGAATATCTCGAGATCAAGAGCTTCCACATCGGCGGCCTGGACTGAACGAAAAAGGGCGGCCCTCGGGCCGCCCTTTTTGTTGAACCCAGGCGCGCTTACTGGAAGCGGTCGAGGATCTTGTAGTAGAGCCCGACCAGCGGCAGGAACCAGGGCTGGCCCAGGTGGCCTGGCACGGCCGGCCAGCTCAGGCCCTTCACCGGGTTCCGGTCGTCCTTGCCCAGGATGGCGTCCGCCACCATCGAGCCCATGTAGCTCGACATCTGCGCCCCGTGGCCCGAATAGCCCATCGCGTACCAGAGCCCGTCCTCGTTGCGGCCGGCCCGCGGGTAGCGGTCCTTGGTCATGTCGACGAGGCCGCCCCAGCAATAGTCAATGTCCACGTGGGCGAGCTGCGGGAAGAGGTTGGCCAGGCTCGCCTGCAGGATGGCGCCGCTCTTCGCGTCCGACTGCTGGTTCGACACGGCCGAGAAGCGGGCCCGTCCGCCAAAGATCAGCCGTCGGTCGGGAGAGAGCCGGAAATAGTTGCCGATGTTCATCGAGGTCACGCAGGTGCGCTCGCGCGGCATCACGCCCGCGATCTCGGCGTCCGTCAGCGGTCGCGTCGCCACGATGAAGCTCCCGACGGGCACGATGCGGCGCCGGAACCAGCCGAAGGCGCCGGTGGTGTAGGCGCCTGTCGCCACGAGGACCTCGCCGGCGCGGATCGACCCACGCGGCGTCTCGAGCACGCGCTTGCCGCCGTCGCGGCGCAACGACGTCACGGGCGCGTTCTCGAACACCGTGGCTCCGCGACGCGCGGCAGCCTCCGCGAGCCCGGCCGCGTAGCGGCCCATGTGCATCACGGCGCTCTTCTTGAACAGCATGGCCCCATGAAAGGCGTCGGAGCGCACCTCGCTCGCCACGTCCGCGCGCGTGAGCAGCGCCGTGTCGGGATCCACCTCGCGGTGGACGGCTTCGAAATTGCGGGCGATCGCCTCCATGTGGGCCGGCTTGGAGGCGAGCTTGAGCTTACCCACGCGCTTGAAATCGCAGGCGATGTTCTCCTCGGCCACGGTCCTCTCGATGAAGTCGACCGAGGCGTCGAAGGCGCGGTAGAGGGCGGCGGCGCGCTCGGGCCCGAGATGCGCCTTGGCGGCCGGGTAGGAGTGGGCGAGGCCGTTGTTGAGATGGCCGCCGTTGCGCCCCGAGGCGCCGGACCCGACGATCCCGGCCTCCAGCAGGGCCACCTTCGCGCCCGCCATTGTCAGCGTGCGCGCGGCGGAGAGCCCGGTGAAGCCGCCGCCCACCACGGCGACGTCGTAGGTTCCCTCGGCGGGGCCTGCGGCGCCGCCAGTGAAGGCCGGCGCCGTGTCGTGCCAGTAGGACGCGAAGCGCATCGTCAGGTCCTCACAAGCCCAGGAGGGCGGGCAGGCCGGAGATGTCCGTGATCTCCACGTCGTTGTAGTAGGGGTTCGCCGGCTCGTGCCCGCGGTTGACCCAGACCTTCTGCCTGATGCCGAGGTCGTAGGCCGACATCAGGTCGTAGCGGAACGAGGACGAGCAGTGCATCACGTCCTCCGGATTGCAGCCAAGCATGTCGAACATGTACTCGAAGGCCTGGAAGCGCGGCTTGTAGGCGTTGGCCTGCTGGGCCGTGAACACCTTGTGGAACGGCGCGCCGAGCTTCTCGACATTGTGCATGATCTGGTCGTCCGAGGCGTTCGACAGGATCACCAGCGGGATCTCCTTGGCCACCTTGGCGAGGCCCGCCGGAACATCGGGGTGGGGGCCCCAGCTCGGCACGCGCTCGTAGATGGCGCGGGCGTTCTCGGGCCGGAAGGCGACGCCGCTCTTGCGGCAGGTGCGCTCCACCGCGTTGTGCACCACCTCGGCGTAGGGCTTCCACGCGCCCAGGATCTCATCCAGCCGGTAGGCGGCGAAATGCTTGATGAACCGCAACATGCGCGGCTCGTCCAGCTGGGCGCCGTAGATGTCGCGCGCCGCCTCGGCCATTTGGAAGTTGGTCAGCGTGCCGTAGCAGTCGAACGTGATGTACTTGGGGCGGAAGCTGGTCATGGCGGGCGTCCTTAAATGAGTCCGACGGGATCACCCGAAGGATAGGCGCCGCCGGGCAGAGGCTTCGCCGGAAAAGCTTCGCGGCCGAAGCAGATCCTGCCGTATCGCGAAAGCGCCGCGGCAGAGAGTTGCGCCGCCCAGCCCGGCTTTCACGGCCATCCGGGACCTCACGGGCGGAGGTGCGCCACGGCGTCGGCATAAGATGCGGCGCCGGCCGCGCGGAAAGATGGAAGCTGCCGTCGCCGGGTCGCAATGGAGCGCAACCGCCTCGCGGCCTGGCGCTACCGTTTCCGCACGATGACGAACCGGACCGCGACATCCACCCAGTCGGCCGCGCCCATCGGCGCGCTGACGCCCGGCCATCTCGACGAGGCTCTCGCCCTGTCGCGCCAGGCAGGCTGGCCCCACAGGCGCGAGGACTGGGCCCTCGTGCTCGGCCTGAGCCGCGGGTTCGCGGCCTTCGAGGGCGGTCGTCTGGTCGGAACGGCTCTGGCGACGCCCTTCGGCGCGCATGTCGCGACGGTCAACATGGTGATCGTCGACGAGGCGATGCGCGGGCGCGGCCTCGGCCGGCGCCTGATGGATGCGGCGATGCAGGCGGTCGCGGGGCGGGAGCAGCGGCTCGTCGCCACCCGGGATGGCCTGCCGCTCTATGAGAAGCTCGGGTTCCGGGCCGTCGGCCAGATCGTCCAGCGCCAGGGCCCGGCCCCTTTGGTGAAGCAACTTTCGCCGGCGGTGGATTGGCGCCTGGCCGCAGCCGACATGGACCGGATCGCCGAGATCGACCGGGCCGCCACTGGCGCGGATCGCGCCGCGCTGCTCCGCACTCTCGCGGCGGCAGGCGCGATCGCGGTCCTGCGCGACGAGGGCGGCGTCGGCGGCTTCGTCGGGTTGCGGGCCTTTGGGCGCGGCCAGGTGGCCGGCCCGGTCGCGGCCCGCTCCCAGGCCGAGGCCCGCGCCCTGCTGGAGGCCGCCTTCGCGCGCTGCGCCGGCGGCTTCGTCCGCGTCGATACACCGGATTCCGAACTCGACGCCTGGCTCGCCGCGAAGGGCCTGGCCGCCGCAGGCGGCGGCGTCCCCATGGTGCGCGATCCGCGGCCGCGTCCCGCCGCCCCGTTCCACACCTTCGCGCTCGCCAGCCAGGCTTTGGGCTGAAACCGGAGAGACCCATGTCCAGCAATTCCCTGGTCGAACTCGACCGCCTCCACCTGGTTCACCCGGTGGCGTCCTATCGCGGCCACGAACGGGCCGGCGTGCGCGTGCTCAAGTCCGCCAAGGGCGCGACCGTGACGGATTCGACCGGCCACTCCATGGTGGACGGCTTCGCCGGTCTCTGGTGCGTGAACGTGGGCTACGGCGTCGACAGCATCGTGGAGGCGGCGGCGAAGCAGATGCGCGAGCTGCCTTACGCGACGGGGTATTTCAGCCTGGGCTCCGAGCCGGCCATCCGGCTCGCGGCCGAGCTCGCCGAGCGCGCGCCCGGCGACCTGAACCACGTCTACTTCACCCTGGGCGGCTCCGACGCCGTCGACAGCACCGTGCGCTTCATCCGCTACTACCAGATCGCGCGCGGGCGGCCGGCGAAGGACCAGTTCATCTCGGTGGAGCAGGGCTACCACGGCTCGTCCACGGTGGGCGCGGGCCTCACGGCCCTGCCGGCCTTCCACCAGGGCTTCGGCGTGCCGTTCCACTGGCAGCATAAGATTCCGTCGCACTACAGCTACCGCAACCCGGTGGGCTCGGACCCGGCCGCGATCATCGCCGCCTCGACGGCGGCGCTGCGCGCCAAAGTCGAGGAGATCGGCGGCGCGGAACGGGTCGCCGCCTTCTATCTCGAGCCCATCCAGGGCTCCGGCGGCGTGCTCGTGCCGCCTCCGGGTTGGGTGAAGGCCATGCGCGACCTGTGCCGCGAGCTGGACATCCTGTTCGTGGCCGACGAGGTCATCACGGGCTTCGGCCGCACGGGCCCGCTGTTCGCCTGCGAGGACGAGGGCGTCGTCCCGGACCTGATGACCACCGCGAAGGGCCTGACCTCCGGCTACGTGCCAATGGGCGCGGTGTTCCTCTCGGACCATGTGTACGACACGATTGCTGATGCGGCGGGACAGGGCGTCGTCGGGCACGGCTACACCTACTCGGCCCATCCGGTGAGCGCCGCCGTCGCGCTCGAAGTGCTGCGGCTCTACGAGGCGGGCCTGCTCGAGAACGGGCGCAAGGCGGGCGCCCGCCTCATGGCGGGGCTCCACAGCCTGGCGGATCATCCGCTGGTGGGCGAGGTCCGCGGGCGCGGCATGCTGGCGGCGGTCGAGCTCGTCACCGACAAGGCCCGCAAGACGCCGCTGCCCGCAGCCGCGGAGCCGGCGCGCCGCATTTTCGACCGCGCGTGGGACAACGGCCTGGTGATCCGCGCCTTCGCCAACGGCGTGATGGGCTATGCGCCGCCCCTGTGCTGCACGGACGCCGACATCGACGCCATTATCGAGCGCACGCGCATGACCCTGGACCAGACCCTCGAGGACACCGCCGTCCGCGCCGCCATGGCCTGAGCCGGCCGGCGCCTCGCGCCGTTATGTCGGTCCGCCGGCCAATACAGAATTTTGTGCTGCGGGGCCTCGCGCATTCAGCGACTTCCGCAGCCCCACGCTGAGACACTCATACGAAGGTCGAACAACGACCCGAGCGAGAGCCGCCCGAACGGCGGGACAGATCCTGCAGGCGGACCCCGAGGGGGCCTGCGGCGGAACGACAGCAGCGGGCGCGGCAGGCCGCGCCGACGGGCAGGGGAACAGGACGTGGCGAAGAGCTTGCGCGAATTCCGGTACATGACCTTCGATGTGGTCGGGACGCTGATCGACTTCGAGGGCGGCATCAAGGATTGCCTGGCGTCGATCGCCGCCGAGGCCGGCGCAGCGGTGGACGGCGAAAAGGCGCTCACCTTTTACCGGAAGGCCCGCTACTCGCCCGAAGCCCTGCGTTTCCCCGACGATCTCGAGCGCGTCTATATGGTGATCGCGTCCGACATCGGCCTGCCGGCCGAGCCGCGCTACGGCAAGCGGCTGCGCGATTCCGCCGCCTCCTGGAAGGGGTTCCCGGACAGCGCCGAAGCGCTCGCGCGGCTCGCCCGGCGCTACAAGCTGATCGCCATGACCAACGCCCAGCGCTGGGCCTACGAGCATTTCGCGGACGCGCTCGGGCGGCCCTTCCACGCCGCCTTCACCACGGATGACACCGGCACGGAGAAGCCCGACCCGGCTTTCTTCCAGCAGGTCTTCGCCTTCGTGGAGGGCGAAGGCGGCCGCAAGGAGGACATCCTGCATGTGGCCCAGAGCCAATACCACGACATCGGCGTCTCGCGGCGGCTCGGCCTGACGAACTGCTGGATCCAGCGCCGCCACGCCCAGCCCGGCTATGGCGGCACGATCGAGCCCGAGAGCTTCACGCAGCCGGATTACCACTTCACCTCGTTGGCCGAGCTCGCCGACGCCGTGGAGCGCGAGAAGGCGGCCTGAGCGCCGCTCCGGGCGGCCGTGCGCGGCCCGGGCAAGTCAACGAGAGAAGGGAAGGGGAACCTCGTGACGGACAAGATCGCATCCAACTGGACCAAGGCCGACGACGCCATGGTCGAAAACGCCATCCGCCGCGGCGCCACGCGGCGCGAGCTGATGCAGATGCTGCTGGCGGGCGGCATGGCCGCCGCGGCCGGCGGCTCCGTCCTGGGCCGCGCCACTGCGGCCGTCGCCCAGACCCCGACCTCGGGCGGCCACCTGAAGGCCGCGGGCTGGTCGTCCTCGACGGCGGACACGCTCGACCCCGCCAAGGCGTCCCTGTCGACCGACTACGTGCGCTGCTGCGCCTTCTACAACCGGCTCACCTTCATCGATAAGAGCGGCACGCCGCAGATGGAGCTGGCCGAGAGCATCGACACCAAGGACGCCAAGGTCTGGACGATCAAGCTGCGCAAGGGCGTGACCTTCCACAGCGGCAAGACGTTGTCGTCGGCCGACGTGGTCTACTCGCTGAAGCGCCACCTCGACCCCGCCGTGGGCTCGAAGGTGAACTCGATCGCCAAGCAAATCTCCGAGGTGAAGCCGGTCGACGACCTGACGGTCGAGGTGACCCTGGCCAACCCCAACGCCGACCTGCCCACCATCCTGGGCACTCACCACTTTATGATCATCGCCGACGGCACGACGGACTTCTCCAAGGCCAACGGCACGGGCGCATTCGTGTGCCAGACCTTCGAGCCGGGCGTCCGCTCGGTGGGCGTGCGGAACCAGAACTACTGGAAGAGCCAGAAGGCGCACCTGGACTCCTTTGAGTTCTTCGCCATTCCGGAAGACTCGGCGCGCGTCAACGCGCTCCTGTCGGGAGACATCCAACTCGCCGCCTCCATCAATCCCCGGTCGATCCGGCTCGTCGAGAACCAGCCGGGCGTGGTGCTGTCGAAGAGCAACTCCGGCGGATACACCGACCTGAACATGCGTCTCGACATGGCCCCCGGCGACAAGCAGGGCTTCGTGGAGGGCGTGAAGCTGCTCCTCAACCGCGAGCAGATCAAAAACTCGGCGCTTCGCGGCCTCGCCGAGGTCGCCAACGACCAGCCGGTCCCGCCTTCGAGCCCTTATTTCAACACCGAACTGAAGCCGCGCGCCTTCGACCCGGACAAGGCCAAAGCCCTGTTCCAGAAGGCCGGGGTGCTTGGACAGGCCATTCCCGTGGTCGCCTCGGACGCCGCCTCGTCGTCCATCGACATGGCCGTGGTCCTGCAGCAGGCCGGCGCCGGCATCGGCATGAACTTCGACGTGAAGCGCGTGCCCTCGGACGGCTACTGGTCGAACTACTGGCTGAAGGCGCCGGTTCACTTCGGCAACATCAATCCGCGTCCGACGCCCGACATCCTGTTCTCGCTGCTCTACACCTCCAGCGCGCCCTGGAACGAGAGCCAGTACAAGTCCGAGAAGTTCGACCGCATGCTCGTGGAGTCGCGCGGCCTTCTGGACCATGCCAAGCGCAAGCAGATCTATGGCGAGATGCAGGCCATGATCTCCAACGAGGCAGGCACCGCCATCCCGGTGTGGATCGCCAATGTGGACGCCATCTCGTCCAAGCTGAAAGGCTTGGAGCCCAACCCGCTTGGCGGCATGATGGGCTACGCTTTCGCTGAGTACGTCTGGCTGACCGCCTGAGGCCCGCCTCTTGCATTCCCGGGAGGCGGCCGCTCGGCGCCTCCCGGGCGACGCCCGTCCACGCCAGGAGCGAGGCCGAGACCGCTTCATGAACAGCTTCGTCTGGTCCCTCGTGGGCGGCCGCGTCCTGGTCGCGGTGTTCACGCTCCTGGTGGTGTCGTTCACCGTCTTCTGCGCGACGGCGATCCTGCCCGGCGACGTGGCGGAGGTGCTGTTGGGCCAGGCCGCCACGCCCGAGGCGGTCGCCGGCCTCCGGGCGGCGATGCACCTCAATGATCCGGCCCTGCTGCGCTTCGTACGCTGGCTGGCGGGACTGGCGTCCGGCGATCTCGGGAAATCCTACGCCAACAACATGCAGGTGGCTCAGCTCATTGGGCCTCGGCTGCTCAATTCCCTGAAACTCGCAGGGATCACCACGCTTTTCTCGGTGCCGATCGCGCTGGCGCTGGGCATCGCCGCGGCGATTCTCCGCGGCAGCGTCTTTGACCGCGCGCTGACGTTCCTGACCATCGCGGTGATCTCCGTGCCGGAGTTCATGGTGGCCACGACGGCGGTCCTGCTCTTCGCCGTGCACCTGAAGTGGCTGCCGGCTCTGTCCTTCGCCCGGGAGGCGACCTCCTTCTGGGACCTGCTGCGGATCTACGCGATGCCGGTGATCACGCTCGCCTTCGTGATCTCGGCCCAGATGATCCGGATGACGCGCGCCGCGATGATCGAGACGCTGGACACGCCCTATGTGGAGATGGCCCGCCTGAAAGGCGCCTCTCCAACCCGCATCGTCCTGCGGCACGCCCTGCCCAACGCGCTGGGTCCAATCGTCAATGCGGTGGCTCTGTCGCTCTCGTACCTGCTGGGCGGGGTGATCATCGTCGAGACGATCTTCAACTACCCGGGCATCGCCAAGCTCATGGTCGATGCGGTGTCGACGCGCGACCTGCCGCTGATCCAGAGCTGCGCGATGATCTTCTGCCTCGTCTACCTGCTCCTGATCACGGTCGCCGACGTCATCGCGATCCTGTCCAACCCGCGGCTGCGCCGATGATGACCCGCGCGATCCCGCTCCCGTTGCACTACCGCATCAACATCGTCGGACTGCTGGCGTTGTGCGTCATCCTGTTCTGGACGATGGTGGCCCTGTTCGCGTCCCAGCTGGCGCCCCACGGCGTCGGCGAGATCGTCGACCTGGACTATTTCGGCCCGATGTCGCGCCAGTTCCCGGTGGGCACGGACTATCTGGGCCGGGACATGCTGTCGCGCATCCTCTTCGGGGCGCGATACACCGTCGGCATATCGCTGGCCTCCGTGACCATCGCGTGCGTCACGGGCGTGACGCTCGGCATGGCGGCGGCGGTGACGGGCGGCTGGTTCGACACGGCGCTGAGCCGGTTCCTCGATGCGCTGAATTCCATTCCGAGCAAGCTCTTCGGCCTCGTGGTCGTGGCCGGGGTGGGTTCGTCGATCCCGGTGCTGATCCTCACGATGGCGGTGATCTACACGCCGGGATCGTATCGCTTCGCCCGCGCGCTGGCGGTCAACGTCAACACCATGGATTTCATTACCGTGGCGCGCGCCCGAGGGGAGGGGGTGCCCTACATCATCGGGTCGGAGATCCTGCCCAACATCATCGGGCCGGTCTTCGCCGATGTGGGGCTGCGCTTCGTCTTCATCGTGCTGCTGCTCTCGGGCCTCTCCTTCCTCGGCCTCGGCGTGCAGCCTCCAGATGCCGATTGGGGGGCGCTCGTGCGGGAGAACATCAGCGGCCTGCCGTTCGGGGCGCCCGCGGTGATGTTCCCCTCCATCGCCATCGCGAGCCTGACCATCAGCGTGAACCTGCTCATCGACAACCTGCCGAAGAAGACCCGGGACCGGAGCGCGTGATGGGCAACCTGGTCGAGATCCGGGATCTGAAGGTCGGCGCCACCACCGACGCGGGTCGCCGTGTCGACATCATCAAGGGCGTGAGCTTCGACATCGCCCCCGGCGAGATCGTGGCCCTCATCGGCGAGAGCGGCTCCGGCAAGACCACGATCGCGCTCACGCTGATGGGCTACGCCCGCATGGGGTGCGCCATTCAGGGGGGCTCGGTCCGGGTGGGCGGCCGCGACATGACCCAACTGAGCGAGAAGGAGAGGGCGGCCGTCCGTGGGACGGAGGTCGCCTATGTGCCGCAGAGCGCCGCGGCGGCGTTCAACCCGGCGATGCGGATCATCGACCAGGTGGTCGAGGTGTCGCGCATTCACGGCCTCATGCCGGATGCGCAGGCCCGGGCCCGCGCGGTGGAGCTGTTCCGGGCGCTGTCCCTGCCCAACCCGGACACGATCGGGGACCGCTATCCGCACCAGGTCTCCGGCGGGCAGTTGCAGCGCCTTTCCGCCGCCATGGCGCTGATCGGCGATCCCAAGCTCGTCATCTTCGACGAGCCGACCACCGCGCTGGACGTGACCACCCAGATCGAGGTCCTGCGCGCCTTCAAGGCGGTGATGAAGGAACGCCGCATCGCGGGCGTCTACGTGTCCCACGATCTCGCTGTCGTGGCGCAGATTGCGGACCGGATCGTGGTGCTGCGGGGAGGGGAGGTGCAGGAGATCGGCGCGACGGCCGACATCCTGTCCGCGCCGGCGCACCCCTACACGCGCGAGCTTCTCGCGGCCTTCCGCCCGAGCGTGGACGCGCAGGCGGCGCCGGCGCCGGCCGCCGTCGCCCAGCCGGTGCTGGAGTTGCGGGACGTCGTCGCCGGATACGGCGCCCTGAAGTCCGACGGGGCTCCGACGATCACCATCGTCAAGGCGGTCAGCCTGAGCCTGGAGGCCGGGCGCAACCTCGGCGTCATCGGCGAGTCCGGCTGCGGCAAGTCCACCCTGGCGCGCGCCATCGCCGGCATCCTGCCCCCGAGCTCCGGGGATATCCTGTTCGAGGGCAAGTCCCTGCCGCGCGCCGCCAAGGACCGCACGCGCGAGCAGCTTCGGCAGATCCAGATCGTCTTTCAGTCGGCCGACACGGCCCTGAACCCGGCCAAGTCCATCGCCGAGATCCTGGGCCGGCCCCTGGCGTTCTACCACGGCCTGAAGGGGCGCGAGGCGCAGGCGCGCATCGACCGTCTGCTCGACATGGTGCGCCTGCCGCGCGCCTTGCAGGAGCGCCGTCCGCCCGAGCTGTCGGGAGGCCAGAAGCAGCGCGTCAACCTCGCGCGCGCTCTCGCCGCCGATCCCCGGATCATCCTCTGCGACGAGATCACCTCCGCTCTCGATACGGTGGTGGCGGCGGCCATCATCGACCTGCTCAAGGAGCTGCAGCGCGAGCTCGGCCTCTGCTACGTGTTCATCAGCCACGATCTTCCCACGGTGCAGGCCATCTGCGACGAAATCGCCGTCATGTACGCCGGGGAGAAGATCGAGCAGATGCCGCGCTCCCGCGTGGGCGCCCGGGACCATCACGCCTACACCAAGCTGCTCTTCGCCTCTGTGCCCAAGCTCGACCCCCAGTGGCTGGACTCCCTGGAGCGCAACCCTGAGCTTGTCGCTGCCCTGGCGAGGAGGTAACAGGATTCAGGATCCCGTGGAGGATCGCGCAGCGCGCATGAAACTCGATCAGATCGACGTCAAGATCCTTGCAGAGCTGCAGAAGAACGGCCGCATAACCAACGTGGAGCTGGCCAGTCTTGTGAACCTGTCGCCCAGCCCCTGCCTGATCCGAGTCCGCAAGCTGCAGGACGAGGGCTACATCACCGGCTACTCGGCCATCGTGAACGTCGCCAAGCTGGGCCAGGCGCTGACCGTCTTCACGGAGGTCACCCTCAAGAACCACCGCCAGATCGACTTCGCGCGCTTCGTCGCGACCGTCGAGAAGCTCGACGCCGTGATGGAGTGCCACCTGATCTCGGGCGGCTACGACTACCTGGTGAAGTTCGTCACCGGCAGCATCGCCGAGTACCAGTCGATCATGGAGCGTCTGATCGACCAGGACGTCGGGATCGAGAAGTATTTCAGCTTCGTGGTGCTCAAGTCGCCGGTGGTGAAAAACCACGTGCCGCTCGCCAACCTGTTCAACCGCTGAGCGGCGAAGGCGCCGCCGCCGCCATTCCCGGCCGCACAAAATGCCGAGCGCGGGGCCCACTCCAGCAGCCGGCTCCGGCGCGCTGCGGCTAGCATGCGAGCGACTCCGGAGAGCCGCCATGCGCGTTCAGCTGATGACCATCGAGACGACGCCGACTCTGCCCCGGGAGGCGGACGTCGTGGTGATCGGCGCCGGCGTGGTCGGCACCTTCGCGGCCTATTATCTGGCCCGGCGCGGCATGAAGGTGGCGCTGGTCGAGAAGGGCCTGGTCGGGGCCGAGCAGTCGAGCCGCAACTGGGGCTGGTGCCGCCAGCAGAACCGGGACGCCCGCGAGCTGCCGCTTGCGACCAAGAGCCTGCAGCTCTGGGACCGGCTCGCGTCCGAGACGGGCGCGGATCTCGGCTTCAGCCGCTGCGGCCTGCTCTACCTCAGCGACGACGAGGCGGAGCTCGCCGGCTGGGCGCGCTGGGGCGCATTCGCGCGCGGCGTTGGGGTGACGACCTACATGCTGGACGCCGAGGAGGCTTCCCGCCGCGGCTCCGCCACGGGCCGGCGCTGGAAGGGCGGCGTCTTCTCGCCCACCGACGGCGTGGCGGATCCGAGCCGCGCCGTCCCGGTGGCGGCGCTGGGCGTAATCAAACATGGCGGCACGGTGCACCAGGGCTGCGCGGCGCGGGGCCTGGAGCTCGAGGGCGGACGCGTCAGCGCCGTCGTGACGGAAGCGGGCGTGATCCGCACCCGCACGGTCGTGATGGCGGGCGGCGCCTGGGCGTCGTCGTTCTGCAACCAGCTCGGCGTGCGCTTTCCCCAGGCCTCCATCCGGTCCTCGATCCTGTCCGTCGCGCCGGGCGCCCAGGGCCTCCCGGACGCACTGCACACCAAGGCCGCGTCCGTCACGCGCCGCGGCGACGGCGGCTACACCCTGGCGATCAGCGGCGGCGCGCGGGTCGATCCCACGCCCCAGCAGATGCGCTTCATCCGGCAATTCGGCCCCATGTTCGCCAAGCGCTGGCGCAGCCTCGCGCCCGGCGGCCTGCAGGCCTGGCGCGCCGGGCACGAGAGCCTCGCGCGATGGCGCCTGGACGCGCCCACCCCCATGGAGGCCTGCCGCGTCCTGGACCCCAAGCCGGACGCGCGGATGATCGTGCTCACGCACCGGCGCGCCGTGGAGCTACTGCCGGCGCTGCAGCGAACCCCGGTCGCGGCGGCCTGGGCCGGCTACATCGACAGCACGCCGGACGGCGTGCCGGCCATCGGGGAGATCGAGTCCGTTCCGGGGTTCATCCTGGCCGCCGGCTTCAGCGGCCACGGCTTCGGCATCGGCCCAGGCGCGGGCCATCTCATCGCCGACATCATCACCGGCGGCGAGCCGCTGGTGGATCCAAAGCCCTACCATCCGCGCCGGTTCTCGGCTTCGTCCTGGGGAAAGGTGGCGGACTTTTAGGCCCGCGCGAAACGCGCGGCGAGGTCCAGGATCAGCCGCTCGCAGGCGGCGAGTTCGGAGGCCTCGATGTACTCGTTCGGCTTGTGGGCGCGCGCGATGTCGCCCGGGCCGCAGATGATGGCGTCGATGCCGGCGGCCATGTAGAGCCCAGCCTCCGTGCCGTAGCTGACCGCCGCCAGGGGCTCCTGGCCGCTGATGTCGGCGAGCATGCGGGCGATAGGCGCGTCCTCGGGAAGGGCGAGCGCGGGGTAGTCCGAGAGCGGCTCCCAGCGGGTCTCGAAACCCTCCGCATCCAGCCGGGCCAGAGCGGTCCGGATTGGGTCGAGCAGCGCCACGGGCGAGACGCCCGACACGGCGCGGGCCTCCACCTCGGCCACGCACAGGGCTGGGATGATGTTCAGGGCCTCGCCGCCGCGAAGGGCGCCGACCTGCACGGTGGAGTAGGGCGGTTCGAAAGCGGGGCGCCGAGGGCCGGACTTGGCCGCCTCCGCAGCCGCCACCGCGGCGGCCAGCACCGGGGCCATCGCGTGAATGGCGTTCAGACCGAGATCGGGCCGGGAGGAATGGCCCGCGCGGCCGCGGATCGTGATGCGCGCGGCCGCCTTGCCCTTGTGGCCGCGGATCGCGCGCAATCCGCTGGGCTCGCCGATGACGGCGCAGGCCGGGTGCGCGCACAGCTCGCCGAGGCGGGCGATCAGATGCGGGACACCCCGGCAGCCGGCCTCCTCGTCATAAGAGAAGGCGAAGTGGATCGGGCTTTTCGGCTGCAGCGCAAGGAGGCGCGGAACGGCGGCCAGCGCCGCCGCGAGGAAGCCTTTCATGTCGCTCGCGCCGCGGCCGTAGAGGCGGTCACCGTCGCGACGCAGGCGGAACGGGTCGGATATCCATTCCGGCTCTTCTGCGGGCACCACACCCATGTGCCCTGAGAGGATCAGGCCCGGGCGGTCGCGCGGGCCAATGGTGGCGAACAGGTTCGAACGGTCGCCCTCCGGACCGGGCAGGACCGTGGCCTGCACGCCATGCGAGGCCAGATAGGATCGGATCCAGTCGACGATGGCGGCGTTGGGGCGTCCTACGACGGATGGAAAGGAGACGAGGCTCGCCAGGATGTCTTGCGCGGTCATGGGCGCTCCGGAAACGCTTCCCGCACCCTAGACGGGACCGCACGGCAGAAAACGCCGTTTTGCCGGCGCCCGCTTCCCGGATGTCGCGCCCAGCCAGGCAAGACGGGCGAGATCCAGCCCGCCCGTTTGCAGTGTGTGGCTGACCGGAGGTTCACGCCCGACCGCGTCGCTCAGAACCTGATGTTCAGGCCCACCACGGGGCCGTGCTGCAGCATGTCGAACTCATAGCGGCGGCGGCCCTCGCCGCTGGCGTAGTCGACATAGAGCGCCCTGTAACCCAGGACGCCCGAGTAGCTGACGCCGTTGCGGTTGGCGAACTCGATGCTGTAGGCCGCGAGCGCTTGCCAGGACCCCTTGCTGCCGCCTCCGCCGATGTCGCCGCGCAGCTGGATCTCCTGGCCCGGCGCGACTGCGATCCGGGCCCGTCCACCGATGAACCCGTCCAGCCAGCTGAAGGAGCCGGACTTGGCGATGGCCAATCCGCGGGCGACCACGACGTCCCCGAGGTCCACCGTTCCGGCCAGGTCGAACGAGAGCTTGCCCTGCTGGTTCCAGTAGCGTGCGCCGGCCAGGGCGTCCAAGCTCACCGCTCCGAACCGGGCGACCTCGTAGGCGGCGCCGGCTTCCACGATGCCCATCTGTAGCCGGGCCTCGGCGGCCGCTCCCACCGTTCCAACCACGCCGGGTTCCGGGGTGACTGTCCGCTCGCCCCGGCGCCGGATCCCCAGATCTGTCCAGACCACGTCGGCGAGCAGCGAGACGGGGCCGTTGCGCGCCTCCAGGTCGAGCATCAGCCCCACGAGCGTGCCGCCGCTGCCTGCCGTCGCCTCCACGACCCTCGGGAAGCTGGCGTTCACGTCGACGGTCCTGCCGCGCACGGTCTGGCTGCCGTTGAGGGATGTCAGCCAGCCGTAGGGCGTCATCCTGTATGTCCAGCCGGAGAGCGCGGGAACGGCCGCCGGCGGCTGAGGCGCAGGCAGGTCCGCCCCGAGCGCGCCGCCGCACGCCGTAAAGGCGAGAGCCGCCCCAAGGACGGGCCCCATCAAACGTCCGCTCATCAGAATGCCCCTCTGAGGTGAAGACTCAACCAGTCTTGATCAGGAGTTGTGAAAGGGCAAACCGGAAACTGGTCGGAGATTGACGGGAGTCACAGCCGACGGGCTTCGTCCGGTCCGCTTGGGCGCCTTCGTCCTGAGAGTCCGGACGCGCTGGACGCCCCCGCAGGGCCAGCCTGCCGAGCCTTGCCGATCGGCGGCTTGCGGCCGGAGACCGCAAGTCCATCCTTCGCGTTGCGGCGGGTGGCGACCGAGGCCCAGAGCGCCAGCTTCACTCCGCCAGATCGCTGGCCAGTTCGACGTCGCCGGGCTTCCAGGTCTTGTCGAACCACGGCTCCAGCGGGCCATAGAGCCGCAGGAGGACGTTCCATCCCTTGCCGGGCACGGTCTGGACCCAGTTGCTCTCCCGGCCCGCCGGCGGTTTCGGGGCGAACCAGATCGTAACGGAGCCGTCGGCGTTGGTCTTCAGGCCGGGATGGTGACTGTCGACCCCCGCAAGCTTCTGGTCGGTCTCCAGCAGTGAGCGCGTCTGGTTGTCGTAGACCACGAAGGACCAGAACTCCTTGGCGGGCACGGGGCCGGGCAGCGTGATCTTGTAGGTCTTCCCGCCGTCGAGGAAGTCGCCCTTGGCGTCCCGGAGAGATGCCGCGTACGCCGAGCCAGAGCCCACCTTCGCCATCGCCATGGCCGGCGTGATGCCGGTGGCGTAGTAGAAGAACATCGTCCGCGCGTCGAGCAGGCGTTCCGCGCCTTGCTGGAACAGGTAGCTGCCGCCGATGAACGCCGTGAACCATTGCCGGTCCGGATAGAACTTGGCGCGGGGATCCCGGCTGTCGAAGAGGAGCGTCCTGGCCGTCGCGTTCGCGACCGCCACGGCGTCGGTCAGGATGGCCTTCATCCGCTCGTCGGGCGCGAAAGGCTGCCCCTTGCGAATGCCGATCGAGGCGAAGAGCCCGATTCTCTCGGGGTCCAGGAAGTCGGCCGGCTCGGTCTGCACCACCTCGTTCAGCTCGTCGTAGAAGCGAGCGGTGTTGGCGCTGATGGTGTTGAACCGAAGGCCGGACGTATTCACGAAATCCGCCTTGGGAGGCTCGCCCGCCTCCGTCGTGGCATTGAGCGGATACATGTTGGCCTGCGCCTTCGCGTGCTGCACGGCCGCGGCGACATCGCCGTCCTTCACGAAAACGCGGAAGAAGACCAGGAGCGTGTTCGTGCGGGGCCTTTGGACGTAGTAGCCCTCCGTCGGCGCGTCCCCCGCGTAGCCCGGCGGCAGGAACAGGTACTTGCCGCCGCGCCCGGCGTCGGGACCGGTCAGGCCAATGTCGGTCACCCAGCGGAAATACCCGTCATCGACGGGCCCGAGCACGGCTGCCGGGGCCTGAAACACCATCGGCCCTTCGCGGAGGTCGATGCAGGCGAAGGCGTACACCGTGGTGGTGTTCGGCGTCAGGAAGAGCGAGCGGGCGTCCATCAGGTCTTCGGTGATGCCGATGGCCCGGTTGCGCCTGACGCCGATTTTTTCGAGGCCGTTGCAAGCGGCCCGCACGGACGTGGCGGGAATGCCGTCCATGAACGCCTGCACGCCGCGCATGAAGTCCAGGTTGTCATACACGCGCTTCACCGTCGCGGCGTCCGGCGCTCCCTGGTGGAAGCGAAGCGCGCCCAAGCGGGTCTCCACGGTGTCGGGCGTTGTGATCCAGGCCGGAACATCAGCCGAGAACTTCGGCTGGCTCTGCGCCAAGGCCCCGCCGGCTCCGACCGCCGACAGGCCAACACAAATCGCCGCCCAACATGCAACACGCGAACACGCACGCATCGTCGCCTCCTGCCCAGCCACTGGTCTGGAGGCAGATTAGATGCAGGCGAGGGGCCTGGATTTGATCTCGCGCATGCCCGCACCCAACCGGCGCGGCCGGCGGGCAGGGCCGCCGCAGCATTTGCGGCCGTCTGGCGGAGCGGCGTTCCGCCCAAGCCGCTTGACAGCGGGGAGTCGCCGGGGTGTCATCCTGCCCCTGGGGGTTGCGATCCCCTCACGAGGCTACGGCCGAAGCATCGCGTCCAGGTTCGCTTTTCAAGCCGGGGACGCGCCATGCCTTCCATCAGCTCCATATCCGTCGACAAACTCGCCCGCCTTATCGGCACGCGATCCTGCCCTGCGCTGGTGGACGTCCGAACGGACGAGGAGTTCGAGGCCGAGCCCTTCCTTGTCCCGGGCTCCGTGCGCCGATCGCACCAAGACGTCGTGGACTGGGCGGCTGCCTACGCGGGCTGCGCCGTGATCGTCCTGTGCCAGCACGGGCGCACGCTGAGCCACGGCGTCGCCGCCTGGCTGCGGCACGCGGGAGCCGCCTCGGCCGAGAGCCTGGAGGGTGGGATTGAGGCCTGGCGCCGCGCCGGACAGCCTGTCGTGGTCGCCGCCAAGCTGCCGCCCCGGGACGCCGTCGGGCGCACGGTCTGGGTCACCCGCGAGCGGCCCAAGGTCGACAGGATCGCCTGCCCCTGGCTGATCCGCCGCTTCGTCGACCCTGCGGCGGTTTTTCTCTACGTGAAGGCCTCAGAGGTGGCTGGCGTGGCGAGCCGCTTCGACGCGACGCCCTTCGACGTGGAGGACGTCTTCTGGAGCCACCGCGGCGAGTCCTGCAGCTTTGACGTGATGATCGAGGAGCTCGGGCTCACAAGCCCGGCCCTGTCCCGTCTCGCCCGCATCGTACGCGCCGCAGACACCGATCGGCTCGATCTGGAACCGCAGGCCGCCGGGCTGCTCGCCGCGTCCCTTGGCCTGTCGCGGCTCTACGCCGACGACCTCCAGCAGCTCGACGCCGGCATGATGCTCTACGACGCCTTCTACCGCTGGTGTCGGGACGCCGCGGACGAGACGCATAACTGGCCCTCCACCCGGCCGGGGCCGTGACCGTGGACGCTGAGGCGCTCGCCCGCGGCCCTGGGCGGCGTTCTGACGCCGCAGCCCCAGGGGTGGTGGCGCGGTTGTACTGGGGCCGGGCGCTCCGGGACTTTGGCGACGGGTTCGTGGCCGTGCTGCTGCCGGTCTATCTCGCCGCCCTGGGGCTTGGGGCGTTCGAGATCGGCCTCGTCGCCACGGCCGCGCTGCTCGGCTCTGCTGCGATGACGCTTGGCATCGGTTGGCTCGGCGCGCGCCACGACACGGCGCGCCTGCTGGTGGTGGCGGCCGTGCTCATGGTCGCGACGGGCCTCGTCTTCGCCGGCGCTAACGCTTTCCCGGTCTTCCTGTTCGTGGCGTTCGCGGGAACCGTCAATCCCTCGGCCGGAAGCGTCAGCATCTTCGTGCCCCTTGAGCACGCGGTCCTTTCACGATCCGTCCCGGACGAGCGTCGCACCGCGTCCTTCGCGGCCTACAGCCTTGTCGGCGCCCTCGCGGGCGCGCTGGGCGGCTTCGCTGCGGCGACCCCCGACCTGATGGCCTGGGCGGGCGTGTCGCAACTCGCGGCCATCAGGGGCATGTTCGTCCTTTACGCCGCCCTGGGCGTCGGCGCCGCGCTGCTCTACCGGGTTGTCCCGACCGCGGCGGGAGTGGGCCAGACGAAGGGCGCCCCGCTCGGGCCCTCCAGGCGCATCGTCCTGAAGCTCGCCGGGCTCTTCAGCATCGACGCGTTTGCGGGCGGCTTCGCCGTCCAGTCGCTCCTCGCTCTCTGGCTGTTCGAGCGGTTCGGGCTGTCCTTGATCCAGGCTGGCTTCTTCTTCCTGTGGTCGGGCGTCCTGGCGGCGTTCTCCTACCCCGTCGCCTCGTGGCTTGCGGCGCGCATCGGCCTGGTGAACACCATGGTGTTCACCCACATCCCGTCGAGCCTCTGCCTGATCGGGGCGGCGCTCGTTCCCAACCTCGACCTGGCGCTCGCCCTGTTGCTGGTGCGTTCGGCGCTTTCCCAAATGGATGTGCCGACGCGCTCATCGTATGTCATGGCGGTGGTCACGCCCCCCGAGCGGGCTGCGGCCGCGAGCGTCACCTCCGTCCCGCGCAGCCTGGCGGCCGCCGCGAGCCCCGCCCTCGCTGGCGCCCTCTATGCGACGGGCCTCACGGCCTGGCCCTTCATCGCCTGCGGCGCGCTCAAAATCGCCTACGACCTGCTGCTGCTCTGGACGTTCCGGCACGTCCGGCCGCCCGAGGAGCAGCCCGGCCGTTAAGCGGGAAGGGGGCGAACAGGAGAAGCGCCATGGGCCGAGCCATCGCAATCTTCGTAGCGTCCGCCGCCATTCTCGCCGGCTCCACCGCCCTCGCTGCGCCCGACTGGGGCGCCCGGTGCTCAGGGCGCTGCGGGCCAACGGCATCGAGGTGACCGCCCTGCACAACCACATGCTGGCCGATGAGCCGAGGCTTTTCTTCATGCATTTCTGGGCCAATGATGAGGCCCGCAAGGTCGCGACCGGCCTGCGCGCCGCGCTCGACAAGGTGAGCCTGGCGGGCGGCGCGCCCAAGGCGGGCATGGAACCGCAGCACAAGGACGTGCTGGCGGCGCAAAAGCAGCACAGCGAGGGCGAGATCGCCAGATGCGGACAGCAGCAGGAGTGAGCCTGGCGCTTGCGGCGGTCCTGGCCGGAGTTCCGCTTCCGGCCAGGGCCGCCACGCTGACGGTTGAGGCGCGCGTCCCGCTCGGCGCCGTGAAAGGCCGCATCGACCACCTCGCCCTCGACCTGGACGGCCGCCGGCTGTTCGTGGCGGAACTCGGCAACGACACCGTGGCTGTGGTCGATCTTCGGGCCGGCCGGGTGGTCGACCGCATCGAAGGACTGGCCGAACCCCAGGGCGTGGGCTGGGAGCCGAAGACGCGCACCCTGTGGGTCGCAAACGCCCGGGACGGCTCGGTGCGCGTGTTCGACGGGGTTTCGCTGAAGCCCCTGGGCCGGATCGACCTCGGCGAGGATGCCGACAACGTGCGGATCAGCCGCGGCCAGATTTTCGTGGGCTACGGCTCCGGCGCCCTCGCGGTGATCGACGCCTCGTCCAGGAAGGTGACCGCGACCCTGCCGCTGAAGGCCCATCCGGAAGGCTTCCAGGTCGACCGGAACTCGGGGAAAGCCTTCGTCAACGCGCCTGACCGACAAGAGATCGCCGTGCTGGACGTATCGACCGGCAAGCAGGTCGCGACATGGAAGACGGGCCGGTTCCGGGCCAACTTTCCGATGGCCCTGGCGCCGCGGGGCGAGGGCTTGGCGGTGGTCGCGCGGCAGTCCGCCGCGCTGCTGCGCTATCGCCCTGACGGGGCCATCCGGTGGCATGCGCCGACCTGCGGCGACGCCGACGACGTGTTCTTCGATCCGCGCCGACGCCGTATCTATGTCAGCTGCGGCGAGGGCGTCGTCGCGGTCCGCCCGGACCGCGAGGGCGGCGAGACCGAGAAGATCCCGACGGGGCAGGGGGCGAGGACCTCCCTCTTCTCCCCGGAGCTCGACCGGCTTTTCGTCGCAGCGCCAGCACGCTCGGGGCGAGCGGAGATCATCGTCCTCAAGCCTGCGGGGAACTAGCGCTGGGGCCCGCCGGCCGTCGCCGCTTGAGGCGGCCAGCCAGGGCGACGAGCCCCGGTGACCGCAGGAACCGGAGCGGCTTCGCCGGCTCGAGCCCCGCCTCCCGCATCCAGCCCGCGACGGCTTCGACCGGCCATGTTCCGCTGGCGCTCGTCAGCCCGAAAAAGACGCTCAGCACAGGGGCGATGCGGGAGCGCTCGCGCAGGCCCTGGTCGAGGTGGTCGACGACCACGAAGGCCCCGCCCGGCGCCAGCAGCCCCGCCGCCCGCCGCGCCACCTCCAGGTTCTCCCCCTCCGTGAGGTGATGCGCGACGTTGGCGAGGAGGATGACGTCGTAGGCGCCCGCGGGCCACGCGTCCGCGAGGATGTCGCAGGCGTGGTGGCGTACGCGCGCACCCATGCGCTCGCGCGCGAGCAGGCGCTGCGCCTCCGGGAGCGCCTCCGCGCGCTCGAGCACGACCGCGCTCAGGCCCGGGTGCGCGCGGCAGAGCGCGGCCGCGTAGAGCCCGTGCCCGCCCGCGAGGTCGAGCATGCGCGCGGGCGCCCGCAGGGGCAGGCGCCGCGCCAGCTCGCGCGCGGGCTGCGCGGCCATGTCGCGCATGGCGCGCTGGTACAGGCGCCAGTCGTCCGCGCCCATGCTCGCGTGCATGTCCACGGGCGCGCCGTCGCGCAGCCACCCGTCCAGGCGCTCCGTCCACGCCCACTCCGCGCGCTGGAACGCGAGCTTGTGCACGACCGTGTCCGCGCTGTCCGCGAGCAGCCACTGGCGCGCGCCGCGCGTCAGCGCGTAGCGCCCGTCCGGCCGCGCGATCAGGTACCCCTGCGCGGCGAGCGCGCGCATCGCCTGCTCCAGCGGGCGCGGCTGCAGCCGCAGGCGCGCGGCCGCCTCCTGCGCGCCCAGGGGCCCGTCCGCGAGCGCCTCGAACACGCCCGCGTCCGCGGCCGCCATCACGATGCGCGCGAACAGGAACGCCGCGTGCGTGTCCGCGACCGGCTTCGGCCCCCACCGGAACCAGACGGCGAGGCGCTCGAGGAGGCCTTCCGGGGATGCGCCCAGCCTCACGCCGCCGCCTGCATCCGGCCGGCCGCGGCCAGCCTCTCGAAGCGGAAGGTCTCGGCGACGAGCCCGGGGCCGAACGCCATGGCGAAGCCCGGCGCCGACTCGCCGCCCTCGCGCAGCATGCGCTCCAGCACGAACATGAGGGTGGGGGAGGACATGTTGCCGTAGTCGCGCAACACGCCGCGGGACCGGACGAGCGCGTCGCCCGGGAGCGCGAGGCCGTGCTGGACGGCGTCCAGGATGGTGCGCCCGCCGGCGTGCACGGCCCACAGCGACACGTCGCCCGGCCCGTCGCCCCGAAGCAGGCCCTGGCCGGCGCGGGCCGGCTCATGCCGCAGGGCGCTCTCAATGCGGGCCGGGACCTCGCCGGAAAGGGCCATGTCGAAGCCGGCGTTCCCGATCCGCCACGTGATCAGGTCCTCCGAACCGGGGATCGTCACCGACCTGAAGTCCCGGAGAAGAAGCCCTTCCGGCCGGGCGGAGACGATCGCCGCCGAAGCGCCGTCGCCGAACAGCATGGCCATGAGGGTGGCCTCGAGGTCGACCGTGTCCTGCAGATGCAGGGTGCAGAGCTCGACATTCACCACCAGAACGGTCGCGTCCGGCTCGGAGCGCACGATGTGGTGGGCGACCCGCAGGGCGTTCACGGCCGCGGCGCATCCCATGAAGCCCACCACGGTGCGCTCGACGTCCGGCCCGAGACCGAGCCGCTCGCACAGGATCTGGTCGACCCCGGGCGCCACGAACCCGGTGCAGGTGGCGAGCACCAGGTGCGTGACGCCGGAGCGTTGCGCGCCGGCGTCCAGGCCCGCGACCGCCGCTTCGGCCAGCACGGGCGCCTCGCGGGCGAACACCGCCATGCGGCGGGCAGTCCCGGCGAACCCGCCGGGAGCGAAAAGGCCTTCCCGGTCCAACGCGTCGCCCGTCTCGGCGGGCGCCAGCACGGAATAGCGATGGGCGATGCCCGCCCGCTCGGCCATGCGGCGAAACAGGTTGGCTTCGCGGGCGGGCAAGCGCCGCTCGGCGAAGCGGAGATAGACGTCGTGCACGTCATGTGGCGGAACGGCGGTTGCGATGGCGTTGATGTATGCCGGCATGGGCCTCCTCCTGCTGCTGAGAGAATGACGCCCACGAGCGCCGCCGCATTCCAGGCATGGAGGGACGGGCGATCACCATTTGGTGAGATCCAGGCGCCCGCCCGCTCCATGGGGGAGGATCTCGGGAATAATCGCGGCCTTCGCGGCGTCTTGGCTTCTGGCGGGGATAGCCGGCGGAGCCCGGCCGCCGACGCTTCCGATGGGGAGCGGGGAGGGGCGATTGGACGAGCGGTCTGCGCTGATCGAGCCGCACATCCCGAGCCTGCGCCGCTATGCGCGCGGGCTGCTTCGGGACGCGTCCTCCGGCGACGACCTGCTGCAGGATTGCCTGGAGCGAGCCCTCCGGAACTGGTCCGCGCGACGGCCGGAAGGAGACCTGCGGGCGTGGCTGTTCGCCATCATGCACAACCTCTTCGTCAGCGGCGCTCGCCTGCGCGGCCGCCGCGGGCCGACCGCGTCCTTGGGCGACCTGCCCGAGGAGCCGCCGATCCGCCCGACCCAGGAGGATCGCATGCTGCACGACAGCGTGCTGGACCAGCTCCAGAAGCTGAGCCCGGAGCACAGGGCCGTGCTCCTCCTGATCGGCGTCGAGGAACTGTCGTACCGCCAGGCGGCCGAGGCGCTCGGCGTGCCTGTGGGCACCGTCATGTCGCGCCTGAGCCGCGCGCGAGAGCATTTCCGGCAGGCCCTGCGAGACCCGCCGCCCCTTCGCCTGAGGACCGTGAAATGAAAGCCCGTCTGGTCCAGGAAGAGGATCTCCAGGCCTATGTTGACGGGCGGCTCGACCGAAGGCGCGCCCGCGCAGTCCAGGCCTATCTGGAGGAGCGGCCGGAGGAGGCTGCGCGCGTCGCCGATTACCAGGCGGACCTGCTGTTGCTGCGCCAGGCGCTTGGCGTTGGCGACGAGCCCCGGGTGGAGGCCTCCGAAGCGCGCCCGGGGGTCACGCGCCATTTCTGGAGCCGCCAATGGGCCCTCGCGCTTGCCGCGGCGGGGCTGATCGCCGTCGGGGCTGGCGCAGGCTGGATGGCCAATGGCTGGCTCGGGGCGGAATCCCTGCCGCCCTTCCGCCAGGTGCACTGGCGAAGCATCGCCCAGGAAGCGCTGCAGGCGCATCGGACCTTCGCGCCGGAGGTGCGCCGCCCCGTGGAGGTGGCCGGCGACAGCGGCGAACTCGCGTCCTGGATCTCGCGGCGCCTGGGACGGCGGCTGCCCGTGCCTGACCTGTCGGCGAAAGGCTTCGCCCTGGTCGGAGGCCGCGTCCTACCGGGATCGACCGGAACCGCCGCGCTGATCATGTACCAGGACGACAGCGGAGCCCGGGTGACAGTCTACATCCAGTCCGCCGAGCCCGGCCGCAGCGCCATGCGCTTCCTTAGGACATCCGACCTGCTCGCCTTCTATTGGGTCGACGACGACTGCGTTTATGTCGTGACGGGTTCGCTGGACAGGGCGCAACTGGGCGCCTTGGCGGATGCGACCTTCCAGCAGTTCGAGGAGGCCTCCTGAGCCTTCGGGCTCACGGGGCCCGCGCCGCCCGGTTCACGCTGACCGACACATGTCCGACTGATCGAGAGGACGCCAGATGGCCCCAGTAGCGCGTCCGAGCATCCAGGCCTGGGCGGGTTTCGCCTGCATGGGGGTGGGCATGTTCATGGCCATCCTGGACGTGCAGGTGGTCGCCACCTCCCTGCCGACCATCCGCACGGCGCTCGGCATGTCCGAGGACGAGGTAAGCTGGATCCAGACCGCCTATCTGATCGCCGAGATCGTCGCCATTCCGCTCACCGGCCTGCTGACGCGGACGCTGAGCATGCGGTGGCTCTTCGTCGCCGCCGTGCTTCTGTTCACGTTGGCGTCGGCAGGGTGCGCCTCCAGCGGTTCTTTCGGTGCGCTGATCGGCTGGCGTCTGCTCCAGGGGCTCTCGGGCGGGACGCTGATCCCGAGCGTCTTCGCCGCCGTGTTCCTGCTGTTCGACGAGCGCGACCAGACGCTCGCCACGACCTTCGCGGGCGTGCTCGCCGTTCTGGCGCCCACCCTGGGGCCGGTCGTGGGCGGATGGATTACCGACGCCTATTCCTGGCGCTGGCTCTTCCTGATCAACCTGGCCCCGGGGTTGGTCGCCGGCTTTCTGGCCGCGTTCTTCCTGCCGCGCGACCGGCCTGACCTGCGCCTCGCGGCCCGCATCGACGTCGTCGGGGTCTGCCTGCTGGCGGTCGGGTTGGCGTGCCTGGAGATCGGGCTGAAGGAGGCGCCGGGCCGGGGATGGTCATCGGCGCGGGTCCTGGGGCTCATGTCCGTTTCCGTGCTGTGCGGTGGGGCCTTTATTCGCCGGATGCTGCGCTCGGACGAGCCGGTAGTCGATCTGCGCAACTTCGCGGCGCTGCGCTTTTCCCTCGGCTGCGCGCTCAGCTTCATTCTGGGAATGGGGCTTTTCGGCTCCGTCTACCTGATGCCGTTCTTCCTCGGCTTCGTCCGCGGCCACGACGCCCTGGCCATCGGGGAAACCATGCTGGTGACGGGCGTGGCGCAACTGCTCGTCACGCCGCTCGCGGTCGCGTTGGAGAAGCGCTGGGACGCGCGGTTGCTCAGCGCCGCGGGCTTCGCCCTGTTCGGCGCCGGCCTCGCCGCCAGCGCCTTACAGACCCCGACGACGGATTTCCGCGAGATGGCCGCGCCGCAGGTGCTGCGCGGGCTGGCCGTCATGTTCTGCCTGCTTCCGCCAACCAGGCTGGCGCTCGGGCATTTGCCGCACGAGAAGGTCCCGGACGCGAGCGGCCTGTTCAACCTGATGCGCAACCTCGGGGGCGCGATCGGTCTGGCGCTCATCGACACGGTCATTTTCAGTCGCCTGCCAACCCACGCCGACCGGCTGGTCGAGAGCCTGAAAGCGGCCGACGCCCAGGCCGCGCGGTTCGTGGGCATCGCACCGGCGCTGCTGGACCGGACGTCGCCGCCCACGGCGGCCGAGATCGCCTTCGTCGAACCCCTGGTGCGCAGGGCGGCCATGACGATCGCCATCAACGAAGCCTGGATGATGCTCGCCGGCGTCACCGGCGTCGCCCTCGTGTGCCTGCTTGTGAGCGGGGGGTGGTTGAAGATCCGCGACGCAGGCCTGGAGCCCCTTGGGCGCCCGTCGCACCCCGGATCGGGTGGCTGGCCGTCCACCTGAGGTCCAGGCATCCGGGGTTTATTTCACGCCCATGTGATGCGGCGCACATCCCAAACGCGCCCGGAGGCCTATCACCATGCCCGGGGATTCCTCCCCGGTCAGATGAGGGGCGTCATCATGAACCCCGGTCTTGCGACTGCCGCATCCGCTGCGGCCATCATTCTCTGCGCATCTGCGGCGTCCGCCGGCGGCTTTCCGACCTTCGAGGTGAACGGGCTGCCGATCACGCCGCACCAGGCGGCGCTGCTGGGTCTGCCAAACATGGAGGAGCAGGTCGGCGCCTTCGTGCCGACCGTGAACGGGATGCCGGCCTCTCCCCACCAGGTGGCCGTCCTGGCGCCCCGGCGCCCGGCCGTGGCGAAAGCCGCCCCGACCACGCGCGACGGGGTGGTCAGCGTGAAGCTCGTGATCCCGCTCGAAGGTCGCGAGCCCGTCGGCGAACACTGATCGTCAGGTCGGGTGAAACGAGCCCGGCGGCGCGCGGCAGGCCAAGGCTCCTACGTGTCGCCGGGCCGGATGAAGGCGCACAGCGTGTAGAAATTCTGGTCGATCTGCAGCGGTTCGCCTGTGTGGTAGCCAGAACTCGCATAAGGCCGTCCGCACCAGTGCGCCTCGACTTCCTCCGCCCCTGGCACGGCCATCCAGATGATCTTGTCATGGGCCACCAGCACCGATCGGCCATAGCGCCTGGAGTCCATCAGCGCGTCCCCGTTGGGCAGCATGCGATATTCGACGGGTTCGCAGTCCCCTGTCACGGGATCGCCCCCGCAGCAGAGTCGCCCGGCTGGGTCTTTCAAGCCGTTGTAGATGTCGTGGCTCTGGGCAGGAGCCGCCGCGAGAGACGCGAGCGCGACGAGCGAAGCCAGGCGGCCACGCAATGCAGAGGCTCCCCCCATGATCCGCGCTCCCTGGTTGGCGCTGGCCTCGGGGAAAGTGAGGCTGGCAAGCATGGCCGAAGCAAGGCGCTGCAGCCTTGGCCCCTCGGCTAGCCCAGGGCCAGCAAGTGCCCGGTCTTGATCCAGACCCTGGCGCCCTCGGCCCCGGCTGTCGCCTCGAGGCGCGATCCCTTGGGCAGCCGCAGCCAGGAACAGGGAGCGAGGGTGTCCTCGTGCTCCTGGAAGCCGCCTCGGAGGACCAGAGCTTCAAGGCCGCCCGGAAGGTCCCGGGTGATCTTTGCGCCCGGCGCCCAGTTCTCGACGCAGACGGTCTCGTGCTCGTCCTGGTACAGGGAAATTCGTGTCACGCCGGCCGCCCCGTCCACGGAGACGGGAGCGATGGCATCGATGTCCAGGCGGACATGACGCCGGTCGGCCGGATCGAACTGGTGCAGCTTGACGAAGATTGTGCAACCCTCGGCCGAACGGGGCGCGTGCCGGGAGGTCGGCGGGTTTCGGACGTAGGATCCGACGCCATAGTCCCCCAGTTCATCCTGGAAGACGCCTTCGAGAACGAGGAACTCCTCGCCGCCGCCATGGGTGTGCTCGCTGAAGGCGCTGCCCGGCGCGAAGCGCACGATGGTGGTCGCCCGGGCGACTTCCTCGCCCACGCGGTCGAGCATCTTCCGCTCGACCCCGGCGGCGGGGGAGGGCGTCCAATCCTGGGACGCGGCATGGACGACAGCCCGGCGGTTGAAGTCGGCATTGATGCGCATACTTACATCTCCTGGGCTCGCCTTCTCGCCCGCCAGGCGTTGGCGTCCGCCAGCATGCAGGGGGTATGACGTCCACCCGGAACCGTGGCGAAGCCATGATAGCCCTGATCATCACCGTTTGCGCGATCGCTCTTCCGGCCCAGTGCCAGGACGAGCATCTCCCGATGGCCTCGGGCGCCTCCCCGCGACAATGCGCCATGTCGGCGCCGCCCTACATCGCCAAGTGGGTCGACGAACATCCGCAGTGGCGCGTGGTGCGCTGGCACTGCGAAATCCCACACAGCAACGACAAGGCCTAGCGGCAGGCGACGGCTGCGCAGTCCAACCCGCGTCTCCGGGCAGCTCCCCAGAGGGTCAGGTCGCGACCGAGCCCTGGCGCTCGGCCTCATGCTCGACGCGGCGCTTGATCGCCGCGACGTCGGACGCGTCTCGCGCCGCGCGCGGCTTGGGGATGAAGGTCTCCGACACGATCCGGCCAGGGCGGGCCGACATGAGGAAAATGCGGTCGCCGAGCCGGACCGCCTCGTCGAGCGAATGGGTGACCAGCAGGGTCGTCACGGGCCTGCTGTCCACGAGCGCGGCGAGTTCATCCCGGATATGCGCCGAGAGCCTGGCGTCCAGGGACACGAGCGGCTCGTCGAGGATCAGGATGTCCGGCTCGACCGCGAAGGCGCGCGCGATCGCGACGCGGCGGGCGAGGCCGAGCGAGAGCTCGCCCGGGAAGTGCGTGCGATGGCGGTCGAGTTGCAGGATCGCGAACAGCGCCGACAGTCGCTCCTCGGTGATGTCGGGCGCGACGAACCGCACATTGTCGTCCACCGACCGCCAGGGGAGCAGGCGAGGCTCCTGGAACACCATCCCGATGCGCGCGTGCGGCGGGCGCACGACCCTGCCCGTGTAGTCCGGATCCAGCCCTGCGATGATGCGCAGCATGGTGGTCTTGCCGCACCCCGACGGGCCGAAGAACACCCCCACCTCGCCGTGGCGAAGCGTGAACCTCACGTTTTCCAGAACCTGGAGGCGATCCCCGGCCGAGGCCGCCCATGCCTTGCGTTCGATGTCGACCTCAAGCAGCGCGCTGACGCCAGCGGGACGCATATCGTTCAAGGGGCTGCACCAACAGGAGTTCGATCGAAAGCACGACGACCGAGAAGCTCAAAGCGTAGGCGAGAATACGGGTGATGTCGAACAACTGGAACGCAGCCCCGATCTCGAAGCCGACGCCGTTGGGTCGGCCCAGGAGCTCGGCCACGAGCACGATCTTCCAGACGAGCGACAGCCCCGATCGGGCCGACGCGGCCAGGTAGGGCGCAAGCTGCGGGACGACGACGTGCCGAAGTCGCCGCCAGGCCGGAACCGCGAACACGGACGCCATCTCGTCCAGCGTGGGATCGAGCGCGCGCGCCCCTTCCCGGACGGTCACCACGGCGTTCGGCAGCTTGTTGATCGCGATCGCCCCGATGGCGGCGGCCTCGGTCAGCCCGGCCCACACATAGGCGAGCACGATGACCACCAGCGCCGGCAGGTTGAGCAGGATCAGCAGCCAGGGGTCGGCGAGCCTGTCGACGGTCCGCCTGCGGCCCATGACGTAGCCGATCGCCGTCCCCAGCGTCATCGCCAGGGCGAAGGACAGGGCGACCCGCGCCAGCGTCGCGCCCAGGTGCAGGAACAGCGCCCCGGACCGGGCCTCCGCCACGACGGCGCCCAGGACCGTCGCCGGCGCCGGAAGCAGCTGCCCTCCGACGCGCCACGAGGCGGCCTGCCACGCCAGCACGAACAGGCCCACGGACAGCAGGCGCAGCATCGCTCAGCGTCCCGGTTCGGCGTGATAGTAGGTCCCGGGGTCCAGCTCCCGCGCCGGACCCACGAGGTCGGGCCCTCCAATCTCGGCCAGCACCCGGTAGAGGGTGGCGGCGTCCGCCGCCTCGTCCGCCACCGGCCGGCGTGGGACGCCCTCCCGGTAGCGATCGCGGTAGGCCTGCAGGGTCGCGGCGTCGGAGGCTCCCGTGAGCGGCGCGATGCGCTCCCATTCGGCGTCGGAGCTGGACAGGATGTCCTTCGCGCGGCGCGTCATGGCGATGAAGCGGGCGACCGCGTCCGCGTTTTTGGCCGCCCAGCGCTCGTCGAAGACGTAGCCGACCATCGCGGTGCGGCCCTTCGCTCCGAGCCTGGGGAGCAGGTCCTCCATGCTGGCGACCCGCCGGAAGCCCTTCGCCTCCAGCGCGGCGCAGAAGTTCCAGTAGTTCAGGTTGGCGTCCATCTCGCCGCCCGCGACCTTCTGGGCCAGCAGGGCGGGGGCGCCGTACACGATGCTGGCCTCGGCCTTGAGGTCGACGCCGTCCTGGCGCGCGGCCGCCTGGAGCAGCAGCCAGCTCTTGTCGAGCGGCCCGCCCGCGACCCCGAGTTTTCGGCCCTTGAGGTCCGCCAAGGCGCGCACCGGCGACGACGACGGGGCCATGACCGCGCCCAGGGCGCTCGAATAGGGGGAGAAGGCGAGGGGAAATCCCTGCGACCGCTCCCGGGACACCCACAGCCAGTCGGACACGATGATGTCCGCGGACCCGCCCAAAAGCGCGATCTTGCCTGCTTCCGGGCTGGCGAGCTTCACGACGTCCAGCGTGAGGCCCGCCTCCTCGTCCAGCCGATGGGCCTGGATGACCGCAAGTTCCCATGCGACCGTCCCGGTCTGCTGGACGGCGAGCCGGATCGCATCGCGGGCGGCAGCTGGAGCGACGACCCCCAGCAGGACGAAGAGCGCGGCGAGCAGGCGAAGCGCGTGGCGGCGGATGGTGCTGTTCAAGGCCTGTAACCTTCCGGGGATGCTCTGAACCGCCCTGGGGCTCGCCGATTTCGCCCGCCCGGGGTCTTGCGCATGGCGGCTTCGAGCGGAAGGATAGCTCATGTTTGCCTGGCTGAGACCCTCCCTGCTCGTCCTGCTGGCGTGCGCCGCTTCCGTTCCCGCCAAGGCTGAGGACCTGAACGATTATCCGACCGCGGCCCGCGCCGACTATGTCTTCGGCTGCATGAAGGCCAATGGCGAAACCCGGATGGCCCTCGAGCAATGTTCGTGTTCGATCGACGTCGTGGCGACGCTGGTCCCCTACGACCGGTACGTCACCGCCGAGACGGTGCTCAGTATGGCCCAGGTGCAGGGCGCGCTCGGGACCCAGTTCCGCTCGACCGAGCAGGCGACCGCCGCGTTGAACGACCTTCGGCGCGCGCAGGCGGAAGCGGAGGTGCGCTGCTTCTAGCGGCTCAGCGCGCCGCAAGCGCCCCGCCAGGCCCGGGGCGTCTGGCGCCGAGCCTTCAGGGCCCGGGTTGTTCCGAAGGCCACTCGCCCTTGAACACCCTGCCGTCGGTGTCCTTCGCCTCCACGCGGATGCGGTCCTCGTCTCCGGCCACATACGTGAAGCGGATGTTCGGATCCTCCGAGATCGATATCCCGCCCTCCATCGAGAGCATCATCTCGTCGTTTCGCCAGATGCGGACCTCATTGACGAAGGAGGGCGGGATGTAGAGATGCGTCAGCTGATCCATCTGCAGCCCCGAGTTGTTGGGGTGGCCGATGATCAACTGAGCCTCGCGGGTCCGGCTCGCCTGCGGGTCGGGCGGCGTGGCGAACTGGCGGAACCGCAGCTGGCCCAGCCTCTTCTTCGCCGCTTCGGCGTCCTTGGCCGCAGGCGCCGAGCATCCGCCGGACGCCTTCACGTATTTCTTCGTGACGTAGAGCTTGCCGTCGCTGAGCTCGAGAACGGCGTGCACATCCGTATAGGCGTTGACGCGAACCCGGGTCGAAAGCGCCGTGATGGTGGAGTCGCGCCCGAACTCGAACCTGGCCGCCATCGGTGCGGGGTTGTGGTCGATCACGAGCGTCATGGACATCGGGTAGCGGGCGTCGCCCGGGGGAAGCGTGGTCCGGAGCGTCACCGGAACGACGGCGGCGTCCTCCGCCCGGTTCGGAGCCTCCAGAACGATCAAGCGGGAGCCGTCCTCCATGGGGCGGCCCTGGAAGATGTCCTGGACGAGTCCCGGCCATGGGTCGTCGTCCTCGGGCGCGGCGGCCTGGGCGCAGATCGGGGCCGCCACGGCTGCGACGAGGCAAAGCTGGCGAAGACATGAGCTGATCATGATCGGCGTCCTTGCGTGGGAGGGGACGGGCGCGCATCCCGATCCGGGGATCCTGGGCCTTATTCCCACTCCAGTTCCGAAAACGCGGCGGTCGCGTTCCGGGCATTGTACTCCTCGAAGAGCTTCCATCTGGATCTTTCGGACGCGGCGGCTGTTTGAGCCGCCGTTTCCAGGCGTTCTCCACGCGCGATCAGGGCGCGCACGTCACGCGCCAACTGGTCGAGGTAGCGCCTCTCGCCGGCAAGGGCCTCAGGCCAGGCGCTGACCGGCCCATGGCCCGGCACGACGCGTCGCGCCTCGGTCCCGGCGAGCTGATCGATGCTCGCCAGAAAACCCCGGATGCTGCCGTCGACGATGGGGATGTGCTCCACGAAGACGAGGTCGCCGGCGAAAAGCGTCCCCGTGGACTGGTCCAACACGGTCAGGTCGCTGTCGGTGTGCGCCGTCGGCCAGGTCTGCAGCGTCAGACGCCGACCGCCCAGGTCGAGTTCGGCCGAGCCCTGAACGAGCTGGGTCGGCGGGGCCAACTTCACGTCGCGCATGAGTTCATCGCCGAGAATGGGACGAAACGCATCCAGGTAGAACGGCCCTCGGACAGCCAGCGCCTGCGGCAGGTTCTGGTGGCCGACAAAGGCCGCGCCGTCCTGCAGGAAGGCGGCGTCGCCGAAGATGTGATCGGGGTGGGCGTGGGTGTTGATGACGTAGCGGATCGGCTTGGCTGTCTTTCCGCGGATCGCGGCCCGGAGGCGCATTCCTTCCAGCACGCTCCCGCCAGAGTCGATCACCGCTACCGCGTCGCGGCCGACGACGAAGCCGAGGTTGGCGATCGCGCCTTCGTTTTCTCTGGTCATCAGGGAAACGGCGCCCTCGAAGACGAATGTTCCGGGCGCGACCTCCGTCACTGGCAACGGGGTCAGAGCGTCGGCAGAGCCGGCTGAACTCGGCGCCCGCCCCGCGAGCGACGCGAGGGCCAGGACGAGGGCGAACTTGCGTAGAATCCGCATGGCGGATCCGATCCTCTCGGCAGGCTTCCCGCATGGGCGGAGCCCTGACGGCTGACCTTACCAAACTCGATGGCGGCAGGTGACGGCAATCGTTGCGCCATGTTTCCGTCAGCCGAGTAACAAAAAAGATCATTTATGAATCGAACATCATTTCACTCTGGAATTCTGGAAGGGCAGGCGTGGGCGGAGCTGTTGTCGCATTTAAAGAGGCTTGGCAAGTACATGGAGCCGGAGACTTAGGCTGCCACGAAACGAATGTTCTTTTCTGTTGCACCATCCGGGGGAGGGGATTAGCATTCAAGTGCTACCCTAAAGCAGTAATCCTGCAACCCGTGGCTTGCTGGATACTTAGAGTCGTGGCTCGAAAGCCGCTGTCCGGCGTAGTCGCCGGTGTGACGATGGGGAGACGCAACACCTAAGGCTGTCAAAAAAAGACGCGGGAGGAAATGCGATGCGCACGATCCTGGTCACCAGTTGTCTCGGTGTAATGATGGCGTTTGCCGGTGGGCCCGCCAGCGCCAATGACGAACTCATCAAGATGTCGCAGAACCCAAAAGACTGGGTGATGCCGACCGGCGATTACGCCAACCACCGGTTCTCACAACTCAAGCAGATCACCGCAGAAAACGTCGGAAAGCTTCAGGTCGCCTGGATGTTTTCGACAGGCGTGCTGCGGGGGCATGAGGGTGGCCCGCTCGTCATCGGCGACATGATGTACGTGCACACGCCTTTCCCCAACATCGTTTACGCCCTGAACCTGAAGGACGACAACAAGATCGTCTGGAAGTACGAGCCGAAGCAGGATCCAAATGTGATCCCGGTGATGTGCTGCGACACGGTCAATCGCGGCGTCTCCTATGCGGATGGAAAGATTTTCCTCCATCAGTCGGATACGACGCTGGTCGCCTTGGACGCAAAGGACGGCAAGGTCGTCTGGTCCGTCAAGAACGGCGATCCGAGCAAAGGCGAGACCGGAACGTCTGCGCCCATGATCTTCAAGGACAAGGTCATGGTCGGGATTTCGGGCGGCGAATTCGGCGTCCGCGGCTCCATGTCGGCCTACAACATCAAGGACGGAAAGCTCGTCTGGCGCGGCTATTCGATGGGACCGGACAGCGACACCCTGATCGACCCCGAAAAGACGACCAATCTGGGCAAGCCGGTCGGCAAGGATTCCGGCACCAACACGTGGGAAGGCGACCAGTGGAAGATTGGCGGAGGCACCACGTGGGGTTGGTACTCCTACGATCCTGAGCAGAACCTGATGTTCTACGGCTCGGGCAATCCCTCGACCTGGAATCCCAAGCAGCGGCCTGGCGACAACCGCTGGTCGATGACGATCTGGGCGCGCGACGTCGACACCGGCAAGGTCAAGTGGGTGTACCAGATGACGCCCCACGACGAGTGGGATTACGACGGCGTCAACGAGATGATCCTGGCCGACCAGAATATCGGCGGGACCATGCGCAAGACGCTGGTACACTTCGACCGCAACGGCTTCGCCTACGTGCTCGATCGCACGAACGGCGAATTGCTGAGCGCCGAAAAATACGACCCGAAGGTGAACTGGGCCACCAAGGTCGACATGGATAAGAACTCCAAGACCTACGGGCGGCCGCTCGTCGTCAAGGAGTTTTCCACGGACCAACAGGGCGAAGACGTGAACGTGAAGGGCATCTGCCCCGCGGCGCTCGGCACCAAGGACGAACAGCCCGCGGCCTACTCGCCCGACACAGGATTGTTCTACGTGCCGACGAACCACGTCTGCATGGATTACGAGCCATTCCGCGTCAAATACACCGCCGGACAGCCCTATGTCGGCGCCACGCTGTCCATGTACCCGCCTCCCGGCGACAAGAACATGGGCAACTTCGTGGCGTGGGACGCCAAGACGGGCAAGGCGGCCTGGACCATCAACGAGCAGTTTTCCGTCTGGTCCGGCGCCCTCGCGACGGCCGGAGGCGTGGTCTTCTACGGCACGCTCGAAGGCTACCTGAAAGCGGTCGACGCGAAGACGGGCAAGGAGCTCTACAGGTTCAAGACCCCGTCCGGCATCATCGGCAACGTCACCACCTACGAGCAGGGCGGGAAGCAGTACATCGCCGTCCTCTCCGGCGTCGGCGGCTGGGCCGGGATCGGCCTCGCGGCCGGACTGACCGACCCGACGGCGGGCCTCGGCGCGGTGGGCGGCTACGCCGCCTTGAACAACTACACGGCCCTGGGCGGAACGCTGGTGGCGTTCAAGCTGCCTGACTGAGCGCACGCCGGCTGAACTGCGGGCCTCTTCCCGCCGCGCGGACGCCATCTGCGCGGCGGCTCGTCCCCCGGCGAACACGCCCGAACCGAAGGACATGCTCGTGCGATCCATCCATTTGACGGCCGCGATCGTGCTTCTGGCGCTCGCCGGTCCAGCTTTCGCCGACGGAAGCGGCGATCCCAGCCCAGTCAAGAACAATGACGGCAAGTACCTCGACAAAGACGGCAACCCGACCTTCAAGGTCGGCGCCGACGGAACCGTCGACTGGTACACCTATTCCGGCTTTCGCCGTTACCACTCGGATTGCCATGTCTGCCATGGCCCCGACGGCGAAGGCTCGACCTATGCGCCCGCGCTGAAGAACTCTCTGAAGACGCTCAGCTACCCGGATTTCCTGGCGGTGGTCGCCGGAGGGCGCAAGAACGTCAGCACGTCCCAGGAAAACGTCATGCCGGCCTTTGGCGACAACCCCAACGTGGCCTGCTACATGGACGACATCTTCGTCTATCTGCGCGCGAGGGCGAACGACGCCGTGCCGCGCGGCAGGCCCGCCAAGCATGAGCCCAAGCCTGAGACGGCCAAACAGCAGGAGGACGCCTGCATCGGCAAGAGCTGACGGGCCCTCGGTCGCGACGGCGCCGGGGATGGCGCTGGCGACATTCGGACGAAGGAGGAACCCCGGCATGGCGAGACCCGCGCTCCTGCGTCGGCTCCTATCCTGCCTCGCGCTGGCGAGCGTGGTCGCCTATCCGCATGTCGACCGCGCGCGAGCGCAGGCGCTGCACCCCCAGCAGCCGCAGGCCGCCGAAAGCGAGGACCTGTCGATCGAACTCGTCGATCCCAAGCGCCTGAGGGTCTGCGCCGACCCGAACAACCTGCCGTTCTCGAACGAAAAGGGCGAGGGATTCGAGAACCGGCTTGCCGAACTCCTGGCCGGGAAACTGGGCAAGACGGTTTCGTACACCTACTACCCGCAGGCGACAGGGTTCGTCCGCATGACGCTGGGGGCCCACCTGTGCGACGTCATCCTGGGCTTTCCGCAGGGCGACGACCTCGTCCAGGGCACCAATCCCTACTACCGGACGGCCTATGCGCTCGTGGTCAAGGCGGGCAGCGATCTCGAGACGGTCGCGACCCTCGGCGATGCGCGCCTGAAGGGCAAGCACATCGGCATCGTGGCCGGCACGCCGCCGGCCACCAATCTGGCCGCGAACGGCCTGATGGGCAGCGCCAAGCCCTATCCTCTGGTGGTGGACACGCGGGTGGATTCGTCCGCGCAGGCGATGATCAGGGATCTCACGTCGGGGGCGATCGACGCCGGCGTCCTGTGGGGCCCGATGGCCGGCTACTACGCCCGGAAGACCGAGCCGCCCCTGCGCGTCATTCCGCTCGTCAAGGAAACCGCCGGGCCCCACCTGGTCTTTCGGATCGGCATGGGGGTGCGCCCCTCTGATCAGAACTGGAAACGTCAGCTCAACAAGCTCATCGCGGAAAGCCAGCCGGACATCAGCAGGCTGCTGCTCGAGTTCGGGGTGCCGCTGCTCGATGAGCACAACCAGCCGATCACGGCCGAGACCCTGACCAAGGCGCCCTGATGGGTCACTTGATTAGCCTGCTGTTCGGTATGCTGAGCCTGGCCTGCGCCTCGGCTTACGCCCAGGACGGCCCGCCGCCGGAGCCGGAGCAGTACAGGATGGAGAACTACAGGGCGCCGACGCCGGCGACCCTGCGCGGCGCTCGCGTGCTCACGACGGAGGAGGCCGCCGCGCTGTGGCGGTCGGGCTCGGCAGCCTTCATCGACGTCCTGCCCCATCCCCCCAAGCCCCAGGGCCTGCCTCCCGGGACCGTTTGGCGGGACGAGCCCCGGCAGGACATCCAGGGCAGCATCTGGCTCCCCGACACCGGCTACGGCGCGATCGCCGCCGTGACCGAAAGCTACCTGCGGGCCGGGCTGGAGCGCGCCAGCGGCGGAGACCGCTCGAAGCTCCTGGTCTTCTACTGCATGGAGAATTGCTGGATGTCCTGGAACGCCGCCAAGCGCGCGCTCTCGCTGGGCTACGAGAAGGTTGCCTGGTATCCCGAGGGGACGGACGGGTGGAAGCGCGCCAACCTGCCGCTCCAGACGGCGCGGCCGGAGCCCCGTCCCGGCGAGTAGGGCGCCTACTCTTCCATGGCCTGCTGAATGGCGCGGCCGAGCGCGAAGATCCTCTGGTCGATGGCGACGGGCGCCTCGCAGACAAACCGGACGACGTGCCGGCGGTCCTCGAAGATGCGCGTTTCCCAGGCGAGCTGGCTGGAGAGCTGCGTGATCTTCGCCTGGTCAGGGGAGGTCGCCTCCTGCAGGTTCTCCAACTCCAGGGTATCGGAGCGGATCTTCTCCGCCTGCCGGCGCTGTTTCCGCGTGACCCGTTCGAGGCCGCTCATGACCGTTGAGCGCTCCGCGTTCAGCCGGTCGAAGAGGCCCCGGAACAGCGCCTTCCCACGTTCGGTCCTGTCCGCCGGAGCCTGCGCGAGGAAGTCGGCCGCCATCTGCTCGGCGTCGGCCAGGGGCGTGCGCCGGGCGGCGAGCCGGGCGACCATCTCGTGGATGCCGGGGTCGTCCCGCCACCGCGGCGCGAGGTCGTCCAGCGGCGGCCCGGCCCAGACGGCGGCCAGCGAGATCTCGGGCACCTTGGCCTGGCTGCAGGGCCAGTCCGGATAGCGCGGGTCGAGCGCGGCGGCGGGCCGGACGCCTGCGGCGCCCAGGACGAGGGCCATCACGATGCTGCGGCTCTTCACGCCTCTGCTCCCGTCGGCCTTCGCCGCACGAAGCCGCGAGCGGGATCGTAGGCGAAGACGGCTCCCAGAATGAACGCGACCGTGCACCCGCCGACCACGGCGAGCGACGTCCAGTTGACCTGGCCATAGAGCGCGAACCGGACCAGCTCGATCGCATGGGTGAACGGATTGAGCTCGCAGAAGCGGTACAGGATCGGGCTGCCCTCCTGCACCCGCCACAGCGGGTAGAGCGCCGAGGAGGCGAAGAACATCGGAAAGATCACGAAGTTCATCACGCCGGCGAAGTTCTCGAGCTGCCTGACGGCGGACGAGATGAGCATCCCGAGCGCGCCCAGCATCAGGCCGGAGAGGATCAGGGCCGGCAGCACCGTGAGATACCCGACCGGCGGCGCCTGGATGTCCCAGAACCACGCGATGGCCAGGAACGCATAGACCTGGAGCACCGAGACGACGGTTCCGGCGACCAGCTTGGAGCACAGCAAGAACCAGCGGGGCAGGGGGCTGACGAGCAGCGTCCGCATGTTGCCCATCTCGCGGTCGTACACCATTGACAGCGAGGACTGCATCCCGTTGAACAGCTGGATCATCGCCATCAGGCCCGGGGCTATGTAGACCTCGTACAGGATGTAGGTCTCGTATGGTGGAATGATGGATACGCCGAGCACCTGCCGGAAGCCGGCCGCGAAGATGAACAGCCAGACCAGCGGCCGCACCAGCGCGGACACGAAGCGCTCCCGCTGGTGAACGAAGCGCAGCGCCTCCCTCCAGACGATCCCGTGCAGGCACCTGGCGTATTCCGCCGGCGAGAACCCCCGCCTCGGGGTGAGAGCGTCAGGCCTCATGGCGCCAGGCTCCCGACGCCCGCGCCCGTGAGGCGCGTGAAGGCCGAGCGGAGGTCTTCGGCCCCCGCCGCGGCCACGAAGCGCGACGTCTTGCCGGTCGAAAGCACCTGACCCTGGTGGAGGACCACGAGGTCGTCCTCGGGCCGGATTTCGTCCAGCAGGTGCGTCGCCCAGAGCACCCCGATCCCGTCCTCGGCCACAAGGCGGCGCACATGCCCGAGGATGTCGGCCCGCGCCTTGACGTCCAGGCCCACCGTGGGCTCGTCGAGCAGCAGCAGGCGCGGCCGGTGCAGGAGCGCGCGGGCGATCTCCAGGCGCCGCATCTGGCCGCCGGAGAGGCCCCGGACCTTGTCCCGGCCGCGCTCGGTCAGCCCCACGCGGGCCAGCGCCTCGGCCGAGCGTTTCAGCGCTTCCCGCCGCCCCATCCCGTGCAGGGCCGCGTGGTACAGGAGGTTCTGGGTCACCGACAATTCGAGGTCCAGCGTGCGCGGCTGGAACACCACGCCCAGCAACCGGAGCGCCTCGCCGGGATGGGCCTGGATGTCGTGCCCGAACACCCGGATGGCGCCGGACTGGATCCTGAGCAGCCGGGTCGCCAGCGAGAAGAGGGTGCTCTTGCCCGCCCCGTTGAGGCCCAGCAGCGCCGCGAAGCACGCGGGCGACACGGAGAAGCTCACCCGATCGAGGGCCAGGCGGTCGCCGTAGCGGTGGCTGACGCCCTCGACCGAGAGTGCGACGGGCCCGGTGGCCTCGGCGCCTTCGATCCCGCCTGTCGGCGACTGTGCGACACATCCGTTCATTGCTGCGCCATCGCGACTCCCCAGGGAAGCTCCCCGACCTGAACCGTCTTGATGACCTTGAGGGCCGCCACGTCGATCACGGAGACGTCGTTCGACAGGCCGTTCGTCGCCAGCAGGTATTTCTCATCCGGCGTGAAGGCGGTGTGCCAGACGCGCTGGCCGACCAGGAGGTACTTGGTCACCTTGTGCGTGCCGCCATCCACAACGGCGACCCGGTTGGCGGGCCCAAGCGCGACGAAACCCGTCTTGCCGTCCTTGGTGATGCTCATGCCGACCGGCTGGACCGCCTCCCGGCGCAGCCCCGGGATGCTGAACTCGATCTTGGAGGTCACCGCCCGCTTGGCCGGGTCGATCACCGACACGGTCCCGCCGATTTCCGAAGAGACCCACAGTTCGGAGTTGTCCCGCTTGAACTCGGCGAAGCGCGGACGGGAGTCCACCAGCACATTGGCGATGATTTCGCGCGTCCCGGTATCGATGAAGTGGGCCATGTTGGTGGTTTCGGACGTGTTCACCAGCGTCTTGCCGTCGGGGCTGATGGCCATGCCCTCCGGTTCGACGCCGACGGGGACGTCTCCGACGCGCGCGCGCCTGGCGATGTCGATGAGCGTCACCAGGTTGTCGTTCTCGTTGGCGACGTAGAGGATCTTCCCCTCTGCGTCCTGGACGAACAACTCGGGGTCGGGACCGGAGGGGAGGGTGTCGGCCACCTCCTGCTTCGCCGTGTCGATCATCTGGATGGTGTCGTCGTCCCCGACCGCCACGAGGACGTATTTCCCGTCCTTGGTGACCTCGATCCCGCGAGGCCGCTGGCCGACCTTGATGGTCTTGGTGACAGCCCATTTCTCCGTGTCGATCACCGACACCGTGTTGCTTTTCTCATTGGAGACATAGGCCGTGAAAGCCTGCGAGGGCTCGCTGGCGCCGACCAGGCACACGGCCATCGATCCGAGGAGGAGACACGCTCGCCACATGGGGCAAAACTCCTTCACTTCAGCTTGCAACGGGTCTCGGGCCGGTCGACGCCCAGCGTATCGAGCTCCGACGTCTGGTGGAGGAAGCCCTCCTGCGGTGAGACGGAGACCACCATGCGGCCGTCGGCCAGCAGGATGGGCTGGCGCAGCTGGAGGTTCCAGTCCCGGAGGGTCAGGCTCTGGCCCTTGAACGCAGCCAGGGAGAAGTCCGGGGAACGCATGTAGTCGGACACCTTCCCGGGGTCGCCGGAGTGGGTGCGAGCGGCGGCTTCGCCGACCATGCGGGCCGCGGTCCATGCCTGCATGTCGAGTTCGGTCATCCGCCGGGAGTTCAGCTTCACGAACCTGTTCTGGAGCTGGATGGCGCCCCACTGGTCGTGGGCGGCGTCCCAGCTCTTGGGCACGAGGCCGGCGGAGCCCGCGACGGGGCGCGGGTCCCAGGTGCGATAGGGCAGGTAGGCCCCGAAGGTCTCGCTCTCGTCGGCGGCCACCAGCACGTCGTACTCAGGGGCGTCCTGGGTCAGCACCGGCATCTGCCGCTGGATCAGGGTGACGCCGCTGTCCGTACGGCGGGCGCCGCCCCGATCCTCGAAGACGCGTTCCGCGACGATCTTGGCGCCGAACCGCGTTGCGGCGCGCCGCAACGCGTCGGCATAGAGCCGGTCGGCCGGATGCGATCCCACCACCAGCAGCCAGCGTTTCCAGCGCTTCCAGGCGAGATACTGGGCGAGGCCATCCGCCAGCATCGAACGGGTGGGGGCGACGTGGATGACGTTTGCACGACAGTCCTCTTCGCGGAGCCTGTCGTCTCGCGCGCCCACGTTCAGGATGACGGCGCTGCGCTGGCGCACGGCATCGGCGGCCCGAAGCGTGTCGTCCGCCGACAGGTCGGTGAGGATGAACGAGACCCCGCCGTCGGCCAACGCCGATGCAGCTGCGGCGGCGTCGGCGCCATCCTTGAGCCGCACCTCTTCCAGCGTGAAGCGCTGGTCGAGAAACGCGCCCGTGGTGTTGTTGTCCTGGATGGCGAGGCGGGCGCCCGCGAGCCCGTCGTCGTCAGCGGGTTGATCCACCAGGGAGAGCGTCGACGGGAGCTTGGCCGGGCCGATATAGGCAAGCTTGATCTCGACCGGTTCTGCGGCGAGGCAAGTGGAAGCGAAGATGCAAAACGCCATCGCTCCCAGGGCGAACGCTTTCAACTGCCTCTCCCTTGCATAGGCCCGTGGGGACTGCTTCGTCGCCTTCTCGTTCGTTATGGAATCCAACCGCCTGTACAGTTGAAACAGTATGCGACCGCCTTAGATCGACTCAAGGCTGCTCCTGCGCGGCTTCCGGGAATTCTTCCATGCTGCGTATGCTTGTCGCCTGCATGGGCCTGCTGCTCGCCTGCGTGACGCAGGCGGTCGCCGGGCCGCCGAAGGTCGCCGTCTTCGATTTCGAACTGCTGGACATGAGCCTCGAGGGCGGGGCCAGGCGCGCCGATGAGCAGGAGCGGCTCGCGCGAGCCAGCCAGCAACTCCGCAAAGGGCTCGAGGCCTCCGGGCGGTTCGCCGTCGTGGACATCGCTCCAGTGAGGGATGAGGCGGCGGCAGCCAACCTGCAGGCCTGCGGAGGGTGCGACGTCCGACTGGCACGCAAGGTCGGAGCGGATCTCTCCGTCACTGGCGTGGTCCAGAAGGTCTCGAACCTCATTCTCAACATGAACATCTATGTGCACGACGCCAGCGCCGGCCAAAGAGTCGCGGCCATGAGCGTGAGCTTCCGGGGCAACACGGACGAATCCTGGACGCGTGCGCTGGACTACCTGCTGCGCAACCGCCTGCTCGCCCCCGATTACGGCGTGCACTGAAGGACCGCTTATCCGAGCCTGTCAGCGTGCCAGCGCAGATGGTCCTGCATGAAGGTCGAGATGAAATAGTAGCTGTGGTCATAGCCCGGGCGGAGGTGGAGCGTGAGCGGGATCCCCGCCCTGGCGCAGGCCTGCTGCAGCATTTCCGGTCGCAGCTGTTCGGTCAGGAATGGGTCGGCGTCGCCCACATCCACCAGAAGGGAGTCGAATCGCGCGCCGTCCTCGATCAGGGCGACCGCGTCGTGCTTGCGCCAGGCCTGCCGGTCATCCCCGAGATAACCGCCCAGGGCCTTCATGCCCCAGGGGACCTGCGAGGGGGCGACAATGGGCGCGAAGGCGCTGGCCGCGCGGTAGCGGTCCGGATTGCGCAAGGCGACGGTCAGCGCTCCATGGCCCCCCATGGAGTGGCCCATGATCGACTGGCGCGCGCGATCGACGGGGAAGTGCGCGCCGATGAGCTCCGGGAGCTCCTCGACCACGTAGCTCCACATCCGGTAGTTCCGGGAGAACGGCTCCCTGGTCGCGTCCACGTAGAAGCCGGCGCCGAGGCCAAAGTCGTACGCGCCCCCGGGGTCGCCTGGCACGTCAGCGCCGCGCGGGCTCGTGTCGGGCGCCACGAAAGCAAGGCCCAGCTCCGAGCACGCTCTCCGGAATTCGCCCTTCTCGGTGACGTTCGCATGCGTGCATGTCAGGCCGGACAGATACCAGACCACGGGCGGCCTGGCGCCCTCGCCGGCGCGCGGCGGCATGTACAGGGAGAAGGTCATGTCCGTGCCGGTGGCGCGGCTCCGGTGGCGGTAAACGCCCTGGACCCCGCCGTGCGAACGGCTGGTCGAAACAGTCTCGAGGCTCATTCTTCGGGAAACTCCGCTCGGCGCGTGCGACAGGCTTGGGCGAGGGCCGGATGGGCGGCGATCAGGCCGCCGCCCATCCAGTGCGTCAGGCGGCCACTGCGGCCGCAGCCTTGGACTTCGCCACATGGGCCGCGATCGCGTCCATCAGGGGCGGCGACAGGCAGTCATAGGGTTCGAGGCCCAGTTCCTTGAGCCGCGCCCGGATGGCCGGCATCTCATCGGGATTGACGCCGGACTCGATGACCGAAGATACGAACGCCGCGAAGGTGGGCGCCGCCGATCCGCTTTCCTCGAACAGTTCGGGATGAATGAAATCCAGCCCATAGAACGGGTGGGACTTGTTCTCGATCCGCCCGAACATGTGTGTTCCGCACACCGTGCAGGCGTGGCGCTGTATCGTCGCCGATGGATCGACGACGGCGAGCTTGTCGCCATTCTCGAGAATGGTGACGTTGTCGCGCGGCACGACGGCCACGACCGAGAAGGTCGCCCCCATGGGCTTCCAGCACTTGGTGCAACCGCAGGCGTGGTTATGCGCAACATCACCTTTCACCCCGATCTTCACGGGGCGATCGGAGCACTTGCAGACAAGCGTCCCGCCCGTGAAGTGGCCCGAGCCCTGCTGGACGCCATTGTCGACGGACGGGTGGATCTTCACACTCATAGCTCGCTCCTCCCTGTTGCTTGTTCCGTCTTGTCGCTCGGCTAGTAGACCACCACCGAGCGGATGGACTCGCCTCGATGCATCAAGTCGAAGCCTTCGTTGATCTGCTCGAGGCTGAGCACGTGCGTGATCATCGGGTCGATCTCGATCTTCCCGTTCATGTACCAGTCGACGATCTTGGGCACGTCCGTGCGGCCGCGGGCGCCGCCGAACGCCGTTCCCTTCCAGACGCGGCCCGTGACAAGCTGGAATGGCCGCGTGGCGATCTCCCTGCCGGCTTCCGCGACCCCGATGATCACCGAGACGCCCCAGCCGCGGTGGCAGGCTTCCAGCGCCTGGCGCATCACGGTCGTGTTGCCGGTGCAGTCGAACGTGTAATCCGCCCCGCCGTCGGTAAGCTGGACGAGATGCTGGACGATATCTCCGTCCAGCTTGGTGGGATTGACGAAGTGGGTCATGCCGAAGCGGCGGCCCCACTCGTCCTTGGCGTCGTTGATGTCCACGCCGATGATCTTGTCCGCGCCGACCAGACGGGCGCCCTGTATCACGTTGAGTCCGATGCCTCCCAGGCCGAACACCACGACGTTCGCGCCGGCCTCGACCTTGGCGGTGTTGACCACCGCGCCGACCCCCGTGGTCACCCCGCAGCCGATGTAGCAGGTCGAGTTGAACGGGGCGTCCTCACGGATCTTGGCGACGGCGATCTCCGGCAACACTGTGAAGTTGGAGAAGGTCGAGCAGCCCATGTAGTGGTAGATCGGCTTGCCCTCGAAGCTGAAACGGGTGGTTCCGTCCGGCATCAAGCCTTTGCCCTGTGTGGCGCGGATCGCCGTGCACAGGTTCGTCTTGCGGCTCAGGCAGCTTTTGCATTGCCGGCATTCGGGCGTGTAGAGCGGAATGACGTGATCGCCTGGCTTCACGGTGGTGACGCCGCTGCCGACCTCCCGCACGATCCCTGCGCCCTCGTGGCCCAGCACAGAGGGAAATATTCCCTCGCTGTCCAGCCCGTCGAGCGTGTAGGCGTCCGTGTGGCAGATGCCCGTCGCCATGATCTCGACGAGGACCTCGCCCGCCTTGGGGCCTTCGAGGTCGAGTTCGACGATGGTGAGTGGAGCCTTGGCCTCGAAAGCGACGGCCGCGCGTGTTTTCATTGCATTGCTCCCAGCCGAAAAGTTCAAAGGACTTTCGCTTCGAAGCTGAGTAACGCCAGGTCGTCGTCGACCGTTGACGCCGCCCCAAGTTGCTGGCGTCCTGCTTGGGGCAACCACGGTCACCGCCAGAAATCGTCAAGACGATCTGGCTCGGCGATCAGCGTGGCGGAGTACACTGCCACTGTTGGTCGCAGCATTGCACGCACGACGGGCGCGTCAAGCAAGAAGTATTCGCCTCCTGAGAGACGGGAGCGAATGCCCGATATTCGAGCGGGCCTGCTTGGGCGGCTCCATCTCGTTCGCGAAGACATGGAGCCGCCATCCAGAGGCGGAGCTTGCAGCTTCAGCTGAGGAGCGCCCGGCCGGTTCCGGTCCCACTCCGTGCCCAACGCCCCGAGGACCTCATCCCCTGCGCATGCCCGTCACTTCGAAGAGAGCCGGGGCTTGGCGACGCCGGCGGTCTCGCAGTGGGCGTCCGCCATGGCCGAGAAGTCCTTGTCGCCGTAGCCGCGGGCCCGTGCGGAGCTGAAGGCCTCCCGGGCGGCGGCCGCAAGCGGCATGGGCACGCGGGCGGCGTTGGCCGCCTCCACGATGAGGGAGAGGTCCTTGTGGGCGAGGTCGATGGCGAAGCCGGGCGTGAGATCCCCCTTCAGCACCTTGTCCGGCCAGTTGATCTTGAGCTGGCCGTTGGTCGCCGTGGTGCCGTAGAGCACGTCGAGCGTCCGCTCGAGCTGGAGGCCGAGCCCCTGGGACAGCGCCAGGGCTTCCGCGTTGAGCTGGCAGAGGCTCACGGCCAGGAAGTTGTTCACGAGCTTGGTGCGCGTGCCGGACCCGGCGGGGCCGCAATGGAAGATGGTCGTGCCCATGGCCTCCAGCAGGGGCCGGACGCGGGCGACGTCGGCTTCCTCGCCGCCCACCATGAACAGCGACTCGCCCCGCGCGGCGTGGGCCGCGAGGCGCCCGACGGGCGCGTCCACGAAGCCGATCCCACGCGCCCTGGCTTCGGCCGCGAGCGCATCGGTGGTTTCCGGAGATACGGTGCTCATGTCCATGACGACCGCGCCCTTGCGGGCCTGGGCCATGGCGCCATCGGGGCCGAGCAGCACCTGCCGGACGATGGTCGAGTTAGGCAGCATGGTGACGAGCACGTCGCAGCGCTGCGCCACCTCGCCCGGGGTGGGCGCCGAGGAGGCCTGCAGCCCCTCGAGCTCCTGCACGGCGGCCTGGTTGATGTCGTTGACGACGAGCCTGAAGCCCTTGCGGCAGAGGTTCGATGCCATGGGGCGTCCCATGACGCCCAGTCCGATGAAGCCTACTTCCATGATGCGGTCTCCCCGAGTTCACGCTTGTTGTTGCGCGCGCATGGCTGCGCGCGGACCTGCTTGATGGGTCAGGCCAGCGCGCCGGGCCGGCAGGCCTCGACAGCGCGCTTCAGGTGGCGAAGCAGCAGGCCGGCGTCGGAGCCCAGCCCGATCATCCGGAATCCCTGCTCCTGGCGCCGGGCGATGTCCTCCGGAGAGGTTCCGATCACCCCGTTGGCGATGCCCCGCTCGGTCGCCTTCGCGGCCGTGCGGAGGATCATGTCGGCCACGCCTGGGCCTTCCCACACCGCCATGTGTCCGAGGCTCTGGGACAGGTCGGACGGCCCGAAGAAGATGGCCTCCAGGCCGGGGACGTCCAGGATGGCGTCGATGTTCGCGATGGCGTCCGCCGTCTCGATCACCGGGATCACCATGGTCTCGTCGTTGGCGCAGGCGACGTAGCTCTCCACCGCGGCGCCCCACCGCACCGCGCGCTCGCCGCCGAGCCCGCGCTGGCCCGTGAGGGGATAGCGGGCGTGCCCGAAGCCGGCGCGCAGTTCCTCCGCCGTGCGGATCAGCGGCAGCAGGACGCCATGGGCGCCAAGGTCCAGCGCGCGCTTCACCGTGTCCACCGTCGTCGTGGGCACGCGCACGATCACCGCCAGGTCGGACCCCTTCGCCGCGCGGATATGATCGAGCGCGTCGCGGTAGCTGAGGCACCCGTGCTCCATGTCCACCACGATCCAGTCCACGCCGGCTTCCGCCGCGATCTCGGTGACGGTGGCGGATTCCAGGGTCACCCAAAACCCGAGAGTGGCCTGTCCCGCCTGCAACTTCGGGCGGAGCGGATTCCTGAAGGCGGTCATGGAAGCGTTGTCCTCCCTGCGGGGCCGCGTTCGACCGCCGGCGCCAAGTCTTCGCGCCGAAGATCGAGACGGCACCCTGGAATGCGGCGTTGTTTGTTTTCGCGCCTGCAACATTGCGGGCCGGTCGCGCCGTCCGGACTAGACTTCAACGGAGCCGGGCGGGCGCATAGCCCCGAGTGATCCCGGTTTTCGCATGGCGGGGCCTCGCCTGCTGCATGGCCGTGCTCCAAAGAGCCTCGATCGGGCCTCTTAAAGGCTGTTGCGGCAGCGTCAGCGGCGCCGGCCGGCCAAATCGGTTCAGTTTGCGGCGCAACATCCGCGTCATGCGTATTCGGATGAGTTCGATAGCGGGTTGCCAGCCTGAAAGCATTGTGTTCGGATGGTCTTGGGAAGAAACGCACGCAAGAGAATTCAACGAAATCTGCATAGAGTGCTGCTGGACCGGCGGGCGGCAGGCCGTCCGTTCACGGTTGGAGTAGTCCGTGCAGAAAAAACGCAACGATGTTTCTGGCGTCGGCTAGAACGACTGGTGGACCAAGACATGTCGCGTTGATCTCTGACGCGCACGACCCGGAAATCGGGCGGCGCTTCCACGAGGGAGGAACAGAATGACAGAGGATCGCACCTGCGGCGTTTCACGCCGCCAGGCCCTGGGTCTCGTCGCGGGCGCCGGCGCAGCCGTGGCCATGCCTTCCATCGCGCGAGCGGCGCAGGTGAACTGGATCGGCGCCAGCGCGGTCCCGCAGAGCGACTTCATCGCCCAGGCGCTGGATGTCTTCGCGCAGCGCGTCGGCGAACTCACCAAGGGACAGCTCGTCGTCACCAACCATCACGCCGGTTCGCTGGGCGGCGAGCGCGAGCACGTCGAGGGCCTGCTGCAGGGCTCCGTGCACGTCGCCAGCCCGGGGCAGGGACTCGTGGCCGGGTGGTACAAGCCGGCCGAGGTCTGGACCTACCCGTACCTGTTCAAGGACGTGCCGCACAAGAACCGTGTCTGGGACGTGCTGCGGGACGACTACACCGCCGACCTCGTCAAGCAGGCGAAGCTGCGCACGCTCGCGGCGATCCCGCGCATGCCCCGCATGCTCAGCTGCAACAAGGTGGTGAAGAGCCCCGCCGACATGAAGGGGCTCAAGATCCGCGTGCCCGAGACGGCGCTCTGGCGCCGCACCTTCGAGCTGATGGGCGCCTCGCCGACGCCGTTGCCGTTCCCCGAAGTGTTCACCTCGCTGAAGTCCGGCATCATCGACGGCCAGGAGAACCCGCTCGCGCTCACCTACAACGCGGGCATCTTCGAGGTGAACACGCATCTCTCGCTCACCGAGCACATGATGCAGGACAACTGCCTCATCACCTCCCAGGCGGCCTACCAGGCGCTCTCGCCGGACATGCAGAAAGCCGTGGACCAGGCCTCGCGCGACATGGAGGCGGACCTGCGGCCGAAGGTGGAGGCCGACGACAAGTCCATCCTCGACAAGATCAAGGAGAAGAAGATCGTCATCTCCGAGGTCGACAAGGACGCCTTCCGGCAATCGGTCGCCAAGATCGGCGAGGAGTTCCCGGCCGGCAAGAAGTGGGTCGACCGCATCCGCGAGATCAACTGACCTGAGCGACATGGGGACGGCGGGGTCCCCGCCGTCCTGCCAGCCTGGAGGGGTGTCGGGATGAATGGTGCGCTGACCGGATTGTGCGAACTCCTCGTTCGCGTCGCCAAGATCGCCCTCGGCGTGCTCACGGGGGCCATCGTGGCCGTGACGCTGGCGGCCGTCTGGTGGCGCTACGCCCTGAACGCGCCCCTGTCGTGGACGGAGCAGGTCTGTCGCATCTTCTTCGTCTGGATGACGTTCCTGGGCGCGGCCGTGCTCTATCGCGAGCGCCTCCATGTCGCCATCGACATGTTCGTCCTGATGCTCCCCCGGCCGGCCCGGATGGCGGTGCTCTGGTTCGTCGAGGGCCTGATCCTCGTCTTCAGCCTCGTGCTGCTGGTCTACGGGGCGAAGCTCTCGGTCGACACGCTCGACCAGACCTTCGGCGCCCTCGATATCTCGCCCGCGACCTTCTATTTCGCCGCCCCCGTGGCCGGGGCGATGATGATCCTCTTCTTCTTCGAACTGCTGCTCACGCCCGCCCGGCGCGTGGCGCTCGACAAGATCGGGGTGAGCACGAGCGTGTGACCCCGGCGACGCCGTCCACGACGGCCAGGCCCGTCCAGACAGGGAGGAAGGCTTGAGTTCCGCGCTGCTGCTTGGCTTCGTCGTGCTGATGTTGATCGGCGTGCCCATCGGGTTCGCCATGGGACTCGGGAGCCTCCTGGCCCTGATCGTTCAGGGCCAACTCCCCCTGTCCCTCCTGGCCCAGCGCGTGCTGGTCGGCGCGGATTCCTATTCGCTCCTCGCCATTCCCTTCTTCATCCTGGCCGGCAACCTCATGAACCAGGGCGGGATCACCGTCCGGATCATCTCCTTCGCCAACGCGGTGGTCGGGCGCTTTCGGGGCGGCCTGGCGCAGACGACCGTGCTCGCCACCATGATCTTCTCGGGCATCTCCGGCTCCGCCGTCGCCGACGCCACGGCCCTTGGGAAGGTGCTGATCCCGGCGATGAAGCGCAACGGCTACGGCGCGCCGTTCTCCGCGGCGCTCATGGCTTCCGCCTCCGTGAACGGGCCCATCATCCCGCCGTCGATCCCGCTCGTGATCTACGGGCTGTCGGTCGGCAAGGGGATCTCCATCGCGGCGCTCTTCCTGGGCGGCGTCGTGCCGGGCCTGATGCTCGGCCTCTCCCTGATGGCGGCCGCCTACTACATCTCCTGGAAACGCGACTTCCCGGTCTACGAGGCGGTGCCGTGGCGCGATCTCCCGCGCAGGGCCTTGCCGGCGGTCTGGGCGATCCTGATGCCGCTCATCATCCTGGTCGGCGTCACGGGAGGGATCTTCACCGTGACCGAGAGCGCGGCCGTCGCGGTGGTCTACGCCGCCTTCGTGGGCCTGGTCGTGTACCGCGACCTCAAGCTGCGGGACCTGTTCCCCATCCTGGTCCAGACGGCGCTGGATTCGGCCCTGGTCATGTTCATCATCGCGGTGGCCTCCGCCTTCGGCTACCTGATGGCGATCAGCGGCCTGCCGACCACCATCGCCCGGTGGATCTCGTCGGTGTCGACGCACCCGATCGTTATCCTGATGCTGATCAACGGGCTGCTGCTGATCGTGGGATGCTTCATGGAAGCCATCGCCGCGATGCTGATCCTGATCCCGGTGCTGGTCCCCATCGTCCAGGCTGCCGGCGTGGACCTGGTGCATTTCGGCCTGGTGATGGTGTTCAACCTGATGTTGGGCCTGCTGACGCCGCCGGTCGGCATCCTGCTCTACATCTGCGCCAACTTCGCCGAGATCAGGCTCGAGGACGAGGTGAAGGCGGTCATGCCCTTCCTGCTGATGGGCGTCCTCGTCCTCGTCCTGATCACCCTGATCCCCGGACTCGTGCTGTGGCTGCCCAACGCGGTGCTGGGTCGGTAAGGGGTGACGCGAATGGCTGACCCGGTCCGCATCGAGGCGGATTACCTGATCGAGACGGCCTACGACCCCCGGCGCGCGGCCGAGGCCATGGCCGGCGAGCAGTCGAGCGGCACCTTCGTGCCTGTCCCGGGCGAGACCCCGGAGCTGAAGGCCCGTTCGGCCGCACGCATCGAGGCCCTGGAGCTGTTCGACGAAGTCGTCCCGGTCCCGTCGCTCCCCGGGGCGGGGCGACCTGGGGGCGAGGACGTCGTGTATCGCCGGGCGCGCTGCACCCTGTCCTGGCCCATAGAGAACATGGGGCCGTCGCTGCCCAACCTGGTGGCGACGGTTGCCGGCAACCTGTTCGAGTTGCGGCAGTTCTCGGGCCTGCGGCTGCTCGACCTGCGCCTGCCGACCGCCTTCGCGGACGCCTATCCCGGTCCCTCCTTCGGCGTCGAGGGTACCCGAAGGCTGGCGAACGTCCATGGCCGCCCGCTGATCGGAACCATCGTGAAGCCCAGCGTCGGGCTCGGGCCGGAGGAGACGGCCGCGCTGGTCCAGACGCTCTGCGAGGCGGGGATCGACTTCATCAAGGACGACGAGCTGCAGGCCGACGGGCCCCATTGCCCCTTCGACCGTCGCGCCGAGGCAGTGATGCGGGTCGTGAACGCCCACGCGGACCGCACCGGCAAAAAGGCGATGGTCGCCTTCAACCTCACCGGCGACCTCGACCAGATGCGCCGGCGTCATGACCTGGTGCTGGCGCTCGGCGGCACGTGCGTGATGGCGAGCCTGAATGCGGTGGGGCTCGTCGGCATGGTCGAACTGGGCCGGCACACGCAGCTGCCGATCCATGCCCACCGTAACGGCTGGGGCGCCCTGAACCGGCATCCGCTCCTGGGGTGGTCCTATGTGGCCTGGCAGAAGATCTGGCGCCTCGCCGGCGTGGACCACATGCATGTGAACGGGCTCGCCAACAAGTTCTGCGAGGACGACGACAGCGTCATCGCCTCGGCGCGCGCGTGCCTGACCCCGATGTTCGAGGCGAAGCCCTGCACCGTGATGCCCGTGTTCTCGTCGGGGCAGTCGGCCCGGCAGGCCGACGGCACCTTCCGGGCGCTGGGCTCCACGGATCTCATCTTTGCGGCGGGAGGCGGCATCATGGCCCATCCGGACGGGCCCGCCGCCGGCGTGGCCAGCCTGCGCGAGGCCTGGGAGGCGGCGATGGCGGGTATCGACCCGGCGACGCACGCCCGAGCCCACCCGGCGCTCGCCCGGGCCCTGGAGACCTATGGCGGATGAGCGTCGACGTGCGCGACAGGCTGCCGGATGGCCTGCTGATCGCCTTCTATGGCGACGACTTCACCGGCTCGTCCGCTTCCATGGAGGCGACCGCCTTCGCCGGGCTGCCGACCGTTCTGTTCCTGGCGCCGCCCACCCCCGAGCAGTTGTCTCGGTTCGCGTCCTACCGGGCCATCGGCATCGCGGGCGTGGCCCGGTCGCAGAGTCCCGCATGGATGGACGAGCGCCTGCCGCCAGTCTTCCGCGCGCTGCGCGACCTCGACGCTCCGGTGGTCCACTACAAGGTCTGCTCCACCTTCGACTCCGCCCCGCATGTGGGCTCCATCGGCCACGCCATCGATCTCGGCGCGCCGATCCTGGGCGGGACCTGGCGCCCGCTGGTCGTGGCCGCGCCCGACATGGGACGCTACCAGGCGTTCGGCAATCTCTTCGCGGCAGTGGACGGCCGTGGATATCGGCTCGACCGGCATCCCACCATGGCGCGCCATCCCGTGACGCCCATGGACGAGGCGGACGTGACCGTGCACCTGGCGCGCCAGACAGAGAGGCCGATCGGCCTGGTCGACTTCGTCGCCATGAAGCAGGGGGAGGGCGACGCCGCCCTGGAGCGCGCCCGTGCTGCCGCCGACATCATCGCGTTCGACGTGCTCGACGACGAGACGCTGGCCGAGACCGGCCGGCTCATCTGGGAGAACCGCGGCGAGCGCATCTTCGCCATCGGCTCCCAGGGCGTCCAGTTCGCGTTGCTGGCCCACTGGCGCAAGGTGGGGCTCCTGGCGGGGCCGCCCGGTCCGTTCAGGGCGGCCCCGGAAAGGCGGATCGCCTGCGTCTCGGGCTCCTGTTCGCCGGTCACCGCCGGGCAGATCGCCCACGCGGAGCGCCACGGCTTCGAGCCGATCCGCATCGATCCGGGCCGCGCCGTGGACTCCGTGGCCTGGAGCAGGGCGGTCGGGGAGGCGACGGACCGGGCGCTTGCCGCCGTCGGCGCCGGCGGGTCGCCCCTGGTCTTCACGGCGTCCGGGCCGGACGACCCAAGCGTGCCCGCCATGCGGGAGGCGATCGCCGCCAGCGGCGCCTCGGCGGCGGAGGTCAACGCCCGGGTCGGCGCAGGCCTCGGGCAGATCCTCCGGGACGTCCTACGCGCCTCCGGCCTGCGCCGCGCCGTGATCGCGGGCGGCGACACGTCGGGCCATGCGGCGCATGAACTCGGGCTCTACGCCCTCACCGCGCTGGCGCCCATCGCCCCTGGTTCACCGCTCTGCGCCGCCCATTCCGACCACGCGAGCGGCCAGGGGCTGGAGATCGCCCTCAAGGGCGGCCAGGTCGGCCGGGCGGATTTCTTTTCGGTCGCCCGCGATGGGGGCGGCTGAGCAGGCGGCCCAGCGCGGGGCAGGGCTCCGCCAACAAGTCGAAAGGGGAGGACCAATGAGCTGTCATCGCGAAGTGATCGGCGAAAAAGGCCAGTTCAAGATCGTCCTGATGGACTCGATCTCCTACGCCAATTCCGGGGACGGGGGCGTCTTCGCCGTGTCGGGCTCCCATGGCGGGCGCAGCTCCGGCGACATCACCTCCGCGCTGCCCGTGGTGGGGGCGATCTTCAACGATGCGGGCGTCGGCAAGGAGGACGCGGGCATCGCCGGGCTTCGCGCCCTCGACGAGAAGGGCGTCCCCGCGGCGGCCGTGAGCTCCACCAGCGCGCGGATCGGCGACGCCCGGGACACCTGGCGCTCCGGCGTCATCTCCCACGCGAACAACAGCGCGCAAAAGGCCGGCATCACCGTCGGCACACGGGTCGAGGACGCGCTCACCGCGTGGCTGCGGGCCCGCTGAGGAGCCAACGAGAAACGCAACGAGGGAGGCCGCAGTGGCAGGACGTCTGGAAGGCAAGGTCGCGATCGTGTTCGGAGCGGGCTCGGTCGGGCCGGGCTGGGGCAACGGCAAGGCTGCGGCCGTGCAGTTCGCGCGCGAGGGCGCCATCGTGGCCGCCGTCGACCTGAATCTGGAGGCCGCGCGGGAGACCTGCGGCATTATCGGCTCGGAAGGACATGCCGAAGCGTCGGCCCATGCGGCCGACGTGACGCAGTCGGATCAGATCAAGGCGGTGGTGGATGCGGTGGTAGCCCGGCACGGCCGGGTCGACGTCCTGCACAACAATGTCGGCCTGCCCAAGATGGGCGGCCCCATCGAGCTCAGCGAAGAAGACTGGGACTTCGCGATGGCCGTGAACCTGAAGAGCATGTTCCTGACCTGCAAGCATGTCCTGCCGCACATGCTCGCCCGGAAGAAGGGCTCGATCACCAACATCTCGTCCATCGCGGCGATCCGGTGGACGGGCTACCCGTACCCCGCCTACTACGCGGCCAAGGGCGGCGTGAACCAGTTTACGGTGGGCCTGGCGCTTCAGTACGCCGCGCACAACATCCGGGTGAACTGCATCATGCCCGGCATGATGAACACGCCCCATATCCACCAGAATATCAGCGGCCAATACGCCGACGCGGACGAGATGGTCCGCAAGCGCGACGAGTCGTGCCCGATGGGCGTCATGGGCACCGGCTGGGACATCGCCAAGGCGGCGGCCTTCCTGAATTCGGACGAGGCCCAGTACATCACCGGCGTGTGCCTGCCGGTGGACGGCGGCATAAGCGCCCGGTGCGCCTGATGAGCGGGGAGCCCGACGACTTCGGCGGACGCGCGGACCGGCAGGCCCGGCGAGATCGCGGAGGCCATCGCCTCTCTCCTGTCGGACCGGGCGAGCTTCACCACGGGACACGGCATGGTGGTCAGCGGCGGCGCCGTCATGGAGCCCTAGCCGCGTCCACCCGAACGCAGGGAGGCTGAAAATGATGCTGAAGGACAAGGTCGCCGTCGTCACCGGGGCGGCGCGCGGGATCGGGCTCGCCACGGCGACCCTGTTCGCGGAGAACGGCGCGAAGGTGGTGATCGCCGACATCAACGGCCATGGGGCCCTCGAAACGGCGAGGCGCCTGGCCGACGAAGGCCGCGACGCGATCGCGTTCCACGTCGACGTGTCCGACGAGGCGGCCGTGCAGGCGATGGTGGACGGCGCCGTCGACGCCTACGGCCGTATCGACGTGCTGGTCAACAACGCCGGCGTGAGCATCAACCAGCTCTTCCTCGACACGGTCCTGGAGGACTGGCGCAAGGTCCTCGACGTCAACCTGACCGGCGCCTTTCTCGTCGCGCAACGCTGCGCGCGGGTGATGGCCCGGCAGGGCTCGGGTCGGATCATCAACATCTGCTCGCTCTCCGGCCAGCGGGGAGGGGTGGGGCGCGCCGCCTACGGAGCGGCCAAGGCGGGGCTCGAGCTCCTGACCAAGGTCATGGCGGTGGAGCTCGCCGAAAAGGGGATCAACGTGAACGGCATCGCGCCGGGGCCCATCGACACCGAGATGGCGCGGGTGATCCACACCCAGGCGACCCGCGAGGCCTATCTGCGCATCATCCCGCAGCATCGCTACGGCGCCATGGACGAGATCGCCAAGGGCGCCGTGTTCCTGGCCAGCGGCATGGCCGACTACGTCAACGGCCACATCCTCAACATCGACGGCGGCATGCTCACGGCGGGCCTGATGTACGCCTTCGACCAGCCGCCGTCGAAGTCGTTCTGAGCCGGACCGGACTCACTGCACCCGGCAGGGCATCACGCGGCCCTCCCGCGTCTTGAAGGTCTGCGTGGTCGGGTCGTAGCTCTTGTAGTGGTCGCAGCCGGCATAGCCCTTGGGATAACGCGGCGCAGCCGAGTCTGGCGCGGCGGCCGTCGCCGGAGCTTCGGGCGCTGCCGCGTCCGCCGCCTGGGGCGCGGCAACCGTGGGAGCAGGAGCGGAGGGCGCCGGCGAAGCGGGCGCCGTCGCGGTGGGCGGAGCAGGGGCGGCCGGCACCGGCGCGGGAGCAGGGCGGGCGACGCGGGCAGGCGGCGTATCCGCGCGCGGGATCGGCTGCGGCGCATAGGGGCGCTCCATGGCGGGCCCGATCTTCTTGGGCTCGGTCTTGGCGCCCGGCGTCACCCGGGACGCCACAAAGAACAGCCCTCCCGCCAGGACGGCCAGCGCGGCGATCAGGATCGCAATGGTCTTCAACATGAACTCTCCCTTACGACCGAACAGGTAACGGCTCACGGCGGGATGGTTCCCGGGACGGCCGCCCAGCCGCGCTCCCGCGGGCTCGCGCGCAGACCCGATCCTGGTGGGACCTAGGAAGTGTCCTATAACCGGCGCACCCAGACTGGTCAGCGCCCGCCTTCGCCCGCAGGTGGAGCCCAGGCAAGCAAGCGAAGGCTTCGGAATGCAGCCCATCCAGGATCGCGACGCGGACGGACTCCCGACCCCGCGACGCTATTTCGCGGCGGGGGCCCTGCTGGCGGCCATCGTGCTGGCCGTTCTCGACGGGGCGATCGCCAATGTGGCGCTGCCGACCATCTCGTCGGTCCTGGCGGTCTCGCCCGCGGATTCGATCTGGGTGGTCACCGGCTACCAGGTGGCGCTCGTGATGGCGCTGCTGCCCTGCGCCGCCCTGGGGGAAAGCCTCGGGTACCGACGCGTCTTCGTGGGCGGCGTCGTGCTGTTCACGGCGGCTTCGGCCTTGTGCGCCTTCTCGCCGTCGCTGCCCTGGCTTGTGGCGGCCCGCTTCCTCCAGGGCTTGGGCGGCGCCGCGGTCATGTCCCTGATCGCGGCCTTGCTGCGCTTCACCTACCCGCACCAGATGCTCGGGATCGCCATCGGCTGGAATGCGCTGGCCGTCGCGCTTTCGTCGGCCGCCGGGCCAACGCTGGGCGCGGCGATCCTCTCGGTCGCGAGCTGGCCGTGGCTGTTCGCGGTGAACATCCCGGTCGGGGCCGTGGTCCTGCTGGCGTCACACGCGCTCCCGGAGACGCCAGGCTCGGGACGGCGGCTCGATCTGTTCAGCGTCGCCCTCAACGCCGGCGTGTTCGGCCCCCTCGTTGTCGGCGTCGACCTGCTCACGGAGAATGCCGCCATCGCCCTGGGCCTCATCGCGGTCGCGGCCGTCAGTCTCATCGCCCTGATCCGGCGCGAGGCCCCGCGCGAAGCGCCGCTCATCCCGATCGATCTGCTGCGCAGCGGGCCGTTCCGGATCTCGGTGATCGCGTCCGTGTGCTGCTTCACCGCGCAGATGGCGAGCTATGTCGCGCTGCCCTTCTACCTGCAGCACGGCCTCGGCCAGAACGCCTTCATGACCGGGCTCTACATGACGCCCTGGCCTCTCACCGTCGCCCTGGCGGCGCCCATTTCGGCGCGCCTCGCCAACAGGGTGTCGACCGCCTGGCTCTGCGCCGCCGGCGGCGTGTGCCTCAGCGTCGGGCTGGCCCTGGCCGCGGCCTGGCCGCTTCACCGGGGGCTGCCGCCGCTCGTCGTCTTCACCGTGCTGTGCGGACTGGGCTTCGGCTTCTTCCAGACCCCGAACAACCGCAACATGCTGTTGTCGGCGCCGCGGGAGCGGGCGGGCGCCGCCGGAGGCATGCAGGGCACCGCCCGCCTGGTGGGCCAGACCACAGGCGCCATCATCATGGAGCTTCTCTTCACCGTCACGAGATCCGAGGGCGCGCCGCGCATCGGACTCGCCATCGGCGCCGCCCTTGCGCTCGCGGGCGGGCTCGTCAGCACCCTGCGGATCGGCCGGTGATGCAGGACCTAAAAAGGGGCTCGATGCCGCGCACAGGGGAGGCGCACGAAACGCGGGCGGACCTGACCTGCAACCTTTGCGAGCTTACTCGGTCATCTAAGTACTCTTACGTGCCGTCAATTTAACCGGCGCTCAACCGCCAGGCCCGAAGTTTCGGGATCAGTCTGGCGGCCAATGGATGTCGGTTCTTCGCGAGAGACATAGGCAATTTCTGCGGGTCGCGCTCATCCCCTTGGGCGCCGGCCTGTTTGGGGCGTCCATCGTCGTCGCGGTTCTTGTCGCCTTTCAGGTCCTTGGCCGTCCGCTGGTGATCGAGAGCGCCAAGTCGCGGGCCGCGGAACTCGCCCTCCTGGTGTCGGAGCACACCCGCCAGAGCATGACCGCCGCGGCGGTGGTGGCCGGCAGCATCGCCGACTATGTCCGGGACACCGGCATCAACGACGAGGCTGGCTTTCAGACTTATCTGTCCACCCAGGCGGTATTCGAGATGCTCCGCAATCGCGTCGCGGGCGTGCCCCAGATCGACGTGCTTTCGCTCGTGGACAATGCCGGCCGCGTGGTGAACTTCTCGCGCAGCTTCCCGACGCCCCAGATCGACCTGAGCGAGCGAGACTACGTGTTGGCGCACAAGGCCGATCCGGGCCTGGTCCAGTTCATCAGCAAGCCGGTCCGCAACAAGGGCAACGGGGAGTGGACCTTCTACCTCGTCCGCAAGCTGTCCTCGTCCACGGGCAGGCCGCTCGGGTTGGTTCTCGTCGGGCTGAAGACCAGCTTCTTCACCCAGTTCTTCCAGGCCGTCCGCCCAGGCGACGCCGAATTGTCGCTGCGGCGGATGGACGGCGTGCTTCTGGCCCGGTTCCCCGAGATGGAGCATGCGTTGGGAACGGCCGTGCCCGGCTCTCACGCGATGACGGCGCTGGACGCCCCCGGACGAGCCGTCTTCATCACGAAACCGCGGACCACCAACCCAGCCGATTCGCGACCCCGCGTGATCACGGCGCGGGCCTTGGACGACTTTCCCCTGCTGGTCACGATGACGCTCAACGAGTCCGCGATCTTCGAGGGGTGGACCACCATCCTGAAGGTCGTGCGCGCGGTCGCGGCCGTCCTGATCCTTGTCCTCGCCCTGGGGATCGCCTTCATCGTCCGGCTGCTCCTGCGACAGCGGGACGCCCGCCACGCCCTGGCCCGCGCGCGCAACGAAGCCAGCACGACCCAGAACGAACTCGCCGCTCGCGACCGGATCGAGGCCGACCTGCGGCGCAGGGCCGAGCGTCGGGAGGCGGCGCTTCGCTTCGCAGCTGATCTGAACCATGCCGTCGAGAAGCTGGACCAGATGGCCGCGTGCTTCACCGACGTCACCGGCCAACTCACCGTCTCGGTCACGCACTCCCAGCGGTCCTCCGCCGGGGTGGCGGCGGGAGCTCTGGAGGCCTCGGCTCGCGTGTCGGAAGCGGCGGACACGGCCGAGGCCCTCTCGCGGGCGGCCCAGGACATCGCCGAAAGTTTGACCAGCACGGTGCAGCACTTCGAACTGGCCAGCGTGGACGCGGAACAGAGCGACGCGGCGGTCGCCGAGCTCGCCTTTGCGGCGGAGCAGATCAAATCCGTCTCCCAGGCCATTCGCGGGGTGGCTGGGCAGACGAACCTCCTGGCCCTGAACGCGTCCATCGAGGCGGCGCGCGCCGGGGAGGCCGGCCGCGGCTTTGCAGTGGTGGCGGCGGAAGTGAAGGCGTTGGCTGAGAAGACGGCGCACCTGACGGCGGACATCAACGTGCAGATCGAGACGACGCGGGCCGCCAGTCTGGCGTGCATCGCGGCGCTGCGGCGCATCCGCTCCCGCATCGAGGATGCCGAGGACCTCAGCCGCCAGGTCGACCGGTTCAAGGACAGCCAGATGACGGCCGCCCAGGGCCTGGCCTCCAGCATTCGCTCCGCGGCCAGCCGGGCCCGCGAGGTTCATGAGCACGCCGACGAGGTGCGCGAGGCCGCGACGATCACGGAGGACACGGCGCGCGCGGTCGCCGCACTCGCCCTGGCGCTGAAGGACGAAGCGCACCGCCTGCGGGCCGAGACCCTGCTCTTCGTCCGCCAGGAGGGCGAGGGCAGCGCGGAGCCCTGCCGCGGCCAGGGATAGCCAGCGCTTTGCGCCAATCAGCGCCGAGCGGCGCGGCCGTGGCGATTCGCACGTCGGAAAGGGAACAGTTCCTCCCAAACCAAGTTCTAGGCCAGACTTGAAAGAAGCACCCGTTCGGCGTCGTTGTCAGGAGTAACGCCGATGAGGATCTCAAAGGCTGCCCTCGCCTTGGTTCGAGGACTGTGCGCGCTGGCGTTTCTGGGCGCTTGCGTGTCCTCCGCCTGGTGGGCCTGGACCAGCGCCACACCAGGGTTCGAAATGGCGAACCCTGGTGTGGCCGTGAATGCTCCAGCGCAGCGGGTGGAAGATCCAGCCTCCGCCGCGCCTGCTCCTCCCGTCGAGACGCCTAGCGTCGCGTCCGAAGCCCCCGGACGGTCCGTCGACACAGCCGCGGCGCCTGAACCCGCTTCTCCAGACCATCTGGACGTGGAGACGGGCGCGCTGGGTGGTCCAAGCGCGCCTGTTGCAGCGCCCGCGCCCGCCCCCAGCTCGGGATCTGGCAATCTAGGGTGCGAGAAATACAAGACCTTCGACCCCGGGACGCGCACGTACCGGGGCTTCGACGGGGCCGTGCATCCCTGTCCGGTGCGTCGCTGAGGCTCCAGCCGCCACAGGAGGTTCCAAGCTCCGTTGGCGGCTGATCGCCGGTCAGGGCGAAGCGGCGGCGGTCTTGGTGGGAAGGGGCTGAACGAGCGCTCCCGGTCCGAGCTTCTGCAGATTGCCGACCACGACTCGCTCGCCCTCCGCGACGCCTCGCGTGACGGACACCAGCTCGCCGTCCGTCTGTCCGAGCACGACCGGCCTCTGCTCGACCCGGCTGCCTTCACCCACGATGTACAGGTGCTTGCCCAGCTGGCTCGAACCGACTGCCGCCTGCGGAACGAGCAGCGCGTCCGGCTGCTCGCCAACCCGGAGCCGGATGCGCACGTACTGGCCCGGGAGGAGGGACTGGTCGTCATTCGCGATGGTGGCCCGGGCCGTGATGGCTCCGGTCAACCGGTCGACGGTGTTGTCCAGGAAGGTCAGCCGTCCCTGGTGGGCGGAGCCCTCCTGGCCCGGAACGGAGACCTCCGCCTCCAGATCAGCGCCGCGCGCCTGCGCCTTCTGGATGGCGGCCAGGTCCGTTTCGCTCGGATTGAAGGTGACGTAGATCGGGTTCAACTGGACCAGCGTGTTGAGCGGGCCCCCGCCGGCATTGATCAGCGTGCCGACCGGGGCCTGGTCGCGCCCCAGGCGGCCCGCGAAGGGCGCCCGGATGGAGGCGCGCTCCAGGTTCAGTTCGGCCGTCCGGATGGCGGCGCGATCGATGTCCAGGGCGGCTTCGGCCTGGCGCACGGAGCTTGTGCGCTGGTCGAAGTTGTCCTTGGCGAGGAAGCCGCGCCTGGCGAGCTCCTCGCCCCGGTCGAGGCTCGACTTCAGATAATCCAGCGAGGCCTGGTCGCGCTGGAGCTGCGCCTTCGCCTGCTCAAGCGCGGCCTCGAAGTCCCGCGGATCGATGCGGTAGAGCAGGTCGCCCGCCTTCACGTCGGCGCCATCCGCCACGTGCTGCTCGAGCACGTAGCCGGACACCTTGGCTTGGAGGGCGACGCTGCGCACGGCCTCGGTCCGGGCCGCGTAGTCGAGGTAGACGGGCAGCGTCTTCTTGACCACCGACGCGACCGGGGCCGGCATGGCCATGGGCGCCGGGGCGGCGGTCGCCTGTGTGGCCGCCGGGGCGCCGAGGCCCAGGCGGTCGCGCACGGGAGGACTGAGTAGGACCACGGCGGCGATGGCGCCGCCGGCGCCGAGCGTCACGATGAGCTTGCGCATGGGGGATCTCCGGAACCTATTCGGCAGCTTGTTGGAAGCTCGCCTGATGGGAATGGGCGTGGTCGGGGTGGCCGGGCTCGACATGGCCGCGCCCTTCGCGCAGCCGCTCGATCACGGCGTAGAAGACGGGCGTGAACACCAGCGTCAGCAGGGTGGCGGCCAGCATGCCGCCGAACACGGTCGTGCCGATGGAACGACGGCTCGCCGCGCCCGCGCCGGTCGCCAGCATCAGGGGCACGACGCCCAGGATGAAGGCGAAGGCCGTCATCAGGATCGGCCGCAGCCGCAACCGGGCCGCCTCCATGGCGGCCTCCACGATGGAGAGGCCCTCCTCGCGGCGGCGCTTGGCGAACTCGACGATCAGGATCGCGTTCTTGGCCGCAAGGCCGATGAGCATGACGAAGCCGATCTGCGAGTAGACGTCGATCTGCATCCCGCGCGTCCACAGGGCCGCCAAGGCTCCGAAGAGCGCCAGCGGCACGGAGAGCAGCACCATGAAGGGCATGGTCCAACTCTCGTACTGGGCAGCCAGGATCAGGAACACGAACCCGATGGCGAGGGCGAACACCACGGTGGCGACCGAACCCGCCTTGAGCTCCTGGAACGTGATGCCCGTCCACTCGAAGCCGAAGTCGCGCGGCAGCACGGAGGCCGCCACGCGCTCCATGGCGGCGACGGCCTGGCCCGAGCTGTAGCCCGGCGCGGCGCCGCCGTTGATCAGGGCGGACGGGTTGTTGTTGTAGTGCGGCACCGTTTCGGGCCCGACCGTCGGCTTGAGCGAGCCCAGCGTGCTGAGCGGCACCATGCCGCCGGTCGAGTTCCGGACATACAGCCGCGAGATGTCGTCCGAGGAGGCGCGCGCGTCCTTGTCAGCCTGCAGGGTGACCCGGAAGGTGCGCCCGAACAGGTTGAAGTCGTTCACGTAGAGCGAGCCAAGGTAGATCTGCAGGGTGTTGAACACGTCCGGCAGGTTCAGGCCCAGCATCTTCGCCTTGTTGCGGTCGAGGTCGTAGGTGTACTGCGGCGTCGACGTGCTGAAGGTGGTGAAGAGTTGGTGGGCGTTGAGTTCCGGCTGCTTGCGCGCCTCGGCGATCAGCTGCTGGGTGACCTCGTTGAGCACGGCGCTGCCGCGGCCCGTGAGGTCCTGCACCTGGAACTCGAAGCCGCCCGTGGCGCCCAGACCCGGGATGGACGGCGGGTCGAAGCTCAGCGCGATGGCGTCGGGGATGCCGAGCAGCCGGGGGCGCACCTCGGAAACGATCTTCGAGGCGTTCTGGTCCGGCCCGCGCTCGTCCCACGGCTTCAGGATGGCGAACTCGACGGCCGAGTTGGACTGCGCCGCGCCGGTGAGGAAGTTGAGGCCGCTGATCGAGCCGACGATGTCGACGCCAGGCGTCTTCATCAATTCCTCCCGCACCTTGCGGGCGACCGCGTCCGTACGCTCCAGCGACGCGCCGTCAGGCAGCTGGACGACCACGAAGAAGTAGCCCTGGTCCTCCACGGGAAGGAAGGTGGATGGAATGCGGCTCCAGGTGGCGTAGGTCGCCCCGAGCCCCGCCACGAAGAGCGCCAGCATGGCCCAGCGCAGGCGGATGAGGCCGCGGACCCCACGCGCATAGGCGTGGGACAGCCAGTCGAACATCGCGTTGAACAAGCGGAACGGCGGGAAAGTCGAGGCCGGCCGGTGGCGCAGGAAGGCGGCGCTCAGCGCCGGGCTGAGTGTGAGCGAATTAAAGGCGGAGATGCCGACCGAGATCGCCACCGTGAGGGCGAACTGGTTGTAGAGCCGGCCGGCGACGCCCGGGATGAAGGCGACCGGGATGAACACGGCCATCAGCACCGCCGTGGTGGCGATGATGGGACCGGTCACCTCGGCCATGGCCCTGCGTGTCGCCTCCAGCGGCTTCAGGCCGGCCTCGAGTTGCCGCTCCACGTTCTCCACCACCACAATGGCGTCGTCCACCACGAGGCCGATGGCCAGCACCATGCCGAGCAGGCTCAGCATGTTGAGCGAGAAGCCGAGCAGCTTCATCACCACCAGGGTGGCGATCAGCGACACCGGGATGGCGATCGTGGGAATGATCGTGGTGCGCCAGTTCTGCAGGAACAGGAACACGACCGCGACCACGAGCACGAGCGCCTCTCCGAGGGTCACCAGCACGTCGTGCATGGAGGCGGAGACGAACCGGGTCGTGTCGTAGTGCATGCCGTAGGCCACGCCCTTGGGGAAGCGTGCGGAGAGCTCCTGCATCTTGTCCTTGACCCGCTGCTGCAGGTCGAGCGCGTTCGAGCCGGGCATCTGGTAGACGGCCAGCACGACCGTGGGGTCCTCGCCGAAGAAGGCGGAGGACGCGTATTGCAGGGCGCCCAGCTCGATGCGCGCCACGTCCCGCAGGCGCACCACGGCGCCGCTCGCCGGGTCGGCGCGCACCACGATGTCGCCGAACTGCTCCGGCGTGCTGAGGCGCCCGACGGCGTTCACCTGCATCTCGAAGGCGGTGCCGGCCGGCGCCGGCGACTGGCCGATCTTGCCGGCCGCCACCTGCACGTTCTGCTCGGCCACCGCCGCCTGCACGTCGGTGGCCGTGATGCCGAGCTTGGCGAGCTTGTCGGGGTCCAGCCAGACGCGCATGGAATAGCGGCGCTCGCCGAAGATCTGCACGTCGCCCACGCCGGGCAGGCGCTTCAGCGGGTCCACGATCTGCAGGTAGGCGTAGTTGCTCAGCGCTACCGGGTCGACCGAGCGGTCCGGCGACGTCAGGTTCACGATCAGCACGAAGTTGGGGTTCTGCTTTTTGATCGTCACGCCCGACTGGTTGACGATCGCCGGCAGGGACGAGGCCGCCTGGGAGACGCGGTTCTGCACGTCCACCGCGGCCGTGCTCAGCGGATAGCCCACGTCGAACGTGATCGTGATCGTCGCGCTGCCGTCGTTGGAGCTCGACGAGGACATGTAGGTCATGCCCTCGACGCCGTTGATCTGCTGCTCGAGCGGGGTCGTGACCGTGTCGGCCACCACCTGGGCGCTGGCGCCCGGGTACTTCGCGCTGACCACCACCTGCGGCGGGGTGATGTCCGGGAACTGGGCCACGGGCAGCGTGAGGTAGCAGATGGCGCCCGCCATCACCATGATCACGGCGATGGCGGACGCGAAGATCGGCCGCTGGATGAAGAAGCTCACCATGGCTGTTCGGCCTTGCGCAGGCGGCCGGCGGCCGCGGCGGTGGATTCGTTGAAGTGGATGCAGTCCGTCACCAGGTGACGAAGGTCCGCGAGCAGGCTGTGCGGCTCCGCACTGGCGAGCCTGCGAATCTCCGTCGGGCGGACGCGGACCGCGCGCAATTCGCGCTCCGCCGCGGCAGGGTTCACGCCGTCGGCGCGCATGAGCGCCCGAACCAGCGGATCGGTAAGGAGTTCATCGAGAGTGAGATCGGGGGACAAAGGCTTCATGGCATATCTCCGGCGGCGGCACGCTCCAGAGAAGGCTCGTCCGGTCCGGGGAGGGCCCCGGCGCGAGATCGTTGACGCCAATCTGGAAGGGTGTTACCGGTCAGTAACGCGAGGGGAAGTTACTGACCGGTCACACCCGCGTCAACCCCCTGCAATGTGTTTTGTGCGTGAGGACACCATGGGCCTGACCTGCCCGTCCAAGAGCCGCCCGCGGGATCGCATCCTTGACGCCGCGCGCGACATGTTCCGGAAATTCGGGATCAAGGGCTGCGGCGTGGATTCCATCGCCGAGGCCGCCGGCACCAACAAGATGACGCTCTACAGGCACTTCGGCTCCAAGGACGAGCTGGTGGCCGAGTGCCTTCGCGACCAGGCGCGCGCCGTCGCAGACAAGTGGGCCGAGTTCGACGCCGCCTATCCGGACGACCCGCTGAGCCAGCTGCGCGCGTGGGTGAAGATGAGCGCCACGTGCGATTCGCGCGGATGCGACCTCGCCAACGCGGCCATCGAGCTGCCCGACGAAGACCACCCCGCCCGCAAGGTGGTCGAGGACTTCAAGCGCTCGCAGCGCGACCGGCTCGCCGGGCTGTGCCGGCGCGTCGGCGCCCGCGACCCGGAGATGCTCGCGGACACGTTGTCCCTGCTGGTCGAGGGCGCCCGCGTCAGCCGGCAGAGCGTCGGTCCCGAGGGCCCTTGCGCGCGCTTCCAGCGTGTCGCCGAGGCGGCCATCGAGGCTTCGATCGGGGCTGCGTAAACAGCTTCGTAGGGTCATCGGTCGCATCCTTCGTGAGGTCGTGCCTGGACCTCGCCACCTTCTCGCGAAGGCGGGACGGACGCGATTACCTGCCATTTCGGGTGCGGGCGTCGCCTTGCCGAAACTGTTCGGGGTGAGCGGGGAATACCGGCTCGTCAGAAGCTGTTGCGCTCGTGGTAGGTCCGCAGGAAGGCCTGGATGCGCGGGTCCGCTGGGCGGTGCAGGATGCGGTCGGGCGCGTCCACGCCGACCAGCTCGCCTTTTTCCATGAAGGCCACCCGGTCCGCCACATGGGCGGCGAAGCCCATCTCGTGGGTCACGACCACCATGGTCATGCCTTCGGACGCCAGCGTCTTCATCACGGCCAGCACCTCGCCGACGAGCTCCGGGTCGAGCGCGGAGGTCGGCTCGTCGAACAGCATGAGCCGCGGCTCCATGGCGATGGCGCGCGCGATGGCGACGCGCTGCTGCTGCCCGCCAGAGAGGCGGGAAGGGTGGTTGGCCATCTTGTCGGCCAGCCCCACCTTGTTCAGCGCCTCGGCGGCGCGGGCCTCGGCCTCGGCCTTCGGCAGGCCACGCACCCGGATCAGGCCCTCGGCGACGTTCTGCAGGGCCGTCATGTGCGGCCACAGGTTGAATTGCTGGAACACCATGCCGATGGAGCGGCGCATCTCGCGCAGCTTGCGGCCCGGCATCTTGCGGCCGCCCGGGGTCAGGTAGCCGATCAGCTGGCCGTCCACCGTGATCTCGCCGGAGTCGTACTCTTCGAGGAAGTTGATGCAGCGAAGCAGCGTCGACTTGCCGGATCCCGAAGGCCCGATCAGGCACGTCACCTCGCCCGGCCTGACCGAAAGGTCCACGTCCTTGAGGGCGTGGAAGGGGCCGTAGAATTTGTTGACCTTGCGGATCTCGACGGATGATGCGGAAAGCATCTTACGTCCTTTCGATCAGGTGTTGGGTGATGCGCGCCTCGAGGCTGCGGCCGAAGCGCGAAATGGACTCGACCAGCCCCCAGAAGAACAGGGCCAGCACCAGGTTCGCCTCGAGATACCGGAAGGTCTCGGTCGACATGCGCTGCACGCTGTACATGATCTCCGGCACCGTGATGATCGACAGGATCACGGTCTCCTTGGTCAGGATAATCGAGAAGTTGACCAGCGCGGGGAGGGCGGAGACGAGCCCGACCGGCAGCAGGATGCGGCGCACGATGGCCGGTTCCGGCATGCCGATGGCGCGCGCGGCCTCGAGCTGGCCGACAGGCACGGCGTTGAAGCCCGAGCGGAAGATCTCGGCGAAGTAGGGGCTGCCATACACGGTGAGGCCGAGCACGCCCGCCGGCAGGGCGTCCAGGCGCAGCCCCAGCAGCGGGCCGCCGTAGTAGAGCACGAAGAGCTGCACGAGAAACGGCGTGCCGCGGATGACCTCGATATAGACCTGGATGAGCCAGCCGAGCGGTCGCGGGCCATAGCGCCGGGCGAGAGCGATGAGGAGGCCGAGCGCCATGCCCAGAACCGTGCCCAGCGCCCAGCACAGGATCGTCAGCCCGAAGCCCCTCAGCAGGAGCGGCCAGTATTGCAGGAAGATGGACGGGTCCATCAGACGCTCATCCTATGCTCGAGGAGGCGCCCCAGCGCCGCGAGGCAGAGATTGATCAGCAGGTAGATGCAGGCCGCCGCGAGGTAGACCTCGAGCGGGCGGAAGGTCGTGGCCGCCTGCGCCTGGCTGGCGCGCGTGACCTCCAGGATCCCGACCACCGAGACCAGGGAGGACGCCTTCACCAGCAGGATCAGCTCGTTGACCAGCGCCGGCAGGGACAGGGTCACGGCTTGCGGCAGGATGATGCGGGACCAGATGTCCCCGGGGCCCATGCCGATGGCGACCGCGGCCTCGCTCTGCCCCCTGGGAAGCGCCATGATCGCGCCGCGCCAGATCTCCGAGATGTAGGCGCTTGCGCAGATGCCGACCGTCACCACGGCCGCGACCATCGCGGGCACGTTGATGCCGATCACGGGCAGAAGATAGTAGACCAGCAGCAGCTGCACCAGCAGCGGAACGCCCCGCAGGAAGCTGACCCAGAGCGCCGCGAAACGGCGCAGCCCGGCCACGGGCGACAGGGCGGCCGCGCAGATCAAGGCCCCGATCACCAGCCCGAGCGCGATGCCCAGGACGGAGATCAGCAGCGTGAAGCGGGCCGCCCACAGGAGCGGCCCGAAGCTGTCCACGAAGGTCGAGATCGAAAACATCGCCACTCCACCGTGGCTAGGATGGGCGGGCGGGGGATCCCCGCCCGCAGGGTGTGTTACTTGGCGGCCTCTTACTTGGCGGCCGGCACTTCGCGCGGCAGCTCGGTGTATTTGCCGAGCCACTTCTCCTGGATGGACTTCACGCGGCCGTCGTCCGTCATCTTCAGCAGCGCGGCGTTCACCGCCTTGATGAAGCTTTCGCTGTCCTTGTCCTTGCGGGCCACCCAGCCGAAATAGGTGGGCTTGCCGAAGGTGGCCGGCTCGAAGAGGGCGAAGGTTTCCGGGCGGTTCTTCACCAGGTAGGTCAGGTTGGGCAGGGAGCCCACGACCGCGTCCAGGCGGCCGGCGGCGAGGTCAGCATAGGCCTCGTCAGTCGTGCCGTATTCCTTGATGTTCACGCCGCCCAGCTCCTTGCCGTAGGCCTCGAGCTGGCGGAACTGCGCGGTGCCCTGCTGCACGCCGACCGTCTTGCCCTTGATGTCCTCGGGCTTGGTCAGCTTGCTGTTCTTGGCGTGCACGAGAGCGACGGTGGCGTCGGCGATCGGCAGGCTGAAGGCGTAGCGCTCCAGGCGCTCCGGCGTGATCGTGACCGGGGCGATGACGATGTCGAACTTCTTCACCTCGAGACCGGGCAACTCGGCGGTCCAGGGAATGTCCTGGTAGACCGGCTCGGCGCCGATCTCCTTGGCCACGCCGTCGAACAGGTCCTTGGTCATGCCCTGGTAGGTGCCGTTCACCAGCATGTCGAACGGCGCGTAGTGCATGTCCGTCGCCGTGACGATCTTCTTGGCGGCCTTCACGTCCGACAGCTGGTCGGCCATGGCCGGGGCGGCGAGGCCAAGCACGGCCAGGCCGAGCAGGGCGGACTTAAGCGTGTTCGCGAATTTCATGTCGTTTTCCCTCCTGGATAGATGCACGCATAGGCGTCCTCTCGCGCGCCGCCTCGCTTGGACGGCGCGCTGAAGCTTCAGAGTATGCCGGGCAGGTTGAGGCCATGCTCCTTCGCACAATCGACGGCGATCTGGTAGCCCGCATCCGCATGCCGCATGACGCCGGTCGCCGGGTCATTCCACAGCACGCGGGCGAGCCGCGCATCTGCATCTTCCGTGCCGTCGCAGCAGATCACCATGCCCGAATGCTGGGAGAAGCCCATGCCCACGCCGCCGCCATGGTGCAGCGACACCCAGGTGGCGCCTGACGCGGTGTTGAGCAGCGCGTTGAGCAGAGGCCAGTCGGACACCGCGTCCGAACCGTCCCGCATGGCCTCCGTCTCGCGGTTGGGCGAGGCGACCGAGCCCGAGTCCAGGTGGTCGCGGCCGATCACGATCGGCGCCTTCAGCTCGCCCTTGCGGACCATCTCGTTGAAGGCGAGGCCGAGCCGGTGGCGCTGGCCGAGGCCGACCCAGCAGATCCGGGCCGGCAGGCCCTGGAAGCTGATGCGCTCGCGGGCCATGTCGAGCCAATTGTGCAGGTGCGGATCGTCGATCAGCTCCTTCACCTTCTGGTCCGTCCTGTAGATGTCCTCCGGGTCGCCCGAGAGCGCAACCCAGCGGAAGGGACCGACGCCGCGGCAGAACAGCGGGCGGATATAGGCCGGCACGAAGCCCGGGAACGCGAAGGCGTTCTCCAGGCCCTCCTCGAGGGCGACCTGGCGGATGTTGTTGCCATAGTCGAGCGTCGGGACGCCGCGGTTCCAGAACTCCACCATGGCGGCGACATGCGCCTTCATGGAGGCCCGGGCCGCCTTCTCGACGGCCTTGGGATCGCTCTCCTGCTTGGCCCGCCACTCGGCCACGCTCCAGCCGACCGGCAGGTAGCCGTGCACGGGATCGTGCGCCGAGGTCTGGTCCGTGACGATGTCGGGCCGGACACCGCGCCGAACCAGTTCGGGGAAGACCTCGGCCGCGTTGCCGATCAGCGCCACGGACTTGGCCTCGCCCGCCTTCGTCCAGCGCTCGATCAGGGCCAGGGCGTCATCGAGCGAGTCGGTCTTCTCGTCCACGTAGCGGGTGCGCAGCCGGAAGTCGGCGCGGGTCTCGTCGCATTCGACCGCCAGGCAGCAGGCGCCGGCCATGACGGCGGCGAGCGGCTGGGCTCCGCCCATGCCGCCGAGGCCGCCCGTCAGGATCCACTTGCCTTTGAGATCGCCGCCATAGTGCTGGCGGCCGGCCTCCACGAAGGTCTCGTAGGTGCCTTGGACGATGCCCTGCGACCCGATGTAGATCCACGAGCCGGCGGTCATCTGGCCGTACATGGCCAGGCCCTTTTTATCGAGCTCGTTGAAGTGGTCCCAGGTGGCCCAGTGCGGCACCAGGTTGGAGTTGGCGATCAGCACTCGCGGCGCGTCCTTGTGGGTCTTGAAGACCCCCACCGGCTTGCCGGACTGCACCAGGAGGGTCTCGTCGCCCTCGAGTTTCTTCAAGCTGTCGACGATGCGGTCGAAATCCTGCCAGGTGCGGGCGGCGCGGCCGATGCCGCCATAGACCACCAGCTCATGCGGGTTCTCGGCCACCTCGGGATGCAGGTTGTTCATCAGCATCCGCATGGGGGCTTCGGTCAGCCAGCTCTTGGCCGTGATGTCGGAGCCGGTCGGCGGGAAGACGTCGCGCGCGTTGTGTCGAGGATTGCTCACGGTTCGAACCCCTGGTCAGGCCAGCATGTTGCCGGAGATGATGTTGCGTTGGATTTCGCTCGACCCCTCGTAGATGCGCATGATGCGCAGGTCGCGGTTGATCCGCTCGACGGGGAAGTCGCGGGTGTAGCCATAGCCGCCATGCAGCTGCAGGGCGGTGTCGGCGATCCTGCCCGCAGCCTCGGAGGCGGCGAGCTTGGCCATGGAGGCGGCGAGCGAGAAGCGGCCGCCATGCAAATGGGCGAGGTCGCGCTGCCGCGCCGCCTCCAGCGCCAGCAGCAGCGCCGACTGGTAGGCCACGCCCATGTCGGCGATCATCCAGCGGACGCCCTGACTATTGGTGAGCGACGCCCCGCCGATGACCCGATCCTTGGCGTATGCTATCGCCGCCTGCATGGCCGCGCCGGCGAGGCCCAGGCACTGGGCCGCGACCTCGATGCGGCCGTTGTCCAGCACCTGCATGGCCGTGCGGAAGCCCTTGCCCTCCTCGCCCAGCAGGGCGTTCTCGGCCAGCTCGCAGTCGAGGTTGAGGGTGAAGACGTGGCCGCCTTTCAGCCCCATGGTCTTCTCGGCCTGGCCGGCCTGCAGCCCGGGGGTCCCCTTCGGCAGGATGAAGGCTGAGATGCCGCGATGCGCCTTCTCGGGATCCGTCACCGCATAGACCACGATGAAGTCCGCGACGCCGCCGTTGGAGATGAAGCACTTCGTCCCGGTGAGGCGCCAACCTCCCGGCGTGCGCCGGGCGCGCGTCTTCATGTCGGCCGGATCGGAGCCGGCGGTGGGCTCGGTCAGCGCGAAGGCGCCGAGCGCCTCGCCGGCGGCGGCCCTGGGCAGCCACGCCTGCTTTTGCGCCACGGTCCCGCCGATCAGGATGGAATCCGTTGCGAGGTAATGCGCCGTCAGGGCCGAGGCCGTGGAGCCGCAGGCGCCCGCCACAATGGCCACAGCGCGCAGCAGGGCAGGGGCGGACACGCCGCCGCCGCCGTACTCCTCCGGCAGGTTCGCGCCCATCATGCCGGCCTCGCCCAAAGTGGCGAGCTGGTCGTGCACGAACTGCGAGGTCTCGTCGGTCCTCGTCGCCAGCGGGGCGATCCGGTCCGCGCAGAGTCGCTCCAGCACCTCGCAGAACAGGCGCTCCTCGTCGGAGAGCATGCGCCAGGGATCGTCGATCTTGGTCATGCGGTCTCCAGTCCAAGTTCTTTCAGCACGTCGTCCAGGTCGCCCCCGAGGGCGGGCGCGGCGGTTTCCGCGACCGGCTTGGCGCCGTCGAAGCGCACAGGCTGGCCCACGACGGGCGCCTGCCCGAGGACGGGGTGGCGGAGCAGGCTGACCAGCCCGCGCGCGGAGGCGTGTTCGCTGCCGGCGGCCCGGGCGATGTCCCAGATGGGCGCGGTGGGGAGGCCCTGGCCCGCCAGGGCCGCCACGGCCTCCTCCGTGGTGAGCCGGCCGGACCAGTCCTCGATCAGCGCCCGCAGGGCGGGCTCGTTCTCGGTGCGGCTGCTGTCGCTGGCGAAGCGCGGATCGTCCGCGATCTCCGGCTTGCCGATCAGCGCCGCCAGCCGCTGGAACTGCCCGCGGTTCAGCACGGCGATCACGGCCTGGCCGTCCGAGGTCCGGAAGCAGCCGAACGGGGTGGAAAGGGGATGGCGATTGCCGACCCGTCCCGGCAATACGCCGCCATAGAAGTGCTGGGCGTGGCTGGTGGTCAGCATGGAGAACAGTGCGTCGTACATGGCGACGTCCAGGGTCGCGCCCTGTCCCGTGGCGTTGCGCTGCACCAGCGCCGCCATGATGGACCAGCTCGCGAACAGCCCGGCGATCAGGTCTGCGACGCTCTCGCCCGTCTTGAGCGGCGCGCCGCCGTCTTCGCCCGTGGCGGCCATCAGACCGGACATCGCTTGCACGACGAGGTCATAGGCCGGCAGGTCCTTGAAAGGGCCGTCCTGCCCGAAGCCGGAGATGGAGCAGTAGACGAGGCGCGGGTTCGCCTGGCGCAGCGCCTCCGCGCCCAGGCCCAGCCGGGCGGCCACGCCGGGCCGGAAGTTCTCGACCACGACGTCCACCCGCGCCGCGAGCGCCTGGGCGAGCTCCAGGTCGGCCGGCTTCTTGAGGTCGAGCACGACGCTCTTCTTGCCGCGGTTGTTCAGCGTGAAAAGGGCGCTCTCGCCGTCCTTGAACGGCCCGATGTGCCGGTAGTCGTCGCCGGCCGGCGGCTCGAGCTTGATGACCTCCGCGCCCAGGTCGGCGAGCAGCGCCGTGCAGTACGGCCCGGCCAGGACGCGCGACAGGTCCAGGACCCGGATGTTCGCCAGGGGCCGGTTCACCGCTTCAGCTCCGGCGCCAGCGCCACCAAGCGGCCGAGGATCGACGCCAGGGTCGTGCGCAGCGTCGCGGCCTTCCCCTCGTCGTAGGCGAACGGCGGCGCCTCGGTGGCCAGGTGCGTGGACTGCGCCAGCTCCATCTGGATGGCGTGCACGCCGTCCTGCGGCCGCCCGTAGTGGCGCGTCGTCCAGCCGCCCTTGAAGCGGCCGTTCAGCACGTGCGTGCGGCCGGACGCGGCGCAGATGTCGACGGCCGCGGCCTCGATGCGGGGATCGCAGGTGGTCCCGTTGTTCGTGCCGATATTGAAGTCTGGCAGCACGCCCTCGAACAGGAACGGGATCACCGACCGGATGGAGTGGCAGTCGTACAGGATCGCCACCCCATGCTTGGCCTTCACGCGCTCGATCTCGGCCGCCAGCGCCGCATGGTAGGGGGCGTGGAACTGCGCCTTGCGCTCGGCGATCTCGGCGGCGCTGGGCTCCTCGGTCCAGATCGGCTGGCCGGCGAAGTCGGTGACGGGCACGAGGCCCGTGGTGTTCTGGCCGGGATAGAGGCTGGCGTCGTCCGGCCCGCGGTTGGCGTCGACGACGTAACGGTGGAACGTCGCCCGCACCGTCGTCGCGTTGGCCACGAGCCCGTCGTAGAGGCGCTCGATATGCCAGTCCGTGTCGGCGAGCACGCGGCCGCGTGCGTTCAGCTTCGCCAGGATCCCGTCCGGGACATGGGTGCCGGTGTGGGGCAGGCCAAGGATCAGCGGGCCGTCGCCGCGGACGACTTCGACCGGGTTCACCGAAACCGCGTTCATGGGCGGACCTCCTGGAGCATGCCTTGGGGGAGCGCTTCGAGCAGCGCGCCGGAACGGACGAGCGACGCGGCCTCGGCGAGGTCGGGCGCCATGTAGCGGTCGTGCCCCATGGGGGCCACCGACTGGCGCAGGCGCGCGATCACCGCCTGGAGCGGGGCCGAGGTCTTCAGCGGCGCCCGGAACTCGACGCCGGCCGCGGCGCACAGCACCTCGATCCCCACGATGTGGGCGAGATTGGCGTTCATGCGCTTTAGCCGCCGCGCGCCGTGGGCCGCCATGGACACGTGGTCCTCCTGGTTGGCCGACGTCGGGGTGGAGTCGGTGGAGCAGGGCGTCGCCAGGTGCTTGTTTTCGCTCATCAGCGCCGCCGAGGTGACCTCGGCGATCATCAGGCCGCTGTTGAGTCCGGGCTCAGGCGTGAGGAAGGGCGGCAGGTCGTGGCTCAGCGCCGGGTCGACCATGAGGGCGATGCGGCGCTGCGCGATCGCGCCGATCTCGGCGATGGCGAGCGCGATCTGGTCGGCCGCGAAGGCGACCGGCTCGGCGTGGAAATTGCCGCCCGACACGATCTGGCCGCTCTCGATGAGCACCAGCGGGTTGTCGGTGGCGGCGTTCGCCTCGATCTCCAGCGTCCGGCCCGCCTGGGACAGGAGGTCGATGCAGGCGCCGGTCACCTGCGGCTGGCAGCGGATGCAGTAGGGGTCCTGCACGCGCGGATCGCCCACCCGGTGGCTCTCCCGGATCTCCGACCCGTCCATCAGCTCGCGGATGACGCGGGCGGCGAGGATCTGGCCGGGGTGGCCGCGTAGCTGGTGGATCTCGTCCAGGAAGGGCGCGGTCGAGCCCATGATGGCGTCGGTCGACAGCGACGACGACACCAGCGCGTTGCGGGCGGCGCGGAACGCCTCGAAGAGGCCGACGAGCGCGAAGGCCGTCGACACCTGCGTGCCGTTGATCAGCGCAAGCCCTTCCTTCGCCGCCAGCACGATCGGCCTGAGCCCGGCCGCCGCCAGCGCCTCGGCGCTCGCCATCTCGCGGCCGTTATACATGGCTCGCCCTTCGCCGAGCATGGCCGCCGCCAGGTGGGCGAGGGGGGCGAGGTCGCCGGACGCGCCCACCGATCCCTGCGACGGGATCACGGGCAGCACGCCCCGGTTGAGCATGTCCTCGATCAGCGCGACGACCTCGGGGCGCGTGCCCGAGGCGCCGCGGCCCAGCGACAGGAGCTTCAGCGCCATGATGAGCCGCACGGTCTCGGGCTCGACCGGCTCGCCCACGCCGCAGCAGTGCGACAGGATCAGGTTGCGCTGCAGGGTCGCCGTGTCCTCGGCCTTGATCTTGATCGAGGCGAGCTTCCCGAAGCCGGTGTTGACGCCGTAGACCGGCGCGTCCCCCCGGGCAGCGGCGTCGATGCGCGCGGCCGAGCGGGCGATGCCGGCGCGGGCGGTGTCCGCCAGCCGCACCGCGAGGCCTTCGCGCCAGATGCGCTCCAGGTCGGCGAGCGTGACCTGGCCGGGGGTCAGGATGATCTCAGGCATACTGCCCTCCGAAGATGCGTGCGTGCAGCGGGTTGAAGCCGATGCGATAGGAGAGCTCCGCCGGGTGCTGGACGTCCCAGATCGCCAGGTCGGCGCGGGCGCCGGGCTCGATCACGCCGCGGTCCGAAAGGCCGAGCGCGCGGGCTGCATGGCGAGTCACGCCACGCAGGCATTCGGCGGGCGTCAGGCGGAACAGCGTCGCGCCCATGTTCATGGTGAGCAGAAGAGAGGTCAGCGGCGAGGTTCCGGGGTTGGAGTCCGTCGCCAGGGCGATGGGCACGCCGGCGTCGCGCAGCGCCTGCACCGGCGGGAGCTTCGTTTCCCGAAGCGTGTAGAACGCGCCCGGCAGCAGCACGGCCACCGTCCCGTTCTTCGCCATGGCGGCGACGCCGTCCGGGCCGAGATATTCCAGATGGTCGGCCGACCGGGCGCCGTGTTCCGCCGCCATGGCCGCGCCATGGAGGTCCGAAAGCTGCTCGGCGTGCAGCTTCACCGGCAGCCCGAGCGCTTTCGCGCGGTCGAAGACGCGCGCCATCTCGTCGACCGAGAAGGCGATGCCTTCGCAGAACCCGTCTACGGCGTCGATCAGGCCCTCCGCATGGCCCCGGTCCATGCCGGCCAGGACGACCCGTTCAATGTAGCCGGCGCGATCGGTCCTGAACTCTGGCGGGAGCGCATGCGCGGCGAGCCAGGTCGTGACGACGCGCACCTGTCGCGACTCGCCGATCCGGCGGGCGACCCGCAGCATCTTCAGTTCGGAGTCGACGTCGAGCCCGTAGCCGGATTTGATCTCCAGCGTCGTCACACCCTCGCGAAGCAAGGCGTCGACGCGGGGCAGGGCCTGGGCGAGAAGCTCGTCTTCGCTCGCCCCGCGGGTGTGGCGCACGCTCGACAGGATGCCGCCGCCGGCCCGGGCGATCTCCTCGTAGCTCGCGCCTTCGAGCCGCATCTCGAACTCGCGGGCGCGGTCGCCGCCATAGACAATGTGCGTGTGGCAGTCGATCAGGCCCGGCGTGACCAGCCGGCCTTCGAGGTCGCGGACAGCGGCTTTTTCAAACGCGGCAGGGAGGTCCGCAGTGGGCCCGACCCAGGCGATCCTGTCGCCATCGAGCGCAATGGAGGCGCCCTCGACAAGCGGGACGCCCGCCGCGTGCCCGTCCATCGTCGCGACCCTGGCGTTCCTGAGAACCTGCATTTCGCGCTCCGGTTGTGTCTTGGCGTCGAGGTTGAACCACGGCGACGGCGCTATGTCTAGACTTATTGCGGAACTATGTCTAGACTAATCCAAGTGACGCAAACCGGGGCGGGAGAAGGCCATGGCGATGATTTGGGCGGAGCGGGCCTTGCTGCCGGGCGGCTGGGCGGAGGGCGTGCGCGTTGACCTGGGGCCGGACGGCCGCATCGCGAGCGTCGCCGCCGGCGAGCCGCCCGCCGGCCAGCGGGTCGGGCTGCTCCTGCCGGCCATGGCCAACCTGCATTCGCATGCGTTCCAGCGCGCCATGGCGGGCCTGTCCGAGGCGCGCGGGCCGCAGCCGCGCGACACCTTCTGGACGTGGCGCCAGATCATGTACCGCTTCCTCGACCACCTGACGCCGGAAGACGTCGAGGCCATCGCCGCCCTGGTGCAGATGGAAATGCTGGAGGCCGGCTACGCCACGAACGTGGAATTCCACTACCTGCACCATCAGCCCGGCGGCGTGCCCTACGCCAACTTGGCCGAGATGTCCGAGCGGATCGCGGCGGCCGCCGCGCGCACCGGCGTCGGGCTGACGCTCCTGCCCGTGCACTACCAGTTTGGCGGCCTCGACGGCCGGCCGCTCGGACCCGGCCAGCAGCGTTTCGGCACGACGCCTGACGGGTTCGCTGCTCTGCTCGACGCCGCCGAGCAGGCGCTGAGCCGGTTGCCTGCCGACGCCGGGATCGGCGTGGCCCCCCACTCGCTGCGCGCCGTCAGCCCGGAGGCGCTTCGCCTCTGCGAGGGCCTGCGTCCGTCCCGGCCGTTGCACATGCACCTCGCCGAGCAGATCCCGGAGGTCGAGGAGGTTCAGGCCGCGCGCGGCCGACGGCCAGTGGAGTGGCTCCTCGACAACCACAGCCCCGATCGCCGCTGGACGCTGATCCATCTCACGCACATGACCGACGACGAGACCCGCCGCCTCGCCGCGACGGGCGCGGTCGCCGGCCTCTGCCCCATCACGGAATCGAGCCTGGGCGACGGCATCTTCAACGGTGTCGTCTGGCGGGAGGCCGGCGGCCGTTTCGGCTTCGGCTCGGACAGCAACATCCGCATCTCCCTGGCGGAGGAGCTGCGCACGCTGGAATACAGCCAGCGCCTCCGGGACACGTCACGAGCCGTCCTGGCTGAATCTGACCGCTCAACCGGTCGCATGCTCTACGAAGCCGGGCTCGAGGCGGGCGCGACCGCGGCCGGACGGGAAACGGGGGCCATCGCCGAGGGCCTGTGGGCCGACCTGAGCGCCGTTTCCCTGGACAATCCGGTGCTGTTCGGACGCAGGGGCGACCAGATGCTCGACAGCCTCGTTTTCGCCGGCGGCGACGGTCTGGTCCGCGACGTCTGGGCGGCCGGGCGCCACGTGGTGCGCGATGGCCGGCATATCGACCGCGAACGCATCCAGGCCGATTATCTGGCCTGCATGGCGCGACTGCAGGAGCGCATGTGACCGACAGGCAAGCCGCCCCGAACTCGCGCAAGGCGCAGCACATCGTCAACGAAGTGCGCCGGCGCATCATCGAGCGCGAATGGCGCCAGGGCGATCGCATCCCGGACGAAGCGGATCTCGCCGTGGAGTTCGATGTCGCCCGCGCGACAGTGAACAAGGCCCTGCAGCTGCTGGCCGACGAGGGCCTGCTGGACCGCCGCCGACGCGCCGGCACGCGCGTGGCCGTCGACCCGGTCCGCAAGGCGACCTTCACGATCGCCATCGTTCGCGAGCAGGTCGAGCAGGCCGGCATGGCCTACAGCTATCGTGTGATCGCCCAGCGACGCAGCCCCCTGCCGGCGGACATCGCGGCGCGGCTCGGGCTTCCGGAGGGTCGCACGCTCGTGCACATGCGGGCGGTGCACTACGGCGACGGCAAGCCGTTCCAGCTCGAAGATAGGTGGATCAACCCGCACGCCGCGCCGGAGCTGGAAAGCGCCGACTTCTGGCATTTGAACGCCAACGAATGGCTCGTGCGAAACGCCCCCTATCTGCGGGCCGATCTCTCCTTTTCGGCGGAGAACGCCAACCGGCGCGATGCGCGGTTGCTGCAGACCCAGGCGGGCCAGGCTCTCCTGGTCATGCATCGCACAACGTGGAACGACCTCGGCCCGATCACGACGGTCAGGGTGGCCTTCCAGCCAGGCCATGTGGTCGGCGCGGGAAACACTCAAAGCCGGGGCTGACAGCCTTTCGCAGGGCGCGAGCCTTGCCTTGGAGATCGCGAGACATGACGGGGATTTTCCGGCGCGCCGAGCGGGTGTTCCGGCCGTGGAAAAACGGCGGGGGCCAGACGGCCGAGATCGTGGCCTGGCCTGCAGGAGCGGATTTCGACGCTTTCGAATGGCGCATCAGCACGGCCATCGTGGCCGCATCCGGGCCGTTCTCGACGTTCCCCGGGGTGGATCGGGTGATCACAGTGCTGGAGGGCGGCGCGATGGTTCTCACCGCAGGCGGAGAAGCCCGAAAGCTCGATGCGGGGAGCCAGCCCTATTCCTTCCCGGGAGACGTTCCTGCCGCAGCGGAGCTGGAAGGGGAGCCGCTCCTCGACTTCAACGTCATGGTTCGCCGGCCGCTCCGGGCGCAGGTGGCGCGCGGTCCCTTCGCGCCCGCCAGCCAGGGGGTGACGTCGCATGCGCGACTGGCGCTCCTGCTGGAGGATCGCGCCGGCCTGTCGCGCTTCGATCTGGTCGACGTCATGGCGGCCGATCCGTCGCTGATCGCCGCCCTCGTCGGGACGCCGGCGCTCGACGTGCGCATCTCGAACTGAGAGCTGCCGCGTCTGCCCGACTCCGAGGGCGCCACGGGCGGACTTAACCTGGCTGGTCGCCCCGGAATTGAACGGCCTGTCCGTCGATCCTGCGCTCGAGCGGCACGAGCGCGAAGCCCTGGTAGCGCAGGGCATGCGGGTCGAAGTCCTTGGCGAATGCGGGGTTGCGCTCGGCGAAGGAGGCGCAGGCGGCAGCGAAGCTGTCGCCCGTCGCCTCTCCGATGAACTCGTACGCATCCGCGCCGACGGCGGTCCAGATGCGCCATAGCGTCGGCATATGGCCCCTCTCCATGCGCCCATGCTGCCTGTGGATACGGCCATAAAGAGGCGGCGGATTGTAGAACGAGATCGGCTGCCCGGAGTTTGGTCTCGAAACGTACCCTTCAAGCGGCGCAGAGAGAGACCCGATGCCGAGCGACCGGGCCGAGCTTCGGAACGTGATTCCGTTCCCGAAACGCCAAGACAACGACACGCAATCCCATGTAGGCCTGCTGCTTCGGCGCATGTGGGCCAGCGCCGTCCAGGAGCCCGTTCCGGAGCGCTTCCTGGATCTGCTCAAGGTGCTGGAGGCTCAGCCCGGAAGCGCGCGGGGCTTCGGCGGCGGCGAGACGCAAAGCCGGCGGTAGGGAGTTCAGCCGCCCCGCTTCAGGCTGACGATGTACTTCGCCACGGCGCTGATCTCCTCCGGCGACAGCATGATGTTCGGCATGGGCGCGTGCGACGTCCGCAGGAACACCGTGACGGACAGCTCGGTCGTGGAGCTCATGCGGGCGATGGCCGGGAAGCTGGGCGCGCGACCGCCGGCTCCCATCCTGTCGCCTGTGAGCGCGTGACAGCCGGTGCAGTCCCTGGCGACGATCGCACGGCCCTGCCGCGCCGTCTGGGCCTGAACGGCAGCGGGCGCTCCCAGCCAACAGAGAGCCATCGCGGCGAGCGCGGCGGCGACCGGCAGGAAACGCCCACGAGGTGCCGGGCCCCGGCGCGGCGAAACGGCGGTCATTCGAACTCCCCCGCCAAGGTCTTCGCCCGTGGCTCGGGCCGGGCCCCCAGGCCAGCGGCTTCCATGGTGTGGCGCGCGATGGCGGCCTCCTCGTCCGTCTTGACCACGAAGGCCTTGACCCGGCTGTGGCGCGCCGAGATGACCGGGCCGCCGGCGCGGTTCGCCTCCGGGTCGAGTTCGATCCCGAGCCACTCGGCCCCTTCCAGCGCCATTTCGCGGATGCGCCAGGCGTTCTCGCCGATGCCTCCGGTGAACACGATCGCATCCACCCCGCGCATGGTGGCGGCGAGGGCCCCCATCTCGCGGCGGATGCGGCCGACGAAGTAGGCGATCGCCTCCTGCGCCTCGGGGCGGTCGGACGCCTCGAGTTCGCGCATGTCGCTGGAAATGCCGGACAAGCCCTTGAGCCCGCATTCGTTGTAGAGCAACTGGGTGAGAGACGCGGCGTCCATGCCGCGCTGGGCCATGAGGAAGAGCAGCACGCCCGGATCGAGTTGGCCGCACCTGGTGCCCATGGGCAGGCCATCGAGGGCGGTGAACCCCATAGTGGACGCGACCGAGGCGCCGCCCTGGATGGCGCACATGGACGCGCCGTTCCCCAGGTGGGCCACGATCACGCGCTTGTTCCACTCCGTCGGAGCCATCGCGGGCAGGAGCCGCATCACGGACTCGTAGGACAGGCCGTGGAAGCCGTAGCGCCGGATGCCCGCCTCGAACATTTCGCGCGGCAGGCCGTAGGCTTCCTCCGCGAATGCATGGCCGCGATGGAAGGCGGTGTCGAAGCAGGCGACGTGGACCGCGTCGGGGAAGGCCTGCCGGGCCACCTCGATCCCCGCCAGGTTGTGCGGCTGGTGCAGCGGCGCCAGGGGCTCGAGCAGGCGCAGGCGCTGCAGGATCTCGTCCGTCACCACCACCGGGCCGGCGAAGAAGCGCCCGCCATGCACCACCCGGTGTCCAACCGCGGCGACCTCCAGGCCGGGCATCTTCTCCCCCAGCCAGGCCAGCGCCGCGTCGAGCGCCTGCCGGTGGCTGGCTGGCCCCCCGTCGCCGAGCGTCCGCTTCTGCTTCGCCTCGTCCCCCAGCCGCGCCTCGAAGCGGGCGTGGCTTTTGAGGCCTTCCGCCTGGCCGCGCGCCAGGCGCCACGGCTCGCCCGCGCGCAGCGCGTACGCCGCGAACTTGAGCGAGGACGAGCCCGCGTTGAGCGTGAGCAGGCACGCGCTCATGACGCGAGCCTCCGGGCGGGGCGGGCGCCCGCGGGCGCGCCCTCGCGCCTGAAGTGCTCGTACAGGAGCGCCAGCGCGCAGGAGGCCATGCGCGCGCGCGCGTCATCCGCGCGCGAGGTGAGCATCACGGGCGCGCTCGCGCCCAGCACGAGCCCGGCCGCCTCCGCGCGCGCCACAAACGTCAACTCCTTCGCCAGCATGTTGCCGGCCTCGAGGTTGGGGACGATGAGGATGTCGGCGCGGCCGGCGACCAGGGAGCCGATGCCCTTGGTCTGTGCGGCCTCCAGGTCGATGGCGTTGTCCATGGCGAGCGGGCCGTCCACGACGGCGCCCTTGATCTGGCCGCGGTCGGCCATCTTGGACAGCACCGCGGCGTCGAGCGTGGAGGGAATGGCGACGTTGACGGTCTCCACCGCCGACAGCACGCCGACGCGCGGCTTCGGCAGGCCGCAGGCCTGGGCGAGGTCGATGGCGTTCTGGACGATATCCACCTTGGTGGTGAGATCCGGCGAGATGTTGATGGCCGCGTCCGACACGAACAGCAGGTGGTCCAGCGTCGGCACGTCCAGCACGAAGCAGTGGCTGATGCGGCGCGGCCCGCGCAGGCCGCCGTCCTTCTTCACCACCTGAGCGAGCAGTTCGTCGGAATGAACGTTGCCCTTCATGATGGCGCCTGCCTCGCCGGCGCGCACCATGGCGACGGCCTTGGCCGCCGCAGCGCGGTGATCCTTCTCGGCCACGACCGGGAAGCCCGAAAGGTCGACCCCCTGGTCCGCCGCGGCTCGCCGGATGGCCCCCTCGTCGCCGATCAGGATGGGCGTGATGAGCCCGCCCTTGGCCGACATCGCGACGCCCCCGATGGAGTTGCGGTCGTCCGGGCACACCACGGCCGTTTTCAGCGGCGGAAGGTGCGCGGCCGCCGCCATCAGCTTGGCGAAGTGGTCGTGCTGGTCGACGATGATCTGCGGCAGCGTGCGTCGCGCGGTCGAGACGGAGGTGAGGGGCGCCTCGACCTCCGCGGTCCCTTCGCATACGACCCGCCCGTCCGCGGTCGCGACGGTCGTCTCGAAGACCGCCAGGGGCCGCTCCCGCTTCGCGACGCATTTCACCGTGGCGACGAGCCGGTCGCCCACATGCACCCGCGAGGGAAACCGGAAGCTCTGGGCGCGGTAGACGGTCCCGGCGCCCGGCAGGATGTTGCCCAGCACGGCCGAAACGAGCGATCCGACCCAGAGGGACGGCGCCATGGCCGGCACGGCCGCGCGGGCCTCCTCCTGGGTGGGCAGCATCAGAGGATTGGTGTTCCCGGAGACGTGGGCGAACAGGATGAGGTCCTGAACGGCGCAGACGCGCTCCACGGTGGCGGTCTCGCCGACCTGGAGCTGATCCCAGGTGCGGTTGCGGATGGTGTCGCTGGCGCTCATGGCCGCCCCTTTGAGTATTGGGATGGAACGCGGAGGGCCTCAGCCCATGATGTGGTAGCCCGCGTCCACGTGGATCGTTTCGCCCGTGATGCTGCGGGCGCCGTCGCTCGCCAGGAAGGCGGCCGTGGCGCCCACATCCTCGATGGTGGCGAGGCGCCCCATGGGCGAGCGCTCGGCCGCTTCCTCCAGCATGTCGTCGAAGGAGGCGATGCCGCCGGCCGCCCGGGTCGCCATGGCGCCGGGCGAGAGCACGTTCACGCGCACGCCCCTTGGCCCGAGCTCGGACGCCAGCTCCCGGGCCGTGGCTTCGAGCGCGGCCTTCACGGGCCCCATCATGTTGTAGGTCGAGATCACCTTCTCCGCGCCGTAGTAGCTCACCGTGAGGCAGCAGCCGCCGGAGCGCATCAGCGGCTCGGCGCGGCGGCACAGGCGGGCGAAGGAATGGACGGACACGTCCATGGCGAGCCCGAACCCTTCGGCGCTGGTGTCGATCACCCGGCCATGAAGGTCCTCTCGCGGGGCATAGGCGATGGAGTGGACCAGGACGTCCAGCCGATCCCAGCTGCGGGTGATCGCGGCGAACAGCGCGTCCTCCTCCTCGGGCTTAGCGACGTCGAGGGGCGCCACGAGCGTCGCCCCCAGCTTCTCGGCGAGGGGCCGCACATGCGGCTCGGCTTTGGGGTTGAGGTAGGTGATCGCGAGTTCCGCGCCGGCGGCGCGGAGGGCGGACGCGATCCCCCAGGCGATGGACCTGTCATTGGCGATACCGACGACGAGCGCCTTGCGGCCAGAGAGGGCGTTGATCATGGCTGCCTCCTGGGTCACGACGCCGCCGGCGAGCGGTGAACCACCCGGGCCCGGCGCGGCTCGAACATCGCCGCGACTTCGCCGAGCCGGCGGGTCTCCTCCTCCGTCCTGTCACGGCTTGCGAAGAGCGCCCGCACCAGCGTGAGGCCGTTCTGCCGCTTCTGCGCGTCATCGGGCAGGAGCACGGGCAGGGTCTCCAGGGCTCGGCGCTCATCCATCCACACCGTCAGGGCTTGCCGGCGGAAAGCCTCCTTCAGGCGCTCGCGGCCGATCTTGAGATGGTCGGGCAGCTGCGAGGCGATCGCCTTGACGGTGACGAAGGAGCGCTCGTCCGTGCCCCGGCCGCCCCCACGCGCGATGTAGACGATGGACCTGAGGATGGCGTCGACCATGTCGCCCTCGTCCATGGTCTGCTCCACCTCCGCGCGCAGCGCCTCGGCCTCCGCGCGACGGGAGATGTCGCGCACGATGCGGGGCTGCTCGCCGGCCGGCGCGCCCTTGAGGCCAACAAGGGCCTGCAGCAGGGGGTTGCCGTACGTCGCCATGAAGACCTGCTCGGTCCAGGCGTCCCGGACGTCGCCCCACGTCTTGAGCCCGAAGGAGATGGCGTCGGAGCCGATGCGCTCCATTTGCCGGAACGGGTTGTCCTCGCTCACGGGCCGGCGATTGGCGCGGACAGCCTCGGCGCCCTGCGCGATCGCGCCTGAGAAGGGGTTGCGGTCGGAAATGGCGGAGAAGCGGAGCCTGTGCGGGTGCGTCTCACGCATGATCTCCGCGGCGGCCTCGGTCGCCGCCGCCTTCGCGAAGGGCGCCAGAAACGTCTGGTACAACCCCTTGTTGATGTCCGAGACCCGGGCGACGGCGGCGAAGCGCGCCTCGTCCTCCGGGCTGTTGACGCCCATGGCGCGGATCGCGTCGAGCGAGCGCGGCTCGAGACTGAAAAGGTACTTGCCCTCGATCAGGTCCGCCCGGGGCGTGTCCGGTCCCGCCTCGGTGATCAAGGCCTCGTAGAGGCCCGGCGGCAGCATGTCGATCATCTCGATGCAGGAGGCGAACTCGGCGTGCTCCTTGGTCGCCACCTTCCCGGACACGAAGATGCCCAGGTGGCCGATGCTGGCGTGCACGCTGTAGACCACCGTCTGTCCGGCCAGGATGAGGTCCTCGTCCCTGTCGTACAGGTCCAGCAACCAGCCGAGCGCCTGCGGCGGCGGCGTGATGTCATCGCCCCAGGAGCAGAACACCACGATGGGAGAGCGGATGTTGCGCAGGTCCACGCGCTCGCCGTTCGAGGTCACGATCCCGCCCTCGCGCAGCTTGTTGCCGACGAAGAGGTTGTCGGCGATCCACTGCATTTCCTCGGCGTTCAGCAGGACCGGCGAGCCCCACCAGGTCTCGAAATCCAGGAAGCGCTGGGGCTCCGTGTCGACCTTGGCGTAGACGTTGTACGCCTTCTCCCAATAGGTGTTGTCCGGGTGCATGCGCTCGAAATTGGCGACGAGGTTGGCCCCGTCGAAGATGCCGTGGCCCACGTCTCCCGCGAGAGCGGTCAGCCAGGTGCCGCCCAGCATGCCGCCCAGATACCGCAGGGGGTTCTTGCCCCGCACGCCGGCCCAGTAGGACAGGGGCGAGCCGGCCAGGATGATCGGACCGGGCAGGTCCGGCCTGATCGCGGCGGTGAGCATGATCTGCCACCCGGCCTGGCAGTTGCCAATCAGGCACGGCTTGCCGGCGGCCTCGGGCTCCAGCTCCATCACCTTCGCGATGAACATGCCCTCGGCGACACAGACGTCCTCGATAGTCTGGCCCGGCATGGGCTTGGACAGGAATCCGACGAAGTAGCACGGATGGCCGGCGTTCAGGGCGACGCCGATCTCGCTGTCCTGCTTCATCCCGCCGATCCCGGGACCGTGTCCGGCCCGAGGATCGAACACCATGAACGGACGCTTCTTGTGGTCGACGGTGACGCCTGGGGGAGGCTTGATGCGGACCAATGCGTAGTTGACCGGCCTCGGCAGGGTGCGCCCGTCCATGATCAAGTCGGCTTCGAAGCTCAGCACGTGCGGAGCGGTCTTTTCCGATTGTGCGATGAACGTGTTGCCGCGCCGGCGCAGGGTGTCGAGCATCAGCACGGAGCGCTGGCATGCGTCGGCCCAATACTCCCCCCAGGCATTGAGCAGAAAGAATGGCGAGAGCGCTTTGGGGGCTTTTGGCTCCGACGCTGAGCTCATGATCCGTATCCTATAAGGGATTTACTATGCGTGGATCCGGCTGCTCATCGAGGGAATCGGATGAACGGCGTCTGCCCAAGTAGAATTCGGGAGGGTTGCGGCCCAACGCGGCGAAGTTCGATTGCTCTGGCCGCATAATAGCGCGGCGGGCCGGATCAAAACTGATCGCGCTCAGTCGCACCCGCTCCTGGCCGGGGTAGTCGATTGACGGACGATTTGCGTTCGAGCCGCCGGTCCCCACCGCCTTGCAGGGGGACCCCAGACGGGAGATCCACGATGACTACGGTCGCTTCCCAGCCGCACAGGGAGCACTCCAAGCTGGGTGACGAGGCCTTCATGAGCGCGGAGGATTTGCGCGGCTACATGAACCAGATGACCATGGCGGAGGCGATGGCCGAGGTGACGGCCATGGAGAAGGCCGAGCAGGCGCAAAAGGAGTTGGTCAAGACGCTCTCCAAGCCGGTGGAGCTGACGCCGGAGTTCGTTGAGGGGCTTCGGAAACGTCTGGCTTCGCGCCTGAAGGACGCCGCCAGGAAGGGCGAGTCCGAAATCATGGTGATGCGCTTCCCGAACGCCCTGTGCACGGACGGAGGCCGGGCGATCAACAACGCCGAGGAGACCTGGCCGGAGACCCTGACCGGAAGGCCCCGGCAGGCCTACGAGATCTGGAGGGACAGGCTGCGGCCTGCGGGCTACAAGCTGAAAGCCATGATCATCGATTGGCCGCGGGGCATGCCAGGGGATGTGGGCATGTTCCTGAGTTGGTCCGATTCCCAGTTGCACTGACCTTCAGATCCGCCTTGGCGAAGCGGCGGGGGCCGGCCAAGGGTGAAGAACCGGGGCGGCCGGCAGAATGGAGCGGGGCGATGCGCGGTTCATGGACTCGGGCCCTCTTGGCCGCAGCGGTCGGGACGTTGCTGGGGTGCGTGGCCGCGTCCGCCAAGGATTACGCGGTCCAGGTCGCCTACGAGCCGCCCAAGAACCCGGCCCACGAGGAGATCGCCAAGCAACTCCGGGAGCACCAGGCGCTCGAGAAGATCCGGGACCACATGCAGGGAATGCGGTTCCCCCGCCCGCTGACGATCAAGGTGGAGGGCTGCGACGGCGACGTGAACGCTGCGTATGATCCCGACGAGGCCACGGTCTCGATCTGCTACGAGTACCTCGCCTATATCCAGGAGCTCTCCCACGACATCCCGCCTGTGGGGCTCAAGGAGGGTCTGACACCATCCAACTACGTCGTCGGTCCCTTCTACGAGGTGGTGCTGCACGAACTGGCGCACGCCATCTTCGACCTCAAGAAGGTGCCTGTGCTCGGCCGCGAGGAAGACGCCGCCGACCAGGTGGCCACGTTCGTGCTGCTGCACATCGGCAAGAACGAAACGCGGCGCGTCATCGCGAGCCTGGCGGTGATGTATGCGAAGGAGGCGCAGGACGAGAAGCCCGGGCTGAAGCAGTTCGCGGACGAGCATGGCCTGCCGGCGCAGCGGTTCTTCAACCTGCTCTGCATGAGCTACGGCGCGGACCCGAAGACGTTCGGCGACCTGGTGGACAGGAAGTATCTGCCCAGTGAGCGCGCAGGCTCCTGCTCCGACGAGTACAAGCAGGTGCGCTACGCGGTCCAGAAACTGATCGCGCCCGGGCTGGACTGGCGTCCGCGCACCGGCAAGGAACACGTCGCCGGGAGCCGCTAGGCCCAGCATGGGTTCACGCGACCGCTCAATCGCCAACGAGCCGCGGCCCCCTCGCGCCCCGGAGGACCATCAACGGGACGCTCGCGTCGGGGCAGCGGGCCTCGAAGGCGCGGACGGCCTCCTGGGCCGAAACCCCCGTGTCTTCGATCAGAACCCTCACGCGGCCGTTGGTCTGGACGTCGAGGCTGGCGAATCCACGGCGTTGGAGGGGACCTTTCGCCTGATAGCCGCCCAGGAGGGCCACGTCCTCGCGCTGAGCCGTCGCGAGCGTGTGGCCGCGGTTCGTGCGCACCACGAAGAATGGGCAGAAGGGGGTCTCCTCCAGCACGATCTCTCCGGAAGTCTGCTGGCGCCACTCAGAATAGAAGATGCCGCAGACGGTCAAAGCGCTCAGGCTTGGCCAGAGCAGAAGCATCCCGACGATCGGCTTCATGGTCTCATCTCCTCAGCCGGAGTGGAGACGCGCCAAGGCATCCGCGAATTCACGCGGAACGCCGGTGGAATGCTTTAGGAATGGGTGAAAAGGATACGCCCAGGCTGGAATAACGCAAGTAGCATGCTGCGGCGCCGAACGCCGGGCATCCCTCCGCCGACGCCGCGGCGGCAAGGCGACCCGGAATGTCACATTTCGTCACAAGCCGTCACGGCTCAGTCATCAGCTTGTCTGAAGCCTGGCACGTTCGTCTGCTTTCATGCGCGGCAAGAACCAGGGAGGGACGGTTTTGATGTTCGTTGCGCTCAATCCTCGCCTCGCAGCCACCCAGCCGCGCCGGACGGACCACGTTCGCGGAACGCGCGGCGGACGACCGTGGCGCGTGGCGGGGCTCAGGACGTTCTGGGTGTTCCGCCGCCGTGGCGAAGCCGACCTCCTGTGCGCGCTTCCCGCCGAAGGGCCACTTCCGGATTTCATAGAGGGTGGCGCGGACTGGGAGTTCGTGACCCGCTGCGACCGGTCCCAGCTGGCCCGGCTCGGGGTGGACCTCGAGGCCGCCGATCTCGGCCTGCGCCTCGTCGGCTATCATGTGTTCATGAACCTCAACCTCGACTGGACGGGCATGGCCGCCCACGGCAAGGACGAGTACGCGAGCCTTTGACAGATGGGAGTTGGGCGCGCGAGACCCTCGCGCGCCCTTTTTGCGTTCAGGCCTGTGGCACGTAGAGGCTGGCGCCAGCCGCGGCGAACTCGGCGCTCTTGGCGGCGAGCCCCTTCTGGCGCTCCTCCTCAGCCAGCGTGTCGGCCCGGATGTCCTGGCTTATTTTCATCGAGCAGAACTTCGGACCGCACATGGAGCAGAAGTGCGCGACCTTGTGCGCCTCCTTGGGCATGGTCTCGTCGTGGAAGCTGCGCGCTGTGTCCGGATCCAGCGAGAGGTTGAACTGATCCTCCCAGCGGAACTCGAAGCGCGCCCGCGACAGGGCGTCGTCGCGCAGTTGCGCGGCCGGATGGCCCTTGGCGAGGTCGGCGGCGTGCGCGGCGATGCGGTAGGTGATCACGCCCGTCTTCACGTCGTCCCGGTTGGGAAGGCCGAGGTGCTCCTTCGGGGTGACGTAGCAGAGCATGGCCGTGCCGAACCAGCCGATCATGGCCGCGCCGATGCCCGACGTGATGTGGTCGTAGCCGGGCGCGATGTCCGTCGTCAGCGGGCCGAGCGTGTAGAAGGGCGCCTCGCCGCAGGTCGCGAGCTGCTTGTCCATGTTGGCCTTGATCTTGTGCATCGGCACGTGGCCGGGGCCCTCGATCATGACCTGGCAGCCCTTGGCCCAGGCGACCTTGGTGAGCTCGCCCAGGGTCTCCAGTTCGGCGAACTGGGCGTCGTCGTTGGCGTCGGCAATGGAGCCCGGCCGCAGGCCGTCGCCCAGCGAGAACGACACGTCGTAGCGCTGCATGATCGCGCAGATCTCGTCGAAGCGCTCGTACAGGAAGCTCTCGCGGTGATGGGCCAGGCACCAGCGCGCCATGATGGAGCCGCCGCGGGACACGATGCCGGTGACGCGCCGCGCCGTGAGCGGCACATGCGCCAGGCGGACGCCGGCGTGGATGGTGAAGTAGTCCACGCCCTGCTCGGCCTGCTCGATGAGCGTGTCCTTGAACACCTCCCAGTCGAGCCTGGCCGGGTCGCCGTCCACTTTCTCCAGGGCCTGGTAGATCGGCACCGTGCCGATCGGCACGGGCGCGTTGCGCAGGATCCATTCGCGGATGTTGTGGATGTTGCGGCCGGTGGAGAGGTCCATCACCGTGTCCGCGCCCCAGCGGATGGCCCAGACCATCTTCTCGACCTCCTCGGCCACGGAGGAGGTGACGGCCGAGTTGCCGATGTTGGCGTTCACCTTCACCAGGAAGTTGCGGCCGATGATCATCGGCTCGAGCTCGCGGTGGTTGATGTTGGCCGGGATGATGGCGCGGCCCGCCGCGATCTCCTGGCGCACGAACTCGGGCGTCACGTGGGCCGGGATGCCGGCGCCGAAGCTCTCGCCGTCGGCGATGCGCTGCTCGGCCTCGGCGAGCGCCACCTCGCGCCCCAGGTTTTCCCGGGCGGCGACGTAAGCCATCTCCTCCGTGACGATCCCGGCGCGGGCGAACTCATATTGCGTGACCGGCGCGCCGGGCTGGCCGGCCAGCACCTGGCGGCGGGCGGGGCAGGGCGGCACGAGCCTGTCGGGCGACACCGAGCCGTTGTCCTCCGGCTTCACCGCCCGCGGATGCGCCGCAACAAGGCCAGCGCGCCTCGACAGCCACGCCGAGCGCACCTCGGGCAGGCCGGCGGAGAGGTCGATGACGGCCTCCGGATCGGTGTACGGGCCAGAGGCGTCATAGACGCGCACCGGCGGCTCGCTGGCGCCCGCGCTGACGGCGATCTCGCGCAGCGGGACCCGAATCTGCGGCGCGCCGGGCGCGGCGGCGTAGATCTTGCGCGAGGCGGGGAGGGGGCCGGTGGTGACCGTCTCGGGGGACGCCGGCTGTGGCTTGACGGGGAGTTTCATGGGGATCTCCTCGGCACGGAAGTGCGCGGAAATCCGGGGCAGACGCGGTGCGGCAAGATGTGTCCTGTCCCTCCGCCGGTACGACCCGGATCAGGTTCAAAGGGTTCGGCCTGCGCCGTCTCAGCCCTTGCGGGCGCCCCTCGGATGGGCGGGAGTGAAGCATCGGGCCGCCGCCCGGTCAATTGCAGACGACGCTCGCCGCCATTGTGGGTTGGTAATGTCAGGCGGGAAGCCTCGCCTTGGGCACAGTGCGTGAAATGCCGGAGCCCGGGCCGGGTGATTCTGACGGCTGTCAGTCCAAACCGTATTCGGCCGTGAAACGATGCCTCCCGGCACAGAGACGGGAGGCGTCTCATGAAAAGATCAGCGGCAGCGATCTCGGCCATCCTGGCGATGGCCATCTTTGCCCCGGGCGAAGCCTCGGCGCGGTTCGGGGGCGGTTTCGGCGGCCACGGCTTTGGCGGAATGGGGGTGCGGGGCGGCGGCGCCGTATTCCGTCCGTCGATGATGGGCGGCGCCGGCGCGTTCCGTTCAGGTTTCGGCGGCATGCGCCCTGGGATGGTCGGCATGCGCCCGGGCTTCGTCGGGATGCGTCCAGGCGTCGTGGGGATGCGGCCAGGCGTTTATCACGGCTACGGCCGCCCAGGCTGGGGAGGCGTCTGGAGGTACCCCTACCGCGGCTACGGATGGCGCGGGCGCTACCCATACTACGGCTATGGGTATGGCGCCGCGCTGGCGACGGGGCTCGCCCTCGGAGCCGCCTATGACTACGGCGACTACGGTTACGGCTATGGCTACCCCTACGATTACGGCTACGGCTACGACGACTGCGCCTGGGTGGTCCAGCGCATGGTCGACGCCTGGGGCAGGTTGATCGTGCGTCGCGTGTATCGTTGCTTCTATTGAAGCGCCAAGCGCCAGAACCGGTCGCGGATGCAGATCCTTCAGGCTTGCAAAGTTCAGCGGCGAACCATTTCGCCGTTTGAAAGCATTTAAGAGCGCGTCCGAGCGCCATTAAAGATTAACGCCCGGCGCGCACGAAGCGCACCGGGCGTTGGGGACCGATTCTCGGTGCTCAAGCCTCAATTGGTCCCAGCGCAGATTACAACTGAAGCGCGCAAAATCAAGAATTGCCCGTATTTGGTATCGATGTTCCAGGGGATTTGACAAAGGCGCGACGCACAAGCGACGAACAGCGCCGCGAGCGACCGCTGAATGTCTCTGGCCCGGACCGTCCGCCGCAAGTGCGACTCACGTGGGTCCAGCCCGCGGCGCCCCGCGGCTCAGCCCCGGCTCACCTGGCCGGTGAACACGTAGCCCACGCCGCGCACGGATTTGATCAGGGTTGGCTTGTGCGGCGCCGTCTCGATCTTCTTGCGCAAGCGTGCGACCTGCGCGTCGATGGTGCGGTCGAAAGCCTCGCGTCCGCGGCCGCGCGTGAGATCCATCAGCGTGTCGCGGTCGATTACCCGCCCGGGTCTCTGGGCGAGCGCGAGGAGCAGGTCGAACTCGCCCGTCGTGAGCGGCACTTCCCGGCCGGCCGGATCGCGCAGTTCGCGACGTTCGGCGCTCAGCCGCCATCCCTCGAAGCAGATCAGGTTCTCCGCCTGCTTCGGTTCGGGCGCGTCGTGATTAGGGCGAAGCCGCCGCAGCACCGTCTTGATGCGCGCATGCAGCTCGCGGAGATTGAAGGGCTTGGCGATGTAGTCGTCCGCGCCGATTTCGAGGCCCACGATGCGGTCCACGACGTCGGACCGCCCCGTGATCATGATGATCCCCACATCGGAATGAGCGCGGATGTCCCGGGCCAACTGCAGGCCATCTTCTCCGGGCAACATCAGATCCATGAGGACGATGTCCGGCTCCTCCCGCCTCATCCTGTCGCGTAGTTCGTCGCCACTCTCCGCAGTCGAGACGCGGTAGCCTTCATCCGTAAAGTATCGGCTAAGCATCAGCAAAACGCCGGGGTCGTCATCGACAGCCAATATATGGGTTTGTCGTGTCGCCGTATTCCTCATATCCGCACATTCTATTCAGTCGTGCTCGACTGTAAAGCTAAAGGCGGTTTTCGTTACAAATTGTCATAAAGTCTAGAGGTCTAGTTACATTGGCGTAATCAGCGCGTACTTGGACTCGGCTAGCCTCACCCCGGTGGTACGAATTCGTCGGCAGCAACCTGCTCTTGCTCAAGTGGCTGGCCGCCGTTCGCCTCTACTGTGCAGTGATAACGAAGCCTCATTCGGGCGAACACCGATGTCGGACGAAGCTGGCCAGGTCGCGACTGGTTCAGGCGCAAAGTTGCGCGGAGACTACCCGCGCAGGGAAACAATTGACCGTCTCGTCGAACAGGTCGGCATGGGTCTGTTGCGCGTGACGCTCGACGGGGTGGTGCTGGACGTCAATGAGGCGCTGTGCCGAATGCTGGAGTGCACCGCGGAGGATGTGCTCGGCAAGTCGGAGCGCGAACTTCTGTTCTCGAATGGCTCCGACGCCAGGGACGAGGACAGGGCGGCCCTCGTCGCCGGCGTGACCCAGTCCTACAGGCGGGAAACGCGGCTGAGGCGCAAGTCCGGCCATCCGCTCTGGGTGCGCGAGACATTCTCCCTCATCGCCCGTGGGTCTCCAGCCGCCTATGTTCTCACGGCGGTCGAGGATATCAGCGAGCGCAAGCGGGCCGAGGCTGAACTGCGCGAAAGTGAGGCCCGGTTCCGGGCCACCTTCGAGCAGGCAGCGGTCGGCATCGCACATGTCGGCCTCGATGGGCGCTGGATCCGGGTCAACGAACGCCTGCTCGAGGTGACTGGCTACTCGCGGGAGGAGATGGAGGCCCGCACCTTTCAGGACATCACGCACCCGGACGATCTCGAGACGGATCTCGCGCACATGCGGGAGCTGCTGGACGGCGTCGCGCCGACCTACACGATGGAGAAGCGGTACATCCGCAAGGACGGCGGAGTCGTGTGGGTGATTCTCGCGGCCACCCTGGTCCGCGACGAGATGGGGGACCCGTCCTATTTCATCGCCGTGATTAAGGACATCACCGGGCGAAAGCAGACCGAAACGCAGCTCCGCAACCGTTCGACGGAGTTGCAGGGCCTCGTTGACACGGCGCCGGTCGCGGTGTGGTTCCTGCACCTGCACAATTCGGGAACCTTGCACGCCAACCGCTACGCGTCCGACCACCTGGGCGTACCGGTCCGTTTCGCCAAGCCGGGGGAGAGCGGGCAGACCTTTCGGCTGCTCGAGAACGGCTCCGAACTGGACGCAACAAGCTATCCGATCAGCCGTGCGCTCGCCGGGTTGGACACGCGCAACCGCGAACTGCAGGCGGTTCGAAGCGACGGCCGCGTCTTCCTGCTGCTCTACAACGCTTCCCCTCTCCGAGACGATCGCGGCGCCATCATCGGCGCGATCTCGACGGCGGTGGACATCACTTCGGCCAAGGAAGCCGAAACCGGGATGCGCGAGCGGGAGGCCCGCCTTCAGTCCATCCTCAACACCGTGCCGGAGGCCCTGATCACCATCAACGAACAGGGCGTGATGGAGTCCTTCAGCCGCTCCGCCGAGGATTTGTTCGGCTACAAGGCCAGCGAGGTGCTGGGGCAGAACGTCCGCATGCTCATGCCTCAGCCGTACCAGCATGAGCACGACGAGTATCTCGCCCGCTATCGGCGAACCGGCGAAAAGCGCATCATCGGCGTCGGCCGGGTGGTTCGCGCCCAGCGGAAGGACGGCTCGGTTTTGCCTGTCGAGCTGTCCGTAGGGGAGGTCCGCACGTCCGGCCGCCCGGTCTTCACGGGCTTCATCCGCGACCTGACGGCCCAGCACAAGATCGAACAGGAGCTTCGCCAGGCCCAGAAGATGGAAGCTATCGGGCAGCTCACGGGCGGCGTGGCCCATGACTTCAACAACCTGCTCACGGTCATCCTGGGCAACCTGGAGATGCTTGAACCGCGGCTGACCGAGAACCGCCAGCTGGAGCTGCTCAAGGAAGCTCGCGAAACCGCCGAACATGGCGCCCGCCTGACGGAGCGCCTGCTCGCATTCGGCCGCCGCCAGGCGCTTCAGCCGACGCTGACCGATGTCGGCGTACTGCTGCGCGAGATCGTGCCGGTTCTGCGCCGCACCCTGGGCGAGACGATCAAGGTCAAGATCCGGCTGGACGTGGAGCTATGGCCGGTGATCGTCGACCCAACGCAGCTCCACAACGCCATTCTGAACGTGGCCATCAACGCGCGCGACGCGATGCCCGAGGGGGGCAAGCTCACCATCGCGGCCGAGAACGCCGAGGTGGACCTGGACTACGCCCGCACGCATCCGGAGGTGCGCGCCGGCAGCTACGTGGTCATCGCGGCCACCGACACGGGAACCGGCATGTCGCCGGAAGTGCAGGAGAGGGCGTTCGAGCCCTTTTTCACCACCAAGGAGGTCGGTGCAGGCAGCGGCCTCGGCCTGTCCATGGTGTACGGCTTCGCCAAGCAATCGGGCGGACATGTCGCCATTTACAGCGAGCCGGGCCACGGGACGACCCTCCGGATCTATCTTCCGCGCGCCGTCCCAGCCGCGGCCGAACCTGCCTCGGAATCCAGGGTCGCTGAGGCCGACCTGCGCCGCGGCCGGGGCGAACTGGTCCTTGTGGTCGAGGACGAGCCCCGCGTGCGGCGGATCGCGATGGCGCGGCTGCAGGAGCTCGGCTATCGGGTGCTGGAGGCCGCTGACGGACCGTCGGCCCTTTCGGTCCTGCGAAGCACACCCGAGGTCGACCTGCTGTTCACGGACATGATAATGCCGGGCGGAATGACCGGCGCAGAATTGGCCCGGCATGCGCGCGAACTCAAGCCGAGCCTCAAGGTGCTCTTCACCTCCGGATACGCAGAGCCGGACCTGGTCAGCCGCGGCCTGATCAGCAAGTCGAGCTGGCTTCAGAAGCCCTACTCGACGGCCGAGCTGTCACGCAGCATGGAGAAGATCCTCGCGTCCTGACACGCACGCGCGATCACAACGCGTCACCATCGCGAACAATTTGATTCATCCGAGCCGATTCGGGATCACGAGCGTCTGTTGAGATCCTCCCATAAGGAGGGTGGCGACATGAACCGGCGATCAATGGCTTTGCCCGGACAAAGGGATCGGCTGGACCGCATGGCGGTTCCTTCAAGCGTCACAGCCGCCCCCTGCCTCGATCTGCGCGGCCCGGCCCCATGCGCCGTCAACGACAACGGCGTGCGCCTTCGATTGCGGAAGGCGGCCGGCCCGGCTGCCGGCCGGCGCACGGGTCGGGACCAGACCCGCGCAGGCCAATTGGGCCCACTGCCGATCGTCATCGGGGCCCTCATGCCGGCGTGGCTCTGCTGACCGGTTGGCCGCCAAGGCCGATGCAAGACCTCCACGCCTCGACTTCATGCCGCCAAGACCCTCCTCGGAGGAGATCATGACCTCGTTGTCCCGGTTTCTGGCCTTCATGACAGCCTTCGCGGCCGTGCTGGGCTCGAGCTCTCTCGGCGCCCGCTGGCAGGAGCCGGCCCGCGCCGAACGGGAGATCAAGGCGGCGGTAGCCGACCGCCTGCCCGGGCGCATGCCGATGCCCTTGGGGGCGCAGGCTCCTCGTCCTGCATGCGCGCCGCAGGCGGCTCCGGCCGCCGCGCAACAGGCGCCGGCCGCGCCACGCCCCGGCGCTCCTCAGCCGGTCGGGCCCGTGCGCGTCGCATCCATCGCGGAGGAGGCGTGATGGCTGTCCTGGACGCCTCGGAACTGGATGGCGCCAGCCCGGAGTTGGAGTTGCTGCGCGCCGTGATCGCGCAGGCGAACGGCTCGCCCGGCAAGCAGCCAGTCCCATCATTGGACCCCGGCCTCTGCGAAGCTCGCCGTGAACTCGACGACGACTGTCGATCGAATGGCGTCGGGGCCGCTGCGCTCCAGAAGCTGTCGCGTGCTCGGGTCGGAGGGAGCGACGATCTGGAGTCGCTCCAGACCCTCGCTGGCGCAGAGTCGCCGCAGCCCGCGGATCATGGCGCCGGTCACCGCGGCGTGGTCGAGGGCGGACGGAACGACGAAGAGCGGAACGCCCAGGCTGAGCCTGTCGGCGGCGACGGGCCAGACCTGGGTCGAGCAGAGCCCGCGAACGTATTCTCCGCGCACGAGGCCGAAGAGCCGCGCTCCCTCCATCTCGGCCCGCGCGCAGACGTCGCGCCAGCGCTCCAGGGTGAGCGCGGGCAGGAGGCCGATCAACAACGGAAAGCACTGGTCTACCTGGAGGCGCGAGAGCTGGGTGAAGCAGTAGCCATGGACCATGGACGCCCCCCGCCGTTTGGTTGGGCCCATTCTATGCACTGCTCCGCGATCGCGCGCCTGACGTCGATCAAGCCTGCGCGCGGGCGTACGCCATCGACCACAGAAACCATCGCGTCCGGACGACTTGCGCCCCGCCCGCTGGCCGCTCCGCGCTTCGCCATCGCGCTGACCGCATCAGCCGCCTGCGCCCAGTCGGCGCCGGTCGCGGCGGCGCATTCGCTTGTGAGTCGGGAGGAGGGGATATGACGACGACCAGCCTGCGTCCCTCGCACGGGGACATCATGGACCGCACGCGCTCCGGCATGCTGCTGGCGGGCGGTGACTACTCCTTCAAAGGCCGCGGCGGAACGACCTTCGAGGACCGGGCCGAACCCGACTGGACGAGCGAGATGTTCGGAGCCCGCATTCCCGAAACGGCGGCCCGCGGCAAGGCTCTGTTCTGGGAAGGCGCGCCGGCCGAGCACATCTTCCAGATCGTGGAAGGGGTCGTGCGGCTCTTCCGTATCTTCCCCGACGGCCGGCGCGTCGTCATGGGCTTCGCGTTCCCGGGCGACGTGCTGGGCATCGCCGTCAAGGACCGCTACCTGTTCACGGCCGAGGCGGTCACGCCCGTGCGCATGCGCAGGGCGTCCCGGGAGCGGCTGTCGGCGCAACTCGCCGAGCAGCCGCAGGTCGCGGCGATCATCTTCGATCGCATGCGCGACGAGCTCTGCGCCGTCCAGGACCAGATGCTCCTGCTGCTGTGCCAGGCCGCCGAGACGCGCATCGTCAAGTTCCTGGTGCGCGTGGCGCGCAAGAGCCCGGGCGCGATCGAGCACGGCGAGGAGTTCGAGCTGCCCATGCTGCGCACCGACATCGCCGACCACCTCGGCCTCACCATGGAGACGGTCTGCCGCACCATGACGAAGCTGCGGCGCGATGGCCTGATCGCCATGCGCGGGCCGCACAAGATCCAGATCCGCAATGCGCGGCGGCTGCTAGAGGCTGCAGGCCGCGAGGAAACGGACGACGCCGACGAGGCCTGGGGCTGACATCGCCCATGCGCCGCGCCGCTCCCGCGCGCCTCGGCGAGGCGGCCGATCTCAGGATTTCGGCGTTCGGACGGGTTTGGCGCCCGGCGCAGCCGGCGGTTGGGCGCCCCCGGAGCCCATCTCGAGGCACGAGATCAGCTCGATGTAGCTTGGGTGATAGGCGTTTGCGAGGTTCGCCACGCACTGGCTGCGGGCCTTGGCCGAGTAGGAGCTCCAGTGGGCGACGATGTCGGCGCGCACCTTCTGCTCGTTCTCCATGCAGCTCTTGTAGTGAGCCGCGTCCCGCGTGCCTTCACCGGTGGCCCGGCACGTGCTCTCGATCCTGAGCCTGGGCACGGCGTCCACCGCCAGGCTGGCGTTGATGGGCATGGCCGCGAGCGCCGCCGCCAGCGCCAACAAGGTCCTTGTCATGAACTCCTCCAGCGTTACGCAGGCGAGCCGATGCCGGAAACGGTCCCGTCCCGCCCGTTCACTGAGGCGGGCTGGGATAGGCCTGGTCCCCGAACGGGGACGCGTTGGGCGTCTGGATGCGGATGAACTCCACCCCCCCGGCCTTGTGACAACTGTTGCAGGCGTTGTTCAGTTCGCCGTAGGCGGCCTGGAACTTGGCCGAGTCCTTGTCCTTGGCCGCCTCGATCAGCGCCATGACGGGCTTGTCGACCTTGGTGACCTCCTCGATCGGGATGCCCTGGTAGAGCAGGGCCGCGCGGATCAAGGTGTCCTGCAGGGTCGCGACCTCGTGCTGGAGCAGCCGCCAGTTGCCGGTGCGCCCGGCGAACCAGACCTTGATGTGCCGCAGCTGCGTGGTCAGCATGATGTCCCCGAGCGTGGGCGAGGACGTGTCCGAGTACTGGCCTGCGCGCGGGGCGGGCGGCTCCGAGAACGGACTGCTCTGGGCCGCTGCGGGGCTGGCCAGCGCGACCGCGGCGAGGGCGACGGCTCCGAAAATCCTCATGGACCTCTGCTCCCTGTCATCGCCCCCTCCCGCGGCCGCCAGTCTCCGTCCTGCTTGCGGTAGCGTCGCTTCACCGCCGACCAGGCGATCCTGAACGAGACCGCCTCGCGGTCGGGGTCGTCGGCGTGCTGGTCGAAGGCGTTGTTGAAGGCCGCGAAGAAGATCTCCTGCGCGTGCGGGGGCAGGTGGTCGCGGACTGAGTCTGGCAGCTCCGAGATGCTGCGGTACGGCATCGGCCGGCCTCCGACGTCAGTTGATCCATTCCACCTTGGGATGGCTGCGCGCGACGGCGGGAGCGGGCGCCGCTGGCCAGCCCACGATCAGGGGCGCCACGGCGCGCATGTCCTGCGCGAGGCCGATGGCGCTCTTGCCCTCGGGCGTGTTCAGGTACCCCTGCGCGAAGCCGATCCAGCAGGTCCCAAGCCCGGCGGCATAGGCCGCCAGCATGAAATTCTGCGCCGCAAGGGCGCAATCCTCGACCGCCCACGGGCTGCTCTCCGGCGCGGCGATCACCACCAGCGCGGGAGCATGGTAGAAGATCTGGTACGTGGGATCGCCCAGCATCGCCTTCGCGTGCTCCGCATGCGGACCCTCGCCCACAGCGCCCGCCAGAAGGTGGCGCTTGGCCGCATCAGAGAGCCTGTCCAGGCGCTCCGCGTCCATGATGACATTGAACCGCCAGGGTTGCTCGTTCATGGCGCTTGGCGCGAGCGCAGCCGCCTGGATGAGCTTGAGGAGCGTGTCGGCCCCGAGAGGCTCCCGCCGGTAATCGCGAACGGATCGACGGCCCCGAAGCGCTTGTTCGAAATCCATGGCCCCCTCCACCACAGGCGCGCAGCCCTGCGCGAGTGACGCGTGCAACCTTAAGTGGCGCAAGTCCGGCATTCGATGACGTCGATCAAGGTTTCAGCCAACGTCCTTCCCGTCACCGGTGCTAAGGCGTGACGCCTCAAAACACGCGTCGAACCTGACCTGTCGCAGAATTGCCTCCGGGAAACCGCGTATTGTGGCCGGCAAAATCGAGCCGTTGGAGGCGACGATGTCTGAAAGCATGCTGAGAAAAACACCGGTCTTCGATGCGATCAACCTGATCGCCGCCGTGGCCTTGTTCGTGGCGCCCTGGGTGGTGTCCTTCGGGCCCGAAAGCTACGCCAACTGGAACGCCTGGATCTCCGCGGCGGTCATCGCCCTCGTGGCGCTGGGAGCCATCACGGCGTTCTCCCGCTGGGAGGAGGTCGTGAACCTGGTCGCGGGCCTGTGGTTGATCGCCGCTCCCTGGGCGCTGCGCTTCACCGGGGACCGCAATGCCGTCGTGAGTCATCTGGTGATCGGAGCGATCGTGGCAGTGTGCGCGGCCGTGAGGCTTTGGGCGGCCACGACGTCCGTCGAAGCGACTGCACGCTGACGCGACGGGATGAGGGAAGGGGAGAGGCGCCCATGCGCGACTTGCTGGTCCAGATGGACGGCGGCCAGGACGATGAAGCGCGCTTGGGCCTGGCCCAGGCCTTGGCCTGTGGCCAGGAAGCGCATGTGACGGGGCTTCTCCTCAACCCTCTTCCGTCGGCTCCCGAGATGCCGGGCTTCGACGCCGGCGTCGCCGCTGGCGAGCTGATCGCGGGTATGTTCAAGGAGGCTCATCGCCTCGGCAACGAGGCGCAGGAGCAGGTCCGGCGGCGCCTGGCCCGCTGGTCGGCGTCCTACGAACTGCGCCGTTATGACGGCTATTCGCTCGATCTCGCCGCCCATGCGGCGCGCGAAGCCCGATGGAAGGACATCTTCGTCGCGCCGCTACCCTCCGGGGAGCGGCGACAATGGCGAGAGACCGTCATCGCAGCGTTGTTCGGATCGGGGCGGAGCGTGCTCCTAGCGCCGGCCGGCGCACGGGCCCCGGCCTCGTTCGGAACAGTGGTGATCGCCTGGCGCGATACGCGGGAGTCCGCGCGAGCCGTCGAGCAGGCGCTGCCGATCCTGGTTTCCGCGAACCGGACGGCGCTCGTCGTGGTCGAGGAGCCTCTCGCGCGAGGCGCGCGGCGCACCACGGAGCCCGAGGCCGACGCCGTGCGCTACCTCGCACGCCACGGCGCCAAGCTGGACGTGATCTTCGCATCCAGCCAGAACGGTGACGTCGGCGCGATCCTCAGGGACCAATGCGCCAGGCTTTCCGCCGACCTGCTGGTCATGGGCGGCTATGGCCACTCCAGGCTCCGGGAATGGGTGCTGGGCGGCGTCACGGAAGACATGCTCGACGCCTCCCCGACGCCGGTGCTGATGGCCCACTAAGCGGATCGCGCGGTCCCTACCGATCTGCCTGGTGGCCGCGAATCAGTTTCTCCAGACCTGTGCCTTTTCTGCACAGGTCGCGCGCCTGCGCGAAGTCTCTCATAAAAATCGCAGCCTTTTCAAGCTCTTGCGCAGGGTGGCCCGGACACGGGCGCGCCCTGCTGCGGCGCTTTGGCTGGGGAATGTTCAAGATTTCGCCTCGATTGTCACTCATTGGCGACACCTGTCAGGGCTGGACAGGGACGCGCAGGCCTGAAAAAAGAAGATCTTGGTTCATCGCTGATTAACCAAGCGCGCGTCCAATGGATGTGGAACGACGGATTGGGTTGTCTCCTCCTCGGGATGTTGCTGCAGCGTTCTCGCAGCGTCGGTCTGAATGTCAGGCCTGCGCGAGAAGTCTTGCGGCCGGTCCTTTGCCTGGAGGCGCCGTCGCCAGTACTGAGTGAGCGTCGCGTATGACTTATGTGATCGGCCAGCCAAGGTTCGTGGTCTCGAGGGCGCGACGCGCCCGCCGGAATATCCTGAGCGCTATGGTCGCCCCCAGCGTCGCCCTGGGTGTCTGCATCTGGGCCGGCCATTCCCAGATCACGTGGCGCTCCGCTGCGCCGGTGGTCACGTCCGACGCGACGTCTCGGCCGGCGCCCGCTCCGGCGGCGCCCGCAGCCCCTCCGCGGCGTGATCCGCTGCTGTCTCCAGCTTTTTCCCTGAATGCGCCGGCGCGAACCCTCGCCGAGAGCGCGCCGATGCAGTCCGCCTTCCAGTGGGCCAATCCGCCCGCGACGACGATGGCGAGCGCCGAGCCTCCCCGGCAGTCCGCCGAGCCGAAAGGCCCGACCGTCGCCGCCCTGGATCCGGCCGACGATGCCGAGGAGGATTCGCCGGAGATCCCGCTTCCCCTGGCGCGTCCGCCCGAGTTGAGGGCTCCCCTGGATGCAGCCCGGCCCGGCGGCGCGCCAACCCAGCCCTTGGGAGGCTCGCGATCCAAGCTCGCCACGGCTGCGACCCCTCCTGCGGATGATCGGGGCTTCCTGGAGAAGCTGTTCGGAGTCCAGCGCTCCGCGCCCGGACAGGCCATGGCCTACGCCGCGCCGCAGGACGAAGAGGCCGCGCCCCGCAAGAGCATCTTCGGCTCGTTCTCGTCACCCTCGGTCAAGGCCGGCGAAGGCACGGCTGTCTACGACATCAAGGCGAAGGTCGTGTACATGCCGGATGGCGAGCGGCTCGAGGCGCATTCCGGGCTGGGCGACAAGCGCGACGACCCTCGTTACGTGAACGTGTCGATGCGGGGCCCGACGCCGCCGCATGTCTACGATCTGTCCCTGCGCGAGCAGCTTTTCCATGGCGTGCGCGCGCTGCGCCTCAATCCCGTCGGCGGCAGCGGGGCCATTCATGGCCGTGTGGGGCTCTTGGCGCACACCTTCATGCTTGGGCCGAACGGCGACTCGAACGGCTGCATCTCCTTCCGCGACTATGACAAGTTCCTGCAGGCCTACCTCAAGGGTCAGGTCAAGCGGCTGGTGGTTGTCGCAAGCGCAAGCTGAGAAGCCCTGAACACGCCTGGAGGGCCGACCCGCTGTTTGCTTTCAGGGACGGCGTGACCGGCGCCTCTGTTTGAAGCTGGCCCGGATAAAAGAAACCACCTAGAGTTGCCTCCTCGTCGCGTAGCAACTCTGCTGGATGAATCCCGTTCGCCCCTATCGACTCCTGCTGGCCGCTTCCATTCTGGTGCCTGCCCTTGTCTTTCTGGGCGCGGCCGTGTGGAGCCGGTCGGAGGTCTTGCGCGAATCGGATGAAACGGTTGTGCGCGCAGACGCCGTATTGCACGAGCATGCGCGCAAGGTGTTCGACACGGTCGACCTCGTGCTTGGCCGTGTGGACGACCGCGTCAGCCGGATGACCTGGGACGAGATCGACTCGGCGGCCACCAGCGCGTTTCTGCACGCTCTCAAGGAGCCCTTGGAGCAAGCGGTGTCCATCTGGGTGACCGACGCCACTGGACGCGTGCGCGCCGGCAGTCAGCCCTGGGATCCCGCGGTGAGGATCTCCGAAAGGGAGTGGTTCCAGACCCAGCAGGAGAGGGACGCTGGCACCTACATCAGCGGCGCCTTTCAGGGGAAGGCGACAAAGATCGCCTCATTCGCGGTGAGCCGCCGCATCACCACGACCAATGGCCACTTCGGCGGCATCATCCATGTCGCGCTCAGCCCGGAATATTTCGCGCGCTTCGCCATGGAAGTCACCGGTGGGGTAGGCGCCGGCGCGCTGCTGCGAGCGGATGGCGAAGTGCTGTCCCGGTTCCCGTACCAGCGGCCCATGCCGCGGGTGGAACCGTCCAGCCCCCTGATGCGGATCATCGCCGCCCGCCCGCAGGCAGGCAAGGCGAAGGCGGTCTCCACCACGGACGGCAAGGAGCGATATTACGCCTACCAGCAGGTCGCGCCTTATCCCGTTTTCGCCGTGTACGGCCTCGACACGTCGTTGATCGACCAGCGCTGGCTGTCGCTGGTGGCTGTGTACGGTGTGGTGGCCGCCGCCTCTGCGCTGGTTCTGTTCGCCGTTTCCTGGCTCGCGATGCGCAGCGCTCGCGCTGAGCAAATGGCGTTGGTCAGTCTGCGCGCGGAGCACGAGCAGCGCGTCGCGGCCGAGCAGCGGTTGCTGCAGGCCCAGAAGATGGAGAGCCTGGGACAACTGACCGGCGGCATCGCTCATGACTTCAACAATCTGCTGGCCGTCATCATCGGCAACCTGGATCTGCTTCAGCGCCGGGTGAAGGGCGACGACCGCGCCAAGCGCCTGCTGGAGAGCGCGATGCAGGGCGCCGAGAGGGGAGCTGCCCTGACGCAGCGAATGCTCGCGTTCTCTCGCCGGCAGGATCTCTCCCCGCAGCCGGTGAACCTGCACAAGCTCATCGGCGACATGACGGACCTGCTCGAGCGTTCGCTCGGCCCGACGATCCGGATCGACACAACGTTCGCCGACGATCTGCCGCCGGCGCTGGCCGATCCCAACCAGCTCGAAATGGCCCTGCTCAATCTGGCGGTGAACGCCCGGGACGCCATGGGCGGGACAGGGCGGATCGTGATCGCCGCTCGGACTGAGTCGGCGCCGGAGGCGAACTCCATGGGGCTCGCGCCCGGCCACTACTGCTGCCTCAGCGTCACGGACACCGGCGCCGGGATGACGCCGGACACCCTGGCGCGGGCCGTGGAGCCGTTCTTCACCACCAAGGGCGTGGGCAAGGGTACAGGATTGGGCCTTTCCATGATCCACGGGTTCGCCGAGCAGTCCGGCGGCGCGCTGCGCCTGAAAAGCGCCCCAGGCGCCGGAACCACGGCGGAGCTTTGGTTGCCGATCGCCGATGCGCCCCCGCAGGACCAGGCTCCCGCCCCGGGGCCCGCGGCCCTTCGGGAGCCCTGCCGCGTGCTGCTCGTCGAGGACGATCCGCTCGTCCTGGCCGGCGCGTCGGCGATGCTCGAGGATCTTGGCCACACGGTCGCCCACGCCGCGTCTGGCGAGGAAGCGGCTGCGATTCTCGATCAGGACAGCCGCTTTGACCTGGTCGTCACGGATTACGCCATGCCCGGCATGACCGGCCTGGAGCTCGCCGACAGGATCCGTGTGCGTTGGCCGGAAATGCCGGTGCTCCTGGCCAGCGGGCACGCAGAACTGAACCACCGCCCAGGCGTGTTGAACCCACGGCTTCCAAAGCCGTACACCCGGCAGGACCTGGCGGCCGCGATCGCCTCGACCGTCGCCTCGGCCTGCAGGCACGCGCACATCGGTGCCTGAGTTCCCCGGCGCTTCTCGGAGGCGCCACCTGCAGCCTGAAACGCAACTCATGGTAAGCGAGCGTTAACGGATGTCGGTCAGCTTCGCCTCACAAGGGCATAGAGGACCGCCATGACCCATCGTTCCAAAGCCGTCGCCATCCTTGCGGCGACCTCCCTCCTGACCTCCTTGGCCGCCATGTCCGCGCCCGCCCAGGCGCGCGACGGCGTCAACGGCGCGCTGTTCGGCGGCTTGGCTGCAGGCGCGATCGCGGGCGGGATCATCGCCAACAGCGTGAACAGCCGCCCGCCTGTCGTGTACCGTGAGGTGGGGCCGCCCCCGCCGCCCGTGGTGGTCTATCCCGAGTGCCACACCGTGCGCGAGCCGCTCTACGACGCCTATGGCGAGATCGCCGGCCACCGCAACGTGCGGGTGTGCGACTGATCGATTATCGGCTCGTCGCCCGGCTCCCGGGCGGCGCTCCCGGTGGACAAGACGTCCGCCGCCGTTGACTTGGATCGGCGCAGGGCCGATCCATCGGCGTCAGAGGACCTGACGCCGTGACAGCCGAATCCCCCCAGCAGCCCCCGATCCGCTTTCGCGGCCGCAACTTCCTGGCGCTCGTTGTGGCGCCGGACCCGCCTCTCGAAGAGTGGCTGTTGCGGCTGGATGACTGGCTCACCCGGGCGCCGTCCTTCTTCAAGGGCCGCCCGGTGATCCTCGATATCTCCGCCATGTCGATCGAACGGTCGGAGATCCCGGCCGTGGTGGCCGCCGTGCAGTCGCGCAATCTCCGCGTGATGGGCGTGGATGGCGCGGACGTCGAGTGGCTCGGTATCGGCACGCCCGCCCAGTTGCTGGGCGGCAAGGCGAGCCCGGCGCCTGAATTCCGCTCCGAAGGCCAGGGCGCCGCTGCGGAGGCGGCCAGTCCGGAGGCGCAGGCGCCGGCGGCTTCGGCCGAGCCTGCGCAAGCCGCGGCGGAGCCGGCGGGCGAGGGCGAGGCGACTTCGCTGGTGATCCCGGAATCGGTCCGCTCGGGCCAGCAGATCTATTTCCCGCGCGGCGACGTGACGGTGATCGGCGCCGTGCAGTTCGGCGCCGAGATCGTGGCCGGCGGCACCATCACGGTGCACGGGGCCTTGCGCGGCCGCGCCATCGCGGGCGTCTCCGGAAACGCCAAGGCGCGCATCTTCTGCCGGCGCTTCGAGGCCGAGCTGCTGGCGGTGGACGGCGTCTACCGCACGACCGACGACGTGGATCCGGCGCTCATCGGAAAGCCGGTGCAGGCCTGGCTCGAAGGCGACAGCCTGAAGACCGCGCTGCTCGACTGAACCGAGCGGCGGGTCCGTCACAGGCCGAGATAGGCCTGGCGCACCCGGTCGTCCTCGAGCAGTTCCACGCCGGGGCCAGACAGCGTCACGCGCCCGTTCTCCAGCACGTAGGCCTGGGAGGCGAGCCGCAGCGACACGGCTACGTTCTGCTCGACCAGCACGCAGGTGAGGCCGCTCTTGTTGAGGTCCGCCACCGTCGCCAGGACCTGCTGCACCATGGCGGGCGACAGGCCGAGCGACGGCTCGTCGAACATCACGAGCTCCGGCTCGCCCATGAGGCATCGCGCGATGGCGAGCATCTGCTGCTCGCCCCCGGACAGCGTCCCGGCGGCCTGGTCATGGCGCTCCTTGAGGCGCGGAAACAGCGCGTACATGCGCTCCAGGTTCTGCGCCCGCCGCGCCTTGGCGCGGGGCAGCAGCGATCCCATGAGCAGGTTCTCGCGGACGGACAGGGTGGGGAACACCTGCCGGCCCTCGGCCACCTGGCCGACGCCGAGGTTGCAGACGACATGGCTGGGCTGCCCGGCGATGTCGCGCCCTTTCCACAGGATTGCGCCGCGCGCCGGCCGCAGCATGCCGGCGATGGCTCGGATCAGGGACGTCTTGCCCGCCCCGTTCGCGCCCACGATGGCGACGATCGCGCCCTCCGGCACATCGAGGCTGACGCCGTCCAGCGCCTGGGCGTCTCCATAGAACAGGTCCAGCTTCTCGACCGCGAGCATTAGCCGAGCGCTCCGACAGGGTGATCGGCCTGGCCGAGGTAGGATTCGATCACGCGCGGGTCGCGGGTCACCGCCTCGGGCGCGCCCTCCGCGATGGTCGCACCGTGCGCCAGCACGTGGATGGTGTCCGCCAGCGCCATGACGGCGCGCATGACGTGCTCGATCAGCACGATCGTGACGCCCTCGTTTCGGTTGAGGTCCTTCAGCACCGCCACCATGCGGTCCGTCTCCGTCGGGCGCAGGCCCGCCATCACCTCGTCCAGGAGGAGGAGGCGCGGCCGCGTGCAGAGCGCGCGCGCGACCTCCAGGCGCTTACGGTCCGGCAGCGTGAGCGAGCGCGCCTGCTGGTCGCGCTTGTCCCACAACTCCAAGCGGCGCAGCACGTCGGCGGCCGCGGAGCGGGCGGCCTCGATGTCGGGCTCGTGCAGGAGCGCGCCGACGAGGGCGTTCTCCATCACGCTCAAATGCGGGAAGGGCCGCACGATCTGGAACGTGCGCGCCAGGCCGCGGCGGCAGATCGCATCGGGCGCCAGCCCGTCGATGCGCTCGCCCGCGAAAGCGATCGACCCTGCCTCGGGCTTGTGGACGCCGGCGATAAGGTTGAACAGCGTGGTCTTGCCGGCGCCGTTCGGGCCGATCACGGCGAAGACTGAGCCCTCCTGCACCTGCAGCGAGACGTGGTCCACAGCCAGCAGGCCGCGGAAGCGCTTGGCGACGCCCTGGACGGAGAGGAGCGCGCTCACGCCTTCTCCTCCGGTATGCCCAGGCGCCGCTTCAGCGCCGGCCAGAGGCCGTTCGGGGCGAGGATGACGATCACCATGAGGCACACCCCGTAGAACACCGCCTTGGTCCCGGGCGCGTTCAGCCCCACGGCGTTCGTGATCGCGATGAGCGCCTCGCCGAGCGGCGTGAGAATGAAGGCGCCCAGCACAGGGCCGAACAGCGTGCCCACGCCGCCGATGATAGGCGCCAGGATCATCTCGATCGAGCGCGAGATGTCGAACACCGGACCGGGGAACAGGTTGTTGTAGTAGAAGGCGTAGAACACGCCGCCGAGGCTGGTCAGGCCGGCGGAGATCACGACGGCGGCCATCCGGGCGCGGAAGACGTCGATGCCCAGCGCCCGGGCTGCTTCCGCATCTTCTCGCACCGCCAGCCAGCGGTAGCCCAGCCGCGAGTGGCGCAGGGCCGCGCACAGCAGGAATGCGCCGGCCGCCATGGTAAGGGCCAGATAGTAGAAGAAGAGGGGACCGCCGCGCAGGTTCCACCATGCGCCGCCTTCCGAGCTTACCGGCAGGAAGAGCCCAGCGGCGCCGCCTGCCCAGCCGAGATGGTCGAAGCCTATGCGCGCGACCTCCGCAAAGGCAATCGTCAGCAGCGAGAAATAGACGCCCTCGATGCGGAAGCGGAAGCCGAGCCATCCGATCGCGGCGCCGACCGCCACGGAGAGCAGGGCCGAGAGCCACAGGCCGGCCCAGGGGCCCACCCCGAGCTTCACGAACAGCGCCGCCGCCACATAGGCTCCGAGTCCGACGTAGAGGGCGTGCCCCAGGGAAAGCAGCCCGGCGAAGCCCATCATCACATTCCACGCCTGGCCCACATAGGCGAACCAGAACACCAGGATGAAGACCGACACGAGGTAGCGGTCCAGCGCCATGGGCGCGAGGAGCAGCAGGGCCAGCAACAGACCGAGGAGGACGAGCGCCCGGGTGGGCGTCGTGCGGAGGAGGCGGGCGATCATGCGGCGCGCTTCCCCATCAGCCCCTGCGGCCGGAAGGCGAGCACGAGCACCAGCAGCGCGAACGACACCATGCTTTTCATGGATGGCGCGATCGCAATGCTGGCCACTGCCTCGGCGACGCCGATGAGCAGCCCGCCCAGCAGGGCCCCTGCCATGGACCCCAGCCCTCCGATGATCACGATGGTGAAGGCCAGCAACGTGAAGGAGGGGGCCAGCATCGGGGTCACGTCCGTCAGCGCGACCATGAGAGAGCCCGCCGCGCCCACGCAGGCGAGCCCCAGCGCGAAGGTGAGGGCGTAGAGCCGCTTCACGTCCAGCCCGACCACGGCGGCCCCGACAAGGTTGTCCGCGCAGGCGCGGATCGCGGCGCCCACGAGCGTGAAGCGGAAGAAGGCGAAGAGCAGCCCGCAGACCACCAGCGCGGCGCCAGCGGCGTAGACCCGCACCTTGTCAACGATGATCTCGCCAGCGATCCCGGTCGGCACGAACCAGCTGTCGAAGGAGTAGGGGAGGTTGGCGTGCCGGGCGTCCGGCCCGAAGATCATCAGCAACCCGTTCACCAGGATGATCGCCAGGCCGACCAGCAGGATGAACTGGTCGTGCTCCGGGCGGGTGATGAACGGGTTGATCAGCACCCGCTGCAGCCCATAGCCGATGGCGAAGAACAGCGCCGCGATGGGCGCCATCGCCAGGAAGGGATCGAGGTTCAGGGCGGTGAACAACACGAAGGCGGCGTACATGGCGAGCACGGCGAATTCGCCATGGGCGAAGTTCACCACGCGCACGACGCCGAAGATCACCGACAGGCCGAGCGCCATCAGGCCGTAGACCAGCCCGGACAGCACGCCCTGGACGAGCACTTCAAGGTAAAGCGAAAGAGACATAAGGATCGGGTAGGACGGGAGGACTGCCGGCCGGCACGCGCCTCATGCGCCGAACGGCTCCGGAAGGCAAGTCACCCGGGACTTTTCCGATGCATGCCAGCAATCCGGCCGCCGTGCGTTCGCCAAGATCCCCCGCAATGCTATGCTGGCAGCACCTTGGAGGATTCCTGCCGATGCGTTTCGTCGTTCCCGCCCTTGCAGCCCTGATCGCCGTCGCCTCGACGCCGCTCGCCGCACAGCAGATCGGCGCCCCGCTCACGACGCAGCCTGCCGCGCAAAAGGCCGGGAAGCCCGCCAAGCCGGCCAAGGGCGCCGTGAAGGCGAAGCCGGGAGCTCCCGCCCAGGCTTCGGCCGCGGGTAGCCGCCAACCCAAGTGGGAGGACGCTCCCATGCCCAAGCCGCTGCCCGAGAAGGACAGCTCGTTCTCGTGGCCGAGCGGCGGCGTTCGCCCCACCGTGGGGAACGGCGGCGGCGGAATGGCCATCGGGTTCTGATTGTCCGAGGGCGTGGCCGGCCCGGGCCAACCCGCGCCTAAGCGAGCGCGTGTTCCGTTCGCGCAAGCAATTCCGGGCGGCCCCGAGCGTCGATGAACAGGGGCGCCTTGCCATTGGGCAGGCGCACCGGTTGCCGGGCCGTAACGTATTCCACTTCGATGCTGGATGGCGCTTTCTGCCGCAGGTTGGCCAGCACGGTCGCGCGCGTGTGGTCGCCGTAGCCGGTCGCCGGCGTGACGTGCACGCGGATTCGGCTCGGGCCGATCTGCAGGATCTGCACGCTTGCCGCGCCATCCGCTCCGCGCGGCACGTGATTGAGCCCAATGATCCGCGAGCCATCGGGCAAGGCGATGTATTCCGATTGCCGGCCAATCATGCCGCCGAATGGCGCGAGTCCGAGGCGGACGAGCCTCCTGCGTTCCGGGGTATCGTCTCGGCCGAGGTCGACCAGGTCGCCGGTGTCATACCGAAGCAGGATCTGGGCCCTGTTGCGCAGGCTCGTGCCGAGGAGGTGCAGGCCGTCATCCTCGGCCAGCACCTCGGCGACCCCATAGTCTGGTCGGAACCAGTATTCGCCGTCGCGCAGAGACCAGGCCGCGCAGACGCGCTCGGCCTGGCCGTAGAAGTCGATCAGGTCCGCCCCGAACGCGCGCTTCACCCGGGCCCGAAGCCCGGCTGGCAACTGCTCAGACGAGGTGAACACGAGACCGATACGCGGACCTCCTCCGGCATCCTCCGCAAACCGCGTCAGCAACTCGAGTGCGGACGGATAAGCATGCAGGACCTGCGGGCGGAAGGAAGCCAGGAAGGCTTCGTAATGCGGGTAGTTCGCAGGGGTGAGATGGTGGGCTGACAGCAGCATGCGGTCCGGCGCGGTCGATCGCCAAAAGGGCGGCGCCGCCGCGTCCACGGGCTTGATGGCGTCGCCACGCAGGACGACGACCCGTCCGGCGCCGGCCGGACCTCCCGCCTGTGCGACGAGATGGTCCACCAGGGCCTGTTCGAACACGATCTGACCGGGTGACCGAAGAAGCCGCAACGGGGTTCCCGTCGTCCCGCCGGTCGCGGCGGCGGCCTGGGGCAGCCCAGACGAACGCGCGAAGAGATCCTCGCCGCCGCGAACATTGTCCTTGCGCAAGACCGGCGCCGCATCCAGCCCGCCAAGCGGGAGCCCTGAATAGGCACGGGTTTCCCCGGCATCGGCCAGAACGCGGCGAAGCAGCCGAGCCTGCATCTCCTCCCGCTGACCGGCGTTCATGGCGTCCACCGCCTCGATCGCCCGGCGCGCGCGGGCGTAGACGACCGGCGGACGCCTCGCGAGCGCGTCGAAGAGCGGGGAGCGGCGCAAAGCGTTCAGCATGGGGACGAGGCCTCCGGACGGACCGGCTCTCGCAAGCGGCGGGCCGGTTGACCCGTGCCGGGTTGATACAACCCTCAGTGGCGGGGCTGCATGATCCGGAACCGTGTCTCGATGGCTTGCGCCAGCGCCGATGTCGTCGTGGCGATGCGCAGGGCCTGACCGGGTCGCAGGCTGTTGAAGCGGTCCGAATGCCAGGGCGGCTGCGTCGCCGACCCGCTTTCGAGCTCCATCAAGGTTCCTGCGGGCGCTTTGATGTCGAGCAGAACCCCGGCTTCACTCCGCACGACGGCACGATCATTGTCGAGCTGGATGCCCAGATCCGGGTGGATGTGAAAACGCAGCGCCGCAGGTCTGTCCGCAGCCGACCCACGTAGCCGGTCCGCCACGACGAAGCCGTCCGGCGCAGCTTGGACCGCGCGTTCGTGGAGGACCCCGTAGCGGCGCATGTAGCCATCGTGCGAGGCCCGGACGAGCCATTCCGGGCCGGGACGATATTCGTGGAGGCGAGCCACGGCTTTGTGCCGCCAATTGAACGCGCCAGCCGTGAGGCTCTGGGATGCGTCCTCGATCGTGAGCGTGTTGTGGGCCGCGGCCCCGCGCAGGAATTCCCTGACCTTTCCTCCTCCCGAGTACAGGTAAGTGCCTGAGTCCACGATCACAGGGGAGCCATCGAGGTGGAGCCAGAGGCTGAGCGCGTCAGCATGTCCGTGGGCGGCGATCGCCAGGAACCCGAGCGGGCCATGGTCCAAGCCCAGCGTCATCCGCCGCCCTGCGATGGCGCAGCGGATGAACGTGATGCCGCCCTGCGGGAAATGGGCTTGGTCCGTCGCCGCGCGGCCTGTGGCAGGGCTCGAGAACAGGACGTCGCGCCAGTGCGGATCGCGGTCCGGCGGCGCCAGTTCCGGGGCGCGCAGAACGCCTGAAAGAGCGGCCAGCACCGAGGCCGCATAGCGGGGCTCGCGGTCCTGCGGGCACGCCAGGACGCGGCCTTCGTCATCGTCGCCGATCCGCGGCGCGTTTCCGCCCTCGTCCACACAAGCGTGGAGCGCGGCGCCGGCAAGGCGCATGCACCCCAGAGCGGTCGCGGGCAGCGGCCGGCCGGCGTCCGCCAGCAACAGGGCGCCGAGCGCCAGCATCTCCAGCGTGAAGGCCGTATAGGTGGGCGACTGCTCGGCGCCCCAGCCGTCCAGGTGAAACTGCCCGGAGGTCGCATCCGCCAGGATATCCTCTCCATGGCGCAGCCAGGCAGGAGCATCCGGCAGATCCGGCGCGAGGAGGCCCGCAACGACCAGACCGAGACCTTCGGCCACCAGGTGATTGTTCGCCGAGGAGTGCAGGGACGGATAGCGGGCCATCCAGTAGCCGTGCGCCGCCACGAAGCTTCGCAGCAGCCGTCGCTCAGGCGCAGCCAAGACGGGCTGAACGGCAGCGACGACCAGCGCCACTGTGACGAGCCGCATCGCGAGTTCGATGCCAGAGAACCAGTTCACGCCCTTGAAGGGCGGGTTGCCGTCCATCCAGGACCGCAGCACGTCGAGGCAGAATCGGGCGGCCTTGGCGTCCCGGTCCCGGATCGCGAGCGCGGCGACGGGATGAAGGCACTGGAGGCGGTTGAGCTCAAGCGTGAACTTGACGTCGCCGCGGCCGACCGCATGCCGAAAATTCACGTCGAAGCAATAAGTTTGCGGAGTCGACCACGGCTGGCCGGAGACCGGGTCGAGCGCCCACAGGCCGGGAGAAAATTCCCCGGCGGGGCAGGGGCGCCCAAAGACCATGAGGTCTCCGGCGACCGTGCGCGCCGCTGCCTGCTTCGTGAGCTGGTCGAGGTTCTCAGGCCACTGTTGCTCGATGCGCGCGAAGGCAGGGAGCGCACAGAGCGCGCCGTCGCCCACGTCGAAACGCCGCCACCCGCTCCCGTAGCCGCGCCAGGCGGAGCGGAGCGCCTGTTCTCGCACGCGGTGGACGATTTCGGCCGGGCCCATGGCCCGGAGTCGCTGGAGCGTCCAGCGGATTCGGTCGACTTTCAAAGTTGCGCCTCCGGCGCAACCAAGAAGAGCATGAAGGCCCGTGCGGAAGCTTAACGGGCGTAGCCCCGCTACGCCCGTCGTAAATGGCCCCTTAACCGGTCCGCTTACTTGCGGCCCTGCCAACTCGGCATGGGGAGGACAGGCGCCTCGACGGCGACTTCCGCCGGCAGCACGACCGTCGGGGTGCGGTTGCGGTTCTGCACCGCGGCCGAGCCGATGTTCGGGTTGTTGCCCTTCTCGTCGAACTGGATCGGCCCGCCGATCATGACGTGCTTCTCGATGTTCGTCTTGCGGATGGCGTCCATCAGGGTCGGACCGTCCGTGGCGCCGGCCCGCTTGTGGGCGTCGGCAGCGACCAGGATGGCCTCGAAGGTGAAGCCGGCGTTGAAGCAGTCCACCGCGAAGCGGTGGTTCGGGTTGGCCTGCTTGAACGAGGCCTCGAGCGCCTGGGTCATGTCGGACTTCGGGTTCACCCAGGGCAGATTGAACATCAGGTAGTCGGCCAGGGGGCCGACCGCCTGGTAGAACTCCTCGTCGTAGAGGCCCGGCGCGCCCGGCGAGATGATCGCCTTCGGCTCGAAGCGCTGGCGCACCATGTCGCGCACCAGCTTGATGGCGTCGCCGGCGCGGCTCACCACCAGGACCAGGTCCGGGTTGAGCGAGCGCAGCTTTGTCACCTCGACCGAGAGATCCTGCGCCTTGGGGTCGTAAGCGATGCTCTCGACCAGCGGGAACGGCATGTTCAGCTTCGGGAACAGGGCGTCCATGGCCTGGCGCTGGGCCGTGCCGAAGGTGTCGTTCGCGTGCAGGAAGACGGCGGACTTGAAGTCCACCTTGGTCGCCGCCGAGATGTCCTTCACCAATCGCAGGCCGTTGGTGACCAAGGCGCCGCCGGTCTGGAAGTTGCGGACGAGGTACTTGTAGCCCTGCTCGGTGATCTGCGGGGCCGCCGCGATGTTGCAGATCAGCGGGACCTGGCGCTGTTCCGCGACCTGGGCGATGGCCAGCGTGTGGCCGGATTCGAAGGCCCCGACCAGGCAATGCACGCCGTCGTTGATGGCGCGCTCGGCCTGGGTGCGGGCGATGTCCGCGGACGATTCCGTGTCGATATGGACGAGCTCGACCTTGTAGCCAAGGTCGGCCAGCACCTTCGGGGCGGCGAGCGCGCCCCGGTGACAGCTCTGGCCCGACTGCGCGAAGAAACCCGAGCGGGGCAGCATCACGCCGACCTTCAGGGCCGCCGCCTGCGCCCGCACGATGGATGGCGCCGCCACGGCGGCCATGGCCGCGCCGGCGATGAAGGTGCGGCGGTTCACGCCGAAGGTCGCGTCAGTGCTCACGAAACGTCCTCGCTGCTGTCGGGGGCGCGGATCCTAGAGCACTTTTGGGCAGCGCTGACTAGAGCGCGGAGGTCTCGCAATCAGTGCTGGCGAGCGCGCTTCACCGACTTCGGCACGCTGCCCGTGACCACGGGGTCGTAGGCGTCCGCGTCCGTGGATGCGATCAGGCACCCGATCTTGTCCTTGACGCAGTCGGGCTGACTCGCGCCGAAACGGGCGGGGGACAGGAAATAGACAAGCGCCATGAGCGCGACGGCGATGGCGATCGGCTTGGCTGGCATGGAACGCACCCTTAACGAACCACGCCAATCAACAACACAACTTTTAATTATTCGCGAACTCCGGGGTCACGCGAACAACCCGGCGATCGCATAGGTCGCCGCGGCGATCAGCGCAGCCGCGGGCAGGGTGACGACCCAAGCGACCACGATGTTGCTCGCAACGTTCCAGCGCACGGCCGATGCCCGGCGCGCGGCGCCGACGCCCACGATGGCGCCCGTGATGGTGTGCGTCGTCGAGACTGGCACGCCAAGCCAGGTCGCCAGGAAGAGCGTCGCCGCGCCGCCCGTTTCGGCGCAGAAGCCCTGCATGGGCGAGAGCCGGGTGATCTTCGAGCCCATGGTGTGGACGATGCGCCAGCCCCCGAACAGTGTCCCCAGCGCCATGGCCGTCTGGCACGACAGCACCACCCAGGTCGGGACGTGGAACCCGCCCTCCATGTAGCCTTGGGAGTAGAGCAGCACGGCGATGATGCCCATCGTCTTCTGGGCGTCGTTGCCGCCGTGCCCGAGCGAGTAGAGCGAAGCGCTGACGAATTGCAGGGTGCGGAAGGAATTGTCGACCGCGAAGGGCGTCGCCTTCACGAACAACCAGGAGACAATCAGCACAAGCAGCAGGGCGAGGATGAAGCCGAGCAGCGGCGACAGCACGATGGCGGCTACCGTCTTCAGGAAGCCGCTCCAGACCACTGCGCTGAACCCGGCCTTGGCGGCCCCGGCGCCCACGAGCCCGCCAATGAGCGCATGGGAGCTGCTCGAGGGGATGCCCAGCACCCAGGTGATCACGTTCCACACGATGGCGCCCGTGAGCGCGCCGAAGATCACGCGCGGGGTCACGATGTCGGGATCGATGATGCCGGTGCCCAGGGTGTTCGCCACATGGAGGCCGAAGAACAGGAAGGCGATGAAGTTGAAGAACGCCGCCCAGAACACCGCGTACTGGGGCCGCAGCACGCGCGTCGACACGATGGTGGCGATGGAGTTCGCCGCATCGTGCAGGCCGTTCAGGAAATCGAAGAGCAGCGCGACGGCGACGAGCCCGACGAGCAACGGGAAGGCGATGGTCGCGTCCATGGCTCAGACGTGCTCGATGACGATGCCGTTGATCTCGTTGGCGACGTCTTCGAACCGGTCGACCACCCGCTCGAGGTGCTTGTAGATCTCCGTGCCCACGATGAACGCCATGGCGTCGCCGCCCCGGTGCTTGCGGAACAGGTCGCGCAGGCCCTCGTCATGCAGGTCGTCGGACCGGCCCTCGAGCTTTGTGATCTGCTCGGCGAAGCTGTTGATCGCGCCGGCGTGCTCGCCGATCCGGCGCAGCATAGGAATGGCCGCGACGGTCAGGTTGGCGCATTCCACGATGATGGACGCCATCTCGCGCATGCAGGGATCGAACTGCCGCTGCTCGTAAAGCGTGATCGCCTTGGCGGTCTGGTGCATCTGGTCGATGGCGTCGTCCATCGACTGGATCAGGTCCTTGATGTCCCCGCGGTCGAAGGGCGTGATGAAGGTGCGCCGGACGGCGAGCATCACCTCGTGCGCCAGCGCGTCCGCTTGGTGCTCGAAGCCTACGATCTGCTCGCACCAGTGCGGCACCTGCTCGCCCCCCTCCAGCAGGCGCTGCAGCGACTCCGCGCCGGAGAGCAGCGTGCGGGAATGTTGCTCGAACAGGTCGAAGAAGCGGTCCTCGCGCGGGAGCAGGGCCCTGAACCATTTCAGCATGTCGGTCAGCCTTGGTCGGAAGAGGATTTCGGTTCGGGGGGAACGGACAGGACGGATTCACGGATGATGGCGGCGAGACCGGGCTCTTCGACCTGGGCCGCCGCTTCTTCGGCCGGGAACCAACGGCGCTTGCGCTGCCGCCGTTCCGGCCAGACCTTCAGTTCCGCCGTGACCGCCATCAGGAACACCTCGACGGTGCACAGGAGGCGCTTGCGGCCGAGCTTCTTCCAGTAGGTGAAGCCGCCGACCGGGGCGGGGGCGGCCTCGCCCTTCACGCCCGCTTCCTCGAAGGCCTCGCGCGTGGCGGCCTGGTGCGGCCTCTTGCCCTTCATGGGCCAGCCCTTGGGGATGACCCAACGGCGGGTTTCCCGGGACGTGACGAGCAGGACCTCGGTGCGTCCCTCGACCACGCGATAGGGCAGGGCTGCGAACTGCATGGCGGACATCGCCGCGTGCTAGGCCAGGAAGACGAGTCCGGCAATGAAAAACGTCATTAATCCTTCATGGGACCGTCATCGAACGGCTCTAGCCAGCAGGATGCGCCCGCTGTTTGATACACGCAGCGGGACACGCAGATCCCGCGCGTGGTGGAGGAGATGATGAGGCGGTTGTCCGGATTGGCCTGCGCGGCGAGCGCGCTGGCGATGACCATGGCGGGTGTGTCAGGCGCGCTGGCCCAGAACGCACGGCCGATCGACAAGATCAGCAACGTGATCGTTCTCTTCCTCGAGAACCGCTCCTTCGACAACCTGTTCGGGGAGTTCCCCGGGGCGGAAGGCATCCAGCAGGCGATCGCCAACGGCCAGACGCTGCAGCGCGACGCGACCGGCAAGCCCTATGACAAACTGCCGCCGCCCCACAAGACGGGCCCGTTCGACGTGTCCGACAACCCCAAGGAGATCCGCGAATTGCCGTTCGGCGACCGGCCGAACGCGCCCTTCGCCATCGACAAGATGGCCCCGGAGATCACGACCGCAGTGAACACACGGGATCTCGTGCACAAGTTCTACACGAACCGCACCCAGATCGACGGCGGCAAGAATGACCTTTTCGCCGCCTATTCGGACGCGGGCGGCCTTTCCATGGGGTATTACTCCAGGGACGCCATGGAGAAGTCGACCCTGTGGAAGCTGGCGCGCGAGAACGTGCTCCTGGACCACTTCTTCATGGGCGCCTTCGGCGGTTCGTTCCTCAACCACATCTATCTGGTCTGCGCCTGCGCGCCTGTCTGGCCCAATGCGCCGGAATCCCAGCGCTCCAAACTGGACGCCGATGGCCGGCCCATTCCCAACCCGAAGAGCGCGGGAGACTTCGAAGATACGCGCGTTGTGGCGGCGAGCGACGGCGACTACGCCGTCAACACCACTCAGTCGGTCTACCTGAACAATGGCGGGCAGGGCGCAAACCTGCTGCCTCCGCAAACCCTGCCGACGATCGGCGACAGGCTCACGGCGAAGGGCGTCGACTTCGCCTGGTATTCCGGCGGGTTCGATCTTGCGGCCAAGCCGGACCGGACGGAGCAGGAATCCAAGTACCTCGCCGGCGAGGTCCGGTTCCAGTGGCATCATCAGGCCTTCGCCTATTTCAAGCGCTTTGACCCAGGCACGCCAGAGGGGCAGGCCGAGCGCGCGAAGCACCTGAAAGACGCCGAGAAGCTCTACACTGACATCGCAGCCGGCACGCTGCCGCCCGTTACGTTCTACAAGCCGTCAGGCCGGTTCAACCAGCACCCCGGCTACGCCGCGCTCGACAAGGGCGACGCCGAGGTCGCGCACATCGCCGAGCTTCTGGCCAAGAGCCCGATGAAGGACAGCTACGCCTTGGTCATCACCTATGATGAGAACGGCGGGTTCTTCGACCACGTCGCGCCGCCGAGCGGCCCGGCGGCCGGCGCCCGCGCCGACTTCCTCGGCCCGGCCACCCGCGTGCCCGCCATCGTCGTCTCGCCCCTCGCCAGGAAGGGCGTCATCGACCACACGGAATACGACACGGGCTCGATCCTGAAGCTCATCACGGAGCGGTTCAACCTGGAGCCGCTCCCGAGCCCGCGCGTGCAGGCCGTGAACTCTCTCTCGAAGGTTTTCGAGGCGCAGTGAGACGGTGCGCTCCCCGGCCTACCCCGGGGAGCGCGCCCGCAGCTTGGCGAAAAACCCCGCCACGTGGGCGCGGACGCGCTTGGCGTAGGCCTTGATGGCCATCCAGGCTGGGCGCGATCGGAGCCACGCCATGGCGGCGTCGCGCACCCGCTCGACAAGCCGTGCAATCGGGGCGAACCAGCCAATGGTCATCAGCTTCGGCCGGCCTGCATCGTACAGGCGCTCCACCAGCAGGAACGTGGCGCCGTGCGACACGATGAGGGTCGGCACGGCGAGCCGCGCGTGGCCTGTGCCGAGCCAGTAAAGGCCGAGGATCTTCAAGGGTTCGAAGATGACGAAGGGCACCAGAAAGGCGACGAGCACCCCATAGGGCGGGAGGGCGCAGACGGCCTGCTCGAGCCATTGCATCAGCTTCAGGCGCGCCAACAGCCGGATGAGGGGGCGATAAAGCGGCCGCACCAGTTCGTCGAACAGGACGAACGGGAGGACGAGGGCGTCGATCAGGGGGCCGACCACCCGCATGATGCCTGTCCGGCGCGGCGGGGGTGAGGGCGTAAAGGTCATTCGAGGCTCATCGGGCAAGCAGGAGGATCAACCCAGCAGCGCGCGCGCCGCCATGCCGATCCAGACCAGGGCGTTTAACGCCAGCATGACGAACACGGCGGCGCTGCCGAGATCCTTCACGACGCCGATGGCGGGCTGTCGTTCCAGGGTGATGAAGTCTGCAAGCTTCTCGATGGCGGTGTTCAGGAGTTCCACCGCGAGCAGCAGGGCCAGGGCTCCGACGAGGACGCAGTAGCTTGGAAAGTCAGGCGCGATCAAGGCGGCCAGCAACGCGCCGAGGGCGAGCGTAATCGCTTCCTCCCTCACGGCGCACTCGTGCCGGAACGCCCAGCGCAAGCCGTTCGCCGAGTTCCTGAATGCGGACAACCAACGCGTCATGTCGCCCCCGGCGCGCAGCACGAGCGGAGCGCGACTCGGCCGCGCCCCAAACCTTGCTACGCGACGGGATTTAAGAATCCGCCTAGGGGGCGCTCGCGTCGTCCAGCTGGCCGATCTCCTCGGGCGAGAGCTTGAGTTGGGTGGCTGCCGCGAGTTCCCGGACTTGCTCGGGGCTCGTGGCGCTCGCGATGGGAGCCGTGATGCTCTGCCGGGCCATGAGCCAGGCCAATGCGACGCGGGCCGGCGTGGCTCCGTGCCGTTCGGCGACCCTGTCCAGGGCCTCGAGGACCGCGAAGCCACGCGGATTGAGGTAGCGCCCGATGCTGCGCTCGCCGCGCGGGCTCTTCCCCAGATCCGCCTCGGACCGGTACTTCCCGGTGAGAAAGCCGGCGGCGAGTCCGAAGAAGGGGATCACGGCGACATGGTGGTCTCGGCACACAGGCTCGAGCCCGGTCTCGTATTCCATGCGCGTGTACAGGTTGTACTCCGGCTGCATCGTCTCGTAGCGCGGCAGCCCGAGCCGCTCGGAGATCTGGAGGGCGTCCCTGAACCGGTCGGCCGAGAAGTTCGAGGCGCCGATCGCCCGCACCTTCCCGGCCTTCACCAGCTCGGCGAAGGCGGCCAGCGTCTCCTCCTGGGGCGTGTCGGGATCATCCTTGTGGGCCTGGTAGAGGTCGATGCGATCGGTCTGCAGGCGACGCAGCGAATCCTCGACCGCTTGGCGGATATAGGCGGGCTTCAGCCCGACCTTCCCTTCACCCATGTCCATGCCGACCTTGGTGGCGAGGACGAGCCGGTCGCGGGCGCCGCGCTCCTTCATCCACCGGCCGATGATGGTTTCCGACTCGCCGCCGACGTGTCCCGGCGCCCAGCGTGAATACACGTCGGCCGTGTCGATGAAGGTCAGCCCGGCCTCGAATGCGGCATCCAGAACGGCGAAGGACTGACGCTCATCGGCCGTCCAGCCGAAAACATTGCCGCCCAGGCAGAGCGGCGGGACGGAAATGCCTGATCGGCCAAGGGATCGCATGTTCATGGGGTGGTCCTTTCGTGGTCGGCGCCAGTGCACACCGGACATTCCCGCCTGTCGACCTGAAATGGCGCGCCCCTGCATTGCATCGAGCCGGGGCGCGAGTATCATCTTATTCTCAAAGTGAGCATAAGAGCCTCAATAGCGCGCAAAGACCCCGAAGGGCTTCCGGTTCGGAACCGAAAGCCGCTTCGCGCGCTTCGGTGAAGGAATGACGGCCATGACCTTCCGCTCGATCTACCGGCACGGTTTCGCACGCGTGGCCGCCGGCACCACGCGAACGGCTCTGGCCGATCCGGCGACCAACGCCCAACGCGTCCTGGATGTCGCCAGACGTTGTGATGCGGAGGGCGCGGCCGTCGCGGTATTCCCGGAACTGGCCCTGTCCGGTTATTCCATCGACGACCTGCTGCTCCAGGATACGCTGCTGGACGCGGTGGAGGAGGGCGCCCGGGCGCTGCTCGACGGGTCGCGCGACCTCGCCCCCCTGATCCTGGTCGGAGCGCCGGTTCGCTGGCGCGGGCGCGTCTACAACACGGCCCTTGCGATCCATCGCGGCCGGCTGCTGGGCGTCGTACCCAAGATCCATCTGCCCAACTACCGCGAGTTCTACGAGCGCCGTTGGTTCGCCTCCGGGCAGGGAACCGAGGGCGGCCTGATCAGCCTAGCAGGCCAGGAGGCAGCCTTTGGCCCGGATATCGTCTTCGAGGCGCAAGACGTACCCGGGCTCGTGGTTCATGCGGAGATTTGCGAGGACCTCTGGGTGCCAGCCCCGCCCAGTTGCTTCGGCGCGCTTGCCGGCGCGACCGTGCTGGCGAATCTCTCCGCCAGCAACATCACGATCGCCAAGGCGGAGACCCGAAAGCTCCTTTGCGCGTCACAATCGGCGCGCTGCGTCGCGGCCTACCTCTACGCGGCCGCGGGGGCAGGGGAGTCCACCACGGACCTCGCCTGGGACGGGCAGACCTCCATCTACGAGAATGGCGCCTTGCTGGCCGAAAGCGAACGCTTCCCAGAGGGCGAGCAATTCGTAATCGCCGATGTCGACCTCGACCTCCTTCGCCAGGAGCGTGCGCGTCAGGGCACGTTCGATGACAATCGCCGCCTGAACGCGGGGGAATGCGTCTTCCGTCGCGTGGGGTTCGCGGTGAATCCGCCCGAAGCGGACATCGGCCTCCAGCGGCTTGTGGAGCGGTTCCCATTCGTGCCCGCCGACCCGGCCCGGCTCGCGCAAGACTGCTACGAAGCCTATAACATCCAGGTCGCCGGCCTCGTGCAGCGCCTGAGGGCGTCGGGGGTGCGACGCGCCGTGATCGGCGTATCAGGCGGCCTCGATTCCACCCAGGCTCTCATTGTCGCCGCTAAGGCGATGGACCTGCTGAAGCGGCCCCGCACGGAAATCCTGGCCTACACGATGCCCGGCTTCGCAACGGGAGCGGAGACGAAGACAAACGCGATCGCGCTGATGTCGTCTCTCGGCGTGACGTGGAGCGAGCTCGACATCCGCCCCGCAGCCCGTCAGATGCTGGCGGACATGGACCACCCCTTCGCCAAGGGCGAGGCGGTCTATGACGTGACGTTCGAGAACGTGCAGGCCGGCCTGCGCACGGATTACCTGTTCCGCCTCGCCAACCAGCACGATGGGATCGTGATTGGCACCGGCGACCTTTCGGAATTGGGCCTCGGCTGGTGCACCTACGGTGTGGGGGACCAGATGTCCCACTACAACGTCAACGCCGGGGTGCCGAAGACCCTGATCCAGCACCTGATCCGCTGGGTGATTACGTCCGGCCAGTTCGACGAGAGCGTCGGCAAGACCCTCGGCTCCATCCTGGACACGGAAATCTCGCCGGAGCTGGTGCCGGTGGAGGCAGGCGAGAAGCCGCAGAGCACCGAGGCGAAGGTCGGCCCCTACGAGCTCCAGGATTTCAATCTGTTCTACACCCTGCGCTACGGGTTCCGGCCCTCCAAGATCGCGTTCCTCGCCATGCACGCCTGGTCCGACCCGAAGGCTGGCTCCTGGCCGCCCGGCTTCCCGGAGGACCGCAGGCGCGGGCACGACCTGGCGCAGATCCGCCGCTGGCTGGAGGTCTTCCTGCGCCGCTTCTTCGCCTTCAGCCAGTTCAAGCGCTCAGCGCTGCCGAATGGGCCCAAGGTGTCGGCCGGCGGCTCGCTGTCTCCGCGGGGCGACTGGCGCGCGCCCTCCGACGGCAACGCCGCCGCGTGGCTGGCGGAACTGGAGCGAAACGTGCCCAAGGAGTGACCCGGCCGCATGGCGAAGGACGATGAACTGATCTATGGGCCGTTGCGCCCCGAGACCACGGCCCACCTCTGCGTGGACATGCAGCGCCTCTTCGCCGAGGACACGCCCTGGAAGACGCCCTGGATGCCACGCGTGGCGCCCAACATCGTGCGCCTTGTCGAACCGCGTCCGGAACGCACCGTGTTCACGCGCTTCATCCCCGCCATGCGGCCCGGCGAAGGGCAGGGGACCTGGAAGCGCTACTACGAGCGGTGGGCCGATGTGACGGTGGAGCGCATCGGCCGCGACATGGTGGATTTGATCCCGCAGCTGCGCCGCTTCGCTCCGCCAGCACACGTCATCGACAAGCCGGTCTATTCGCCGTGGGCCAACCCGGCGCTGCAGAACCTGCTTCAGTCAGCCAACGTCGACACGGTTCTTGTCAGCGGGGGCGAAACAGACGTGTGCGTGCTTGCCGCCGTCCTGGGCGCCGTGGACCGGGGCTATCGCGTGGTCGTGGCGACCGACGCTCTCTGCAGCTCGTCCGACGAGACGCACGACGCCATGATGAAGCTCTACCACGAGCGCTATGGGCAGCAGGTCGAGACCGCCTGCGTATCGACGATCCTGGCTGGTTTCGAGGGGGCGTGATCAAGGTCGCCAGCGGCTGGAGGATAAGCCCGGTAAAAAGCGACCCGTGGCCGACCGCCTCCGGATCGCTTTTTGTGATGCTGGCGCCAGACGCAGCTTACATGCTCTTGCCGCCACCCTTCTGGAGCTGCTGCGCCGCCTGGAGGTGCTTCTCGAGGTCAGGCAGGGTCTGGTTGGCGTAGTCGCCGGCCGGGTCGCCCTGCATCTTGGCCGCCTTCTTGTACTCGGCGATGTCCTTCTTGTGGTCGGCCACCATGTGCTGGGCGAAGGCCTTGTCGAAGGCGGCGCCGTTCAACTTCTGCATCTTGTTGTAGTCGGCCAGCTGCTTTTTGCTGGGCTCGGTCGGGACCTGCACGCCCATCTGCTGGGCGACGGCCTGGGCCTTCTGGTTGGCGGCGCCGTGGTCGGTCGCGAGCATCTGGCCGAACTGCTTCACGCTGTCGGACTGGCCGTTCTGCTGGGCGAGCTGCCCCATCGAGACCTCGGCCATGTTGCCCTGGATCGCCTTGGTGATGAAGGTCTTGGCGGCGGCGCCCTGGTCCTTGGCCAAGCTGGGGCCAGCCGTGAACGCGAGCGCCAGGGCGGCGCTGACCGCCAGAACGGTCCCGCGCATGAGTTCTGTCCGAGCCATGGTTGTTACCTCTCGCTGAAATGCCGCGCGCAAGCTGAGTGCGCATCGTCCTTGAACGGCGGCGCCTTTGGGTGGTTCCAGCATTGGGGAATTGGATGCGGAAGAGCCCGCAATCCGTCGCTGGAGGCCGCTTTGCATCAAAGTCGGCTGCTCTGTTCTTTGGAGGAGTGGCGTCGAGCTGGCGAGCATAACAATTCTTCCGCAAAGCACGCGGGACAGTGCAGCGCCGCTTGACTGTTGCGAATTGCCATCAACCCTCGCTGATTTGGACAGATTATGGCCGGATTCAGCGGCCAGTGAAGGTCAAGGATCTGCGGGTCCGGAGTCCCGCGTTTCCCCTCACTGTCCGAGGACCACGACATGAAAGCCTTTGCTCGCGCGTTGCTCGCGACAGCCTGGATCGCGGTCGCCCCGGTCGCGCTTGCGCAGACCGCTGCGGCGCCTGCCGCCTCGGCCCCCGCGCCGGGCGAGTCGTGCAGTGCGTTTTGCCAACTCTTCAAAGGCTTGGGAGGCGATCGCAACCCGCCGGGCGCCACCCAGGCGGCCGCGCCGGCGCAGCCCGCCCCCGTGCAAGCCGCGGAGACGCCCGCCCGGCGCCATCGCGCCCCGTCACGCGCGCACGCGCGTCGCACCCCCGCCAGCGCCGCCGAGGGCGAGACGGCCGCCATCCGCGAAGCCCCGGCGCGCGAGGCTGCTCCGGCCCGCGAGACGACGATCGATCGCGCCAGCCCCGGCTCCATCAAGATCCTCACGGGTTCAGACCAGGGCATGGAGCCCACTCTCGCGGATCTCGGCGGAGTCCTTGCCCCCAAGTTCAAGCTCGAGACCGTCCGCGGCAAAGGAGCTCCGCTGAAGGAGCTGCTGACGCTTCCCGGAATCGACATGGCCGTGGTTTCGGCCCCTACGCTCGCCAACGCGGGCTCGGCCTCGGCCAAGCTGGTCTATGTGGCCAAGCTGTTCGGCGAGGAACTGCATCTCGTGGCCGGGCCGGACATTCACTCGGTCGACGATCTCGCCGGCAAGAGCGTCTACATGGGACCCGCCGGCAGCGACACCGAGACGGTCGCGCGCGCGGCGCTCGCTGACCATGGCGTGGATGTCACGCCCGCGACGGGAAGCCTGGCGGACGCCCTGAACGCCGTGAAGGCAGGGACCCTCGCCGCCGCCTTCGTGCTGGCGCCCAAGCCCTACGCGCCGTTGGCGGAGATGGCCCAGGGCAGCGCCGGCGTTCACCTCGTTCCCGTGCCGTTCGGAAAGCTCGGCGAGGCCTACGACCCGGCCACCCTCACCAGCGCCGACTACCCGGGGCTCGTTTCCGACGGCGAACGCATCGAAACCGTCTCGGCCGACGCCATCCTGGTTGCTCCGTGGTGGCGCGACAGCTCGCCCCGCCAGCACGAGCTGACGGCCGCCGCGACGGCCATTTTCGATCATTTTCCGGACCTCCTGAAGGAGGGACGCCATCCGAAATGGAAGGAGACCAACCTGGCTGCGGTGGTGGACGGCAAGCGTCGGCTTAAGTCCGCGGATCAGTGGGTCCATGCCCAGATGAAGTCGCGCCGCTCCGGCGACCGCGCGGCCTCTGCGGGCCAGTAAGGAGAGAGAGCCATGCGCCCGTTCGCATTCCAGGACTCGGACGCGCCCATCGGGGCGTCCAGGCTCGATAACCGGCCGGGAGAGCCGCCGCTGGCGCGGCCCGCCGGCAACGCCTGGAAGCCCTTCGCCGGAGCCGCCGCCATTGCGCTGGTCGCCGCCGGCATGGCGACGTTGCTGGTGCAGTCGCTCGGATCGCCCGCGCCGACGGAGCCTGCCGCGGATAGGCCGGCGCCCGAGAGAACCGCCTCGATCTCCTCGCAGCCCGTGGCCCCTGCAGCAGACAGCAAGCCGTCCGTTGTCGTGCCGCAGACTTCGGCTGCGCCTCCCGCGCCGCCCGCGCCTTCCGGGGCCGCCCCGCTCCAGTCAGCCTCGCAGCCCGCCCCGACGGCGGCGAATGCGCTGCCGGCCCAGCCCGTGCTTCCTCCGTCCCAAGCTCCTGCGCCCGCGCCTGCGCAGGTCGCCTCCATCGCCCCGGCGCCCGAGCTGCCCGCGGCTCCGGTCACGCCCGCCCCGGTGCCGAGCATCGCGCAGGCTGAAGTTCCATCTCCGGCGGCCGCACCTGCGGCGCCGGCCCCTGAAACCGGAAGCCTGAATCTTTCTTCCGAGGAGGTGCTGACCTCACTGGAACGCGGAGAAGCCAAGCTCAAGGCGGGCGACGTGGCCGCCGCGCGCCGCTATTTCGAGCGGGTGGCGCTGGCCGGCGACGCCAGGGGCGCAACGGCCATGGGCCGGACATTCGATCCAGAGGTCCTGCTCAAGCTTCCGGTGATCGGGCTCGAACCCGATCCGGCGCAGGCGGAGGCTTGGTACGCCAAGGCGCGCACTTTGAAGGCTGGCCCTTAATTCATTGCAGGCATGGCCCCAAACGAGGAGGGCCCCCTCTCGCGCGAGAGGGGGCCCTTTTGCTTGTACGCTGGCGCCGCCTCAGCCCTTCACGAGAGGGCATCCGCCTTCCGACATGGGCCGGAATGCCTTGTCGGCCGGAATGGTCGCGAGCGTCTTGTAAAGATCCCACTCGCCCTTGGATTCGGAGGGCTTCTTTACCTCGAACAGGTACATGTCGTGGATCTTCCGGCCATCGGCACGGATGGAGCCCTTGCCGAACAGCGGATCGTCGGTGGGCATTTCCTTCATTTTGTTGACGACCTTCACGCCGTCATCCTTGGATTTCAGCGCTTCCACGGCCTTGAGGTAGTGCAGGGTCCCGGCATACACGCCAGCCTGCACCATGGTCGGCATCTTGCCGCCCGCCTTCTCGGCGAACCGCTTGGAGAAGGCTCGCGTCTGGTCGTTCGCATCCCAGTAGAAGGCTTCCGTGAGCACCAGGCCCTGGGCCACCTGAAGACCAAGCGACTTCACGTCCGTGATGAAGACGAGCAACCCCGCGATGCTCTGGCCGCCCTTGACGATGCCGAACTCGGCGGCCTGCTTCACGGAGTTGATCGTGTCGCCGCCGGCGTTGGCCAGAGCCACGACCTTGGCTCCTGAAGCCTGCGCCTGGAGCAGGAAGGAAGAGAAGTCGGTCCCGGGGAAGGGATGCTTCACCGAGCCCAGGATCTGCCCTCCGGCCTTCTTGACGAGCGCGGAAGCGTCACGCTCCAGCGCCGCGCCGAAGGCGTAGTCGGCCGTGATGAAGAACCAGGTGTTCCCGCCGCGTTGGACCATCGCGGTGCCCGTGCCGTTCGCCAGCGCCCAGGTGTCGTAGGTCCAGTGCACGGTGTTGGGCGAGCACTGAACGCCGGTGAGGTCGGAGGTGCCGCCGCCAGAGTTGATGTAGACCTTGTTCTTTTCCTTGGCGATCTGCGCGACGGCGAGGGCGACGGACGAGGTCGGCACGTCGACGATCATGTCGACGCCGTCCCGATCGTACCACTGGCGGGCGATGGCCGACCCGATATCCGGCTTGTTCTGGTGGTCCGCCACGACGACTTCGGCCTTGATGCCCTTGTCGGACGCCTTGAAGTCCTCAATGGCCATCCGGGCCGCGATCGCCGAGCCCTCGCCTGAGATGTCCGCATAAAGGCCCGAGCGATCGTTCAGAACACCGATCTTGACGGCCGTTTGTGCCTGGGCCGCTGCGGCGATCACCGTCAGCGCCGCTCCCAGAAGCAACGTCTTGAGCTTCATTGTTTGGTTCCCTCCCTAAGGGAAGGAAAGTGTAAGCCGGTCAACGCGGTGGAGGAAGGCCCTCGGAGATGAAGCCCTCAGATGCGTTCGCCCCGGCGTCTTGGCTCGGGTCTTCGTCAGCGGCAGGTGTCTACAGGCCCCCGAGGCAGCGAGACATGAGACCATGATGACGCGCGACCGAGCCTGACGTCGCCGGAGATGCGCTGGCTTCGGCGCATGTGGACAAGGCCGCTCGTCGAGGGCCGCGGTAAGATCCCGTCAACTCTTGGCGCTCAGGTTCCGGGCGAGTTTCCGGAGACCCGAACATGCGCACGGACAAGACGCTGGCGGCCGACGCCGTGACCATCATGGCGATGATGGAAGCCCTGCGCGTCGCGTTCGAGGCGGCGACGGACCCGCGCCGCGCGTTTGCTGACGCTGAGGAGTTGATCGCGCGCATCCTCATGGAAGTGAAGCAGATGGAGCTGCCGGCCTACGGCTATGACACGCAGGTCCAGGGCATTCAGGAAGCCATCGCCTGTATCCGGCTGGCGCTAGACCAGGCCCGTCGCACGGTGGCGTGAGCCGCTAGACGGAAGCGAAGGCGCGTTCCGAGAGGCAATCGCGGGCGAGGCGCCCGGCCTGGAGCAGCCTGAGCTCCGTGACCGCGATATCGGCGAGGTTCTTCAGCACGACCGCTTCCGCCCGACTGAGCGTCCGCGGCTTGGTGTCCATGATGCAGACGGACCCAACCCTGAGCCCCGTTGACAGCACGATCGGCGCGCCGGCGTAGAAGCGGACATGCGGCTGACCCGTCACGAACGGATTTTGGGCCGAACGGGAATCCCGCAGCGTATCCGGGATGACCAGGACTTCGTCGCCCATGATCGTGTGGGCGCAAAACGCGTCATCGCGCCGGATCGTCGGGTCCTGCAGACCGATCATGGCCTTCGCCCATGCTCTGTCCCGGTCGATGAAGGTGACGAGCACAAATGGAACGCGGAAATGTTCCTGTGCGATCTGGCAAATCCGGTCGAAAGCGGGAGACGGGGCCGTGTCCAGGATATCCAACCGTGACAACGCAGCCAGTCGAGCAGTCTCGGCGGCGGGAACCGGGTACATCTCGACCTCTCCAGGGAAGGGAATAGAGACATAAAGGGAGGTGAGTAGGGCGGCTATTCGTACCTCTACTCTCGTACATGTACGTACCGCTCAAGAGGCTCGATGGATCGTCCGGAGTCGGCCGGCGCCGAAAATCGGAAGTTATTGACACTGTTCTGCGATTGATCTGGCGAGATCGGAAGATTGTCCGAACATCAACAGAAGGTCTTCTTCTGCCGATCGACTGGCGGCGTGGTCGCCTCAAAATGAAGCCCCCGCAAGCGGGACCGCTTGCGGGGGCGTCGTGCATACTGGAGGGGGCATTCTCAGATGCGCCTCTACAACGCCGGGCCCTCGGCTAAGTTCCCCAGGCGTCCGAAAAGCATCTGAGGACGGGACGCGGATTGGCGCCGCACGCGGGTTTCGCTATGTCGCCGCATCGCCATTCGAGGAGACCACCATGGCCGACACGCCCCCGGACCGCTTGTCCGTTGATCCCAAGAGCCCCTATTTCAACGAAGAGGTCCTGAGCAGGGGCGTTGGGATCCGCTTCAAGGGAGTGGAGAAGACCAATGTCGAAGAGTACTGCGTCAGCGAGGGATGGGTGCGCCTGAGCGTGGGAAGCAGCAAGGATCGGTTCGGAAATCCGATGACGGTCAAGCTCAAGGGGCTTGTCGAGCCCTATTTCCAGAATCCAGCGCCGGAAGCGAGCGCGAAGGACTGATCGCAAGAGAGGGTGGCCGGAGACCGCCTCCGGCCACCCTTGGCGCTCACCGTGGTGCGGCCGCTTTCTGGCCCGCAGGCCGCAGTCGGCCAAGAGGCGTTCCCTGGATCAGGGGGGCGCGATCGTCAGATTAAGCTGAGGGCGGCCTCAAAAAGCCAGTGGTGCCCAGGGGCGGAATCGAACCACCGACACTGCGATTTTCAGTCGCATGCTCTACCAACTGAGCTACCTGGGCGTGTCCGACTGGCGCCGGAGCGCTGCGAACGAGGGGGCTTATAGGGGGTGCTTCGCCGGCTGTCTAGGGCCAATTCGCGCCAGTCGTGGACAAGGCGAGCCGGGCCTGAAAACCTCCCGTTCGCGCCGCCGAAATGGCGCGAGTCGCTTGCGAGGAGGGGATGGCGGAACTGGTGAGCCTCGGCAAAGGCCGAAACAGGGCCGTCGTGTCCCTCTTGGGCGCGGAGTTGCAGACGTGGAGCGTTGACGGCGCGGATCTCTTGTGGCGCGGGGATCCGTCCTTCTGGGACCAGCGCAGCCCGCTTCTTTTTCCCGTATGTGGCTGGACCCGCGGTGGCGTTGCACGTGTGGGCGGGCGCAGCTTCCCCCTCGGGCTGCACGGTTTCGCGAGCCGGTCCCTGTTCGAGCTGGCCGAATCTCGACCAGAACGGGCTCGATTCGTCCTGTGCGACTCGCCGGAGACGAGGGCCGTCTATCCATTCAAGTTCGAGCTGGCGGCCACTTATGTGCTTGGGGCAAGGTCGCTAGAAGTCGAGATTGAAGTCCACAACAGCGGCGCGGGGGAGATGCCCTATGCGGCGGGCCTGCATCCCGGGTTTCGCATCGTAAAAGGGCCGGAGAGCCGCCTGGCCTTCGATCAGGCGGAGAGCCCGGATGTCCCCGTCATCGGGCCCGGCGGGCTGTTTTCGTTGCGCCGACGTAGCGCGCCGCTGGAGGAGGGGCGTCTCCTAAGGCTCGAGGACGACCTGTTCTCGCGGGAGGCCCTGTGCTTCCTCGACGTGAGGAGTCGAGGGCTGAGGCTTGAGACCGCACGGTCGCCGGCCTTGCGGATAAGCTGGACAAACTTCTCCAACATCGTGGTGTGGAGTCGGGTCGGCGCTCCCTTCGCGTGCGTCGAAGCCTGGACGGGTCAGGGCGATCCCGAAGGGTTCGAGGGGGACCTCTTTGAAAAACCAGGCATGAGCATCCTCGCCCCTGGCGAGCGGCGCCGGCATGGCTACCAGATCTCCCTGGAGCAGTAAGCCGGCTTTCGGCTGGAATTCGACTTAGCCTCTCAACGAAAGCTGGACTAGCATGGCCCCGCATCTGGGAGGCATTCACAATGCAGACGCTGGCGCGCGTTCCGTTCTTCAAGGACGCAGGCATCGATCTCGACAGGTTCGACCGGCGCTGCGCCTGGCGCAAGTTCGACGAGAACGAAATCGTCGTCGACTTCGAGGATCCCTCGACTGACGTCTACTTCCTTCTGTCTGGCGAGGTGCGGGTGCTCATCAGGACGCAGGCGGGCAAGGAGATCATCCTGGCGGAGATGCGGGGCGGGCAGTTCTTCGGCGAGCTCGCAGCGATCGACGATGTGCGCCGATCAGCCAATGTCACCGCCCTGACGCGGGCGGAGATGTGCATCATGCCGGCAGGCGTATTCAAGGAGCTGGTGTTCGCGTCCCCGGTGGTCTGCGACAAGCTCCTGCGGCAGCTGACAGCCCGGATCCGCGAACTGAACGCCCGCATCACGGAACATTCGGTCTTCGACCTGAAGCATCGCCTGTACGCCGAATTGATCCGGATGTCGGCTCCGCGCATGGGCGTAGCCGGCGAGCGGGTCGTGAGCCCGCCGCCGTTCCACCATGTTCTGGCAGCCCGGATCGGGTGCCGCCGCGAACAGGTCACCCGGGAGTTGTCGGCGCTTTCGGGCCAGGGCGTGATCGCGAAGACGCGCGGCGCGCTCGTCATCCGGCAACCCCAGGTGCTGGAACACCGGATTGCGGAAGCCATGCAGGCGGACCGCTGAAGATTCAACGCTCCTGACTGGATGGCTCCGGCGGGGTGGCTTCGACGCGCTCGTATGCGCCGGAGAGAGTGGCAGCAGAGCTCAGGTCCGCACCGAGGCGCGTCGATTCGGGCGCGATCACGGGGTTCTCGAATGTCCCGGTAACGCCAAAGGGCAGGGGCTTCGCTTCACCGATCGATCCTTCCGGGCGCTCCAGGCGGCCCTTCAGCCGAAACACGCGCTCGGCGAGCCCGATCGAGCCCGACAAGTCCACGCGGGTCGCAGGGGACGTCATCACGCCTTCGGACACCTCCGCCACCCCCCTGACGATGCGCGCGGTGGCGGAAGCCGACTCAAAGGGCGTCTTTCCGCCCCGCACATCGGCCGCCGCGATGAGCGGACGGCGTTCCAGCCGGCGCAGCAGTTCAGGCAGGTTGACGCCCCGAATCTCGCCTTGACGCAGGGTCAGAGTGGCCTTGCCATCGAGCGTATGCATCAAGGCGGCAGGGTTTTCGCCAGAACCCTCCGCGGAGACGCTCCCCGCAACGGATCCTGTGACGCGTTCAGCCCCGGCGAAGAGAACCGATGCGCTGGCGGCATCCACATGGTCGAATGACGCCAGCAGTCTGGCGTCCACGCCCTTCTCGCCGGTTCCGATTCCCACGCGCCCCTTGATCCAGCCGCCGAATATCTCGGCCGCGCCGAGGGAGATGTCGACGCGTCCCGGGCGGGAGAGAAAGGAGAGCGCTGCGTTCGACAGAAGCGCCTTGCCGATCGCGATCTGCCCGGCGGACAGACGCAGGTCCACATCGCCCTGGGACAACGCCGAGAGCTCGAACGCCTGAGTGCTCCAGCCGGTCGCCGCGTGCGCCAGGGCGAACGACCGAACTGCTTGCGAGAGATCCAGGCGGTCCGTGGCGAGCGTCCCGCCGATGGCGACCCTGGCGCCCTGCAGGCGAGCGGAAGCCACCCCCTCGAAGACGCCAGCGTCCAGCGCGACGCGAGCGTCATCCAGCGCAAGGGCGGGGCCTGCGATGCGGGCCTGGCCGGAGAGCGCGAGACTGTCCCCCATGGGTATGGGAAGGCTCAGGCCAAGCCATCGGGAGAGAGAGGGCAGATCGGCGCTCGTCATGCTCAAGTCGCCTTCGGCCTGAGCCCCTCCGATCGTCTGGCCCTGGAAGCGCGCGGTCAGAAAGGCGCTCTTCAGCCGGAGCGACAGTTCGGAGCCTAGCCCCGCAGCGAGATCGTCAGGCCTGAAGCCGGACGCTTCTAATTGGACGTCCTCTCCCCGCCATCGCAGGCCGCCGGCCGCGTCAACGCTGTCGCGGCCCGATGAGCGGCGCATCACGGCGTTGATGCCGGTGAGCGCCTGGGCATCGTCATGCCCCTGCCGCAGCGCTCCGTCCACAATGACGAGCCGGTCCAGGCCGCCCAGGGCGCCCCGAGCGGAGAGAGCGTGCAGCGTCCCGCTGCCCAGGCCCGCCCAGGAAGCGGGGTCGGACACCGCGATTCGCGGCGCCACCACCGTGAGTTCAGCGAGCTCAAGCTTCCCTCGCACGAGCGGGGTCAGGCGCAGCGCCCCGCTGGATCGGGCGATGGTCGCACTGAGGCGACCCGCGTCGGTGGTTGCCGTGATTGAGCCTGCCTCCAGGCGAGGCTGCGGCAGGAGCACGACCCGGGGCGGCTCATTGAAGGCGAGCACAAGACCGTCTCGGTCCGCCGTCTGCCTGACCAGCGCTGAAACCCAGCTCCGGGGAGCCGGCCACGGCGTGAAGCCGGCCAGGAGAAGCGCCGTGAGGATCGTGAGGCCGATCGCAAGACGCCGTGTCACGCCATGCGCCCGGTGACGAAGGGGACCTGGGACATAAAAGCCTTGCACATCACGGGAGGGTCGCCCTGACTCATATACCATAGCGCTGCCGCGCCCAGACCTGCCATGATCCACCGTCCACCGCGATCTTGGCTGTTGCCGGCGATTGGGGCGGCGCTTCCCCGCCGCGGTGAGATTCGCTAATCCAGGGACCTGCGTTTCCGCTGAGCCGACAAAAAGGCCTAACGATGACCTTCGCCGACCGCCCGCTCTGGACACCCTCTCCCGAGCGCGTCGCCGCTACAGCGCTCGTCCAGTTCAGGGACGCGTTCAACGCGCGCGAGGGGCTGCACCTCGAGACATACCGAGACGTGCACGCCGCGTCGATCGAACGGCGAGAAGCCTTCTGGTCTCTGCTGTGGGACTTTGCAGGCGTCAAGGGCGAGAAGGGGTCCCGCATTCTGGGTCACGACCGGATGCCGGGCGCGGAATTCTTCCCGGAGGCGCGGCTGAACTTCGCGGAAAACCTGTTGACCGGCGACGGGGACGATGACGCCATCGTTTTTCGCGGAGAGGACAAATCGGCCAAGCGCCTGAGTTGGCGGCAGTTGCGCGCCGACGTGTCCCGCGCCCAGCAATGGATGGCGTCTCGCGGGATAGGCGTGGGCGACCGGGTCGCCGCCATGATGCCGAACCTGCCCGAAACGGTGATCCTGATGCTGGCGGCGACGTCGCTCGGCGCGACGTGGTCTTCCTGCTCCCCGGATTTCGGCGTCCGCGGCGTCCTGGACCGCTTCGGCCAGATCGAGCCGAAGCTGTTCATCGCCTGCGATGGCTACTGGTACGCCGGCAAGCGCCTTCCCATTCGCGACAAGCTCGCCGAAATCGTCGCGCAGTTGCCGACCGCCGAGACGGTGCTCGTCGTTGACTATCTCGGCGAGGCCGCCGCCACAGCCGCCGTACTGCCTCGGGGCGTCGCGCTCGCGGACGCGCTGGCCGAGCATGAGCCGGCCGATCTCCGGTTCGAGCGGCTTCCGTTCAATCACCCGCTTTACATTCTTTACTCGTCCGGCACGACGGGCGTGCCGAAGTGCATCATCCATGGGGCGGGCGGGACGCTGCTTCAGCACCTCAAGGAGCTTCAGCTCAACTGTGACGTGCGCGCCGGCGACCGCGTGTTCTATTTCACGACTTGCGGTTGGATGATGTGGAACTGGCTCGTCTCGGCCCTGGCCAGCAAGGCCGCGTTGATGCTCTTCGACGGCTCGCCTTTTCACCCGACCGCACCAGTGCTGTTCGACTTCGCCCAGGACGAGCGCTTCACCCTGTTCGGCACGTCCGCCAAGTACATCGACGCCTGCAAGAAGGCGGGCCTGCGCCCGCGCGAAACCCACGACCTCTCGAGCGTGCGCTTGATGACCTCGACGGGATCGCCGCTGGCCCCGGAAAGCTTCGATTACGTGTACGACGCGATCAAGCCGGACGTGCATTTGGCGTCCGTATCCGGAGGCACGGACATCGTCTCCTGCTTTGTCCTGGGCGATCCGACCGGGCCCGTCTACAAGGGCGAGATCCAGGCCCCAGGCCTCGGTATGGCCGTCGACGTATGGGACGAGGGCGGCAGGCCTCTGCCGGCCGGCAAGGGCGAACTCGTCTGCACGAAGGCGTTCCCGTGCATGCCGATCATGTTCTGGAACGATCCCGACGGCACGAAATACCGGGCGGCCTACTTCGAGCGCTTCCCCGGCGTCTGGACCCACGGCGATTTCGCTGAATGGACTCCTCACGGCGGCCTGGTCATCCACGGTCGCTCGGACGCAACGCTCAACCCGGGCGGCGTGCGCATCGGTACAGCCGAGATCTACGCCCAAGTCGAGCAGATCCCCGAGGTGGTCGAGGCGCTCGCCATCGGTCAGGATTGGGACAACGATGTTCGTGTCGTCCTGTTCGTCCGACTGCGGGATGGCGCAGCGCTCACCGACGAACTGCAGCAGGCGATCCGCGCGAAGATCCGCTCGGGCGCGAGTCCGCGCCATGTCCCGGCCCGCATCGTGGCGGTTGCGGACATTCCGCGCACCAAGTCCGGCAAGATCACCGAACTCGCGGTGCGGGATGTGGTGCACGGCCGCGAGGTGAAGAACAAGGAGGCGCTCGCCAACCCCGAGGCGCTTGAGCTCTTTCGCGATCTGCCTGCGCTCAAGCTTTAACGGGCTCGTTCACTCCTGTTCGGCTTCCAGAGCGACGGCCTCGGGCGGTCGCGCCTGAGACCCGGATAGCCGGATCATGGCCAGCACCGGCGCCAACCCGACGGCCACGATGGCCAGGGCCGAAAGGGCTCCATCCTCGAACGCTCCGCGCGCCGCGTCGGCGTAGAGCGCCGTAGCGAGCGTGTCCATGTTGAGCGGCCGCAGCAAGAGGCTCGCGGGCAGTTCCTTCATGACATCCACGAAGACGAGCAGCGCCGCCGAGAACAGGGCCGGGCGGGCCAGCGGCGCGTGGATCTCGCGGAGCAATTGGGCCGGCCGCCTGCCGAGCGTTCGGGCGGCGTCATCGATATGGGTGGAAATCCGGGCGAATCCGCTTTCCAGACCGCCAACGGCGATGCCCATGAACCGCGCCGCATAGGCGATGACCAGGGCCGCGCCAGAACCGGTGAGAAGCAGGCCGGGAGACGACCCAAAGGCCCAACGCGCTGCATTCGCGATGGCGTTGTCGATCGCCGCGAGCGGCCATAGATATCCGACGGCCAGAACTGTGCCAGGGATTGCATATCCAATCGAAGCGGCTCGCACGAGAAGCGACATGCGTCTCGTTCGCCAGAGCCGCCCGGCGCTTGCCGTGAGCGCGCCCAGGAGCACGACGATCAGGGTCGCCAGAGCCGCCAAGGCGATCGTCGCTTCCAGGCGCGACAGAAACTCCGCATCGAAGCCTCGCCGGGACCAGCGCGCGATCGCTTCACGCGCCAGGAATCCTGCGGGAACCGCAAAGCCGAGCGCTGCCGGAACGGCGCAAACGCTCAATGCGGCAGCGGCTCTCCAGCCGCGCAACCGAAGCGGCGCCGATGGGCGGGGGCGTTTTACGGAAGCGCCGAAGCGCCGATGGCCGCGTGCACGGACCTCCACCGTCATCACCACGGCCACTACGGCCAGCATGACGAGGGCGATCTGCGCAGCGCCAGGCAGGCTCCCGCGGTTCACCCACGTCGTATAGATCGAGACCGTCAACGTTCGCACGCCGAGATATTCGGTCGCGCCGACGTCGTTCAGGGTCTCGAGCAGCGCCAGCGAGAGCCCAAGCGCAAGGGCCGGGCGCGCCATTGGCAGCGCGACGCGGCGGAACAGCTCGAGTGGCCGGGCCCCAAGGGTGCGTCCCACTTCCAGGAGGTTCGCGCTTTGCATCGCAAACAAGGCCCGAACCGTCATGTAGACGTACGGATAGAGGACGAAGCTCAGCACCACGATGGCGCCGGGCATGGACCGGATCTCCGGGAACCAGTAGTCCGCCCGCGACCTGAACCCGAAGAGCGCCCGAACAGCAGTCTGCACGGGGCCCAGCGGATCGAGCAACTCGACGTAGACGTAGGCCGCGATATAGGTCGGCACCGCCAAGGGCAGGGAAAGGGCCGCAGAGACTACGGCCCTTCCAGGGAAGGAATAAGCCGTAACCAGCCAGGCTGCGCCAACCCCGATGGCGCCGGCCAGCAGGCCGACCCCGAGAAGCAGGACTCCGGTCTGCCGGAGCGCATCCGGCAGGACGTTCACGGCCACATGCGTCAGGGTCGACGCGTCCCCTGAGGCGGCGATCCAGGCGAGCGCGGCAAGCGGCGCGAGCGCGAGAAGCGCGGCGATGCCGGCCGCGGACGCAAGCGGCCGGATGCCCGCGCCACCACGTGCGGCGCGGGGGGAGGGGACGCGCGCTTGCGCTCCGGCTGGTTGGGCGGTCACGCGGGCTTCAGTTGTCGAATCCGACCTTGTCCACCAGCTCGCTCGCCGCCTTTCGGTTCTTGGCGATCTCGGAGAGCGATAGGGAGTCGGGCTTGATGGGGCCGAACAGCTTCTCCGTGTCCGCGTCCTGCACGGAGGCGCGGATCGGATACTCGTAGTTGCCGTCCGCCATGAGCTTTTGCGCCTGGTCGGAGCTCATGAACTCGAGAAGCTTGATCGCCTCATCCTTGTGGGGTGCGAACTTGGCGACGGCGGCGCCAGAGATGTTCACATGCGTGCCGCCGCCCGCGAAGCTGGAATCCAGGACCTTCACGGCCTCCCCCCAGGCCTTCTGCGAGGGGTTCGGATCATTGCGGAGCAGGCCCACGTAATAGGTGTTGCCGACGCCGATGTCGCACACGCCGGCCAGGATATCCTTGGCGACGTCTCGGTCTCCCCCGGACGGCTTCTTGGCCAGGTTCGACTTCAGCTTGGTCAGCCAATCCGCGGCCTTCTCGGGACCGAGCCGCGTGATGGCGGCCGCGATCAGCGACACGTTGTAGGGATGCTGGGCAGAGCGGATGCAGATCCGGCCCTTCCACTTCGGATCCGCCAAGTCCTCGTAGGTCATCGCGTCCTGCGTGACACGCTCCTTGGAAGCGTAGATCACTCGCGAGCGCAGGGTGGTGGCGAACCAGTTGCCCTGAGGGTCGCGCAACTGACTTGGGACGTTCTTGTCGAGCACAGTCGATGAAACGGGCTGCGTGATTCCCATGTCGACCGCGGCCGCCAGCTTGGCGGCGTCTACCAGGATGATGACGTCGGCCGGCGAGTTCTGCCCCTCCGCCTTGACGCGCTCCTCGAGCCCGTTCTGGAGGAACACGGCGTTGACCTTCACGCCCGTCGTTTTCGTGAAGGCCTCGAAAACGGGCTTCACGAGATCCGGCTCGCGGGAAGTGTAGACATTCACGTCGGCGGCTTGAGCGGCCGCAGCGCCAAAGGCGAGCGTAAGCAGCGGGGCAAGGCCCCAAGGTGTGCGGGTCATCGATCTCTCCTGGACAGGGTTCAAGGCCCTGCGAAGCGGCGATTGCCAGCCGCATGTGCCAAGCGACCAAGCCCGGGTCAACAAAAAACCTCGAAGAATCAGAACTTTATAGGAATTCCAAACTGTGGGCTCCCCCGGCGCGCGGCCGGCACGCTGAGCCCAGGTTGCGCAAAATCAACGACATAGCCGCGGGCCAGCTTGATGTTTGCGCAGCATCGCAAACTGAGGGTTCCCGGCAATGTCCACCGTAGCAAGCACCAGAACCGTAGCCCTCAAGCGCATCGTCCTGCACCTCGCGCGCTCCAAGGAGCACCCGGACGGTTCCAGCAGGCACGGCTACGACTTGATCGCACCCCTGGACGAGCAGGGGCGCCTGGACGCGAATGGCTGGCGGGAAGCCCGGCAGCGTTGCCGCGTGCGGCGTTTTTGGGAGAGCGAGCCGGACGAGATGGGGCATCTCGTTCATCGACCCGGCGGGCAGGGCGGGGCCACGTGGGCCTTCGACTACGATCCGTCCGGTTCAGAGGACGACGAAGCCGGCTATCGGTTTGGCGATCACACCTTCAATCCGGGAGACTATGTCTCGATCAAGGATGAGGATGGCATGCTGCACACCTTCAAGGTGGTCACCGTCGCGCCCGCGTGAGCATTCGCTTTCAGTGCACGCCGTTCGCTAGCGGCGCAGCGCAGGCGGGCTGTCCCAGAGGCTTGGCCTGTCTTGCGCCGCGTCTGACAGCGCATTTTGGCCGAAGATGATGGCGCTCACCCCGAGCGTGAGGCCGAGAAGGAAGGCGGCGAAGCCCTTCCAGACCGAACCCGAGCGTGTACGGGGCGTGACCGTACGTTGTTCTGCCTCGGGAACACCGCTCCCGGCCAGTTCGCTGGGTTTGATTCTCCGCATCGCGGTACGCCACGCCACTCAAAGGTGCACTGCTGCCAGTGATCGCCCAAGCCAGGCCTGGCTTCAACGGCATGTTCAAAGGATCGTTAACGCGCCGGCGCACTGGGAGGAGCGCGTTAACCAAGCTGTTGCGGGTTGATCAGTCAGGCCGCTGAAAAGTGGCTCCCGAAGGAGCGGCCCCAGCATGCACCCGGTCGGCTTCACCCGCCTCTTCATTCTGTCTCTTGCCGCGGCCAGACAGGAGAGTCTCGATCTTGTCCAGGTAGAAGTAGACCACGGGCGTGATGTAGAGCGTGAGCACCTGGGAAACACAGAGGCCGCCGACAACCGCAATGCCGAGCGGCTGCCGTAACTCCGACCCGGCGCCTGAGCCGAGGGCGATCGGAAGCGTGCCGAGCAGCGCTGCGAAGGTCGTCATGATGATGGGACGGAAGCGCAGCAGCGCCGCTTCCCGGATGGCGGAGAGCGCGTCGGCGCCTTCGCGCCTCCGCTCGATGGCGAAGTCCACCATCATGATGGCGTTCTTCTTCACGATGCCGATCAGCATCAGGATGCCGATGATGGCGATCACCGACAGGTCCATGCCGAAATAACTCNGATGCCGATGATGGCGATCACCGACAGGTCCATGCCGAAATAACTCAGCGCCAGCAACGCTCCCAAGCCGGCGGAAGGCAGGCCGGACAGGATGGTGATAGGGTGAATGAAGCTCTCGTAGAGGACGCCCAGCACGATGTAGATCACGAGCACGGCCGCCATGATCAACAGGCCCTGACCTTTCAGCGCATCCTGGAACAACTGCGCCGAACCGGTGAAGCCGCTGGAGATCGACGCCGGCAACGCAGCTTCACGCTCCGCCCGTTTGATCGCCTCGACCGCTTCGCCCAGCGACACCCCGGGCGCTGTATTGAACGAGATCGTCACCGCCGGCTGCTGCGATTGCCGGCTGACCGACAATGGTCCGACAGATCGCTTGACGGTCGCAACCGCGTCCAGCGGGACGTTCTGATTGTTGCTGTTGCGGACGAACATGCGCGAAAGCGCCGAAGGGTCCATCTGGAAGGTGCGGTCGGCCTCCATGATCACCTGGTAGTCATTGGCCGGCGTGAAGATGGTCGAGATCTGGCGGGAGCCGAACGCGCTGTAAAGGGTCTGCCGGAGCTGGTCGGAAGTCACCCCGAACTGCGAAGCCTTCTCACGGTCCAGTTCGACAATGGCCTGCGGGTTCGACAACTGCAGATCCGTGTTCACGTCTCGCAGCAGCTCGAGCTTGGAGAGGCGGTCCCGCATGTCCGGCGCGGCCCGGTACAGCGCCGTAAGATCGGCGCTCTGCAACGTGTACTGGTATTGCGCCCGGGATTGCCGTCCGGAGTTCAAATTGATGTTCTGGACCGGTTGCATCACCAGGGTGATGCCGGGCACGGCCGCCACCTTCCGCCGAAGCCGCCCGATCACCTCGTTCACCGGCTCCCGTTGCTCCCGCGGCTTCAGGGAGATGAACATGAAGCCCTGGTTCACCACCTGGAACCCGACGTTCGATGTCAGGTAGTCCACGGCGGGATCGCTTCGGACGATATCGTTCAAGATCTGCTGGCGCGCCGCCATGGCCTCGAAGGACGTGTCAGGAGGTCCTTCCGTCGCGCCCCGGATGAGGCCCGTGTCCTCGATCGGGAAGAAGCCCTTGGGCACGTCGATGTACAGTTTGACGCTCAGCGCCACCGAAACCAGCGTGAGCAGGAGGACCAGCAACCGGACCCTGAGGACCACGTCGAGCGTCCAGCGATAGGACGCCAGAATGCCGTCCAGCACCCAGTCGATCGCCCGAGAGAACAGGCCCGGCTTCGCATGGGTATGCGCCTTCAGGATACGGGCGCACAGCATCGGCGTCAGCGTGAGCGAGACGAAGCCCGAGACCAGGATGGCCACCGAGATCGTGGCAGCGAACTCGCGGAACACGCGACCCACCACGCCGCCCATGAAGAACACGGGTATGAAGACGGCGACCAGCGACAGCGTGATCGAGACGATGGTGAAACCGATCTCCCGGGCCCCCACCAGCGCCGCCTGAAACGGCTTCATCCCTTCTTCGACGTGCCGGACGATGTTCTCCAGCATGACAATGGCGTCGTCCACGACGAAGCCGACCGAGAGCGTCAGCGCGAGAAGCGAGATGTTGTCGATGGAATAGCCCAGCACGTACATGGCGGCGAAGGTGCCGACCAGCGAGACGGGTAGGGCGAGCGTCGGGATGATCGTCGCGGAGAGCGACTTGAGGAACAGGAAGATCACCATGACGACCAGCGCCACCGAGAGCATCAGGGTGAACTGGACGTCGTGGACCGCCTCCCGGATCGGGATGGAGCGGTCATTCAGAACATGGAGCCCGATCGAGGCCGGAAGCTGCTCGCGGTAGCTCGGCATCTTGGCCCGGATGCGATCCACCACCTCGACCGTATTGGCGTCCGACTGGCGGAAGACAGCGACGATGAGGGAGCGCTGGCCGTTGTACCAGCTCGCGGACTCGTCGTTCTCGACGGAATCCTTCGTGGTCGCGATGTCCTCGAGCCTCACTGGCGCGCCGTTGCGGCTCGCGACAATGAGGTCGTTGTAGTCCGCGGCCCGTCGCAACTGTCCCGTGGCCTCGATGGTCACCCGTTGGCGATCGCCCCGGAGCGTGCCGGTCGGCTGGTTGGAGTTGGCAGCCGCCACCACGGTGCGCAGATCCGTGAAGGACATGCCGCGGGCCGAGAGCGCTTCGGGGTCCACCATGATGCGGACGGCGTATTTCTGCGCGCCGAAGATCAGGGCCTGGGCGACCCCGGGTATCTGCGAGATCTGCTGTTGCAGCACCGTCTCGGCGTAGTCGTTCACCACCGACAATGGCTGGGTGGCTGACGTCACGACCATGAACAGGATGGGCTGGTCCGCCGGGTTCACTTTCCGGAAGCTCGGCGGATTCGGCAGGTCGGCCGGCAGGCGCCGTTGCGCCGCGCCGATGGACGACTGGACGTCGAGGGCGGCGCCGTCGATGTTCCGGTCGAGATCGAACTGCATCACGATATTGGTCGCTCCCTGCTGGGAGATCGACGTCATGGAGGTGATGCCGGAGATGTTCGAGAACTGGCGCTCCAGGGGCGCGGCCACCGAGGCCGCCATGGTCTCCGGGCTTGCGCCGGGCAATTGGGCCGTGACGCTGATCGTCGGGAAGTCGACGCGGGGGAGGGCGGCTACGGGCAGTTGCCGGTAGGCGAACAGTCCGAAGATAATGAAGGACAGGGTGATGAGCGTGGTCATCACCGGTCGGCGGATGCAGAGCTCCGGAAGCGACATGGGTCAGGCTCCCTTGCCGGCATCCGAGGGCATCGCTCCGGCGCTGCCACCCGAAGCGGGCGCCTTTCCGTCTCGCGGCTCCACCTTCACCCCATCCGTGAGCAGCAACTGCCCATCGGTGACCACGATCTCGCTCCCGTCCAGGCCGCTCTCGATCACCGCCCACCCATCCACAAGGCGGGACACCTTGACCGGCCGCACCCTTGCCACGCCATCCGCGACCGTGAAAACGAATGACCCCGTCTGGCTGGTCTGAACCGCTTCGCGCGGAACCGCGACGGCGTTGTCCTCGACCCGCAAGGTCACCCGGACGTTGCAGAGCTGACCCGGCCAGAGCAACTCGTCGGCGTTCTCGAAGATCGCGCGGATGGTGATCGTGCCTGTCGCGCCGTCGACCGTGTTGTCGAAGACGGCGATCTTGCCGTCCACGCCGCTCTTGAGCCCTTGCGGGGTGGCCGTCACCGTTCCGCCGCCCGCCGTCATCGCTTGCCTCAGGTCGGGCAGCAGCCGCTGCGGCATGGCGAAGGAGATGTAGATGGGGCTGAGTTGATTGATGGTGGCCAGGGCCACCGACCCATCGCCTGTCTTGGCGATGTTGCCAGGACGCAGCCCGGCGACGCCGACCCGGCCGTCGATGGGCGCCCGCAGCGTGTAGTAGCTCAGCTGCACCTTCAGGTTCTCAATGGCCGCTTCGTCGGCCTGGATCTGGGCCCCGATCGTCAGCACAGCCGTGCGACTATCATCGAGCTTCTGCCGCGACGCATATTCGTTGGCCGCCAATTGCTCTGCCCGGCGCACGTCGCGCTGGGCCTGCTCAAGCTGGGCCTTCGAGCGGGCCAGGTTCGCTTCGGCCTGCTTGAGCTGCGCCTCGATCTGGCGTGCGTCCAACTGGAACAGCAGGTCGCCTTTCCGCACCTTGGCGCCATCCTGAAAGGGAGCCGCCATGATCTGGCTTTCCACTCGGCTGCGCAGGGTCACCGTCGCCATCGGCTGCACGGAGCCGATGGTGTCGAAGCGCACCGGTATCGGCCGGCGCTCGGCCTTGCCCAGCAGGACTGGCGCGGCGCGCGGGGCCGCGCCGGATTGACCCTTGGGGGAGGGCGCAGGCGATTGCGCGACAGCCACGGATCCAAAGGCCAGGAGCGACGCCGTCATGGCCAGGGCGCTGATGGCTGCACGCGATCTCATCGAAACTCTCTATTCTCGAAGCGGACCCGGCGGCGCCCATCGACGCAGGGCAGCCATGCTCTTCTGGCCGGAACCGCGACTATATACGCCCGCCGAGGGTTGGAAAGAGCCTCGATGGCAGGCGAAACGGCTGATTTGCGCTGCCATTCCAGGGACATGGCCCTGGGGCGATCCACGCCGGAAGGGGGCAGAGGGGATCACGGGTTAAAAAGTCCCGTGCGGCCCGCCAGCGCCGCAGCGCTGCGCGCGAAAATCGGAATTCCTGTGATCCCACCGGGGCTAAGCCTGTGGACAAGCCAGCGCCGATGCTGCGCTGCAAACTTTTCCTCCAAACGGCGCTTGACGGGGGGCGGGGGTGT
>NZ_PVZS01000080.1 GCF_003004785.1 Alsobacter soli
GGGCGCCGAAGAAGTCGATCGACTACGCCGTGCTGGAGCACACCCGCAAGGCCGGCGTGCTGCCGGTGTCCTTCGCCTGGTCGGACCTCGGCGAATGGGACGCGGTGCTGGCGAACTCGCCGCTCGACGAGAACGGCAACTCGCTCTCCGGGCCGGTGCATGTGCGCAATTCGCGCAACAGCCTGGTGCGCTCGGAGGGCATGCTCACGGCCGTGCTGGGCCTCGACGACGTGGTGGTGGTGACCACCCAGGACGCGGTGCTGGTGTCGAGCCGCGCCGCCTCGCCGGACGTGAAGGGCCTGGTGGAGGCGCTCAAGGAAGAGGGCCGGCCGGAGGCCACCGAACACCTGCGCATCCACCGGCCGTGGGGGTGGTACCAGCGGGTCGACATCGGGCCGCGCTTCCAGGTGAAGCGCATCATGGTGATCCCGGGCGCGCAGCTGTCGCTGCAGAAGCACTTCCACCGGGCCGAGCACTGGGTCGTGGTGCGCGGCACCGCCGAGGT
>NZ_PVZS01000081.1 GCF_003004785.1 Alsobacter soli
TTACTTGACCACCACGAGGCCGTGCATGCCGGACTCGTAGTGGCCGGGGATCAGGCAGGCGAACTCGAAGGTCCCCGCCTTGGTGAAACGCCAGACGATCTCGTTGGAGCCGTTCGGAGCGAGGCGCTTCCCGTTCGGGTCGTCGTGCTCCATGTCCGGGTTCTTCTCCATGGCGATCTTGTGCCTGGCGTTGTGCTCGATGCTGTCGAGCATGAATTCGTGGTCCGCCTTGCCGTGGTTCTTGAGCACGAAGCGCACCTGCTCGCCGCGCTTCACCTCGACCCGGTCGGGTACGAACTTCATGGTGGCGTCCTCATGCTCGTGCATGCCGACCTCCACCGTCTTGGCGACCGGCTTCCTCGGGTCGCCCGGCTCGCCGGCCTCGAACTTCTTGTGGGTGTGGCCCGGCGCGCCGGGCCCGGCGAGCGCCAGCCCGGCGGACAGCGCCAGGACGGCCGCGGCCGTGATCAAACGAAGGGTCATGCAGGTCTCCTC
>NZ_PVZS01000082.1 GCF_003004785.1 Alsobacter soli
AAGGGGCACTTCCCCCTTGTCGCCATGGCGATGGCGGCGGCGCTGCCGATCTGCTTCTTCGGCGGGCTGGTGGCGTATGTGCTTGCGGACAGCGGCCGCGAGTCCGCCTGGCTCGAGGCGCAGGCCACGGCCGCCCAGGTCGCCGAGAAGGTCTCGGCCGAGCTCTCCAGCCAGCAGCAAGTCCTCCAGACCCTGGCTTCCTCCACCGCCCTCGACCACAAGGACAAGCCCGACCTGAGCGCCTTCTACGTCGAGGCTGCCCGGGTCAAGCTGGCGCACCCGCTCTGGGAGACGGTGGAACTCGTGAACCTGGACGGGGATCAGGTCATGAACCTGTTCCGGCCCATTGGGCAGCCGCTTGGCCGGACAGCGGACCGGGAAAGCTTGCAGGAGGTCATTCGCACAGGCCGCCCGGTGGTGGGCGGAATCGGGCCTGTCGGCAGCGTCTCGGGACGACGGCTGATCGCGATTCGGGTCCCGGTCGACCGC
>NZ_PVZS01000083.1 GCF_003004785.1 Alsobacter soli
TCCCCGGCGGCCTGCGCGGCAGGCCGGGATGGGGAGCCAGGGCCGCCTGCCACGCCCTATGGGTCCGCCGGGATCTCCAGCCATCGCGGATTGGCCGCCTCGATCAGCCTGAGCTTCCAGGCGCGGTTCCAGCCCTTCAGCTGCTTCTCGCGGGCGATGGCGTCCACGGCGTGCTCGAACCGCTCGGCGTAGACCAGGCGGGTCACGCCGTACCGTCTCGTGAAGACAGAGCCGGCGCCCGCCTTGTGCTGCTCCAGACGGCGCGGGAGGTCGCGGGTGACGCCGACATAGAGCGTCCCGTTCCGTTGGCTGGCGAGGATGTAGACCGCGAAGGACACGGCCCCAGCCTGGCGCCTGAGGGCTGCAACCCGCCAGCGACGGGCAGTTGCGTGGTGGCCCTGGATCCCCTTCCCGGCGCTGCGC
>NZ_PVZS01000084.1 GCF_003004785.1 Alsobacter soli
GCGCGGGAAGGGGATCCAGGGGCCACGGGACACCTCCCCTCTCACTCGCGTGGGGGCGCCACGGTTGGGCGTATGCCCACCCTCCCCTCGAGGGGGAGGGTCGCCGCGCAGCGGCAGGGTGGGGTGAAGGCCGGGCGTGGAACACCAGCTTTGGGCAAGCCGCACGCGCCCTCGCCGGGCGCGGTCACCCCACCCCGCCGGCCTGCGGCCGTCGACCCTCGGGTCAAGCCCGAGGGCAGGCTCCTGGGGTCAAGCCCGAGGGCAGGCTCCTCTCCCCCTCAACCGGAGGGTGGGGCGCGCCCGGCGGTTGCGCGGCGGCCCTGGATCCCCTTCCCGGCGCTGCGCGCCGCCGGGGATGACGGGGGAGAGGGCGAGGCGGGCTGGAGGAGGGG
>NZ_PVZS01000085.1 GCF_003004785.1 Alsobacter soli
GTCTCTCTCTGGCTCAGTGGCTCCCCAGTACCCCGCTCGACCGAGACCGCATCGCCATCCCGCACCAGCGCTATCTCAGCCACCTGAGGGTCCAGGTACAAGCCTCCGTCGGCCACGGCCCGAAGGGCCCTGGGCAGATCGTCTGCTGCGGAGCGCTTCAGGACGTAACCCCGGGCGCCCGCGTCCATCAATCGGCGCACATAGGCGCGGTCCTCATGCACGGTCAGGACGAGAATCTTCACCTCCGGGCAGGTTTCCGTGAGCGCCCTGGCGAGGTCCGCCCCGTTCAGCTTCGGCATCGAGATGTCGATCACGGCCACCTCAGGCCGGATGCTGTTGATCATGTCTCGGGCCTTCTCGCCGTCAGGTGCATCAC
>NZ_PVZS01000086.1 GCF_003004785.1 Alsobacter soli
GGCCCGAGCCGCGCCCGGCGCCGGAGCCCCGTCCCGCTGCTCAGCCCGCGGCGGCGCGCCCGACGCCCGCGGCCGCCCAGGCGGAGCTGTCGGACATGGCCCGCAAGCTCGAAGCGGCCTTGAAGCGGCCCTTCGGCGCCCAGAACGAGCCGGCGGCGCCCGCCAGGGCGCCTGAGCAGGAGCGCGCTCAGCCCCAGCCGCGCCCCGCGCCTGCGCCGGAACGACAGGTCCAGCCCGCTGCCCAGGCCGCCGCTCCGCAGCCCATGCGCCCTGCCCCGGTCGCGTCCGAGCCGCCCAAGCTCGCAGCGGAGCCGCCCCGGCCCGTTTCGGCCCAGGCCCAGACGCCCGCTCCGGCGCCCGAGGCCCAGCGCC
>NZ_PVZS01000087.1 GCF_003004785.1 Alsobacter soli
GTCACGTCGACCACGGCAAGACGTCGCTGACGGCGGCGATCACCAAGGTGCTGGCGGAGACGGGCGGCGCGACCTTCACCGCGTATGACCAGATCGACAAGGCGCCGGAAGAGAAGGCGCGCGGCATCACGATCTCGACCGCGCACGTCGAGTACGAGACGCAGAACCGCCACTACGCGCACGTCGACTGCCCCGGGCACGCCGACTACGTGAAGAACATGATCACCGGCGCGGCGCAGATGGACGGCGCGATCCTGGTGGTGTCGGCCGCCGACGGCCCGATGCCGCAGACCCGCGAGCACATCCTGCTCGCCCGCCAGGTCGGCGTGCCGGCGCTGGTCGTGTTCATGAACAAGGTCGAC
>NZ_PVZS01000088.1 GCF_003004785.1 Alsobacter soli
CCTTCGTGGTCTCCACCGAGGGCGGCATGGACATCGAGGAAGTGGCCCACAAGACGCCCGAGAAGATCGTCACCTTCTCCGTCGACCCCGCCACCGGCATCATGGCGATGCACGGCCGCCGCGTCGCCAAGGCGCTGGGCCTCACGGGAGACCTCGCCAAGCAGGCCGAGGACCTCACGGCGAAGCTCTACAAGGCCTTCACCGAGAAGGACATGGCCCTGCTCGAGATCAACCCGCTGATCGTCACCCAGGACGGCAAGCTGCGCTGCCTCGACGCCAAGGTGGGCTTCGACGACAACGCGCTCTTCCGCCACCAGGATGTGGCCCAGCTTCGCGACGAGACCGAGGAGGACGCCAAGGA
>NZ_PVZS01000089.1 GCF_003004785.1 Alsobacter soli
CTCCTGGCTAGGCTCAAGGCCGGAGGCGCGCACGACGAGATGCAGGCCATGGCCGGGCACGGCATGACCGGCCACGACATGGCGGGCCGGCCGGGCATGGGCCACGGACCGGCCGCGATGGACCTCAACGACATCGAGTACGACGCCTACCTCGCCAACGACCGGACCCTGGACGACCCGGAGGTGGTGCGGGTCGAGCGCGGCGGGCGCGTCAGGCTGCGTGTGATCAACGGAGCGACGGCGACCGCGTTCTGGATCGATCTGGGCGCCGCCTCCGGCCGGGTGCTCGCCGTCGACGGCCAGCCGGTGCAGCCGGTCGCGGCGTCGCGCGTGCCGCTCGC
>NZ_PVZS01000009.1 GCF_003004785.1 Alsobacter soli
GGAGAGAATCTCCCCCGTCATTGCGAGGAGCCCGCAGGGCGACGAAGCAATCCAGGGGGAATGGGCGCCATCCTCGTCACCAACGGAGAGACACCCGCGCATGGCCCCTGGATTGCTTCGTCGCTGCGCTCCTCGCAAGGACGGGGAGAAGGGCGGGATACGGCTCCTCCGGACTTTTCGCGAGGCGCGTGAGCGCCTCCGTTTCCCTTGCCGGTTCGGCCCGCAATCGCTACATAGCCGGCAAATCCCCATCCCACGCGGCGCAGAACGGAAGGGCCCCATGGCTTCCTACCAGTACGTCTACCATATGCAGGGCCTCTCCAAGACCTATCCGGGCGGAAAGAAGGTCCTCGACAACGTCCACCTGTCCTTCTACCCGACGGCCAAGATCGGCGTGCTTGGCGTCAACGGCGCGGGCAAGTCGACGCTGCTGCGCATCATGGCCGGCATCGACAAGGAGTACACGGGCGAGGGCTGGGTGCAGGAGGGCGCGCGCGTCGGCTACCTGCCGCAGGAGCCGCAGCTCGACGCCTCAAAGAGCGTCCGCGAGAACGTGATGGAAGGCGTGGCCCCGCAGAAGGCCATCCTCGACCGCTACAACGAACTCGCCATGAACTACTCGGACGAGACCGCGGACGAGATGATGAAGCTGCAGGACGAGATCGAGGCCAAGGGCCTCTGGGATCTCGACTCCAAGGTCGACCAGGCCATGGACGCCCTGCGCTGCCCGCCGGACGACGCCGACGTGTCCAAGCTCTCGGGCGGCGAGCGCCGCCGCGTGGCGCTGTGCCAGCTGCTCCTGTCGCAGCCCGAGCTGCTGCTGCTGGACGAGCCCACCAACCATCTTGACGCCGAGTCGATCGCCTGGCTGGAAGGCCACCTGCGCGAGTATCCGGGCGCGATCCTGATCGTTACCCACGACCGCTACTTCCTGGACAACGTCACGGGCTGGATCCTCGAGCTCGACCGCGGCCGCGGCATCCCGTACGAGGGCAACTACTCGTCCTGGCTGGAGCAGAAGCAAAAGCGGCTGCAGCAGGAGGGCCGCGAGGAAGAGGCGCGCCAGCGCGCGCTGGAGCGCGAGCGCGAGTGGATTCAGGCATCGCCGAAGGCGCGCCAGACCAAGAGCAAGGCCCGCATCCAGCGCTACGAGGACCTGGTCGCGAAGCAGAACGACAAGGCCCCCACCACGGCGCAGATCATCATCCCGGTAGCCGAGCGGCTCGGCAACAACGTCATCGACTTCGACGGCCTGTCGAAGGGCTATGGCGACCGGCTGCTGATCGACGGCCTGACCTTCAAGCTGCCGCCGGGCGGCATCGTGGGCATCATCGGCCCGAACGGCGCGGGCAAGACCACGCTGTTCCGCATGATCACCGGGCAGGAAAAGCCGGACGGCGGCTCCATTACGGTCGGCGAGAGCGTGAAGCTCGGCTATGTCGACCAGTCGCGCGACGCGCTGGACGACAAGAAGACCGTCTGGGAGGAGATATCCGGCGGCAACGACGTGATCTATCTCGGCAAGCGGGAGTTCAACTCGCGCGCCTATTGCGCGGCGTTCAACTTCAAGGGCGGCGACCAGCAGAAGAAGGTGGGCATGCTCTCGGGCGGCGAGCGCAACCGCGTCCACCTCGCCAAGATGCTGAAGAGCGGCGCCAACGTGTTGCTGCTCGACGAGCCGACCAACGACCTCGACGTCGACACGCTGCGGGCGCTGGAGGAGGCCCTGGAAGACTTCGCGGGCTGCGCCGTGGTGATCAGCCACGATCGCTTCTTCCTGGACCGCATCGCCACCCACATCCTGGCCTTCGAGGGGGAGAGCCACGTGGAGTGGTTCGAGGGCAACTTCCAGGACTACGAGGAGGACAAGAAGCGCCGCCTCGGCATCGACTCCACGATCCCGCACCGGATCAAGTACAAGAAGTTCACGCGCTGAGCCTGGCGGCCGCCCCTCGGGGCGGCCGTTCCGTTTCCGGTCGAACAGGCCAGCGCCTTTGACTTTGACGGGGGACGCGGCGTATCTGGCTGAGGAAACGCAGCGAGGTGTTCGTGTCCGTTTCCGAAATCCCCTCCCAGGCTCCAGCCCGCTTCGACATCGCGCGTTCGCCCGAGCACGCCGTCGACCGCTTGGAGCAGCTCTACGACGCGGCCACCGGCGCGCTGCGGGACGCCCTGGAGCGCTACCTGGAGACGGGACACCCCCCGACCCCGGAGGAGCGCCTCAAGTTCCGCTACCCGGCGCTGCGGCTCATCTACGAGCCCGAAGGGGTGCCGGCCACGAACCGGCGGGCTTTCGCCAAGTTCCCGGCGCCGGGCGTCTACGCCACCACCATCACCCAGCCCCGGGCCTACCGGACCTACCTCCTCGAGCAGCTGCGGCCGCTGGCGACCGAGTTCGGGGCCATCATCGAGGTCGGCGTGGGCGACCAGGAGATCCCATACCCCTACGTGTTCGAGCGCGGCGACGAGCTCGGGCGGGGAGGGGTCACCGCGGCCGAGCTGGCGCGCTTCTTCCCGACGCCGCTGCTCTCTTCCGTGGGCGACGAGATCGCCGACGGGCAGTTCGAGATCCGCGAAGGCGAGCCGCGGCCGCTCTCCCTGTTCGACGCCGTCCGGGTGGACTACTCGCTGCGGCGGCTCGTGCACTACACGGGCTCCGACTGGCGTGGGATCCAGCCGTGGATCCTGCTCACGAACTACCATCGCTACGTGGATCAGTTCGTGCGCTGGGGCGTGGAGCGGCTCGCCTCGGGCGAGGGGCCGCATGACTCGCTCATCCTGCCCGGCGGCGGCGTGATCCGGCCCGGTATGCCGCAGGCCGAGGTCGACGCCCTGGTGGCGGAAGCGCCTTGGCACCGGTTCCAGATGCCGGCCTACCACCTCACCGCGCCGGGCAAGCTCGGCGTCACGCTGGTCAATATCGGCGTCGGCCCTTCCAACGCCAAGAACATCACCGACCACCTGGCTGTGCTGCGGCCGCACGCCTGGCTGATGGTGGGGCACTGCGGGGGCTTGCGGCAGAGCCAGGTGATCGGCGACTACGTGCTGGCCCACGGCTACCTGAGGCAGGACCGCATCCTGGACTCGCTGGTGCCGACCGACGTGCCCATCCCGGCGCTCGCCGAGGTGCAGGTCGCCCTGCAGGAGGCCGCGGCCCAAGTGACCGGCGACCGGGGCGAGGCGCTGAAGCGGCGGTTGCGCACCGGCACCGTGGTGACCAACGACGACCGGAACTGGGAGCTGCGCTGGACCCAGGAGCGCCGGCGCATCAACCTGTCGCGCGCCATCGCGGTCGACATGGAGAGCGGCACCATCGCGGCCCAGGGCTTCCGGCTGCGCGTGCCCTACGGCACGCTGCTGTGCGTCTCGGACAAGCCGCTTCACGGGGAGATCAAGCTCCCGGGCGCGGCGAACGCCTTCTACGAGCGCGCCATCGGGGAGCACCTCAACATCGGCATCGCGGCGCTGGACCTGCTCAAGCGGCAGAAGGAGCAGCTGCATTCGCGCAAGCTGCGCAGCTTCGACGAGCCCCCGTTCAGGTAGGCTCGCGCGAACCCTGCCCCTGACGTCTCCTCACCAGCGAACCGGGACCATGCCTGTCAGCCTCTCCATCGAAGAACTCGCCGCCGGCTTTCCCGCCTTTCGGGCCGCCATGCTGGTGGCGGAGAATCTCTCCATCCCGGCCGAGCGGCCGCCGGAGCTCGCGGCGCTCGTCGCGGACCGGGAGGCGACGTGCCGCGCGGCCTGGGGCGGGACGGAGCTCTCCGCCATCCCGGGCGTGGCGGCGTGGCGGGCGGCCTACAAGGCGTTCGGCATCAAGCGGACCAGCTATCGCTGCTCGGTGGAGCGGCTGGTGAAGAACGTGCTCGCCGAGCGCGAGCTGCCGCGCATCAACGCCTTCGTGGACGCCTACAACGCCGTGTCGCTGGCGCATGCGCTGTGCGTGGGGGCGGACGACCTCGACAAGATCGCGCCGCCGCTGGCGTTCAGGTTCTCGCGGCCGGAGGACACGTTCCTGGATATGGCGGCGGAGCCCGGCGAGGATCCGAACGATCCGCCGAAGCCGGGCGAGGTGGTGTTCGCCGACATCAGGCACGTGCTGTGCCGGCGGTGGAACTGGCGCCAGGACGCCCGGAGCATCATCACGCCGGCCACCCGGCGGGCGGTGGTGACGCTGCAGTCGAACGGCGTCGGCAGCGTCGAGGACGCCGCGGCGGACCTGGCGGCCTTGCTCGAGCGGTTCTGCGGGGCGACCTGCCGCGTGGCGGTCGTGGAGGCGTCGCGGCTGGTCGCTGAGGTGTGAGGCCGAGACACTGCGCTGAAGGCGACCGTCTCCCGCCTAAACCCGACCAAACGCTTGCCAAGATAGGGTTGCCGACATAAAGATATCTTTATGTCGAACTCAGGTCCGCCACCCGCCACCCCTGTCCGCCTGGACGACCTCGTAGGCTTCCTGCGCGCCGCAGGCGAGGACACCCGGCTGCGCGTGCTGGCCCTGCTGGCCGACGGGGAGCTCAACGTCTCCGACCTGACCGACATCCTGGCGCAGTCGCAGCCGCGGATATCGCGCCACCTCAAGCTGATGGTCGAGGCCGGGCTGATCGAGCGCAATCGCGAGGGGGCCTGGGCGTTCTTCCGCATCGCTGGCCGCACCGCGGCGGGCGCCCTGGCCCGGTCGCTGGTGGAGCGGCTGGACCCGACGGATCCGGTGATCGCGGCCGACAAGGCGCGGCTCGCTGCGGTGAGGGGCGCCCGAGGCGAGGCGGCGCAGGCGTATTTCAACAGGCACGCGGTGGAGTGGGACCGGATCAGGTCCCTCCATGTGTCCGACGCGGAGGTCGAAGCGGCGGTGCTGGCGGCGGTCGGCGACAAGCCGATCCGGTCGCTGCTGGACCTGGGGACCGGAACCGGCCGCATGCTGGCGCTGCTGGCCCCGAAGGCGGCGCGCGCTGTCGGCGTGGACAGCAACCACGCCATGCTGGCCGTGGCGCGGGCCAACATGGAACTGGCGGGCGTCCGCGGCGTCGAACTGCGCCAGGGCGACATCTATGCGCCGCCGGTCGAGCGCGGGGCGTTCGACGTCGTGGTCGTGCACCAGGTGCTGCACTTCTTGGAGGACCCGCCGCGCGCGCTGCGGGAAGCCGCAGCCACGCTGTCCCCCGGCGGGCGGCTCATCGTGGTGGACTTCGCGCCGCACGGGCTCGAGTTCCTGCGCGAGGCGCACGCCCATCGCCGGCTGGGCTTCGCCCGCGAGCAGATCGAGGGCTGGCTCGCCGAGGCCGGGCTCGAGCCGGCGAGCTATCGCGAACTCGCCGCGCCTGGGAGCGCGCCGGATCGCCTGACCGTGTCGTTGTGGGTGGGTCGCGACCGCAGGGTCGTCACCGACCTGCCGCCCCGCTCCAACCAGGAGGTCGCGTAATGTCGCGCTCCCCCGTCCGCGTCAGCCGCCGCTGCGGCAAGCGCCCTATCCGCGTCTCGTTCGAGTTCTTCCCGCCCAAGACCGACGAGGCCGAGGAGGCGCTGTGGGATTCGATCCACCGGCTGGCGCCGCTCGGGCCAGACTTCGTGTCCGTGACCTACGGGGCGGGCGGCAGCACGCGGGAGCGGACCCAGTCCACCGTAACGCGGCTCGTGCGTGAAACAGCGCTCCAGCCCGCGGCGCATCTCACCTGCGTGGGGGCGAGCCGGGACGAGGTGGACGCCGTGGTGCGCGACTACGCCGCGGCCGGGGTGAACCATATCGTGGCCCTGCGCGGCGACCCGCCGGGGGGTGTGGGGGCTGCCTATGCGCCGCATCCGCAGGGCTACCAGTCCACGGCCGACCTGGTGCGCGGCATCCGGGACGTCGCGCCATTCGACGTTTTTGTCTCGGCCTATCCCGAGAAACATCCCGAGAGCCCCTCGCTGGACCACGATCTCGACGTCTTGCAGGCGAAGGTGGACGCAGGGGCGACGCGCGCCATCACGCAGTTCTTCTTCGACAACGACGTGTATTTCCGCTTCCTGGACAAGGTGCGGGCGCGGGGCATCGATATCCCGATCGTGCCGGGCGTCGTGCCAGTGCAGAATTTCAAGCAGACGGCCGGCTTTGCGGCGCGGTGCGGGGCGAGCGTGCCGAACTGGCTGGCGGAGCGGTTCGAAGGGCTGGAGAACGACCCCGCCACGCGCCGGCTGATCGCGGCGGCTGTGGCGGCGGAGCAAGTCATCGACCTGCTGGACCGCGGCGTGCGGGACTTCCACTTCTACACGATGAACCGGGCGGACCTCGTCTACGCCATCTGCCACTTGCTGGGCATGCGGCCGCAGGCGGCGGAGGAGGGCGCGGAAGCGGGCGAGGACGCCTCGGCGTCGTTGCCGCTGGCGGCGAACGGGTGAGCAAGCGTCATGGCCGGGCTTGGCCCGGCCATTCGCGCGTGGACCCCAGGCGTGGATCCCCGGGACAAGCCCCGGGGATGACGGCGTGGGATGCAACCTTCAAGCTCCTCGGCTGCGGCGGAAGCGCTCGTAGACGTCGTAGTCGCCCGTCCGCTCGGAGTTGAGGAAGGCCCGGAAGGCGGCGACCTCGTCGTTGAGCTTCTGCCGGTCGGCCTCGATGCGGGCCCACTCCTCGCGGATGTGGGCGTCGAACGCTGCGTTACCGGTCGGGGCCGGGCCGGCGCTCGCGAAGCCGGAGCCCGATACCGAACTGAACACGCCCTCGAAAGCCCGCTGAAGGCGTTCGAAGCCGGTCTGGAGCGCCTGGCCGAGGTCCTGCGGAGCAGGCTGGCGATCGTTCCAGATTTTCCAGGCCAGCACGGCGAAGCCGAGAGGCCAGTAGATCGCGAAGGCGATCACCAGCGCGATGATGTCGACAGGCTTCCAGCGCCAGCAGAAACCGCCGTTGGTCTGGTCGGGGATGGGGTTCACGTGCGCCTCCTCGCGAACGGGATCGAGGCATCGGCCTCGACGAGGGGCGCAAATGGGGAACGATTGCGGCGCCTGCAAGGGCCCTGGTTCAAGCCGACGCAGCGCTTGGCTGGGGGCGTGAGCGGATCAGGTCGCGCAGGGTCGTGATGGTGGACGCGTCCGCGATCCCGTCCACGAGGGCGGGGCGGAAATGGCGCTGGAAAGCCGCCACCACGGCCTCGGTGCGCGGGTCGTAGACGCCGCTGATCTCGAGGCCGTAGCCATACATGGCGAACATGGCCTGCAGGGCCTGAATGGGCTGGCCCTCGTCGCCGGGCCCAAAGGAGCGGCCGTCGCCGAGCGGGGCAGGCGGCGTCCAGTGGCCGAGCCCCGCCCGGTGCAGGCGCTCCCACGGGAATTTCTCGCCAGGATCGATCTTGCGCCCGGGCGCCACGTCCGAATGGGCGAGCACCCGGTCGGCGGGCATGCGCCAGCGGGACACGATGTCCAGGCCGAGCTTCGTGACGGCGTCGATCTGCGGCTCCGGGAAATCCGGGTAGCCTCCGTCCGGGCCTGGGTTCACGACCTCGACGCCGATGGAAGCGGAGTTGACGTCCGTATCGCCGGCCCAGCTGGACACCCCCGCGTGCCAGGCCCGGGCGGCTTCCGAAACCATCTGGAAGATACGGCCATCCTCCAGGACGACGTAGTGGCAGGAAACTTCGGCGAGGGGATCCGCCAGGCGCTGCAGGGCCGAGGCGGCGTCGGGCATGCCGGTGTAGTGGATCAGCAGGATGTCTGGCCTGCGGCCGCCCTTGCGCTCGCCCTGGTTGGGCGTGGGGATCACCTTGAGGGCGAGGGGGCTGTCGGGCGTGAGGACGGCGGGCATGTGGTCTCGGCTTTAGCGGAGGCCGCGTTCGGCGCGGACCTTCTCCCACGCGGCGTTGATGACCGCCAGCCGCTCCGTGGCGATCTTCACGGCTGCGGGCGGCAGGCCGAGGGCGATCTGCCGGTCGGGGTGGTTGTCGGCCACGAGCTTGCGGTAGTGGCGCCGCAGGGCCTCGTCGTCCCAATCGCGGGAGGCGCCAAGGACGAGGTAGGGGTCGTCCGGCAGCCGGACGTGTCGTGCGGCGATGCGCCGCCAGTCGGCGTCGGCGAAGCCGAAGATCCGGGCGACCTCAGCGAGATAGCGCAGCTCCGCCTCATGGATGGCGTGGTCGGCCTTGGCGATGTGGAACAGGCCGTCCAGCACGTCCTCCAGCAACGCAGGCTCCTCGCGGAACTGCTCCGTGATCTGGGCGGCGTAGGCCTCGAACCCGGCGGAGGTTTGTTTCGCGAGATCGAACAGGCGGGTCACGTTGGCGACCTCGGATTCCGGCACGGACACGACCTGCCGGAAGGCGGCGATCTCGTCGTTGGTCACGACGCCGTCCGCCTTGGCCATCTTGGCCGAGAGGGCGATGAGGCCGGTGGTGAAGACGACCTGCCTGTCCTCGCCGAAAAGGCCGCTGTCGAAGACCAAGTGGCCCGCAAGGGCGCCCAGCAGCGCCCCGATCGGTCCCCCGACCGCGAAGCCCACGCCAGCGCCGCCGAGCTTGCCCCACATCGCACCAGATCCCTTCTTCAACGAAAACGCCGGCCCCGAGGCCGGCGTTCGAGAGGCTGTCCGACCCGGGGCCCTTAGTACACCACCTCGCGGCAGACGCGACGGCCGTAGTAGCGGCTGTAATAGCACTGAACCTCCGGCGGGGGAGGGGGCGGGGGCGTTGTGGCCGCCCCGATGATCGCGCCGCCCGCGGCGCCAATGAGGCCTCCAGCCACGGCTCCGCCCGCCTTGCCGGTCGCGAGACCGCCGATCACCGCGCCAGCCGTCGCGCCCATGGCGCCGCCGACGAGCGCGCGATCGCCCTCAGGCGTGGCGCAGCCCGCCAAGGTGATGGCGATGACCGGAATGACCAAAAATTTTTTCATGGCGCCCTCAAATCCAGGGAGACCCGCTTCCACGGGCCCCGGATCATAGCCGCGCTCAAGCTGCGCGCAACGTTTTGGGGACGAATCAGGCGGGCCTCGCCAGCACCGCGGAATGCTTGCCGACAACTTGAGGCGCAAGTCCTTCGGAGGCGGCAACAAGTCGTCACAAAACACAAAGGTTGAATTTCTATTTCGCCGGTTCTTCGTGGCGCATCACGAGCTTAGCCTCATGTAGGGGTAGTAACAAACCCAGGGAGCTCGGCCACATCTTGGCCGCATTCCGCCCTACCCTGAGGCTCGTTCTACGAAGGGGCTCGTGGATGACGTTTCTGCGAAAGGATCCACCATGATCAACAGCGCGAAGCTGCCGATGTTCGGCGCGAGCTTGGCCATGGCTGTCCTGGCGCTTTCTCCCGTCGAGGCTGCCAGCCGGACGGCGAAGCGTTCCGTGGCGACCGCGAGCCAGGAACCCACCGGATCCTCGGACCAGCGCAGCGCTGAGCAGGAACGCACCCCGGGAACGGTTGTTCCCGAAAAAGCCGCGTCGGCCGAACAGTCCGCCCCCAAGTCGCTCGCGGAAGCCCTCTTCGGGTCGGCCCAGTCCAAGGGCGAGGACCAGGCGGCGCTGAAGGCGCGCCGCATCAAGGCCGGCATCATCGCCATCGGCGAGAACCAGGACGGGTCGCGGAAGTCGGCCCATGGCAAGGCGGTCGCAGCGAAGGCCAAGGCCGGCGCGATCGAGACGGCTTCGGCCGCCGACGTCCTGACTGTCGCGGCCGCCCCCGAAGCGGGTTCGGTCCGCGCGCTCATCGCCCAGCATGCGGCGCGCAACGGCATTCCGCCGGCGCTCGCCGACGCCGTGGTTCGCGTGGAGAGCCGCTACAATGCGGCGGCCCGCAACGGCGTGAACCTCGGGCTCACCCAGATCAGCCTCTCCACCGCGCGAGCGATGGGGTATTCGGGCGCGGCCGCCGGCCTGCTCGATGCGGACACGAACTTGCGTTACGGCATGCTCTATCTCGCCCAGGCCTACCGCCTTTCCGGCGGCGACACCTGCCGCACCATCCTGAAGTACCAGGCTGGTCACCGCGCCACCTCCATGACGGGGGCTGCGCGCTCCTACTGCGCCAAGGTCAAGACGACGGTCGCAGCCAACTAACCCTCCATTCAGCTCCGGACCGCCGGTCTCACCATGCCGGGCGCTTGAAGCGTCCGCGGGAGCGACGGTCCGCGACGGCCCGATCCTCGACGGGAGCGCCAGAGCGCGCGCCCCCGGAGTGTCCTTCTGCGCCGCAGGGGACGGGGACCGCGGCCACCCCATGGGCGCCGCGTCGGCGCCCGCCGGCGAGAAAGGCTGCGGGCCTGCCGGTCCTTGTTCCCCAACCGGAGTACACGATGAAAAAGACGATCGCGGCGGCCTGCCTGGCCGCCACTGTCGCCACGGTTGCGTCCACGAGCGCGATGGCCAGGATGGACGAGGGTTCAAGCCCGCACGCCGTGCTGATGCAGGAAGCCTCCAAGGCCGACGCCGCCAGGACCGAGGCGGCCCTGGGGCAAGTCGAGACGGGCGCCCTCCGGCGCCATTCATCCCACCATGTCCGTCACTCTCGGCGTCATCATCGCCACGGCGGGCATCACGCGCGGGTCTCCGCGGTGGAGACCGGCAGCGTCGCCGAGCAGGCCGCCTCCGCGGCTGCCGAGCAGCAGCCCGTCCGGGGCAAGGCGCTCGGCTATGCGTCCCAGGCGAGGGGCGGGCTCAAGGACCTGATCGCGAAGCACGCGGCCGCCAACGGCGTTCCATTCGCGCTGGCCGATGCGGTGGTGCGGATCGAGAGCCGATACAACCCGGGCGCGTCCAACGGCGGCGCCGTGGGCCTCATGCAGATCAAGCCGCAGACCGCCCGCGGGCTGGGCTATTCGGGCGGGGCCGCCGGGCTCAAGAACCCCGAGACGAACCTGACCTACGGCATGAAGTACCTGGCCCAGGCCTACCGCATGTCGGGCGGCTCCACCTGCGCGACCGTGATGCGCTACCAGAGCGGCCATTACGCCCGCCGCGCCAGCGCGGCCAATCGCGCCTATTGCGGCAAGGCCCAGTCGATCATGGCCAGCGCGAGCTGATCGCACGAAGGCGGCGCGCATCCCTTGACCGCGCCGCCCCGGGCCCCCATACCACGCTCGCCAGTCGGCCGGACGGCCGCTCTCCGCGAGGAGGGAGGAAAGTCCGGGCTCCATCGAGACACGGCGCCGGATAACGTCCGGCGGGGGTGACCCCAGGGATAGCGCCACAGAAAGCAAACCGCCTCGGCTCCGGCCGGGGTCAGGGTGAAAGGGTGCGGTAAGAGCGCACCGCGCGACCGGCAACGGGAGCGGCATGGCAAGCCCCGCCGGGAGCAAAACCGAATAGGGGCGACGGCGGTGGGCGACCACCGCGGGGGCGTCTCGAGCCCTTGTCGTCCGGGTTGGTTGCTTGAGGCGGTCGGCGACGACCGTCCCAGAGGAATGGCCGTCACGTCGCGACGCGCAAGCGCCGCGGCCCTACAGAACCCGGCTTACAGGCCGGCTGGCATCATCTTCCAGGAGGCTCCGTCGCCCCGCATCGGCCCGCTCAGGCGGCCCAGCGGGACGCGAAGGCGCGCGGCGCGCTCGTGCTGGTGCGGAAGGTCGCGACCAGCTGGTTCAGCGCGCCGATGAGGCTCGCCAGCGTCTCCGAGGCGGCGGCGCTCTGCTCGGCGAGCGCGGCGTTCTGCTCCGTGGAGCCGTCCACGTGGGCCACGGCGGCGCCCATCTCCTCGATGCCGCGGCTCTGGCGAGCGGCGGCTTCCGAGATCTCCTGCACCGTCGCGGAGACCTTGTGGGAGGCCGCGACGATGCGGCCGAGCGCGTCGCCGGTGGAGCGGACGAGGCGCACGCCCTCGGTGATCTGGGCGCCGGAGGACGCAATCAGCCCAGTGATGTCCTTGGCGGCGTTGCTGGAGCGCTGCGCCAGGGTGCGCACCTCGGCGGCCACGACGGCAAATCCCTTGCCTGCCTCGCCGGCCCGGGCGGCCTCCACGGCGGCGTTGAGCGCCAGCAGGTTCGTCTGGAAGGCGATCTCGTCGATCACGGTGGTGATGTCCGATATGCGGGCCGAGGCCTCCTCGATGCGGGCCATGGCGCTCACGGCGTCGTTCACGATCGCGCCGCCGTCGTCGGCCACCTTCATGGCCTCGTTGGCCAGCGCGGCCGCGCGCCGGGAAGCGTCGGCGCTCTCGCGGACCGAGCCGGTCAATGTCTCGCAGGTCGCGGCCGTGCGGGCGAGGTCGGTCGCCTGCTCCTCCGTGCGGCGGGCCAGATCGTCCGCGCCGCTCTTGATCTGGGTGGCGGCCGTGGAGACGTCCACAGCCGTGGACTGGATCGTGGCGACGCTCGCCGCGAGATGATCGACGGTCTGGTTGAAGGCGTCCTTGAGCTCCTCCAGCCGGCCCCGCTGATGCGTCTCGATCCGCCGGGTGAGGTCGCCGCGGGAGAGCGCCACGAGGGCCTCGGCCAGCTCGCGGGTGGCCGTGTCGACGACTTCGCTGGTCTCGTTCATGGCCTTGGCCAGGTCGAGCAGGAACCCGGTCTTGCCCTCGAGCGCGATGCGGCTGGAAAAGTCTCCCGAGGCGGTTGCGGCCGCCAGCGCGGCGACTTCCTTCTGGGCGGCGAGTTCGGCGGTGACGTCCCGCCATTCCAGCATGTGGCCGGTCAGCGCGCCGTCCACGCGGATCGGCGTGGCGCGCACGTCCACCCGGTAGGAGCCGCACGCGTAATCCGTCGGTCGGTCCTGCCGCGCGTCGGAGATGCGGCGGAAACGTGGGTTGTCGAGAAGCGCGGAGGCCCGCTGGCCCACCATGCGCTCCAAAGAGAAGCCGGGATCGCCGGCGCGCAGATCCGGCGCCAGCCGTTCGAGGTAGGCGACCAGCGCGCGGCTCACGAAGCGTACGACGCCGTCGGGGTCCGTGATCATCAGCATCGCCGGGGAGTTGTCGACGGCCGACAGCGTCGTCGCGGTCTCGGTGGCCGCGGCCACGCTTTCCTGGAGCAGGGCGTCGGCGCGGCCGAACAGGGACTTCAGGGTCAGGGTGAGCCAGATGAGGATGGCGGCTTCGCCGAGCGCCACGCCGGCGTGGATGAGGACCTTGATCGCAAGTCCCTCCCCGGCGGGGAAGAGATATGCGGGAGCGAGAAGGGCTCCCACGACGTAGTAGAGAGCGGCAGCGGCGCCTGCCGCAGCCACGGTGATCGGGCACGCGAAGGCGGCCAGGACGGCGAAGCCCGAGAAGAAATAGATGTGGCCGTCGCCCTGCCAGGGCCCGGCAGCCCGGGCCACCATCGCGGCCACCAGCGCCACCACCGAGAGTCCTATCAGGAGGCGAGGACCCAACTCGTCGCCGCGTCGCGCCACCGCCGCCGCCGCGAGGGCGAGCGCCGCCATGGGAAGCTCGACGGCCCACCCCAGCGTCCCGTGCCACCAGCCCACCATCAGGAGCAGGGGAAGGTTCAGGACCAGGGCTCCAGCCAGGAGCAGCCCGGTGCGCCTGCGCAGCACGGCGAGAGGATGAATGGTGTCCACGGAGAGAAGCCTCACTCCTGAGCTTCGCGATTAGCCAAGGTCTGGCAGCAATTTCCCAACGTTTGGTTGAGGCATGCCCAATTTGGCGCCGATCCACGCGAAAGACGGGGCCCGGTCCGAAAGCGGCTCCATGGGACGGCATGGGCGGTGTGTTCAACCCGCCTTTCAACCCTTCGTTAACGTTACCGCACCGTAATGCCCCATGCGGAGCCAGCGTCGTCGCGCCGGCGCGCGTCCATTGACGACCATACTGTCCCATGCTATCCCAAATCATCCCGTTCGAAGCGTACTTGTCGCACAGGAGCCAGACCCTTCCGGCAGAGGCCGCCGGATCGGTGAAGGCCTCTTGCGGCCGGAGCGGAGAGGGGATCGCGGACGCCGAGGCGGCGTCTCCCGCGGTGTGCGTGGATCCGGGTCTCGATGGATCGCTTCGTCTCCAGCTTCACCAACAAACTGGATGCGAAAGGTCGCGTATCGATCCCGGCGTCGTTCAGGGCCGTCCTGGCGAGGGACGGCTTCGAGGGGCTCTACGTGCATCCGTCGCTGGAGGCGGACGCCTTGGACGCCGGAGGCAACGGTCTGCTTCGGGAGATCGACAGCCTCATCGAGCAGCTCCCGCCGTTCTCGGACGAACGGGATCACTTCTCGACGGCGCTCTACGGCATCAGCGAGGTGCTGAAGGTCGATCCGGAGGGCCGGGTCAGCCTGACCGAAACGCTCAAGGCTCACGCCGGAATCACAGATGCGGTGACCTTCGTGGGGCTGGGGCACAAATTCCAGATTTGGGAGCCCTCTCGTTTCCAACGTCATCTCGACGAGGCCAGGCGAAAGGTGAGGGATCTCAAGAAGGAGCTCGGCGGTTTACGGCCGAGTTCTGCGCCCGGAGCACGGGAACGATGACGGATCGCGGCGCTCGACACTCAAGCGCCGCTGGCGGACCGGTTCGTCACGTTCCCGTGCTGGCGCGGGAAGTTCTCGACACCCTGTCTCCCAGGCCAGGCGGCCTTTATCTCGACGGGACCTTCGGGGCCGGCGGCTATACGCGCGCGATCCTGGAGAGCCATCCGGACCTGCGCGTGCTGGCGCTGGACCGCGACCCGGAGGCGATCGCGGCCGGGCAGGCGCTTGTCGAAGCCATGCAGGGTCGCCTCGTGCTGGCCCAGGCGCGCTTCGGCGACCTGGAGGGCGTCGCCCAGGCGCACGGCTTCGTGCCCCTCGATGGCCTCGTGCTCGACATCGGCGTCTCCTCCATGCAGCTCGACGACGCGGAGCGGGGGTTCTCCTTCCGCTTCGACGGCCCGCTCGACATGCGCATGGAAAAGGCCGGTGAAAGCGCGGCCGACCTCGTGAACGGCATGGAGGAGGGGCCGCTCGCGGACCTCATCTACGCCTACGGGGAGGAGCGCCGGTCCCGCGCCATTGCGCGCGCCATCGTGGCTGCGCGCAAGGAAGAGCGTATCGAGACAACCCGAAGGCTGGCCGACATCGTCGCCCGAGTCGTGAGGCAGAGCCCGGACGGCATCCATCCGGCAACACGCACCTTCCAGGCGCTGCGCATTGCGGTGAACGACGAGCTCGGCGAACTCGAGCGGGCGCTGGAAGCGTCCGAACGCGTGCTGAAGCCGGGCGGTCGGCTCGTGGTCGTCACCTTCCATTCGCTCGAGGACCGGATCGTGAAGCGGTTCATGGCCGAGCGGGCCGGGCGCGAGGCTGCGCCATCGCGCCACGCGCCAGCTGCGGCGCAGCGCGCGCCGACCTTCACCCTGGTCACGAAGCGTCCCCTGACGGCGCAGGACGACGAACTGAGAGCCAATCCCCGCGCCCGTTCGGCCAAGCTGCGCGCCGCGGAGCGCACCACGGCCCCTGCGACGCCCCCCGCGTCGCGTGGCGGCCGCACAACGAAGGGCCGGTGAGATGCGCCGTTTTCTCCACCTAGCCGCGATCCTGGCCCTGATCGGTTCGGCGCTCTACGCCTACCGGATCAAGTACGACACCATCCGGCTCACCGAGCAGGCCGCCAAGCTGCGCAACCAGATCGGCCGCGAGCGCGAGGCCATCGCGGTGCTGCGGGCCGAGTGGCAGTTCCTGAACAAGCCCGACCGGCTGCAGGCGCTGGCCGAGGCGTACACGGACACGCAGCCCGCGTCCGTGCAGCAGATCGCGAAGTGGTCGGACATCCCGCAGCGCCCGGCGCCGGTGGATTCCATCGGCAAGAAGCTGGAGGCGCTCGGCCTCGCGGCGCCGACCAACACGCCAGCGCCGACGCCCGGCGCAGCCCGCGCCGACACGACGACAACCACCGCCACCATTCGCAAGAAGCAGCAGTGAGGATCGCATGAGCGACCAGCAGGGCTCTCCCGATCCGTTCCTCGACGATGGCGCCGAGAAGCAGCGCACGCCCCTGGGCCGGCGGATGATCGGCGGCGTGCAGAACCTGTTCCGGATGCGGCTCGACAAGAGCGGGCACCGGGTGTTCCTGGTCGCTGCTGGCTTCACCATCATCTACGCCGTGATCGCGGGACGGCTGGTCCAACTGGGGCTTCGGCCCGATCCGCCGACCACCTACAAGCGCGCCCAGCAGGAAACGGCGGGCGTCCGGCCGGACATCATCGACCGCAACGGCGAGATCCTGGCCACCGACGTCAAGACAGTGTCCGTGTTCGCCGAGCCCAAGCGCATCATCGACAAGGACGAGGCCGTCGAGCTGCTCACGGCCGTGCTGCCGGACGTCGACGCCCGGGACCTGCGCGAGAAGCTGGGGTCCAAGAAGGGCTTCGTGTGGGTGAAGCGCGAGATCACGCCGAAGCAGCAGCAGGAGGTCTATCGCCTCGGGTTGCCGGGCGTGGGGTTCATGCCCGAGCACAAGCGGGTCTATCCCAACGGGGTGGCGCTCTCGCACGTGCTCGGCTTCACCAACCTGGACAACCAGGGCATCGCCGGGATCGAGAAGTGGATCGACGGCCAGGGCATGGCCGACCTCGGCCTCGCCGGCTTCGCCCGGCAATCGACGGACCTGAAGCCTGTCCAGCTTTCGATCGACCTGCGCGCCCAGCATGCGCTGCGCGACGAGGTCGCCAAAGGCCTGGAAAAGTACAAGGCCAAGGCCGGCGCCGGCATGATCCTGGACGTCACGACGGGCGAGGTCGTCGCCCTCGCGTCCCTGCCCGACTATGATCCCAACAACCCCGTGGACGCGCTCGATCCGAACCGGATCAACCGCATGACGGTGGGCGTCTACGAGATGGGCTCCACCTTCAAGGCCCTGACCACCGCCATGGCGCTGGACAGCGGCAAGGTGAGCATCAACTCGACCTTCGACGCCCGTGGCGCGCTGGCCTACGGCCGCTTCCGCATCCACGACTACCACGGCACCAACCGCATCCTGACGGTGCCGGAGGTGTTCATCCACTCGTCGAACATCGGAACGGCCCGCATGGCCATGGTGATCGGCGTGCAGGGGCACAAGGAGTTCCTCAAGAAGATGGGGCAGCTCGACCGCATGCGGACCGAGATGCCGGAGAGCGCCGAGCCGATCGTGCCGGCCCGCTGGGGCGAGCTGAACACGATGACGATCGCGTTCGGGCACGGCCTTGCGGTTGCGCCCATGCAGGCCGTGGCGGCCGTGGGCGCGCTGGTGAACGGCGGGGTCATGTTCACGCCCACCTTCCTGAAGCGCTCGGCCGAGGAGGCGGCCAAGGTCGGCCAGCGGGTGATCAAGCCGGAGACGAGCGAGGCGCTGCGCTTCGTGATGCGTCTGAACGCCGAGAAGGGCTCCGCCACCAAGGCCGCCATCCCGGGCTACTTCGTGGGCGGCAAGACGGGCACCGCCGAGAAGGTGATCGGCGGGCGCTACAGCAAGAACCGGCTGTTCACGACCTTCATGGCGATTGCGCCGGCGGACAAGCCGAAATACCTGTTCCTGGTGATCTACGACGAGCCGCAGGGATTGCCGGAGACCTACGGCTACGCCACCGCCGCCTGGAACGCGGGCGCCGTGACCGGCAAGGTGATCGAGCGCGTCGCGCCCATGCTGGGCCTGCCGCCCCGGTTCGATCCGCCAGTCGCCCCGTTCCCGCTCATGGCCCGCCTCGGGGCCTGGGGAGCCCGCTGATGAAGTTGTCCGACCTCCTGCCCCAGGTCTCCGGGCCGGACGGCGAGCGCCCGGTCGCGGGCGTAACCGCCGACAGCCGCAAGGCTGCGGCGGGCTTCGCCTTTTTCGCCGTGCCGGGCGTGAAGGCGGACGGGCTCTCGTTCGCCCCGGCGGCCGTCGCGGCAGGCGCGACCGCGGTGGTCGGGGAAGCGGCGCGGCCGGCGGGCCTCGATCCGGCCGTGGCCTATGTTCAGGTGGACGACGTGCGTCGCGCGTTGGCGCTTGCTGCGTCCCGCATGTACCCGCGCCAGCCGGCGACCATCGTGGCTGTCACGGGCACGAGCGGCAAAACGTCGGTCGCCGAGTTCACGCGTCAGATCTTCGCGGCGTGCGGACGGCGCTCGGCCAGCCTCGGGACCATCGGGGTGGTGGCGCCGGACGGCGCCGTGTACGGGTCCCTCACCACGCCGGACCCGGTCACCCTGCATCAGACGCTAGACAGGCTGGCCGGTGACGGCGTCACGCATCTCGCCATGGAGGCATCCTCCCACGGCCTCGACCAGCGGCGGCTGGACGGCGTTCGGCTCGTGGCGGCCGGCTACACCAACCTTGGCCGGGACCATCTCGATTATCACCCGACGGTCGAGGAGTACCTGAAGGCCAAGCTCAGGCTCTTCGATACGCTGTTGCCCGGCGGCTCGACGGCCGTTGTGAACACGGACGGCGCCCATGCGGAGGACGTCGCCGCGGCCGCGAAGGCGCGGGGGCTGCATGTCATGACGGTCGGACGCGGGGGAGAGAGCCTGCGCCTCCTCTCGCTGGAGCGCGACGGATTCGGCCAGGCGCTTGTGCTCGAGGCCGCCGGCCGCCGGTTCGAGGCGCGACTGCCGCTGGTTGGCGATTTCCAGGCGTCCAACGCGCTGGTGGCCGCCGGACTCGCGCTTGCCGCCGGCGAGGACCTCGACGCCGTGCTGGGCGCCTTGCCGGCGTTGTCCGGCGTCAAGGGGCGGCTGGAACGGATCGGCGAGCGCAACGGCGGGCTGGCCGTGGTGGACTACGCCCACAAGCCGGAGGCGCTGGCGAGCGCCCTGGACGCGTTGCGCCCCTACGCCGCCGGCCGGCTCGTCTGCGTGTTCGGCTGTGGAGGCGACCGGGACAGCGGCAAGCGGCCCATCATGGGCGCGATCGCGATCGAGAAGGCGGACGCGGTTATCGTGACCGACGACAATCCCCGCAGCGAGGATCCCGCCGCGATCCGGGCCGAAATCCTGGCCGCCGCCACCGGAGCGCGCGAAATCGGCGACCGAGCGCAGGCGATCCGCACGGCGGTCGCCGAGCTTCAGCCTGGGGATGTCCTGCTGGTGGCCGGCAAGGGCCATGAAACGGGCCAGATCATAGGCGACCGGGTGCTTCCCTTCTCCGATCATGACGCGGTGGCAGCCGCGCTCGCCGAGGCTTGAGCCGTGACACATCCCCATTCCATTCCCGCCTCGGCCCTCTGGACCGGCGCAGCCCTGGTCGAAGCGATGCAGGCTCGCGCAATTGGGGGCGCGCCCGACGTGAGCGGGGTGTCCATCGACACGCGAACCCTGAAGCCGGGCGACCTGTTCTTCGCCATCAAGGGGGACGCGCGGGACGGGCACGACTTCGTCGCCGCCGCCCTGGAGAATGGCGCCGCGGCCGCGGTGGTGCTCGAGAGCCGGGCCGGGGAGTTCGCCGGCAAGGGCCCGCTCTTCGCCGTGCCGGACGTGCTGGAGGCCATGGTGGCGCTCGGGCGCGCCTCGCGCGCCCGCAGCCAGGCGCGGATCGTCGCGGTGACGGGCTCAGTCGGAAAGACGGGGACCAAGGAGGCGCTGCGCACGGTGCTGTCGGCCCAGGGCGCCACGCACGCCTCGGCGGCGTCCTACAACAACCACTGGGGCGTGCCGCTGACGCTCGCGCGCATGCCGGCGGACAGCCGGTTCGGCGTGTTCGAGATTGGCATGAACCACGCCGGAGAGATCACCCCGCTTGTGGCCATGGTGCGCCCGCATGTGGCGCTGATCACCACGGTCGAGCCGGTGCACCTGGAGAACCTCGGCTCCGTGGAGGCGATCGCAGACGCCAAGGCCGAGATCTTCTCCGGCCTCGTCGAAGGCGGCACGGCGGTGATCAACCGGGATAACCCCCATTACGAGCGCCTCCGCCGGGCCGCCGAGGCCTCTCCCGCAGGCCGGATCGTGAGCTTCGGCGAGCACCCCGAGGCCGACGTGCGGATGACGCGCGTCATCCTGCACCCGGACCAGTCGATCGTCGAGGCGACGCTGTTCGGGGAGGCCGCCACGTTCCGGATCGGCAGCCCCGGCAAGCACGTGGCCCTGAACAGCCTGGGCGTGCTCGGCGCCGTGCAGGCGCTCGGCGCCGACCTTGCCCTGGCGGCCATCGCCTTGGCCGACGTCACTCCGCCCACGGGCCGCGGGGAGCAGATCCGCCTGCCGGCGCCCGGCGGCGAGATCGCGCTTTACGACGAAAGCTACAACGCCAACCCGGCGTCCATGCGCGCCGCCCTCGGCGTGCTCGGGCAAGCGCCGGTTGGGCTCAGGGGACGCCGGATCGCCGTGCTGGGCGATATGCTGGAACTGGGGCCGGAGGGTCCGGCGCTTCACGCGGGCCTCGCCGGGGCCGTGATGGAGAACAGGGTGGACCTCGTGTTCGCGGCCGGGCCCCTGATGAAGAATTTGTGGCTGGCGCTGCCGCTGGAGAAGCGGGGCGCCTATGCGCCGAGCGCCGCCGAACTCACCGGCGCCGTGCTGGCGGCGCTGCGCGCCGGCGACGTCGTCACCGTGAAGGGGTCAAACGGGAGCCGCACCGGCGCCATCGTGGCCGCCCTGAAGTCGCGCTTCGCGACCAACGCCGCCTGAGATCGCTGTTCCAATGCTTGCCTGGCTCTCCGAATTCTCCGCGACGCTCAGCATCCTGAACGTCTTCCGATACATCACGGTCCGCACCGGCGCGGCGACCGCGACGGCCCTGTTCTTCGTGTTTTTCTTCGGCCCGGCGATCATCGCAAGCCTGCGCATCAAGCAGGGGAAGGGCCAGCCGATCCGCACGGATGGCCCGCAGAGTCACCTCGCCAAGAAGGGCACGCCCACCATGGGCGGGCTCATGATTCTGTCGGGTTTCCTCGTCTCGACCCTGCTGTGGGGCAACCTCGCCAATCCGTACGTCTGGGTGGTGCTGGCGGTGACCCTCGGCTTCGGGGCGATCGGCTTCTATGACGACTACCTGAAGGTCACCAAGCAGAGCCACAAGGGCTTCGGCGGCCGCTCGCGGCTGGCGCTCGAATTCATCATCGCGGGCGCGGCCTGCGTGGTGATCGCCTACGTCATCCCGAAGATGACCGGCTACGGCGCGGTGCGGCTCGCCGGGGCGCTGGCGGTGCCGTTCTTCAAGGACCTGCTGATCAACCTGGGCGTGTTCTTCATCGCCTTCGGGGCGCTGGTGATCGTGGCGGCTGGGAACGCCGTGAACCTCACGGACGGGCTCGACGGACTCGCCATTGTGCCGGTCATGATCGCCGCCGCGACCTTCGGGTTCATCGCTTACCTGTCGGGCAACGCGATCTACGCGAACTACCTCCAGATCCACTTCGTGCCGGGCACGGGCGAACTCGCCGTGCTGTGCGGAGCCATGATCGGAGCGGGCATCGGGTTCCTGTGGTTCAACGCGCCGCCGGCGCAGATCTTCATGGGTGACACGGGTTCGCTGGCGCTTGGCGGCATGCTGGGCACGGTGGCGGTCGCCACCAAGCACGAGATCGTGCTCGCCATCGTGGGCGGGCTGTTCGTCCTGGAGGCGCTCTCGGTCATCATCCAGGTGGCGTCGTTCAAGCTGACCGGCAAGCGCGTGTTCCGGATGGCGCCGATTCACCATCATTTCGAGCAGCTCGGCTGGTCGGAGCCGCAGGTCGTGGTGCGTTTCTGGATCATCGCCATCGTGCTGGCGCTTGTCGGCCTATCCACCCTGAAGCTGAGGTGAGCATGATCCCGGTCACCTGCTTCTCCGGCCAATCGGTCGCCCTGTTCGGCCTGGGTGGCTCCGGGCTCGCCACTGCGCAGGCCCTCGCCGCCGGCGGCGCGATGGTCGCGGCCTGGGATGACAAGCCGACCTCGCGCGGCAAGGCCGTGGAGGCCGGCATCCCGGTGGTGGACCTCGCCGAGGCGGAATGGTCGGGCTTCGCGGCCCTGATCCTGTCCCCCGGCGTGCCGCTGACCCACCCCACGCCGCACTGGACGGTGGAGAAGGCCAGGGCCGCGGGCGTCGAGGTGATCGGCGACGTCGAGCTGTTCTGCCGCGAACGGGCGCTGCGGGCCCCGGACGCGCCGTTCATCGCGATTACGGGGACCAACGGCAAGTCCACCACGACGGCGCTGATCGCCCACCTGGTGCGCGAGGCCGGGCTCGACGCGCAGATGGGCGGCAACATCGGGACGGCCGTGCTGTCCCTTGAGCCGCCGGCGCCGGGGCGGGTGCATGTGGTGGAGTGCTCGTCCTTCCAGATCGACCTCGCGCCGTCGCTGGCGCCCACGGTCGGCGTGCTGCTGAACGTCACGCCGGATCACCTCGACCGGCACGGCTCCATGGAGAACTACGCCGGCATCAAGGAGCGGCTCGTCGCGGGGGCGGGGACAGCGGTGGTGGGCGTGGACGATGACTGGTGCCGCGCCATCGTGGACCGGCTCAAGGCCGCCGGCCGGACCGTGGTCCCGATCTCCGTGGACCGGCCGCTCGACGAGGGGCTCTACGCCGAGGACCACGTGATCGTGCGCAAGACCCACGGGCTGCGCATCGTGCTCGCCGACCTGGCCGGGATCGGCTCGCTGCGCGGCGCCCACAACGCCCAGAACGCTGCCGCCGCCATCGCGGCGCTGGAGGCGATCGGAGCCGATGAACTGGCCATCCGCCGCGGGCTCGCCAGCTTCCCTGGCCTGGCGCACCGGATGGAGCAGGTGGGGCGGGCCGGCAAGGTCCTGTTCGTCAACGACAGCAAGGCCACCAACGCCGACGCCGCCGAGAAGGCCCTGGCGGCCTTCCCGTCGGCCATCCACTGGATCATCGGCGGCGTCCCCAAGGAGGGCGGCATCGCGCCGCTCGCCCCCTGGTTCGGGCGCGTGGCGAAGGCCTACCTGATCGGGAAGTCCTCCGACGCCTTCGCGGCGACGCTGGACGGCAAGGTCCCGTACGCCCGCTGCGAGACGCTGGACAACGCGGTCGCGGCGGCGGCGGCCGACGCCGTCGCTTCCGACGCCCCGGAGCCCGTCGTGCTGCTGTCGCCTGCCTGCGCGTCCTACGACCAGTATCCCAACTTCGAAGTACGAGGCGCGCATTTCCGCGACCTCGTCCTCGCCCTGCCGGGCGTCGCCCCTGTCGGAAAGGCCTGACCCATGCCGTCACGTCTGGAACGCTCGCCCTTCGCGCAGTGGTGGTGGACGGTCGACCGTTTCCTCCTGTTCAGCCTGCTGGTGCTGATGGTGCTCGGCATCGTGCTGTGCATGGCGGGCAGCCCGCCCGTGGCGGAGCGCCTGGGGCTGCCGACGTTCCACTTCGTGTCGAACCAGGTGAAGTACATGGTCCCGGCGCTCGCCGTGATGTTCGGGATCAGCATGATGAGCCCGCGCCACGTGCGCCGCACCGCGCTGATCATCTACGTGATCGCGATGGCGCTGGTGGTCTGCACGCTGCTGTTCGGCGTGGAGGTGAAGGGCGCCAAGCGGTGGATCAACTTCCCGGGCGGCGCCATTCAGCCCTCCGAGTTCGTGAAGCCGGCCTTCGTGGTGCTGGCCGCCTGGGCCTTCTCCGAAGGCGGGCGCCGCAAGGACGTGCCTGGCACGGTCGTGGGCTTCATGCTGCTGGCCTGCACCATCGTGCCGCTGGTGCTGCAGCCCGACATCGGCCAGACCATGCTGATCACGCTGGTGTGGTGCGGCCTCGTGTTCCTGTCCGGCCTGCACCTGTTCTGGGTGGCGGGGCTCGGCGGCGTCAGCATGTTCGGGCTGTTCATCGCTTACCATGTGCTGCCGCACGTGGCGGCGCGCATCAACCGCTTCCTGGATCCGGCGTCGGGTGACACGTTCCAGGTTGACAACGCGATCGATTCCTTCGTTCAGGGCGGCTGGCTCGGCAAGGGGCCGGGGGAAGGCACCGTCAAGCGCATCCTGCCGGACAGCCACACGGACTTCATTTTCGCCGTCACGGCCGAGGAGTTCGGCATCCTGGTGTGCATCGGCCTGCTGACCATTTTCGCGATGGTGGTGCTGCGCGGCCTCGTGCTGTCGCGGCGCAACGAGGAGCCGTTCTGCCGGCTCGCTGCCGCAGGCCTCGTCATGCTGTTCGGGCTCCAGTCGGTGATCAACATGGCCGTGAACGTGCACCTCATGCCCGCCAAGGGCATGACGCTGCCCTTCATCAGCTATGGCGGCTCCTCGCTGATCTCGCTGGCGCTCGCGATGGGCTTCCTGCTGGCCGTCACGCGGCGGCGGCCTCGCGCCGAGATCTATGACCGGATCGTGCCCGAGCATACCGAGGAGGCCTACGCCTGATGGCGCGCGGCCCCATCCTGCTCGCGGCCGGCGGCACCGGCGGGCACCTGTTCCCGGCGGAGGCGCTGGCCCATGCGCTGGCGGCGCGCGGGCTCGCCGTGCATCTCGCCACCGACGAGCGGGCGACCAAATATGGAAACGCCTTCCCGGCCGTAGAGACGCACGAGATCCCGTCCGCCACGCCGAGCGGGCGCTCGCCCGTCCAGATGGCCGGGGCGGCCCTCAAGCTCGCGCAGGGCGTCCTGGCGGCCTGGACCCTGATCGGCCGGCTCAAGCCCGCCGCCGTGGTGGGTTTTGGGGGATACCCGACCGTCCCGCCCGTGCTGGCCGCCGCGCTGCGGGGCGTGCCGACCATCATTCACGAGCAGAACGGCATCCTGGGCCGCGCCAACCGGCTGCTGGCGCCGCGCGCCCGCATCATCGCGACCGGCTTCCCGCAGGTGCGGGGCGTTGAGGGGCCGCTGAAGGCCAGGCAACGGCAGACCGGCAACCCGGTGCGCCTGCCGGTGCTGGAAGCCGCCAAGCTGCCCTACACGCCGCCGCAGCCCGGCGGCAGGCTGAACCTCGTCGTGTTCGGCGGCAGCCAGGGCGCGCGGGTGATGAGCGACATCGTCCCGCCCGCGCTGGAGAAGCTTGCGCCAGAGGAACGGGCCCGGCTCTCGCTCGTGCAGCAAGCGCGCGAAGAGGACCTCGCCCGCGTCCGCGAGATTTATGGGCGCCTGGGCGTCGCAGCCGAGGTCTCGCCGTTCTTCACCGATATGCCGGCCCGGATCGCGCAGGCGCACCTGGTTGTGGCCCGGTCCGGAGCGTCCACGGTGGCGGAGCTGTCCGTGATCGGCCGACCCGCGATCCTGGTGCCCCTGCCGGGGTCGCTGGATGGCGACCAGGCGGCCAACGCCGTGAGCCTCGAAGCCATCGGCGCGGCGGTCGTGATCCGGCAGGCCGATTTCACCCCGGAGAGGCTCGCGGCCGAGTTGTCGGCCAGCCTGGCCGACACCGCGGGTTTGACCCGGGCCGCGGAAGCGGCGAAAAGCGCGGGCATTCCCGACGCCGCGGAGCGTCTGGCCGATCTCGTCATCGAGGTCGCCGGTTCCGCCCGATGATGGAGACCGCCCCATGAAGCTGCCGACCGAACTCGGCCCCATCCACTTCGTCGGCATCGGCGGCATCGGCATGTCCGGCATCGCCGAGGTGCTTCACAACCTGGGCTACACGGTCCAGGGCTCGGACGCTTCGGACAACGCCAACGTCAAGCGTCTGCGCGACAAGGGCATCAAGGTTTCGGTCGGCCACAACGCCGAGGCGCTGGGCGACGCCGCCGTCGTGGTGGTCTCGACGGCCATCAAGCGAGACAACCCGGAGTTGATGGCTGCGCGCGAGAAGCGGCTCCCGGTGGTGCGCCGCGCCGAGATGCTGGCCGAGCTGATGCGGCTCAAGCAATGCGTCGCCATCGCGGGCACGCACGGCAAGACGACCACGACCTCGCTGGTCGCCACCCTGCTCGACGCCGGCGGGTTCGACCCGACCGTCATCAACGGCGGCATCATCAACGCCTACGGGACCAACGCGCGCCTTGGCGCCGGCGACTGGATGGTGGTGGAGGCGGACGAGTCCGACGGCACGTTCCTGAAGCTGCCGGCGGACGTGGCGATCATCACCAACATCGACCCCGAGCACCTCGACCACTTCAAGACCTTCGACGCCATCAAGGACGCGTTCCGCACCTTCGTGGAGAACCTGCCCTTCTACGGCTTCGCGGTGATGTGCCTCGACCATCCGACCGTGCAGGAGCTGGTTGGCAAGATCGAGGACCGCCGGGTCATCACCTACGGCGAAAACCCGCAGGCCGACGTGCGGCTCACGGACGTGGACCTCACGGGCGGGCGGTCGCGCTTCCGCGTGCAGGTCCGCGACCGCAAGACGGGCGAGGTGACGGCCATCGACAATCTCACGATGCCGATGCCGGGGCACCACAACGCGCTCAACGCCACGGCGGCTATCGCGGTGGCCTATCACCTCGGCATGACGCCGGACCGGATCCGCGAGGCGCTGGGCGCCTTCGGCGGCGTGAAACGCCGCTTCACCCGCACGGGCGAATGGAATGGCGTCGCCGTGTTCGACGACTACGGGCATCACCCGGTGGAGATCGCCGCCGTGCTGCGCGCGGCGCGGGCGTCGACCACTGGGCAGGTGATCGCCGTGGTGCAGCCGCACCGCTACTCGCGCCTTTCCGCGCTGTTCGACCAGTTTGCCACCTGCTTCAACGACGCGGACGTGGTGATCGTGGCCGATACCTATGCGGCCGGCGAACAGCCGATCCCGGGCGCCGATCGCGATTCGCTGGTCCAGGGCTTGAAGGCCCATGGACATCGCAACGTCCTGCGACTGTCCGGTCCCAACGAGTTGGCCAGCCTCGTCTATGGCGTGGCGCATCCAGGCGATTACGTCGTGTGCCTGGGGGCTGGCACGATCACCAACTGGGCCTACGCCCTGCCGGGCGAACTCGCGGCCCTGGACAAAGCGAAGTGAGCTTCCCGGACATCACGCTCCAGCTGCGGGACGCCGTCCCGGGCCTGCGCGGCGGTCTGGAGGCGAACGCCCCCATGGCGCCCCTGTCGTGGTTCCGCACGGGCGGGCCTGCCCAGGCGTTGTACTCTCCGGCCGACGAGGACGACCTGGCGGCCTTCCTGGCCGGCTGCCCGGGCGGCATCCCAGTGCTGGTGGTCGGGCTGGGCTCCAACCTGCTGGTGCGGGACGGGGGCGTGCCGGGCGTGGTGATCCGCCTCGGCAAGCCGTTCCAGGAGATCCAGGCGGATGGCCTGCGCATCCGCGCCGGAGCCGGCGCCGCCGACGTGAAGGTCGCGCGCACAGCCGCGGAGGCCGGGGTCGCCGGGCTCTCGTTCCTGCGTGGGATCCCAGGCGCCATCGGCGGCGCGCTGCGCATGAACGGCGGCGCCTATGGGGGCGAGACGAAGGACGTCCTCCTGTCCTGCCGGGGCGTGTCGCGGGACGGGACCGTCCGGACCTACGCCTTGGCCGACATGGGCTTCACGTACCGCCACTGCGGCGTGGCGGACGACGTGATCTTCACGGAAGCCCTGTTCGAGGGACGTCCGGGGGACCCCGCCGCGATCCTAGCCGAGATGAACGATATCACCCAGGCGCGCCAGGCGTCGCAGCCGGTGAACACGCGCACGGGCGGGTCCACCTTCAAGAACCCGCCGGGCGGCAAGGCCTGGGAGCTGGTCGACAAGGCCGGCTGCCGTGGGTTGCGCATGGGCCATGCGCAGGTCTCGGAGCTGCACACGAACTTCCTCATCGCCCATCCGGGCGCGACCGCCGCCGAGGTCGAGGGCCTGGGCGAGGAGGTTCGCCGGCGCGTGCGTGAGACATCGGGCGTGGAGCTCGAGTGGGAGATCAAGCGGGTCGGGCTGCCGGCCTGACGCGTCCATCGTCGCGCGATCCGTCTCGCCTCAGCAGAAGGTCGCGCGACACGGTCGGACGAGGGGCTGACGCGAGGGCTCGCCCCCTCGGGGCTTCCGGTCGCCAGTCCCTCATCCGTCAGCTTCGCTGACGCCTTCTCCCGGGGGAGAAGGGGCGCTCGCCAAAGGAGAAACACACCATGGCCAAGCATGTCGCGGTTCTGATGGGCGGGCTTTCCGCCGAGCGGACGGTTTCGCTCAACTCGGGCGCGGCCTGCGCCAACGCGCTGGAAGGCGAGGGCTACCGCGTCACGCGAATCGACGTGGACCGGAACATCGCAGCCGTGCTGTCGGACCTGCGTCCGGACGTGGTCTTCAACGCGCTCCACGGCCGCTGGGGCGAGGACGGGATCATGCAGGGCATCCTGGAGATGCTGCGCATCCCCTACACCCACTCTGGCGTGCTCGCCTCCGCGCTCGCCATGCAGAAGGACCGCGCCAAGGCGGTGATGGCGGCTGCCGGCGTGCCGGTGCCCCGCGGCGTCACCGTGCACCGCCTCGAGGCGGCGAAGCGGCACGTCATGGAGCCGCCCTACGTGGTCAAACCTGCTAACGAAGGCTCCTCCGTGGGAGTCATCATCGTGAGGGAGGATCGGACCCATCCGCCGCAGGAGCTGGCGCGGGAGGACTGGGCCCTCTCGGAGATGATGCTTGTCGAAAATTATGTGGCGGGACGGGAGCTTACGTGCGCCGTGATGGGCGACAAGCCGCTCGGCGTGATCGATATCCGGCCTGCGACCGGGGTGTTCTACGACTACGATGCGAAGTACGCGAAGGGGGGCTCCATCCACGTGCTCCCGGCAGAAATTAAACCGAATATTTACCAACTCGTCCAAGAGTTGGCGTTAACGGCGCATCAAGCACTTGGCTGCCGGGGCGTCAGTCGCGCTGACTTTCGATACGACGATCGGCCGGGCGGAACCGGCGAACTCGTCTGTCTCGAGGTCAACACGCAGCCCGGGATGACCGAGACGTCACTTGTGCCGGAATTGGCGGCCCACGCGGGCCATAGTTTCGGTGAGTTGGTTCGATGGATGGTGGAGGACGCCTCCTGCGATCGGTAAGCGGGCCCTTCGGGGCCCCGCTGACGGCTCAGCCGGCCTACGCCGGCGCGAGCCTTCCCGCCGTTGCGGCGGGCCGGTCCGCCGCGGCGACGCGCCGCCCGAATCGCATGGGGCCGCCGGTCCTGCGCGCTTCGGAGCGGGTTTCGTCGCGCCTTCCGCGCCACATCGGCAGCTACCTGCTTTTCGGATTCCTGGGCGCCGTCGGACTGTTCGGCGCCGTGAAGGGCGGGCAGTACGACGATTTCGTGGCCCTCTACGGCGCGCCGCAGGACGTGGCCGCCCGGGCGCTGGGCTTCAGCATCCAGAACGTCGCAATCAGCGGCCTGGTCGAGCTGAACCAGACCGAAGTGCTCCAGGTCGCGGGCATCGACCCGCGCGGCTCCCTGCCGTTTTTCGACGCCGCCGCAGCCCGCGAGCGGCTGATGAACGTGCCGCTGATCAAGGACGCCACCGTCCGCAAGCTCTATCCCAACGGCCTGGCGATCACGCTGGTCGAGCGCGAGGCCTTCGCGCTCTGGCAGAAGGAGGGCCGGGTCTATGTCGTCGCCCAGGACGGCACGGTGACCGACACCCTCAACGATCCACGGTTCAATCACCTGCCGCTGGTCGTGGGCGAGGGGGCCAACGCCAAGGCGTCGGTCCTCACCAAGCTGCTCGACGGCGCGCCCGACGTGAAGGCCCATGTGCGGGCCGGCATGTTCGTCGGCCAGCGTCGCTGGACCCTGAAGATGGACAACGGCGTGGACGTGCGCCTGCCGGAGGAGAACCCGGCGAGGGCGCTGACCCGGCTGGCCGGGCTCATCAAAGACCAGAAGATCCTCGACAAGGACGTGCTCGCGATCGACCTGCGGATGCCCGACCGGGTCGTGCTGCGCCTGGGCGAGGAGGCCGCCACGGCCCGCGCCGAAGAGCTCAAGGCCAAATTCAAGCCAAAGGGCAACCCGACGTGAGTCATCGTCACCCCAGTCTGACGCCTCGCCTCAAGCCGCTGTCGCCGCGGAAGAGCACGGTCCTGTCCGTGATCGACATCGGCACGACGAAGGTGGCCTGCCTGGTCGCGCGCCTGGACCCCGCGGCCGAGAGCGACCTCCTGCGCGGGCGCACGCACCGCGCGCGCATCATCGGGATCGGGCACCAGCGCTCGCGCGGGCTCAAGGGCGGCGCGATCGTGGACCTGGAGAGCGCGGAGCATGCGATTCGCCTGGCCGTGGACGCGGCCGAGCGCATGGCCAAGGTCGAGATCCGCGCCGCGATCGTGAACATGACGGGCGGGCGGCTGGGCTCCGAGAGCTACCAGGCCCATGTGGGCCTGCGCGGCGCCGGGGTCAGCGACAGCGACATCCATCGCGTGCTCGAGGCGGCCAGCACGACCGGCGCGCGGCCGGGGCGGACCGTTCTCCATTCGCTTCCGACCGGCTTCGCGCTGGACGCGACGAAGGGCATCAACGACCCGCACGGGATGGTGGGCGAGAAGCTCGGGGTGGACATGCACGTCGTGTCGTCCGACCAGAACGCCGTCCGCAACCTGATGCTGGCGGTCGAGCGCTGCCACCTCGACGTCGAAGCCGTGGTGGCCACGCCCTACGCGGCCGGACTCTCCTGCCTCGTGGACGACGAGGCGGAGATGGGCGCCGTCGTGATCGATCTCGGCGGGGGCACGACGTCCATCGGCGTGTTCGCGGGCGGCCACCTGGTGCACACGGACGCGATCGCGGTCGGCGGCAACCACATCACCATGGACATCGCCCGCGGGCTCTCGACCAGCGTGGCGCACGCGGAGCGCCTCAAGACGCTCTACGGATCCACCATCGCGAGCGCCTCCGACGAGCGCGAGACGATCGCGGTGGCCTCGGTGGACGAGGACGATCGCGACGCGGTGAACCACGTTCCGAAGTCGCACCTGGTGCGGATCATCCGCCCGCGCGTCGAGGAGATGCTGGAGCTCGTGCGCGATCGGCTAAAAGCTTCCGGCTTCTCGGCGGAAACCGGGCGGCGGGTGATCCTGGCGGGTGGCGGCGCGATGCTGACCGGGATGCCGGAGCTGGCGCGCACGCTGGTGTCGAAGCAGGTGCGCATCGGGCGCCCTCTCGGCGTGCAGGGCCTGCCCGAGGCTGCGAAGGGGCCGTCCTTCGCGGCTCCGGTCGGATTGCTGGTCTACCCACAGGTGGCGGCGCTCGAGCACTTCACGCCCCGCCAGAGCGCGTACCGTGCAACTGGCACGGACGGCTACTTTTCCAGAATGGGGCGGTGGCTGAAGGATAGTTTCTGACAGGGAACGGGACCAAGGCGCGGCGGGCCGCGGTCCCATCAGGCGAGACACAGGCGCTGCGGGGCGCCCCAGACATACGAGAGGCCAAGGACATGACCATCAATCTCAAGGTTCCGGACATTCGCGAACTCAAGCCCCGGATCACGGTGTTCGGCGTCGGCGGCGCCGGCGGCAACGCCGTGAACAACATGATCGAGCTGGGCCTGCAGGGCTGTGAATTCGTCGTCGGCAACACCGACGCCCAGGCCCTGACCATGTCCAAGGCCGACCGGGTGATCCAGATGGGCATCCAGGTCACCGAGGGCCTTGGCGCCGGCTCGCAGCCGGAGGTCGGCCGCGCGGCCGCCGAGGAAGTCATCGACGAGATCCGCGACCAGCTGTCCGGCGCGCACATGGTGTTCGTGACGGCCGGCATGGGCGGCGGCACTGGCACGGGCTCCGCCCCGGTGGTGGCCCGCGCGGCGCGCGACATGGGCATCCTGACGGTTGGCGTCGTGACCAAGCCGTTTCAATTCGAGGGCGTGCGCCGCATGCGCCTGGCCGAGGCGGGCATCAACGAGCTGCAGAAAGCCGTCGACACGCTGATCGTCATCCCGAACCAGAACCTGTTCCGGGTGGCCAACGAGCAGACGACCTTCGCCGACGCGTTCGCGATGGCCGACCGGGTTCTCTACTCGGGCGTCGCCTGCATCACCGACCTCATGGTCAAGGAAGGCCTCATCAACCTCGACTTCGCCGACGTTCGCGCGGTGATGCGCGAGATGGGCAAGGCGATGATGGGCACGGGCGAGGCCACTGGCGAGAAGCGCGCCCTGCGCGCCGCGGAAGCCGCCATCGCCAACCCGCTGCTCGACGACGTCTGCATGAAGGGCGCGCGCGGCCTGTTGATCTCCATCACCGGCGGCTCCGACCTCACCCTCTACGAAGTCGACGAGGCTGCTACCCGCATCCGCGAGGAGGTCGACCAGGACGCGAACGTGATTTTCGGCGCCACGCGCGACGACTCGCTCGAAGGCATCGTGCGCGTCTCGGTTGTCGCGACCGGCATCGAAAGCGAACTGATCGAGAAGGGCGCCGCGCCCGCCATGGACCAGGGCATCGCCGAGGTCGCCGAGCGCCTGCGCACGCAGGTGCGCACCCGCCACGAGCAGATGGCCCAGGCGGCTGCCCGTTCCATCCCGCGGATCGAGACCCAGCCCGAACCGGCTCCGATCGTCCACGCGCCCGCTCCCGCCCCGCAGCCCGCGCCCGTCTATGTGCAGCCCGAGCCGGCTCCGGCTCCCGCCATGACGCACAACGACGTCACGCTCCGTCCGATGCAGCCCAAGGCGGCGGCCTATGAGCCGATGGCGGAGGCCCCGCGCGCGCCTGCGCCCGAGCCCGTCCACCAGCAGACCGCCTTCATTCCGCCTCGCGCGGAGGAGGTCGTTCGCCCGCCGCGCATGCCGCGCGTCGACGAGCTGCCGCTGCCCGGCCAGCGCATCATGCAGGAGCGCGCGCCCGTCCAGGCCGCAGCGGCTCCGGCTGCGCAGCCCGAGAAGAAGCGGGTCACCCTGATGGAGCGCCTCGCCGCGGCAGGCTTCGGGCGCCGTGAGCATCGCGACGAGGCCCCGCAGGCGCCGGCGCAGCAGGCTGCGCCCCAGCCTCGCGCCGCGCAGCCGCAATACGTGCCGCAGGCCCAGCCGCAGCAGCCGACCTCCGTCCACCAGGAGTACGGCAAGCGCCCGGCCCCGCAGGTGCGCGCGCCCCAGGGCGGCCTCGACATGCACGGCCGTCCGACCCAGCGGCTCGAGGACGACCAGCTGGAGATCCCGGCCTTCCTGCGTCGCCAGTCCAACTGACGATCCACAACCCATCACGCGAAGGAAGCCCGGGGCCGCAAGGCGCCGGGCTTCAGCCTTTTGTAACCATCCAGAGATTCCCTAAGAGAACGTAACGAGTTACACGTTTTGCGAGTGTTACAAACAGTTAGAAAGCGTGATTTGGCCCGACTCTAGGCGGGCGCTATGTTCCGAATCGCGAGACGGGCTCGACTGAGTCCGACAACAATGCCTCCATAAAATTCTCGCAGGGGCGCGTTTGACAGAACACGGACGATCGGCGGCAGGCAAATCAGGCCGCTGGCGGGTGTGTGGAACGGTATGATGGCTGGTCAAAAACAGACGACTCTCCGCGACCGCGTGGAATTGAAGGGCGTCGGCGTCCATTCAGGAGCGCCGGTTCGCATCGTTCTCCACCCCGCTGACGTCGACACCGGAATCTCGTTCCTGCGGACGGGCCTGGAAGGCGGTCGCGAGCGCCAGATCGAGGCGCGCTACAATGCAGTCAGCGCCACCGAGCTCTGCACCATCATCGGCGACGCGAACTCCGGCGCCGTCGCCACCATCGAGCACCTCATGGCCGCCTTTACGGGCCTGGGCGTCGACAACGCCCTGGTCGAGATCGACGGCCCGGAAGTGCCGATCATGGACGGCAGCTCCGCGCCGTTCGTGGACGCCATCGACATGGTCGGCCTGGTCCGGCAGGTGGCCAATCGGCGCTACATCAAAATTCTCAAGCCCGTCCGGGTGGAGCAGGGGCGCGCCTTTTCCGAACTGCGTCCCTTCGCCCGCGGGTTCCGCCTCGAGGTCGAGATCGATTTCGATACGCCCCTGATCGGCCGCCAAAAGCGCGTGCTGGATCTCGAGCCCGGCGCGTTCCGTCGCGACATCGCGCGGGCTCGCACCTTCGGGTTCATGAAGGACGTGGAGCGCCTCTGGAAGGCGGGCTTCGCCCTTGGCGCTTCGCTCGACAACACGGTCGCGCTTGGTGACGAAGGCGTGATCAACCCAGAGGGGCTGCGGTTCGCCGACGAGTTCGTACGCCACAAGACGCTTGACGCCATCGGCGACCTGTCGCTCGCGGGCGCGCCCATCCTGGGCTGCTACCGGTCCTATTGCGGCGGTCACCGCATGAACGTGGCGGTGCTCCAGGCGCTGTTCGCGGACCGCTCGGCCTACGCGATCGTCGAGGGCGGCCGCCGGGATGTCGGCCATGCCGAGCCGGCGATTCGCCCGGCGCTGGCCTTCGCCGCCGAGACCAACTGACACCTGCGCTGTGTTGCCCGAAGGTCGCCGTCCACGGCGACGTTCGGGCATTTTCGTGACAGGCGGCCTGCGCGGGTAGCGGTGCTGCCCAGCATGCGCTAAACAGGCCCGCGTCATTCCGAGCTCCGGTCCGTCCGGGGAATCGCGTCCATCTGAGGGCCCAGCTTTCATGCGCTTCGAGACCCGTTTCCTTTCGCCGAAGGGCGCCCGAATCGCGCGTTCGCTCCTTGCCCTCGCGCTGCTCGCGCCCCTGGTCGGCTGCGACACGATCTCGAACCTGAACCCGTTCGAGAAGGAGGAGAAGTACACCCCCGAGATCACCCCTTCGGTCCCGGCGGAGACGATCTACAACGAGGGTCTCGGCCTCCTGAAGAAGAACGAGTACGACACGGCTGCGAAGAAGTTCGCCGACCTCGACAAGCAGTACCCCTTCTCGGTGTGGTCCAAGAAGGCGCTCATCCTGCAGACCTACGCGTACTACACGGGTCGCAACTACGAGGAGGCGATCAACTCGGGCAAGCGCTACCTCACGCTGCACCCGTCGACGCCTGACGCGGCCTACGCCGCCTACATGGTCGGCATGTCGTACTACAACCAGATCCCCGACGTGAGCCGCGACCAGGAGCGCACCGAAAAGGCGCTGCTCGCGCTCCAGGAGGTCGTGACGCGCTGGCCGAACTCGGAATACGCGTCGGACGCCAAGTACAAGATCCAGGTCGCCCGGGACCAACTCGCCGGCCGCGAGATGACGGTGGGCCGCTTCTACCTGCAGAAGCGCAACTACACCGCCGCGATCAATCGCTTCCGCACCGTCGTGAGTTCGTACCAGACTACGCGGCAGGTCGAGGAGGCGCTGGCGCGCCTCGCCGAGTGCTACCTGGCGCTGGGCATCGTGAGCGAGGCGCAGACCGCCGGCGCCGTGCTGGGCCACAACTTCCCCGACAGTCAGTGGTACAAGGACACATACGCGTTGCTGCAGACCAAGGGTCTGGAGCCCCGCGAAGACGGCGGGTCCTGGATGAGCAAGGCCATGAAGGCCTTCCGGATCGGCCAGTCGTAAAGTCCGCCTGCTCCGTGAAATGCGAATGGCCGGGCTTGTCCCGGCTGTTTTGATTCGGGCGCACCGGCGGTGAGCCAAGTCCTTCGGCACTGACTTTCGGCGCAGGACGTCCGAGACGCGTGACGTCTCCGCCACGCGCCCGTTGCGCCGGCTGTCCCGCCGGTCGGGCTGTCGGCGTGAGACACCATCGCCTGTTGATTTTTCCTGCGTGTCTCGCGACACATAGCCCATGCTCGTTCAGCTCGCGATCCGCGACATTGTCCTCATCGATCGGCTCGACATTCCGTTCGGGCCGGGGCTCAGCGTTCTCACGGGAGAAACGGGCGCGGGCAAGTCGATCCTGCTCGACGCGTTTTCGCTCGCACTCGGCGGTCGTGGCGACGGCGGGCTCGTCAGGCACGGGGAGGACCGGGGGCAGATCACGGCCGTGTTCGATCTGCCCGTGGCCCATCCGGCGCGAGCGCTGGCTCGCAAACATGATATTCCGGACGAAGGCGACCTGATTCTCCGTCGCATCCAGTTCGCTGACGGGCGCACCCGCGCCTTTGTGAACGACCAGCCCGTCAGCGTGCAGGTGCTGCGCAACATCGGGGCGGCGCTGGTGGAGATACACGGCCAGCACGATGACCGCGCGCTGGTGGATCCGGCAGCGCACCGGGCCCTGCTCGACGCCTTTGGCGGGTGCGACTCGGCCGCCGTGGCTGAGGCCCATCGCGCGTGGAAATCGGCGCGGGACGCTTTGGCGGCCCAGCAGGCGCGGATCGACGCGGCCCGCAAGGAGGCGGATTTTCTCACCCACGCGGTCGCGGAGCTCGACAAGCTGGCGCCTCTCCCGGGTGAGGAGGAAGAACTCGCGGCCGAGCGGCAGCGCATGATGGCGGCCGAGAAGGTCGCCGGGGAGATCAATGAGGCCCTGGAAGCCGTGGCCGGCCAAGGCTCTCCGATCGAGAGCCTGTCCGGCGCGCTGCGCCGCCTGGAGCGGCGCGGCACGCAGGCGCCGGAACTCGTCGGCCCGAGCATCCGGGCGCTGGACGCCGCCCTGAACGCGCTGGAGGAAGCGCGCGTCGCAATCGAGGAGGCTCAACGCGCGGCCGACTTCGACCCGCGTGTTCTTGAAAAGACCGAGGAGCGGCTTTTCGCCCTGCGGGCGGCCGCACGGAAGTACAACGTGCCCGTGGACGGCCTTTCGGCGCTTCGCCAGCGCTTCCGGGCCGACCTCGACAGCCTGGAGCATGGCGAGGAGCACCTGGCAGCGCTCGGCGCCCAGGCCGGGGAGGCGGAGGCGGCGTATCTCAGCGCCGCCCGGGCCCTGTCCGAGGCGCGGCGGAAAGCCGGCAAGGCCCTGGAAGACGCGGTCAATGCTGAGCTGCCCCCGCTGAAGCTGGAGCGGGCGCGGTTCATCGTGCAGATCGACACGGACGAGGCGGGCCGGGCGCCGGAGGGCTTCGACAGGGTCGAATTCTGGGTGCAGACGAACCCCGGCACGCGGCCCGGTCCGCTCATGAAGGTCGCCTCGGGGGGCGAACTGTCGCGCTTCATGCTCGCGCTCAAGGTCGTGCTGGCCGACAAGGGCTCGGCGCCCACGCTCGTCTTCGACGAAATCGACAGCGGCGCCGGCGGGGCCGTTGCTGACGCGATCGGAGCGCGGCTGGCGCGGCTGTCGGGCCGGGTGCAGGTGATGGCGGTGACCCACGCGCCGCAGGTGGCGGCGCGGGCGGAGCGGCACTTCCTGATCGCGAAGAACCCGATCGAGGGCGAGGAGCGGATCGCCACACGTGTGCTGCCCATCGACCAGGCGCAGCGCCGGGAAGAGATCGCCCGGATGCTGGCGGGCGCGACCATCACCGAGGAGGCGCGCGCCGCCGCACGGCGCCTTCTGGAAGCCGCGGACTAGGGGGCGAAATGGCGAAGGGCGAGGCATTGCGGGCGCTTGCGCCCGAGGCGATGACGGCGCGCGAGGCCAAGGCCGAATATGCTGCCCTGGCCGCGGAGATCGCGGAGCACGATATCCGCTATCACCAGCAGGATGCGCCCGTCATCTCGGACGCCGCGTATGACGCGTTGCGCCGCCGGGCCGAGGCGATCGCGGCGCGGTTCCCAGCCGTCGCGACGGGCCTGCTGGAGCAGGTGGGGGCCAAGCCTTCGGAGAAATTCGCCAAGGTGCGCCATCGCGTGCCGATGCTGTCCCTGGCGAACGTGTTCTCGGACGAGGAGGTGGCCGAGTTCGTGGGCCGCGTGCGCCGGTTCCTGGACTGGCCGACCGACCGGCCGCTGGCGATCACCGCGGAGCCCAAGATCGACGGGTTGTCGTGCTCGCTGCGCTATGAGCGGGGCGAACTGGTGGTGGCGGCCACCCGCGGGGACGGGGAGGAGGGCGAGGACGTCACCGCGAACGTGCGCACCATCGGGGAGATCCCCAACGGCATCGAGGGTGCGCCGGAGGTTCTGGAGGTGCGGGGCGAGGTCTATATGACCAAGTCCGATTTCGCCGCCATGAACTCCCGGCAGGAGGCCGAGGGCAAGCCGGCCTTCGCCAATCCGCGGAACGCGGCGGCGGGCTCCCTGCGGCAGCTGGATCCCCGTGTCACGGCGGCGCGGCCCCTGCGCTTCTTCGCCTATGCGTGGGGCGAGGTGAGCGCGATGCCGGCGCGTACACAGCACGGCATGGTGGAGGCGTTTGCTCGGTTCGGCCTGCCCACCAATCCTCTCATGCGTCGCTGCGAGAGCGTGGAGGAGATGATCGCCGTCTACCGCGAGATCGAGGCCCAGCGGGCGGACCTGCCCTATGACATCGACGGCGTCGTCTACAAGGTGGACGACCTCGACCTGCAGCGGCGGCTCGGCTTCGTGTCGCGCTCGCCGCGCTGGGCGACGGCGCACAAGTTTCCGGCCGAGAAGGCCACGACGGAACTGCTCGACATCGAAATCCAGGTGGGGCGCACGGGCGCTTTGACGCCTGTGGCGCGGCTCAAGCCTGTCACAGTGGGGGGCGTCGTGGTGACCAACGCGACCCTGCACAACGAGGACGAGATCGCCCGCAAGGACGTCCGCATCGGCGACACCGTGGTCGTGCAGCGTGCCGGGGACGTCATCCCGCAGATTCTGGGCTTCGTGCCGGAGAAGCGGCCGGATGGGGCCAAGCCGTACGACTTCCCGCATGTCTGCCCGGCCTGCGCCAGCCACGCGGTGCGGGAGATCGACCCCAAGACCGGCAAGGAGGACGTGGTGCGCCGCTGCACCGGCGGCCTGATCTGCCCGGCCCAGGCCGTGGAGCGCCTGAAGCACTTCGCCTCGCGCAACGCGTTCGACATCGAGGGGCTGGGGGACAAGCAGATCGAGATGTTCTACCGCGAGGGCCTCATCACGCGGCCGCAGGACATCTTCAGCCTGCAGGAGAGGGACGCCCGGTCGCTACGGCGGCTGAAGGATCGCGAGGGCTACGGCGAAACCTCTGTCCGCAACCTGTTCGCCGCCATCGAGGAGCGGCGGCGCGTGGCGTTGCATCGCTTCATCTTCGCGCTCGGCATCCGGCACGTGGGCGAGACCACGGCCAAGCTGCTGGCGCGCCACTACCGCAGCGTGGAAGCCCTGCGTGACGGGGCTATCGCGGCGGCGGAGCCCGCCTCAGGCGCGCTGAACGAGCTCACGTCCATTGAAGGCATCGGGCCCGTGGTGGCGGAGTCCATCGTGGATTTCTTTGGCGAACCGCACAACCGGGAGGTCGTGGCCGAACTCCTGAAGCAGGTGACGCCCGAGCCGCCCGAGGAGGTCGCGTCCGAAAGCCCCGTGGCAGGCAAGACGGTGGTGTTCACGGGATCGCTGGAGAAAATGACCCGCGAGGAGGCCAAGGCCATGGCGGAGCGGCTTGGGGCGAAGGTCTCCGGGTCCGTTTCGAAGAAGACCAGTCTGGTCGTCGCGGGCCCCGGCGCCGGCTCCAAGCTGGCGAATGCGCGGGATCTTGGGATCGAGGTGATCGACGAGGACGCATGGCTGGAGCTGGTGGGCGAGGCGCGTTAGGGCCCCTGCGGCCAGGCCAGCGCCCCCAGCTGCTCGGGTTGGCGGAAAGCGGGTGGACTTGGGCGCCCGTCTTCGGCAAGGTCCGCGCCTTCCTGCGCCGAGCCCCTGCATGCAATCTCCCTTTCGCGAATTCCGAGAGGGCTTGCGCGACATCGCGCCGGCCATGATCGCAGCGATCCCCATCGGTCTCCTGTTCGGGGCGCTGTGCGCCGGCAAGGGACTGTCCCCGGCGGAGGTCGCGTTGATGGGCGCGCTGGTCTTCGCCGGAGGTGCGCAGTTCGCGGCGGTGGAGATCTGGAGGGCGCCGGCGCCGATCACGGTGCTCGCGTTTTCCACCCTGCTGATCAATCTCCGTCACGTGCTGATGGGCGCGTCGCTCGCGCCAAAGATGCGCGGATTCACGCCGCTGCAGCGGGCGCTCAGCGTCTACGTCATGGCGGACGAGAACTGGGCCATGTCGGAGCGCCGCGCGCTCGAGAGGCCGCTCACCGTCGCCTATTTCGCGGGAACGGCGATCCTGTTCTGGCTTAACTGGGTCATGAGCACTACGCTCGGCGCCCTCGGCGGCTCCCTCATGGGCGATCCGAAGCGATTGGGCGCCGACTTCGCGTTCACGGCGCTGTTTATCGGGCTGGTGGCGGGATTCTGGAAGGGGCGTGCGACGGCCGTGACGGTCGCGGCCAGCGCTCTTGCGTCTGCGGCCGTGTACGTTTCCGCCGGTCCTCCCTGGCATGTGGCGGCGGGCGCGCTCGCGGGCATCGCGGCGGCGTACGCCATGGGCGGCCACCAGCACGGGGAGGCGGCGCGGTGAAGGTCGACGCCGTCACCCTGGCCGCGATCCTGGCCATGGCCGCCGTCACCTACGCGACGCGGGTGGCTGGCCTGTTCCTGGTGGGGCGCCTGCAGTTGGCAGGGCGCGCCAAGGCCGCCTTCGACGCCATCCCGGCCGCGGTGCTGATCGCCGTGATCGCTCCTTCCATGCTTGCGTCCGGGGCGGCGGAGACGCTTGCGACGGTCGTCACGGCTGCCGCCGCCACGCGGCTGCCGTTGCTGGCGGTGGTGGCCGTCGGCGTGGCGAGCGTCGTAGCGCTAAGGGCGCTGGGCCTCTAGGCGCGCGTCGTCGCGGGCGGCCGGGATGAGGCCAGCAAGAACTCCCGTCGCTCAGCGCCCGATCGGGCGTGTGGCCTGCTCCAGCCACGCGGCCGTCTCGCCGCTCACCAGAGGCCGGATGATCTCGCGCGTCCTGGCGTGATAGGCGTTCAGCCAGGCGATCTCGGCGTCGGTGAGCAGGGCAGGCTCCACCAGCGCGAGGTCAATGGGGGTGAAGCTCAGGGTCTCGAAGCCGTACATCTCCCGCTCGGCCCCAGGGATCTCGCGCTTCTGCACCAGGATCAGGTTCTCGATCCGGATGCCGAAGGCGCCACCCTTGTAGTAGCCCGGTTCGTTGGACAGGATCATGCCGGGCTCGAGCGGCGTGGTCCCGATCTTGGAGAGGCGCTGCGGGCCCTCGTGCACGGACAGGTAGCTGCCAATGCCGTGGCCGGTGCCGTGGTCGAAGTCGAGACCCGCGTCCCAGAGCGGGCGGCGCGCGAAGGCGTCGAGCTGGGCGCCGCTCGTTCCCTTCGGGAAAACCGCCGTGTCGATGGCGATATGGCCCTTGAGCACGCGGGTGAAGCGGTCCTTCATCTCGGCCGTGGGCTCGCCCACCGCGACCGTGCGGGTGATGTCCGTGGTGCCGTCGCGGTACTGGGCGCCAGAGTCGATGAGAAAGATCCCCGGCTCGATGGGGCGGTTGGACTTCTCGGTCACGCGGTAGTGCGGGATGGCGGAGTTCGGCCCCGCCCCGGCGATGGACGGGAAGGACACGTCCGCAAGCTGGCCCGTGTCGCGGCGGAAGCCCTCCAGGGCCTCGACGGCCGAGATTTCCGTGAGGCCGCCCTTCGGCGCCTCGCGGGCGAACCAGGCGAGGAAATTGGCCATGGCGGCGCCGTCGCGCCGGTGGGCGGCTCGGGAGCCCTCGATCTCGGCGGCGTTCTTGGCGGCCTTCATGAGCGCGACGGGGCAGGCGCCGACGTCCGGTGAGCCTCCGGCGCGCTCCAGCGCGGCCACAAGGCGGCGCGCAGCGGTGGCCTGGTCGAAGCGGACCTTGGCCTTTGCGGCGCCAAGACCCTCGAGGGTCTTGCCGAGCTCGGCAGGCTCACGCACGTCGGCCATGTCCTCCAGGGCGGCGCGGACCTCGTTGGAGAGCTTGGCGCCGGCCAGGAACAGGCTGGGGCGTCCCTCCCGCGGCACCACCGCGTAGCCGAGGGGCAGGGGGGTGTGGGAAACGTCGCCGCCGCGGATATTGAAGGTCCAGGCCACCGCGTGGGGATCGGTTATCACGAGGGCGGCGTCGCCGAGTTCGCCCAAGCGTGCGCGAATGCGGTCGAGCTTGGAGGCGGAAGCCTCGCCTGCATACTGCATCGGGTGCAGCGCGACGGCCGCCATCGGCGTGGCGGGGCGGTCGCTCCAGATCGCATCGACGGGGTTGCGGTCCACCGCGACCAGGCTTGCGCCGGCGGCGGCGCAGGCCCTTTCGAGGCGCTTCACGCCGTCATGGGTGTGGAGGTTCGGGTCGTATCCCAGCTTCTGGCCAGCCTGCAGGTGCTTCTCAAGCCAGGCCTCGGGCGGGTTGTCGATCAAGTGCTCCGGCGAGAACACGGCCGTGTCGACCTGTTCGCGAACCTGCACGGTATAGCGGCCGTCCACGAAGATTGCGGCTGCGTCCCGCAGCACGATGGCGAGGCCCCAGGAGCCGGTGAACCCAGTCAGCCAGGCGAGCCGCTCGGAAGAAGGAGCCACGTATTCGTTCTGGTGTTCGTCCGTGCGCGGGATGACGAAGCCGTCGAGGCCCTGGCGGGCCAGTTCAGCCCGGAGGGCGGCGGCGCGGGCCGCGCCATGGGCGGGATCCGCCCTTTCCTCGAACGATTGGAAGACCGCCCTCGCCATGTTCGCACCCGTGTGTCTGCCTGAGCGCAAGCGGTGCACGAGGGCGCTGCGCCCGTCAAGCCGGGCGGAAAGGGTCAGAAATTGTGCGTTGCGGCATTCCTTGCGAAACGATTGTGCGCGCTCTGCATTCCGGTATGGGACGCCATGCGGAAGATCGTGTATCTCGCATGTGCGAAATAGACTAAAGACTCATCCCAATAACTTGGAAACGTCGAGGTGTGGTTCTCCCCGATCCGTCTGTGAGGACACATCCATGGCCACCATCTCCCTTCCGCTTCCCTTCGTGGGCCCCCGGACGACCCGGAAGAGCGGATCCCATCCCTTCGCAGAACTGTTCCGCGTGGTTGCCGAAGCCGGCGTCGAGGCGCGTCGCGCCAAGGCGGTGCGCGAGTTGCGCAAGCACCAGGCTTTCGGGCCGCTGGTCGGCGTGAAGTACGTGGGTCTGACCACGGAAGAACTGCTGCCGTTCATCCGGCAGGACTGAACCGCCTTCTCCGCGAAAAGCGAGGCGGTCTTCGGTTCGCTTCGCCGCGGCGACTTTCTTGAACCTGGCTCAGCGGCGGCGCGGTCCCGCGCCGCCCGGGCGCAGGAGCAGCGTGGCCCAGCCTTCCAACTCCATGCGGCGCACCAGGTGCAGGCCCTGCGCGCGGTAGGCCGCGAGCACGCCCGGCACGTCACGCGGGATCAGGCCTGAGAGCACGATGTCCGCGCCGGGCGCCGCGACGGAGGCGATGCTGGGCGCCAGCCGCATCAGCGGGCGGGCCAGGATATTCGCGAACACCAGGTCGTAGAAGCGGCGGCGCATCAGCGCGGGGTGGCCAACCCCCTTGGCGACCACGGGGCGAAGATAGGCGCCGGCCTTGTTGTTCAGGGCGTTGTCGCGTGCGGCCTCGACCGCGACAGGGTCGATGTCGCCCGCCGCCACGGGTTGATGCAGCGCCCGCGCCGCCGCGATGGCGAGCACGCCGGTGCCGGTTCCGACATCCAGGACGTTCACGGGGCGACGCTGCTTCAGGATGCCTTCCAGCATGAGCAGGCAGCCACGCGTGGTGCCGTGGTGCCCGGTGCCGAAGGCGAGGGCGGCCTCGATCTCGATCCCGATCGTCGACAGCGGGACGCGACCGCGGTCATGGGAGCCGTGCACGGTGAAGCGCCCGGCCCGCACCAGGCTCAGGCCTTCGAGCGAGGCCTTGACCCAGTCCTTCTCCCCGATGGTCTCAAAAACGATCCGGCGCGCGGCGTCCTCGCCGGCCGCCAACTGGATCAGTTCGCGCAGGCCCTCCTGGTCGGGCGGCGCGGAGAAATAGACCTCGACCTCCCACTGCAGCGTCTTTTCGTTCTCGAACGCCGCGGCGGCCGTCTCCGCCGGATCGAAACTCTCGACCAGGATGTCGGCGACGCGGCGCGCAGTGTGCTCGTCGGCGACGAGACGGGCGAGGTGCGTGGGGCGGTGGGGAGGCAGACCTTCGAGCATGCGCCCTTATACAGCGGCCGTGGGCGGTGTCACGGCGGTACCGGCCGGGAACCGCCGTTCGTGAACTTTCGTTGGGAAGGCCCGGGCCAAGCTCTTGGCCGCCCAGGATCGCGCCCATGTCCGTGTTCACCGCCCGTTCGTCGCGCAAGCGCCGCCCCTCGCGGCTCCGCTCCGCAGCCCTGAGCATGGTGACCATGGCGCTGGTGGGAGCCGTCGCCGGGCTGCTCGAGCGCAATCCTGACAGGCCGGATGGCGAAGCCGGGCCGCCGCGGGGGCAGCCCAAGCGCAGCCACGGCAGCCTCCTGGAGGCTGCTGAACCCGGCCGCGGCCGGTGGGCGAAGAGCCCGGAGGACATTCCGGCCAGGGGCTGGAAGGATATCCTCTGGCGCACCTACGAGCAGATCAACGACGACCGTGTGCTCGCGACGGCCGCCGGCGTGACCTACTACGCCCTGCTGGCGCTCTTCCCGGCAATCGCCGCCTTCGTGGCCATCTACGGCCTCTTCGCCGATCCGCAGACCATCCAGCAGCATTTCGACGAGGCCAAGAGCATCATGCCGTACGGAGCGGCGGACGTGATCGGGGAGCAGCTGAAGAGCGCGACCTCAAAAGACCCGAGCACGCTGGGCTTCACGACCGCCATCGGTATCCTGGTGTCACTGTGGAGCGCCAACTCGGGCATGAAGGCGATCTTCGACGCGCTCAACGTCGCCTACAACGAGAAGGAGAAGCGCTCGTTCTTCTGGCTGAACGCCCAATCGCTGCTCTTCACCCTGGGCGGGTTCGTGTTCCTCGCCCTCACGCTTGCCGCCATCGTTGCGGTGCCGATCATCCTTCATGTGCTGCCGCTGGGGCCGCTGGCCGGGTGGGCCGTCACCATCGCGCCGTGGGTGGTGATGCTGGGCCTCATCGTGTTCGCGCTGGCCGTGCTCTACCGATACGGGCCGAGCAGGACCGAGCCCCAATGGCGCTGGGTCACCCCGGGCAGTTTGCTGGCTTCCGTTGTCTGGCTGATCGCATCGGCAGGCCTGTCGTTCTACGCGTCTCACTTCGCGAACTATGACAAGACCTACGGGTCCCTGGGGGCCGTCATCGGCTTCATGATCTGGATGTGGGTCTCCGCGATCATCATCCTGGTGGGCGCGGAAATGAATTCCGAGATCGAGCACCAGACGGTGCGGGACTCGACCGAGAAGGAAGGCGCGCCCATCGGGACGCGGGGCGCAACCATGGCGGACACGGTGGGAAAGGCGAAGACCTGAGCCGTCAGGCCTTCTGGACGAACCCGTCGAGCACCATCTTCCGGCCGGCCTTGTCGAAGTCGATGGTCAGCTTATTGCCATCCACGGCCGACACCGTTCCGTTGCCGAACTTGATGTGGAACACGCGGTCCCCGGCCGCGTAGGCGCTGCCCACGCTCGACTTGGCGACGAGTTCGCCCTCGATCAGCAGCGGGCCCTTGCGGCCTGCGCCTCCTCCGCCGTAGGCGCTCTGGCGGCTTTCGCCGAAGCCGCCGCCGCTCTCGCGCGAGCGGGCCTGGGCGCGCTGCCAGCCGGGCGTATCGTAGCTGGAGCCGAAGGGCTGGACGCGGTCGAAGCGGCTGCCGCCATATCCGCCATAATGGGCTGGGGCCTCCGTGACCTCGACGTGCTTTTCGGGCAGCTCGTCGATGAAGCGGGACGGGATGGTGGACTGCCACATGCCGTGGATGCGGCGGTTCGAGGCGAAGTAGATCTTGCAGCGGCGGCGCGCGCGGGTGATGCCCACATAGGCCAGCCGGCGCTCCTCCTCGAGCCCAGCCTTGCCGCTTTCGTCGAGGGCGCGCTGGTTGGGGAACAAGCCTTCCTCCCAGCCGGGAAGAAACACCGTATCGAACTCCAGGCCCTTGGCGCCATGGAGGGTCATGATCGACACCTTCTCGGCGCTGTCGTTGTCCGAAGCTTCCATCACAAGCGAGACGTGCTCCAGGAAGGCGCCCAGGTCGGGGAACTCCTCCATGGAGCGGACCAGCTCCTTCAGGTTCTCCAGGCGGCCGGCGGCCTCGGCCGTCCGGTCCTTCTGCCACATCTCCGTGTAGCCGGACTCCTCCAGCACAAGCTCGGCAAGCTCGTTGTGCTTCATGCGCTCGACCTCGGCCGCCCAGCGGGCGAAGGCCGTGGTAAGGTCGCGCAGGGCCGTGCGCGGCTTGGGCTTGAGCTCGTCGGTTTCGACCAGCATGCGGGCGGCTTGCATGAGCGGGACGCGCGCCTTGCGGGCGAAGGCGTGCATCTGCTCGAGCGTGGCGTCGCCAAGGCCGCGCTTCGGCGTGTTGACGATGCGCTCGAAGGCAAGGTCATCCGTGGGGTTGGCCACGCAGCGCAGGTAGGCGAGAGCGTCGCGGATCTCGAGGCGCTCGTAGAAGCGCGGACCGCCGATCACCCGGTAGGGCAGGCCGAGGGTGACGAACCGGTCCTCGATCTCGCGCATCTGGGCGGAGATGCGCACCAGCACGGCCATCTGGGCCAGGGAGTGGCCTTTGGTCTGCAGGGCCTCGATCTCCTCCCCGATGAGGCGGGCCTCCTCCTCGGAGTCCCAGGCGCCCGTCAGGGTCACCTTGTCGCCGGGCTCGTCCTCGGTGTGGAGGGTCTTGCCCAGGCGGCCCTCATTGTGCGCCACGAGGTGGGAGGCGGCGGCCAGGATATGGCCCGTGGAGCGATAGTTGCGCTCCAGGCGGACCACCACGGCGCCCGGGAAGTCGTGCTCGAAGCGGAGGATATTGTCGACCTCGGCGCCGCGCCAGCCGTAGATGGACTGGTCGTCGTCGCCGACGCAGGACACGTTGCGGCGGCCCTGCGCCAGCAAGCGAAGCCAGAGGTACTGCGCGACGTTGGTGTCCTGGTACTCGTCCACCAGGATGTAGCGGAAGCGGTCCTGGTAGGACTGCAGCACGTCAGGGTGCTCGCGGAAGAGGCGCAGGTTCTCCAGCAGCAGGTCGCCGAAATCGGCGGCGTTGAGCTGCTTCAGCCGCTCCTGATATGCGGCGTAGAGCTTGCCGCCCCGGCCGTTGGCGAAGGCGGCGGACTCGCCGGAGGGCACCTTGTCGGGCGTGAGGCCGCGGTTTTTCCAGCCGTCGATGAAGGCGGCCAGGGCGCGCGCGGGCCACCGCTTCTCGTCGATGTTCTCGGCCTGGATGACCTGCCGCATCAGCCGGATCTGGTCGTCCGTGTCCAGGATGGTGAAATCCGAGCGCAGGCCGACCAGCTCGGCGTGGCGGCGCAGGATCTTGGTTCCGATGCTGTGGAACGTGCCGAGCCAGGGCATGCCCTCGGCCACGCCGCCGAGCAGGTGGCCGATGCGCTCCTTCATTTCGCGCGCGGCCTTGTTGGTGAAGGTCACGGCCAGGATCTGGGACGGGAAGGCGAGGCCGGAGGCGATGATGTGGGCGATGCGCGTGGTCAGCACGCGCGTCTTGCCGGTGCCGGCGCCGGCGAGCACCAGCACGGGACCCTCGGTGGTCTCGATCGCTCGCCGCTGCTCTGGGTTGAGGTTCTGCAGGTAGCTCGCCTGGGCGCCGCCGGACACGGCCGCGCGGGCGCGCGAGGCGAGGCCGCCCGGGCGCGGCTGGTACTCGTCGTCGAGGCTGAGAGGATTGCTCACGAAAAGATCTTTCGTCGGGCGGCGACTGCGTATCCGGAGCGGGGCGAAACGCCTTCGCCGCTCCCAGCCGCATATGCGCGCTTTGGTTCCGATTCGTTCTTATCCCAAATTGGAGCGAAAGGGGGGCGAAGTCGATGCTTTGCACAGGAAGCGCCTTGCGTCCCGCGTGCGCTCGGGTCCACGGTTCGGCCTGTCTTCGACTCGGATGCGCCTCATGTCCCATTCGCTCTTTTGGGCGACCGTCATCGCCGGCTTCATCTACGCGGTCACGCCTGGGCCGGCCTTTCTGGCCGTGTTCGCCCTGGCCGCCCAGCATGGGCGACAGGCCGGCGCGCGCTTCCTGTTCGGCCATCTGGCTGGCGACCTGCTGTGGGGCGGGCTGGCGCTCGCCGCCATCGTGGGCGTGAACCAGATCGGGCCGGCGCTGTTCGAGGCGCTGGGCGTCGGCTGCGGGCTCTACCTGGTCTATCTCGGCGGGAAGGCTGTGCTGTCGCGCGGCGACGGGGGCGGCGCGCCCATCGGCAGCTTGCGTCCGATCCGGGCGGGGCTGCTGTTCGGCGTTACGAACCCCAAGGCATATCCGGTGTCCCTGGCCGTCTTCACCGCGCTCACGGTTGGGTATGCGTCCGAGATCGGCTGGTCGACGGCCCCGGGGTTGATGGGCGCGGCCGTGCTCGGGTTCCTGCTCGGCTACGTGGTGATCCTGTTCTGGGCAGGGCTGCCGCTGGTGCGGCGCTTCTTCCTGAAACACGGGCGCGTGGTCACGCGGGTGGTGGGCGTCACCTTCATCCTGTTCGGGCTGAAGTCGCTGACCGACGCCGGACGGAGCATCGCGTCCCGCGCCTGAGGCTTAGTGCACGCCCTGGGACGCCCTGGCCCTGGCCGGAACGCCCATGACGCGGCCGAGGGCCTCGGGCCGCGGCAGGCCGGAGTGGGCCGCCTTCATGATGGCGATGCTGGCCAGGATATCGGGCGGGAAGGGGGTCACCTTCCGGTCCGCCAGATCCACGTGCAGCATCAGGTTCTCGGAAGAGGCCGACAGCCAGAACTCGGTGGCGTGCCGCAACTCCATGTAGACGTGCAGGCGCTTCTCGTCGAAGTCGATGAGTTGGAGGGTGACCCGCACCGGGTCTTCGAGCTTGAGCTCACGTTTGTAGAGGACGTGGCACTCGGCGGTGAAGAAGGACGCCCTGCGCTCACGGACGTAGTCTTCGCCGAGTCCGATGACTGCGAAAGCCTCGTCGACCGCGCGGTCAAACAGCACGTTGTAGTACGCCATGTTGAGGTGGCCGTTGTAGTCGATCCAAGCAGGCTCGATCCGCATCGTCGAGGAGACGAAGGGGGCGAAGAAGAAGGCCGTGTTCTCGGGCGTCCTGGCCATGAAACAATCGCCGCCGGTTCGAAAATAGCTGTCCAAAAACACAGTCCGTGCCGGCATGCGACCGCATGCGGCAGGTTGCCGGGCCCGGCAAGCCGGGTAGGATGATCCTCCAAACAGGCCAGGAAAGGCAAGACGCAATGACCATGCAGGCGGGGACGGATGCTCTCAACGCGGCCCAGGGGCCCGCCCGTCCGACCCCGGAAGCAATCGAGGCCGTGACCGGCGGCCTGCTTCGGCAGTTCGGAAACCGTGTCGTCACCAGCCAGGCGGTGCGTGAGCAGCATGGCCACACGCTGACCTGGACGCCCAATCAGCCGCCGGACCTGGTGGTCTTTCCCGAGACCACGGCCGAAGTCGTCAAGATCGTGAAGCTGTGCGCGGCGCACCGCGTCCCCATGGTCCCGTTCGGGACCGGGACGTCGCTGGAAGGCCACGTGAACGCGCCCTTTGGGGGCGTCAGCATCGACACGAGCCTGATGAAGCGCATCATCGCGGTGCACGCGGAGGACCTCGACTGCGTGATCGAGCCGGGCGTCACGCGCAAGATGCTGAACGAGCACCTGCGGGACATGGGGCTGTTCTTCCCCATCGATCCCGGCGCGGACGCCTCGCTTGGGGGCATGGCCTCGACGCGCGCCTCGGGAACCAACGCCGTCCGGTACGGCACCATGAAGGACAACGTCCTGTCGCTCACCGCCGTGCTGGCCAACGGCGAGGTGGTCAAGACTGCGCGCCGGGCGAAGAAGTCGTCGGCCGGCTACGACCTGACGCGGCTCTTCGTGGGGGCGGAAGGCACGCTCGGGATCATCACGGAGCTCACCCTCAAGCTGCATGGCATCCCGGAGGCGATTTCGGCAGGCGTTTGCTCCTTCCCGAGCATCGCAGCCGCCTGCGACGTCACCATCGCGACGATCCAGTCGGGCATTCCGGTGGCCCGCATCGAGCTCGCCGACGCCGCGCAGATCCGCGCCATCAACCTCTATTCCAAGCTCGGCCTTCCGGAGCAGCCGATGCTGTTCGTGGAGTTCCACGGCACGGACCAGGGCGTGCGCGAGCAGGCGGAGCGCTTCGGGGAGATCGCGGCCGAGTACGGCGCCGGCGCGTTCGAGTGGGAGACAAAGCCGGAAGATCGCACCCGCCTGTGGCAGGCGCGCCACGACGCCTATTGGGCGGCGCATGCGCTGCGCCCGGGCGCCAAGAGCCTGTCGACCGACGTGTGCGTGCCCATCTCGCGGCTCGCCGAGTGCGTGGAGGAAACGCAGCGCGACATCGCCGAGACCGGCCTTCTCGCCCCCATCGTGGGCCATGTCGGCGACGGCAACTTCCATGTGCTGCCGCTTTTCGACGGCGACGATCCGGCGGAAGTCGCCAAGGTGAAGGCCTTCGTGGAGCGGATCGTCGAACGCGCCCTCGCCATGGAGGGAACCTGCACGGGCGAGCACGGCGTGGGGCAGGCGAAGATGAAGTACCTGCCGCTCGAGCATCCGGCGGCCACGCTGGACGCCATGCGGGCGGTCAAGCTGGCGCTCGATCCCATGAACATCATGAACCCGGGCAAGATCATCCCATCGTGATCAATCGGACACGCCCTGCACCGTTCTGCATGGCCGCTCCGGGGCTGGTCACCCTCGCGCCACAGAGTCGGATAAGGTGAAGCCTGAAACCGCGAGCCGAGACCCCTTTCCTTGCGTGACTTTCTGACCGGCTTGGCGATCCTGGTGATCGTCGCCCTCGCGGCGGCGCTGGTCGGGCCGTTCTTTGTGGACTGGGCGGCGCAACGCGGACGCATCGAGGAGCGCCTGATGCAGGCCCTCGGGGTCCCGGTCTCGATCGAAGGGCCTATCGAGGTCCGCCTTTTGCCCTCGCCCCGCATCGACGTGCGCTCGCTCGCCTTGAACCGGGGAGGGCAAGGCCCCACGGTGCATGCGGATCGCATCACTGCGGAACTCGCCGTCATGCCGCTTCTCCGGGGCGACGTGCGGATCGTCGAGGCCTTCCTGGACAAGCCTGTTGCTGACGCCGCGCTCGCCGCGGACGGTTCGATCGAGGGCCTGCAGGCCTATGCGGCTTCGCTTCAGAGCGCCCGGAATGTCGCCATCGAGCGCCTCGTGGTTCGGGACGGGGCCGTCAGGCTGCGCGACCGCTCCTCCGACCGCTTGGCGGCCATCGAGGACATCGATGGCGAGGCTGACGCCCAGTCCCTTGTCGGTCCCTGGCGCGCCAATGGCCGCGCGCTCATCGGCGGCGCGCCGCTTGACGTGCGCGTCGCGACCGGCGCGCCGGAATCGCAGGGCGTTCGCCTCAAGCTGATGGCCCAAGCGGTCAACGGCCACCAGCGTGCGGAGGCGGATGGGCGCATCCTGGCCGACAATGCCGGCGCGCTGCTGTTCGACGGCCGGCTGACGGCCGGCGGGCGTGTTCGCTGGCCGGACCGGGACGGCTTCTCCCTGCGGCCCTGGACCTTCGTTGCCAACGCCCGGCTGCAGAGCCGGGGCGGGGAACTCACGCAGGTCGAGCTTGAGGCCGGGGGCGAGGACATCCCCGCCAAGTTCGCCGGTTCAGGCGCGTTGGCGCTCGGTGGGCAGCCGCGGCTGTCCCTCGCGCTGGAGAGCAAGCAGATCGATCTGGACAAGCCGTTCACGCTCCAGGGTCGGCCGGCGCCGTCGCCCTCCGAGGCGCTAGGGGCCTGGGTCAACGCGTTCAGCATGGAGGACGCGGGGTTCTCGCCGCCGCTGCCCATCTCCGCGACGTTCAAGGTCGGATCGGTCCTGCTCGGAGGCGACGTCGCCAGCAACGCGGAGGCCGACCTCACGGCGGAAGGCGCCGGGCTCGGCATCGACCGATTCCAAGCGGCGTTGCCGGGGGCAGGGGAGATCCAGCTGAGCGGCCGCGCCGCCTTCACGCAGGGAGGACGCTTTGACGGACACGTGCGCGTGGCCGCAAAGGACGCATCCCGGCTGATGGGATGGGCGGAGGCCGAGCGGTCGGGACGTTCGGGCCGGTTGGGCGACGCCAAGGACGTGGCGGCGGAGGCGGACGTCTCCTTTTCGTCCGCAGTGATGGCCGCCCGGTCCCTGAAGCTGCGGGTGGAGAAGTCCACCCTCCAGGGCACTGTTCGTTACACGCCGCCGGAACTGGCCGAGCGGGGCAAGTTCGAGGCGCAGCTCACGTCGGACGGATTGGCCGTCGAGCAGGCGCCCGACGTCTCCACCCTGGCTGCGGCGGCGCAGGGCGTGGATGTCTCGATCACCCTGAACGCCCGCAACGTGCGGGTGGGGAGGGACAAGGGGCCCACCGTCGGCGCGGGCCGCCTCGGTGTGAAGCTGTCCGTAACCGCCGAAGGGCTTGTGATCGACTCTCTCGACATCGCCGATGTGGGCGGCGCCTCGCTGTCTGCGTCCGGACGGGTGGGCGAGAAGGGCGGCCGGCTCGACGCCACGGTCGACGCGCGGCGGGTCGAGCCCTTGGCGGAACTGCTGAAGAAGATCGCTCCCGGGCGTTTCCCCGGCATGTTGTCGGCCCGCGCCGCATCGCTCAGCCCGCTCAAACTGAAGCTCTCCGCCACCCGGGCCGCCGGCAACGCTGGGCCGACCGAGATCAGCGTCCAGGGTTCGGCCGCCGCGTCGCGCGTCTCAGCCTCGGCGACGCTCGGCGGCGGGGCCACAGGCGACCACGTCGCGATGGCGCTGAAGCTGGACTCGCTCGAAAGCGCGCCGTTCCTGCGCCAGCTTGGGTTCGAGGCGCTGCCTTTGTCGGGCTTTGGCCCGGGACGGCTCGCGGTCGATGTCGATGGCCGATTTGGCAACGGGGCGACCCTCCGGATCTCCGGCGCAGCCGCAGGCGCCAGCGTATCCGGACAGGGCAGCATCGGCCAATCCGCCGCGGATCCAGACGTGGTCGGGTCTTTCAGCGTGAGCGCGGCCGATGTCTCGCCCTTGCTGCAACTCCTGGCCCTCCCAGGCCCGGACGGCCTCAGCAGGGTCCCGCTGCAGGCAAGCGCCGACCTGAGCGCCGGCGAGGAGCGCTGGACATTCTCAAACCTGAAAGGCGGCTTCGGCGCCGAGCCGTTCAGCGGCCGGCTGGTCGTCGACCTGCAAAAAGCATCCCTCGAAGGCGCTCTCGACCTGGAGCATGTCGTCGCGCCCGCCCTGGCGGGCCTTGCGCTCGGGCCGACCCAGCCGCCCATCGCGTCCTCGCTCTGGTCATCAAGCCGCTTCGCCCCGGTGCTGACACCTCCCTATCCGATCACGCTGGCGATCAGGGCCAAGGGGCTGGATCTCGGACAAGGATGGACCGCCGACAACCCGAGCTTCACCCTGAACTGGACGCCCGAGGCGCTCGAGATTTCGCGAGGGGAGGCCTCGTTCATGGGCGGGCGACTGGGGGGCGGGTTCCAGATTCGGCGCCAGGGTGGGCTCGCCAACCTATCAGGCAAGCTGACCGCAGTGGGCGTCTCCGCGCCGGCGCTGTGGCCCCAATCCGACCTGGCGGGAACCATCGATGGCGAGTTGGACGGGGCGGCGGCAGGCGAAAGCGTATCGAGCCTCGTGGCCAATCTGTCAGGGGGCGGCAATGTCCGGGTGCGTTCGCTGGTCATCCCCCGGCTCGACCCGAGCGCCTTGCCGGGGGCTGCCGCTTCGTTGGACGCCGAAGGCTCGATCGCGGACGTGCAGAAGGTTTCGGAGGCCCTTGCGGGGGCTCTGGATCGATCGGGGCTGCAGGTTCCGTCCCTCTCGGCTCCTGTGACGCTCTCCAATGGGGTCGTCCGGTTTGGGCCGGTGGCCATCGAGGGGCCAACCAGCATCCAGGCTTCGTCGACTTACGATCTCCGCAGCGGCAGGTTTGAAGGACGCGGGGCTTTGTCCGCCCCGGCCCCGGCCGGGTGGGCCGGTCCGGCGCCGCAGGCGACGGTGACTTGGCGTAAGGCTCGGGGCGCGGCCGGCGCACGCGACATCGACGTTTCCCTTTTGGCGAACACGCTGACCACCCACGCGGTGGCCCGGGAGTTGGAGAAGGTCGAGGCCGCGGAGTCTGACTTGCGCGAGCGCCAGTTCTTCATGCGTCGCCTCAAGGCCGACCGGGAGCGCATCGAACGGGAAAAGCGGGACGCTGAGGCTGCCAGGGCCGCCGAGGAGGCCAAGGCCGCGGAGGACGCCCGGAAGGTGGAGGAGGCCCGGAGGGCCGCGGAAGCCAAGCGGCTGGAGGAGGAGCGGGCGGCCGAGAAGGCCAGGCGTGAGGGCGACCAGGCTTCCGGCGTCGCTCCCGTCGATACGGGAGCGAGCGACGCGGCCCGTATCCTCGGGCTATCGTCGCCCAGTCTGGCCAACCCTCAACAGCCAAACGCGCCGGCTGGACCTAGCCAGCCCTAAGGGCCGCCAGGTCTCGGTCTTGATAGTGCGCCAGCACGGCCACCCGAATAGCGGACGAGAGATTCGCATCCTGCCGCTCGGCGTCGATCTGAGCGATCAATGAATTGAGGCTGAGCCCGCGCGCCCGAGCCATGTCCTTCAGGGCGTCCCAGAACGGCTCCTCGATGGACACGCTTGTCCGATGGCCGGCCAGCAGGACGGAGCGCTTGACAATCCGACCGCCGCTCACGCCTCGCCGTCCCCGATCGGCTTGGAGACGGGGCCAAGGCGGTGTCCCTCGAGCCGGCGGGCGGCCAGTTCGTCCTCGGCCTCGAGGCGCTGGCGCTCGGCCTTGGTGCGGCCGAAGCGGACGCGGTTTTCTGAGGCCTGCGCCTCCGCCGCGGCACGGCCCTTCGCCTTGCGGGCGCGGCGAAGGTTGATGATGTCGGCCGTCATTGGGACCGAGGATCAGGTTTTCTTGCGAAAAGCGTCGAGGCTGACGACCTGGGCGCTCCCCTTGTCATCCCCAGCCTCTTCCGCCTTCGCTTCTGCGGCTTCCCCGTTTTTGCGGGCCGGGAGGGCGGCGGGAGCAGCAGGGCTCTCGCCCTCCGTTTCCTCTTCGTCGGCTTCGTCGTTGTCAGCCGTTTCGGCTCCTGACAACTCGAACTTGAGACCGAACTGCACCGATGGGTCGAAGAAGCCCGTCAGGGCGTCGAAGGGCACGAGCAGCCGCTCGGGAATGCCCGAAAAGGAAAGACCCACCTCGAAGGAGTGATCGGTCAGGGAGAGATCCCAGAACTGGTGCTGGAGGACGATGGTCATCTCCTCCGGATACTTCTCGCGAAGCCGGCTGGAGATGCGCACGCCTGGGTCACCGGTGCGGAACGAGATGTAGAAATGATGGTCGCCAGGAAGCCCGTGGGCCGCGGCGTCGGCAAGAACCTTGCGAACCACGCCCTTGAGCGCGTCCTGCACAAGGAGATCGTAGCGAATGAGGTCCTGCGGCATTCCTGAACCGGAGCGAGGAGGGAAGAAGTGGAGGCTTCTGTTGCCAGGCGCCTCCGGGCCCCGCCCTACGGTGCTACCCGCAAGGACTTGGTTTCGGTGTCAGAGACCGCTTACGCGGCCACCGCAACCGGAGCATAGTTGTCGTTGGCAACTATAAGTTTAGCCCGATAACGGCGGTACCATGCCGAGCGAAAGAGCACCCTTTACACCCACGTCGATCCTATTTCGCCCCCGCCGGAGCCCAGCCCCATAAGAGCCGGTTCTGGGTTCTGGTGGAGGCGCCGGGTACCGCCCCCGGGTCCGTAAGGCTTATTCCGATGACCGTTTATCGCCATAGTCGCCCTTTCGAGCGACGCACCGAATATAGGGCGTGGCGCCCCCGAACGGAAGGGGGAGGGGATCGATTTGCGCAGCGCTGGCCGCATCGGCGCCGATTTCAGTGGACCGCGCCCGCTCGCGAGGTGGCCTGCCCGGTTTTCTGCTCTAAGGTCCGCGCGAGAGAGGATCCCCCATGCAGGCCTATCACGACCTTCTCCGCCGCGTGCTCGACGAGGGCGTCCGCAAGTCGGACCGCACGGGGACGGGCACGATCAGCGTGTTCGGCCACCAGATGCGCTTCGACCTGGCCGAGGGTTTTCCCCTCGTCACGACCAAGAAGCTTCACCTGAAGTCCATCGTCCACGAGCTGCTGTGGTTCCTGGCCGGCGACACGAACGTCGCCTATCTCCAGGCGAACGGCGTCAGCATCTGGGACGAGTGGGCGGACGAGAAGGGCGATCTCGGGCCCGTCTATGGCAAGCAGTGGCGCAGCTGGGAGAAGCCCGGCGGCGGCACGGTGGACCAGATCCGGTGGGTGCTGGACGAGATCCGCCGCAACCCCGATTCGCGCAGGCTGATCGTGTCCGCCTGGAACCCGGCCGACCTCGACCGGATGGCGCTGGCGCCATGCCACTGCCTGTTCCAGTTCTATGTGGCCGAGGGGCGGCTCTCCTGCCAGCTGTACCAGCGCTCTGCCGACATCTTCCTGGGGGTGCCCTTCAACATCGCGAGCTACGCCCTGCTCACCGCCATGGTGGCGCACGTCACCGGGCTGCAGCCGGGAGAGTTCATCCACTCGTTCGGGGACGCGCACCTGTACGTGAACCATCTAGAGCAGGCCAAGCTGCAGCTTTCGCGGGATCCGCGGCCGCTGCCGCGGCTCAAGCTCAATCCCGCCGTGAAGAGCCTCTTCGACTTCGCGTACGACGATATTGCGATCGAGGGCTACGATCCACATCCCGCCATCCGGGCTCCGGTGGCGGTCTAGGCGTTCTCCAGGACCTTTCATGACCCTGCACATCCGCCCCGCCCGCCGCGGCGACGCGCCGCTCGTGATGCAGCTCATCCGCGAACTCGGGGAATACGAGCGGCTCGCGCACGAGATTGACGCCACGCCGGAGCTCATCGAGCAGGCGCTTTTCGGCGAGGAGCCACGCGTGTTCTGCGACATCGCCGAATGGCATGGGCAGGCGGTCGGCTTCGCGCTCTGGTTCTACAATTTCTCCACGTTCCGCGGCCGGCACGGGATCTATCTGGAGGACCTGTTCGTTCGTCCGGAGGCGCGCGGCCATGGCCTGGGCAAGGCCCTGCTGGCGAACCTCGCCAAGCGCTGCGTGGCGGAGAACCTGGCCCGGCTGGAGTGGTCCGTGCTCGACTGGAACCAACCCTCCATCGACTTCTACAAGGCCCAGGGCGCGGAAACGCTCGACGACTGGATCAAATGCCGCGTGACCGGCGAGGCGCTGTGGCGCCTGGCTGACCAGGCCCGGTGAGCGCCGTGGCGCTGCCGCTCGTCAGCGTGGTCGCGGTCGCCGACAACGGCGTCATCGGTCGCGACAACGGGCTCGTGTGGCGGCTGAAGTCCGACCTGAGGCACTTCCGGGCCCTCACGATCGGTCGGCCCATCATCATGGGCCGCAAGACCTTCCTGTCGATCGGCAAGCCGCTGCCCGGGCGGGAGACGATCGTGCTCACGCGAGATCCGTCGTTTCAGGTTGCGGGCGTCCATGTGGCGCACGCCGTGGAGGATGCGCTGGACTTGGGGCAGCAGATCGGCCTGCGGATGAACGCCGACAGCGTCTGCGTGGTCGGGGGCGCGCAGATCTACGCCGAAACGATGGGCCGGGTAGACCGGATTCATCTCACGGCCGTGCATGCGTCCCCGGACGGGGATGTGGTGTTTCCGCCCATCGACAGGGCGCAGTTCCGGCAAGTCGGGCGCGAGGACCACCCCGCGGGGCCGGACGACGAATTCGCCTTTTCGTACATCGACTACGAACGCATCAGGCCGTGAACCGGGGTTGCGGCGCCCTGGCGCTGCGGTTCGTCAACCATCCCGGCCGAGCCTCCGTTGACGAAGCGGAGACGAGACACCACTTCCGTGCCATAAACACGCCGCGGGCCTTTCGAGCGCCCCGGCGATAACATCGGCCAGAGCGGAAGAAGGACAGCTTGATGCCGTGGAGCAATCAGAGCGGCGGGGGAGGACCCTGGGGGCCGCGGAAGCAGGGGCCGTGGGGGACGGGCCCGCAAGGCGGCGGCGGGGGCAACGGAGCGCCGCCGGACCTTGAAGAGCTCCTCCGGCGCAGCCAGGACAAGCTCCGGCAGGTGATGCCGGGCGGCGGCGGCGTGGGCGGCAAGGGCGCTGCGGCCATCGCGCTCGGCGCGGTGCTGCTGTGGCTCGCCACCGGCTTCTACACGGTTCGTCCCGACGAGGTCGGCCTCAACCTGGTGTTCGGCAAATATGTCGGCACGAGCCAGCCTGGCCTGAACTACAATTTCCCCTATCCGATCGGCTCGGTCGTGAAGCCGCGCGTGACGGTGGTGAACACCACGGAGGTCGGCTACCGCAGCGCCGAGGGCGCGCGCAGGAGCGGCTATCGTGACGTGCTCGAAGAGAGCCTGATGCTGACCGGCGACGAGAACATCGTCGACATCGACTTCGCCGTGCAGTGGCAAATCAATCCGGCCCGGGCGGCCGACTTCGTGTTCAACATCCAGGCCCCCGAGGCCTCGGTGAAGGCCGTGGCCGAGGCGGCCATGCGTGAGGTCGTCGGCCGTCGCAACATCCAGCAGATCCTGACCACCGACCGCGGGGCTATCGAGAACGAGGTCCGGCAGCACATGCAGGACGTGCTCAACACCTATAATTCGGGCGTGGAAGTCCGGCTCGTCCAATTGCAGAAGGTGGACCCGCCCCAGCAGGTCATCGACGCCTTCCGCGACGTGCAGGCGGCCCGTCAGGACCAGGACCGCGCGCGCAACGAGGCCGAGACCTACGCCAGCAAGGTGGTGCCGGAGGCGCGAGGCGAGGCGGCCCGCATCGTCCAGGAGGCGGAAGCCTACCGCGAGCGCGTCGTCGCCGAGGCGAACGGCCAGGCGAGCCGGTTCAAGCAGGTGTACGAGGAGTACCGCAAGGCGCCCGACGTGACGCGTGAGCGGATGTACCTGGAAACCATGGAAAAGGTATTCGGCGGCTCCGACAAGATCATCCTCGACAGCAAGAACGGCTCGGGCCAGGGCGTCGTGCCCTACCTGTCGCTGAACGAGCTCCAGCGCCGCCAGACGCAGGGGGCACAGAAGTGAACTCGACCACTCGTCTTGTCGCCATCATCGTGGCGCTCATCGCGGTGGTGCTGATCTACAGCTCCACCTTCGTGGTCCAGCAGACGTCGCAGGCGCTGGTCTTCCGCTTTGGCAAGGTGGCGCGCGCGCCCATCACGCAGCCAGGCCTCTATTTCAAGGCGCCCTTCATCGACGTCGTCGTCGACGTGGACAAGCGCATCCTGGACCTGGAGTTGCCCTCCCAGGAGGTCATCGCCTCTGACCAGAAGCGGCTCGTGGTTGACGCCTTCACGCGTTACCGGGTGACCGATCCCCTGCGCTTCTACCAGAGCGTGGGCACGGTGAGCGGGGCCAACGCGCGACTGACCTCCATCGTGAACTCGACAGTGCGCACGGTTCTTGCCGACGCGAGCTTCACGGCCGTTGTGCGGACCGATCGCCAGGCGCTGATGCACAAGATCCGGGATGACGTGAACCGCCAGGCGGCAGGCCTCGGCATGGAGATCGTCGACGTCCGGCTGCGCCGCGCCGACCTGCCCGAGCAGAACAGCCAGGCGGTGTTCCAGCGCATGCAGACGGAACGCCAGCGCGAGGCGGCCGACATCCGCGCCAACGGCTCGCAGATGGCGCAGACCATCAAGGCCAAGGCCGACCGCGACGTCGTGGTGCTCCGCGCCGACGCGACCCGCCGGGCGGACGAACTGCGCGGCAGCGGCGAGGCCGAGAAGAACCGCATCCTGGCGGACGCCTTCAACCGGGATCCGGACTTCTTCTCCTTCTATCGCTCCATGCAGGCCTATGAAGCGTCGCTGCGTGGGGGCGACACCCGCATGGTGCTGAGCCCGGACTCCGACTTCTTCCGCTACTTCGGCGATCCTGTCGCCAAGAAGGACCAGCAGCGCCTGCCGGCCACGCTGGCGCCGTCGCCGGCGCCGGGCGTGTCTACCGCAGCGCCGCCGGCGCCCGGCGAAGCCAAGCCGTAGGCGGAGAAGCGCGTGACCGACTTCCTCGTCGGCGTGGGCCTCGTCTTCGCCATCGAGGGCCTCATGTTCGCTGCCTTCCCGGGCTTCGTGCGCAGCCGCATGACGAATGTGCTGGCGCTCGGGGAGGGGCCGATGCGGACCGTCGGGATCGTTTCGGCCGTGATTGGCGTCGCCGTCGTGTGGGTCGCCCGATGGGTGCTCGCCTGAACGCCGATCGCCTCTCGTCGGCGTCCGCATTCCGCCCTAAAATCGTGCGACCCAGAGGGCACTGAACTCGGAGTTTCGACCGGGGCGCCGGTCGACGCTCACCCACCGAACGACCAGAGGACGTCCATGGCCAAGCCCTTCCTGACCACCCTGAGGCGCACGGCGATCGCCGCTGCGGCGGCTACGGCCATCGGCGCCGGCGCGATCGGAGCGCCGAGCCTCGCCTACGCACGCAGCGCGCCCGAGTCCTTCGCCGACCTGGCCGAGCAGATCACGGACGCGGTGGTGAACATCTCGGCTTCGACGACGGTGACCGAGCAACGTTCGGTGCCCATCCCGCAGTTGCCGCCGGGATCGCCCTTCCAGGACTTCTTCGACGACTTCTTCAACAATCGCGGCGGCGGGGAGGGAGGCGGGCCGCGTCCCCAGCGCCGGTCCAACTCGCTGGGATCGGGCTTCGTGATCGACCCGGCCGGCATCGTGATCACCAACAATCACGTGATCGGCGACGCCAACGACGTCACCGTGATCTTCAATGACGGCCGCAAGCTGAAGGCGGAGATCGTCGGCAAGGATTCCAAGGTCGACATCGCCGTGCTGCGGGTGAAGCCGGACAAGCCTCTCAAGGCGGTCAAGTTCGGCGACAGCGACAAGGCGCGGATCGGCGACTGGGTGATCGCCATCGGCAACCCGTTCGGGCTCGGCGGCTCGGTTTCGGCCGGCATCGTGTCGGCGCGCAACCGCGACATCTCGGACCAGAGCTACGGCCACTACATCCAGACCGACGCGGCCATCAACAAGGGCAACTCGGGCGGCCCGCTGTTCAACATGGACGGCGAGGTCATCGGCATCAACACAGCCATTCTGTCCCCGTCGGGCGGCTCGATCGGCATCGGGTTCTCGGTGCCGTCCAACATGGCCAAGCCGGTCATCGACCAGTTGATCCAGTACGGCGAAACGCGCCGCGGCTGGCTCGGCGTGCGCATCCAGAACGTGGATGACGCGATCGCGGAGAGCCTCGCGCTCGGGTCGCCGCGGGGCGCGCTGGTCGCCGGCATCGACGACAAGGGCCCCGCGAAGCCGGCCGGCATCGAGCCCGGCGACGTGATCGTCAAGTTCGATGGCGTCGACGTGAAGGAATCGAAGGACCTGCCGCGGCTCGTGGGCCAGACCCCGGTCGGCAAGGAGGTCCAGGTCGGGATCGTGCGCAAGGGCCAGGAGATGACCAAGACGGTCAAGCTGGGGCGCCTGGAAGATGGGGAAAAGCAGGCCAAGCTGTCCAGCGGCGGCAATGGCGGCGGCGACGTCGACAAGCCCACCGTCAAGCGGGCGCTCGGGCTCGAGCTGTCGCCGATGAACGACGAATTGCGCCGTCGCTACTCCATCAAGGAGAACGTGAAGGGCGTGGTGGTGAGCCGCGTGGACCCGAACTCGCCCGCGGCCGACAAGCGCATTCAGCCGGGCGACGTGATCGTCGAGGTCCAGCAGGAGCCCGTGACCTCTCCAGACGCGATCACGAAGCGGATCGACGCATTGAAGAAAGACGGCAAGAAGTCGGCCCTTCTGCTCGTGGCGAACGCCCAGGGCGAGGTGCGTTTCGTGGCGGTCGGGCTGGACTAACCAGCCGCGCCCTATGCCGCACAGCAAAAAGCCGGGACTGTGTCCCGGCTTTCTCGTTTCTGAGCCAGTTCATATATACGGCCTGAGCCGCCTCACTCCGGCAGCCGCAGGCCCTCCTTCTCGAAGACACGTCGCACGGCCGGGCGCTCGGCCAGGCGGCGGGCCAGCGCCGTCCAGTTCGGGTAGTCCGTCGCCATATCGAATCCGAGCGTCGGGCCGCGGCCCCACATCCAGAACACGAGAAGGTAGAGGTCGGCCACCGAGAGCTTGTCGCCCGCCGCCCAGACGCGGCCGGCGAGGCGCGCGTCCACCTGGGCCCATACGTCCCGGCAGGTGGCGCGGCCCTTCTCCTCGACTTCCGCCTTGCCGGCGGCGGATTCCGCGTAGCGCTCCGCGCGGCGCACGTGGGCGTAGCTGACGTGCACGGTGGACGAGCACCAGGCCAGCCACTCGGCGCAGCGCGCGTCGTCGCGCACGTCCTCGGGCCACAGGCCAGCAGCCGGGTGGCTGCGTGCGACATAACGCAGGATCGCCGGAACTTCCGTGAGCACCCAGTCGCCGTCCACGAGCGCCGGCACGCGGCCCTTTGGATTGATGGCCAGGTAGGCGGGGGAGCGCTGCTGGTTCTCGGCGAAGTTCACCCGCACGGCCTCGTAGGTCGCGCCGGCCTCTTCCAGGGCCAGGTGCGCGGCGAGCGAGCACGCGCCGGGCGAATGGTACAGCTTGAGCATTGGGGTTTCCTCGGGGGTATGGCTTTTCTTTAGAGCGCTTCGGCGCCGCGGGCCATGGCGGCGATGCCGGTGCGCGAAACCTCGACCAGCCCCACCACCGACATGACGCGCAGGAAGCGCTCGATCTCGTCCGTGGTCCCGGTGACCTCGAACACGAAGGACGTCAGGGTGGCGTCGAGGGTCCGGGCGCCGAAAGCGCCGGCCAGGCGCATCGCCTCGACACGGCTCTCGCCCGTGCCCACCACCTTGACGAGGGCGAGTTCGCGCTCGATCGCCTCGCCCTGGATGGTCAGGTCCACCACCCGGTGCACGGGGACCAACCGGTCCAGTTGGGCCTTGATCTGGTCGATGACCTGGCCGGTCCCGGTGGTCACGATGGTGATGCGCGAGACATGCTTCTCGTGCTCCGTTTCCGAGACGGTCAGGCTCTCGATGTTGTAGCCGCGGCCCGAGAACAGCCCCGCGATGCGGGCTAGAACGCCCGGTTCGTTGTCGACGAGCACCGAAAGGGTGTGCCGGGCCTGCGGTTGGGCCTTGGGCGCGTCGGAGTAGTGGGACTTCATCGGCATGTTCATCGTCGCCTCGTCTCGCAATCTCGAAAAGACTCTCAGCCCCTGAACGGCCCGACCTGCGGCTCGTCCACTTCGTCGTGCTCCACGATCCACGCCTCCTTCATCCCGGCGTCCTGCCACTCGGAGAATGCGGGATGATCGAGCACCGCGTCCATGTAGGCGCGGATGTCGGGATCCACCGGGATCGAATAGCTCTGGAACCGGGCCACCACGGGCGCGTACATGGCGTCGGCGGCCGTGAAGGCGCCGAACAGGAAGGGTCCGCCCGCGTCGGCGCCGAAGCGCTCGCGCGCCTGCCGCCACAGATGGAGGATCCGGGCGACGTCCGACGCGACGTCCTGGCCCCGGTCCTTGGCAGCGTAGCGCTTGCGCAGGTTCATGGGGCAGGCGGAGCGCAGCGGTCGGAAGCCAGCGTGCATCTCGGCGGCGATCGTCCGCGCAAAGGCGCGGGCCTTGATGTCCGCCGGCCAGACCGCCTTCTGGGGGAAGCGGTCGGCGAGATAGTCCATGATCGCGAGCGACTCCCAGACCGTCACGTCGCCATCGACCAGGATCGGCACGGTGCGCCCGGCCCCGTAGGCGTCCACGCGGGGGCGGAACTCGGGCGTGTCGAGGGGGATCAGGTCCTCGTCGAACGGAATGCCGAGCGCCCGCATCAAGATCCAAGGCCGGAGGGACCAGGACGAATAGGCCTTGTTGGCGATGACGAGCTTCATGAGGGCGGCTCCTCGGGTCAGAACGGGAGGGCTCGCGCCCTCCCGCGCAGGCTTACACCAGCTCGCGGCCCTTGGCGTCGATGATGTCGCCGGTCTTGCCTTCGAAATCCGGCAGAATCATCTCGTTGTGCGCCTTGCCCGACGGGATCATGGGGAAGCAGTTCTCTTCCTTGGCCACGATGCAGTCGAAGATGACGGGCTTGGGCGTGTCGATCATCTCCAGGATGGCGTGATCGAGCTCGGCCGGATCCGAGCAGCGGATGCCGTGGCCGCCATAGGCCTCGGCGAGCTTCACGAAGTCCGGCAGCGCGGCCGAGTAGCTTTCCGAGTAGCGGCCGCCGTGCAGCAGCTCCTGCCACTGCCGCACCATGCCCATGTACTCGTTGTTGAGGATGAAGATCTTCACCGGCAGCCGGTACTGCAGGGCCGTCGACATCTCCTGCATGTTCATCAGGATCGACGCCTCGCCGGCGATGTCGATGACGAGCGCGCCCGGGTGGGCCATCTGCGTGCCCACGGCGGCGGGCAGGCCGTAGCCCATGGTGCCGAGGCCTCCCGAGGTCATCCAGCGGTTCGGCTCCTCGAACTTGAAGTACTGCGCCGCCCACATCTGGTGCTGGCCCACCTCGGTCGTGACGTAGACGTCGCGGTCCTTGGTGAGCTCGTAGAGACGCTGGATGGCGTATTGCGGCTTGATGACCTTGCTGTCGTTGCGATAGCCGAGGCAGTTGCGGGCGCGCCAGCCATCGATGCGCTTCCACCATTCCCCGAGCGCGGCCTTGTCGACCTGGGGGGCCTGGGCGCGCCACAGGCGGACCATGTCCTCCAGCACGTGGCCGCAGTCGCCCACGATGCCGATGTCGACGCGGACGTTCTTGTTGATCGACGACGGGTCGATGTCGACGTGGATCTTCTTGGACTTGGGCGAGAAGGCGTCGAGGCGCCCGGTGATGCGGTCATCGAAGCGCGCGCCGATGCAGATCATGACGTCGCAGTCATGCATGGCGAGGTTGGCCTCGTAGGTGCCGTGCATGCCCAGCATGCCGAGCCACTGCGAGTCGGACGCCGGATAGGAGCCCAGGCCCATGAGGGTGGAGGTGATCGGGTACCCGGTCAGCCGCACCAGCTCGCGCAGCAGGGCCGAGGCCTCCGGGCCCGAATTCACGACGCCGCCGCCGGTGTAGAACACCGGGCGCTTGGCGGAGGCGATCAGGTCGACCGCGGCCTGGATCTTGCCCATGTCGCCCTTGATCTGTGGGCGGTAGGTCTTGTGCTGGTTCGACATGGGGCGTGCGTAGCTGCCCTTGGCGAACTGCACGTCCTTCGGGATGTCGATCACGACGGGGCCCGGGCGGCCGTTTGACGCAACGTAAAAGGCCTCATGGAGGATCCGGGGGAGGTCCTCGATGGAGCGGACCAGGTAGTTGTGCTTGGTGCAGTGGCGGGTGATGCCGACCGTGTCGCATTCCTGGAAGGCGTCCGAGCCGATCAGGTGCGTGGGCACTTGGCCGGTGATGCAGACCAGCGGGATGGAGTCGAGCATCGCGTCCGTCAGGCCCGTCACGGCGTTGGTCGCGCCGGGGCCGGACGTGACGAGCACGCAGCCGACCTTGCCGGAGGAGCGGGCGTAGCCTTCCGCCGCATGAACCGCGCCCTGCTCGTGGCGCACCAGCACGTGCTTCACCTTGTCCTGCTGGAACAGGGCGTCATAGATCGGAAGGACCGCGCCGCCCGGGTAGCCGAAAATGTGTTCGACGCCCTGGTCCTGCATCGCCTGGACGACCATTTCGGCGCCAGTCATCTGTCGGGTCATCGGTCTGCTCCCATCGGGTTCGGTCGGGTCTGGTGATTCGGCTTGGGGTTCGCGCGGGCAACAAAAAAGGCCCCGGTGAGGGACCTCGGACACGGCGCCAGCTTCGGGATTGCGGTGCTACGACCGTCCCGTCTCTGGCGCCCCGGATACAATAAGAATGTTGCGCACGCGCGCGTCCCTCGATTGCGAAACGTGCGGGACCGTAGTCGGGCCGTTCACCGGCGTCAAGCGGATTTGGCTTTTTGCCTGGCGTTCAAACCGGCGGCCCCTCGACGAAGCTCATGGTGGCCAGGATGGCGCGCTCGGCCTCGGCCGGGTCCAGCCACAGCCAGCCCTCGCCCTGATGGCGGAACCAGGTGAACTGGCGCTTGGCGTAGTGCCGGGTGTCGGCCTTGGCGCGCTGGATGGCTTCGGGCAGCGTCATCTCGCCGTTCAGGGCCTTGATCAGCCACGGCACGCCGTGGGCGCGCATGGCGGGGAGGGCGGGGTCGAGGCGGCGCGCCGCGAGGGCCTTCACCTCCTCCAGCGCGCCCAGGCTTACCATGGCGTCGAAGCGGGCGTCGATGCGGCGGTAGAGGGCGTCGCGGTCAGGGGCGAGGAACACGCGCAGGCACTGCTCGGGATCGAGCAGCCGGCCGGCGCGGGCGTTCTGGAAGCGAGTCAACGGCTGGCCCGTGGCCTGGAACACCTCCAGGGCGCGGATGATGCGCTGGCGGTCCGTCGGGCGAAGCTGGGCCGCGGTCTCGGGGTCGCGGTGCGCAAGCTCCTCGTGGAGTTGCTCGGCAGGAACATCCACCGTGGCGGCGCGCACGGCGGCCCGCACTTCCGCCGAGACCTCGGGGATGTCGGACAGGCCCTCTGTCAAGGCCTTGAAGTAGAGGCCGGTGCCGCCCGTGACGATCGGGACCAGGCGTTCGGCCCTGGCGCGCGCCAGTTCGCCTTCAGCGGCGCGCAGCCACTTGCCGACCGACCAGGCTTCGCCGGCGTCCACGGATCCGAACAGGCGATGCGGCGCGCTGGCCTCCTCCTCGGGAGTGGGGCGGGCCGTGATGACGCGCAGGTCCCGATACATCTGCATGGAGTCGGCGTTGATCACGACGCCGCCGAGGCGCTTCGCCAGATTGATCGCCAGGGCGGACTTGCCGCTGGCGGTCGGTCCTGCGATGAGGATCGCCTCGTAACCCTGCGCCACGGCGCTTCCGCTCCTAGTCCGGACCTCGTCGGCCCCATGATCCATCTCGTCGCGACGCTCGTCTCGCATCCCGAACGTCCCGCCCTTTCCGATGCGCTGCTCCGGCGCGTCGCGCAAGTCCTGCCGGGCGCGGGCGAGCCGCACATGCTGAATCCCGGCGTGGCTGCCGATGTCCCGTTCCGGGCGCCTCCGGCCTCGGGTGATGCGCCCTACGACGCCACGGCGCAGGCCGAGCGCGTGCGCACGGCGCTGGACGGGGAGCCCGTGGACGTGATCGTCCAGCCAGCGGCGACCCGGCGCAAGCGGCTGTTCCTGGCCGACATGGACTCAACCATGATCGGGCAGGAATGCATCGACGAGCTGGCGGACTTCGTCGGGCTCAAGGACAAGGTTTCGGCCATCACCGAGCGCGCGATGCGTGGCGAACTCGCCTTCGAGCCGGCCCTGCGCGAGCGGGTTGGTCTCCTGGCCGGCCTGGACGTCGCCGTGGTGGACCGCATCATCGCCGAGCGGATCACGCTCACGCCCGGCGGGTCGGCCCTGGTCCGGACGATCCGGCGCGACGGCGGCTACGCCGCGCTGGTGTCGGGCGGCTTCACGCTGTTCACGGGGCCCATCTCGGCGACCATCGGCTTCGACGAGCACCGCTCGAACGTGCTGATCGCAGAGGAGGGGAAGCTCGTCGGGCGCGTGCAGGAGCCCATCCTGGGCAAGGAGGCGAAGCTTGCGACCCTTGTCGAGCTGCGCAACCGCTTCGGCCTTGCCCACCTCGACACCCTGGCGGTGGGCGACGGCGCCAACGACCTCGCCATGCTGAACGAGGCGGGGCTGGGCGTGGCGTTCCGGGCCAAGCCCGCCGTCGCCGCCGCGGCCCATGCCCGTGTGGAGCACGCGGACCTGACGGCGCTGTTGTACGCCCAGGGCTATCGCCGCGAGGAGTTCGCGGACTGAGTCGGGACGCTAGCCCTTGAAGCCGTCGCCGGCGAGGAACTCGGCTTCGGCCGGGGTGGTGTCGCGCCCGAGCGCGGCATTACGATGAGGGAAGCGACCGAAGCGGGCGATGATCTCGCGGTGTATGCGCGCCCATTCGAGGCCGCCCGCGTCCCCTGCGGCGGCGTACAGGGCCACGCAATGCTCCTGGTCGGCCATGTCCTCCGAATGCATGAAGGGCAGGTAGAAAAAGGCGCGCAGCGCGGGATCCACTCGCGCGTCGTCTCCGCGCGCCAAGGCTTCGCCGGCGATGCGGCGCGCCTGCTCGTCCGTCGCAAAGGCGTCGGCGGAGCCGCGGAACAGATTGCGCGGGAACTGGTCGAGCGCGATGACCAGGGCGAGAGCGCCGTCCGGGGTGGAAGTCCAGCCGTCGAGATCCCCGGCGGCGGCAGCGCGCCAGACCGGTTCGAAACGCTCTCGGATGGCGTGGCCGAAAGCGTCGTCCTTGGCGAACCAGCGATCCGGGCCGGCTTCGCGCCAGAACCGGAGGATTTCGGCGGGGGAGGGGATAGGCATGCAAATGTCCTCGTCGGGCCGGCTGCGGATGCAAAGTGGCGCGATGGCGAGCCGCCGGGCAACTTTATTGCCGCACGGCATAGCTCCTGTGCGCGGGATACCTTGGGCGTGGGGCTTGTTTCGCGGGCCAGCGACCAGTAAAGCACCCCGCGGACCACCCATCCACCACCCGGCCTGGACGGGCGCGAAAACAGCACGAGGGCCGAACCGCCGGGGGCGGGAGCCCAAGAGAGGACGACACCCATGCGCGTTTATTACGACCGCGACGCGGACATCAACCTGATCAAGGGCAAGAACGTCGCCATCGTCGGCTACGGCTCCCAGGGTCACGCCCATGCGCTCAACCTGCGCGACAGCGGCGTGAAGAACATCGCGGTCGCGCTGCGCGCCGGCTCCCCGACGGTCAAGAAGGCCGAGGGCGAGGGCCTCAAGGTCATGACGGTTTCCGAGGCCGCCAAGTGGGCCGACGTTGTGATGATGCTCACCCCGGACGAGCTGCAGGCCGACATCTATCGCGACGAGCTGCACGCCAACATGAAGCAGGGCGCCGCCCTGATGTTCGCGCACGGCCTCAACGTGCACTTCAACCTCATCGAGCCCCGCAAGGACCTCGATGTGCTCATGGTCGCCCCGAAGGGCCCCGGCCACACGGTGCGCTCCGAGTACGTCCGCGGCGGCGGCGTGCCGACCCTGATCGCCGTCCACCAGGACGCCACGGGCAACGCCCATGACCTCGGCCTCAGCTACGCCTCCGCCAACGGCGGCGGCCGCGCCGGCATCATCGAGACGACCTTCAAGGAGGAGTGCGAGACCGACCTCTTCGGCGAGCAGGTCGTGCTCTGCGGCGGCCTCGTGGAGCTGATCCGCGCCGGCTTCGAGACGCTGGTCGAGGCGGGCTACGCCCCCGAGATGGCCTATTTCGAGTGCCTGCACGAGGTGAAGCTGATCGTCGACCTCATCTACGAGGGCGGCATCTCCACCATGAACTACTCGATCTCGAACACCGCCGAGTACGGCGAGTACGTGACCGGCCCGCGCATCATCACCTCGGACACGAAGGCCGAGATGAAGCGCGTCCTGAACGACATCCAGACCGGCAAGTTCACCCGCGACTGGATGCTGGAGAACAAGGTCAACCAGACCTCGTTCAAGGCCGTCCGCGCCCGCCACGCCGCGCACCAGATCGAGGAAGTCGGCGAGAAGCTGCGCGCCATGATGCCCTGGATCAAGGCCAAGGCGCTGGTCGACAAGTCCAAGAACTAAGGCCGGCGCGGGTAACGCCCGCGTTGTGACTTCCCTGAAGCCCCGGCCGAGCGATCGCCGGGGCTTCTTCGTTCGTAGGCGGTGTGACCATTGCGCGGCTTGCTCGCGCTCCGGGCCGCATCTAGTTTGCCGCAGACGCATCCGCCCCGAGCGGAGGCGCGCCAAGGGAGAGCGTTCGAGATGGTGGTGTTGCGCGTGATCGAACGCGACGCGCCAGGCGCAAAGCCGCCTGCAGTGGCGCTGGAAGGCGTGTCGATCGCGTATGGCGGCGGAAGCCAGCCCGTCTACGAGGCCGTCGCGCCCACGACGCTGCGCGTCGCCGAAAGCGAGTTCGTCGCCATCGTGGGGCCGACCGGCTGCGGGAAATCCACGTTGCTGAACGCCGCGGCCGGGCTGCTGAAGCCGGCGAGCGGAGCGGTCTCCATCTTCGGGGAGCCGCTCGCCGGGCTCAACGGCAAGGCCGGGTACCTCTTCCAGCAGGACGCCCTGATGCCGTGGAAGACCGCCTTGGAGAACGTGGCGATCGCCCTCGAGGTCGGGGGCGTCGCATCGTCGGACGCCCGCAAGCAGGCCAAGGAGTGGCTCGGCCGGGTTGGCCTGGCCGCGTTCGCGGACCGCTACCCGCACCAACTCTCCGGGGGCCAGCGCAAGCGCGTGGGCCTGGCGCAGGTGCTGATCCGTCACCCCAAGATTCTGCTCATGGACGAGCCCTTCGGGCCGCTGGACGCGCAGACCCGCCAGATCATGGGCACCCTGCTGCTGGAGCTCTGGGCCGCCGACCGAAAGGCCGTGCTGTTCGTCACCCATGACCTGGAGGAGGCGATCGCGCTGGCCGACCGGGTGGTGATCATGTCCTGCGGCCCAAAGGCTCGCATCATCGGAGACCACACGATCGATTTGCCCCGCCCGCGCGACGTTTCGGAGGTGCGGCTCGACCCGCGCTTCCACGCCCTGCACAAGGCGATCTGGAGCGAACTGCGGGACGAGGTGGTGAAGGCTTATGGAGGCGCGCCGGCATGAGGGCGCGACAGAACCGTTCAGACGTCCTTGCGAGGAGCGCGGCGACGAAGCAATCCAGGAAGGCTCCGGCCCAGTCCCCCTGGATGGCTTCGCTGCGCTTGCAATGACGGGGTAGAGAGCTCCCATGACCCCCATCTCCCGTCCCAAGCTGCTCGCGTGGCAGGTGCTGGTCGCGGCCATAGTGCTGCTGATCTGGCACATCGGCTCGACCGTGCCTATTGGTGGGACATACCTTTTGCCGAAGTTCTTCTTCTCGACGCCGGGCGAGGTGATCGCGCGCATCTGGAAGCTGTTCGCAGGCGGCCAGATCTGGAAGCACCTGTCGATCACGCTCAGCGAGACCGTGCTCGCCTTCCTGATCGGGTCGGTCGGCGGCGTGCTGTTCGGCTTCTGGTTCGCCCGCAAGCCGACCGTGGCGGCCGTGTTCGATCCCTACGTGAAAATGGCCAACGCTTTGCCACGCGTGGTGCTGGCGCCGATCTTCATGCTTTGGCTGGGCCTTGGCATCTGGTCCAAGGTGGCGCTCGGCGTCACGCTCGTCTTCTTCATCGTATTCTTCAACGTGTACCAGGGCGTGAAAGAGGTCAGCTCCGTCGTGCTGGCCAACGCGCGCCTGATGGGCATGAACGAGCGGCAGCTGTTCCGGCACGTGTACTGGCCCTCGGCGCTGAGCTGGATGTTCTCGTCCCTGCACACGTCGGTGGGCTTCGCCCTCGTGGGCGCGGTGGTTGGCGAGTATCTCGGCTCAGCCGCAGGCCTCGGCTACCTGATCCACGAGGCGGAGGGCGTTTTCGACGTCACGGGGGTCTTCGCCGGCATGGTGATCCTGGCCGCCTTCGTGCTCTTCATCGACTGGCTGGTGACGCTGATCGAGAACAGGCTGTTGGTTTGGCGGCCCCAGCCGGCCTCGCAGGCTTGAGCTTAAGGTTCAACTTTAGATTGCTTAACTTCAACAAGAACCACTTCTGGGAGTGAAAACATGAGTCCCTTCAAGCTGATCGCCACGGCGGCTGCAGCATTGCTTCTGACCGGAGCCGCGGCCTTCGCGCAGGCGCCCGAGAAGAAGGACGTGAAGCTCGGCGTTGGCGGCAAGGCGCTGCTGTACTACCTGCCGCTGACCATCGCGGAGCGGAAGGGCTTCTTCAAGGAGCAGGGGCTCGATGTCGAGATCTCCGACTTCGCCGGCGGCGCCAAGTCGCTGCAGGGCCTTATTGGCGGCTCGCTCGACGTGGTGACGGGCGCCTATGAGCACACCATCCGCATGCAGGCCAAGGGCCAGGACATCCGCGCCGTACTCGAACTCGGGCGCTTCCCCGGCATCGTGGTGGGCGTCGCCAAGGCGAAGGCCGACAGCTACAAGTCTCCCAAGGACCTGAAGGGCATGAAGATCGGCGTCACCGCGCCGGGGTCCTCCACCAACATGCTGGTCAACTTCCTGCTCGCCAAGGAAGGCCTGACCCCGCAGGACGCCTCCTTCATCGGCGTTGGCAGCGCGCAATCGGCGGTGGCCGCCATCAAGAACGGCCAGCTGGACGCCATTTCACACCTCGAGCCCGTCATCTCCATGCTGGAGCGGTCGGGCGACATCAAGGTCGTGGTCGACACCCGCACGGAAGAGGGCACCAAGGCGCTGTTCGGCGGCTCCAACCCGGCCGCGGTGCTCTATGTGAAGAAGGACTTCATCGACAAGTACCCGAACACCGTCCAGGCGGTGACGAACGGCCTCTACAAGGCGCTCCAGTGGATCCAGAAGGCGAGCCCCGAGGAGATCGCCGCCACGGTGCCGGAGGAGTACCTGCTTGGCGACAAGTCTCTCTACGAGCTGGCCGTGAAGAACTCCAAGCCGACCTATTCGCAGACGGGCCTCATCTCGGAAAGCGGGATGAAGAGCACCTACGACATGCTGAAGCAGTTCGATCCGGAGTTGAAGGAGTCCAAGGTGAACCTCGCGGACACTTTCGACCCTCGCTTCGCCAAGAAGGCGGCCGAGGTAGTGAAGTAACCGGGAGACGCGCGCCCGATCCACCTTGTGGCCTGGAGGCAATGGATCTGCAGCTGACTTGGCGGCCCGGGTTCACCCGGGCCGTTCCCTTTTTGGGTGACCTACTTTCTCGAGGCTTGTCGGAAAGCTTTTCATGCTCAAGCTTCGGCTTGCAGCTCGGAAATGACGACCTGAAGCATCCTGAGTCTCTCGGATTATGAACGGCCATTCAGATGTAATATGAACATGTATTCATCATGCGGGTTGCCGGCTTTTGTTGTGCGATTTCTCGGAACCGGCAGTGCGAGTCCTCCGTTGATTGGCCGGGGGTGATCAACGGAGAGAACGACATGAAGGCGAAGCTTCTTTCTGCCGCCGCCTTGGCGGCGATGATCGCCATGCCGGTGGCCGCTCAGGCCCAGTCCTCCGGCGGAGCCGCCGCGGGGGCGACTGCTGGCGCCGTGGGCGGCGCCGTCGTGGGTGGTCCCGTGGGGGCCGTGGTAGGCGGCGCGACAGGCGCCGTGGTTGGCGGCACGCTCGCGGGCGCCGACGAAACGCGGTTCAAGGAGTATGTGGTGCGCGAGCACCGTCCGTCCGTCCGCGTGAAGGAAAAGGTGGCTGTCGGCGCGACGCTGCCCTCCACCGTCGAGTACTACGAGGTCCCCGCCAGCGTGGGCGTGAAGACGACCTATCGCTACGCCGTGGTGAACGACCAGACGGTGCTGGTGGACCCGCATACGCACAAGATCGTCCAAGTCATCGATTGACGGAACGATCGCGGCGCAGCGCCGCTTGAACCCAACAAACCGCCGGGACGACGCCCATAAGGGGCGCCCCGGCCCAGAAGGGACAAATCATCATGAAACTCGTTCCCCTCGGCCTGGCCCTCGCGCTCGTCAGCACGACGGCCCTCGCCCAGACCAATCTCAACGCCGGCGGTTCGGCGTCCACCAGCGGGTCCGGCGGCGCTTCTGTAAGCTCGCAGTCGGGCGGCGACTCGACCATGCAACGCCAGAAGGCTGGCGGCGGCCACGAGCAGCGCGCGCAGGGCGGCTCCATGACCAAGCAGAAGATGGGCGCCAGCGAGGAGCGTTCCGGCTCCGCTCGCGTGAAGGGCTCGGCCTCCGTGGAGGGTCGCACCACGGTGGGCGCCCGCAGCCATGAGGAAGGCGGCGTTTCCGTGCGCACGCGCACCCGCACTTCTGAAGGCCCCAGCGTCTCGGTGCATCGCCGCTCTGTGACGAGCTACAATGACGAGCCGTCCACGACGGTGATCCACAAGCGCAAGCGCTTCGTGCATCGCTATTACGACGACGAGCCCCGCCGGAAGGTGGTGATCCGCAAGCATCATCACCGCTTCTACGCGGAGGAGCCGTCCATCACGATCCGCAAGAAGCGGCACGTGGTGCGCACCTGGGAGAACGACTCCCCGTCCGTGACCTATCGCAGCCGTACGGTGCACCGCTACGGGCATAACGAGCCGTCCAGCAGCGTGTCGATCCGCACGGGCGAGCGGCATACGAATACGCGGTTCTCGGCTGAGACCCGCGGTCGCGGCGAGATGTCCGGCACCCGCGAGAAGTCGCGCAGCATCGAGACCGGCTCGGTTCGCGGCAAGGGCGACGTCCAGGGCTCCGGCTCGCTGAGCACGAAGTCGGGCGGCTCGACCAGCGGCAAGGCGAGCGGCTCCATGGGAATGCAGGGCTCCGGCGGCTCGCACAGCGTGAAGCCTCAGAGCTCGGGTGGCGCGGCCCAGTAAGAACGGGCAGGCGCGATCAGGATCGGGCGCAGCCTCAGGGCTGCGCCCTTTTCGTTTCAGCTAGGTGCCGCAGTAGGTCACGTAGGCCTGGCTGCTCGGAGGAGGCGCCTCCGCGTAGGCGGCGAACTCCGGCTGGTCCTCGTAGGGGTGGGCCAGAACGCGCAGGAATTCTTCGAAGGGCGCGTAATCCTGCCGCTCCACCGCGGCTTCTATCATGCGCTCGACGAGATGGTTGCGGGGAATGAAGGCCGGGTTGGCGCGGCGCATCGCGTCGGCGCGATCTTCCGGCGAGGCGGGCTCCTGCGCCAGGCGCGCGCGCCAGCGGGCCAGCCACTCGTCGATGGCAGGCAAGTCCATGAATAGGTCTCTCACACGCTCGTTTCCGGACAGGTCGGCGGCAGCGTCGGCGAGGCGGCGAAAGAGCAGCGTGAAATCGACCTTGTCCGACGCCATGCGGGCCAGCAGCGCCTGGGCGAGCGCCAGGTCCTCCTCACGCGCGGTCACCAACCCCAGCTTGCGGCGAAGGCCGGAGAGGTAGCGATCGTTGAAGACTTCCACGAAGACGTCCAGGGCGGCCTGGGCTTGCGCCACAGCCTGCTTTTGGTCCTCGCCCATGAGGGGCAGAAGGGCTTCGGCGAGGCGCGCGAGGTTCCATTGAGCGATGCCGGGCTGCGCGCCATAGGCGTAGCGCCCCTGCCGGTCGATGGAGCTGAAGACCGTGGCCGGGTCGTAGGTGTCCATGAAGGCGCAGGGGCCATAGTCGATGGTTTCGCCCGAGATGGACATGTTGTCCGTGTTCATCACGCCATGGATGAAGCCGAGCAGCATCCAGCGCGACAGCAGTTCGGCCTGTCGCCGGACGACGCCCTCGAACAATGCGCGATAGGGGTTCTCGGCCTGTGCCGCAGCGGGGTCATGCCGGGCGATAGCGTAGTCCGCCATGGTCTTGAGCGACGCGACGTCGCGCCGGGCCGCGAAGAACTCGAAGGTGCCGATGCGGATGTGGCTGGAGGCGACCCGGGCCAGCACGGCGCCAGGCAGGATCTCCTCACGCATGACGTGCTCTCCGGTGGTCACAGCGGCCAAGGCGCGCGTGGTGGGCACGCCCAGGGCGGCCATGGCCTCGCTGACCAGGTACTCGCGCAGGACCGGCCCCAGGGCCGCGCGCCCGTCCCCGCCCCGCGAGAAGGGCGTCGGGCCGGAGCCTTTCAACTGGATGTCGCGGCGAGCGCCGGAGCGGTCGAGCACCTCGCCGATCAGGAGCGCCCGGCCGTCGCCGAGTTGCGGGGAGAAATGACCGAACTGGTGGCCCGCATAAGCTGTCGCGATCGGCTCGGAGCCGCCGAACAGGCTCCGGCCGGCAAGGGCGGACACGCCGTCCGGCGAGGAGAGGGCGTCGGGACCCAGGCCGAGTTGCAGGGCCAGCTCCCGGTTGAGCTTGACGAGTCGGGGAGCCGACACGGCGGTGGGCTGCGTGCGGGTGAAGAACGGGCCGTCGAGCCGGGCGTAGGTGTTGTCGAACGGAAGGGTGACGGTCACGGCTCGATCTCCAGGCGCGCCGGGGGCGAGCGCCTTCCTGAGCCGCCTTAGATGGGGCTTGGGAGCGCCAGAGCCAAGCCGGGGCTCGACGTCCGTCCCGGCGCCGCTCTCACCCGTGCTTGGGCCGGAACGGAAGGACGCCCGATCCCGGTTCCCGCATGATGTCGTCAATGGCCCATGCCAGGGCGTTCTGGTCGAAGGGCTTGTTGAGCCGGGGTAACGAGGCCTGGGTCTCCGTGGGCAGTTCGGCGTAGCCGGTGGCGAGCATCAGGCGCAGGCCGGGCCGCTCCTTGCGCAGACGCTCGATCAGCTGGAGCCCTGTCATCTCCGGCATCACGTGGTCGGTAATGACGAGATCGAGCGTTCGAGCCCTGTTGAGGAGCTCCAGCGCCTCGGCGCCGGAGCGGGCCTCGATGACGCGATGGCCGAGGTCCTCCAGCATGGCGGCGGTGTTCTCGAGAACGAGAGGGTCGTCGTCGACGACCAGGATCGTGTAGGCGCACGAGGCCTGGCGTGGGTAGGGGACGATGCTGGTGGTGGATTCCGCCTTTTCGGCAGGCGGGGCTACGGGAAGCCAGATCTCCGCCGTGGTGCCCACGTCAGGCCTGCTCGTCAGCACGAGCCGGCCCTGGGACTGCTCGGCCATGCCGTGGACCATGGAAAGGCCCAGACCCGTGCCCTTGCCCACCCCCTTGGTGGTGAAGAATGGTTCCTGCGCCCGCGCCAGGGTCGCCTCGTCCATTCCGTGTCCGGTGTCCATCACCGACAGGCAGACATAGCGCCCGGCAGCCAGGCGCCCGGATCCGTCAGCGATTTCCTCGCGACCCCCGATCGTGATCAGGCCGCCTTCCGCCATGGCGTCACGGGCATTGACGACGAGATTGAGCAGCGCCAGCTCGAGCTGGTTGGCGTCGACGAGCGCCGGCGGCAAGCCCAGCGGGAAACGCGTCTCGATCCGCGTGGTTGGGCCGATGGAGCGGTTGAGCAGGTCGCTCATGCCGTTGACCAGATCTGGCAGGTCGACCGAACTCGGCTTGAGGTCCTGGCGGCGCGCGAAGGCCAGCATGCGCTGGGTGAGAGCCGCGCCGCGCTCGGCGCCCTGTATGGCGTTGTCGAGCAACCGCGTGATCTTCGGATCGGGCGGCAGCCGCTTCCTGAGCAGGTCGAGGCTGCCCAGGACAGCCATGAGCAGGTTGTTGAAATCGTGGGCGACGCCGCCCGTCAGTTGGCCGACCGCCTCCATCTTCTGCGATTGGGCGAGCGCTTCCCGCGCCTGTTCAAGCGCGTCCTGGGCCTGCTTGCGCTCGGTGATGTCCCGCGTGACCTTGGCGAAACCGACCAGCTGGCCTTTTTCGTCGCGAATGGGGTCGATCACGATGCTGGCCCAGAAGCGGGTGCCGTCCTTGCGAACGCGCCAGCCTTCGCTCTCGAACTTGCCCTCTGTCGCGGCGGTGTCGAGCGCCCGCCGGGGCACCCCTGCCGCCTTGTCCTCCTCCGTGTAGAAGCGAGAGAAGTGGCTGCCGACGATCTCGTCGAAGGTATATCCCTTGATGCGCTGCGCCCCGGCGTTCCAGTTCGCGACGCGGCCGGTCTCGTCGAGCATGAAGATCGCGTAGTCCGTCACGCTTTGCACGAGGAGGCGGAAGCGCTCTTCGCTTTGGCGCAGGGCCGAGGCCTCCCGCTCCGCGAGTTGGGCGAAGTGGCGGTCGAACATGGCGGCCACCAGGGCCAGTATCAGGATGAGGAACGTCGTCCCGGTGACCCAAAGCGCCAGGCTCACCGGGTTCACATCGACGGCGGCATGCTCGTGCGCCATCGCCTCGGCCGGCGTGAAGGACATGCCCCGCATGGCGGCGTAGTGCATGCCGGACACGGCGAGACCCATCGCGGCGGCTGCGAACAGACGTTCGACGAATCGAGCGCTCCGGAAAGACAGCCAGAGGGCGACAGTGGCGGCCACCATGGCGATCACAATCGAGATCAGGACCCACAGGCGGTCGTAGTGGATTTGAGCCTGGACCCGGAGCGCCGCCATGCCGAGATAGTGCATGCCGGCAATGCCAAGCCCCATGACGAGGCCGCTGGCCAGGAGCATCGGGATCCTGCGCTCGCCACGGATCGCCGTGTGAAAGCCGATGGCAGTGACGGCGATCGGCAGGGCCAGCGAAAGAAGGGTCAGCCCCACGCTGTAGCCGCGCACGCTCACGCCGGGGATGCTGAAGGCCAGCATGGCGACGAAGTGCATCGACCAGATGCCTCCGCCCATCGCCAGCGCGGCCGTCGCGAGCCAGACGTAAGACGGCCACCCGGACGTTTGGCGCATGCGGCCGGCCAGATCGAGCGCCGTGTAGGATGCGGCGATCGCGATCAGCACGGAAAGGACGACGAGCGATGGGTCGTGGGCGCCTGAGTGAGGCATTCGGGAGCGGCGGACCTTTCAGGCCCCTGGTTGGCAACAGGGGTAAACGCCTCGCCAGGATTGTTTGTTCCCGCTGTCGCTACCCTGATGTGTGCTTCCGCCGACGCGTGCGCCTCAATCAGCGAATTGGATGTCCTCGAAGGATCGATAGCGGCCCATGACGTTTCCATCCCCGTCGTACTGCTTGGAGGAGCCGACCCGGACGACGACCCGGCGGCCCTCCAGCTTGGCAGGCAGTTCCGTCGCCTCGTTCCAGGGGCGGCAAGCCTTCGCCACGCAAAGGCCGTCCACCTCCCTGCCGGCGTCGGTCTTGATGGTGAGGTAGCAGTTGTCGCCGCAGTTGAAGCCCGCGATCCTGCCGCTGAGGCGCTGCTGCGCGAAAGCCGGCGTCATGACCGTGAAGGCGAGCATTCCAGCCAGAAAAACACACAAGCGCATGTCGACATCACCCCCGATTTGCGCGGAAAGACTCGGACCCCACGCACCGAGGGATGATGGTGACCGGCCACATCCAGCTCAAGACACGTTTGGCTTGTGAGGAGATCGCCAATGCGGAGGGAATTCGCGTCGCGGTGGTGACTTTGATGGTGGGCGCACTAGGGCTCGAACCTAGGACCCGCTGATTAAGAGTCAGCTGCTCTACCAACTGAGCTATGCGCCCATCAAAGTCGTCTCACGGCTGGCGCCGGAGATGCGAAGAGCCGAAGCGTTTTCGAGGTTGCGAACCGCTTCGGCCCCGCGACGAGGGGGTGAGTAGCAAAGGCCGCCCGGCCTGTCCACCCCCCTTTTTCAAAAAAGCGTCATCGAGACTGACGCTTCGGGCCAAGATGCTGAGATGGCTCCTCAATTTGAGGATCCACTCCGCCTGGCCCGTAGCGGCGGGATGGACGGCCTGGCCTATCAGCCGGCGGCGAGCGCCTCGGGCTTGCCGCGCAGGCGCTTGGTCATGAGCTTGTTGAGAGCCCCCAGGTAGGCGCGCGCCGAGGCGACTAGCGTATCCGGGTCAGCCGCCTTGGCGGTGACGGACTTGCCGTCCTCCGACAGCCGCACCGAGACTTCCGCCTGGGCGTCCGTCCCCTCGGTGACCGCGTGCACCTGGTAGAGCTCGAGGCGCGCCTCGTGGGGAACAAGGGCATGAATGGCGTTGAAGGTCGCGTCCACCGGGCCGTTGCCGCTCGACTGGATGGTCTTGTGGGCGCCGTCGACGTCCAGCGTCAGCGTCGCGAGCTGCGGGCCCTGGGTGCCGGCGATCACCGTGAGGGCCACAACCTTGATGCGGTCATGGGCGGTGACGATCTCGTCATCGACCAGCGCCTCGATGTCCTCATCATAGACGTGCTTCTTGCGGTCGGCGAGGTCCTTCATGCGCTTGAAGGCGTCCTCGAAGGCGTTCTCGCCCAGGTCGTAGCCCAGCTCCTTCAGTTTCTCGCGGAAGGCGTGGCGCCCGGAGTGCTTACCCATCACCAAGGAGGTCTTCGACACGCCCACGGACTCGGGCGTCATGATCTCGTAGGTCTCGGTGTTCTTGAGCATGCCGTCCTGGTGGATGCCGCTCTCATGCGCGAAGGCGTTCCGGCCGACGATGGCCTTGTTGTACTGCACCGGGAAGGACGTGACGGCGGCGACCAGCTTCGAGGCCCGGGTCAACATCGTCGTGTCGATGCTACAGGAGTACGGGAAGGCGTCGTTGCGGGTCTTGATGGCCATCACGACTTCTTCCAGCGCGGCGTTGCCAGCCCGCTCGCCGATGCCGTTGATGGTGCACTCGATCTGCCGCGCGCCGCCCTGCAGGCCGGCCAAGGTATTCGCTACCGCCATGCCGAGGTCGTTGTGGCAGTGCACCGAAAAGATCGCCTTGTCGGAGTTCGGCACGCGCTCGCGCACCGTCCGGAAAAGGCGAGCGTATTCCTCAGGGGTGGTGTAGCCGACCGTGTCCGGGATGTTGATGGTGGTGGCGCCCGCGTTGATCGCCGCCTCGACGCAGCGGCACAGAAAGTCAATTTCCGTGCGGGTGCCGTCCTCCGCCGACCACTCCACGTCCTCCACCCAGTTGCGGGCGCGCGTGACGGAAGCCGTCACCATCTCCAGGACCTTGGCCGGCTCCATCTGGAGCTTGTGCTTCATGTGCACGGGCGAGGTCGAGATGAAGGTGTGGATGCGCGGCCTGATCGCGCGCTTCACGGCTTCGCCGGCGCGGTCCACGTCCTTCTGGCCGGCGCGGGCCAGTCCCGCAACGGTGGCGCGCTTCACGCGCTTGGCGATCTCGCTTACCGCCTCGAAGTCGCCTTCGGAGGCGATCGGGAAGCCAGCCTCGATGATGTCGACGCCCATTTCGTCCAGGAGGTCCGCCACCTGGAGTTTCTCCTCCAGGGTCATGGAGGCGCCGGGCGACTGCTCGCCATCGCGCAGGGTGGTGTCGAAGATCAGGACGCGATCCTTGGAGGATACGGCGGCGGCGTCGTTCTGGGCGGTCATCGGGTGTCCTTCTCGTGGCCTTGCCCGTCGCATGCTCTGGCTGACGGGGCTTTTGCGTCTCGTCGGCTTCCGTCGTCCCCTGAGCGCCTAGGCGCAAGCGCCCGGCCGGCCCTCAGGGGCGGGTAAGGAGAAGAAGCCCGGAAAGAAGCAGCGAGGCGCGCAGCGCCGCCGGACGGACCGCAAGGGTCTCCGTCGTCAGCAGGCGATGGGTGGCGAATGCAGCCACGGCGTCCTCTTATCCGGCCAGGCTGGCCGTTTTGGCTTCATAACTGAGGGCAGGCCGGGGGCGCAAGCCTCGGCTGCTGTTGGATGCTGGATTTCGTTCCGGCTGCTTCCGAGCCGAGCACGAGGATGCATCCCGTTGACGAGCGTCTCCAGGCGGCGTCAAACGAAGACATCGCCGTGGAGAATCACCGATGCGGAAGATCGCGCCCGCCCTTTGCTTCGCCCTCGCAGCCTGCAACAGCGCCGGCCCGGCGCCGGGGCCGATGGCTGCGGCTCCAGCCCCGGGCGCATCCGCCTACGCCAATCTGCCAGCGGGCGTGTCGCCGCCCGGGTTCCGGCTTCCCGAAGGCTCGGGCTGCTCCGGCGCGGTCGCGCGCTATCACGCCATGATGGACAACGACCTGAACTCCGGCCATGTCAGCCAGTCCGTCTATGACCGCATCAAGGTCGAGATCGGACAGGCTTCCGCCGCGTGCCAGGCCGGACGGGACGGGGAGGCGGAAGCCATGGTCCGCGCCTCGCGGAGCCGTCACGGTTACCCGCAGGGGTAAGGAAGCGCGGCCGCCGTCGCGGCCGCCTCGAAATCAGGCCTGCGGAGCCGCGGCCGGCGTTTTCGGGGCCCGCGGCTTGCGTGCGGGCTTCGGGGCGGGGGCGCGGTGCAGCGCTTCGAGGGTGGCCGAAACCGGGTTCGGGAAGTGCTCGAGCGTCGAGCCGGTGGCGGCGTCGACGCCCATGCCCACGAGGCCGCCGACGAGCACATTGCCGGCGAAGCCCGCCGCGCCCGATCCGGCGACGCGGGTCTGAACGGGCACCTGCTGGTCCTTGTAGCCGTCCATCGCGAAGGTCGCGATGAATTCCGACTTGCGCGGGATCTCGAGCGTGCAAGGGGTCGAACACGTGTGGCCAAGCGACGTGCGCATCTGTGCGCCGGACGGCTCGGACGTGAAAGTGATTTGATTGGTCGTGCCGCGCGTGACGGTCGCGCATCCGGTCACAAGCATCATGACAGCAATGAGTGAAGTTGAGCGGATCACCGTTAAGCCCCGTTCTGGAGTGCCGGTGATTAGCACCATGGCTTAACGCCACGTTCAAGCTAGGCGGGAGGCTTGAATTCGGCCGGGGCGGGGTCTGTCCCCAGGAGTTTCAACCGCCTAGGCCACGCCCATGAGCTCGCGTCGGAGGTAAGCCGCCATGAACGGCGGCATGGCGCGTTCGTCGACGTCAGCGGCGCTGCGGACAATTCGGATATCGCTCAACTCCGGCTGGGCCTCGCGCTCCAGAAAATCGAGGATCCGGGTTCTGAGCGCCTCGGCGGGCTCGCCGGATTGGACCCGACGCATCAGGGCGATGCGTTGGCCGTGGCTCACCACGGTCCAGTCATCGGCGAAGGCGACGTGCTCGCCCGTCAGGCCCGTTTCTTCCTTCAGTTCGCGGGCGACGCTGCCGGCGAGATCGACCTTGCCGTCCACGATGTCGCTCGGATCGGGCGTGCCGGCTGGGAAATAGACCTTTCCCGCGTTAGCGGTGTGCGGACCCATGACGCCGAGCAGAAAAGCGCCGTCGGCGCTGCGCAGCGCGGCCATGGCGAAACCGTTGCGCATCGATTTGTCCGGGAATCCAAAATCGCGCCAGGCCAGGAATCGGGAGAACCGCGTCTCCAGGTAGGCGGCCCTGAACGTGTCGCCTTCGATCCCGCCGCTGTGCAGCACCAGCACGCGGCCGTCGTACAGGGCCGGGTTGCTCGCCGCGACGGTCGCCCAGTGCGCGTCGATGCGCTCACGCTCCGCCTCGGCCCATGGCCATGGCCTGGGCTCGAAACGGCAATCGATCGTCTGAACCCGCGCGAAGGTCGGGAGTGCTTCGTGGTGCATACCAATGTCCGGTTGAGGCGCAACGGGTCGAGGCCGGAGAGACGTTCGGCCTGTGCGCGTCATAATCAGGTCAGGGGTCAGACGCGCAAGGCGCCCTCGGACACCACGACGGCGCAGCCTCCGATGGTCGCCTTTGTGAGGCGTCCGCCTTCGACCGAAAGGCCGAGCGTGATCTTCGACGGGCGCCCCATCTCGTAGCCCTGCTCGACCACGAGCATGTGCTCGCCGTCCCTGGGGCGGTCGAACCGCATCACCGCGCCGGCGAAGGCGGCCACGGCCGACCCGGTCGCGGGGTCCTCCAGGACGCCCATGTCGGGCGCGTACATGCGCGCGTGATAGGCGCTGCCCGCGTCCGTGGTCTCGCGCGTGTACAGGAACGCGTTCGGGTGATCGGCCGGGCCGACGCCCGCGTCCCAGGCGCCGAGGTCCGGCCGCGAGCGCGCGACCGCGGCGGCCGATTTCACCGGCACGAAGGTGAAGCCGTTGCCGGCGGAGTAGATCGTGGGCCGGTGCTCGCCGAAGCCGATGTCCTGCTCGTTCAGGCTCAGCGCCTGCGCGATCAGTCTGGCCTGCGGCACCGGCCCGAGTTCTTCCGGCAGGCGGGGGAGCGTGAAGGTGGCCTCGCCGCAGCCGTCGCGCTTCACTTCGACCACGCAGGGCACGAGGCCGACTTTCTCCTCCAGGCCGAAGCCCAGCACCCCGTGGCCGGCGCCGTGGTCGAGGCAGGCGAGCAGAACGGCCGTGCCCACGGTCGGGTGTCCTGCGAAGGGCAGTTCACGGCCAGGCGTGAAGATGCGTAGCCGGGCGCGATTCCTGGCGTCTTCCGGCGGGAGTACGAAGACCGTCTCGGAGAGGTTGAACTCGCGCGCGATCCCCTGCATCGCCGCATCCGTCAGGCCCTGGCAGTCGAGCACGACGGCGAGCGGATTGCCGGCCAAAGGGCGTTCCGCGAACACGTCCAGCGTGAAGAATCGGCGGCGCATGGCGTCCTCCCGTTGCTAGTCGCGATGGGAATGGGGCAGGTCGATTTCGACCGCAAGGAGGCAGTGGTCGCTGGCCTTGGGCCGATCCCAACCGACGCGCGGATAGCGGTCTCCCGTCAGGGCGAGCTTGGCGATCGAGCGATCCGGATCACGCGGATCCAGCGGGGTGCGATAGGGCAGGCCACGGCGGATAATGTCCACCTTGGCGCCGCGCTCGGCGAGGGCAGGGGAGAGCAGCAGGTAATCGAGCTGGACGTGCTCCTCCCTGATGCGCTGCTCTTCCTCCACCCAGGCGCGGTGGAAGTGGGTCCAGCGCTCGTGAGGCGGCAAGTCGGACACCGGGTTGACGCCGAAGCCGTCGGTCAAGGGCTCCAGCGCGCAGGGCGGCTTGGGCGTGACGTCGCCTCCCGGGCCGATGACCTCGAAATAGTCGTTCAGGTCGCCGGCGATGATCCAGTTGGCCCGCCGCCAGTCCGGACCGAAGCGGCGCTGGACGAGCGAGCGGACGGCGCGGGCCTCGGCCCGGCGCAGAGGCATCGTGCCCGTGCGGCCGTCGGCCTTGCCGTTGTTCATGGACTTCAGGTGGCAGACGAAGAGCGTCAGGGACGTCCGGCCGAGGTCCAGGTCGACCATCAGGCAGTCGCGGTTGAAGACGCGGTCGTCCGGCCTGATGCCGAAGGCGGCGATGTCGCGGTCGTAGACGCCGAACTCGGCGAAGCTGGCCTCGCGATGGGAGGTGATCGTCACCTGGTCGGGCCGCAGCAGGTCGCGCCGGGCCGCGAAGGCGACGTCAATGCCGCGGCGGTCGTTGCCCTCCACCAGCTTGAAGTGACCGTAGCGGATGTCAGACATCCGGTGCACGTAGTTGGCGAAGAAGGCTTCCAGCACCCGCAGGCTGTCCACCTCCTGAAGGCAGAGGATGTCTGCGCGCGCTTCCGCGATGGCCAACGCCGTCATCTGCCGCTTGTCGTCTTCCAAGGTGAGGGCGACGGAGCGCTCGGCCTGCTCCCGCTCGTGCGGGCGGGAGAACTCGGCCAGCGACATGGCCGCAGTAACCTCGCCGCGCTGGACCTCCGCGAAGCGCCAGCGGGAGGAGAGATTCTCCACGTTGAACGTGCCGACGCGCAGCTTCATGGCGGAGACATCCCATTCCAGCGCGCCGGGCGAGCCTGCGCCATTCAGACCTGCTCGACCGTGAAGCGGCGGGTCGGGTTCACGAATTCGTCCTGCGCGGCGACCGTGAGGATCTCGCGGGATCCGGCCTCCTCCGTGCGCTTGAGCAGGCCGTAGATGGAGGCCGCAGCCTCGCCCAGCGCATGGGCTGTCGAGCGACTGCGCAGCCAGTGCACGTAGAACAGCGCCGCGATCGCGTCGCCGGCGCCGTTGACGCTCAGGCCGAGCTTGGGGGTGCGAACACGGTGGATCGCCTGGCCGTCCGAGGCCAGGAGGTCGATAGCATCGCCGGGCGTCTCCTCCGTCAGGAGCGAGGTGACGAGCACGACCTTGGGTCCGAGCGTATGGACGATGTCCAGCGCCGCCTTCACGTCGGCCAGCGTGGCGCAGGTCCGCTCTGCCAGGTATTCAAGCTCGAACTGGTTGGGCGTGATCACGTCGGCGGCCGGAACCGCCTGCTCGCGCATGAACTCGGGCACGCCGGGGCGCACGAAGACGCCGCGGCCCACGTCGCCGATTACGGGGTCGCAGCAATAGGCGGCCCGCGGGTTCGCGGCCCGGACCCGCTCGACCGTGGACAGGATCGCGACGCCGATGTCGGACGAGCCCATATAGCCGGAGAGCACGCCATCGCACTGCCCCAACACCCCACGCTGGGCGATGCCGTCCACCAGCTCCTCAATCATGGGGCCGTCGAAGACGCGGCCCGTCCACTGCCCGTAGCCCGTGTGGTTCGAGAACTGGACCGTGTTGATGGGCCAGACCTCGCAGCCGAGACGCTGCATTGGGAAGGTCGCGGAGGCGTTGCCCACGTGCCCGTAGGCGACGTGGGACTGGATGGAAAGAATGTTCATGCTGGCAGCATTGCGCCGAAGCGGCCGCCAAACAAATCAAAAGGCATGATCGCGGCCATCGGCTGCGGTGAAGCTGGCCGGCTCCTGTCCCGCGTAGCGCCCGCTCAACGGCCTGCCATCTCCAGGGCGAACTCGTACAGCGCGAAAACCGCGGCCGTAAGAGCGAAGAGAAGCTCGGCGGAGATTTCCATGCCCGTCCCTCCCAGCGGTTAACGCCAGGTTAACGCCATCTGGCCGCCATTGTTCCGGCAAAACCAAGGCATCAATTCACAAACCTCAACGTGGTTTACGGTGAATTCTTTTGTTTCGTGGGGATTGAAGTCGTCTCGGTTTTGTGGCTAGGGTTCGTTCGATATAACGAACGGAACTGGCCATGCCCGCTCCCTCTCTCCCCCTCGCCTTCGAATCCCGTCCGCGCGCCTCAGGTCGCTTGGTCGGGGATCTTGTGGAAGGCTTCCGCGGCCTCAGCCCCGCCGAGCGGCTGACCCTCCTGCGACGGTCCGTTCAGGGTCGGATCGTCTTCACGACCAGCTTCGGACTCGAGGACCAGGCGCTCACACACTGGATCTTCGGGAGCGGCCTGGACATCGCCGTCGTGACGCTCGATACGGGCCGGCTTTTCCCGGAAACCTATGCGCTCTGGAGCGAAACCGAGCAGCGCTACGGCAAGCGCATCCGGGGCGTCTATCCCCGGGGCGAGGCTCTGGAGGAGCTCGTGGCCGACCAGGGCATCGACGGCTTCTACCTGTCCGTGGAAGCCCGGAAGGCCTGCTGCGGGGTCCGTAAGGTCGAGCCGCTCCGGCGCGCCCTCGGGGGCGTCAGCGCCTGGGTGACTGGCCTCAGGGCCGACCAATCGACCAACCGCCTGGGGATGGAGCTCGTCTCCTTCGACCCGTCCTATGGGCTCATCAAGGCCAATCCCCTGCTGGACTGGAGCAGGGATGCTCTCTTTTCGTTCGTCAAAGAGAACGGCGTTCCCCTCAACCCGCTGCACGAGAGAGGATTTCCCTCCATCGGCTGCGCGCCCTGCACGCGGGCGATCAGGCCCGGCGAGCCGGAGCGCGCCGGCCGCTGGTGGTGGGAGGACGAGGCCAGGAAGGAGTGCGGCCTCCATGTGGCTGAAGACGGCCGGCTCACGCGCGCTGCGCCGCAGGAGGCCGGGGCATGATCCAGCTCACGCATCTCGAGAAGCTGGAGGCTGAGGCCATCCACATCATCCGGGAAACGGTCGCGACCTGCGACAACCCCGTGATGCTCTACTCCATCGGCAAGGACTCTGCGGTCCTGCTTCACCTGGCCCTCAAGGCCTTCTACCCGGGCCCGCTGCCCTTTCCTGTTCTGCACGTCGACACGACCTGGAAGTTCCGGGAGATGATCGCCTTCCGCGACCAGCGCGCGAAGGAGCTCGGCCTGGACCTCATCGTGCACGTCAACCAGGAGGGCGTGCGCGCCGGCGTGAACCCGTTCGTCTCCGGATCCCGAGTCCACACGGACGTGATGAAGACCCAGGCGCTGCGGCAGGCCCTGGACATGCATAAGTTCGACGCCGCATTTGGAGGCGCGCGCCGGGACGAGGAGAAATCGCGCGCCAAGGAGCGCGTGTTCTCGCTGCGCACGGCGGAGCATCGCTGGGATCCCAAGTCGCAGCGGCCCGAGCCTTGGCGTCTCTACAACACCCGCAAGCGCCCGGGCGAGAGCTTCCGCGTGTTCCCGCTGTCGAATTGGACCGAGGCCGACGTGTGGGACTACGTCGCCCGCGAAAACATCCCTGTCGTGCCGCTCTACTTCGCCGCGCCCCGCCCGGTGGTGGTCCGCGACGGCGCGCTGATCATGCGCGACGACGATCGCATGGCGTTGCGGCCAGGGGAGGTCGTCGAAACCCGGATGGTCCGTTTCAGGACGCTGGGCTGCTACCCGCTGACCGGAGCCGTGGAGAGCACGGCCGCCACCCTGCCGGAGATCATCGCCGAGATGCGCGGCTCCCGCTCCTCCGAGCGACAAGGGCGCATCATCGACCATGACGGCGCAGGCTCCATGGAGCAGAAGAAGCAGGAGGGCTATTTCTGATGAGCCCCGCCGTCGCCCTCCGGGCCGTTCCCGACATTCCGGCGCCCGAGCCCATCGCCAGCAAAGGCCCCGCGCTGCTGCGCTTCATCACGTGCGGATCCGTGGACGACGGCAAGTCGACGCTGATCGGCCGGATGCTTTACGAGGCCCAGCTGGTTCACGACGACCTGCTGGACGCGCTGGCGCGCGATAGCCGGAAGTTCGGCACCCAGGGCGACAAGCTCGATCTCGCGCTGCTTGTCGACGGTCTTTCGGCCGAGCGCGAGCAGGGCATCACGATCGACGTGGCCTACCGCTATTTCGCCACGCCACGACGGTCGTTCATCGTGGCCGATACGCCTGGGCACGATCAGTACACCCGCAACATGGCGACCGGCGCCTCGACGGCGGACCTCGCCGTGATCCTGGTCGACGCCCGCAAGGGCGTGCTGCCCCAGACCCGCCGGCATTCGTTCATCGTGTCCATGCTGGGCGTCCGCCATATTGTGGTGGCCGTGAACAAGATGGACCTGGTCGGCTACCAGCAGGCCGTGTTCGACGGCATCGTCGCGCAGTATCGCGAGATGGCTGCACGCCTCGGCTTCGATGCGGTCACGCCAATTCCGATCTCGGCGCTGGAGGGCGAGAACGTCGCCCGTCGCTCGACGGCGATGCCGTGGTATGCGGGGCCGAGCCTGTTCGAGCACCTGGAGACGGTGGAGATTTCCGCCAGCGCTGCGCCGGGGGTGCGTTTCAGGTTCCCGGTGCAATGGGTCAACCGGCCCAACCTGGACTTCCGCGGCTTTTCGGGGACCGTCGCAGGAGGGGTGATCCGGCCTGGGGACGAGATCGCTGCCCTGCCGAGCGGGCGCCCCTCCCGCGTGAGGCGGATCGTCACCCAGGGTGGCGATCTGGACGAGGCGGTCGCGGGCCAGGCCGTGACGCTGACCCTCGATGATGAAATCGACGTGTCGCGCGGCGATGTGATCGTGGCCGTCGGAGATGGCCTAACCGCCCGGAAGGCCTTCGCCGGGCGCCTGCTCTGGATGAGCGAGCGCTCCCTGGGCAACGGCGAGGAATTCCAGCTGCGACTGGCGTCCGCAACCGCTGCCGCCCGGGTTTCGGTGCTGGGCGCCGTGGATATCCATTCGTTCGAGCCCGCCGCTGCCGACGGACTGGGGATGAACGAGATCGGGCTCGTCACCGTCGCCCTGGACCGGCCGGTCGCGCTGACCGACTATCGGGGCGACCGTGAACTCGGAGCTTTCATCCTGGTGGACCGGGTCACCGGCGACACCGTCGCGCTGGGGCTTGTGGACGCCGGCGCAGCCTCGCTCGTCCGCGGCGCCGACGCCGTGGCGCGGAGAGCGGGCGGGACAGGGCCGGCAGCGGCCGTGCGACGGCATTTGGCCGAGGGCCTCGTGGCAGGCTGGCGCGCGGGCCTGATCGAGGAGGCCAGCTGGAGGCTGCTGTCCGGGCTGGGGATGGCAGCGCTGACCCAGGCGGTGCTCGGGGATTGGCGCCTCACGATTGCGGCCGGCCTTTTGGAGGCGCTGCTGCGGCCCGCTCTTCGCTTCGCGCACCGAAAGGGCTGGCGCGCCCTCGAGCAGAGGCGTCTGGCCAGGGCCGCCTACGACGCCGACGGCAGCGGGATCTGATCCGGGCCAGCATATGCCGCCAAGGTCCGGGGACGCTGCCGCAAGGCGCCCAATCTTCTACCGCGCACAACCGTGGTGGGATGGCTATAGTGAACACAGGAGAGCATCGATGACACGCAAGCGCCTTCGACGTCTTTTCGATCACGCACTGGCCGTCACGGTCGTCGCGTTCTGCTTCGCCATCGCGTCGGGCGCCCGCGCCCAGACCGTCGAACTGCTCAACGTCTCCTACGATCCGACCCGCGAACTCTACAGGGCCATCAACGCGGCCTTTGCGCAGGAGTGGAAGGCCAAGACCGGCCAGACCGTCACCATCCGTCAATCGCACGGCGGCTCCGGCGCCCAGGCCCGCACGGTCATCGACGGCCTCAACGCCGACGTGGTCACCCTGGCGCTGGGGGGCGACATCGACGCGATCGCGCAGCGCACCAGGAAGATCCCGGCGGACTGGCAGACGCGCCTGCCTCACAATTCCTCACCCTACACCTCGACCATCGTGTTCCTGGTCCGCAAGGGCAATCCGAAGGGGATCAAGGATTGGGGCGACCTCGCCAAGCCGGGCGTCGGGGTGGTCACGCCCAACCCGAAGACGAGCGGCGGGGCGCGCTGGAACTACCTGGCGGCCTGGGCCTGGGCGAAGAAGGCCTATGGGGGAGACGAGACCAAGGTGCGCGCGTATATCGCCGCCCTCTTCGGGAACGTCTCCGTGCTGGACACCGGAGCGAGGGGAGCCACGACGACTTTCGCCCAGCGCGGCATCGGCGACGTGCTGCTCGCGTGGGAGAACGAAGCCTATTTGGCCGGCGAGGAGTTCGGAGCCGGAAGATTCGAGATCGTCACGCCGTCGCTCTCCATCCTGGCGGAGCCCCCCGTTGCGCTCGTGGACGGCAACGCTGACGCGAAGAAGACCCGGGAGGTCGCGCAGGCCTACCTCGAGTTCCTGTATACGCCGAAGGCCCAGGCCATCATCGCCAAGAACCATTATCGGCCGATCAGGCCGGAGACGGCCGATCCGAAGGATCTGGCGCAATTCAAGCCCATCGAGCTCGTCACGATCGACAAGGACTTCGGTGGGTGGGCGAAGGCGCAGCCGGAGCACTTCGGCGACGGCGGCACGTTCGACCAGCTCTACAAGCCCAAGCGCTGAGCCATGCAGACGGCGGCCGCTCCGCGCTGGCGCCAGCCCAGCATTCTTCCCGGCTTCGGGCTGGCGCTTGGCGTCACGCTGACGGCCCTTTCGCTGGTCGTCCTCATCCCTCTGGCCGGCCTGGTCCTGAAGGCCGCCAGCATCGGCCCGGCGGAGTTCCTGGCGATCGCGCGGGCGGAACGCACCGTGGCGGCCCTTCGGCTCTCCTTCGGAGCCTCCTTCCTGGCGGCGCTCGTCAACGCGGGTTTCGGCATGCTGATCGCGTGGGTGCTGGTGCGCTACCGCTTTCCGGGCCGAAGGATGGTCGACGCGGCCGTGGACCTGCCCTTCGCGATGCCGACCGCAGTCGCCGGCATCGCGCTCGCGGCGATCTACGCGCCGAACGGCTGGATCGGGGCTCCGCTGGACACGCTGGGCCTCAAGGTGGCCTACACGCCGCTGGGCGTGGTCGTCGCGCTGGTCTTCATCGGGCTGCCCTTCGTGGTGCGCACGGTGCAACCGGTGCTCGAGGAGATCGAGCCCGAAGTCGAAGAAGCCGCGGCGCTCCTGGGCGCCGACCGTCGGCGCACGATTTTCACCGTGATCCTCCCTTCCGTGTTCCCGGCCCTGGCGACGGGATTCGTGATGGCCTTCGCGCGGGCCGTCGGCGAGTACGGGTCGGTGATCTTCATCGCCGGGAACGTGCCGATGGTGTCGGAGATCGCGCCGCTGCTGATCGTGATCCGGCTGGAGCAGTTCGACTACGCCGGGGCGGCGGTGGTCGGCGTGCTGATGCTGGCGGCGTCCTTCGTCATGATCCTGTTGCTCAACCTGCTGCATGGCGGGCTCAGGCGGAGGCTGGGCCATGTCTGACCTCGCTCTCGCCCAGACAGACGCGCCCGTGCGCCGCAGCGTGCGCAGCGAGGGACCAGTCGCGCGCGCGGCGCTGATCGGCCTGGCGCTGCTCTTCCTGGCCCTGGTGCTCGGTTTCCCCCTGGTCTCCGTCTTCGTGGAGGCGCTGCGGAAGGGATGGGACGCCTACCACGAGGCATTGGTCGAGCCCGACGCCCTGGCGGCGGTTCGCCTCACCTTGCTGGTGGCCGCCATCGCGGTTCCGGTGAACGTCGTGGTCGGCCTGGCGGCGGCCTGGGCCATCGCCAAGTTCGAGTTCCGCGGCAAGGCGCTGCTGACCAGCCTCATCGACCTGCCGTTCTCGGTGTCGCCCGTCGTCTCCGGTCTCGTCTACGTGCTGCTGTTCGGGGCCCAGGGGCTGCTCGGACCGTGGCTGAAGGCGCACGGGATCGAGATCATCTTCGCCCTGCCGGGGATCGTGCTGGCCACCATTTTCGTGACGTTCCCGTTCGTGGCGCGCGAAGTGCTGCCCGTGATGCAGGCGCAAGGCGCCGCCGAGGAGGAGGCGGCCCTCATGCTGGGCGCCTCGGGGTGGCGGACCTTCTGGACCATCACGCTGCCCAACGTGAAGTGGGGCGTGCTCTATGGCGTGCTGCTGTGCAACGCGCGCGCGATGGGGGAATTCGGCGCGGTCTCAGTGGTGTCGGGCCGCATTCGTGGGCTGACCACGACCGTGCCGCTGCACGTTGAGATCCTCTACAACGAGTACAACACGGTCGCAGCCTTCGCGGTGGCGTCGCTGCTCGCCCTGCTGGCGCTGATCACGCTCGTTCTCAAGACGCTGCTGGAATGGCGCTACGCCGACGAACTGTCGGCCGGCGCCAAGCACTGACCGGAGCCCGCCAATGTCCGTCGCAGTCAGGATCGAGGCTGTCACCAAGCTGTTCGGGCCGTTCCCGGCGCTGCGGGGCGTGTCGCTGGAGGTGGAGCCCGCCGAACTGGTCGCACTGCTCGGCCCATCGGGATCCGGCAAGACCACGCTGCTGCGCGTGATCGCGGGCCTGGAGGAGCAGAACGGTGGCCGGGTGCTGTTCGACGACATCGAGTCCCACCGGCTCTCCCTCAGGGACCGGCGGATCGGCTTCGTGTTCCAGCATTACGCCCTGTTCCGGCACATGACCGTTGCGGACAACATCGCGTATGGCCTCAAGGCCCGCCCCCGGAGGGAGCGGCCGAGCTCAGAGGCCATACGGCAGAGGGTTGGGCAACTGCTGGACCTGGTGCAACTCACCGGCCTCGAGAAGCGCTTCCCGGGCCAGCTCTCCGGAGGCCAGCGCCAGCGCGTGGCGCTCGCCCGGGCGCTGGCGATCGAGCCGCGCGTGCTCCTGCTCGACGAGCCCTTCGGCGCGCTCGACGCGCGCGTGCGCAAGGACCTGCGCCAGTGGCTGCGCGACGTGCACCGGCGCACGGGCCACACCACGCTCTTTGTCACCCATGACCAGGACGAGGCGCTGGAGCTCGCGGACCGGGTGGCGATCCTGAACGACGGCCGGATCGAGCAGGTCGGCACCCCCGACGACGTCTACGACAAGCCGGCCACCCCCTTCGTGTGCGGCTTCCTGGGGGAGAGCAACCGGATCGGGGTTGAACTCGCGGGTGGCCAGGCCTTCCTGGGGGACACGCCCATCTTTCCGGCGACGCACAACAATGGACGGGGCGCGGCCGATCTTTTTGTCCGTCCGCAGGACGTCCGGATGGAGCCGCCGGGCGGGCAGGGGCTCGCCGGCGTCGTCGCCGCGGTGCGGCGGCACGGCGCCATCCGCCGGGCGGAGGTGGCGGTCGCCGGGCTGGCCCGCAGGCTCGACGTGGATCTGCCCAGCGCTATCGTGCCCGCCATCGGTGAAACGGTCGGCCTCAAGATCGTCAGGGCGACCGTATTCGGGCCTTCGGCCTGATTTTCAGCCCGCCACGGTTCGGCAGCGACAATATCGCGTGGTTTTCGCAACCCTGGATTGTATCGGGGGTGCCCCGGCCCTAGACTTGACCGCATCCGTTGCGACTTTTGGTCCCCCGCCTCATGGTCAACGACAACGAGGGATCTCGGCATCCCTCACCCACGTCCCTGTCCGGGGAGGCGGAACTCCAGGAGCTTCGTGAGGCCTTGGCGTCCCGCGACGCCTTTCTCGCGCTTGTGGCGCACGAGTTGCGCAATCCGATGACGCCGATCCTGGCGCAGGTGCAGCGGCTCAGGCGCATGGCGCAGGACGGCTCCGACGCGGAGATCCTCGCCAGGGGCGCCGAACGCGCCGAGAGGCTCGTGGTGCACTACATCAAGCGGGTCACCACCCTGCTGGACGTGACCCGCATCCGGGCCGGGCGCGTCGACCTCAAGCCGGAGCCCCACGATTTCGCTGAAACGGCCGGCCAGGTGGTCGAGAGCCTGGGGCCCGCCGCGGCCTATTCCGGCTGCCGGATCGAGTTCAGCTGCCCGGAGACGCTGCCTGCCGTGTTCGATCGGCTCGCGGGCGAGCAGATCCTGGAGAACCTGCTCAGCAACGCCATCAAGTATGCGCCGGGGCAGCCGATCCTGGTGTTCGCACGAATCGACGGCGAGGACCTGGCGTTCGGGGTGTCCGATCGTGGGCCAGGCATCTCCCCCCACGACCAGCAGCGCATCTTCGAGCGGTTCGAGCGGCTCCTGGGCGCGGGCGCGCCGGCCGGAGGCTTCGGCGTCGGGCTTTGGGTCGTGCGGCGGCTGGTCGAGGCCATGCACGGCCGGATCACGGTTTCCAGCGTGGAGGGTCAAGGCTCCACTTTCACAGTGCGGCTGCCGCGGAGCGGCGCCGGCGCGGACGACCAGCGCCGGAGGGGCGAGACATGAACGAAACAACAATGCAGCGAACGCCGACCACCATCCCGGGGCTTGATCGCCTCCTCGGTGGAGGCGTGTTCCGGGGCGGCATCTACATCGTCCAGGGCGCCCCCGGCTCCGGCAAGACCATCCTGGCCAATCAACTGTGCTTCGGCCATGCGGCCGCCGGCGGGCGGGCGCTGTATGTGACCCTGCTGGCCGAAAGCCATTCGCGCATGATCGGCCACCTCGAGAACCTGGCCTTTTTCGATCGCGCCGCCATCCCCGATCGCGTCACCTACCTGAGCGCCTTCAGGACCCTGGAGGACGACGGCCTGAAAGGCCTCGTTGACATGCTGCGCCGGGAGATCCGCAGCAAAAGGATCAGCCTTCTTGTGCTGGATGGGCTTGTCTCGGCGGAGGAAACCGCTACCTCGCCTCGCGAGTTGAAGAAATTCATCCACGAACTGCAGACCCAAGCCGGGTTGACGGATTGCACCATGTTCCTGCTGACGAGCGCCTATATGGGTCAGCGGATGGTCTCAGCCGAGCACACCATGGTGGATGGGCTCGTGGAGCTGCAGAGCTCGACCTACGGGCGCCAGTCCGAGCGCGAATTGCAGATCCACAAGTTCCGCGGCGGTGCGATGATCCGCGGCCTGCATTCCTACGTGATCTGCGACAACGGCATCGAAGTCTACCCGCGCACGGAAGCGCTCTACGCGAAGCCCAGCCGGGCCGAGACGGCCGACGGGCCGACCGTGTCGATCGGAATCCCTGTCCTCGACGGGATGATGGGGGGCGGGCCCAGCGTCCACAGCACGACGCTCCTGCTGGGACCGGCGGGCATCGGCAAGAGCACGGTGGGGTTGCAGTTCCTCGGCCACACGGACGAGCCGGGGCTCTATTTCAGCTTCAACGAGAGCCCGCAGTCCGTCCTGGTCAAGGCCAAGGGCTTGAAACTTCCAGTGGCTCAGAGGATCAAGGACGGCCAGGTCCGGGTGCATTGGCAGCCGGTCACCGAGGCGGTCGTGGACGCGGTGTGCGACAGGCTGCTGCGCACGGTGGAGCAGAACGGAATCCGTCGGCTCTTCATCGACGGCGTGGACGGCTTCGCCAAGCTCTCGACGGACACGACCCGGATCGGCCCGCTGCTCACGGCGCTGAGCAACGAGTTGCGGGCCCGGTCGGTGACCACGCTCTCCACCGCCGAGATGGATCTCGCCGGGATCGTGCCGGGGCAGCCTCTGGCGGGAATGGCCGTTCGCGACATGTCCCCCGTGGCCGACAACATCATCGTTATGCGCTATGTCGGCGCCCACTCCCACCTGCACCGTCTTGTGGCCGCGCTGAAGGTCAGGGAGGGGCGGACCTCCATGGAATTCCGCCGCTTCCGACTGGAGCCGGGCGGACTGCACATCGAAGCGGACGCAGCCGTTGCGGAGCGGCTCCTGCGTGGGCTGGAAGAGCGGCCCGAGGAAGCCCAGGCTCTGCAGTCCGCGCCCCATATCCCCGACCATCTCGGCCGAGGAGAATGATCTTGCGCACGGTGCTGGTCGTCGACGACGAATGGGCGATCGCCGAAGTGCTCGAGGACATCCTCAGCGACGAGGGCTTTCGCGTCGTCGTCGCCAACAATGGCCGGCAGGGGCTGGAGCGGGCCCTGGCCGAAAAGCCGGACCTGATCCTGCTGGACTTCATGATGCCCGTGCTGGATGGGCCCGGCATGCTGGCCGCCTTGGCCGAGGATGAACGGGTGAGCGGGACCAGGGTGATCCTGATGAGCTCGTTGCCGGAAGCGACCGTGCGCGAGCGATGTTCAGGCTATGCGGCGTTCCTGCGGAAGCCGTTCCTCATCGACGATGTGCTGGCGACGATCCAGAACATTGTTACGTCATAAAACGAAGCCCTGTAGTGGACCACAGGGCTTCGTTGTTATAACCAGTGCTCTCAGCGCCAGAACAGCGCGATCAAAATGATGATCGGGATCGGGACGCCGATCAACCAAAGCAAAGCGCCTTTACCCAGTCCCATATTGTCCTCCTTTTGCTTTCGCTGTCCAAACAACTGTCGAGTCCGCAGCTTGGTTCCTGAGGCTGCGCAGGGGACCCCTCGCGGCGGCGTGGGAAGGCTGGCGACGGCGCCACTCCAGGCGCCTTGAAAAACTAGGCGCCTTGAAAAAAGCGGAAGCTCTGCGGGAACGATTGTTGCAACCGCGAGTTGAACGGCTCAGCTGCGGCTTGGATCGGACCGGCGCCCAGAGCTGAAACCATGAGGGCCGCCCAGGTCCTCTGCGCGGACCGGTCATGTTGGGGGAGTACAGACATGGCCGTTGCGGCCGATTGGGCAGGCGTCATCAGCCGGCATCACGACGAGATCATCAAGGGCTGGCTTCAGCAACTGAGAGATGACGGGACCCTCCAGACGGGCCGGATCAAGGACGCCGAGCTCGAGGGCGAGTGCCGTCGCATGCTGGCCCTGGTGGGTCCCGAGCTGGCGCATGGGGCAGCGCACTCGCCTCTCGGGGGCGAATTGCGGGACATGCTGGTGGCGCTGTCCCGTTCCAGGGCGCTCCAGGGTTTCACGCCCAGCGAAACATCCAATTTCGTACTCGGCCTCAAGCTCCCGCTGTTCGGCGCAATCGGAGTGGACTATCCGGACCAGGCCGACGTGATCGCGGGGGCGACGATCGAGGCGACGCGCAAGCTCGACAGGCTGGCTTTGCTGACCATCGAGTCTTTCCAGAAGAGCCGCGAAGAGGTGATCATCCGCCAGCAGCGGGAAATCGCCGAACTGTCCACCCCCGTGGTCAAGCTTTGGGACGGCATCCTCGCCCTGCCGCTCATTGGAACGCTCGACAGCGAGCGCACCCAGGTGGTGATGGAGAACATGCTCCAGTCCATCGTGGAGCACTCGGCCGAGATCGCGATCATCGACATCACGGGCGTTCCAACCGTGGACACGCTCGTGGCGCAGCATCTGTTGAAGACGGTCGCGGCCGCGCGCCTGATGGGCGCGGATTGCATCGTCAGCGGCATCCGCCCGCAGATTGCGCAGACCATGGTGCATCTCGGCGTCGAGCTCAACGTGATCTCGAAAGCCAGCCTGGCGGACGCGCTGGCGCTCGCCCTGCAGAGGATCGGTAAGCGCGTGGTCGACACCGCCGGCGCGACAGCCGCCCCCGTCGAGTTCCTGCGCTGAGGCGCCGTCCATGGACCGAATTCCGATCCTGAAAATGGGCGACGCCCTCCTGATCACCATCCAGGTGGACATGCATGACCGCCTGGCTCTGGCCCTTGAGGAGGATTTGACCGCCAAGATCGCGGCCACCAAGGCCAAAGGCGTTTTGATCGACATCTCCTCGCTGGAAATCGTGGACAGCTTCATCGGGCGAATGCTGGACAACATCGCGGCCGTCTCGCGCATGCTGGACGCCGACACGGTGGTGGTGGGGATGCGGCCGGCGGTGGCCATCACGCTCGTGGAGCTTGGGCTGTCGCTGACGGGCGTGAAAACCGCGCTCAACGTGGAGCGCGGCATGCTGATGATCCAGAACCGGCTCAGGGGCCTGGGAGACTTCAGTGGCCGTCGTTCGTGACGACGTGATGCCGGTCCGCAGTTCCGACGACATCGTCCGGGTTCGCCAGGAGGTGCGCGCCCGCGCGATCGAGATCGGCCTCAGCCTGGTGGACCAGACCAAGATCGTCACGGCCGCCAGCGAGCTCGCTCGCAACACGCTCGACTACGGCGGGGGCGGGACCACGCGTCTCGAAGTCGTCCAGGACGGGGGACGCCGGGGCATCCGGCTGACCTTCGAGGACAAGGGCCCGGGCATCGCGGACGTCGAGCTCGCCCTCAAGGACGGCTACACCTCTGGCAAGGGCCTGGGGCTCGGGCTCAGCGGCGCGCGCCGGTTGTCGAACGAGTTTTTCATCGAATCCAAGCCTGGCGAGGGAACCCGCGTCACTATCGTGCGCTGGAAGTGAGAGGGCGCGATGACGACGAAGGCCATTCCAGTCAGCGAAGGCAGTCAGGTCGCTGAAGCGCGCCGGATTGTGGTGGCCTTGGCGGAGCGGGTCGGTTTCACGCCCGAGGAGGCAGGCCGGGCCGCCATCGTGGCCACCGAGCTCGCCACGAATCTCGTCAAGCATGGCGGCGGCGGGACCATCCTGTCGTCGCTGGTCTGCGAAAACGGGTCGGACGGCGTCGAGGTCATCGCCGTGGACAGTGGGCCGGGGATGGGTGACATCTCCGCGTGTCTGCGGGACGGTCATTCAACGGCTGGCAGCGCGGGCCAGGGGCTCGGATCCGTCAGCCGCCAGGCGCATTCCATGGACATCGTGTCGTGGCCCGGTCACGGGACGGCTGTGCTGGCGCGCCTCGGTCGAGGCCGCACGCCGCCGCCGGGCCATTTCATCCCTCATGCCTCTTCGAGTCTCGCTTTCGGCGCTGTGTCTACGCCCAAGCCCGGAGAGGAGGTGTGCGGCGACGCCTGGGCCGTGGCCCGTGACCGCGAGGGACGCCCATTGCTGCTGGTCGCGGATGGCCTCGGGCACGGAGCGGCCGCGGCCGAAGCGTCGACCGCTGCGGTGCGGATCTTCTCGTCACGCGCCAGCGAGGTGTTCGACCTGACGGACCTCCTGGAGCGGATCCATCACGGACTGCGGGCGACGCGCGGAGCGGCCGTCGCGGTCTCTGCTCTCGACGTCGCGACGGGCCGGGCCACATTCGCGGGAGTGGGCAACATCGCCGGAGCGGTGGTCAGTCCGGGCGATGTCCGCCGCATGATTTCCCACAACGGCTCGGCGGGCGTCTCGGCGCGCCGTTTTCAGGCCTTCGAATATCCGCTGCCGAGGGACTCGCTGGTGGTGATGCACTCGGACGGGATCTCCACGAGCTGGACGCTGGACCGTTACCCAGGTTTGTTCGCCGCCCATCCGAGCCTTATCGCCGCCATCCTGTGGCGCGACTGTTGCCGTGGGCGCGACGACGCCACCGTGCTGGTGGCGCGGAGCCCGCGGCCATGAGACATCCCATCCTCTCCACGGCGCTCCGCAGCGAAATGGACGTCGTTTACGTTCGGCAGCGCGCCCGCAGCATCGCCGAGCGGCTTGGCTTCGACCAGCAGGACCAGACGCGCATCGCGACGGCGGTGTCCGAAATCGCCCGCAACGCCTACGCGTATGGCGGCGGCGGCAAGGCCGAGTTCTTCCTGGAGACCGACGCGCGCCCCCAGGAGATAGCGGTCCGCATCTCGGACACCGGGCCCGGGATCCGCCAACTCGAGACCATCCTGGAAGGCCGCTACAAATCCCGCACCGGGATGGGGCTCGGCATCATCGGCGCCAAGCGGCTGATGGACCAGGTCTCGATCGAGACGGCTCCGGGCAAGGGCGCGGTGGTGGACCTGCGCAAGGCGCGCCCGGAACGCGCGGCGCCCATTCAGCCGAGCGCGCTGTCCTCGATTGCGGCCTCGGTCGCGCGCGAGAGCGAGAGCGACCCCATGGGGGCTCTCCGCGAGCAGAACCGGGAGCTGCTCAACAGCCTTTCCGAGCTCAAGGAGCGCAACGAGGAGCTGAACACGCTCAGCCGGGAGCTCGAAGACACCAACCGGGGCGTGGTGGCGCTCTATTCCGAGCTGGACGAGAAGGCCGAGCAGTTGCGCCAGGCCAGCGAGCTGAAAACCCGCTTCCTGTCCAACATGAGCCACGAGTTCCGCACGCCGCTGAACTCGATCCTGGCGATCTCGCGCATGCTGCTGGATCGTCTCGACGGCGATCTCTCGGCCGAGCAGGAGAAGCAGGTCGGATACATCCGGCAATCGGCGGAGCACCTGACCGAACTGGTCAACGATCTCCTCGACCTCGCGAAGGTGGAAGCCGGCAAGCTCGACGTGAAGGTCACCCCATTCACCGTGACCGAGCTGTTCGGCGGCCTGCGCGGCGCGATGAAGCCGTTGCAGACCGCGGACGCTGTCTCGCTCACCTTCGAGGAGGAGGCCGGGCTTCCGGCGCTCCGGACAGACGAGGGCAAGGTGGCGCAGATCCTGCGCAATTTCATCTCCAACGCGCTCAAGTTCACCGAAGCCGGCGAGGTGAAGGTGAGCGCCGGGTGGAACCGGAAGAGCGGCGAGGTCGTCTTCGCCGTCAGCGACACCGGAATCGGAATCGCTCCCGCTGACCAGGAGCGGATCTTCGATGAGTTCGTGCAAGTGGAGAACCGCCTGCAGGCCCGTTCGAAAGGCACTGGGCTCGGCCTGCCGCTCTCGCGCAAGCTCGCGGAACTGCTCAAGGGGGCGGTGTCGGTGACCAGCGAGCCGGGGAAGGGATCCACCTTCGTGCTGAGGATCCCCGCATCCTACGCGCCGGCCGCCCCTGGACGCGGCGCGACCGGCGCTGCCGGCCTGCGCAGGGTGCTGGTGGTCGATGACGACGAGGCGTTCCGTTACGTGGTGCGCCAGATCATCTCCTCGGAGCCGGGCTTCGAAGTGGCCGAGGCGGCGAACGGCGCGGACGCCCTGGAGCTGATCCGGTCCGACCCGCCGGACGCCATCATCCTGGACATGCAGATGCCCGTCATGGACGGACCTTCGTTCCTGCGGGCGCTGCAAGGCGAGGCGGACATGGCGTCCCTGCCGGTGATCGTCTCGACATCTCACGTCATCGACCCGGACCTGCGGCGCAAGGTCGGATCGGCAAGGGCGGTTCTGAGCAAGGAGACGCTCTCGAAAGAGGTTCTCATGTCCTTGCTCGCCGGTGTGACGGGACCTGCAGCATGACCAGCAAGACGCCCGAACCGCGCCTGATCCTCAATGTCGACGACACAGAGGCCGTCCGCTACGCGAAGACGCGGACGCTCCAGCGCGCCGGCTATGAGGTGATCGAGGCGGGAACGGGCGCAGACGCCCTCCGATTGGCGGCCGAGCGCCAGCCGGCGGTGGTGCTGCTGGACGTCAAGCTGCCGGACTACAGCGGGATCGAGATCTGCCAGATTCTGAAGCAGGAGCATCCGCGGATGATGGTCCTGCAGATCTCGGCCTCATTCGTGGCCAGCGCCGACAAGGCGCTGGGCCTGAACAGCGGCGCCGACTCCTACATGACGCAGCCGGCGGAGCCGGAAGAACTCGTGGCGGCGGTGCGGGCGCTGTTCCGCATTCGGGACGCGGAGACCGAGTTGCGCCGGTTGAACGACGAACTGGAGCGGCGGGTCGAGGAGCGCACGCGCGAACTCGCGGAAGCGAACCACCGGCTGCAGGGGGAGATCCTGGAGCGCGCCAAGGCCGAGGCCGCCCTCGTTCAATCGCAGAAGATGGAGGCGGTGGGGCAACTCACGGGCGGCATCGCCCACGACTTCAACAACCTGCTCGCGGCCGTGGTGGGCGGCCTGCACCTGATCCAGCGGCGCTCCAAGGAGGAGCGCATCATCGAGCTGGCCGGGCACGCCCTGCAGGCCGCGCAGCGGGGCGTGAAGCTGATTTCGCAGCTGCTCGCCTTTTCCCGGACCCAGGAGCTCGAGGCGAAGCCCGTCGACATCAACGCGCTGATCACCGGCATGCAGAACCTGCTTGGGCAGTCGCTCGGGCCGACGATCCAGATCTCGACCGACCTCGGTCCGGACGTCGGACCCGTGCTGGCCGACGCCAACCAGCTCGAACTCGCCCTCGTCAACCTGGCCATTAACGCGCGGGACGCGATGAAGGGCTCCGGGCGCATCGCTTTCGCGACCAGGACGGTGTCCCGGCCCGAGGCGCCGGGCGAGCCCTGGGTGACGATCTCGGTGGCCGACAATGGCCCCGGCATGTCGACGGAGGTGCGCGAGCGCGCGTTCGATCCCTTCTTCACCACCAAGCCGGCGGGGCAGGGCACCGGCCTCGGGCTGTCCCAGGTGTATGGCGTCGCGCGCCAGCTGGGCGGGCAGGCGCACATCGACAGCCGCGAGGGCGACGGCACGACCGTCACGATCATGCTCCCCCAGGCCCGGCATGCTGCGGCGCCGGCCGCCCCCGCGCTGCCGGCCGAGGCGCCTCGCGGAAAGCAAGAAACCGTGCTGCTGATCGAGGACGACGAGGACCTGCGCCGGGTGATGTGCGACGCCCTCGTCGAGCTCGGCTATCGGGTGGTGGCCGCCGTGGACGGCGTCGAGGGAATCGAGCTCGCCAAGGCGGGGCCGGTGGACATCGCCATCCTCGACTACGTCATGCCCGGCCTGACCGGCGCCGAGACGGCCCGGCGACTCAAGGAGATGCGGCCGGATTTGCCGATCGTGTTCGCGAGCGGGCACGCGGACACGCGCGCGCTCGCGGACGTGGGCGCGCACGGGCTCCTGCGCAAGCCCTTCGACTTCGACGAACTCGCCGCGCGGCTGCGGCAGGAGCTTGGGCGGGAGCGTGCGTGATCTGGCCGCGCCTTGGCGGTCGCCTACATAGCCGTGCATGACAGAGCGCGCCGCCTTCCCCTCCAGTCCCTTCATCCAGCGATCCGACGCGCGGCGCGACGTCGACGTCGTCGTGATCGGCGCGGGCGCCGCCGGCATCGGGGCGGCGCGAGAAGCCTTGGCCCGGGGCGCCTCCGTGCGCGTCCTGGAAGCCCGCGGGCGCCTTGGCGGGCGCGCCTTCACCGACCAGTGCGGAGGCGTCCCCTTCGATGCGGGCGCCGCCTATGTGCATTATGCCGACCGCAATCCCTGGGTTGGCCTGGCCGCCGAACTCGGAATCGCGCTCGAGCCGCACCGCGGGTGGGGAAGGGGCGTGCCCTTTCGCGGCGGCGTGCGCCTGCCGGAGCAGGACCGCCAGGAGCGCATGCGGGCTTCAGAGCGGTTCTGGCAGCTGCTTTACGGAACCTCCGAAGGCCGCGACCTCTCGCTGGCGGACCTCGTGCGCGGGGAGGCCGACACCGTGGGGGAAGCGGCGCGGCGATATGGCGAGCAGGCGATCGGCGAGGATCCGGAGCGGATCGGCGTCGCGGACCTCCGTCAGCTCTGGGAGGGGCCCGACAAGACGGTTCCGGGCGGCTATGGCGCGCTGGTGGCCGCGGCGGGCGCAGGGCTGCCGATCACCCTGAACGCAGCTGTTCGTCGGGTGGATTGGGGCTCGCATGGCGTCGTGGTGGAAGGGCCTGCCGGCTCCATCCGGGCCGGCGCGGCCATCATCACGGCGCCACTGGGCGTGCTTGCCTCGGGAAGCATCCGCTTCGATCCGCCGCTTCCGCCGGCCACTGCGGGAGCTATCGGCGCGTTGCGAATGGGCGCGCTGACCAAGGTGGTCCTCGCCTTCGACGGCGAGCGCTTTGGCTGGCCGTCGCCCAGCGACCTCTACCCGCTTGGGACGGGCTTCAACCTGGAGTTCTGGCCCTTCAACCGTGACATCGTGATCGCGACCATCGGGGGGACGCAGGCACGCGACCTGGTGCGCCTGGGAGAGGAGAGCGCCGCCGCGGCGCTTCTGGACGTGGTCGCCGATATCGTGGGGAGCGAGGCGCGTCGCCATGTGACGGCGGGGCGGCTTGCGGACTGGGTGAGCGATCCTTGCTCCCGAGGCGCCTACTCGTATGCGCCTCCGGGCGCGGCTGGCGCGAGAGCGATGCTGGCCGAGCCGATTGGAGGCCGACTGTTCTTCGCAGGTGAGGCCACCTCGGGCGGGGCCGACACGGTGGGCGGCGCGATGACGGTGGGTGGGGCCCTGATCGCCGGCCAGATCGCCGCCCAGCAAGCCTGCGCGCGGCTGAGAGTTGGGGAGCAGGCGTCCTCGGTCTGAGATTCGCCCCTATCGAGCGCTGTCCAGCAGCAGATCGCGGAGATCCAGGGCCCGGTGAACCGATCGCCATTGCTGGGGGCTTTCGCCCGACCAGTCGCGGAACGCGCGGGTGAAAGCGCTCGCTTCCGAGTACCCCAGCAGGAGAGCGATCTCGCTCAGAGGCATGGTGCTGGAGAGCAGGAGACGCTTCGCCATGTCGAAGCGAATGCCGCTCAACAGCTCGGAAAAGGTGGAGTCCTCAGCCGCGAGGCGGCGGGTCAGGGTGCGCTTGTTGAGACCGAGCGCGCGTGCGACGTCGTCGGCCGTCGGAGCCCCTTGGCGGAGGCTCAAGCGGATCGCACGGCTCACGTCCTCAACGAAGGGCCTTGAGTTCATCGCTTCCGCAGTCTCGATCTGACGCTTGAGATAGCGATAAAGCGCCGGGTCAGCGCCCTTGATCCTCCTGTCCATCAGGCTCGTCGGAAGCAGCAGGGCGTTCACCTCGGAGTCGAAGCGGAGAGGAGCGTCGAAAACACGCCGGTAGGGCGCGACGTCATCGGGCCGCGACCGGGAGAGAAGGACCTCGCCCGCGCGCCAGTCGTCCCCGAGAAGCTTGCGCAGGGTGCGGTCCCAGAGGGCCAGCGCGAGCTCGATCAACTGGCCCATGCCAGGGGCGCTGACGTCCATGACCGTGTAGCCCAGCGCGATGACCTCCCGGGCCCTGTCCAGGATCGGAACGCCACGCCGGCCCTGGTGATGCAGGTAAAGAGCAAGGTCGTGCACGGCGGCTCCCAGCGTGGGCGCGTGCTGGATCAAGAAGCCGACCAGCCCCATGGAGGACGGCGTTCCCGCGGCCCCTACGAGCAGTCCGAAACATGGCAGGCCGGTCAGCCTTGCCGCTTTCTGCAGAAAAAGCCCGGCCGACTCGTATGAGATGATCGCGTCGGGGTCGTCGAAGAGGGATACGGCGATGTCGGCCAGGGCGCAAACCTGCTCCACCAGCAGCCCCTCCCTGCGGATCAAGTCGAGGGCGGGAACCAGAGGTCCTATCCGCATGCCCTGCGGGGGCGTGCGGATGGTGGGCTCGTCTAACTCGCTGTCGGTTCGTCGCTTGGGCATTTGGCCGGGGCGGTGCGAATGTTGGTACCACTACCGCCCGTTGAAGGCCCTCTCGTCAACTCTTGTTGAGCCCTGAATCAACTTTTTGTGTCTCGGCAGACCAAGCCTCTTCACCGCTCACCTCGGGTGAGGGCTTTGCATTCAGCCTATGCGGGCTAACTTCTCGAGCGTGGGGCGGTCGGTGACAGTCACGAAGGGGCCATCAATGCGGCAGCCGCTTTTCTCGATCTGGGCGAAGTTGCGGGACAGGCTTTCCGGCGTCATGCCCAGGCGCAGGGCCAGGGTCCGCTTGGAATAAGGCAACTCGAACCGGTCCGCGCCGCCGAAGTGGCGCTGCACCCTGAGGAGCCAGTGCGCGAGCCGCTCAATGGATGTGCGAAGCTTCTGTTCGGCCAGTTCCTTTGCGAGGCGGGTCGAGAGCGTAGAGGCGATTGAGGCCGCGGCGAACGCCAGGCCTGCATCCTTGGACATCGCGGGCACCAGGTTGGCGCCTGGAATTGCCAACAGGCGCGCCGTTGTCAGCGTGCGGGCCCCGTGGACCGGTTCGTCGCTCGAGAGAAGAGCGTCCAGGCCGACCGCCAATCCGTCGCGGACGGTGCAGAGCATCGCCTCGCGCCCAGCCTCCATCGAGAAGAACTCGACGGCTCCCTCCAGGACGAGATGAACGAACCCGGGGCGCTCCCCGGCGCCGATCAGCTCGGTTCCGGACGGGACGCGCTGGACGAGGCAGACCCGGGCGAATTGCTCCAGAGTCTCCGCGGAAGCATCCCTGAAAAGCGGCGTGGACCGCAGGCCTTCCACGGAATAGCTTTGCTGGATCGTCATCAACATGGGGTGCTTCCGCTCACATTATCGTTGCTCCGGCGCCAGCCAGGGCTGCGCCGGATGTCAGTCGGTCATCATGAGCGCCAACGTGCCTGAACGAATCGGCCGGTGCATGACAATCCGCGACGCGATTTATCTCATAGGTTGTATTACAGAGTGTAAATACCAAAAACGGGTATCGGCGAAGAGCGATTATCGAGAGTCCGAGAACGATCGGGCCGCTGGCGCGTTGTCCCTGTACTCAATGAAGGGAGAACCCGATGGACAAGCAGCACGTGAAGGGCGCGATGGACAAGGCCAAGGGCGCCATGAAGGACGCGGCCGGAAAGTTGACCGGCGACGCCAAGCTTCAGGCCGAAGGCAAGATGGACAAGGCCAAGGGCGACGCTCGCTCGGCCGCCGGAGACATCAAGGACGCCGCGCGCAAGTCCACCCGCTAAGGGCTTCACCGGGTCACACGTGAAGGGCCGGAACGATCCGGCCCTTTTTCAGCTCCATAAGACGACGAAAAAAGCCGACTCGCGCCGGCTTTTTCCTTTTGACGCCGCTCTAGTCAGTCGCAGCGACGAATCCGTCGCACAACGAGGTCTCCGTCGAAGTTCCGCTTGCGGATGGTGACAGTGCGGCAGTCGACAGATCCGGTCTCGAAGCGGCGATACCGGTCGCCACGGTCCCACCGATGCTCATAGCGGCGGCCGCTGTCCCAGTCGTGATCGCGACCATATCTTCCGCCCGTATCGATGGTCACGCTCTGGGCCATGGCTGCGGTTGAGCCCACGACCCCCAGGGCGAGGACGGCGACAGCGATCGGTTTCATGCTCAGGCCTCCATTCGTTTCCTTCGACTTGCTAACGCCAAGGCGGTTCGAGTGTTCCGGTCGCCGCTGAACGTCTCCCACGGCGATCTCACGAGATGGACTGCCCCGTTGTTGATCTTCGGCACGATGCCTGCATCGTGAACGACGTTGCGGAGGCATCATTTGCGACCCCATTCGGCGACGCCTATGGTGTGGCCTCACGCATACGGGCTTCCGAACAGGCGAGATCGCATGGCTTCTTTCGCATCCCGTCCGCGCGTCCTGATCGCCGCGGCCGCCGCGACGCTGGCTTTGGTCGCTCCCGGAGCCGCCTCCGAACGCGTCGAGAGCCTGCTGGCGAAGATGACGCTCGAGGAAAAGGTTGGGCAACTCAATCTGGTGTCGGGGAACCACGCCGTGACGGGGCCTTTCGCGCCGCAGGATGTGCGCGACGCGATCCTGAAAGGGCAGGCGGGAGGCCTCTTCAACGTCTACGGAGCCGAGTATACCCACAGCCTTCAGGAAATGGCGGTGAAGGAGACGCGGCTGGGGATCCCCCTGCTGCTGGGCTTCGATGTCCTGCATGGCTATCGAACCATCCTGCCCATCCCGCTCGGCCAAGCCGCCAGCTGGGACATGAAGGCCATCGAGCAGGGCGAGCGGGTATCGGCCACGGAGGCCGCGGCGGCGGGCGTGAACTGGATCTTCGCCCCCATGGTGGACGTGGCGCGCGACCCGCGCTGGGGGCGCGTGGCGGAAGGCGGCGGCGAATCCGCCTGGCTCGGCGCCCAGATCGCGACCGCGCGGGTCCGGGGCCTCGAGGGCTCCAACCTCGCGAACACGGATTCGGTCGCCGCCTGCGTCAAGCACTTCGCGGGCAACGGGGCGACGGAGGCCGGGCGCGACTACAGCGGGCTCGACCTGTCCGAGCGCGCCCTGCGCGAGCAGCAACTGCCGCCTTTCCAGGCGGCGGTGGCGAGCCGCGCACGGTGCGTGATGGCCGCCTTCAACGCGGTGGACGGAGTCCCGGGTGTCGCCAACGACCGGCTGCTGCGGGACATCCTGCGGCGTGAATGGGGTTTCGACGGCATCGTGGTGAGCGACTTCGGCGCAATCAGCGAACTGCCGGTGCATGGCGTGGCGGAGGACGGGTTCGACGCCGCGCGCATCGCGTTTCAGGCAGGCACGGATATGGACATGGAGAGCCGCACCTACGTGGCGTCCCTGCCCCTGCTCGTGCGCGAGGGCGCGGTGCCCGGGGGCGAACTGGACGAGGCCGTGCGCCGGATCCTGCAACTCAAGGAAGACCTCGGCCTCTTCGACGACCCTTATGCGCGCTCGGACCCGAGGCGGGAGGCGACGCTGATCGGCTCGGCCGAGCACCGGACCGCCGCGCTGTCGCTGGCCGAGAAGAGCCTCGTCCTGCTCAAGAACGACCGGCAGACGCTTCCCTTCCGGAGAGACGCCAGGCGCGTGGCGGTGATCGGGCCATTGGGGGACGCCGGCGCGGATACGCTCGGCCCCTGGGCCGCGCACGGCGATCCCGATTCCACGATCACGCTGAAAGAGGGGATCGAGGCCGTGCTGGGCGGGAGCGCGCAGGTGTCGACGCTCGCCGCCGGCGCCGTGGATGGGTCAAAGCCTGCCGACATCGCGGGGGCGGCCAAGCTGGCCGCGCAGTCGGACATCGTGATCCTGGCGCTGGGCGAGCATGCGACGCAGAGCGGCGAGGCCGCGAGCCGCGCCTCGCTCGACCTGCCCGGGGACCAGATGGCGCTGGCTCGCGCCGTGCTCGCGGTTGGAAAGCCCACTGCAGTGGTGCTCTTCAACGGGCGTCCGCTCACGGTTGAGGATCTCGACCGCGAGGCGCCGGCGATTCTGGAGGCATGGTTCCCGGGCAGCGAGGGCGGGCTCGCGGTGGCCCGCACCCTGTTCGGGCTCAACGAGCCGACTGGTCGGCTGCCGATCAGCTTCCCCCGCTCGGTGGGGCAGATCCCGATCTACCACGATCACCTGCCGACAGGCCGGCCTGCGGCGCCGACCTACAAGCCCTACACGAGCGCCTATATCGACCTGCCATCAACCCCCCTCTATCCCTTCGGGTACGGCCTCTCCTACACACGTTTCGAAATGGGCGAGCCGCGGCTGGACCGGCTCCGGATGGGGGCAGGGGAGACCGTCAGGGTATCGGTGGACGTGTCCAATGTCGGCGATCGGCGCGGCACGGCGCAGGCTCAGCTCTACATCCGTCACCGGGTCGCGCGTCTGTCGCGGCCGGTCCGCGAACTCCGCGGCATGGGGCGCGTGGAGCTCGAGCCCGGGCAAAGCGCCCAGATCGTGTTTTCGCTCACCGAGCAGGACCTCGCCTATTGGCAGCCCGGCGGGCGTTTCGCGCCCCCGGAGGGCGGGCCGATCGAGGTGCATGTGGGGCCCGACTCCGGCCAGACCCGCATGGCGGTTCTCGATTACCGGCCGCGGGGTCCAAGCGTGGCGCACGATCCCGGCGTGCGGGTCGACACCGTCCGTCCGACGCCATGAGCCGAGGGTCCAGCCCTGCGTCGCCTGCATGGGCGACATTCCGGTAAAACGAACAATCGTCCGTTCTTTCGGTTGACCTCATCGCAGAAGCGAGTAGGGTGCCGGCGTTGCATCGTATTCGGCGGTGCGGCCGCGGGATTTTGAGCAGCAGCTTGCGCCGCGTCACCAAACGCTAAAGCGCCACGACGCTGTCGTGGGCTCCCGACGAGGAGACCACCATGACCATGACGACCTTCGGAAACGCCTTCGCATCCTGCCGGTCCATGCCCGGCCGGTGTTGTCGACGCGCAGCCTGAGATTTCCGCTTTTCGTCCTGGTCTGGAGGGCGCCCCGCGGGGCGCGAACTTCGTCATGTCCGATGCATTTCTGATCGAACTCGGCGGCGCCGCCGTCGGGATCGTGGCTCGCCAGCCTGGCGAGGCCGCCTATCGCTTCTATGCCGCCGATCCGTCCGCGCGGGCGCTGGAAGGGCGCTCTTTCCGCAGCGTCGCGGCCGCTGACAGGGCCGTCCAGGCCCTTCCGGCTCGTCCCGGGCGGCAAGACGCCCGGCGCGGGCCAGGCATTCGAGGTTGACCATGAACGCTCATGTGAAATTCGCCCCCGCGCAGGCGGAGCCTGCCGCCGGGGAGGCCTTGATCCGGTTCGAGGGCGTCTCGAAGCGCTTCGCAGCCCGGAGGGGACAGGCCGAGGTGCGGGCCCTGGACGGCATCGACCTCGCGGTCCCCAAGGGCGCCATCGTGGGGGTGATCGGACGGTCCGGCGCCGGAAAGTCGACGCTGATCCGGCTGGTGAACGGGCTGGAGCGCCCCTCGAGCGGCTCGGTCGTGGTGGATGGGGTCGACGTCGCAGGCCTGGACGAGGCCGGGCTGCGCGGCGTGCGCCGGTCCATCGGGATGATCTTCCAGCACTTCAACCTGCTGTCCTCCCGCACGGTGTTCGACAATGTCGCGCTGCCGCTCGAGGTCGCGGGCGTCGGCAAGGGGGCGATCCGGCAGGCGGTGGAGCCGCTGCTGGAACTGGTAGGCTTGAGCGACAAGCGGGACCGGTATCCGGCCGAGCTCTCGGGCGGCCAGAAGCAGCGGGTCGGCATTGCGCGGGCGCTGGCGACTGAGCCGAAGGTGCTGCTCTGCGACGAGGCTACTTCGGCGCTCGACCCGGAGACAACGTCGTCGATCCTGCAACTGCTGAAGCGGGTCAACGCGGAGCTCGGGATCACCATTCTGCTGATCACGCACGAGATGCAGGTGATCAAGGAGATCTGCGACCGGGTCGCCGTGCTGGAAGGCGGGCGCATCGTGGAGGAGGGCGGCGTGTTCGACGTGCTGACCCGGCCCCGGCACCCCACCACGGCGAGCTTCCTGGCCTCGGTCACCGGGATCGAGCTGCCGCCGGATGTCGCAGGCGCGCTGCAACCCGCCCCCGTCCCGGGCGGCCAGGCGGTGTTGCGCATCACCTTCACGGGCGAGAATGCGACCACGCCGGTGATCAGCCGCCTGAGCACGACGCTCGGCATCGACTTCAACATCCTGGCCGGCCGCATCGAGCGGATCGCGGGTCGGCCGTTCGGCAGCCTCGTCGTGAGCCTGCCGGGCGACGAGCCCGGCCTCTCGGCGGCGGTCGCCGCCCTCGGAAAACTCGGACTCGGCGCGGAGGTGCTCGGTCATGTCGCCTGAACTCATCCGGCTCATTTGGGCTTCGACGCTCGACACGCTTGGCATGGTGGCCGTCGCGGCCGCCATCGGGACGCTGGTCGGCCTGCCGCTCGGCGTGTTCCTGGCCACCAGCCGCAAGGGCGAGCTCTTCGCCGCGCCGGCGATCAACGCAGTGCTCGGGCTTGTGGTGAACGCCACGCGCTCGACGCCCTTCATCATCCTGGTGGTCGCCATCATCCCGTTCACCCGGCTGGTGGCGGGTAGCTCGATCGGCACGGCGGCGGCCATCGTGCCCCTGACGGTGGCGGCGACGCCGTTCATCGCCCGCATCGTGGAGGGCGCGATCCGCGAAGTGGACCAGGGTCTGGTCGAGGCCGCGCGCGCGATGGGGGCTACGCCGCTGCAGATCGTCCGCAAGGTGCTGATCCCGGAGGCGCTGCCCGGCGTGGTGCTCGGCCTGACGCTCGCCGTGGTGAGCCTCATCGGCTACTCGGCCATGGTCGGCGCGGTGGGCGGCGGCGGCCTCGGCGACCTCGGCATCCGCTACGGCTACCAGCGCTTTATGCCGGAAGTGATGGCCGCAGTTGTGGTTGTGCTCATCGTGCTCGTGCAGGCGGTGCAGAGCTTCGGCGACGTGCTGGCGCGCCGCCTCAACAAGCGCCTGCGCCATTCCTGATCCCCTGTACCCTCGAACCCCTCGTAACTGGAGTCCTCCCGTGACTGTCTCCCTGTCCCGTCGCGCGCTGATCGGCGCGGCGTTCGCCGCCTCCTTGCTCGCCGCAGGCGCGGCCCAGGCCGCCGACCAGGTGATCCGCATTGGCGCCACGCCCGGCCCGCATGCGCAGATCCTCGAGTCTCTCAAGCCCGTGCTGGCCAAGAAGGGCATCGACCTGCGCATCCAGGAATTCTCGGACTATGTGGTGCCCAACCAGGCGCTGGACGCCGGCGAGCTCGACGCCAACTCGTTCCAGCACCAGCCCTACCTGGACAATCAGGTGAAGGACCGCGGCTACAAGCTCGTTAGCGTCGCGCAGACGGTAAACTTCCCGATGGGCATCTACTCGAAGAAGCACAAGAGCTTCGACGAGGTCCCGAACGGCGGGACGGTCGCCATCCAGAACGACCCGACCAACGGTGGCCGAACCTTGCTGCTGCTGCAGGACAAGGGCGTGATCAAGCTGAAGGAGGGCGTGGGCTTCAAGCCGACCGTGCTCGACATCGTCGAGAACCCGCGCAAGCTGAAGTTCATCGAAATCGACGCCGCCCAGGCGCCGCGCACGCTGGACGACGTGGACGCGGCCGCGATCAACACCAACTACGCCGAGCCTGCCGGGCTCAGCCCGCAGAAGGACGCCATCCTCCTCGAGCAGCCCAAGGGACCTTACGTCAACGTCATCGCCGTGCGCGTGGCCGACAAGGACAAGCCCTGGGTGAAGGAGCTGGTGGACGCCTACCGCAGCCCGGAGGTGAAAGCTTTCGTGGAGCAGAAGTTCAAGGGCGCCGTGCTGACCAGTTGGTGACTGCCTGCGCGCCCTGCGCAACGAACGTGACGCTCCACCGCGCCTGCGGTCGGGGCGTTCGCCGTTCTAGGGCACGTCGCCGCCCAGGCTGCGGCGCATGAAGAGGGTCCCGGCCACCGGGGTCTCGTAGTAGGACGGCATGGGTTCGAACCCAAGCTTGCGATACAGCGCGGCGGCCTGCGTCATGGACGGAAGGGTGTCCAAGCGCACCTCCCGGTACCCGATCCGCTCGGCCGCCGCCAGCGCCGCCCCGACCAGGCGCTCGCCCAGGCCCAGTCCGCGCGCAGCCGAGGAGACGTAGAGCCTCTTCATCTCGCAGCAGCCGTCCTCCGGCAGCGGCCGGACAGCCACGCAGCCCAGGGGCTCGCCTCCGGAGGATCTGGCCAGCAGCAACGCCCCGCGCGGGGGCGCGTACTTGCCGGGCAGCCCGGCAAGCTCGGCGCCGAAATCCTGGAAGCAGAGGTCGACGTCCAACGAGGCGGCATAGGCGCGGAACAGGTCCGCGACGTCGGCGACATCGTCCGGCGCCGCGGCCTGGGCGATCTGGATCGGAACTGGCGCGTGCATCTCTGGATCTTCGCCGCCGTCAGCGGTCGGCGCAAGCCGCGACGAGCGATGCGTCGGGATCATGGCAGGCGAGGGCGCGCCAGCCGCGTGCGGCGTTGATCCGCGGCCGGCCGACCCTATAGTCCGCGGCGAGCCGGCTTCCCTCCGACCTCCTGCCGGCGATCAGGATCTCCCTATGACCATCCGCTCCGGCATCGTCGACGCCATCGGCAATACGCCCCTGATCCTGCTGAAGGGAGCGTCCGAACGGACGGGGTGCCGCATCCTGGGCAAGGCGGAGTTCATGAATCCCGGCCAGTCCGTGAAGGACCGCGCGGCGCTGTTCATCATCCAGGACGCCGTCCGCCGCGGGGCGTTGCGGCCCGGCGGCACGATCGTGGAAGGCACGGCCGGCAACACCGGCATCGGTCTGGCGCTGGTCGCCAACGCGCTCGGCTTCAAGACGGTGATCGTGATCCCGGAGACGCAGTCGCAGGAGAAGAAAGACATGCTGCGGCTCGCCGGGGCGGATCTCGTCGAGGTTCCCGCCGTGCCATACGCCAATCCCAACAACTACGTGAAGGTGTCCGGCCGGCTCGCGGAAGAGCTGAACGCCAAGAATCCCGAAGGGGCGATCTGGGCCAACCAGTTCGACAACGTCGCCAACCGCGAGGCCCACATCGAGACCACCGGGCCGGAGATCTGGGAGCAGACGGGCGGTCAAGTGGACGGCTTCATCTGCGCGGTCGGGACGGGCGGCACCCTTGCCGGAACCGCAATGGCCCTCAAGGCGCGCAACCCGGCCATCACCATCGGGTTGGCCGACCCCATGGGGGCGGCGCTGTACAGCTATTACACGACGGGTGAACTGAAGTCCGCGGGGTCCTCCATTACCGAGGGCATCGGGCAGGGTCGCATCACCGCCAACCTCGAGGGCGCGCCGATCGACACGGCCTTCCAGATCCCGGACGAGGAGGCGCTGCCTGTCATTTTCGAGCTGCTCGAAAAGGAAGGTCTTTGCCTGGGCGGCTCCTCGGGCGTGAACGTGGCCGGCGCGATCCGGCTGGCGGAGCGGCTCGGGCCGGGGAAGACGATCGTGACCATTCTTTGCGACTACGGCACGCGATACCAGTCCAAGCTGTTCAACCCGGCCTTCCTCAAGACCAAGGGCCTGCCCGTTCCAGGCTGGATGACCCGGCAATCGCGGGTGAAGGCGCCCTTCGTCTAGGCGAAGGCTTCAGCTAACCGCTGCTCCTGGGTTCTCCATTAAGCGCTCTTCAAGGACCTCCAGCCGCCACGGAGGTTCTACTTCCGCGTGCACTCCTTTCCACCTTGGTCGATCTGGACGTGTGGCATCAAAGCCGCGACTGTCCCGGATATTCCACGCGCGTGGAACAAAGGTTGTGGAACTCGCGTTCGGCGCGGGCGGGGCGCCATCGTTCCGCCTGCCGTCCGGGCCCCGTTGGGTCAGGCGGTCGTCGCCTGTGAACTTGGAGCATCGCTATGAAAATGAAAGCGCTGGCCCTGCTGGTCATCGCCGCGCCCCTGGCTGCGTGCGGATACACGCCCCGCGATCGTGCGATCAGCGGCGGCCTGATCGGGGCCGGGGCAGGCGCCATCGTGGGTGGAGCGGCCGCTGGCACGGCCGGCGGCGCGCTCGCCGGGGCGGCGATCGGCGGCGTCGGCGGGGCCATTATCGGTCACGCTACGGCGCCCCGGCATCACTGCTATGCGCGCGACCGCTATGGATACCGCGTCCGCGTGCGCTGCTACTGAAGCGCTCTGCTCTCAAGAAAGAGGCCGGGTTCGCGCCCGGCCTTTTTTCCATTCCATTTCGGAAGACGTCCCCGACGAGCGATTTAGCTCAGCGGTCCTCGGTGCCGGCGCGGGTGTACTGGCTCAGGGCCGGGCGCCACCGGGAATCAGGCCCGAAGTCGCCGACGGTGTTCACCGACAGCAATTCGGCCAAGCGATTGCGCGCGCGATTGACGCGGCTCTTGATGGTGCCCACGGCGCAGCCGCAAATCTGGGCGGCCTCCTCGTAGGACAGGCCGGAGCCCCCGATCAGGATGAGCGCCTCACGCTGGTCCGGCAGAAGCTTCTGCAGGGCCGCATTGAAGTCGGCGAGATCCATATGCCCATCCTGGGCCGGATGGGTCGCGAGGCGGGCGGCCATCTGCCCATCCGCATCCTCGACCTCCCTGCGGCGCTTCCTGTGCTCGGAATAGAAGACGTTACGAAGGATCGTGAAAAGCCACGCGGAGACGTTCGTCCCTGGCGTGAACGAATTCCGGTTGCCCCAAGCCTTCAGAAGCGTTTCCTGGACGAGGTCGTCCGCACGATCGGGGTTTCCGCAGAGAGACATGGCGAAGGCGCGCAACGCTGGGACAGCGCCGAGCAGGTCGTCCTTCATCCGGCGGCCTGCTTCGTCCATCACTCGTCTTCCTTCTGCTCTCCCCCTGTTTTTGTATCCAACTGGTTGAGAAGCTCGAGAAAGCGATCCGGCACCGGCTGGCTCACGACAGAGTCATAGATCGAGCGGAGCTGGCGTCCGATCTGGGCGTGCACGTCGGCGTCAAAAGCTTCCGCCGGCGCGCCCGTGCGTGCCGCCTGTCCTGTCTGCTGATCCATGCTGCCGCCTGTCCGGTCCGTTCGCTTGGGGTTCTTCTCGTCCATTCAGGCCTCCAGGTCGCCAATTGCGGCGCGATCAACCGGGGGGATCAATCGGCGACCTCATCCGTGGGGCTTGGAAAACTTAACGTCGCTTGCCGCACACGGTTCCGATCCCCGGCCGGAACTTTTCAGAGGGTCCATCGTTCATTTGAAGTCAAGGTTCGGCTGGCCCGGGCCAACCGACCTCCCTGCCTCCGGGCCTAAATCTCTCCAGCAGACAAGGGGCGCCCATGTCCATAGCCCAGGCGATCGCACCGCACCTTCCTTACCTGCGTCGGTTCGCCCGCGCTCTCACCGGCACTCAGCAAGGCGGCGACGCCTATGCGGTAGCCACCCTGGAAGCTTTGATCGCGGACCCCAACTCCTTCGAGCGCGAGATGGAGCCCCGCGTCGCTCTTTACAAAGCGTTCCTGAAGGTCTGGGGTTCCATCGCCATCAACCAGGTGACGGACACCCCGTCGGCTTCCGGAAGCATCACGCGCAACTTGGCGGCCCTGACGCCGCCGGCGCGCGTCGCCTTCCTGCTCAGCTCGGTCGAAGGATTCACCCACGAGCAGATCGCGGGAGCCATGGGGCGCAGCCCCGAGGACGTGGCCGGGCTCATCGACGAGGCGGGCCGCGAGATCGCCCAGCAAATGGCCACGGACGTGCTCATCATCGAGGACGAGCCCATCATCGCCATGGACCTCGAGTCCCTGGTCGAAGGGCTTGGTCACCGGGTGATCGAGGTCGCGCGCACCCGGAGCGAGGCCGTCGAGGCCGTGAAGCGGCAGCAGCCCGGCCTCGTGCTCGCCGACATCCAGCTGGCGGACGGCTCGTCCGGCCTGGATGCCGTGAACGACATTCTCGAGTCGTTCGAAGTGCCGGTGATCTTCATCACTGCCTATCCGGAGCGCTTCCTCACCGGAGAGCGGCCGGAGCCCGCGTTCCTGGTCACCAAGCCCTTCCGGGTCGAGACCGTGAAGGCGGTGATCAGCCAGGCCCTGTTCTTCGACCAGAAGTCCCACCGCAAGGAGAAGTCGGCGGTCGGCTGACCGCGGCTCCTGCATCCCAACCAAAAGGGCCGCGGCTTGCGCCGCGGCCCCTTTTTTGCGTGACCGGCGAGGCCGTCCCGCTCAGTCGTCGTTCTTGTCCAGTACCCGGCCTCCGATGAAGCCTGCCAGCACCGAAAGCCCGATGAGCGTCCAGGGGCTCACCTGGCTGGTGACAGAATGCGCCACGCGGGCCGCGATGTTCTCGCGCTCGCCGCCCAGCCCGGTGGACTTGAGAAGGGCCGCCACGTCCAGGGCCGAGCGGGCGGCGTCGCTGGCCTTGGCGGCCATCTCCCTGCGCTCCTTCTCGGCCTTCTTGGCCCTGGACCGGCTGGCGATCACGCGGAAGATCACGACCAGAATGGCCAGGACCAAAAAAATGCCGGCCATGTAGCCGGCGGCATGGAGCTCGCCGTAGCGCTCGCTGAGCCAGATATAGAGCGCGGCGATGCCGAAGGCTGCAGCCAGAAGGGCGAATATCGCGATCAGGGCGATCTCGATCACGTCCTCGACGAGGTGGGACACGGCCGTGCGCACCGGGCGCATGGCGGTGTCCTTGAGAGTCTCGAAGAGCCGGTTCATCAGCGTGAACGGCTCATGAGGCCAAGCACGAGGCCCACGCCGGCGGCGATCAGAACGGCCGTGATAGGGTTGCGCTCGATCCGGGACTCGATCTCGACATTGGCGTTATGCAGCCGGTCCCGGGCCTCGCTGGCGAACATGTTGCCCATCTTGCTGACGTCGTTCGCGCGCGCGTAGAACTGGCCGCGGGCCTGGTCCATCATGCCTTGTGCGTTGTTCCGAGCCGCGCGCGACTGGCCGGACACCATGTTCGAGACCGTGTCGGCGAGACGCGCCAGATCGTTTCGAACGGCCGCGAGATCGTCGCGAACGTCGGACATGCGCGTATCCTGGTTTCCAAACATGGATCGTAGCTCCTTCACGGGACCGAGCCCCGGCGCGCAGCGGCATGCCGCCCGCCACCGGGACGCTGAGACGTGCCTTCGGAACGTACGCCTGCGTTGGAGGGTTCCAAAACCCAAAAAGAAGACCCGCAACGGGGTTCGTTGCGGGCCGGAGGGGGCGCCAGCGCGTCGGCAAGAGGGGGCGTTCCTCCGGCGCGCGACGCTGATGAACCGAGAACGCGCGTTTCGTCAGTTGGTTCCGGCGAGTATCTGACCTCAGAGCCCTCGGGCCAGCACGCAGCGGTGAAGGGACCGTCGGGCTCGGGCGAGGGCCTCATAGCCGCGTGTCTCCTGACGCCACCGGTCGGGCCCGCTGATCCGCTCCAGCTCGAGCAGGCAGCCGGCCAGGTCGAGCATGTCTTCGAGCATGCGGGCGAGATCCTGGCCCTGGCTCGGCCGTTCCGTCTTGGTCAGGAGCGATGCGGCCGGCCCGGCCATCCACTTTGGTTGGGGGGCCAGTTCAAGCGTCGTCGCTCCCGCGTCGGACGCGAGGTCGATGGCTCCGTCCGAACTCATGGACGCGCCCCTCCCTTTCTGTTCTCGGAGACGGCCCCAAAACGTGCCCGGGGCGGCGAAGTTCCGTCGGTCTTCGCCGGGTCAGGCCTGCACGGGCGGCGGGATGGGATCGCTCATCGGAGGCATGACGGGCGCCGGATTGGGATCCGGCACGCCGGGGCCGGGACCCGGGCCAGGCTCAGGGATGTCCGGACCGGGAGGGTTCGGATCCGGAATGTCCGGTTGCGGCGAGGGGTTGGGCAGGGGTTGAGGTTTTGGTTCCGGGGTAGGGCCTGGATCAGGCGTGGCGGCGTGCGGCATCGGGATCTCCTTCCGGGGCAAACGTGGCGACGGGCCGGGCTGTTCCGACGCAACTTAGCCCGCCTTGGCCTTCTTCGAGGCTTGCTCGGGATTCTGCGGCTGAACGGGGAGGTCGACGGCCTCTGCGGCGGCGGCCGCGATGGCTTCCGACTCCTCCGCCGAGAGCTTGGCGTTGGGCACCTGCACCACGACCTGCGGACGGGCGAAGGCGATGCCATTCTTTTCGAAGGCGTCGCGCACGCGCTGGTAGACCTCGCGCCGCAGGATGAACTGTTCGCCGGGCTTGGCCATGAACTTTACGCCCACGACCATGCCGATTTGCTCCATGCGGCGCACGCCCTGCGACTTCACCGGCTCCAGGAAGTGCTGGCCATATTCTTCGTCCTCCATCAACTCCTTGCCGATCTGCTTCACGATCTTCTTCACCTTCTGCAAGTCGGTGTCGAAGGCCAGCAGGAACTCGAGCTTCAGGATGATCCAGTCTCGGCTGTAGTTGGTGAGGCGGTGAATGGTGCCAAACGGAACCGTGTGCACGGCGCCGCGGTGATGCCGGATGCGCAGGCTGCGGATGGAGATTCCCTCGACGGTGCCGCGGGTCTGGTCGATTTCGACGTACTCGCCGAGGCGGAAGGCGTCATCAAGCAGGAAGAAGATGCCGCTGACGATGTCCTTCACGAGCGTCTGCGCGCCGAAGCCGATGGCGATTCCGACGATGCCGGCGCCGGCGAGCAGGGGGCCGGTGTCTACCCCCAGCGTCTTCAGGATCATCATGCCGGCGACGATGAGGACGACCACCAGCAGGAACTTCTCCACGAGCGGCATGAAGGTCTGCATGCGCGTCTGGGGCTTCATGCTGCCTTCTTCGAAGGCCACTTCGGCGTCGTCGGGATCGACCGGGTCGCCGCCGGCTTCGCTGCGCACGATGGCGCGGATGATCTCCCAGACGACATAGGCGAGGAGCAGGATGATCGCGACGTCCAGCACCATGCGGGCCACGCTCTCGCCGAGGCGGTTGCTGGCGTAGGCGAAGACGTCCAGGCCCCAGACGCGCCCCATGACGTAGAGCGCCGCGACAGTCGCCAGGATGCGGGCGCAGCGCACGACGCTGGTAACCCAGGGCGGGTCCACCTTGTCATCGTGGCCGCGTCGCCGCGCGAAGGACCTCCGCAGCGTGAGGGTCAACAGGCGGACGGCGGCGGGCGTGTAGGCCACCAGCAGCAGGCTGAGCACACCGGCCTCGAACGCCATCGGGCCGGCCTCCAGCGCGCCCAGGAAGGTCAGGAGCCAGACCAACCCCACCGCCAGCATGGTGACCCCATGCCAATGCACGCGCAGCCAGCGGAACAGCAGGGTCTCGTGCGCGAAGCCTCCGCCTTCCTCCGGCGGCTCGATCATGACGCGCAGCCATTTGAGGCCGGCGAAGAGCTCCATGCCGAGGGCTGTCCACAACGCCAGGCCAATCACCATGCGGCCCTCGAAGGGGACGTCCGCCGCGCGCAGCTCTGTGAGAACAAGCGCGCCGAACACCACGGTCCCATGCGATGCCACCACGGCGGTTCGCAGCGCGCGCCGGACCATGCGCCGCTCCGCGGCCGCCGAGGCTGGCGTCAGAAAGGCGATGCTGAGGTAGGCGAGGGTATCCGCCAATCGAACCAGCAGCGCCCCGGCGACGAAGGAGAGGGCGAAGTCCTGCTGCGCCTGCGGGAGCGCGCGCGGGGAGGCGAGCACCAATCCCACGGCGACCGCTGTGAAGCATGCCAAGCCGATCAGGCGCTGGCCCAGCAGTCCGCCGTCGCGCAAGGTATCGGGCGGCGGCGGCAAGCCCAGGCGAGTTCGCTGCCTGCGCGTGACGGCCCGTACGGCGAGCCGCGCGAGCGCCTCGACGGCCCCCGCTGCGGTGAGCGAGAGAAGGATCCATCCAAAAAGAGCCGCAAGCGAGCCTGGGGTCGCGTCCAGGTGGTCGAGCATGCGGTCGCGCACCAGGGTCAGGGGAGGCACGCCGGACGCCGTTTTCGCAATACGCTCCGCGTAGGCCCGGGCGGAGGACAGCATCGCGCCGAACAGGTCAGTGACCGCATCCCTGTCGCGCGCCTCTTCCGGGGTTGGGCGTCGCTCCAAGGTCTCCAGCAGCAGCGCGCGTGCCTGGCGATCGTCCAGCCTGCTCACGAAGTCCGGCACCTTGGCCGGGTCCTCCGGCGGCTTCGCCTGGTCAGAGGAGGAGTGGCTTTTTCCGCCCAGCGCGAGCGGCAGGGTGGGCGCCGGGGAGGATGAACTCGAGGCCGCCAGGGCGGCTGCGCCCACGACGAGGCCGAGCATGAGCGCCACGAGGCCAGCCGCCCCGCGCCGGATCCGAGGCCGCCGGTGCGCTCCAATGCTCAAGACAAGGCTCCACCCGAAAGGGATCTGTTCAACGCGGCCCCGTCAGCACGGTTCCTGACGCACCGGGACGGGCCTTCCACTGTGAGGAGGCGACAATCGGAACCCGCGCCCCATGGGCGGAGTTGCCTGCCCAATCGGCGCGACCTGCGCCGCACAACAGCAGCAACCTTGAGTTCCATGCGTCACGTTCAAGAAGACGACCTCGCCAACGCCACGGCCGTGCCCCTCACATCCTCCCCGGACGCCATCACCGAAGACCTGCGGTCCTTCGCCCTCGAATTGGGTGTGAGCGGCGCAAGCGCCCTGTCCAAGGAGGAATTGGTCGAGAGCCTGAGGCAGGTCTACGTGCTCCGAACCGTTCTCGAGAGCGCCTCCAACGGCCGCGCGAGCGGCCTGTCCTGAAGCGCAGGAGCGAAGACATGTCCGACACCTCGCAGACGCCGCGCTCTCCGGAGCCCCAAGAGAGCAAAGGAGAACCCGCGCGTCGTCCGGGCCAACCCGGGAGCGAAACGGAGGTGGGCTCGCGCGCGAGACCAGACAATTCACCGATCCCGGACGGCGCTGAGCCCAAGGGAAACCAAGACTCCCGGCGCAAGTAGATTCGTTATCGTCGAGCGGTGGCCTCGGCGAATATCAGGGCTGTAACGCAGGGTCATGTTGGGCTAGATTGCGCCGAGGGCTGCGGTGTCGCTGAATTGCCCTGTGCTGTTTCGGGCGAAGGGTTTCTGCATTGGGCGATACGTCCCTCAAGGTTCTGCTTGTCGAAGACGAGCCCCTGATTGCGCTCACGATGGTCGACATGCTTGAGGAACTCGGCCATCAGCCTCTCGAAGCGCTGAATGGGGAGCAGGCCCTCTCGCTGTTCGGCGAGCATGCTGACATAGATCTCGTCATCACGGACCTCGGTCTTCCTGACATCGCCGGAGACAAGCTGGCAGACACCCTTCGCGCGGGCGCACCTAGCCTGCCCGTCATCTTCGCGACGGGACATACGGGCCAGGGTCCGCAGCCGATCCAGGCTACGCCGCCGACGGCCCACCTGGGCAAGCCGTTCCAGCTTGCCGAACTGGCGTCCACCATCGACCGGCTCATGGCCGTCGCCCGACAGGCCTGAGTTCGCGGCCGCCCTGTCAGGCCGACGCCCACGAGCGTTCGCTCGGCAAAACCAGCGTCCACCTGGCGCCGGCGCCCCGCTCGCATTCGATCTCGATGCGGCCTTGCCGGGCCAGGTTGCGGACGAGCTTCAGTCCGATCCCATGGGGGCGCGCTTCGTCCCCGAACCCGGGCCCACTGTCCTGCATGGTGATCTGGAGCCGGCCCAACTGGTTGCGGCCGATCTCGACCGAGATGGCGCCGGCGCCCGCCGCGAAAGCGTGATTGAACGCATTGGCGGTCAGTTCAGCCAGGATCATGCCCATCAGCGTCGCCGTGGCGAGATCGATGGGCGCGTTCTCGCCGTTGACCGTCAAGGCGGCGCGGTCGCCATGGTGGATCATCATCAGGGGCGGAAGCAGGCGGTTGATGTAGTCCAGCAGGCCGATGCTCGAGACGTCGTCATCCTCGTGCAGTTCCTGCTGGATCACTCCGATAGCCTGGACGCGCCGCCCCACTGACTCGAGAGCTTCCCGGCAGTCGTCGTCCTGGACGTCACGGGCCTTCAGGGCGATCAGGCTCAGGATCACCTGGAGGTTGTTCTTGACCCGATGGTGGACTTCGGCGAGCAGCACGTCGCGTTGCCGGAGCGCCCGGCGCGCTTCGGCCAGGGCCTGGGCGGCCCGCACCTCGGCCTCCTTGCGGTCCGTGATGTCGACGCATGAACCGAGGTAGCCGGCGAAGCGGCCCTGGGCGTCGAAGAACGCCCGGCCCGTGTCCAGCACCCACCGGTAGACGCCGTCGTGCCGGCGCAGCCGATAGTCCATCTTGAATTCGCGACGCAAGTCGAAGGCCGACCGGAAGTGGCGGCGGCACCGGTCCACGTCCTCGGGATGAATGACGTCGTACCAGCCCTCGCCGAGTTCCTCCCCCAGAGGTCTGCCGGTGAATTCGAGCCGTGGCACGTTGACGTAGTTGCAGGCCATGTCCGGCCCTACGCGCCAGATCAGCACAGGCGCGTGATCCGCCAATTCCTGAAACCGGTGTCCGCTGTCCATCTCGTCCGTCCGCTACGCCGGCCGGGCCCCCCGACCGAACACTCAGGAGTCGATAACGAACCCACCCTCGCGAGGTTTCAGCGGAAGAGACGGGAATTCAGCGCCAAACACGGAAAAACCCGGCGGGCAGGGCCCGCCGGGTTCTTATTCCTCGTGTGACCGAGAAACTTAGAACTTGTAGTTCACGCCCACGCGGACGACGCCGAAGTCGTTGTTCTTGCCGGAGGAGACCACATAGTCAGCCGCAAGGCCAGCCGAGTCGACGCCAGTCACGTACCCGGAGCGGTTGCCGCGGTCGATGTTGACGTACAGACCTTCGATCTTGGCCGTCCAGTTCGGGGTGAAGGCGTACTCGAGACCACCACCGATGGTCCAGCCAGCCTTGGTGCTGCTGTTACCCCAGAAGTCGTGGCCGCCGACGTCGCCGTAGGCCAGACCACCCGTCACGTAGATGAGGGCGCGATCGATCGCGTAGCCGAGGCGAGCGCGAACGGTGCCGAAGTAGTTCCCGTTGTTGTTGTTGCCGTAGTAGGCATAGTACGGGAAGTAGCCGTTGTGGTTGCTGTTGCCGAGGTCGGCGTACTGGAGGTCGGCCTCGACGCCGGCGACGAACGCGCCGAACTGCCAGTTGTAGCCAATCTGACCGCCGCCGACGAAGCCGCCGTCGCTGCCGCCGCCGTTGAACCCGTAGGTCGCGCCGTAGTCGACGCTGGCCGGGGTGACGTTCGTGAAGGTCAGGTCACGGTTGCCGTTGTTCCAGCCGTAGCCGGCGTTCAGGCCGACGTAAAAGCCGGTCCAGGTGAAGACCGGGGCGTAGACGACCGGGGCCATCGGGGCGCCCTTCGAGGTCGGCAGGTCGGCCGCAGCGGCCGCGCCCGTCATCACGGTCAGGGCCGTGGCGGCGAGGAGGAAGTTACGGATCATTATTCGCATCCTTTTCGAGGAGGGGTCTCGAGGCTTGAGCCTGAGAGACAATACCCGCCACAACGGCCATGTTCAATTCAGGTTGCCGCCAGAACAGGCTTCACAACCCTAGTACGGCAGGTCTGTGGCATTCAGGACACGGATCAGCCCAGCAAACAACCCGAAATGCTTGGATTTCGGGGTCTCGGCAGCTTAGAATTAACAAATCGTTGACCGTGCCGCGTGTCCGGAACTTGGCTTGAATGTGGCGAATGCTGGGCGGCGACTCTCTGCCGACGCCATGAACATTGATAAATGATATTTTGTCCTTCTTCCGAGGGCGGTTCCAGCGCACGGGCGGATCGGCGGAACGAGTCGGAAGCGACTCACGTTCGTGGAACTGGCGAGGGATTCGCCGGCGGAGGGTTGCGTGATGGCGCCGCGTGCGAACTGGAAAGGCTATCTCAAGCTGTCCCTCGTCTCCTGCGCGGTGGCGCTTTATCCGGCCTCCACCGCTGCGTCTCGTATCGCGTTCCACACGGTAAACCGGGAAACCGGCAACCGCCTGCGACGCCAGATGTTCGATCCCGATACGGGCGACGTGGTCGAATCCGAGAACCAGGTCCGGGGCTATGAGGTCGCCAAAGGCGACTACGTCATCGTCGAGGACGAGGAGATCGACGCCATCGCCCTGGAGAGCACCCACACGATCGACATTGAGTCCTTCGTGCCCCGCTCGGAAATCGACGAGCTCTACGTCGACGCGCCTTATTATCTAGCGCCCGATGATCGCGTGGCCCAGGAGGCCTTCGCGGTCATCCGCGAAGCGATGCGGCAGGAGGATGTGGTCGGAATCGCCCGGGTGGTGCTCTACCGGCGCGAACGCATCCTGATGCTCGAGCCGCGCGGAAAAGGCCTTTTCGCCGCGACGCTGCGCTACCCCTACGAGGTTCGACAGCCGGGCGCCTATTTCGACGATATCCCCGATGTGACAATCCCGCCCGACATGCTGGACCTGGCGTCCCACATCATCGGGCGCATGAAGAAGTCCTTCGATCCCGCCGCCTTCCAGGACCGGTACGAGGACGCGCTCATCAATCTGGTGAAGGCCAAGCAGTCCGGCCGCGCCGCGCCGGCCGCGACGGCGGCTCCCCGGCCCAGCAACGTCGTCAACCTGATGGATGCTCTTCGGCGCAGCCTTGAATCGGAGCAGGCCCTCGCCCCGGAAGGCCGCGCCAGAAAGGCGCCTGGCGGCAAGGCGCCTTCCTCTCCGAAGGCGCCAGCCAAGGAGAGCGGCGCGCCCGAACAGGCCGGCGCCCGCGGAACGGCCAAACCGCTCGCGGCGAGCAAGCCCGTGAAAAAGGCAGGGAAGGTCGACAAGAGCGCTCCTGCGACCGCCCGTGGAGGCGCAGGCGGCCCTGCCAAGGGCGGCAGGTCCAAGAAGTCGGCCTGACGTCAGCGGGGCAGGGGGCTTGCGGAGGGGCAAAAGCGCCTCCGGCATGGGCGCCAAATTCCTTGAATCGAAAAGGGCCGGAGCGAGGCTCCGGCCCTTTTCGAGTTCTTGCGAGGTCGTCACCCCGCCATGGTGGCTACAACCCGCAGTTCCGGGGCCTTGCCGCCCGCAGGGCGCTGCGGCGCGATCGGGCGCGCCGACCAGTTCGGCCCCAGCATGTTGCGGGATAGGCGCAAACCGTGAGACGCGAGGCGAGACGCGAACTTGTTCGCCAGCATGAGCAATGCCCGGGACTGCACGATCTCGAGATCGGCCGCGTCCTGACCGGCCAGCTTGAAGGAGCCGTCCTGAAGGGCGGCGATCATGCGCAGGAGCGTGATCTCGCCGTCGGTCGCGGTGGGAACGCCCTCCGCCATGAATTCGAAATCGCCGGACGTGCGAAGCCGCAGCTCGTTATCGAGCAGCAGCGCATCCGACATGAGCCCGTCCACGGCGCCGTCTCCAAGCCGGTCGCGGATGGACGCCGCGGCCGCATCCAGGTGCCTCTGGTCGTAGCCGTTGCGGAAGCGCTCGAAACGGCGGAGCACGTCGATGACAAAAAGGGCGTCCGCGGGCAACAGGATCCTGACGCTCGAAGGAAGGGCGTGGATCGTCATCGATACCTCGCTGGTCGGAAGGGGGTGGTGTTTGGTTGCGAGACAAACGTCCCGCACGAGCTTTCGTTCCTGAGTTGAGGAGCGGCTGACCGCCCCGGGACGGAACCGTCTTCCGGCGGGGCACGTTTGCTCCACGACAAGTCGCGAAGGAGCATTGCGGATGGCTCAAGAGCCGGTGGATCCCCCGACGGTGCGAAACGAGGTCAGAGCCAAGCAGGGCGTGACAGGACACAATGTGCGCTATGTGCTGACCATCGGGATCGCGTTGGCGATCGTGGCGGGCATCATCCTGTACTTCACTGTGGGCCGCTGAGCCGGGAGCCCGCACCCCCAAAGGGAACAAACCTCGGAGTCGCGCGTTGACCTGCGTTCAGAGTGTTCGGTAATCACGGGCCGCTCAACGGCCTCTCGGGTCGGGGCGACTTCCGTTCATGGATCAGGCTGCGGATGGCCAGGCGCGGGCTCGGGCGAAAGCTGGCCCGGCCATGATTGAGCGCGCCCCCACGGACCTCGAGCGCTCCCGCGCCGCCGCTCATTCCACTCCAGAATCCGCTCCTGCTGACCAGGCGTTTCGCCAGGGCTGGCTCCTGGCCATCCTGAGCGCGGCCTTCCTGGTCGCGGCAGTCGTGGCCGCCGTGCTGGCGGTGCTCAACACGGACCGGATCGTCACGGTCAACATGCGCGCGGCCCAGGTGCGCGAGAGCGTGTTTCGGCTGGAATCCGCCTATTCCGACATCCTTGCTGGCGAATATGCGGCGCTGCTGTCGGACGACCCGGCGGCGGTGGATCGCTTCCGCAACGCCCTCGAGGCGGTCACGCCGCCGCTGGAGCGCCTTCGAGAGCTGGTCATGGACCAAAACCAGCGCGAGCGCCTTGGGCGGATCGAGCAACTGGTCCACGGCAGGGTGACGGAAATCCGCAGCGTGCTGGCTCTCATCGAGGCGGGCCGGCGCGACGAGGCGCGCGACAGGATCCGTAGCCTCGGGGATGCGGCGGACCAGGCGGCGATTCGGGCGTCGCTGGCCGATTTTCGCGACAGGAACCGGCTCGTCCTGGCCCAATCCGAGCACGGCTACCGGAGCGCCGCGCGGATCCAGATGATCGTCGGAGGGGTGGCTGCCTTCGCCATCCTCCTGTTCGGCCTTCAGCAATTGCTGAGCACCTACCGCTTCCTTCGGCAGGAGGCCGACAGCCGCAGCCGCTTGAGCGCCGCCAACGAGCGCCTGGAGCGGGAAGTTGCGGCGAGGACGGCCGAGCTCGCAGGCGCCGTGCAACGTTTCGAGGTGGCCCTGCGGGCCGCCAACGTCATCGTGTTCACCCAGGACCGGAACAGGGTCTTCACCTGGATCAGCAGCGACGTGTTCGGCTTGCCGAGCGGCCGGGTGATCGGGTTCAAGGAGGAGGATCTTCTGCCCCCGGACGTCTGCGCCATCATCATCCCGGCGAAGGAGGCGATCCTGTCCTCGGGGACGGCGCGCGACTACCAGTACAGCGTCGAGATCGAGGGCCGCCCGCGCTGGTTCCGGGTCAAGGCGGAGCCGCTCGCGGACGCGAACGGGCGGACGATCGGTCTGATCGGGGCCATCATCGACCTGACCAGCGAGAAAGCGACCCAGGATCAGCTCGCGCGCGTCACGGACGAGCTGCGAGACACGCTGCAGCGCTTCCAGGTCGCGCTGAAAGGCGCGGACATCACCGTCTTCGCCCAGGACGCGAAGCTCCTCTATACCTGGGTCAGCCGCGAACTCGATGGCCGCAGCCCAGCCGACTTCGTCGGTCGGACGGACGCCGAGGTCTTCAAGCCCGAGCTGGCGCGCCGGCTCACCGAAATGAAGACGGCGGTGCTCACGGCCGGCGAGCCGGCCTCCGGCGAGTTCCGGGTCGAAGGGGTCAGCGGAGAAAATTGGCAGCTGGTCCGCGTCGAGCCGCGCCGGGACAGCAGCGGGGCGATCCTGGGCATCCTGGGCGCCAGCGTGGACGTCACCGACCGCCGGACACGGGAAACCCACAATCGCATCCTGCTGCGGGAGCTGACCCATCGCACCAAGAACCTGCTCGCAGTGGTGCAGGCCATGGCGCGCCAGACGCTCACCACCAGCGTATCGGCGCGGGATTTCGAGTCGCGGTTCTCCGGGCGCCTGCAGGGGCTGGCCAGCTCCCTGGACATTCTGGTCAACGAGAACTGGCAGGGCGCGGCCGTGGTCGACCTGGTGCAGTCCCAGCTGACCTTCTGGAAGGACATCATCGGGACCCGGATCCGGCTGCATGGCGCGGACGTGCGGCTTGAGCCGGAGGCGGCGCAGAACATCGGGCTTGCGCTGCACGAGCTTTCGACCAACTCGGCCAAATACGGAGCGCTTTCCGTCCCGGGCGGGTTGATCGACATCGCCTGGGGCTTCGAGCAAACCGATCCAGCGCAGCCGGGCGAGGCCCGCTTCTCGTTGAGCTGGCGCGAAAGCAACGGGCCGAGGGTGGAGCCGCCCCGGCACAAGGGTTTCGGCCACGCCGTGATCGAGCGGCTCGTCCCCCGCGCGCTCAATGCAAGGGCGCAGCTGGACTACGCGCCCGCGGGCTTCTCCTGGCGGCTGGACATGCCGTCCAGCTACACGCGCGCGCCCGACGCGGAGCCGCGCGAGCCGAAGGTCTGGGCCGGCTAAGGGACGCGGGCGCGCCTTCGGGAACGAACGGCCTCGGCCTCCGTTTGCCTGACCGACAGCAACGGATAATTTTAATGGCGTGCGCCCCTTCCGGCAGGGCCGCTCTTGCGGCTTGGCCTCGCTTCCTGCTGACCCAATTGGGCGGCGGCCTCCTGTTCGGGGCCCTGATCACCGCCGGCGTGGTCGGCCTGGACACCGGCGGGGTGCGGTCGCTGATCCTGTCCAGCGACATGCCCGCGCTGGCGACAGTCACCATGGCGCTGCTCTGCGCCTCGCTGGCGTCCTGCGGGATGCTGGCGACGGCGATGGCGCAGTTCGAGAGCTATCCCACCCCTCAGGACGGCGAGCCCGTCCCGGCCAGGACCTCCAAGAACGCTCGGCGCCCACCGCGCGACTGACCCCGACGACATTCCACGAGAGCGGAGACATCATGTCCGACCAGACCATGCCTCCACAGCGCCAGGGCTCCCAGCCGGGCCATGAGACCGAAATGAATCCCAAGCCCGACTATGCGCCGCGCTTTGCAGGCGTGGGCCGCCTGAAGGGCAAGGGCGTCATCATCACGGGCGGGGACAGCGGCATCGGGCGTGCGGTCGCGGTCGCCATGGCGCGAGAGGGCGCCTCCGTGTGCATCGTCTACAAGGAAGAGCACGAGGACGCCCAGAACACCGTGAGGCTCATCGAGGCGGAGGGCGCGCGAGCGCTGGCGCTCGCCGGGGACGTGGGACAGGAGGCCTTCTGCCGCGAGGCGGTGGCCAAGGCGGCTGATGCGTTCGGCCGGATCAACGTGCTCGTCAATAACGCGGCCGAACAGCACCAGCGCGAGGACATCACCGAGATTTCCGAGGAGCAGCTCGAGCGGACGTTCCGCACCAACATCTTCAGTTTCTTCTTCATGGCGAAGGCGGTCCGGCCGCTCCTGAAGGCCGGAGACAGCATCATCAACACGGCGTCGGTCACCGCCTACAAGGGCAGCCCGCAGTTGCTGGACTACAGCTCGACGAAAGGCGCGATCGTGGCGTTCACGCGCTCTCTGTCCATGTCTCTGGCGAAAGACGGAATCAGGGTGAACGCGGTTGCCCCTGGGCCGATCTGGACTCCGCTGATCCCGGCCACGTTTCCCCCCGAGAAGGTGAAGACGTTCGGCTCGGACGTGCCTATGAGCCGCCCTGGGCAGCCCCGGGAGGTGGCGCCCGCCTATGTGTTCCTGGCCAGCGACGACGCGACCTACATCTCGGGCCAGGTGATCCACCCGAATGGCGGAACCGTGGTGAATGGGTAGGCCGGCTAGTGGCGCGCGGCGACGGCTTTCGCCGCCTCCGCTTCATCTTGCGCCGCCTCTGCCTCGATGTCGTCCGCGACTTTTCGGAGCCAGGCGGCGAAGGACCGGGGCTCGGCGTCCAGCATGAGCCGCGCCAGCCCGAGCATCAGGGCCGCGCACTCCGCCAAGCGTGACGCCGTCGCATCCTCGTCCGCCATCGCCGATGTCTCCTGCTGAGAGGCGGCACCCAACGCGGGCGAGGGTCCTCAGTTCCCGAACGTTCGCCGTGGAACCCTGGCAGGGTTTGAACGTTTCCCTTGTAGCTCTTGGCTCTCATCAATCTCGACCCCCACACGCCATTCCTCGTTTCCTGCGGCCTCGCAGGAACGCGGACACGCGTCAGCTTTCGTGGAAGCCCATGACCCTTTCTTCGACCTCCACCGGAAAGCCCCTGCTGCTCTGCTTTTCGCACCGCCGCTGGCGGGAGCAGGATGCGCGCCTCTGCTCCCTGATGACCCGGGCGGCCGGCGATCATCGGGTGCTCGTGTTCGAGGAGCCCATTCTCGACGGATCCGGCTCGGGAGCCATGGAATGCCGGGACGAGGGTTCCGGCGTCGCCGTGGCCACCCCTCATCTGCCGCCCAGGCTGGCTGATCGCACGGCGAACGCGCTGCTGCGCAAGCTCCTGGACGATCTCATGGCGGAGCGCGGCCAGCCGGCCGTGATCTGGATCGCGTCGCCGGCCGCGATGGCGTTCAGCTCGCACCTGAACCCGGATCTGCGGATCTATGATTGCGCGGAGGACTTGGCGGCTCGACCGAACGCCCCGGCGACGTTGCCCCTCCTCGAGCGGCGCGTGATTGGGCGCGTGGACGTCGTCTTCGCGGCGACCCGGGCGTTGTATGATCGGCAGAAGGCCCGCCACGGGACTGTCCGGCTCGCGCCGAATGCGCCGACCGGGGATGACGGTGGGTGGGACGCACTCTGGAAGGGGATCCGGTCAGAGATGGAGCGGATGCGCCCTCAAGGAGCGCGGGCTCCAGTGCGGCACACCCGGGAACGCGTGCTCGCGATCGACCTCAGCGAGGCGGTGGGGGCTTGAGCCCCCACATCGCTCTCGAGACCTGACTTCTGCGCGAACCTTGGCCAACAAGAATAAGGCGCCGATTCCGCCTTGGCGGATTCGACGCCCATGAGCGTTCCGGCTTTGGCAGCGTCTCAGCGCTGGCCGGCTTCCGCGTTCTTCATGCGGCGGCTGTGGGAGGCCTCCCCGCCCTTTCGGCCCGCTTCGGCGGCCAGCTTGGGATCACGAGAGAAGCTGCGGGATTCGGGCGCCACGCTGCGGCCGCCCTTGCGCCCGGCCTCTGCGGCCAGCTGGGGATTCCGAGAAAAGCTGCGCTTCTCGTTCGGGACGCTTTCTCCTCCCTTGCGGGCGATGTCCCGCTGCTTGGATTCGTCCATCGAAGCGAAGCCCCGGTTCGACCGCTGCTGCTTATCTGGCATTCCTGCGCTCCTCTGGTTCGTTCGTGTCCCCCAACGCTGGCCCTTTAGGTTGGTTCCGCGTTTCGGTAACCCGGAGCGAAGCCGTGGAAATGCTTGCCGATGATCGAGATTTGACTGCTCAGGCGCGGCTCCCTCTAGCCACGGCGCAACCTTTGTGGCTTGACTTGCGTTGGCAGCCGCAATGCCGACGAGACGCAGGGTCTTCTGTTGGCCCAGATAAGAAGTCGGTCTGAAGGAGATGACGATGAAGAAGATCCTGATGATTTCCGCCGTCGCCCTGTCTCTCGGCGCTTGCGCCACCGAAGAAGGCAATCGCGCCGTGACCGGCGCCGCCCTGGGCGGCGCGGCTGGCGCGGTGATCGGCGGCGCTGCGACCGGTCGGGCCGGCGGCGCTCTCGCCGGGGCTGCGATCGGCGCCGCGGGCGGCGCCGTGGTCGGCGCTGCCACCACGCCGCGCCGTGCGGCCGACTGCTACTATGACGCCTACGGCCGTCGCGTTTGCGACTACTACTGACGGTTCAACATCGCCGATCTAACGGCGCAGGGCCGGCGAGAGCCGGCCCTTTTGTTTTTGGCGCTCGAGGCGACGGGCGGATTTTCGGGATCATGCGGCTTCGTCGTTCCGCTCCTCCCAACGCCGAGCGGCAAATTCTTCCCGGTTACGATTGCTTGTCCGGCCCCGCTGTTTGCCTCAATCGCGAAGATTACGGGTGGGTGAGGAAACGGCGCCTAGGACGGAGCGTTTGTTGCGACCAACGCTCCTTCCGGAGGACCTCGATGGGCTCCAAATTCGCCGTCTTCGCATCCAAAACGAGCCGGTTTGCGGGTCACCCGCTTACCTTTGTGGCGTCGTGCCTCATCATCGTCGTCTGGGGCGCGATGGGACCCTTCCTGGGCTATTCCGATACTTGGCAGCTCGCCATCAACACGGGAACCACGATCGTCACCTTCCTGATGGTCTTCCTGATTCAGAACACGCAAAACCGTGAATCGGCGGCAGTCCAGATCAAGCTGGACGAGTTGATCCGCGCGACGCATTCGGCCCGCAACACGCTGCTCGACCTGGAGGAACTCTCCGAGGATCAGCTCAATACGCTGCTGGAGCGGTATCGCGAAGTCGCCAAGCAGGCCCGCGACCCGAACATCTCGGAGGTGAAGGAGTTGGGAAAGCCGGAGGTCGTGGCTGCGATCGCCGAGGAGGTCGACGCCGCCGCAGACGCTCCGGCCGACTCGGAGGAGCGAAAGGAGCGCGTGGAAACGGCCGCAGCCAAAGCCGTGGGCGTCGCAGCCGAGGATGTGCTCAGTCCCGTGAAGGAGAGGGCTGTCCGCAAGCGGCGCAAGGCGACCGACTAAAACCGGCATTGAACGCCTTTGTGCGTTTTCACGCACCATGCCCTCGGGAACTTGGCCAGAGTGCTGACGTTGTCAAGCTGCATCTACACGGAGAGCTTCCCGATGAACGCGTCGCGCATTCTCCCCACCGTCGCCTTCTCGGTCGCCGTTTCCTTCTTTTTTATTCCCCCGGTGGTCGCGGTGGTGAAGAGGGCGCCGGAGGCCAAGCCGTCCGCAACGCCGGCGAGCCTGGTGGTGAAGCGCGAAACGATCGCAGCAGCGCCCAAGGCTCGAACGATTTCCGGAACCTGCGCTCCCGCCGACGCGGCCGCCTCGTCAAGCGCCGATGGGAAGCGTTCTCCCTGGAATCCCTGGGTCGTCGCCTCACTGACCGCAGAATAGAGCGGAGGGCAGGCGCGGCATGGAACCCCAGAGGCGCGCCCGTCGTTAGGCTAGCAAGGCACGGTTCGGGCCAGAACGCCCCCTCCCGCCCGATCGAACCGAGCCAAACGGGATCCGCAGCTGACCAGGCTGCGGATCCCGTTCTGCTTGGGGGGCCGGCAGGCGGCCGCGAGGAACCATCCAAAGAACCTGAACGTTGCCGCAGCATCAGGGTTCTCGACGAAAGAACCGAGGCAACAGGCGCGGCGCTGGCGCGCCAACCCATTCAGGAGATCGACCATGGGCCTCAGCACCATTCTGCTGATCATCCTCATCCTCTTGCTGATCGGCGCCGTGCCGACGTGGCCGTATAGTCGCGGCTGGGGCTATGGCCCGTCCGGCATTCTCGGCGTCGTGGTGCTGATCATCATCGTCCTGCTGCTGACAGGCAGGATGTGAGATCGAAACAGGGAGACATCACGTGACTGATTTCGACAGCGTTTCTGGCGGGGGCAGCGGTCCGGAGGACGTCCGTGACGATCTCAACAAGCTTCGCGCCGACCTCGGCAAGCTGAGCGAGGCGGTGGCCCAGTTGGTGCGAGAGCAGGCGGCGGAGCAGGCCGGCCGCGTCCGTGAGGCGGTCGACACCGCTCGCGGGCAGGTGACCGACGCCGCAGGCAGTTTCGCGCGGGCCGGAAGCGGCCTTGCGGAAGACGCCCAGGCTCGCCTGCAGACGCTCGGGACCGAGCTGGAGGATTCCGTGCGGCGTAGTCCCATGACGGCGCTGCTCGTCGCGGGAATAACGGGCATGATCCTGGGTATGATGACGAGCCGCTAAGCTGTTGAAGGCGCAGCCTTAAGTTGTGTCTTTCTCATCTTCGACCTAAAGCGCAAAGAGAAACCCGTTGAAGCCGTTCAGAGGCGGCTTCAACGGGTTCTTGTTTTGGTTGAGCGAGCCTCAGGCGGACGCGGCGAGCTTGTCCGGGCGCTGGGCGCGGCGCTGGAAGAACAGCGCCTGGCTGATCACCGCCTTCACCGTATCGGTGAGGAACGGCTTGGTGATCAGGAAGGCGGGCTCCGGCCGGGTGCCCGTGAGGAAGCGCTCTGGATAGGCCGTAATGAAGATCACCGGGACCTCAATGGCGCCGAGGATCTCGTTGACGGCTTCGAGGCCCGAGGATCCATCCGCGAGCTGGATGTCCGCGAGGATCAGGCCAGGCCGCAGCTTCTGGATGGAGGCGACCGCCTCCTTGTGAGTGCGCGCCACGTCGACCACCCGGTGACCGAGGTCCTCTACCAGACTCTGGAGATCGAGGGCGATCAGCGGCTCGTCCTCGATGATGAGCACGTCGGTCTTGATCTGCTCGGCAAGCTCCTTGCCGGCCGCGTCGAGCAGCGCCTGGGCCTCACCGAGCGAACAATCGAGCGTCTGAGCGACCTCGGCGGTGCTGAAGCCCTCGAGGGAGCGCAACAGGAAGGCGATGCGGGAGCGCGGCGTCATCGCGTCGAGACTGCGCTGGGCGCCCAATTCGACGGGAGGCAGCCCGGGATCCACTTGGGCGTTGATCGGCACCGAGCGCCAGACCTCAAGCAGCAGGCGATAAAGGGCAATGCGCACATCGCCGTTCAGGTCGATGCGCGAAGGATCAGATACAATCGATTCAAGAGTGGCCTGAACATAAACGTCGCCAATGCGTTGATTGCCGGTCAGCGCACGGGCGAAGCGGCGCAGGAACGGCAAATGCGGTGAGATGGCCTGAGAAATCGGCATAACGCCCCCAATCGGTGACCGTGCGTGAGCGCGGCATTGGGCCACAACGTACGGCTGAAAAAAAGGTTCCCGCCAGACGGGAACCGGGAACGTAGCTGCGCGTTGAAACTCCGAACTATCGTGCCGCGCGGAGCTGTCTTTCCGCGCCCCCGGAGGGTGGCAATGACGCAGAAGAAGAGCGCCCGGCGCCCGGATCCAGCCAAGGCGGGTCCGGGTGGAGTCGGTCGTGAAGCGACCCCTGGTCTCGTTCCCCAGATCCAGGACCACATCGGGCGCCAGTTGAGAGCCGTTTACGAAGACGTCCTCAATCAGCCAGTACCAGACCGCTTCAAGGAGCTCATGGACAAACTCGACGAGAAGCTCGGAGAGACGGAATGAACCCGCAGGGCAGCGCCAGCCTCAAGGCCGAACTGCTCGGCGCCATCCCGAGCCTGCGCGCCTTTGCGATGTCGCTCTCCGGAAATATCGACCGCGCCGACGACCTCGTGCAGGAAACCCTTGTGAAGGCCTGGAGCAATCTGGGGTCCTTCACCGAAGGCACGAACATGTCCGCCTGGCTGTTCACGATCCTTCGCAACATCTTCTACTCGGAATACCGCAAGCGCCGCCGCGAAGTGGCCGACCCCGAAGGGCAGATCGCGGCGCGGCTGGCCTCAGCTCCGTCGCAGAATTCGCACATGGATTTCCTGGACTTCCAGGACGCCCTGCAGCAGCTGTCGCCGGACCAGCGCGAGGCTCTGATCCTCGTGGGCGCCTCCGGGATGTCCTACGAGGAAGCCGCAGACATCTGCGGCTGCGCGGTCGGCACCATGAAGAGCCGCGTGAACCGGGCTCGCAATCGCCTGGGGCAGCTGCTCGCCATGGCGTCAGAAGACGGCGCGGATGGCGACACGGCCTGGAATCCGGCCGAACCCGCCATGGACAAGCTTCTGCGCGCCGGGGAATAAGCCAGCTCGCTTCCGAAATATCCGAGCCCGCGATCCTCGATCGCGGGCTTTTTTGCGTGATCGCATTCCGTGTTTCGCGCGTTGCTTGATCTTGGCGGAGGGTACCTGCGCCGGTTGCTTGTCCGGAGCGGCGCAGCCGTGCCCTAGTTCGCTGGATCCAACAGAAGGAGAGAGGGATGGGACTGTTCAAGTTCATCAAGGATGCGGGCGAGAAGCTGTTCGGCGCGAGCCCGAGCGCTGCGGCCACGCCCGAGGCCCTGCAGCAGGAGGTCGCCAAGCACGGGCTGCAGGCCCAAGGGCTTCAGGTCAGCGTGGAGGGCGACAAGGTGAAGGTCTCCGGCAACGCCATGTCCACGGCGGACGCGGAGAAGATCATCCTGGCGCTCGGCAACACGCAGGGCGTGGCGGAGGTCCAGAGCGACCTGATCGTCAACAAGGAGACGCCGCCGTCCAACATGTACACGGTCGCCAAGGGCGACACGCTGTGGGCGATCGCCGAAAAGGAATACGGCAAGGGCAAGGGCGCCCACTACACGGAGATCTTCGAGGCCAACAAGCCGATGCTGACGCATCCCGACAAGATCTATCCGGGTCAGGTGTTGCGCATCCCGCCGCTCGCCTAAGGGGCGAACGGGGCGCACGCGTCCTGCGCGCGCCCCGCATCGCTCGCGCCGTCGCTCCCTCTGGCCAACTTGTTCGGATGGGCTAAAGTCCCGAGCAAACGTCAGGGAGCGTCGCCGCATGTTTGGTTTTGGCCAAGGGCCCAGAGTCGAGGATCTCTCCGTCGAGGAGGTCAAGGCAGGGCTGGCCGACGGCTCCATTTTGCTTGTGGACGTGCGCGAGCCCAACGAGTGGGAGGCCGGCCACATCCCCGGCTCCGTGCTCTTTCCCCTGTCCACATTCGATCCGGCCGCGCTGCCCGAGGCGAACGGCAAGCGCGTCGTGCTTTCGTGCCGATCCGGCAAGCGCTCGCTCCAGGCCGCCGGGATCGCCCAGGCGCATGGCGTGGGCGTCGACGCCCATCTCGCCGGCGGTTTCCTCGACTGGGTGAACCACGGCGAACCTGTGGAGACCGGCTCCTAGTTCATCCCGCCTTCGTCCCACCTTCCTGCCTCTCCGAGAGACCTTCCCATGACCGTGAAGAAGTTCGGCATCGGCCAGCCGCTCCGCCGCGTGGAGGACCAGCGCCTCGTCACGGGCGGCGGCCGCTATACCGCGGACTACCAGCCCGAGAAGCAGCTCGAAGCCGTGCTGCTGCGCAGCCCGCACGCTCATGCTCGGTTCACCTTCACGGACCTGGAGACGGCTCGCGCCATGAAGGGCGTGAAGCTGATCCTCACCCACGAGGACGTGGCGCATCTGGGCGACGTGCCCTGCCAGGCGGCCATGCCGAATTCCGACGGCACCCAGAACCACGTGGCGCACATCCCCGTGCTGGCCAAAGGCGTGGCCAAGCACGTCGGCGACGCGGTCGCGTTCGTGGTGGCCGAGACTGTCAATCAAGCGAAGGACGCCGCCGAGGCGATCGGCGTCGACTGGGAGCCGCTGCCCGCGTCCGTGGACATGCGCGCGGCGCTGAAGCCTGGCGCACCGGCCGTCTGGACGGAACAGCCGGACAATGTGAGCTTCGACGCCGCCATGGGGGACAAGACCAAGGTGGACGGCATCTTCGCTTCCGCCGCCAAGGTCGTGAAGATCGAGATCGAGAACAACCGGCTGGTCACCAATTACATGGAGACCCGCGGCGTCATCGCCGAGTACGACGCCAAGACGAAGAGCTACACGCTCACCCTGTCGAGCCAGGGCGTGCACGGCATCCGCGACACGCTCGCGGGGCAGGTTCTGAAGATCAAGCCGGAGAACATCCGCGTCGTCACCGGCGACGTCGGCGGCGGCTTCGGCACCAAGACGTTCTGCTACCGCGAGTATCCGCTCGCCGCGGAGGCCGCGAAGCGGCTCAAACGGCCGGTGCGCTGGATCGCCGACCGGGCCGACCACTTCATGGGCGACGCCCAGGGCCGCGCCAACATCGCCGTGGGCGAGGTCGCGATGGACAGGTCCGGCCAGTTCCTGGCCATGCGGTTCGACATCCTGGGCGACATCGGCGCGTACGCGTCCCAGTACGGGCCGTACATCCCGTATCTCGGGGCGACCATGATGACGGGCGTCTACAAGACGCCGGCGATCTATGTCCGCTGCCGCGGCGTCTACACCAACACGGTGCCGGTGGACGCCTACCGGGGAGCCGGTCGCCCGGAGGCCGCGTACCTCCTGGAGCGCCTCGTCGACAGGGCCGCGCGCGAGACAGGAATGAAGCCCGAGCAGATCCGGCGCAAGAACTTCATCCCGTCGAGCGCCATGCCGTATTCCACGCCGATCGGGGACCGGACCTACGACACCGGCGACTTCGACCAGCATATGACCCGCGCCATGGAAGCGGCCAACTGGGCCGGCTTCAAGGAGCGGGTCCGCGCCGCGCGCAAGCAGAACAAGCTGCGCGGCATCGGCATGGCGACCTACATCGAGTGCACCGCCTGGGGCGAGGGCGAGGACGTGGAGATCCGGCTGGAGACCGACGGCACCGTGACCGTCTATTCCGGCACGCAGTCGAACGGGCAGGGGCACGCCACAGCCTATGCGCAGTTCGCCTCGCAGCACCTCGACATTCCGCTGGAGCGGATCAAGGTCGTGCAAGGCGACACCCTGACGGTGAAGACGGGCAACGGCACGGGCGGGTCCCGCTCCATTCCGGTGGGCGGCGTGTCCGTGTATGCCGCGTCGCGCAATCTGGCCGAGAAGCTGAAGGACCTCGCCTCGCAGAAGCTCGAAGCCAGCGTGGCCGATCTCGAGGTGGCGGATGGCGGCGTGCGCGTGGCCGGCACCGACCGGCGCATCGACTTCGTCGACCTCGCCAACCTGCCCGAGGCCACCAAGGAACTGCGCACCGGCGAGGGCGACTTCACGCCGCCCAACGCCACCTACCCGAACGGGACACATATCGCGGAGGTCGAGATCGACCTCGACACCGGCGTCACGCAGGTGGTGCGCTACACCATCTGCGACGACTTCGGCATCGCGGTGAACCCGCTGCTGCTGGCCGGCCAGGTGCACGGGGGCGTGGTCCAGGGCATCGGCCAGGCGCTGCTGGAGAAGACGGTCTACGACGCGGATGGGCAGCTCGTGACGGCGAGCTTCATGGACTACACGCTGCCGCGCGCCGGGGACGTTCCCTTCCTCCACTTCGAAACCAAGAACGTTCCCTCCACCACGAACCCGCTCGGCATGAAGGGCGCCGGCGAGGCGGGGTCCATCGGGTCCTGCCCGGCCGTAATGAACGCGGTCGTGGACGCGCTCGACCGCGCCTTCGGCGTGCGCGACATCGACATGCCGGCGACGCCCGACCGCGTGTTCGACGTGATCCGTTCGGCCTCGACCCAAGCGGCCTGATCACGTGTTGCTGACGCAAAGTTGATCTTGCAAGGATGCAAGATCGGCTTTGCGCCTCATTGGCTCGCTTTCCCTCATTCGCGGGGTCAACCTGCGCTTCCGATCAACCAGAGCTCCGTTGAACGAGCCAGGAGGAACTTCACTTATGCTTCGCATCGCAATCGCCACCATCGCTGTCGCGCTCGGGGCCACCGCCGTGGTGGCCCAGTCGGACGTCATCGCGCAGCGTCGGGAGATCATGAAGGGCGTGGGCGCGGCCACCAAGGATCCGGGCGGCATGCTGAAAGGCGAGACGCCCTTCGACCTCGCCAAGGTGCAGAAGGCCCTCGCGACCTACCAGGACGCGGCTCAAAAAATGCCGACGCTCTACCCGGAGAATTCCAAGACGGGCGGCGAGACCACCGCCGCGCCGAAGATCTGGGAGGACATGGCGGGCTTCAAGGACCACTTCGCCAAGTTCGCCGCCGACGCCCAGAAGGCGTCCGCCGCCATCAAGGACGAGGCGACCTTCAAGGCGAACTTCCCCGCTGTGCTCAAGAACTGCGGCGGCTGCCACGAGACCTACCGGGTCAAGAAGAGCTGAGCGCCAAGCAGGCGCAACTCTCCCAGCCGGATCTCGTCCCGGAAGCCCCTCCGGCGCTGACTCTTGTCGGGCGACCGGACGGGAACGGCAGTTGTTCTCCGTCATCCTGGCCGGCGTAGCACGGAGGGGAAGGGGGCCAGAGCCCGCAGCCTTGTCCCCCAGGCTCCCGTCCCGGGCTGCTGCGCAGCCGCCAAGTATTACGGCGCTCCTTTTTGCAGGCGGACATGAAGAAGCTCTTGGTCGCGTTGGTGGTCCTGCTGGCGCTCGGGGCCGCGGGTTTCTGGCTGCTGACGGCGCCGTCCACCTACGAGCTTGTCCGCGGCGCGCCGGACGTGACGGTCGCGTCGGCGCCGAACCTCGAGAACGGCCGCACGCTGTTCTGGGCCGGGGGCTGCGCCTCGTGCCACGCCACCCCGGGACAGGACGATCGGACGCGCCTCGGCGGGGGGCTCGCGCTCGAATCGCCGTTCGGCACGTTTCATGCGCCGAACATCTCGCCGCATCCGCGCGACGGGATCGGCGGATGGGACGTGGCGAGCTTCATCCGGGCCATGCGCGAGGGCGTGTCGCCCGACGGGCGACACTACTATCCGGCGTTCCCTTACACGTCCTACCAGCGCATGGGCGCTTCGGACCTCGCGGATCTCTTCGGCTTCCTGAAGACGCTTTCGGCGGTGGAGGGGAGGGCGCCCGACCACGTTCTGCCGTTCCCCTACAATCTCCGGCGCGGGCTCGGACTGTGGAAGCTCGCCTTCCTGGACGGCAAGCAGGCGCAGTCCGACCCGTCCAAAAGCGCCGAGTGGAACCGCGGTCGCTATCTCGTCGAAGGGCCCGGCCACTGCGCCGAATGCCATTCGCCGCGCGCCTTCACGGGGGCGATCGTGGCAGACAAGCGCCTCTCGGGCGGGCCGGACCCGGAGGGCAAGGGCTTCGTGCCGAACATCACCCAGCACGAGGCAGGCCTGAAGTCCTGGTCGAAGGCCGACATCGCCGAACTGCTCAAGACCGGTTTCACGCCGGAGTACGACGCCGTCGGAGGCTCGATGGGGCCAGTGATCCGCAACACGTCGCAGCTCGGTGACGCCGACCGCGGCGCCATGGCGGAGTACCTGAAGAGCCTGCCGCCGGTCGCAAGCCCGCCCCGGCCGGCGAAGAAGGCGGACTAGACAGGTTCGCGGCGCTTTCCGTCTCTGCGAGGAGCGCAGCGACGAAGCAACCCAGAAGGAGGCGCCCAAGTCGTCACGCCCTGGATTGCTTCGCTTCCTTCGCAATCACGGACAAAGGGCTCCTTCGCACGACATCCCCGGCCGGAGCAACGCAGCCGCGAAGGGGGAAGGGGAGGAGGCGTGGCGCGAGCCCGGACAAGCTGGCGCAAATCGTGATCGGCGCGAAACGGGCAAGCCCGGGCAAGTCGCCCTGGATCCCCTTCCCGGCGCGCCGGGGATGACGGTGGACCTCAATGCCGGGCCTTGGCCCTCAATCCATCACGGCGGCCTTCAGGATGCAGACCATGGTGGCGTGGCCGGGCGTGGACGATACGCAACGGACGCTGTGGGGGCGGTCGCAGCGGTAGCGGAGGGTCTCGCCCGCCTTGGCGCGCTGGATCTGGCCGCTGACCTCCACCTCGAACTCGCCATCCATGACGGAGAGGCACTCGATGGAGCCGCGCTGGTGCGCGTCGGAGTCGAGCACGCCGCCGGGCTCGGCGTTGACGTCGTACCACTGCAGCCACTCGACCGTCTTGATCCAGCCGATGATGCCGAGGCGGACCTTGCCGTCGTCCGACACCAGGATGGGGGTGTCGCCCTTGGTGGTCTTGTCGATGAAGGGCTCGTCGTCGCCGCTCGACAGCACGCGTTCGATGGAGACGTCGAGCGCCTGGGACAGCCGCCAGATGGTGGCGAGTGTGGGATTGGTCTCGTTGCGCTCGATCTGGCTGATGATCGACTTGGCGACGCCGGACTGCTCGGCGAGCTCAGAGAGCGACAGGTTGTAGGCCTTGCGCAGGCGCTGGATGGTCTTGCCCAACTGACCCGACAGGGCATGGGCGCCGATGTCCAACACCTTGACCTTTTCACGGCCTTCGACACCCATCGTCATGCTCCCTTGCGCGTGCTTCTGTTTTGAAAAACGAACGCGGCTTTGTAAAGGCCCGTTCGTCCCAGGGAGTAGATACTGCCCGCATGCGCTGGAGAACTTGGGGTCGGCTTGGGCTTTGCCGCCGAATGCAAGCGCGCCCGTTCGTTACAGCGGACTAGGGCGCCGGGGCTGGACGCTCCCGCCGCAGGGTGGCGAGGGCCAGCATCGCGGCCGCCGCGAGCAGCGCGAGCGCGCTGCAGAGCATCAGAGCCGGTCCGGCGCGATGGTCCGCCACCACGAGCGCGAAGAGCACGGGCGCAGAGGCCTTGGCGACGAGCGCCGGTGTGGAGAGCAGGCCCAGGATCTCGCCGTAACGGTCGCGGCGGAAGAGGGCGAAGGGCACCACGCCGCGGGCGATCGTGACGAGGCCGTTGGAGGCGCCATAGACGAGGCTGAACGCCACGGCCACGGCTGTTCCTGCCGGGAGCCCGGCCAGCACGGCGAAGGCGACCGGCAGAAGCACGGTCGCGCAGACGCCCAGGCCCAGGGCGCTGAGACGGGCTCCGAACAACAATTCGAGCAGACGCGCGCCCACCTGCGCCGGGCCAATGAAGGCGCCCGCCAGGACGGCCTGGGCCTCTGTCATGCCGAGTACATCCAGAAGGCGGACAAGATGAACCGAGAGCGCGCTCGTGACAAAGCCATGGGCGGCGATGACCAGGGCGAACAGGCCGAAGGCCGTCCAGTCCATGTCGCGCAGCAGGGACGGGCGGGGCAAGGCCGTTTCGGTGGTCCTGGCCACCACGGAGCCGGCGCTAGCGGCCGGGAGAGCGAAGGCGAGCAAGGGCGCGCACAGAAGGGCCTGGCCTGCCGCATGGACCAACAACACGCTGCGCCAGTCCATCTGGCCCAGCAGCCAGAGCGTGACAGGCCATGAAACCGTGGAGGCGAAGCCGCCCGCCAGAGTCAGCAACGAGATGGCGCGGCGGGTCTGCGGACCGGCGATCTGCGCGAGGGTGGCGAAAGCGGGATCATAGAGCGTGCCCGCCATGGCGACGCCGATCGCGGCCCAGCCAAGGAGATAGCCAAGCGGTCCGTGGCTGACGGCGAGAACAGCGAGTCCGGCGGCGCCGAGCAGGGAGGCGCTGGCCATCACGGGCCGGCCGCCGTGCCGGTCGATAAGGCGGCCGGCGGCCGGGGCGGAAAGGCCGGAGGCGACGAGCGCCAGGCTGAATCCGCCATAGACGAGCGCCTGCGACCAGCCGGTCTCGGCCGCGATGCGCGGTCCAACCAGCGCCATGCTGTAGAACAGGGAGCCCCAGGCGGCGATCTCCGTCACGCCGAGGGTGAGCAGCGCACGCCCCAGAGGGCCGGAGAGGGAGGCGCGCTCCTTCATGTGGAGCGCTGCGCGCCAGCTTCGCGCTCGCGCCGGCGCCGGTCCTCCAGGCCAAGCTGGCGTTCGCGCCAGATCACGAAAAGGCCTGCGGCGATCACCAGCGCGGCGCCGGTCAGCACGAGCGGCTCGGGGATGTTGGAGAACACCACGAAGCCGACGATCAAAGCCCAGATCAGGGTGGTGTAGTCGAAGGGCGCGATCACGGAAGCGGGCGCGAAGCGGTAGCTGGACGTAAGCAGGATCTGGCCGACGCCGCCGGCGATCCCGGCCATCACGAGCAGCGCGCCGTCATGCCAGCCCGGCATACGCCAGCCGAGGACGATCGTGCTGAGGCCGATCACCGAGGCAGTGCTGGAGAAGTAGAACACGATCGCGCCGGTCTTCTCGATCTGCGCCAGCTTGCGGATCTCGATGGAGGAGATGCCGCTGAAGAAGGCTCCTCCCAGGCCGAACAGCGCGCCAATGGCCTCGCGCCGCCCATAGGCGCCCCCCGGCTGCATGTAGGGAATCATCATGATGAGCATGCCGCAGAAGCCGACGCCGAGCGCGCTCCAGCGGTAGACGCGCACGACCTCCTTGAGCACCAGCGCGGCCAGCAGCGTCGTCATCAGCGGGGTCGCGTAGCCGATGGCGGTCGCGTCCGGCAGGGGAAGAAGCGAGAGCGCTGTGAAGCCGCAGAACATCGCCATTGTGCCGGCGATGCTGCGCTTGAGATGTCCGAAGAGCCGGGTCGTGCGCACCGCGTCCACCAGTTCGCCGCGCGAGGCGAGCCACGCAAGCAGGGGGATCAGGGCGAAAAACGAGCGAAAGAAGACCGTCTGGCCCGTAGGATAGCCAGCGTCGCCGGCGAGCTTGATCAGCGTCGACATCGCCGTGAAAGCGAGGGTTGAGATGATCTTGAGGCTGATGCCGAGAAGCGCGTTCACGGGGTCGATCTGCGGACGGGGCGCCCAAGGGAACACGTTTGCATCCCTGCGGCAAACGGCCCTCGCGCGCGTCCGCGTCACGGAGAGCGCATGGCTGCGCTCAAGCGAACAGGGCGAGCTTCTGCTCCTGGGACAGGGCGTCGATGGCCGCGAAAGCGGCCGCGCGCGAACCCTCGGCCGGCGACGCGGGGGCCAGGGGCTGCTGCGCCGGTGGGGCCTTGGGCTTCTCCAGGACGGGAGGCGGGCTCGGCCGCTGGGCTATGCGCGCGCCTAATGGATGCTGCTCGGCGAAGGCGATGTCGGCCCGGGCGGCGGTCGACGCCGGCGGCAAGGCGGGCGCCGGCGGGCGAGAGGCCCTCTGGTCGGCCCCGAGCATCGCCTGGATCCGCGCCTCAATGCCGCGCAGGACGGTGAGAATCGAGCGCACGCGCGTGGTCGCCACGGTGTGGCGGTTGGTTGCGCGGTAGACATCGAGCGCGTGACGATCGAGGTCGTCGAGGACGCCCGCGACTTCCGGGTTTTCGGCGCTTTCGCGCAGGGACCAGGCGATCTCCTGGATCTGTTCGGCCGCCTCGAACGCATCCGTGTCGGCCTGCTCGGCCATGGCGACGAGTTCGTCGAAGGCCTTTTCCGGCGGCGGCGCCTTGCCGGAGCCGACCGCTTCCGCCACCGACTGGGCTATGTCCTGCCTCGTCCGGGCGATCTTGTCGGCGATATCGGCCAGGTCGCGTTGCACGCCCAGGACAGCGGCGGCGTCCGGCGCCTGCGCGTCGCGGGACGAAACGGCGCGTTCGATCCGGTTCAGGGATTGCAGCAGCCGCTCGGTCTCGGCGTGCCTGTTGCGCCGGGCGTATTCGGCCAGGAACCAGCGGCCGCGGGAGGTCTCCATCACGGCGGCCTCGATGGCCTCGTAGTCGTCGGAGCTGAGCGGCGTTTGCGGGGTGTCGGCCATGGCGCTTGATCCGGGCGCGAATCATTCCGCAGCCCTGCAACCCAACACCACCATTCCGGCAGCCGGCCCTCAAGGGGCCAGCCGCGGTTTCGCCCAGAAATGGCGGAACGTCAGCCCCAGAGAGCAGGGGAGGGCGGGAAGACTAGGCCGCCCTCGTAGCGGAGCCCGTGCTCGCGATCCCTGGCGAGCAGCAGGGGGCCGTCCAGGTCGACATAGCGGGCGAACGGCGTCAGCAGCGTGGCGGGGGCCATGGCGAGGGACGTTCCCACCATGCAGCCGACCATGATGTCGAGGCCGGCCGCGCGCGCCGCCCTGGCCAGTTCCAGCGCCGCGGTGAGGCCGCCCGTCTTGTCGAGCTTGATGTTGATGGCGTCATAGCGCTCGGCCACGGCGGCGAGATGGTCGATGCCGTGGGCGCTTTCGTCGGCGCAAAGTGGGATCGGGCTGTCGAAGGCGGTAAGGGCGGCGTCGTCTGCGGCGGGCAGCGGCTGCTCGATTAGGGCGACGCCCTCGTGATGGCAGGCGGCGAGCTGCCGGGCCAGGTCGTCCTCGCGCCAGCCCTCGTTGGCGTCCACCACGAGCAGCGCCTCGGGGGCGCCTTGGCGCACGGCGGCGATGCGGGCGGGGTCGTCCGCCCCGCCGCCGAGCTTGACCTTCAGGATCGGCCGATCGGCCGCCTTCACGGCGGCCTCCCGCATGGCCTCGGGCGCGCCCAGGCTGATGGTGAAGCAGGTAGTCGCGGGGGCGATGCGGTCCAAGCCGGCCAGGACATGGGCGGGAACCCCTGCGATCTTGGATTCAAGGTCCCACAGCGCGCAGTCGATCGCGTTGCGGGCCGCGCCGGCCGGCATATGGGCGAGCAGGGCATGGCGGTCCCCACCCTCTTCGACAAAGGCCCGGGCGGCCTCGATCTGCGCCACGACGCTGTCGACGCTCTCGCCATAGCGGGCGTAGGGCACGCACTCGCCGCGGCCGCGCGCGGGGCCATCCTCGATCGTCGCGGTGACCACCACAGCCTCCGTGCGCGACCCGCGCGCGATGGTGAAGGTCCCCGCGATCGGGAAGCTTTCGACAGCGACGGCGAGGGTGCGTGACATCGTGACCTCAGCGTTGATCCGTCCGGAGTAGCGCGCCCGGCGTCCGGGGGCAATCGGACGCCGCCTGGGCATACACGCGGAAGATGCTGCAACCGGCTGGCGCCTGCGGGTCACACCTCAGGGAAAACGCTTAGAAGCCGCCGCGCATCCATTCCCGTGAGGTTGTATCATCGTTAGAACCAAGCATGCGCCTGAATCAGGCGCGCATGAACCGGGCGGTTATGGATCCTGTCGCGAACGTGGTGGTCGAGCGCAACGGCGCAGAGGCGCGCATGCGCTTCATCGGGCGCTGGACGTCCGACCAGGCCGCCGCGGTCGAGGCGGGCGCGTCGAAGCTGACAGCCGAGGCGCAGGGCGCCGAACGCGTGCTGCTCGATCTTTCGGCCGTGGAGAGACTCGACACGCTCGGCGCCTGGGTGCTGGACAGGGCGCGATCCGAGATCGTGGCTCGCGGGCAGGAGGCCGGCTTCGTGGGGCTCGACGAGCCCAAGCGGATCCTGCTGCATGAGGTCGCCTACCACGAGTTTGGGCTGAAAGCCCCGGTGCAGCATTCCGCCGTCGTGGACATTCTGTCCGACGTGGGCGGCACCGTCGTGGGCGCCGGGCGGGACCTGGTCGGGGGCGTGAGCTTCCTGGGCTCGCTGGTCGCGGCGTTCGGGCGGATGCTCGTGAATCCCCGCCGATTCCGAATCACCTCGATGGTGTTCCACCTCGAGGCGGTGGGCTTCCGCAGCGTGCCCATCATCACGCTGATCTCCTTTCTCGTGGGCTGCATCGTCGCCCAGCAGGGCATCTTCCAGCTTCGGCGCTTCGGCGCGACGCCCTTCGTGGTGGACCTGATCGGAATCCTGACCCTTCGCGAACTGGGCGTGCTGCTCACGTCCATCATGATCGCCGGCCGCTCCGGGTCCGCCTTCACGGCCGAGATCGGCTCCATGAAGATGCGGGAAGAGATCGACGCCCTGCGCGTGATGGGGTTGGACCCCATCGAAGTGCTGGTGGCGCCCCGCATCCTGGCGCTCATCGTCGCGCTGCCCATCCTGACGTTCCTGTCCAACCTCGCGGGCCTGTTCGGCGGCGGGGTGGTGTCCTGGATCTACGGGGGGATCAGCCAGGAGGTGTTCCTGGGACGGCTTCGCAGCGCGATCGCGTTCAACACCTTCATGGTGGGCATCATCAAGGCGCCGTTCATGGCGCTGGTGATCGGGATGATCGCCTGCATCGAGGGCATGGCGGTGAAGGGCAGCGCCGAGTCCCTGGGACGTCAGGTCACCTCGTCAGTGGTGAAAGCCATCTTCATGGTGATCGTGGTGGACGGCCTCTTCGCCATGTTCTTTGCGTCCATCAACTATTGAGCGAGCCCGTGGACGCCCCCGTTCCCCCCGTCGCCGCGCCGACCGGACGCCCCAACGGCGCGCCCGACCGGGAAGTCGTGATCGAGGTCCGCGATCTCGTCGTGGGCTTCGGCGACAAGGTGATCATGAACGGGCTCAGCCTGGACGTGTATCGCGGCGAGATCCTGGGCTTCGTGGGTGCGTCGGGCACGGGCAAGTCGGTTCTCACCCGCACCATCCTCGGCCTGGTGCCGAAGCGCCGCGGGACCATCAAGGTCTTCGGCCAGGACGTGGACAATCTGACTCCCGAGGCGCGCAAGGCGATGGAACGCCGCTGGGGCGTGCTGTTCCAGCAGGGCGCGCTGTTCTCGTCGCTCACCGTGCGCCAGAACGTCCAGGTGCCCATGCGCGAGCACCTCAAGCTGTCGCAGGAGCTGATGGACGAGCTCGCGCTGCTCAAGCTCGAGCTGGTGGGTCTGAAGCCTGAAGTGGCGGACCGCTATCCGTCGGAGCTGTCGGGCGGCATGATCAAGAGAGTGGCGCTGGCGCGCGCCCTCTCGCTTGATCCCGAGATCGTCTTTCTCGACGAACCGACGTCGGGTCTCGACCCCATCGGCGCGCAAGACTTTGACCAACTGATCGCAACCCTACAGAAGACTTTGGGACTCACGGTCTTCATGGTAACCCACGATCTCGGCAGCCTTTATTCGGCTTGCGACCGCATCGCGGCGCTCGCGGACGGGCGGGTCATTGCGGCGGGGCCCATCGAGACGATGTTGAAGTCCGACCACCCCTGGTTGCGTTCTTATTTCCACGGCGAGCGGGCCCGTCACCTGACGGCCGAAGCCGGGGCAGGAAGGTAAGCCGGGCATGGAAACGCGCGCCAACTACGCGCTCATCGGGTTGTTCACGCTGGCGGTGCTCACCGCCGCGTTCGGCTTCGTGTTCTGGTTCTCGGGCAAGGACGCGGGGACCAAGCTCGCCACCTATCGCATCGTGTTCAGCGGCTCCGTGTCCGGCCTCTCGCGCGGCGGGCAGGTGCTCTACAACGGCCTGCGGGTGGGCGAGGTGACGTCGATCCAGTTGCAGCCGAACGACCCCAGCAAGGTGGTGGCGCGCGTGGAGATCGACGCCAACACGCCCGTGAACGTGGACACGCGCGCGCGACTGGAGTTCCAGGGCCTCACCGGCGTGGCTTCCATCCAGCTGTCGGGCGGCGGGCCGAACAGCGCCAAGCTGGAGAGCAGGGAGCCCGGGCAGCCGCCGGTGATCTACGCCGACCGGTCCGACTTCCAGGATCTGCTGGAGAGCGCTCAGCGGCTGGCAAAGAAGGCGGACGACGTGCTCGGCCGCGCCGACCAGATCCTGTCCGAGAACCAGGGCTCCATCAACGCGACCGTCAAGAACGTCGAGAAGTTCTCCGGCGCGCTTGCGTCGAATTCCGACGGGGTGAACAAGTTCCTGTCCTCCACGGGCGCGGCGGCCGACCGGATCGCGGCGCTCTCCGTGGACCTGCAGCGGCTCACCGGCACCGTCGAGAACGTCGTCAAGGCGGTGAACCCGGACGACGTGAACAAGGTCGTCTCCAACCTGCAGCAGATCACCGCGACGGTGGCGGGCGAGAAGGAGCACATCGCCACCTTCCTGCGCGACGCCGCCACGCTGGCGGGCCGCCTGAACGACAGTTCCGTGAAGCTCGACGGCGTGCTCGCCGACGCGAGCCGGACCCTGCGCGCCGTGGATCCGGACAAGATCCAGCGCTCGGTCGACAGCGTCGAGAAATTCACGGCCTCGCTCGGCAACAACAGCAAGCAGGTCGACGAGATCATCAAGAACGCGCGGGAGCTCACGGCCAAGCTCAACAAGTCCGCCGACCAGGTGGACAGCGTGCTCGCCAGCGTCCGGACGTTCCTGGGCTCCGACGACACCAAGGCGGCGCTCGGCAGCATCGGAGACATGGCGCGGTCGGTGCGCGTGCTCGCCGACAACCTGGACAAGCGCACGGCCGAGATCACGGCCGGCATCAACCGGGTGACCGGACCGGCGCTGCGCGACTACCAGTCGCTCGCGACGGAAGGCCGGCAGACCCTGGGCGAGCTCAACCGCACCCTGCGCAATTTCCAGCAGAACCCGCAGCAGCTGATCTTCGGTAGCAAGCCGTCCCTTCCCGAATACCGGGGCCGTCCGTGAGGACGCCCACTTGCCTGAGGCGACCCCGTTCCATGCCTTCCCGTGACTGTCCTTCCCCCGCGCGATCGCGTCGCGCGCCTCTGTTCGCCGCGGCCCTGGCGGTGGGGGCCGGGTGCCTCGGGCTTGCCGGATGCGGCAGCTCGACGCCCTCGCAGGTCTATGACCTGACCGCCCCGGTTGGCGCAGCGCGGCAGACGCCCGGGCGCACGCAACTGGTGGTGGCCGAGCCCACAGCGCTGCAGCCGCTCGAGTCAGACCGCATCATCGTTCGCGCGAATGATGGTTCAGTAAGCAATATCGGCGGGGTCCAATGGTCGGATCGGCTGCCCCGGCTTCTGCAGACCCGGCTGGTCGAGGCGTTCGAAAACCATGGGCGCGCCGTTGCCCGGACGGGCGTTGGCGTCAACCCGGACACGCTGCTGCAGACCGAGATCCGCTTCTTTGGCGTGCGCGTGGATGGCGGCGCCCAGGCGGTGGTCGAGCTCTCCGTCAAGACGATCAACAACAACTCCGGCAAGATCGTCGCCTCGCGGGTGTTCAAGGGCGCTGTCCCGCTTGCGGAAGTGTCGGGCAAGTCAGCCGCCCTCGCGCTTGACCAGGCGGCCACCAAGGTGTTCGCGGACGTGGTGCGCTGGGCGCACTGAGGCGTAGCCATTCGTTCTGAAAGCGAAAAAGGCCCGGGAGCGATCCCGGGCCTTTCGTTTCTCATCGGCGCCATCCCCCGCCGAAGGGGCGAAGCCGCTGAGGGGAGGGGATCCAGCGGGCACGCGCGCCGTGTTCGCCGGTTGGAACTGAGCTCATTCGCTGGATCGGCTTCCCGGCGCTTGGCGCGCCGGGAAGGCGGAGCGGGTGCGCTCGTCAGTCGAACTTGCCGGCGGCGTGGGCGAGGATCGTGTACACCTTGCCCTCGTCCGACGTCAGCACCGAGCGCGTCAGGGCCTGGTTGCGGTCGCCCGGGGCCACTTCCCGCAGCAGTTCCTCGAACTTCTGGACGTAGGCGTCCACCGTCTCGCGGAACTCCGAGTCACGACGGTAGCGGCGCCGGAACTCGTCGAAGCGCTCCTGGCCCTGCGGCGTGTAGATGCGCCGGCTGAACACGTTGCGTTCGCCCTTGGTGTAGCGGTCCCAGAGGTCCACGGCCTCGTCATGGTCGATCATGCGGGCGATGTCGGTGGACAGGGCGCCCAGCGAGTCCGCCGCTCCCGACTGGCCGCGCGACCCACCGGAGCGAGGCTCCGGCTTGCGGGCCGGCTCCGGCTCGTCATCGACCGAGGCGCGCGCCAGGAGCTCTGACAGCCAGCCGGCGCTGGCCCGGCTCGACAGGGCCTCGCGCGGCAGCTCCGCCGCCTTGGCGGCCGGCTGCGCGGCGCGCGGCTGCGGGGCCGTCTCCTCGCGGCGGGGCGGGGGGGTCACCAGCACACTCGGACGTGCGGCCGCGGGCGGCGGCTCAGGAGCCCGACGCGGCGCCTCGGGCGCGCGGAGCGGCAGCGGGGGCGCCTCGGGCGCTGCGGCGCCATTGACGCGGCGGGCCGCCGGCTCCTCCTCGGCGCGCGCGCCGGGGCGGGACACGTCCATTCCACGATCCGAACGGGCCACCAAGGCGGTGAGCTCGTTGAGCGCGCGGATCTGGTCGCTGACGACGCGCCGCATGGCGGCGGCGGACTCCTGCGTCTCCTTCGGCAACTCCAGCACGCCGCGGCGGACTTCGGCGCGGGTGGACTCGAGCTCTTGCTGAACGGAGGCGCTGAGGGTGCGCATGTCCTCCGCGGCCTCGCGGAACCGTTCCGTGGCGGCCGTGAGGGCGCCACCTAGGTCGGACATGACCTGCTCGTAGGTGGCGCGCAGCGCGGCGGCTGTGCGCTCGCGCTCCTTGGCGGTGGCCATGCGGAGCGTCTCGAACTGCTCGCCGACCGCAGCGGCCGCGTTCTGGCTGGAGTCGTTCAGCACCTGCCCGACCTGGCGGGCGCGATCCTCGGCCGCCTTGAGCGAGTCCTCCACCAGCGCCCTGAAGGTGCGGGTGACGTATTCGACCTCCTCCGAGCGGCCCGTGATGGCCCCGACCGCCTCCTCGAGGGCGGCGCGGCGAGCGTCGATGGCCGAGCTCACGCGACCCTCCACGTCCTCCAGCATGACGGCCACGTTGGCGAGCGCGCGGGCGTGCTCCTGGGTGGAGGAGGCGACCGTGCGGCTCTGCTCGTCCAGGCGCTGGAACAGGCCGGCGGCCTCACGCAGGGCGCCGGAGGCGAGGCCGCGCAGGGCCTCGACCTGTTCGGCCGCCTTGTCGGACACCGCGCTGGTTTCCGAGGTGATGGCGTTCAGCGTGTCGCGAAGCGCGATCATGCGGGCGCCGAGATCGGATTCCAGGTTGCCCAGGTTCTCGCCCGCGCCGGTGATGGCGGATCCGAGCAGCGCGTTGGTTTCCGCAAGGCGCGCCAGGCTGCCGTTGATCTCGGACTGGAGGCGCTGATGCACGCCGGACAGTTCCGCCACAGAGCGCGAGGCGCTCTCGCCGAGAACCGTCTCGAGGGCGCTCGTGGACTCCGCCAGGGCGTTGGCCAGGGCGTCGCCACGCTCGCGCAGCAGGTCGACCATGGCCGAGCTGCGGCTTTCCAGCGTGCGAAGCACGGCGTCGCCGACCTGGGCCAAGCCGCGGGTCGTCTCGTCGCCGACGCGGGACAGGCGGGTCGAGGCCTCGTCCGCCTGCGAGCCGATCTGCTCGACGAGTTCGCGACCGCGCTCGTCGAAGAGCCGCGACAGCTCGGCCGTGCGATCGCCGAAGGAGGCGGAGACGGCGTCCGATCCGGTGGCGAGCACCTGCTCCAGGCGATTGGCGGAGGTTTCGATGACGCCGACGATCTCGCCGGAGCGGCCGTCCACGGCCTGGGCGATCCGGTCGGCGCCGGAGGCCAGGGCGCCGTCGAGCGAGCGCGCCGCGCCGGCGATGACCGAGGCGATCTCCGACGTCCGGGAGCCCAGGGCGGCGTTCACGGCCGTGACGCCGGTGGTCATGATCTCGCCCAGCTGGCGGGTCGAGTTGGCGAAGAGCGCCGTAAGCTCCTCCGTGCGGTCGCCAAGCGCGGCCGTGACGGAGGTGGCGCCGCCGGTAAGCGTCTCGCCGAAGGTGCGGGCGCGCTCGTCCAGCATGGCGCTCACGCTGTCGAGACGGTTGACGACGCGCTCCTCGAAGCGGGCCACGCGGCCGTCCAGCGTCTCCGCGATGGCGGAGGCCTGCTGGCCGAGCGTCGCGTTGATAAGCTCGGCCTTGGCGGTGAGAGTCTGCGTGAGAGCCTCCGAGCGAGCCACGAAGGCGCCTTCGATGGTCTCGATCTTGGAATCGATGGCCCGGGCGATGTCCTTGCCGCCGACGCCGAGCAGCTGGGCGATCTCCAGCGTGCGGGCGGCGAGCGTCTCGGTGAGCGCCTTGGCGCGGGCGTCCAGTCCCTGGTCGATGCGGGCGAAGATGCTGTCGAGGGTGCGGGCGACGTTGACGCCCGAGGCGGCCGTCTTGACCTCGTAGGCCTCGATCTGCTGCTGCAACTCGCGGGCGGCTTGCTCGGCGCGGACGGAGACACGGTTGGCGAGGGTCTCCCCCTGCTCGCCGAAGAGCGACTCCACCTGGCCCAGGCGGGCCTCGACGGCCTGCGTGAAGGCGCGGGCGTCGGAGCCGATGCGCTCGGCGATCTCCCCGCCACGTCCAAGGACGGCCTGCTCGAAGCCTTCCAGGCGCGTGGTGAGGGTGGTGGCGAGGCTGGAGCCGCGCTCCAGCACCGAGCCCTCGAAGCCGGCGAAGGCGGAGTCGAGCGCCTGCTGCAGCGCCGCAGCGCGGTCCTGCATGGCGCCCTCGAAGGCGCCGACGCGGGCGGTGAACACCTCGTCGAGCTTGGCTTCGACCTCCCCCAGGATCGTCTGGAAGGCGCCGATCCGCTCGCCGAGCGTCTGCTCCAGGGCCTGGCCGCGGCGCGCGACCGTGTCCTCGAAGGATGACAGATGGCCGGCCAGACGGTCGTTGAGGCTGCCGCCGCGGATGATGACTGTTTCCTCGAAGGCGCTGAGCGTCCCGGCCATGGCGCGGGACACCTCGCCGCCACGCTCGGTGATGGCCTGGAGCAGCTGGTCGGCGTTGCGCGCCAGGGCGTCGTTGATGCGCGAGCTCTGGGTGGCGACGGCCATGACGGCGTCGCGGGCGATCCCGGCGATGCGCGCCTGCAGGGCCTCGCCATGCTCGGCGAAGGCCGTCTGGGTCTCGGCGGCGCGGGCGGCGAGAACGCCCAGAACTGCTTCGGTGGTCTGCTCAAACACCTCCCGGGTCTCGCCCGTGCGGCTCGCCAGCATGTCGGCGATCTCGCGAGCGCGGGCGGCCAGGACAGAGTCGGCCTCGCCGGCGTGCTCGCTGATGGCGCGGCCGATGCGGTCGGCGCTCGAGGCAAGGGCCTGCTGGGTGGCGCTGGCGCGCTCGTCCAGCGCGCGGCCCAGGCCCTCGGCGGCCTCGGAGAAGACGCGCTCGGCCTCCGCCGTGCGGCTCGCCAGGGTGCGGGCGACCGCCTCGGAGCTGGACGCCATACCGGCCTGGGCCTCCGCGGCGTGGGCCGCGAGGGTTTCGGCGATGGCCTGGGCGCGCTCCGCAAAGGAGGCTTCCGTCTGCTCCGCGCGGGACGCGAGGGCGAGCACGGCAGACTCGGCGCTGCTCGTGAACACGCGCTCGGATTCCGCCGTCCGCTCGGCAAGGGTGGTCTGCAGTTTCTCGGCGCTGGTCTCGAAAGCCTCGCGGGTGGCCGCGACGCGCTCGGCGATCAGGGCGGCGATCGCCTCGCCGGTCTTCGCGAGCGACTGCTCGAGGGCCTGGCCGTTGACGTTGACCGCCTCGTGGATGCGGTCGCCGGTCGCGGCGAGCTGGCCGGCGAGGGCGTCGCCACGGGTCGTGATCGTCTCGGCGATGCGGGCCCCGGTGCTCTCGATGCGCTCGGCCACGGCGTCGCCGCGGGAGCCGAGGTCGGCCACGAGCGTCTCGCCGGTGTTGCGCAGGGTCTCGTTGACCTCCAGCGCGCGGGCGGCGATGGCGTCCGTCACGCCGGCGCCGGTCTCGGCGATGATGCGGGTGACCTTCTCGGATCCCTCGGACAGGGTAGCCCGCAGAGTCTCGCTGGTGTCCTCCAGCGACCGGGACACGAGCGCGGCGCGCTCGGCGATCTGGCCGGTGAGCTGCTCACCCGTGGCGGCGAGGCCGTCCGTGATCTCGCGGGCCTTGGCGCCCAGCGTCTCGGTGACAGAGGCGGTCGCCTCCGAGAGGCGGCCGCTGACGTCGTCCGTGGTGGAGGACAGGCGGGTGATAAGGCTCTCGCCCTTGGTGGCGATCTCCTCCACCATCCGCTCGCCCGTGCGGGAGAGGATGGCGCTGATTTCCTCGGCCTTGCTTCCGAAGGACTGGGTGACCCGGGCGCCGGCCTCGCCGACCTCCTCGGAGATGCGGGCCGCCGTCGCGACCAGCTCGTCGCGCAGGGACTCGTGCGAGCTCGTGATGGAGGAGCGCACACGCTCGGCGTTGGACAGGATGGCCTCGCGCTGGACGACCAGCTCGTCGATCAGCGAACGGATGCGGATCTCGTTCTCGCCATAGGCGCGCTCGAGGGTGGCGATCTCCGAGTGCACCAGGGTCTCGAGCTCGCCGGCGCGGGCGAGCGCCCGTTCAATGCCGTCGCCCATGGCGGCGACCTCGCGGCGGATCGCCTGGGACAGGCTCACCACGCCCTCAGCCGACACCGTCTCGGGCTCGGCCAATCGAATGGCGACCTGGGTCATGGAGCGCGCGACGAGGCGCATCTCCTGGGCGCGAGCCGCCAGCGAGGCCAGGACGAAGAACACGATCACCGGCGCGAGCGCGGCGAAGGCGCCCAGGCCGGCCTCCGGGGTCATGAGCCGCTGCGAGAAGGTCGCGTCGGCGCCGCCGAGCGCAGCCCATCGGCTGGCCGCGTAGGCGCCGAACACGCCGAGCCACGCCAGGGAGGCGAGCGTGGCGAACACAAAGGCGCTGCGCGACGGCCGAACTTGCAGGGCCTGCAGGATCTCGCCGACGGCGCGGCGGTCGTCATTGGCCGGGCGGCCGGGCTCGGGCCGGCGGGCGTCCGCCTGCTCGCGGGAGGGCCGGGCCCGGTCGCGAGGCTTCTCGATCTTCACCTCGGGGAAGATCTCCGCGTCGTTGACGGCGGGCAGCTTGGGGCCGATCGGATCGGTGGCGTCCGTCGTGGTCCTGCCCTCCTCGGGCTCGCGAGGCTTCCCGGCGGGGGGCGAACCCGTGAGGTTCAGCGCCTCTTCGATCGCCGAAAGGGCCGCCTCGGTGGGGTCGTTGACCTTGGGTTGGGTAGCCATCAGGAGCCTCGCATCCGGTACGCGTCACGCAGCCGCTTCCATGCCAACCGGCGCAGGCCGTCGCGCACGCGGCCTGCGCGAGTTGCGCATGGCGCCTCTCGCGGCGGTCAGCCAGCCCATTTCTTCGGGGTCGGTTAACCAAGCCGCACTCTAATGGGAGGCCTTGCCCATGGAAACCCAGCCTCGACGTCTCTCACCAAACGTCGTTAACGGCTGATTCACCATGAAGCGTGACAAGGCGCAAGGCGAGAGTTACAGAACGTCTATTCAGCCGCAGTTGGGGCCCCTCTACAACCATTGGGTAGTCGACCCGGCGAAAACTTGGACACCTTGGCGCCAAAATCCTCCTCACGATGAAGCTTGTGGAAAGCTTCCGGCGCCACACACTTTTCTCCGCGCTCCCGATTGGGCGCCCTCACCAGAAGGGAAACGGCATGTTCGGCGCAGGCACGGCGTTGCGGCAGGATGCGGGCCCGGACGCGGAAGCTCCGGCCATCCTGGATCTGCGCCATCTGTCAGCCCAGACCATGGGCGACGATGACCTGGCGCGCGAGGTGCTCGGGATGTTCTTCGAGCAATCGAATGACGTGCTGCGCGCGGTTCGGGAGGCTGCGGACGCACAGACGCGCACGGACGCAGCGCACCTCCTGAAGGGGGCGGCCCGGGCGGTCGGCGCCTTCGCGGTGGCGGCGCAGGCGCACCGGGTCGAGATGCTCGCAGCGGAAGCCGACGAGGACTCCGTGCTGGAGGCCCTGGCCGGCCTGCATGCGGCCGTCGCCGAGGCCCGCGCCGTGATCGCAGCCCGGCTGCAGGTGTCCCGGGCCGGCGGCCTGTAGGCGCCGGATCTCGCCAAAGCCACCCGACTGTCCTAAGTAGGCGCGTGTCCGCCTTAGGCGGCGCTCCCGCATGTGGACCCGAGATCCGGATGACCAAGATCACCTTTGTCGATTACGAAGGCGCCTCGCGCACGGTTGACGCCCAGGACGGCTCGACGGTGATGGAGAACGCCGTGCGCAACGGCGTTCCCGGCATCGAGGCCGAGTGCGGCGGCGCCTGCGCCTGCGCGACCTGCCATGTCTATGTGGACGAGGCCTGGACCGAAAAGGTCGGCGCCCCATCCTCCATGGAGGAGGACATGCTGGATTTCGCCTACGACGTCCGGCCGAATTCCCGCCTCTCGTGCCAGATCAAGGTGAGGCCGGAGCTGGACGGCCTGGTGGTGCGAACCCCGGAGCGGCAGGCGTAGCGCCGCAGGAGACAGGCGATGACGACGGCGGCCTTCGAGATGATCGAGACAGACGTCGTCATCGTGGGAGCCGGACCGGTGGGGCTTTTCGCCGTGTTCGAGCTGGGCCTGCTCGACATCCGCGCCCATGTCATCGACATCCTGCCCAAGCCAGGCGGGCAGTGCGCGGAGCTTTACCCCGAGAAGCCCATCTACGACATCCCGGGATTCCCGGTGATCACGGGGCAGGGGCTCGTCGACAATCTCCTGAAGCAGATCGAGCCGTTCCAGCCGACCTTCCACCTCGGCCAGATGGTGACCGAGCTGGAAGCGCTGGGAACGCCCGAGCAGCCGCGCTTCCGCGTGGTGACGGACGCGGCCCGGGAGCTCCACTGCAAGGCGGTGGTGATCGCGGCAGGGGGCGGCTCGTTCCAGCCCAAGAAGCCGCCCATCGCCGGCATCGAAGCCTATGAGGAGCACAGCGTCTTCTACGCCGTGCGCCGCATGGAGGCGCTGCGCGGGCGCGCGGTGTTGATCGTCGGCGGCGGCGACTCCGCGCTCGACTGGACGCTGAACCTGCAGCCCGTGGCCCAGCGGGTCACCTTGATGCACCGGCGGGACGAGTTCCGCGCCGCCCCTCACAGCGTCGAAAAGATGCGCGCGCTCGTGGCCCAGGGCGCGATGGACCTGCGCGTCGGGCAGGTGACGGGCCTCAAGGGCGCGGACGGGTGGCTTTCCGCGGCGATCTGCCGGGGCCCGGACGGGACCGTGTTCGAGATCCCGTGCGACGCCATGCTGCCGTTCTTCGGCCTCACCATGAAGCTGGGCCCAGTCGCGGGCTGGGGCCTGAACCTGCACGAAAACCTGATCCCGGTCGACACGGAGAAGTTCGAGGCCTCCACCCCAGGGGTGTTCGCCATCGGCGACATCAACACCTATCCGGGCAAGCTGAAGCTGATCCTGTCCGGCTTCCACGAGGCGGCCCTCGCGGCGCAGAAGGCGCACCGCTACGTCTATCCGGACCGGAAGCTGACGTTCCAGTACACCACCTCGTCCACCAAGCTGCAGCGCAAGCTCGGCGTGGCCTGAAGGGCGCCGGGATCACTGCAGCGCGGCGACATCGCAGTTCAGGACGACGACATTCGACCCCTGCCTGCGACGCCGCGCTGCTTGTGGCGCGGGAGAGGCCGGCTCTCAATCCGCCTTGATGTTCGCCTCCTTGATCACCGCGCCCCAGGTCTTCACTTCGCTCGCCATGAAGGCCTCCAGTTCCTCGGGCGCGCCACCGACCGGGATGGCGCCCGTCGCCTTCAGACGCTCCTGCACGCCCGGATCCGCGACGGCCGCGCGGGTGGCAGCGGCGACCTTGTCCAGAATGGCGGGCGGCGTCTTCCGATGCATGAAGAAGGCGAACCAGGAGGACACGTCGAAGCCTGGCACGGTCGCCGACACGGTCTCGTATTCGGGCGTCACCGGCGAGCGCTTGCCGGTGGTGATGGCCAGCGCCTTGGTGGACCCCGCCTTGGCGTGCGGCAAGGCTTGGGAAATGTTGTCGAACATCAGGTCGAGCCGCCCGGCGATCAGGTCCTGGGTGGCCTGGGCGCTGCCGCGATAGGGCACATGCACCATCTTCGTGCCGGTCATGCGCTGGAACAGCTCGCCCGACAGGTGGATCGAGGTGCCGACGCCGGACGAGCCGTAATTCAGCTTCCCGGGATTGGCCTTGGCGTAGGCGATGAGTTCCTGGACCGAGTTCACCGGAAGGCCCTTCGACACGACCAGCAGGTTGGGCACCATCGCCAGAAGGCTGATCGGGGCGAAGTCGCCCACCGGATCATAGTTGAGCTTGGGGTAGAGGAACTGGTTCGTGGCCATGCCCACGGTGCCGACGAGCAGGGTGTCGCCGTTCGGCTCCGCCTTGGCGACGACCTCGTTGCCGATGTTGCCGCCCGCGCCAGCGCGGTTCTCGACGACGATCGTCTGTCCCCAGATCTGGCCGAGCTTGTCAGCCACAATGCGTCCCACCACGTCGGTAGCCCCGCCAGGCGGGAAAGGCACCACGAGGCGCAGTTGCCGGCCCTTCGGCCAGCCTTCCTCAGCAAAAGCCGGCGCGGAAGCGCCGGCCGCCAGGGCGGCCGCCGCAAGCAGCAGCGCCCGACGGTCCATGTTCGTCGTCATGAAGGTCATCCTCCCGGCGGCCTCTTCGCGGGCCGATGCGGAATGGTAGGCGGCGCCGGGCCGGGATGTCCATGCGCCCTTGAACAAGGCACACGGGCTTGACCTCTCGCAATGAAACGGATGCGATCCCGCTTAAACTGACGCAAGTCGTTCGAAGAGGAGCCCCCCGATGTTCAAGACGATTCTGGTCCCCGTCGATCTTGCGGAAGTCGACATCGCCCGCCCAGCGCTCGACAAGGCGGTGGCGCTGGCCAACGTCACCGGCGGCACGCTGGCGCTCGTCTATGTGCGCTCCATCCTGCCCGTCACCTTCATGGAGTACGTGCCGCCGTCCTTCGACGAGGAGCAGCAGTCCGACGCCGAGAAAAAGCTGGCCGAACTGGCAGCCACCATCCGCCTGACCGAGGGCAAGGTGACCACGGCGGTTCGCATGGGCGCGGTGTACAACGAGGTGCTCGCCGAGGCGAAGAAGATCGGGGCGGACCTGATCGTGGTCGGCTCGCACCGGCCCGGGATGGCGACCTACCTGCTGGGATCCAACGCCTCCACCATCGTCCGCCACGCGGAGTCCTCGGTGCTGGTCGTCCGCGAGCCGCAGCCGGCCAAGGCCTGAGAGTTCAGCCCGGCAGAACCCGCTCCGGCGGCGCGTCGGGGCGGAAGTCGCCCGGCCAGTTTCGGGTCACCATGGCGTGGACCTGCCAGCCGAGCGGGGCCACGAAGAGCACCAGCAGCGCAGCGGCCGTGAGGCCGTTGCGCTGGATCGCCAGGACGCCCATCGCGATCAGGCCGGCGACAATCAACGCCCCGGCGGCGGCGCTCAGGCCCCACAGGAAGGGCGGGGTCCCCACGCGGCAGGCGAGGCGGGGGTTGGCGGCCGCCGCGCGCTTCAGGAGCGCGCGAACGAAGGGCGTGTAGCGCCCGTCCTGCCGGTCGTACTCAAAGAACGTCTTCCAGGACAGGTTGCCGACCTTGAGCGTGCGGCCGTCCTTGAGACCCAGCGTGAGACGGTACCCCTTGGTCGTGAAGTTCGTGGGCGCGTAGGCGAGCCGGGCGGAGGCGATCGCCGCGTAGGGGATGTTCTCCTGCTTGCGGCCCGTGTCGACGAAGAGCGCGTCGGGATCCAACCGATAGCTCACCTCGAAGCCGAACGGCTTGGGTCGGTGAGCGTAGCCGAGGGGAGCGTCGTCGCGCATGGGGCCGTTCCGGTTGCCGCCGCCGTTCTCGGGCCCCGGCGGCTCGATTGCAAGAGGCGAACCGTCAGCCGTCCCGCGGAACCCTTCCGGGAGGTCACCGTTGGCCGGTCATCCCCCGAGCCAAGGAGACCGCCATGCACCACCTTACGGGCGAGATGCGCGAATGTGTCGACAACTGCGTGCGCTGCCATGAATCATGCCTCGGCATGCTGATGACCCACTGCCTAGAGGCCGGCGGGAAGCACCTCGCGCCTGAGCACGTGAAGATCATGATGGCCTGCGCCACCATCTGCCAGACGGCCGCGGACTTCATGATCATGAACTCGAGCCACCATCCGCATGTCTGCCGCGAATGCGCTGAGATTTGCCGCGAGTGCGCGAAGAGCTGCGAGGACGTCGGCGACATGCAGGACTGCGTGGACGCCTGCCGAAGGTGCGCCGAAAGCTGCGGTCGCATGGCCGCGTGAGCCGCCGGGCTCGCGCCTGAAGCTATTCGGCGTTCACCGCGCCAGTTCCCGCATGGCGCCGTCGAGGCCTTCAAGGGTCAGCGGAAACATGCGCTGGCCCATCAGGTCCTTGATCATCTGGATGGAGTGGGTGTAGCCCCAGTGGTTCTTGGGCACGGGGTTCAGCCAGATCGTGCGGGGGAAGTGGTCCAGCACGCGCTGGAGCCACACCTGGCCGGCTTCCTCGTTCCAGTGCTCCACGGCGCCGCCCGGCATGGCGACCTCGTAGGGACTCATGGACGCGTCGCCGACGAACACCACGCGGTAGTCCGACGGGTAGGTGCGGATGACGTCCCAGGTGGGCGTCTGCTCCTCGCGCCGGCGACGGTTCGTTTTCCAAACGCCCTCGTACAGGCAGTTGTGGAAGTAGAAGTAGTCCATGTGCTTGAACTCGGTCTTGGCGGCCGAGAACAGCTGCTCCACCTGCTCGACGTGCCAGTCCATCGAGCCGCCCACGTCGAAGAACAGCAGCACCTTCACGGCGTTGCGGCGCTCGGGGCGCATCTGGACGTCCAGATAGCCGTGGGAGGCCGTCTCCTTGATGGTGGCGTCGAGGTCCAGCTCCTCCGCCGCGCCGGTGCGGGCGAACTTGCGCAGGCGGCGCAGCGCGACCTTGATGTTGCGGGCGCCGAGTTCGACCGTGTCGTCCAGGTCCTTGTACTCGCGGCGATCCCAGACCTTCACCGCCCGGAAATTGCGGTTCTTGTCCTGGCCGATGCGGATGCCCTCCGGGTTGTACCCGTAGGCGCCAAAGGGCGAGGTTCCGGCGGTTCCGATCCACTTGTTCCCACCCTGGTGGCGGCCCTTCTGCTCCTTGAGCCGCTCCTGGAGGGCCTCCCACAGCTTGTCCCAGCCGAGCGCCTGGATCTGGGCTTTCTCCTCGTCGGTCAGATATTTCTCGGCGAGCTTGCGAAGCCACTCTTCGGGAATTCCGGTCTCCTCGACCGCTTCGCCCAGGGTGACGACGCCCTTGAAGGTCTGGCCGAAGACCCGGTCGAACTTGTCGAGATTGCGCTCGTCCTTCACCAGGCAGGCGCGGGACAGGTAGTAGAAGTCCTCCACCGACTTGTCGGCGAGATCCGCCTCCAGCGCCTCAAGGAGCAGCAGGTATTCCCGGAGCGTGCACGGGACCTTGGCGGCGCGGAGATTGGTGAAGAACGTCAGGAGCATGGGAGGAGCATAGGGCGGCGCCCGCCCGGCGTCACCGGGGTCCGGCGCGCGGCTCCTCGATCACCCGGTACTCGCCTTCGATCACGTCGCGCGGAGGCGGCGGGCGGCGGTCGAAGGCGGATGCGGCGGAGGCCTGAGCGGCCTCCATTTCGCGGAAGACCTTGCGAAGGGGCCAGCGTGCGATCGCCCCGGCGGCCAGCACCACGGGGGCGAGCAGCAGAACTAGGCTGAAGCCGATCACGGCGATGAGCAGGCCGAGGCCGGCGAGCGCAGCCAGGCCGAGCCCAACAGCCCAGCGCGGAAGCTGTCCCACGCGGGTTCCTGAACGGTCGCTGATCAGCAAGCGGATCACGATGGGCTCCTCTCCGCCGCAAGGTGGGCCGGGGAGGCGGGCTTTTCAAGGCGGCGGGGCCGGAAGCGGATCGCACGCCGATCCCGTGCGCCTTGTTCGCCGTCATCCCCGGGCTTGGCCCGGGCATCTGCGCGGGCGGCTGAGGCGTGGACGGCCGGGACAAGCCCGGCCATGACGGAGAGAGCTTGTCGAGGCCGTCCTGGGTCACTACGCAGGGCGCATGACACGCGATCTTTCGTCGACCCCGAGCCGATCTAGCCGCACCGTCGCCATCATCGGCGGGGGGCCGGCGGGGCTGATGGCGGCCGAGACAATCGCGTCCGCGGCTGGCGGGGGCGTCGCCGTGACGGTCTACGACCGCATGCCGTCGCTCGGGCGCAAGTTTCTGATGGCGGGGCGGGGCGGCCTCAACCTGACGCACAGCGAGCCGCTGGAGGGCTTCCTGGCCCGCTACGGCGAGGCCGCGCCGCGGCTGCGGCCGATCGTCGAGGTGTTTCCGCCCGAGGCGTTGCGGGCCTGGGCGGAGGGGCTGGGGCAGGATATGTTCGTGGGCTCGAGCGGACGCGTGTTTCCACGCGTTCTCAAGGCCTCGCCCTTGCTGCGGGCTTGGCTGCGGCGGCTTGAAGGACGCGGCGTGCGCGTCGCCCTCCGGCGCCGGTGGCTGGGGTGGGATGGGGAGGGCCAACTGCTGTTCGACGGCCCCGAAGGCCGCGAAGCCGTCGCGGCGGACGCGACGGTGCTGGCGCTGGGCGGCGCGAGCTGGCCGCGCCTGGGCTCGGACGGAGGCTGGGCCGGGATCCTGCAGGGGCGAGGCGTCGCCGTCGCGCCGCTTCGGCCTGCGAATAGCGGCTTCACGGTTGCGTGGTCCGACGTGTTCCGGGACCGCTTCGCGGGGGAGCCGGTCAAGGGCGCGGCCTTCACCTTCGCGCGCCGCCGTATTCGCGGCGAGGCGGTGGTGAGCCGGACCGGGATCGAAGGCGGAGCTGTCTATGCCTTGTCCGCGGCCCTGCGGGACTCGCTGGACAAGGGCGGGCCCACGACGCTGTGGCTCGACCTCAAGCCCGATGCGAAGGACACCGAGCTCGCCGCGCGCATAGGCGCATCGAAGCCGGGGCAGTCCCTCGCCAACGTGCTGCGCAAGGCGGCCGGGCTCTCGCCGGTTGCGGCGGGGCTGGTTCGAGAAGCGCATGGCGTGAGCCTTTCGCGAGAGCCATTGTCGCTCGCGCGGGCGATCAAGGGCGTTCCGCTGCGGCTCACGGGCGTGGCCGGCCTGGAGCGCGCCATCTCGACGGCGGGCGGCATCGCGCTCGACGAACTGGACGAGGCCCTGATGATCAAGCGCCTGCCGGGGATCTTCGCGGCCGGCGAGATGCTGGACTGGGAGGCTCCGACGGGCGGCTACCTGCTGCAGGCCTGCTTCGCGACCGGCGTGGCGGCGGGGCAGGGCGCTTTGCGGCGATTGGGCCTTGGAGGCTGAGGCGGTATCGCCAGGGTCAGAGCGGAGAAAGCTCGCGCCCATCTCCCCATGCCGCGCAAATGCGCTAAGTTCGCCCGCAACGCGTCCGGGCAGCCGGACCTCCAGCCCGAGCGGACCCGCATGCGCTTTTCCGGAACCGAGAACTACGTCGCCACCGAGGACCTGAAGGTCGCCGTCAACGCCGCCATCACGCTGCAGCGGCCGCTGCTTGTGAAGGGCGAGCCCGGCACGGGCAAGACCGTGCTGGCCGAGGAGATCGCCCGCGCGCTCGGCGCTCCGATGATCACCTGGCACGTGAAGTCCACCACCAAGGCGCACCAGGGGCTCTACGAGTATGACGCGGTCTCCCGCCTGCGCGATAGCCAGCTCGGCGACCCGCGGGTCAGCGACATCAAGAACTACATCCGCAAGGGCAAGCTCTGGGAGGCGTTCGAGAGCGACCAGCGGCCGGTGCTGCTGATCGACGAGATCGACAAGGCGGATATCGAGTTTCCGAACGATCTTCTGCTCGAACTCGACCGCATGGAGTTCCACGTCTACGAGACGGGCGAGACCATCCGGGCGGCCAAGCGGCCGATCGTGGTGATCACCTCGAACAACGAGAAGGAGCTGCCGGACGCCTTCCTGCGCCGCTGCTTCTTCCACTATATCAAGTTCCCGGACGCCGAGACGATGGAGCAGATCGTCGACGTGCATTTTCCCGGCATCAAGAAGCGGCTCGTGGCCGAGGCGCTGCGCGTGTTCTTCGAGGTGCGGGAGGTTCCCGGCATCAAGAAAAAGCCGTCCACGTCCGAGCTGCTGGACTGGCTGAAGCTGCTGCTGTCGGAGGACATCGGGCCGGAGACCCTGCTGGAGCGGGATCCCAAGAAGCTCATCCCCCCACTGCACGGCGCGCTTCTCAAGAACGAGCAGGACGTCCACCTCTTCGAGCGCATCGCCTTCATGGCGCGGCGCGAGGGGCGGTGAGAGCAAGAGACAACAACAAGAGAACAAGAAACAGGGGAGGGCGCCTTGCGCCGTCTGATCATCTTCCGCCACGCCAAGGCCGTGCCGCACCATGCGGCGCCGGATTTCGACCGGGCTCTGAACGAGCGCGGGTTCGGGGACGCCGCGGCGTCGGGCCGCTACATGGCCGAGGAGCACCTGCTGCCCGACGTGGCGCTGGTGTCGCCTTCGCTGCGCACCCGGCAGACCTGGGAGCAGGCGGCCAAGGCGCTCGGCGACACGCCGGTCAAGCAGGACCCGCGCATCTACGAGGCGGAGGCGGAAGACCTGCTGGCGGTGGTTCGTGACACCGACCCGAAGGTGCGCACGGCGGCCATCGTGGGGCACAATCCGGGGATGGCCGAGTTCGCCCGTCGCCTGGTGGGCCACGGCGACCGCTACGCCTTCTCCCGCATGCGGGCGGGCTTTCCAACTTCGGCGATGGCCGTGGTGGATTTCCCCGTAGACGACTGGCGAGAGGTGGACTTCGGACAGGGGCGGCTGGACCGCTTCGTCGCGCCCGGGTCGGCGGGGGATTGAGCGCGCGCTCGACATCGGGGCGGGTCGGCCCCACATAAGCGGTCGCCCGCCATTCCGGACCCGCCTGCCACGTGCCTCCCTCCTTTTCCGATTTCGCCTTCGAGGCGCGCATTGCGGCGCAGTCGCTGGTGGACAGCCTGGGGGGCCTGGCGCGGCCGACGCTGCGGCTCGGCGTCACCGGGCTGTCGCGCTCGGGCAAGACCGTGTTCATCACAGCCCTGGTGCATGCGCTGCTGCGCGGGGCGCGGCTGCCGGTTTTCCGGGCCTACGCCCAGGGGCGCATCCGCAAGGTCACCCTGGAGCACCAGCCCGACGACGCGGTGCCGCGCTTCGCCTATGAGGACCATCTGGCGGCCCTGTCGGGCGCGGACCGGCGCTGGCCAGAATCCACCAGCCGTATCGCCGAGCTGCGGCTCGTCATCGAATACGAGAGCGCCGCGGGCTGGGTGTCCGGGCCGCGCACGCTGACGCTCGACATCGTGGATTACCCGGGCGAGTGGCTGCTCGACCTGTCGTTGCTCTCCAAGACTTACGCCGAGTGGTCCGCCGAGGCGGTGGCGGCGTGCCGCCATCCGGCGCGGCGGGAGGGCTCTCAAGCGTTCATCGAGGCGCTGGGGGCCCTCGACCCGGGCCAGCCCGCGGACGAAACGACGGCGCGAAAACTCTCCGACCTGTTCAAGGGGGCGCTGGCGGCGGCGCGGATCGAGCCGCTGTCCTTCTCGGCCCTGCCGCCCGGGCGCTTTCTGATGCCGGGCGACCTCGCCGGATCCCCGGCGCTCACCTTCGCGCCGCTGGACCTTCCGGGAGGCAAGGAGCCGCCGGCGGGCTCGCTCGCCGCCGTGATGGCGCGACGCTACGAGGCCTATCGCTCGCACGTGGTGCGGCCGTTCTTCCGTGACCATTTCGCCCGGCTGGACCGGCAGATCGTGCTGGTGGACGCCATGGCGGCGCTGAACGCCGGGCCGGCTGCGGTGGCCGACCTGGAGAAGGCGCTTGACGACGTGCTGCTGTCGTTCCGGACGGGGCGCAACACCATCCTGTCGAGCCTGGTCAGCCCGCGGATCGACCGCGTCCTGTTCGCGGCCACCAAGGCGGACCATCTGCACCACACCAGCCATGACCGCCTGGAGGCTGTGCTGGCTCTGCTGGTGGACCGCGCCAAGCGGCGCGCCGAGGGGCTCGGCGCCAGGGTCGACGTGGCCGCCATCGCGAGCATCCGCGCGACGCGCGAGGCGCAGGTGCGGCAGGGCCGGGAGGAGTTGGCCGCCATCGTGGGCACGCCGCTCGCCGGCGAGGTGATCGGCGGCGAGCGCTTTGACGGGGAAACGGAAGCGGCGGTGTTCCCGGGCGAGCTGCCGGAGGATCCCGCGAAGGCGCTCGCCCGGGCCGGGGAGGCCGACTATGGCCTGCGCTTCGTGCGGTTCCGGCCGCCGGCGGCGGCCACGGGGGCGGACGGACGGGCCGGCGTGCTGCCGCATATCCGGCTGGACCGGGCCCTCGAATTCCTGCTCGGGGATCGCCTCGCATGACCAAGACGCCCCGCGCCTTCCGGCTCGACGACCCCAATGTGCGGCTCGGCCCGGCCCCCGCCGGCGAGGAGCCGCCGCCCACGGCGGTGGCGATCCGCGACACGGATGACGAGGCCGTATTCGAGGAAGCTGTGGTCGAGGAGGCCATCGAGGAGCATGAGGCCGAGCTCGGCCTCGGCCGGCGGGTGTTCGGCTGGGGCGGTCTCTTCGCCAGCGCGGCTGGAGGCCTGCTGACGCTCTGGATCGGCGTCGCTGTGGAGCGGTTCGTGGCCGGCCTCCTGGCGGACAACCCGACCCTGGGCGCCCTGGCGCTCGGCCTGGCCGTCCTGGCCGGCGTGGCGCTGCTCGCGCTGGTGCTGCGGGAGGTCCGTTCCATCTGGCGCGGGCGCTCCATCGGGAAGCTGAAGATGCGGGCTGAGGCGGCGCTCGCCTCGGACGACGCCCGCGAGGGCAGGGCGGTGATCGCCGCTCTCAAGGCGCTCTACGCTGCGCGGCCGGAGACGGCGCGTGGCCGGGCGCGGATCGAGGAGACCGCGACCGACATCATCGATGGCGCCGACCTGATCCGGGTGGCGGAGCGCGAACTTCTCGGCGCGCTCGACACGGAGGCGCGTGCGGCCGTGGCCGCGGCGGCGCGGCGGGTGTCGATCGTCACCGCCGTGTCGCCAAAGGCGCTGGTGGACGTGCTGTTCGTCGCCGCCCAGGCGCTGCGGCTGGTGCGCCGGGTGTCGGAGATCTACGGCGGCCGGCCGGGGTTCCTGGGCTCCATCCGGCTGGTGAGGGCCGTGGCGGGTCACCTGGCGGTGACAGGAGGCATAGCCATGGGCGACAGCCTCGTCCAGCAGGTGCTGGGGCACGGCATCGCGGCCCGGCTCTCGGCCAAGCTGGGGGAGGGCGTCCTCAACGGGTTGCTGACGGCGCGCGTGGGCCTGTCGGCCATCGCCGTGTGTCGGCCGCTGCCCTTCGCGGACCGGCCTGCCCCGACCATCCGGGACGTGGCCGGCTTCCTGTTGGAGCGCGCCCCGGCAAAAGCTGCCGATTAGCGGAGTCGGCCACGCGCCGGTTCTGCCCGGTTGAAAGCGGCCCTATCCCGTAAGTTCTTGATTTGATTATTGCCATGTTTTGGCATGGCGGTTGCGATGCTGGTTGCACGACAGAAGGTCGCGTCAACCAGAAGGTTCGCAGTATGAGTCTCTTCGGCGCCATGACCAGTTCGGTCACCGGATTGCGCGCGCAGTCCTACGCCCTGGAAAACATCTCCGACAACATCGCGAACTCGCAGACCACCGGCTACAAGCGGGTGGACACGAGCTTCCAGGACATGGTGCCCGATTTTCCCGTGGCCCAGCAGGTCGGCGGCTCGGTGATGGCGAAGTCGCGGGGAACCACGACGCTCTCGGGCAGCTACTCGACCACCGGAGTCGCCACCAACATGTCGCTTACGGGCGACTCGTTCTTCGTGGTGCGCAATCCGACAGGCAGCGCCGGCGGAACGCCCACCTTCTCCCAGGAAGATCTCTATACCCGACGGGGCGACTTCAGCCTGGACAAGGACGGCTACCTGGTGAACGGCGCCGGCCGCTACCTGCTGGGGACGGCCATTGATCCCGCTACGGGCGCCGCCAGCGGAACGGCGGACGTGATCAAGCTGAGCGCCGGGCTTGTTCCCGCGAAGCCGACCACGACCATCCAGTTCAACGGGAACCTGCCGTCCGTGCCCCGCACGCCCGCGTTCAACGCCACCGTGCCGGGCAGCGACACCTACGCCGCGCCATCCACGGGCGTGACGGCCGCGGAAGAAAACAACTTCCTGAACCACACCGTCGCGGCCGGCAGCGTTCAGATCCATGACGGCGTGGGCACGCCGACGACTGTTCAGCTTCAGTGGGCCAAAACCGGCTCCAACACCTGGAACCTCTACTACACGAACCCGAACTACGACCCGACCTCGACCTCCTCTCTGAAATGGATCGCGGCGGGCCAGGGGACATCCCTGGCCGCGCCTCCGACGACGTTCAAGTTCAGCGCGTCGGGCGCATTGACGTCGCCGACCACGCCGACGGTCGCGCTGACGGACCTGAAGGTGGACGGCGCCACCCTCAACCTCGATGTCAGCAAGGGCCTGACCCAGTACAACGACACCAGCAACGCTGGGAGCGTGAACGTCCGCCTCCTCAAGCAGGACGGCTACGCCGCCGGCACGGTCAGCGATGTCTCTGTCACCTCGGACGGTCAGATCGTGGCGAGTTACACGAACGGCGTCGTCACGCCGCTGGCCAAGGTCGCCTTCGCTCATTTCAACGCGCCGAACGCGCTGAAGCGGGAGGACGGGTCGACGTTCAGCCAGACCATGGAGTCGGGCCTGCCCCTGTCGGGGCTGAACGGCGGCGCTGTCTCGGGCGGCCAACTGGAGGGCTCCAACACGGATATCGCCGAGGAGTTCTCCAAGATGATTGTGACGCAGCAGGCCTATTCGGCGAACACCCGGGTCATCACCACCGCGCAGCAGATGCTGCAGGACACCATCAACATCGTGCGCTGACCATGGCGTGCTCCGTCCATCCTCGCCCGCGCCGCGTTTTTCCAACGGTCAGCGCCTCGGCAATTCTTGCCGGCGCCGCAGCGCGCGTGGGTGTAAATCTGCGCTGCACAACCATTTGTTTAGAAGGCAAGTCCTTGAAAAGACGGGAAAAGGCGCGTGGCACACGCGTTGCGTGTTTGACCCTCGATCGAGCGCTGCGCCGTGGGCGGCGCGCATCCAGAGGGCTGTGCCACATGAGTATCTTCGGGGCGATGACCAACGCGGTGACGGGCCTGCGGGCTCAGTCCTACGCGCTGGAAAACATTTCAGACAATATCGCGAACTCCCAGACCACCGGCTACAAGCGGGTCGACACGAGCTTCCAGGACCTGGTGCCCGACTACCCGCTCACCCAGCAGGTGGGCGGCTCCGTGCTGGCCTTTTCGCGCGGGACCAACACGATCGCGGGGAGCTACACCTCCACTGGCGTCTCCACAAACGTTGCGCTGAACGGCGACGGCTTCTTCGTGGTCCGCGACCGCGCCGACACCCAGGCCGGCCTGCCCGTGTTCTCCCAACGAGACCTCTACACGCGCCGCGGCGACTTCGGCGTCGACAAGAACGGCTTCTTGGTGAACGGCGCCGGGCGCTACCTCGTGGGGACCAATCTCGACCCGGTCACCGGCAACCCGACCGGCAGCCCGGGCGTGATGCGCATCACCTCCGACCTGGTCAGCGCGAAGGCCTCAACCACTGTCGAATACCGGGCCAACATCCCGAGTACGCCACAGACGCCCAGCTACGACCCTAAAACGCCGGGCAGCGAGCTCTACGCGGTTCCGGCCACTGGCGTTACATCCGCGGAGGAAAGCAACTTCACCAATCACACGATCAGCGGCGGCACGGTGACCGTCTACGACGGCCAGGGCACGCCCACGACGGTGGAGCTGCGCTGGGCCAAGACTGCGAGCACGCCGACAGACACCTGGAACGTTTACTACGCCAACCCCGCCTATGATGGCACGAGCACCTCGCTCAAGTGGATCGCGGCGGGGCAGGGGACGAACCTCTCCAACGCCAAGACCAACTTCACCTTCGACTCTTCCGGCAAGCTGACCGCCCCCGTCGGAACCACGACCCTCACCGGACTTCCGATCGACGGCACGGATCTGACGCTGGACGTCAGCTCCGGGGTGACCCAGTTCGCGGACGTTTCCGGCCAGGTGAAGACCACTTCCATCCGGCAGGACGGCTACCCGGCGGGCAAGCTCAACGACGTGTCGATCGCGGACGACGGCCGCGTGGTGGCGAGCTACTCGAACGGCCAGACCGTCGCGCTGGCGCAGCTGTCGGTGGCCCGCTTCAACGCGCCGAACTCGCTCAAACGCAGGGACGGCTCCACCTTCGAGGAGACGCTCGAATCCGGGCAGCCGCTCTACGGCCTGAACGGCGCGACCATCATGGGCGCCCAGCTCGAGGCCTCCAACACCGACATCGCCGACGAATTCTCCAAGATGATCGTGACCCAGCAGGCCTACTCGGCCAACACGCGCGTGGTCACCACCGCGCAGCAGATGCTGCAGGACGCGATCAACATCATCCGGTGACGCCGGATGACCCACGGGTGACGCCATGAGCCTCTATTCCGCCCTCGGCAACTCCCTCAGCGGCCTGCGCGCCACGCAGGCCCAGATGGAGGTCATCTCGGGCAACGTCTCCAACGCCGGCACGGCGGGTTATTCCCGCCGGTCCGCCGTGTCCGTGGAGACGGTGAACGGGAGCGGCACGGGCGGAGTCCGGATCGAGGGCATCGTCCGGCTCTTCGACAGCGTCCTCCAGAAGGAGCTTCGCACCGAAACGAGCGGCTCCGGCTATGCGGCCGTGAAGGCCGACTACACGGCCCAGCTCAGCGGCGTTTTCGGAGCCCCCGGCTCCTCCACGGCCCTGACCACCATGATGGGCTCTTTCAGCACGGCCCTGCAGGCGCTGCAGAACGACCCCTCGAACCCCGCCGCCCGCTCGCAGGTTCTTTCGGCGGCGGGCGACCTGGCCAAGCGCATCAACAAGGCCTCGGCCGACATCCAGTCCGTGCGCTCCAACGCGGAAAGCGCGCTGGCGGCGGATGTCGCGCAGGTGAACACGCTGCTCAAGGGCATCGCGGCGGCCGACCAGCGGGTGATCGCCACGCAGGGCTCGGACCCGGCGCTTCTGGATCAGCGCGACCAGCAGATCAATGAGCTGGCGAAGCTGGTGGACGTGAAGGTCACGGAGGGGCCCAACGGCTCGATCTCCCTGTCCACCACGGGCGGCATGCGGCTCTACGATACCGGCAGCCCGGCGCAGTTCTCGTTCGACCAGCGCCCGATCAGCGCTACGTCGCTCTACGACACCGATCCCACGAAGCGCGGGGTCGGCACGATCACGATGACCGACGCCTCCGGGCGCAGCATCGACGTGATCGGGGCGGGCATGATCCGCTCCGGCGAGATCGCCGGGCTCATCGAGATGCGCGACAAGGCGACGGTGGACGCGCAGTCGCAGCTTGACAACCTCGCGGCTTCGCTGGCCACGGCGATGTCGAACCGGACGCAAGCGGGAACCGCGGGCGGCGCTTCCGGCTACGACATCGATACCTCTGGCATCCAGCCTGGCAACATCATCACCGTCAACGCGACGGTCGGGGGAACGCCGCGGACCATCTCGATCGTCGCACTCACGTCGGGCTCGCTGCCGGCCAATGCGACGCCCGATCCGAATGACGTGGAGATCGGAGCGTCCTTCGCCAGCGGCGCTTCGGGCGCGGTCTCGTCCATCCAGTCGCAGCTCGACGCGGCCTTCGGCGTCGGCAAGTTCAGCGTCAGCAGCACGGGATCGACGCTGCGCATCGAGGACGCCGGTTCGGCCGCCGTCAGGGTCACCGGCGCGAGCGCCTCCATCACGGCCACGGCCGCCCAGGGCGCGCCGGCGGACCCTGCCTTGCCGCTGTTCAAGGACTCCGCCCCCGGGCTCCTGTACACGGGCTCGCTGGACGCCGGCGTGTCGCAGAAGCGCGGCTTCGCGGCACGCATCAGCCTCAACCCGGCGATCACGGCGAAGGACCTCGTGGCCATGTCGTCCACGACCCCGGCCGGCGACCAGACGCGACCCACGGCCTTGCTGAACGCGCTGGGGGCGGCCACGACCTTCGCCCCCGTCGGCGGGATCGGGGCCTCGAGCGCCCCCTACTCGGGAAGCGTGGCCGATTACCTCAACCGCATCGTGGACGTGCAGGGCTCGAACGCCGAATCGGCCCAGCGGCTCAACGAGGGCCAGCAGGTGGTGCAGTCGTCCATCGAGAGCCGCTACGCCGACGCGAGCGGGGTCAGCGTGGACCAGGAGCTCGCCAACCTGGTGCAGATCCAGAACGCCTATTCGGCGAACGCCCGCATCATGAGCGCCGTCAAGGAGATGATGGATCTCCTGATGCGGATGTGACGAAGGACCCGACCCATGACCATTACGTCCACGTCCCTCGGCGCCTATTCGCTCGACGTGACCCGCACGCGCCAGAACGCCGCGCGCCTGACGGACATGAAGAGCCAGCTGACCGACCTCCAGCGGCAGCTCTCGACGGGCAAACTTGCAGACAGCTACGCCGCGATGGGCGCGGGGCGCGGGACGAGCCTCAGCGTGCGGCAGACGCTCACGACCCTCGACGGGTATTCGGCGGCCGTGACGGACGCGACCAACCGGGCCGCCGTGCTGGACAAGACTCTGACCCGCATGCAGGCGATCAGCACGACCACGGCGAACGGGCTCGCGCTGTCGTCGTTTTCGCCCAACGCCAACGGCCTGACGACCGAGCAGGTGAGCGCCAAGGCGAGCCTGACGGAGATGATCAGCCTGCTGAACCAGGACTACGCCGGGCGCTCCTTGTTCGCCGGGCGCAGCGCGGACCAGCCCGCCGTGACCGTCGACGCGAATGCGATGATCAGCGGCGTCCAGTCGGCGATCGCGACGCGGCGGGCCAATGACGCGGGGGCGCCTGGGAACATCGGCAACCTTACCATCAGCAGCACGGCCGCGGGCCAGGTCAGCATCTCGCCAACGGCGGCGACCCCGGCCTATGGCTTCGGCATGAACCCGGCGCAGAGCTTCGACTTCGGGGCGGCCCCCCCGACCGACGGGCAGAGCTTCCAGGTCAACCTGCTGATGCCGGACGGCGCGGCCAGGACGGTCACGCTGGTGGCGCGGACCTCCGTGCCGGCCCCCAACGCGCCGGCCGGGGAGATCTCCTTCGCCATCGGAGGAAGCGGCGGGGCGACGGCGACCAACTTCGTGAACGCCCTCACGCCCGCCGTGCAGGCGGTGACCGCCTCCAGCGAATTCTGGGCGTCCTCTGCGGTGGCGGGGGCGAAGGACTACTTCGCCAACCTGTCCAACTGGTATGGCGGCTCCGCGAGTTCGGATCCGCGGGCCGGCGCCTCCTCCTATGTGGACGATGGCCAGACGGTGGGGCTGGGGATGGAGGCGTCGGAGCCCGCCTTCCAGAACATGCTCGCGCAGCTTGGGGTGCTGGCGGCCCAGACCTTCCCGACAGCCACCGCGACGGACCAGGCCAACTACGCGGCGCTGACCCAGCGGGTGCAGGGACAGCTGAACGCCCCGGTCGTCCCGGCGACGCCCGCTCCGGGCGCGTACACCATCAAGCAGGCCCAGACGGACGTGGGTCTCGCGTCCGCCACGCTCAAGAACGCGCAGCAGTGGCACACGGACACGAAGGCCCAGCTGGAGAACGCCCTGTCCGGGGTCGAGGACGCCACGCCGGAGGCTGTGGCGGCGCAGCTCCTGTCGCTTCAGACGCAGCTTCAGGCGAGCTACCAGACCACGTCGATGCTCTCGAAGATGTCGCTGGTGAACTACCTGTAGGGGCGTCTTCGCCCCCGTCTTGAACGCAAAAAGCGCGGCCTTCGAGCCGCGCTTTTTTCTTTTTGTTTGAGAGCGGGACCGGCTCAGGCCGCCTGGGGGCGGGCGCGCAGGCCGGCGGCGATCTCGCGGTTGATGTTCACGAGCGGGGCGATTTTGTCCGGCGCCGGCGCGATCTGGATGTCCAGGCTGCGGTTGAAGACGAAGAAGGCCAGGCGGCCGAAATTCTGCTTGATGGCCACCGGAAGCGGGTTGGAGTCCTCCGTCGCCGAGGTGGCCAGGATGGTCCAGAGCTTGCGGTTGTAGGTGATCGCCGCGTCGACGTCGTCCTGCTTGCCGGCCCAGTCGTCGATCAGCGCCTGCAGGCGGGCGGCGGCTTTCAGGAGAAGGCTGGCTTCGAGGTCGCGAGGGGGGAGGGCGGCCTTCTCGGTCCTGGCGTAGGCGCTAGCCCCGTAGTGCATTGGAAATCAACTCCGCCTCGTAGTCCGCGAGCTTCTTCGCGGCCTTCAAGGCTTTGTAGAGATCCCCGCTTAAGATGAGGTTATTGATGTCCGCTACCAAAGGTAGAGCGCTCGGCGCCGCGGCCAGGAAGTCGCGGACCAGCTCGAAATAGGTCTCGTGGTAGCGAGCCGTGTCCTGGTCCAGGTACATGAGCTGCACGGACAGGTAGATCTTCTTCGCAGGGCTGTCGGCCGTTTCCGCGGTGAGGATGTCCTTCTCGCGCAGGATCGGGGCGTGGCCCTCGATGAAGAAGCGGATCCGCGCGTCGGCGTTGCGGAGCACCACGTTGCCGATGATGATCCGCTCGTTCGGCTTGAGTTCGACCTTGAGAGCCATTTCCGCCCCTTCTGGACCTTGACCTGAGGATGGGTTCGCGGCGCGCCCCGGCGTCAGCCGAAGAGGCGCAGCACGCCCTGGTCCGCCTGGTTGGAGAGGGACAGCGCCGTCTGGGACAGCTGCTGGCGCGTCTGCAGGGCCAGCAGGTTGGCGGCCTCGGCGTTCTGGTCGGCGTTGACCAGGTTGTCCGCGCCAGTCTGGAGGGTCGTCACCATGTTCTTGGTGAAGTCCTGGCGGGTCTGCACCACCGAAAGGTTGGAGCCGAAAGTGGACGCCATGGAGCGCAGGGACGCCAGGGCGTTCGTCAGCGCGTCGGACGCCGCGTCGAGCGAAGCGTCGTCCTGGAAATTGGTCGTGGAGGCGCCCGCTCCGCTGGAAGCCTGTTGGATCCCCAGGTTCGCGGCGGTGACCGTCTGGCCGACGACGTCCAGCTTGTTGCGGTTTGAGCCGGTCTTCTCGTTGAAGACCACGGAGAGGGTGTTGCCGTCGAGGAGGTTGGTGCCGTTGTAGCCCGCGTCCTTGGCCAACTGATCGATCTGGGTCAGGAGGCTGTTGAACTGGCTGACCAAGCTGGCGCGAACGGTCGAGTTCGCGGTGGAGGTGAGCCCAGCGCCGCCGGCCCCAACCGTAGCCACCGTCAATCCGAGGGAGCCGATCAGATTTGTCGCGCCGGAATTGGTCTGCGCGTTTGCGAGCGCGCTGTTGTAGGCGGTCGCCATCTGCGCGGGGGTGCTGCCGGCAGGCGTGGCGGTGCCGATGCCGATCGTCAGGGTGCTGCTGCCCGTGCCAGTGACGGTCAGCTTCCCGTTCTCGTCAACGCTGGCCGTGGCGATGCCGGACTTGTTGATCTCGTCCACGACGTCGCGGACGGTCGAGGTCGCGCTCAGGTTGCTTGTGGTGTAGGTCGTGCTGCCGGCTGTGATCGTCAACACGTTGACGTTGCCGGCCGTAAGCCCCATGCCGAGGTCGCCGGCCGTGTTGTTTCCGGACGAATAGTCAGTCGTGGTGGGCGTCGTCGTGGCGCCGAGCGTCTTGTTGAGGGCCACGTCCTTCTTGGTCATGGCGCCGACCTTGTCGGCCAGCGCGACCAGGGAGGTTCCGGTCGCCGAAGGATGGCTGGTGAGCGCGTCGGCCTGAGCCTGCTTGATGGTCGACTGGGCCTGCTGCACCAGCTTGGTGATGGCGTCGATGCCCTTCGAGGCGGCCTGGATCGTCTGGATGCCATTGGAAATGCCGTCCAGCAGCCCTGTCAGCTGGTTGGCGCGGTCGTTCAGGCCCAGGTTCGCGAAATAGTTCACGGCGTTATCGACAGCGGAGTTCACCTTCCGGCCTGTCGCAAGCCGCTGCTGAACCGTCGTCGATTGCGCGGCGACATCTTGCAGCGACAAAAGGTTGTTCCGAACTCCCTGCGACAGGACGATGTTGGCCATGGGCGTCGATCCGTTTCATTCTGGACGGAGCGGGTTGCAGCCCGCCGATCGACGCAATCATTGATTGTTAACCCTAACCAAAGGTTAACCACGGAATCATTTTTCAACCGAGACGGGCATTTGCATGAAGCGGCTCCCCCGAAATGCGAAAGGCGGGGGCGCGGCCCCCGCCTTCCGGATGTCTCCGGGACGTCCTCGGGATCAGAAAAGGCGCAGAATGCCCTGGTCCGCCTGATTCGAGAGGGACAGCGCGGTCTGGGACAGCTGCTGGCGGGTCTGCAGGCTGAGAAGGGTGGCCGCCTCCTCGTTGCCGTCGGCGTTGACCAGGTTGTCCGCGCCGGTGGTCAGCGTCTGCACCATGGACTTGGTGAAGTCCTGGCGGGCCTGAACCACGGCGAGGTTCGCGCCCAGGCTCGACGACATGGATCGCAGCGCGCTCAGCGCGTTTGTCAGGGTGTCGGCCGCCGTGTTCAGGGCCGTGTCGTCCTGGATGTTGAACTGCCCGGCGCCGGCGCTGTTGGCCGCCTGGAGGATGCCCAGGTTGGCGGCGTTCACCTTGCCCTGCTGGACATCGAGCTTGGACTGGTTCGTGCCGGTCTTCTCGTTGAAGACGATGGACAGCTTGTCCCCGTTCAGCAGATTCGTGCCAGCGAAGGAGGAGTCCTTCGCAACCTGGTCGATCTGCTGCGTGAGGCTGTTGAACTGCGAGATCAGGCTGGCGCGGACGGCGGAGTTGGCGGTCGATGCCGCCGTGATGCCGGCGCCCGGGGTGGCGGTGTCGCCCATCGCGGCGGTCAAGCCGATGAGGGTGTTCTTGTTGGTCGCGCTGCTGGCGTTTGTCACGGCCGCCGAGGCGCTCGCGCCGTCGCCGACGCCGACATAGACCTTATTTGAGCCGTTGCCCGTGATCGAGAGCTTGCCGTTTTCGTCGATCGCGGCCGTCGCGAGGCCGGACTTGTTGATCTCGTTCACCAGGTCGCGGACCGTTGCGCCGGTGGCGAAGGACACCTGATACGTCGAGCCGTTCGAGCTGATGCTCAGTGCGGCGTTGGTGGAGAGGCCAAGCACGCCGTCCGTGGTGGCCGTCGCAGCGGCCGCCGTGCCGACAAGCACAGTGTCGAGCGCCACGTCCTTGGCCGTCTTGTTGCCGACGGCGCCGCCGCCGATGGCGACCGTGCCGAGTGTATAGGGGCGGTTCGACGCAGCCTCGTTCTGGGCCTGCTTGATGGTGGACTGCAGCGACTTCACCAGGGTCGTGATGGAGTCGATGCCCTTGGACGCGGCGTTGATGGTCTGCACGCCGTTGGACATGCCGTCGAGCAACGCGGAGAGCTGGCTGGAACGGTCGTTCAGCGCGCTCGCCGAGAAAAAGTTCACGGCATTGTCGGTGGCGGTGTTCACCTTCTTGCCCGTCGCGAGGCGGTTCTGCGCCACCTGCGACTGATGGGCGACGGTAGACAAGGAGGCGAGGGCGTTCCGAACGCCGGAGGAAATGGCTACGGCCATGAGTGTCACCTTTCTGGTTGAAACCGGCTTTCTGCCGGCCCGGTTGTTCCGCCGGGTGATGACACGCTAAGGCTGCAATTATGAACCGCTGCTTACATTATTGATTGAAATCATTTATTTGACTATCGGGGGTTGTGTAACTGCCGTTTATGGTGAATCGCGGGTTAATGACGTCCTTTGAAGACGAGCGCCGTCATCCCCGGCCAAAGCCGCGCAGCGGCGGAAGGGAAGGGGATCCAGGGGCAGCGCGAGGTCCTCTCTGGACTGGGCGCGCGCCGGCCTGGATCCCCTTCCCGGCGCTTCGCGCCGCCGGGGATGACGGCCCGACCCGGTGCGGGAACTCCCTGGTCCAAACGCAAAGAGGCGGGGCCGGGGCCCCGCCTCTTCGGCGTGTGGAGATCCGTTCTGGACCAGAACAGGCGGGGCGCCCTCGCCAGCTTCGTCGATTCGTTCGCGCAGCCAGGCAGAAAGGGCCGTCATCCCCGGCCGGAGCCGCGCAGCGGCGGAGGCTAGGGGATCCAAGGGCAGCGCGAGGTCCCCTCTGGAATTGGCGCGCGCCGGCCTGGATCCCCTTCCCGCGCTTCGCGCCGCCGGGGATGCCGGCCCGATCCAAAGCGTGACCTCCCTGGCCCAAACGCAAAAAGGCGGGGCCGGGGCCCCGCCTCTTCGGCATGTGGAAGATCCGTTCTGGATCAGAACAGGCGCAGGACGCCCTGGTCGGCCTGGTTCGACAGCGACAGAGCCGTCTGGGACAGCTGCTGGCGGGTCTGCAGGGCGAGCAGGGTGGCGGCCTCCTGGTTCTGGTCGGCGTTGACCAGGTTGTCGGCCCCCGTGTTCAGGGTGTCGATCATGGACTTGGTGAAGTCCTGACGCGCCTGCACCACGGCGAGGTTGGAGCCCAGCGTCGACGAGAACGAGCGCAGGGACGAGAGGGCGTTGGTGAGGGAATCCGCGGCGCCCGACAGCTCGGAGTCGCTCTGGAAGTTCACCTGGCCTGCGCCAGTCGCGCCCGCCGCCTTGCTCAGCCCGAGGCCCGACGAGTCGATGGTCTGGCCCTGCACCGAAAGCTTGCTCTGGGAGGAGCCGGTCTTCTCGTTGAAGACGACCGACATCTTGTCGCCGGCGAGCAGGTTCGTGCCGTTGAACCCGGCATCCTTGGCGAGCTGGTCGATCTGATCGCGCAGGTCGTTGTACTGCTTGATCAGGTTGGTGCGCACGGCCGACGACGTCGGGGACGCACCGGTGGTGGCGTCCGCGGCGATGAGGCCGACTGCTGTATTCTGACCGCCGGCGACAGCGTCCGTATGGGCGAGAGCCGCAGTCGTGCCGGCGCCGAGGCCGACCGTGACCTTGTCGCCGGAGCTCGCCGTCACCACCAGCTTGCCGGTGTCGTCGACGCTAGCCGAGGCGATGCCCGAGCTGTTGATGGAGTCAACGAGGTCGCTCAGTGTGGACGTGGCGCTCAGGCTCGTGTCCGTGTAGGTCTGATTGCCCACCGTGACGTTGAGTTCGAGGCTGGTCTTCGTCGGATCGATGCCGAGGTTACCCGCATACGACGAGGTGGCGGTGTTCGCGGTCGCGGTCGTGTTGTCGTCCAGCAGGTTTTTGGCGAGGGCCGTGGCCTTGATGGACTGGCCGGTCGCGGTCGCTTCCGCCGACGTGGCCAGCGCAGTGGCGCCGGTGATCGCCGGCTTGGTCAGCGACTCCGCCTGAGCCTGCTTGATCGTGGACTGGGCCGACTGGACCAGCTTGGTGATCGAATCGAGGCCCTTGGAGGCGGCGTTGATGGTCTGCACCGCGTTGGACATGCCGTCGAGCAGGCCCGAGAGCTGGCTCGAGCGGTCGTTCAGGCCGGCGGCGGTGAAGAAGTTGACGGCGTTGTCGACCGCCGAGTTCACCTTCTTGCCAGTGGCCAGTCGGGACTGCGACGTCTGCATCGCGGACTGGACGGTCTGAAGGGCGGAGAGGGCGTTGCGGACGCCCGTCGAGATGGCTACGGCCATGGAATGTCACCTTTCTGGTCAGATCCGGCGTTCTGCCGGGTCGCTCTACTCGCGACAGGTGACAACCTAAGATTGCAGATCTTTCCGAGTGCTTACTCGTGATGGTTGTGTTCCGGGGTTGTGGCGGTTGTGGAGCGGAGGGCGCTCGGCTTGGTGAATAAAGGGTGAAAGGAACGGGCGCGGGCCGTGCGGGCGCCCCTTGCGCCTCACGAGATCAGGCGGCGCCGGGCCGGGTCCGCAGGCCCGCGGCGATGTTGCGGTTGATGTCGACGAGAGGCTGAACGCCCTCCGGCGTCGGCTTCACCAGCAGGTCCAGCGACCGGTTGAAGACGAACAGGGCCAGGCGAGCGATGTTGGCCTTGACCTCCTGGGGGAGGGGGTTCGTGGGCTCCGTGGCCTCCGCAGCCAGGATGCTCCACAATTTGCGGTTCCTGGCCAACGCCTCGTCAAGCGACTTAGGATCCGTTTCGAGGGACATGGCGGCCCGCTGGAGATCGGCCGCGCATTGAATCAAGACGGCGGCTTCGAGATCGCGGCCCGACAGGCCAGCCTTGGCCGCCTGGCCATAGGCCTGGACCGGCTTCGCATAACTCATGCGAGACAGGCTCCTTTCTGGAGACGTTGCGGCCGCTTCTGCGGTCGATCAGCGGCGCTGGATCAGCGCAGGAACTGGAGCAGGCTTTGTTCGGCCGCCTTGGTGATCGACAGGTTGTTGCTGGCGAAGGATTGCAGCGTCTGCTGGGAGGCCAGCGCGGCGGCCTCTGCGGTCATGTCCGCCGCCGTGATGAGATCGGAGCCCGCGTTGAGGGCCGACACCATGTCCTTGTTGAAGCCAAGCCGCGTGTTCAGCATGGCGGACTGGCTGCCGAGCGATTGCTGCTGGTTGCCGACCGACTGGATCGCGGACTTGATCTTGCCGATCGCGGCCGAAAGCTCGGCGTCCGTGGCGAAGTCCCCGGCGACGTCGGCGGATGTCTTGGCCACGTCGTCCCAATCGAAACCAAGGGTCGGCAAGTCGAGCTTCTGGGCCAGGGCGACGCTCTCGGCCGAGGTGCTCTGCTCGTTGAGATCGACCTTCATCACCCCGCCGGTCAGCAGGTTCGGGAAGCCAGGGTAGGCGCCGTCCCTGGCGAGCTTGTCGATCTGGTTGAGCATGGTGCGGAACGAGACCGCCGCGGCCTTGCGCTGGGCGAGCGAGGCGTCGTTGGTCGTCGCCGGCTTGGGCTGATAGGTCACGGCCTGGCCTGCTGTCCCGTAGGTCATGCTCGAGCCGGGGCCAAAGATCTGCGAGAGGTCCGCGGTGACGCCAGCGCCCGCGCCGCCGGCGTCCGTGATCTGCTGGATGCTCAGGGACGACGTCGGGTCGGTGAGTTGCACGTTCAGCTTGTTGCCGGCCGTAACCTTCAGGTCGATGCTGGCCAGGCCCAGCACGTTCTGGAGGCCGGCCTTGAGGTCGGCGACCGTGTTGAACTGGTAGAAGGAGGGCGTGGGCGGCGTGCCCGTGGCCAGGCCCGAACCGTTCGGGGAGGCGGGGGTGGTCGCCGCCTGAAAATAGCCGGTCCGGGTCGTGCCGTCTGCGGCCGTGATGGTGAAGGTGATCTGGTCGCCGTTCTGGAAGCGCAGGCCGTCCGTCGCCGTGGCGGTGACAAGCGATGCGGCGGTTCCGCCCGCATACACGGCGACGCCGGTTGGGCTGGCGGCGGAAGCCGGGGCGCCGGGGCTGGCGGACAGGGCGTCCGTCATGAGCGACAGCTGCGCGTTCAGGTTCTTGGTCATCACCGACATCGCCTTGTCGGCGGTCGAGATGTTGCTCATGGCGAGCGAGAGGTTCTGGTTGACGTTTTCCAGCCGGGTCGCCCGGTCGCCGAGCCCCTGGGCGCGGTAGTAGGCGGCCGGGTCATCCGCCGCGGAGGACACCTTCTTGCCGGTCGAGACGCGCTGCTGGGTCGCGCCCATCTCGTCGGTGACCTTGAGCAGATTGGCCAAGTTGGTCCGCATCTGGGACGAGATGATCGCCGACATGAATTCAGCTCCGTGAAACGTTCACGGAAAATGGAATAATATGGATAATATTTGGTTAAACGGAAAATGATACTTTAAGTGGCCGCAGTATAGTTCCGCAAGCCTGGGTTGTTTTCAAGGAAAGCAAAACGGCGGGCCAGCGCCCGCCGTTTCGCCTTCTCGGAAATGCTTGAAATCAGCGGAGCAGCTGGATGAGGCCGGACTCGGCTTGCTTAGTGCTCGCCATGTTGTTGGTCGCGAACGACTGGCGCGTCTGCAGCGCGGCCAGGTTGGCGGCCTCCGCGGTGGCGTCCGCCGCGGTGAGCAGGTCGGCGCCGCCGTTCAGGTTGGCGACCAGCGCCTTGTTGAACTCGGTGCGGTTGTTGAGCATCGAGCTCTGGTTGGCGAGCGACTTCTGCAGGCGGGTGACGGCCTGGATGGCGGTGGTCATTTTCCCAATCGCCGCGTCCATGACGCCGTCGTTGTTGAAGTTCGCGCCGATGTCCGTGGAGGTCGTGCCGTTCCAGTTGAAGCCCAGGGACGCCGGGTCGAGCTTCTGCGACAGGACGATCTTCTGCTTGGTGGAGCCGTCGGGCGACAAGTTGACGATGTTGCCGTTGGTGTTGTCAGTGAGAAGGTTGGTCAGGCCGGGAACGAAGGCGTCCTTCACCAGCGCGTCGAGCTGGTTGAGCATGGTGATATATCCGTCTGCCAACGAACGGCGTGTATCCAGAGCATCCTGATTCGCCGTGGCGGGGGTAGGGGCATACATATTGCTGTTGCCGGTGCCCAGGACCGAAGTCGTCATCGGCGCGCCGAAAATGGACGTCAGATCGGCGAACACGTTGTTCGCCGCTGCGCCGGCGTTGCCGGTCTGCTCGATCTTCAGGGTCTTGGTGGGATCGACGAGCTGGAGCTTGAAGCCGCCGCCCGCAGCCATGCCGTTCGTGGTGATCGTGGCCGTGCCGAAGGCGGCCTTCAACTGGTCGCGCAGATCCTGAACGGTGTTGAACTGGAACGCATTGGCGGCCGACGAGCCGTCCGTGGTCGTGTTGACCGGCGCTGCCGAGACGGCCTTGAAGTAGCGGGTCTGGGCCACGCCGCTGCTGTCGGTGATCGTGAAGGAGAGGACGTCCTGGTCCTGGAACTTGTTCGCGTTCGAGATATTCGCCGCCGTGTCGACCATGGAGTCGGTCAGGCTTGCCCAGATGACCTTGCCCGTGACGTTGACGGCGGCCGCATTAGCGCCGACGGGGACCGAGCGGGCGTCCTTCATGGCTGACAGCTGGGCGTTCATGTTCTTCAACATGGTGCTCATCGCGCTGTCGGCGGTCTTCACGTTCGACATCGTGAGCGCGATGTTCTGGTTCACCAGATCGAGCGCGGAGGCGCGGCTGGTCAAGTTCTGCGCCTTGAAATAGGTGGCCGGGTCGTCCAGCGCCGTGTTGACCTTGCGGCCCGTGTTCAGGCGGGTCTGGGCGGTGGTGATATCATCGTTCAGCGAGGTGACGGCGAGCAGGCTCGCGCGCATCTGGCCGGAAATCGGGGTCGGCATCACAAGTACTCCTACCAAGGCGAGCAGGCTGCTCGACCAACTTGAAAGCAAGCCTGGCAGGATCTTGGGTCCTGAACTCACAACATCCAGTAAACTCTTGATAATTGCGCAATTGCGATTTGCAACTCTAAGTTCAGGCGTCCCCGGGGCGAAGGGCGGGATGTGATCCCGCCCGTCCCGGCGCCGCGCGCTGGGTCAGCGCATCAGCTGCAGCAGGCTCTGCTCCGACTGCCTGGTGATGCTGAGCCCATTCAGGACGAAGCTCTGGCGGGTCTGGGCGGCCCCGACCTTGGCGGCTTCCTCGTTGACGTCGGCGGCGGTCAGCGTGTCCGCCCCGTCCTTCAGAACCGAGAGCATGCTCTTGTTGAAGTCGGCGCGCGCGCTCACCACGGAGTTCTGGTAGCTGAGGGACATCGAGGCCGTGTTCACCGCGTCCAGGGCCGCCGTCATCTTGGTTATCGCTGCGTTGAGCTCGACGTCTGTGGCGAAATTCCCTGACGCGTCGGTCGACTTTCCGGTCGCGTCGAAGCCGAAGCCCAGCGACTTGGCGTCCATGGCGCTGGAGAGCTTGATGTCCTGCGTGCTGGACCCGTCCTCGTTCAGCTTGAACGTGATCGCGGCGCCCTTGAGGATGTTGCCCTGGCCGAGCACGTTGGCGTCGTTGACGTAGCTGTTGACCTGGCTGAGCACCGTGCGGAACGCGTCGGCGGCCGCCTTGCGCTGCGCCGTCGAGCCCGTCAGGGCGTTCTTCATCGAGTCCAGCTGGACATCCATCACCTTCTTCATGCTGGACAGGGCTTCCACGCCCGCCGAGATCGACTTCAGGCCGAGCGCCATCTGGCTGTTGGTCTTGTCCAGGCTCGCAGCCCGATCCGTCATAGACTGGGCCTGGAAGTAGACGGCGGCGCCGTCGGCGGCAGAGTTCACCTTCTTGCCGGTCGCGAGACGGCTCTGCGACACGGTCAGGTCCGTATTGACCGTGGCGAGCGCGACGAGCGAGGAGCGCATGGTGTCGGATATCGAGATCGTCATCGGTGCAGTTCCCTTCTGGAGATGAAACAATCGTTCTTGATTGCTGGATCTGTTCTTGACAGGTTAGGTGCTAACAAACGTCAAATCGAAAGGGTTTACGGCCGTTATTGCTAACGAGATCTCATGATGAACGAGCGTATACTTTCACGATTCGGAAACCGCGTTCCGGTCTGCTTTACAGAGCGGTAAGATTGACGGGGCCTGAATCGAAAAGGCCGCCCTGCGGCGGCCCTTTCAGAATTCCCATGCTGGCTCAATCGGCCTCAGGCCGTCTTCTCCGCCACGTGCGGCCCTTCGGTTGTCGCGCCGTTGGCCCGCACATAGGCGCGCAGCTTCAGCAGGGCTTCGTCCGGAAGCTGCTGGACGATCTGGCCCGAGCGCGTGTCCACGGCCTTGTAGATCACCTGCTTGGTGTCGGGATCGATCACCAGGTTGCGGCGGATCGCTTCCTTGGCGGCTTCCTCCGCCTGCTGGAGGCGCACGGCCGCGCCGGAAACCTCCAGGCGCGCAGGAGGGGTCTCGGTGGGGGCCGTCACGACGGCCGCGGGGGGCAACTCAGTACGTACGGCGCCTGGCGACGGCAACGGCTCCGTGGGGACGGTCGCGCCGACGCTGGCGACCGGCCTGACGGTTTGGCCGATGTCCATGTCGAAGTCCTCTCGACGCGTGCGGCCGTGTTCTGGGCCGCCTTAACACAACCCTAGCGCGAGAGTCTGAATGGCCTGTAATCAAAGATGGTAAAAAGCAATGTTTCGGTCCCCGGAGGTCGAACTACGCTCTTCGATCTAGTCCGCCTGGCCTGCCGAAGCTTAGAGGGAGCGCGACACAAGCAACGGGGTGGCGGCAGGGCGCGCCGGCGCGGCTGCGCGCCCCGCCGCTCCGTAGGTCGTTAGGGTCCTGGGGGCGGCCACTTCCTTGGCGAGGCTGCGCACGATGCCTTCCGAGACCGACTTGGCCGTCGCGATCACCGCCATGTTGATCTGCAGCGCGTCCGCCAGGCGGGACTGGGCGGCCTTCACCCGCGGCACCGCCGCGGGGGCCCAGCGGGCAAGCGCGATCGCGTTGGCGCGCAGCGCCTCCAGGGCGTGCACATAGTGCTTGGACGCGTCCGTCTTGGCCTGGGCGAGGCTTGCGGCGTCCCGCAGGCGCGAAGCCTTCAGGAACGAGGTCTCCTGGCCGATCACGACCTCGAGGGCCTGCATCACATCGATCACCTGCGCGGCGAAGCGCTCGGCGTCGGCGGAGGAGGCGAGGCTTGACTGGGGGCGTTCAGAGGCCATGGGGGCGAGTGTCCTGCGCGAGGGATGCCGCGCCCTGGGCGCGGCCCTGGACGAGCGCGGCTTGCGCGCCCGCAACGGCGTCGGTCTTGGCGGCCTTGGCGCCGCGGCCTTCCTGCATGCGCAGCAACTCGCGATAAACGGCATCCGCCACGCCGACGCCGCCGGCCTTCGCGACCGTCTTGGCGTATTCCTGGGTGAGCATGCCGCGCCAGGCGTCCGCGCCGGGGCCGTTGTCGCCCAGGGGGCCTTCGCCCTTCAGCCCCGAGAACATCTGGCCGAACGCGTTCTCCAGGAACATGGCCTCGAAGTCCTGCGCGGTCTTGCGCAGCTTGGCGTCGTTCCTGTCGGAAAGCTTGTTGGCGACGGCGGCGTAGGCCGTGGCGCCGATCGCGGCGGGGGCGAGGGCTGACGCGGCCATCACATCACCTCGATATCGGCCTGGAGGGCGCCGGCGGCCTTGATGGCCTGCAGGATGGCGATGAGGTCGCGCGGGCCGATGCCCAGTGCGTTCAGCCCGTCGACCAGCTCGCGCAGAGTCACGCCTTCCTTCACCAGAGCCAGCTTGTTGCCCTCGCCGGTGGACACCGACACGCCCGTGCGCGGCGCCACCACCGTCTGGCCCTGCGAGAGCGGGTTGGGCTGGCTGACGACCGGCTGCTCGGTCACCGTCACGGTGAGATTGCCCTGGGCCACCGCGACGGTGGACACGCGCACGTCCTTGCCCATCACGATGATGCCGGAGCGCTCGTCGATCACCACGCGGGCGCCCTGGTCCGGGTCGACGCGCAACTGCTCGATCTCGGTGATCAGCTGCACCATGTTGCCGCGGAAATTGGGCGGCACCTGCAGGGTGACCGTGGAGGGGTCGGTGGGCTCGGCCGTGTCGGCGCCCATGAAGTCGTTGATCACCGCCGCCATTCGGCGCGCGGTGGTGAAGTCCGGGTTGCGCAGGGCCAGCCGCACGCTCTTCTGCGCGCGCAGCGCGAACTCGATCTCGCGCTCGATCAGCGCGCCGCCGGCGACGCGGCCCACCGTGGGCACGCCGCGCGTGATCTTCGAGGCCTCGCCCTCGGCCGAGAAGCCGGAGATGGCGACCGAGCCCTGGGCCACGGCGTAGACCTCGCCGTCGGCGCCCAGCAAGGGCGTGGCCAGCAGGGTGCCGCCCTGGAGGCTCTTGGCGTCGCCCAGCGACGACACCGTGATGTCGATGCGCGTGCCCTGGGCGCTGAAGGGCGGCAGGTTCGCGGTCACGATCACGGCGGCCATGTTGGCCGTGCGCATGTTGGCGCCGCGGATGTTGACGCCGAGCCGCTCCAGCATGGCGGTGCCCGACTGCTTGGTGAAGGGCGAGTTGTTGAGCGTGTCGCCGGTGCCGTTCAGCCCCACCACGATGCCGTAGCCCACCAGCTGGTTCTGGCGCACGCCCTCGATGGAGGCGATGTCCTTGATGCGCGAGGCGGCCGCCTGCGCGGGCAGCGCGGTCGTCAGCGCGCCCGCAAGCGCGGCGGCGAGGCAGGCGAGGCGAGGGAGGATGCGGATCATGGACGCCCACGGGGTTGACAGCATCCGTCCTGCCAAAGCCGTGCCACGCGCAGCGGGCCGCGCAAGATGCTGAAAATGCGAGCGATCCGGGAAAGGCTCGGGAACCGGCGGGGCGGTATCGTCTGGGCCGGGGACGACCCGGCCGGCAGGTTTTGCCGCCCTGTTAACGGGGGCTTAACCATAACGGGCCAGCATCCGCAGTCAGTTCGAGAGGGCCCTATGCGCATCGATGGGAAATCGCCGATCGGCACGCCGGCCAGCTACGCCCCGCGACGCAGCGCAGGGGGCGCTTTCTCTCTTGGCGAGTCCGCGACCGCGCGCGGGCCACAGGGGGCCGCCGCAACCTCCACGCTCGCGGGCATCGACGCCCTGCTGGTGCTTCAGGCCGAAGAGGACCCGCTGCTGCGCAAGCGCAAGGCCGCCAAGCGCGGCCGGGACCTCCTGGCCTCCCTCGACCGTCTCAAGGCCGGCATGCTCGCCGGGAGCATCGGCGTGGCAGACCTGATCGGCCTCAAGCAGCAACTCGCCGAGCGCCGCGAGGCGACGGACGACCCCGGCCTCGACGACGTCCTCGCCCAGATCGAACTGCGCGCCGAGGTGGAGTTGGCGAAGCTCGGGCGGTAGCTCCGGGCGGCCGCCGATCCCCGGCCGGAGCGCCGCAGGCGCGGAGGCGAAGGTGATCCAGGAGACTGGGCGCCAGCGCATCCCAGGATACCCGCTCCACGGGTCTATCGCGTCGACCTCACGGCGTCATGGCCGGGCTTGTCCCGGCCATCCACGTCTCGGCCCCTGGGGCGTGGATCCCCGGGACAAGCCCGGGGATGACGTTCGGGGGGCTTACAACCGTGTTGGCTGCCCCGTTGAACAATCTTGCTCCGTCCTTGCGAGCGCAGCGAAGCAATCCAGGGGGGCTGGGCGCCAACGAAACACGCCTGCGCGTGAGGCCCCTGGATTGCTTCGTCGCTGCGCACCCTGCAAAGCCGAAAGGCGGAGCGCCGAGTCGGACCTCGCGCCAGTCGCCTCGGCCTCGCCCTCGCCGTCATCCCCGGCCGGAGCGCCGCAGGCGGTCTATCGCGTCGACCTCACGGCGTCATGGCCGGGCCTGTCCCGGCCATCCACGTCTCGGCCCCTGGGGCGTGGATCCCCGGGACAAGCCCGGGGATGACGTTCGGGGGGCTTACAACCGTGTTGGCTGCCCCGTTGAACAATCTTGCTCCGTCCTTGCGAGCGCAGCGAAGCAATCCAGGGGGGCTGGGCGCCAACGAAACACGCCTGCGCGTGAGGCCCCTGGATTGCTTCGTCGCTGCGCACCCTGCAAAGCCGAAAGGCGGAGCGCCGAGTCGGACCTCGCGCCAGTCGCCTCGGCCTCGCCCTCGCCGTCATCCCCGGCCGGAGCGCCGCAGGCGGTCTATCGCGTCGACCTCACGGCGTCATGGCCGGGCCTGTCCCGGCCATCCACGTCTCGGCCCCTGGGGCGTGGATCCCCGGGACAAGCCCGGGGATGACGTTCGGGGGGCTTACAACCGTGTTGGCTGCCCCGTTGAACAATCTTGCTCCGTCCTTGCGAGCGCAGCGAAGCAATCCAGGGGGGCTGGGCGCCAACGAAACACGCCTGCGCGTGAGGCCCCCTGGATTGCTTCGTCGCTGCGCTCCTCGCAAGGACGAAAGGCGGAGCGCCGAGTCGGACCTCGCGCCAGTCGCCTCGGCCTCGCCCTCGCCGTCATCCCCGGCCGGAGCGCCGCAGGCGCGGAGGGGAAGGGGATCCAGGGGCTGGGCATCGGCGCATTGGACTGAAACACGCGCGGAGGCTCTCTGGCGTCGACCTCACGGCGTCATGGCCGGGCTTGTCCCGGCCAGCCACGACTCGGCCCTGGGGCGTGGATCCCCGGGACAAGCCCGGGGATGACGTTGGGGGGGCTTACAGCGGTGTTGGCTGCCCCGTTGAACAATCTTGCTCCGTCCTTGCGAGCGCAGCGAAGCAATCCAGGGGGGGCTGGGCGCCAACGAAACACGCCTGCGCCTGAGCCCTCTGGATTGCTTCGTCGCTGCGCACCCTGCAACGCCGAAAGGCGGAGCGCCGGGTCGGACCTCGCGCCCGTCGCCTCGGGCTCGCCCCCGCCGTCATCCCCGGCCGGAGCGCCGCAGGCGCGGAGGGGAAGGGGATCCAGGAGACTGAGCGCCAGCGCATCTCGCGATACCCGCTCCACGGGTCTATCGCGTCGACCTCACGGCGTCATCCCCGGGCTTGTCCCGGCCATCCACGTCTCGGCCCTGGGCGTGGATCCCCGGGACAAGCCCGGGGATGACGTTGGGGGGCTTACAACGGTGTTGGCTGCCCCGTTGAACAATCTTGCCCCGTCCTTGCGAGCGCAGCGAAGCAATCCACGGGGGCTGGGCGCCAACGAAACACGCCTGCGCGTGAGGCTCCTGGATTGCTTCGTCGCTGCGCTCCTCGCAAGGACGGAGGAAGGAGCGCCGAGTCGGACCTCGCGCCAGTCGCCTCGGCCTCGCCCTCGCCGTCATCCCCGGCCGGAGCGCCGCAGGCGCGGAGGGGAAGGGGATCCAGGGGCTGGGCATCGGCGCATTGGACTGAAACACGCGCGGAGGCTCTCTGGCGTCGACCTCACGGCGTCATGGCCGGGCTTGTCCCGGCCAGCCACGTCTCGGCCCTGGGGCGTGGATCCCCGGGACAAGCCCGGGGATGACGTTGGAGGGGGCTTACAACGGTGTTGGCTGCCCCGTTGAACAATCTTGCTCCGTCCTTGCGAGCGCAGCGAAGCAATCCAGGGGGGCTGGGCGCCAACGAAACACGCCTGCGCCTGAGCCCTCTGGATTGCTTCGTCGCTGCGCTCCTCGCAACGACGGAGGAACGAGCGCCAGGCGTCCCGTCGTCCGACTCAGCAAATCCCGCGGCTTGCACCCCACGGTTGACGCGGCCGGGCATTTCCGCCTTTCTGCCCGCCGCCCGGCGAGGGCGCCTGGGAGCGGCGCCGAACCCGCGCGGGCGGGGGCCGCGGGATGCTGTTCAACTCCTTTCCGTTCCTGCTGGGGTTTCTGCCGCTGGCGCTGGCGATCCACGCGGTCGCGGCCAAGCGCGCGCCTGCGGCGCGGCTTCCCGTTCTGCTCGCGCTCTCCGTGGTGTTCTACGGCTACTGGGATTGGCGTTTCGTCCCGCTCCTCGTCCTCTCCGTGCTGGTGAACTGGCTCGTCGCGCAGCTCTTTCTGCGGGCCAACGAGGGGAGCGGCGCCGTGGCGACCCGTCGCCAACCGGCCCCGGCCGAGGCGGGAGCAGGCCCCGACGCGACCCTGGTTCCCGAGCCGGCGCCGCCCACCGTGGGGACCTCCACGCGCGACGTCGTCGACCGTCCGCCGGTCGCAGCGCCCCGCGACAGGGATGTCTGGCTCGTGGTCGCGGCGATCACGGCCAACCTGCTCGTGCTGGGCGTGTTCAAGTACGCCGGTTTCTTCGCCTCCATCGCCAACCACGTGCCGGGGCTCGCCATCCCCAAGCTGGACGTGGCGCTGCCGCTGGGCATCAGCTTCTTCAGCTTCCACCACATCATGTACCTCGTGGACCTGAGGGCCGGGCGCGCGCCGCGCTTCGGCCTGGTCCGCTACGGGCTCTACATCGCCTTCTTCCCGCAGGTGCTCGCGGGCCCGCTGGTGCGGTGGAGCGAGGTGATGCACCAGTTCGACCGCAAGCCGTATCCGCCCGGCTGGGAGGAGACGTTCGCGCGCGGGCTGGCCCTGCTCATCCTCGGCCTGTTCAAGAAGACCATGATCGGCGACCCGCTCGCCGAATACGCCGAGCCCGTGTTCAAGGCCGCGGCGGCGGGCGGCCTCGTGACCGTGCGCGACGCCTGGCAGGGCGTGCTGGCCTTCACGTTCCAGATCTATTTCGACTTCTCGGGCTACACCGACATGGCGCTCGGCCTGGCGCTGATGTTCGGCATCACGCTGCCGCAGAACTTCGACATTCCCTACCGGGCGACCTCGCTGCAGGATTTCTGGCGGCGCTGGCACATGACGCTGTCGCGCTTCCTGCGCGACTACCTGTACATCCCGTTCGGGGGCAACCGGCATGGCGTGCCCCGTCAGATCCTGGCGCTGGTGGCGACCATGGGCCTCGGCGGCCTGTGGCATGGGGCGGGCTTCACCTTCATCGCCTGGGGGCTGGCGCACGGCTTCGGCCAGGCCGCCGGCCTCCTGTGGCGGCGCACCGGGCTGCGGATGCCGGCGGTGCTCGGCTGGGCGCTGACCTTCGCGTTCGTGATGCTGACCTGGGTGCTGTTCCGGGCCGAGAGCTTCGAGGCCGCCAAGCGGGTCTACGCGGCGTTGTTCGGCTTCGCCCCGGCCGGGCATGGGTTCAAGTGGCGGGCGCTCGCGGTGGCGGCGGCCGTCTCCATGCTGGGGCCGACGGCGTGGACGCTGACCCAGCGCATGCCGCCGCGGCGCTGGATCGCCTTCGGGCTCGCGGCCATGCTCGTGATCGTGCTGCTCAAGATCGGCGACGACGCGAACTACGAGTTCATTTACTTCCAGTTCTGACATCGGCCGAACGAAGCGAATCCGCGGCGGGCTTCGCTTCCAGGCTGGTTCGACGAATGACGTAATCGGACTTGACCTTCGTCATTGCAGACAAAAACCTCGTCCAATCGAGGTAAAACTGAACAGGCCTTGTTCAAAATGCTGCGAACAGGGCGCGTTCAGCCCTATTTTGGCGCGTGCTTGGCGATTGCTCGCGAATTGCGCGACAGATATATAGGCGGCGCACCCGCGGGGGAGGCCACGGCGCAAGCCGGAGGCTGCGGAAGCTGAAAGGGTACGATGGCTACCACGATACTGGAGGCCGCTTACCGGCCGACCGACGACGAACCCTTCATGAACGAACGGCAGAAGGAATATTTCCGCCGGAAGCTGAACGCCTGGAAGGAGGAGATCCTCCGCGAGAGCCGCGAGACTCTGGCGGCCCTCCAGAACGAGAGCGAGAATCACCCCGACCTGGCCGACCGGGCCTCGTCCGAGACCGACCGGGCCATCGAGCTGCGCGCCCGCGACCGGCAGCGCAAGCTGATCGCCAAGATCGACGCCGCGCTCGCGCGAATCGAGGACGGCACCTACGGCTATTGCGAGGAGACCGGCGAGCCGATCTCCCTGAAGCGCCTGGAGGCGAGGCCGATCGCCACGCTGTCCATCGAGGCGCAGGAGCGCCACGAGCGCAACGAGCGGGTCTACCGCGACGACTGAGGCGGGGGCCGCCTCGACGCTGTTTCGGACGGCGCCTCCCTGGCCGGGGGCGCCGTTTTCGTTTGGCCCGCAGGAGCCGGGGAGGGACGCGCTCCCGGCGGGAGACCGGGAGCGCGGAAGGACGACGGCGAAACGTGGGGAGCGCGCCGGCGTCCCGGGACGGGAACGCGGTGGATCCGGGTCAGAAGGGCAGGAGGATGTCCATCACCTGCTGGCCGTAGCGGGGCTGCTGGACGTCCGTGATCTGGCCGCGGCCGCCATAGGCGATGCGGGCCTCGGCGATCTTGGTGGAATCGATGGTGTTGTCGGAGTCGATGTCCTCCGGCCGGATCACGCCGGCTACAACCAACTCGCGCACCTCGAAGTTGACGCGGATCTCCTGCTTGCCCTCGATCACCAGGTTGCCGTTGGGCAGCAGCTGCGTGACCACGGCGGCCACGTTGGTGACGAGCTCTTCCGAGCGCTTCACCGAGCCGGCGCCGGCGCTGGCCATGCTCGAGGTGGCGTTCACGAGGTTGCTGGGGTCGGTCCTCTCGTCGAGCACCTTGCCGAGGTTTTTCTCGGCGCCGAAGAAGCCGGTCGCCGTCATGGTGTCGCCGTTGGCGCGGGAACGCTTGGTGGCGTTGTCGATGTTGGCCTTGTCGGTGACCTTCACCTTCACGGTGAGCAGGTCGCCGATCTGGCGGGCGCGCTGGTCCTTGAAGAAGCCGCGGGCGCCCTGGCGCCACAGCGAGTTCGGGGCGTAGCTCACCGGCTCGGGCTGGGGCATGGGCATCTGCACCGGCTTGTAGCCGGGCTGGGCGGTCGGATCCGCGATGGCGGAGAGGGCCGGGGCCTTGCCGACGTTGGCGAGGCGGTCGGCCGTGCCGCAGCCGGCCAGGGCGAAGGCGGCGCCGACCAGGACGGCGGCGGAAGCGAGGGGACGCGGGAACGGGGTCATGACGGGTCCGCCGTGCGGGAAGGGGAGGGAGCGGGTCACTGGACGGCCTGCGGGGCGGCGCCGCCCTCGGCCAGGCGGCCGGGCATGGGCAGGTTCACCTTGACGACGCCGGCGCCGGCGACCACGCCCTGGAGCGTGCGCTTCGACTGCGGGTTCATCACCAGCACGGTGTCGCCCATGCCGCCGCCTTCCAGCGCCTTGCCGCGCATTTGCAGGGCCACGCCGGGCGTCTCGTAGAGCACGGTGACGACCGCGTTCTTCTCGACGATCTCCTGCTTCACCACGTCCGCCTCGCGCAGCGCCGCGCCGGCCGCCATGGCGGTGCGGGCGATGCGCCCGACGAGGTTGGCGGGGTCGACGAAGCCGGCGGTCGGGTAGTCGGCGCGCGGACGGCGCTCCACCACGACGTCGGCGGCGGTGACGGAGTCGCCGCGCTGGATGGGGTGCTGCAGGATCGGCACGGACACCATGTCGACCGTCTGGCCGAGCACGCGCAGCGGCTTCAGCGTCAGCGTGCGGCTGCCCTGCAGGGCGATCACGGCGTCAACGCGGCGGCTGCGGGGGTCATAGGCGAGCTCCGCGACGCGCAGGGCGCCGGTGGCCTCGGGCTCGACATGGATGGCCTGCTCGCCGGCGTCCAGCGCGATCGACACGTCCGGGCGGTCCAGGGCGTAGCGATCCACCAACGCCCGGGCGATCGCGCTCTCGATCTCGGCGCGCGGGACGCGGCGGGAGGCGCGGCTCACCACAACCTGGGACACCGTCCCCGAATCGAGCGACAGCCCGGCGGCGCGGGCCGCCTCCACCACGCGAGCGGCCTGGATGGTGCCGGCCTTGCCCAGCGCCGGGGCGCGGAAGGCGGGCGTGCCCGCCGCCGGGCCGGCGTTCTCGACGAGGTCGCCGAGGGTGATCACGTCGGCGGACACGGTGATGTCGCGCCGCAGGACGGGGCGGCCAGCCTGGACAACTTCGGCCATCGCCGGGGCGGGCGCGTCCAGCGTCGCCAGGAGGGCCATGCCGGCGAGGCCGGCGGCGCGAAGCAGGGTCACGATCGCCATGGCTCAGCCCCTGAACATGCCGGTGGTGGACTGGAGCATCTGGTCCGTCGCCGTGATGACCTTGGCGTTCATCTCGTAGGCGCGCTGCGCGGCGATGAGCGACGAGATCTCCGTCACGGCGTTGACGTTGGCCTCTTCCAGGTAACCCTGCTGCAGGTTGCCGAAGCCCTCGCTGTTGGGGTTGCCGGTCGTGGCCGGGCCGGACGCCGCCGTCTCCACGAAGAGGTTGTCGCCGATCGACTCGAGGCCCGTCTTGTTGACGAAGCGGGCGAGCTGGATCTGACCCAGCAGTTGCGGCGCTGTCTGGCCCGGCACCGTGGCCTGCACGCGGCCGTCGGCGCTGATGGTCAGGGCGGTGGCGTTCTGCGGCACCGTGATCTGGGGCGAGATCGGGTAGCCGTCATGGGTGACGAGCTGGCCGGTGGCGTCGCGCTCCAGCGAGCCGTCGCGGGTGTAGGCCGTGCGGCCGTCCGGCATGGTGACCTGCAGGAAGCCCTCGCCGCGGATGGCGACGTCGTTCTCGCCTTCCGTGGAGGTGAGCGTGCCCTGGGACATCAGGCGCGCGGTGGAGACCGTCTTCACGCCCGAGCCGATCGACACGTCCGACGGCACCATGGTGTTCTGGTCGGAGGTGCTGGAGCCCGCCCGGCGCAGGTTCTCGTAGAGCAGGTCCTGGAACTGGATGCGCTGGCGCTTGAAGCCGGTGGTGCGCAGGTTGGCGATGTTGTTGGAGATGACCTGGACGTTCAGCTCCTGGGCGGCCATGCCGGTCGCGGCGGTGTAGAGAGCGCGCATGGGTCAGGCTCCTCAGGCCGGGATCGCGGCGAGCTTCTCGATGGCGCTGCGCTGGACTTCGTCGTAGCGCTGCAGCATCGAGGAAATGTTGGCGTAGGCCCGGTTGATCTCGATGAGGCGGCTCATCTCCAGCACCGGCTTCACGTTGGAGCGCTCGAGCGCGCCGGATTCGATCCGCACCTCCTTGGGGGCGGGCTGGGTCGCGGACTTGCTGGCGTAGAGGTTCGCGCCCTCGTTGCTGAAGACCTTCGGGTCCTTGGCGGACACGAGCTTCAGCTTGCCCTTCATCCCGTCCTCGGTGGAGATCGTTCCGTCCGGGCCGATGGAGATGGACTTCTCCGTGCCGGTGAAGCTCACCGGGCCGCCGTCGCCCATCACGGGGTAGCCGTCGCTGGTCACCAGCGTGCCCTGGGCGTTGATCTGCAGCGCGCCGTTGCGGGTGTAGCGCTCGCCCTTCGGCGTCTGTACGGCCAGCATGGCCTCGCCGTTGATCGCGACATCCAGCGGGTTGCCGGTGCGCTCGATCGGGCCGACCGACATGTCGAGCAGGGTCTCGCGGTCCTCCACGAAGGAGATGCGGCGGTCGGGCGTCTGGAACGAGTCGCCGCTCGCCTTCGGCATGAGGTATTCCTCGAAGCGAAGCGAGCGGGCCTTGAAGCCGTTCGTGTTGATGTTCGCCACGTTGTTGGCGACGACGTCCAGCTCACGCTGAAGCGCCACCTGGCGCGACAGGCCGACGAGAAGCGCGTTCTCCACCGGTTGATCTCCCGTTCGCGGCGGGCTTCCCGGCCCTCCGCTCCCTCGTTCCCACGACCGCCGCGACGCTCCCCAGCGACGACGATCGCCCCGATGTCTCCGCAACGGCCGTGCCAAGATGGGTTAAGGGAGAAGAACGCGTGAGGTTGCAAAGCCTTGTGCGCCATCGGCGTGGCTTCGGCGGCCCGGCAAGACCGGTTCTACCGGCAGGGAGCGCCCGGCAAAAACTGCCGCCATGCGCCTCAACTTAAAGCTTCATTAACCGTAACGCGGCGAAGGTCGAGGCTCCGGCGCATGGTGCGTGAGGGAGTTCGTTGGGGCATGGCGAAGAAGCCGAAAAAGGGGGCTCCGGAAGAAGTCGCCGAGGCCAAGGCGCCGGCCGAAGCCAGCGAGATCGCCGTCGGCGGCGGCAAGAAGAAGCTCATCATCATCGCGGCGGCGGCCCTGCTCGTCCTGGGCGGCGGGGGCGGGGGCGGCTTCTACTGGTGGAAGAAGAAGCAGGCCGAGCACGCGGCCGAGGCCGGCGACGGCCATGGCGACCATGGGGCTGCGGCTGCGCCAAAGAAGACCGCCTTCGTCGACATGAAGGAGATGATGGTCAACCTCGGCGGCCAGAACACGCAGCAGACCGGCGAGCGGCCGCGCTACCTGAAGATGAAGATCGCCCTGGAGGTGGCCGACCCCAAGCTCGTGACCGAGGTCACGCCGCTGCTACCGCGCATCGAGGACACCTTCCAGGTTTACACGCGCGAGTTGCGGCCTTCCGACCTCGAAGGGTCCGCGGGCGTGTACCGGCTGAAGGAGGAGCTGCTCCGCCGCATCAACATCGCGATCTATCCCTCGAAGGTGGACGCCATCCTCTTCAAGGAAATCCTGATCCAGTGAGCACGCGCGACCATGGCTGACGAGGATCTCAACGGGACTGGCGACGCCGACGCGATCGCGGCCGAATGGACGGCCATGATCGAGGCGGCCGCGACCGCCAACGTGCCCGACACCGGCGTCGACCGGCTCCTCAACCAGGACGAGATCGACAACCTCCTCGGCTTCACCACGGAGGACGCCACCGCGGGCGCCCGCTCGGGCATCCGCGCCATCGTCGATTCGGCGATGGTGTCCTACGAGCGCCTGCCGATGCTCGAGATCGTCTTCGACCGCCTGGTGCGGTTGCTGACGACCAGCCTGCGCAACTTCTTCTCCGACAACGTCGAGGTGTCGCTCTCGGACATCACGTCCGTGCGCTTCGGCGATTACATCAACTCCATCCCGCTGCCGACCATCCTGGCCGTGTTCAAGGCGGAGGAGTGGGACAATTTCGGCCTGATCACGGTCGATTCGACGCTGGCCTATTCGGTGATCGACGTGCTGCTCGGCGGCCGTCGCGCCACCACCACGGCGCGGCTCGACGGGCGGCCCTATTCCACCATCGAGACCAGCCTGGTCCGGCGCATGCTGGACATCGTGCTGCAGGACACGGAGCACGCGTTCCGGCCGCTGTCGCCGGTGCACTTCAACGTCGACCGCATCGAGACCAACCCGCGCTTCGCCTCCATCTCCCGCCCGGCCAACGCCGCCATCTTGATCGAGCTTCGCATCGACATGGAGGGCCGGGGCGGGGCGGTCGAGATCCTGCTGCCCTACGCCACCATCGAGCCCATCCGCGAGCTCCTGCTGCAGAGCTTCATGGGCGAGAAGTTCGGCCGCGACCCGATCTGGGAGGATCACCTCGCGACCGAGATCTGGCAGGCGCGCAGCGACATCGAGGCCATCCTGTACGAGACGCAGCTGCCCCTGCGGCGGATGCTGGAGCTCAAGGTCGGCGACACGCTGATGTTCGACCTGAGCCCCGAGGCGCCCGTGAAGCTGAAATGCGGGGAGGTGTTCCTCACCGAAGGGCGCATGGGCCGGGTGGGCGAGAAGATCGCCATACGGGTGCTGCGCCCGCTCAAGAAATCCAAGACGACCTTCGCGGCCTACGAGGCCAGCGCCGCCGCCCCCCAGGACAAGTGATGATCGGCTTGCTCATTGACCTCCTTGTGTGCGTGCTGCTGGCGGCCACGATCGCGTACTGCATCATGCTCGACCGCCGCCTGCGCAGGTTCAAGGCGGACGAGGGCGCCATGCGCCGCACCATCATGGACCTGATGACGGCGACCGAGAACGCAGAGCGGGCCGTGGCGGGCCTGCGGGCGGTGGTGAACGACTGCGACAAGTCCATCGCCGAGCACCTGCGCGTGGCGGAGCAGCAGTCGGCCGACCTCGCCGGCCAGATCCGCTCGGGCGACGACGTGATCGCCCGCATCGCCCGCATCGTGGAGAGCGCCCGCGGGGGCGACGCGTTCGCGCGCCCTGCCGCGGCGTCGCAGCCCGCCGTCGCCCCGCAGCCGGCGCCCGTCGCCCAGGGGCCGCAGCACCGCCTCGCCGCGACCCTGGCGGCCGCCGAGGCTTTCGCCGAGCGCGCCCACCGCCGGGTCAACGGGCGGGCGGCCTGATGAGCGACTGGCGCCGCTTCTTCCGGGCGAACAGCGTCCGTGAGTTCGTGCTGGCGGACTTCAAGTTGCGTCTGCTGCCGGCAGTCGCAGGCGCGGCGGGGTGCCTGCTGCTGCTGAAGGCGGTCGAGATCTCCTCGCCCGAGACGGCGCCCCGCTCCCAACTCGCGCAGTATGCGGCCGAGGCCATCCGGGCCAGGCTGGACCCGGAGACCACGGGCTCGACCGTCCCGGCGAAGAAGAAGGAGGAGAAAACCGACAAGGTGGATCCTCCGGCGGCCCCGCAGGCCGGGCTCGTGAACCTGGACCAGCCGCAGCCTTCGCCGGCCGAGAAGTCCCTGCTGCAGCACCTGGGCGAGCGTCGCGAGCAGCTCGACGAGCGGCAGCGCGAGCTCGACACCCGCGAAAACCTGCTGAAGGCGGCCGACAAGAAGCTCGAAGCCCGCATCAACGAGCTGCGCGAACTCGAAGGCGCCAAGGGTGGCGCGCCCGGGGCGGGGAGCGCGCCGGGCGCCGCTGGCGGGCCGGGGGCTGCGGCCGACCCGGCGCTGAAGAACATCGTGACCATGTACGAGGCCATGAAGCCGAAGGACGCCGCCAAGGTGTTCGACCGGCTCGACCTCAAGGTGCTGGTGCCCGTGGTCAACGCCATGAACCCGCGCAAGATGTCCGAGATCCTGGCCGCCATGTCCACGGAGGCCGCGGAACGGCTCACGGTGGAGCTCGCCAAGGGCAGCATCCGCCAGGCGGTCGCCCCGGCCCCCAGCAACGCCAGCCTGCCCGCCGGCGAACTGCCGGCCATCGACCCGCGCAAGCCGTAGGGACGGGCGCGCGGTCGCGTTAGGCGATGGCGGAGCGAAGCCGGAGCCTCCCGGCCGTCCTTGCGAGCGCAGCGAAGCAATCCAGGGGCTTGGCCTAGGCGCTGGATCGCTTCGTCGCTCCGCTCCTCGCAATGACGGGCAAGGGCGAGGGCGGCGCCTGAACGTGACCAGACTGGCGGTAATCGCGCGTTAGCCCTTTCCCCATACGGTTGCGTAACCGTCCTGCAACTCGGACGGGGAATGATCTGGGATCGGATGAACTTGCGTCGGTGGACACGGCCCGGGAGCGACGCGCGGCGGACCGCCGGCGCGCGCGTGGCGTCGCGCCTGCTGGCCCAGTGCGCCGCGGTGGCGCTGCTCGTGGCCTCGCATCCGGCGCTGGCCGCCAAGTCCACCCTGCGGGCGATGGAGATGAACGGCTACGGCCGCGCCATCTTCAGCTTCGACGACCTGCCCAAGGCCTCGGCCCGGGTGATGAACGGCATCCTGCTGATCACGTTCGACCGGCAGGTGGACTTCCCGGTCGACAAGCTCACCCAGGAGCTGCCCAGCTACGTTTCGGCCGTTCGCCTCGATCCTGACGGCAAGACCATGCGCATGGCGCTGCAAAAGCCTGTGCGCCCCAATATGATGGAGGCGGGCGACAAGCTGTTCGTCGACCTGCTGCCGGAGTCCTGGAAGGGCATGCCGCCGAGCCTGCCCCAGGAGGTCATCGACGAGCTGACACGCCGCGCCAAGGAGGCCGAGGAAACGGCCCGGCGCCTCGCCCGCAAGCGCGCCAGCGAGGAAACCCGGAATCTCACTTTCCGCGTGGGCACGACCCCGACATTCTCGCGCCTGGTGTTCGAGCTGCCGGGGCTGACGCCCGTCGACATGGCGAAGGACGGCGCTCGCGTCGAGCTCAGCTTCGAGGGCAACCTGAAGGTCGACGCCGCCCGGCTGAAGGCGGCGCTGCCGGCGCTGATGCCTGAGGTCGAGGCGGAAGCGGCGCCGGGGCGGCTGCGCCTCACCCTGACGGCGGCGCCCGGCGTGGACGTACGCGGCTTCCGGGAGGACGAGTCCTACGTGCTCGACTTCGCCCCGCCGAAGCCGGTGGGGAAGCCGGGGAAGACGGCCGCCTCGCCAAGCCCGGAGGCCGGGCCCAAGCCCGACAAGCCCGCCAAGGCCGCGGCCGCGGAGGCCCCGGCGCCTGCGCCCACCGTCGCCAAGCCGGTGATCGCGCCGGTTCCGGCCTTCGTGCGGCCGGCCGACGCCGACGAGCGCGCTCTGGCGGCCGCGCCTGCCGAGCAGGCCGCCATCAAGTTGGGCGTGAGCACGGACCGGGGGTCTGTTCGGCTCGCCATTCCGCTGCCGCCCGAGACGGGCCTGGCGGTGTTCGAGCGGGCCGGCATCGTGTGGATCGCGGCCGAGAGCGCCGCGCCGTTCGACCCGGCGCAGATCGGGCTTTCCGCGCCCGGCCTTGTCACCAAAGTGGATGTCCGCCGGGTGGGACGGCTGTCCATCCTGCGGCTGTCGCTCGCCAAGCCGGCCCTGGTGCGGGCCGCGGCGGCGGATCGGCAATGGGTGGTCACCCTGGGGGACGAGCTGATCGCGCCGAGCGACGTCATCAGCTTCGGCCGCGGGGCGGCTCCGGACGGCCGGACCGTGGTGCGGGCCGCGTTCCCCGACCTGTCCTCCGTGCACTGGGTCGAGGACCCGGAAGCGGGGGACAAGCTCGCCATCGTCACCGGCCGGCGCTCCGCCCGCGGGGTGGTTAAGGCGCAGGGCTTCGTGGACTTCCAGGTCCTCCCCTCCGCCCAGGGCGTGGTGGTGGTTCCGACTTCGGACGACGTGGCCGTGCGCGCGGGCGTGGACGACGTGTCCGTCACGCGCGACGGCGGGCTCGTCGTGTCCGCGCTGCCCGAGCTGCCGCTGGCGGCCGCGCCCGGGCAGGCGCCCAGGCTCGTGGTGGACGCGGACACGTGGGCGCGCGCGCGTGCGGGAGTCGTGCGCGAGCAGCTGCGCGCGCTGGAGCGCGCCGCCGCGGACGCGCCGCGCAACGCCCGGGCTGAAGCGCGCCTGGCGCTGGCGCGCCTGCAGTTCGCGGCCGGGCTCGCGCCCGAGGCCCTGGGCGCGATCGAGGTCGCGCTCGCGGACGCGCCCGACACGGCCACGGACAGGTCCACGCTGGTGCTCAAGGGCGCGGCGCTCACGATCGCGGGCCGGCTCGCGGAGGCGAACAAGCTCCTGGGCGCGGACGCGCTCGCCAACGAGCCCGAGGCCCTGCTCTGGCGCGCCTACGGGGACGCGCTGGAGCGCCGCTGGCCGCAGGCGCTCGCGCAGTACAGGCGCGCCGCGCGCGTGCTGCCCGCCTATCCGGAGGGGCTGCAGGCGCGCCTGCTGCCCGCCTTCGCGGAAGCCGCGCTCGAGCAGCGCGACTACGGGCTCGCGCAGCGCCTGCTCGACCAGGTGGACGGGCGCGACGCGGACAAGGGCGACCGCGACTACGCGCTGCTGGTGGGCGCCCGGGTCGCCGAAGGCCTCGGCCGCGTGGACGAGGCCCTGCAGACGTACAAGAAGCTCGCGGGCACGGCCGTGCGGCCGGTGGAGGCCGCGGCGCGGCTCTACGGGGCCTTGCTGGCGCTGAAGGACCACAGCATCGAGCGGACGACCGCCATCGGGGACCTCGAGGTGCTGTCCGTCTCCTGGCGCGGCGACGAGACGGAGGTGAAGACCCTCGCCACGCTCGGGCGGCTCTATGCGGAAGACGAGCGCTGGCGCGACGCGTTCCGGACGGCGCGCCAGGCGAGCACGCTGTTCCCCGACGACGACGCCACCCGCTCGCTCTACGACGAGGCGGCGAGCCGCTTCGAGCAGCTGTTCCTCGAAGGCAAGGCCGACGCGATTCCGCGGATCGACGCGCTGGCGCTCTATTTCGACTTCAAGGAGTTCACGCCCCCCGGGCGGCGCGGCGACGAGATGATCCGGCGCCTCGCCGAGCGGCTCGTCTCGCTTGACCTCCTGGGCGAGGCGGCGGACCTGCTGCAATACCAGGTCGACAACCGCCTGAACGGGGCCGCGAAGGCCGGGGTCGCCACCCGGCTGGCGGTGCTCTACCTGATGAACCGCCAGCCCGCAAAGGCCTACAAGGCCCTGATGGACAGCCGCCTCGCCGAGCTGCCCCAGGAGCTGAAGCGGGGCCGTTCCCTGCTGGAGGCGCGCGCCCTGTCGGACCTGTCGCGCACGGACCTCGCGCTGGAGATGATCGACGCCGAAAGCGGCCCGGACGTCGAGCGCCTGCGCGCCGACGTCCTGTGGCAGGGCCGTCGCTGGCGGGAAGCCGGCGAGGTCTTCGAGCGTATGGTGGGCGACCGTTGGCAGGGCCCGGAGCCGCTGGACGACGCCGCACGCGCGGACGTCATGCGGGCCGCCATCGCGTACGGGCTGGGAGACGAAAACCTCGCCCTGGAGCGACTGCGGGCGAAGTTCGCCACCAAGATGGCGGACAGCGCCGACGCCAAGGCCTTCATGCTGGTCACCCTGCCGAGCGCGCAGCTTTCGCCGGCCTACCGCGAGGTGGCCCGCAGCGTGGCGAGTTCGGACACGCTCTCCGAGTTCCTCGGCGAATACCGCAAGCGCTACCCCGACACCCCGGCGCTGCCGCCGCGTCCGGCCAAGGCAGGGAAGCAGCCCGCGCCCAAGCCGCCGGAATCCCCGCAGGATGCCCCGCAAGCCGACAAGGGCGGCGCCCCGGCCGAGCCCAAGAAGGCGGAAGCGGAGCACGCCGGCCCGGGGAAGGCGTAAGGTAAGACGCCTTTTTTCCTGATCGTCATTGCGAGGAGCGCAGCGACGAAGCGAACCAGGAGCCATGAGGCGCCAGTTTGTCGGTTTGCGCCCGCGGGCTCCTGGATTGCTTCGCTTCGCTCGCAATGACGGTGGAGGGCGCTGGTCCAGTGCTATGTGCGCCTTGCCCTGGATCCCCTTGCCGCGCATGCGGCGCGCCGGGGATGACGGCGAGAACGGCTACCCGCCGTAGCTCTGGACGAGGCTGCCGGCCACGAGGCTCCAGCCGTCCACCAGGACAAAGAAGATCAGCTTGAACGGCAGCGCCACTGTGACTGGGGGCAGCATCATCATGCCCATGGACATCAGGATGGAGGCGACCACCAGGTCGATGATCAGGAAGGGGATGAACAACAGGAAGCCGATCTCGAAGGCTCGGCGCAGCTCCGAGATCATGAAGGCCGGGATGAGGGTGAACAGCGGCGTCGCCTCGGGCGTCGCGGGGCGGGGTTCGCGCGACATGTCGAGGAAAAGCTCGAGGTCCTTCTCGCGCACGTGCTTGAGCATGAAGGTTCGGATGGGCTGGGAGCCGCGGTCGAAGGCCTGCTGGGACTGGATCTGACCCGCGAGGAGCGGCGTGACTGCGGTGTCGTAGACGGTCCGCAGGGTCGGGGCCATCACGAAGGCGGTGAGGAACAGCGCCAGGCTCACGATCACTGCGTTGGGCGGCGCGGTGGGGGCGCCAATGGCGGAGCGGAGCAGCGAGAGCACCACCACGATGCGGGTGAAGGAGGTCACCATCACCACGGCGGCCGGCGCCAGGGACAGGACGGTGACCAGGAACACGAGCTGCAGCGCGCGCTCGTTGACGCTCTGGCCGGCGCCGAGATCCAGGGACAGGGTCTGGGCCGCCGCCGCCCCGGCGGCCAGCAGGCCGCCAACGGCGAACGCCGCCGCAAGCGCCAAGCGCCACCGCCGAGACCGAATCCCCTGTTCCATGCGGCGACCCTAGGACGCCGCTTCCCACCCGGTCACCTGCCCGGAGCGCCGCAGGCCACAGCGGCTGTGGAGAACCGGGCGTCGTTTCTGATGAGCGCAGTCACCTGAACGCGTCGCACGCCTCCCGTCCTTGCGAGGAGCGGAGCGACGAAGCAATCCAGGGCTCTGCGCTCGCTGCTCGCCGCCCCTGGATTGCTTCGCTTCGCTCGCAATGACGGCAGGAGGCGTTCAGGCGGCGCCAGAAGCGGAGATCCCCGGGCAAGCCCGGGGACCACAAGGCGCAGCGATGAAATCCAGAGGGTGCGAGGCGGGCGGGCCTCGCCTTCCGGTCAGGACTTGGAGCCCACGTCGCGGCCCAGGAGGCGGGACATCTCGGCNGAGGCGTTCAGGCGGCGCCAGAAGCGGAGATCCCCGGGCAAGCCCGGGGACCACAAGGCGCAGCGATGAAATCCAGAGGGTGCGAGGCGGGCGGGCCTCGCCTTCCGGTCAGGACTTGGAGCCCACGTCGCGGCCCAGGAGGCGGGACATCTCGGCCTCCAGGGAGTCGAAGTCCACGAGGTCGGTCGGCTTCGGCGCAGGCCGGGCGGCGGGCGCGGGCGCCGGGGCGGCGGCCGGGGGAGCGGGCTGC
>NZ_PVZS01000090.1 GCF_003004785.1 Alsobacter soli
GTCATGGCGTCGACGGTGAGCACCTCGTGGCCGAGGTCCTGCACCAGGTGGAGCACGAGGGCGGAGCCGATAAAGCCGCAACCGCCGGTGACAAGAACGCGCATCGCCAATCCTTCACGTCATTCGAAAACGGGGCCGAGCGCCGCCAGGCGCGGCGCGGCGCGGTCCTTGTCGGACAGCACGGCGGCGTCCGCCGCCACCGGCCACGGGATGCCGAGCTCCGGGTCGTCCCAGGCCAGGCTGCGGTCGTGCTCGCGGCTGTAATAGGCGCTGACCTTGTAGGCCACCATGCAGTTCGGCACGAGCGTGCAGAAGCCGTGGGCGAAGCCGGCCGG
>NZ_PVZS01000091.1 GCF_003004785.1 Alsobacter soli
GCCTCGCCCGAGCCCGTGGCCTTGCCGGCCCGGATATAGCCGTAGCCCGTGGCGGGCGCCGTCGGCCGGACGCCGAGCGTCATCACGTAGCCGTCCTGGGCCCCCTTGGCGGCGCCCTCGCAGGCGTCGCGGAAGGCCTCGCCGTCCGGGATGTAGTGGTCGGAGGGTAGCACCAGCACGAGCTGGCGCGCGTGGCGCTGCGCCCCGAGCACGGCCGCCACGGCGACCGCCGGCCCGGAGTCGCGCGGCTGCGGCTCCAGCACGATCTCGGCCTCCACGCCGATCTCGCGCAACTGCTCAGCCACCACGAAGCGGAACTCGTCGCTGGT
>NZ_PVZS01000092.1 GCF_003004785.1 Alsobacter soli
ACCCTGACCGAGGGCAAGCCCGCGGTCACGGCCGTCGTGCCGGCGGAAGGCTTCTCCGAGGCTGAGATCCTGCGCCTCGGGGCCACGGTGGAGCGCGCAAGCGAGCACCCGCTGGCGGTGGCCATCGTGGCGGCCGCCGAGGCCAGGGGCATCGCCCCCGGCCAGCTCGCCGACTTCGACTCCCCGACCGGCAAGGGGGCGCTCGGCGCCGTGGACGGCCGCGCCGTGGCGCTCGGCAACGCCCGCTTTCTGGCCGAGAGGGGCGTCGACGTCGGCCCGCTCGCGGCTCGGGCGGAGGAGCTCCGCCAGGATGGCGCGACCGCCATTT
>NZ_PVZS01000093.1 GCF_003004785.1 Alsobacter soli
CAAGTCGGCCAGACGGTCACGGGTCTTTCCCTGGGCCTCAAGAGCCTCGAACGCTCGCTTGGCGCCAGAGATGACCTCCTGGGACGCGTGCGGTGGCTGCAGGATCTTACCGGCTCCATCGGCCGCGAGATCCACCGCGTTGCTTCCGACTTGAGGCCCACCGCCCTTGATGACATGGGCCTCCAGGCGGCTCTCACGGCCTATGCCCAGGAATGGCAGCAGCGCACCTCCGTGAAGACCTTGGTGCGGCACGGCGGGAAGGCAGACGACCTCACCGAGGAGGTAGCGATCGCCGCATACCGGATCACCCAGGAAGCGCTCAACAAC
>NZ_PVZS01000094.1 GCF_003004785.1 Alsobacter soli
AGATCCCGCGATTCATCAACACGGATAAAGCGCCCGCCTATGGTCGCGCGCTTGCTCTGCTCAAACGCGAAGGCCGGTGCCCGTCTGACGTTGAACACCGACAGATTAAGTACCGGAACAACGTGATTGAATGCGATCATGGCAAACTGAAACGGATAATCGGCGCCACGCTGGGATTTAAATCCATGAAGACGGCTTACGCCACCATCAAAGGTATTGAGGTGATGCGTGCACTACGCAAAGGCCAGGCCTCAGCATTTTATTATGGTGATCCCCTGGGCGAAATGCGCCTGGTAAGCAGAGTTTTTGAAATGTAA
>NZ_PVZS01000095.1 GCF_003004785.1 Alsobacter soli
GACGATGGCGGGCTACCAGTGGGGGATGGCGTTCGACCGGTCGCTCCTCGTGCGCCAGGGCGACACGGTCGCGGTCACCATGCGCAACCGAAGCATGATGAGCCACCCCATGCACCTTCACGGGCACCGTTTCAGGGTGGTGGCGCTGGATGGCCGCAAGGCGCCAGGCGCCTCGCGCGACACCGTTCTGGTCCCGGCGATGGCGTCCGCCACGGTCTTGGTCCAGGCGAACAACCCCGGCCGGTGGGCCTTTCACTGCCACCACCTCTACCACATGGCGGCCGGCATGATGGGCACGTTCGCCTACGAGAA
>NZ_PVZS01000096.1 GCF_003004785.1 Alsobacter soli
GACGATGGCGGGCTACCAGTGGGGGATGGACTTCGACCGGCCGCTCCTCGTGCGCCAGGGCGACACCGTCGCGGTCACCATGCGCAAACGCGGCATGATGAGCCACCCGATGCACCTCCACGGGCACCACTTCAGGGTGGTGGTGCTGGATGGCCGCAAGGTGCCAGGCGCCTGGCGCGACACCGTTCTGGTGCCGGCGATGGCGTCCGCCACGGTTGCAGTCCAGGCCAACAACCCCGGCCGGTGGGCCTTCCACTGCCACCACCTCTACCACATGGCGGCGGGCATGATGGGCACGTTCGCCTACGAGAA